>JACKOX010000001.1 GCA_024233975.1 Rhodanobacteraceae bacterium
CGCACTCTACGGCCGCGATCGGCTGGTTATTCCTGGACTCACTCAGCACTATGACGCGACCGGCAATTTCCACCCCATGATATGAAGGGATATGCGCAGCGAAACCGTTATAGACAGCGCGTTGCGACAGACAACGCGGCAACAAATGGAGTGGTGCCTGAGGCGTTGCACCTGACTGTGCCAGAGCATCCGCCATACTCGGCGAGAACTGAGCCTGCAAGAGACCAACGTTCCTTATGTGGTACGCGACCTCAACGCCGTGCCACGAACTCACCAGCATCAAGCCGACCGCTAGGATTCGCCCCCACACGCGCGTGCCGGACCAGACAAGGGCAACAAACATGATCAATCCGGCGCTCAGCCCATAGGCATACTGGCTAGCCATCGAACCAATCAACAACGACGGGCCAAGGCATGCCACTGACATAAGCAGCCATATCACAGCATGCCGTGGTGTACGCAGCAGCCCGAACCAGCAGGTTCCGATGAAAGCACTGTATGACGTCCAGCGCCAGGCAGGAGCGACGAGAATTGAGTTTGCCCAAGAATGCCCCAGATGCAGTGGAAACAACTGATAGCCCACAAATCTCAGGGGGATACCACCAAGGTCGATGCCATACGATGTCGCTTTGCGCGCCGGATCGGCCAGGATCGGGTACCTAAGCGACAGGTAAGCTACTCCCACCGCAGCGGATGCGGCGAATGCCCATCGCCAGCGCACATCTTTCAGCGAAATTCCGGCAACCAAGAGCAATGAAGGGATCGCCAGTCCGGCTTCCTTAGCGAGCAGTGCGACAACCGTAAGCGCCGCAACCATCACCACCACCGGCGCAGGATGTTTCCAGAACGCCCCCCGAGCTAGCAACAGACGGGCAATCAGCAAGCCGCAAACAACCCAAACAAAATCGGCCAACGTCGCCACCCAAGCGTGAACCCAGACAGCATACGGATTCAGCCAGAAAGCCAGCGCTGCAACAGCAGACGTCATGGGCGCCACACTTGCAGCTCGTAGTGTGCTGTACAGCAAACCGGCTACGCCAGCGCCACCCAACGCCCAGACCGCGTGATACCAATACGGATGCAGAAATAACGCCCGCCCAAGCAAAAGCCACAGGTTGAATGTCAACGGACGGTATTGGAAAGTGCTGTAGTTCAACCACGACACCCACCGCTGCTCACCCAGAGAGATCGATGCAGTGGCCCGCGCCCCCCATTGCAACTCGTCGTGACTGAAGTATCCCGGGTTGGAAACCAACAGCCAAACCACGTAGACCGCCACCGCGACCAACGGTGTTACCAACGATGCCTGCAAATGGTGCGATTCGATACGACTGGTTGCCGATTCCATCATGCCTATTCTCGGATTCGCCATATGACTTGCACCTCGGTGATTTCCAGGCATCGGCGCCCAAAAATGTCGTATGACGCTTGCTGGACTTCAATGAGATTCCGCGACAAACGGCGAAGCCCATGGTGGAGCGGAATGATATCCATCATGCTACTCGGCAGGCTAATACGCACGACATAGCAAGACGCAAACAGCAGCGCATGGCCGCTATCATGAAAGAATAGCCCGACTCACACATCGCCCGTATCCAAGACAGCGCTGCAACAACAAGAGTCAGTCGACCAAGGTAGCCAACCGACGACCCGGTTTCTGCCATGACGCTGCGCTGCTACCAAGAACCAAAGCACCCATCAGACACCTAGGTAGTTGGCCACTGCCGTCGCGATCCGGCCCGCAGCGCGCCCATCGCCATAGGGGTTATGAGCACGCGACATTGTCTGATAGGCCTCGTCGTCCTCAAGCAGGCGAGTGACTCGGTCAACGATGGAGGATTCGTCGACGCCTACCAATTCGACAGTGCCAGCCAGGATCGCCTCTGGGCGCTCGGTCGTTTCCCGCATGACGAGCACCGGCTTACCGAGGGACGGCGCCTCTTCCTGGATACCACCTGAGTCGGTCAGGATCAGGAAGCTGCGCATCATCAGGTAGACGAATGGGAGATAGTCCTGCGGATCAATGAGGTAGACATTCCGCACCTTGTCCAGAATCCGAGAAACGGGTTCCCTGACATTCGGATTCAGGTGCACCGGATAGACGATCTGCACATCGTCCCGGCCCGCCAGCTGTGCCAAGGCACGACAAATGTGCTCGAAGCCGTCCCCAAAGCTCTCCCGACGATGACCTGTCACAAGAATCAACCGGCGCCCTGCGTCGAGAAACCCGAACTGTTCGTCCAAGCTGGCCATCAGGCTGACATCGCCGACAATGCGTTCCGCCACTAACAGGAGCGCGTCGACCACCGTATTTCCAGTGACTTCGACACCCTGGATGATTCCCTCCGAAGCAAGGTTGTGCCGGGAGGTGATCGTCGGAGCGAAGTGAAGCGAGGCGAGCGGCGCGGTCAACCTACGGTTTGCCTCCTCTGGCCAGGGCGACATCATGTTGCCGGTTCGAAGTCCTGCCTCGACATGTCCCACGGGAACCCTGCAGTGGAAAGCGGCAAGGGAAGTTGCCAATGTCGTCGACGTATCGCCATGCACAAGAACGATATCGGGCGCCACCTCCTCTATCACTTCGGTCATCGCGACGAGAATGCGGGAGAACAGCTGGGACAATCCCTGACCGGGAGTCATGAGATCAAGGTCGATGTCCGGCGTGAGCTCGAAGAGTCGTAGCACCTGATCCAGCATCTCCCGATGCTGGGCCGTTACAGCGACCCGCACATCCAACGAACCCAGATGTCGCAACGCCGCCACGACCGGGGCCATCTTTATCGCCTCGGGACGTGTCCCGAAAACGACAAGTGCTCGTTTCATGATTGCCTCTCTCCGTTCTTGCCAGAAACAGCGACAAACTCTCGCTGCAGGGCAGCCAGAAAGTCCGCCGCGCAATTCACCTGGCTAGCTGCCGAGGGTCTCCACAACCCTTGTTCTATCCGCCACGCCCATTCGCGAACTGAAGCGATGAGCTGGGACGGTGATGGGTCGGAATCCAACAACGCACCGCTGACACCCTGTTCGACGATGTCCCGCACACCGCCTTCATCTGGTGCAATGACAAACTTCCCGGCAGCAACGGCTTCCGCAATGGCCAATCCATATGGCTCCGATCGAGAAAAGTGAACAGCTCCAAGCGCAGGACGTATCCATTGCAGCAGTTCCTCGCGGTCAAGCTCACCAATGAACTGTATGTTCCCGGCTCCCTCAGCCTGGGCACGCAGGCTTGAGGTACACCCGCCGGCGCCTGCAATCACCAGGCGTTGTTCGGGCATCTGCAGAAACGCCTCAATGATCCTGTCGATCCGCTTCACCGGTTCGTGCCGCGCCCAGCTGAGCCAGTAGCCTCCAGAAACGTCGTTGTCTGCCTCGCGGAAGAAGCCATCGCGGACTGGGGGATGAACGACGGTGGGCTGCCGTCCGGTCAGGCGCTGGAACGCGTCCGCGACAAAGCGGGAATTGGCCACAACCGCATGCATCTTTCCTGCCGCACGCCTGTATCGCTCCAGGAGTAGGTTCATCGCCGGTAGCGCCGCCAGACGCTTCACCAGTGACATGTCGGATCTTGATTCGTCATTCGGGTCGAGGACGAAAGGCAGTGGCGGTGCGTGGAGGTACAGCAGACGGGAAGCCCCTGGGAACGCATGCCACGCCATTGGCGCGTAGTGACCCGAAAAAACAACGTGAGAATAGCCTGACCGCTTCGCCATGAACTCGAATCCCCTCCACGCTGACAGCGCGCGCCTGACGCTTGAGGTGGATGTCGGGTTTCCCGTCAAACTGAGAAACGGCGTTGCTGATTGTTCAAGCTCATCACGGGATGCGGAATGCACGTAGAGATCGGCCGGCAGCCGACGAGCCATCAACCGGCTGAGTTGCTCCGCCCCACCGCGCACCTGCAGAAAATCATAGACGACCGCGGTCTTCATTCTGGTCGCCTATCCCGCGAGTCTGCAGGCATGGTGACCCCGGACCCATCGTTCGCGACAAGGCCAAGCAACATGGATTCCAGCCTGCCGGCAATTCCCTGCCAGGAATACTGCATCGCCAGTCCGCCATGGGTCGCTGCAAGCTCGCCTCGGGACTTTCGAGCGCGCATTTCCTTCAGCGCGTTGACGATACCGTCCGTATCATCCGTCGCTAGGACGACCCCACAGCGCAGGTCACGAATGATCTCCACAGATGCATCATCCCGTGTACTTGCAAGGTGCATGATCGGCCGACCCGCTCCCAGGTACTCGAAAAGCTTTCCAGGAATCTGCACGCCAAAATCATTGCCGATGTTCAATAGCACGTCTGCTTCCCGCTGCGCTGCCTTTACCTGCTCATGCGTGAGGCGACCGACGTAGCGTACGGAACTGCAACTCTCAAGAACCCGGGGGTCGATCCCGTCGAGATGTCCGGCCACAGTCAGTCGCACATCCGGCACTTGCTGCACCGCTTCCAGCAATGGAGCCGGGCTTCGGAAACGCGCATAGAGCGTTCCCGTATAGAGCAACTCCAGCAGCCCCTTCTCGAATGGCACAACGCTCAGAGACGGCGCGACAGGCCGAGCATCAAAGCCCTGCGTCAGCACTTCCACTGGAACGTCCTTCAGGCTGGGGACCCTGGAACGCAGCAAGTCCCGCGTTTGTCGGGTGGTGACGGAGACTGCCGCAACGCCTTCAAGCCAACGTCGCTCAAGCCGGGCATCCAGCCACCTCCGCCAATCAGGCGTGTATGGGGAAACAACCGGATCTCCCAGATCGGCCAGCACCGGAATGCCGAAGGCCCTTCGCAGGCGACGCGCGATGGCCAGATCAACGCCCGGCTCGTGCGAGGCAATGATGACGTCTGGCCGCTCCTCACGGATCGCTCGTCTGGCCGCAAAAAAACCCCATGGCAACCACTCGGTACGGACATCCGGCACCAGCATCTGGCCACCAATCCATCTCAAGAATCTGTAGCAGCGATCTACCAGCGTTGGTGAGTGCCCCCCTTCCTTCTTTCCATTCTCCGGGTGGTCGTTCCGCCGCAAGAAAATTTCTGAAAGCCACCTGGAGGCACCCACGAAGGGACCGGGGAAGACCTGGACCACATTGCACAGACTCCCAAATGGTGCCGCTACTGTGCCTCTCACGATGTCCGAGGTGATGACGGTAACCGAGTGACCCCGGATCGCAAGCTCAGCCGCCAAATACCCCCAGCGAATGCCATGAGCAGATTCGAGCGGCGGAAACTCATAGGCGATGACAAGCAACTTCATTGTTTACGGAGAGCCAGACGAGTCGCGCGTCATCTTGGACTGATCCCCGTGGTGGCTCCACATGTCAAGGCCAGGCGAATCAGGCCAGCGCCACGAGCGGCAGCGACCAGGACACTTTCCAGTAGATACCCCACTCGGCGACTGGCTCATCCAGAATCTTGACGCTTTGAAATCCTGCGGCACGCAATTCCTCGAGCAGGGAACTCCTCGTGAAGATGCGCATTTCCAGAGTAGACCCGGGGCCACCGTGAAAACGAAGTTCATCGTGAATGGTCTTCGTTCCATCCCAATTTGTTGCATGGAGCCTATAAGAGCCGTTCTCCAGCACGACATCCGCTTCCTTCATCTTCGGGAAATGTTCGACGGTCTCCACGCCTCGATTCAGAAAGGGCACGCTGAATATCAGCGCGCCGCCTGGTCGGAGGATTCGCCTTGCGCCAACAAACGCGCGTGAAACAGGAGGTAGAACGTGCTCAAAGACGTCGCTGGCGATCAGGAAGTCGAAAGAATCGACGAATGAATTGTCTGGCTCGGTGACGTCAACCCGCGGTTCTTGATGGTAGAAAGTGTTCGTGTATCCCAGCCTTCCCTCAAGACGCTTTGCATAGATGCCCCAATCACTGAGACCTATTCCCTTGATGTCCTTCCGGAGAGGAAAGTCCGAGATACAAAGGGACTCCCCGAACAGCGACTGGGACAACAAGTGAATGATTGCCCTCATCCTTACCGAAGAGCCGCACTTGACGCAGGACTTCGACTCGCGATCGAGATTGGCGATCTTTGAGCGATTCCTGCTGCCGCAGATGTTGCAACGATAGTCGACGACCGTATCCGAGGAGAACGAAGGCGCCCTAGCACTGTTTTTGTCAGACGAATCAGCCCCCGTGTGCGAGTAGCCGTACTTTTCCAGAAACTCGCCTGTTTCCGCCGCAGCGTGGGAGACCTGACTTTCAGTCAGGGTCCGTGTCCAGCGTCCGACGCTCTCGGCGGAGAAGTCACGCGCCTTGCCTCCTGAGTGAGCGTCGATACTTTTCGAGGTCTCGAGGAAACTGACGACCTCCGCGGAAGTCTCCATACCAAGCCACGCAAAGATCCTGTCTGCCTCGGCTCGATAGCCTCGCACCATGTCTTCATAGCGCGTCACCAGGACCGTTTCCGGCCCTTTGCCGCGCGCGAACTCCTCATACCGCCGCGAGAATCTACTCCAATTATCAAGCGCGTCTTCAAAAGAGACAGACCTCATCTTGGCGATGGACAGAGCGCTGTCCCTGGGATCCCGCACGGAATAGATATAGCGAGCGTCTGGAAACTGCTCATCAAGCCGATCCAGGCACAGGTTGAGGTGAGGGTGTTTCTCTCCCCAATAGTCAAGCTTGGCCCTCCCCTCTACCCCTGCGATGCGAGAATAGAAACTCTCGATCAACCTGCGATAGTTGTCCGACATCAGACTGGAGAGCAGCGTGTGGTAGTCCTTTCCGTACAGGATTCCCGATGCGATACCTTTCCCCGACTTCTTGATGATGTCATCGAGAAGCATGAAAACCGCTGACTCATTGGTCAGAAGCAACCTTGGGTGGGAGTTCAGCAGTCGCGTTGTGAATGTCGTGCCTGATCTGGGACAGCCGATCAGGAACAGCGGGCGAGCACAAGAAAGTGCCGAGCCTAGGCTCTCTGCTTGAGAATCCTTCGCGTTCATCGACAGTCCTTACGGTATTCATGCGCTTTCCATTCCCCCCACTTTGCTTCGTATCGACGCTTGTTCACTTCGAAAAGCGCGCTTCGTTCTACCTGATCCAGAGTCTCAAAACTGGCTGAAAGGTGGTGATGAACGAAGACATCCTCGGCAATTGCAACGCGAAACCCTTCTTGAGCAATTCGCCGGCAGTAATCGTCGTCCTCGAAGAATCCACGCCCGAACTGCTCGTCGAGAAATCCCACTTCATCGAGCAACTGGCGCCGGAACGCGCAGCAGAAGAATGCAACGACTTCAGTATCGACCAGCACGCGAGGGTTCCTCCGCGTGTACTCCGCGGCGGCTTCCAGCATCTCACCCATGTTGCGGTAGTGGATATCGATACGCGCTTCGTTTCCTATGTTGTTGGTTACCGGCCCAACAATGCCAATATCCGGGTTCCGCATGAGGTGCCCAACCAAGCCCTGAAGCCAACCAGGGGTGACGTAGGTGTCGTTGTTCAGAACCACGACATACTCACCGGTTGCCTCCCGCAATCCTGCATTGTTCCCAGCGGCGAACCCGAGGTTCTCCTCGTTGAGGATCACTTTCACATTGTTTCGGCTCTTCGCATAGGCGCGCAGGAATTCGGGGGTTTCATCACTTGAGCCGTTATCCACAAGAACAAGCTCCACGTTCGGATAACGCGTGTTTGCCTCTATACTGGCCAGACAGGCTCGAGTAAAATCCAGATTGTTCCAGGTAAGCACGACGATACTGGTTCTGGGGAAGCGAGCATCGATGATTCTCGCCAGATCCCCAGCTCGCTGGGACCAGTCGTGACCGGCGACCCAGCGCTGCCGCTCGGCAATCAGACCGACCTCGTCTTCGTCGAGGGCCGCGCGTAGCGCTGCTTCGAAGGAAACAGCATCTGCAGCGATGGAAACCATGTCGTCCATTCGCTCCAACTCAGGTAGCGGCGTTGCCACCACGGGCTTGCCAGCCGCAAGGTATTCGTAAGCCTTGACCGGATTGGTTGCCAAGGTCAGCTCACAAATCCGAAATGGGATCGTGCAGACATCGAAAGACTGCACGTATTGTGGAGCCATTTCGTAGGGCACTTCGCCGATAAATTCGACATTGGGAAGGCTGGCTGCCACTGAGACGTCGACCTGGGTGACATCGCCGACGAGCACGAAGTCCACATCGGGCATGTTTTTCGCGACGGTCGTCAGCAAACCAATGTCAAACCAATCGGAAATGGCTCCGATATAGCCGACGCGCGGACGAGTGCTGGACGCCATTTCACTCACGTCTAGGGGTTCGCTGAAACGCGTGACCTGGGCCCCGTTACGGATCAGCGACACGGCCCGCTTCTTCCCGACCTCTCGTTCCAACCAGTCAGACGTGACCACCACGACGTCGGCGTCCTGGATCAGCCGTTCCTCCAAGCAAAGCATCTTGTCATCGTTGGTGGAAAACCCGGCATGGTGGTCCATGCAGTCATAGACCATCACAGAGCCGCTGATGGATTTGGCCAACGGACTCCAGAACGGCAAGTCGATAATGGCCGCCGGGGAATCGACGCCAAGATTCAGCACGAAGGCCGACAATGCATCGCGGACTTCCTTGTTACCCACGTCGCTCAGTACATCCTTGTAGATGTTTGGCGCCTTGCTCAGCCGGGTATGAAGGCGAATCAGGAAGACGTTTTCGGCCGGACTCTCCAGCACCTCGAAACCCGGTTGACCCGAACCGGTACCGATGACGGTCTCCAGGTAGAACACGCGATGCCCCAAAGCACCCAACTCCCGAGCCAGGTGCTGGGGTCGCTGGACGCGAAAGTGCCAGTCGATCACGGGGAAGAAGATGACATCCATGCAGCCCGCTTGCGGACGAACCCGAGCTTGGCGATGCAGCACGGTTTCAGTCGCGGCCCCGCCCGCGGCGTGGTCTATTCCCAACACTGAATGCAGATGATCAATCAATGGCCCGGCAGCGCGGCGTCCTCTCGTGGACAAACCGTCATAGCCCGCGGCCAGTTGTTCCAGACGGTCGATTGCCAGCTTGGGGCGACCACGCAGCAACAGGTTCTCAACAATGCCGCAAGCGACGTTTCCGATCCTCCAGCGCATCGATTGCCTTAGCGCGGCCAATAGCGCGGACATTTCTGCGATGGAGCGCGTGCTCATGCTGAGCTCATCGCGCATCTGGGACAGCTCAGAGACACACTGCCGCAGCAATCCGTTGTTGTTCTGCTCCTGGCGACTCAGGAGCACGGAAACATCCGCGTCGCCGCGCTCCGCTATCAAGCGACCAATCCGCGGCATTTCTTCCGAGATGGTCGATGCAAGCACGCCGTTCGCCTGTTGCAAATCGTGGTTCAGCGCCTGCAGCTGGTCATTCTTTTTGTCGACCATGCGGACCTGCTCAAGCAGATTGTCTCGCTGGTAGCTGAGTTCGCCAATCTCGCGCTTCAGCAACTCGATTTGCTGAAAAATAGAAGGGCGAGGGGCGCGGGCCTGACCCGAACCGCCCGCGATTACGCTTGCATCTGATTCGACGTCGCGTCGCCCATCACCCGCATCGCGCCCAGCATCCGCCTGTGGTTGACTTCGAAAATGCCCCGAATCAGAAAGCGAAGGATGTTGTTGCAGGCGATTCTCGTGCAACCACTGCAAGAGTTGCATTGACGAGTCTGACGGGGACCAGTCAGGAGTGCCGCAACCACCCGCATCAAGAGACTCCAGCAACACACGTGCCGCGCCACTGCAGCGGACCCCCGATTGCGAACTGACATGATGCTGGAGCCCCGAACTCACAAAGCCACGCACTTCCACATCGGAAGGCATTCGCAATCCGGTTGCACCATTGTCCACCAGCCAGTGGAACATCGTGGAAGCCACACCAGGTGAGTCCACAACCAATTGCTCATAGGAAACAAACAGCCTTGGACCATGCTCCGTCGACTTGATTGCGCGATGCAGGTATTCCTCCCACAAGGCCATGCCGACAGGTTCCGGGATACGATTTCGCAAATAAAGGGACGCGGCCACGGCCTCCGGATGCCGGTATGGAATGACATAAAGCGGGCATTCGAGCACCTCCTGCCATAACGGCAGCGTGATCGACAGACGCGGATCCTTGATAACCCAAGGCCTGACTGTATCCATTTCGAATACAAAATCACCGACCAAACGAGTCAGTTCGGAACGCTGCGACCGCTCGATTTCGCCGAGATCGGCGTGGGAAATGTCGTCCCAACTGGATCTGACGCAGGCGAGAATCTGGTCGTTCAGATCCCGGACTTCCGAATGCTCCCAAAAACCCTTGCTGTTATCAGCAGCAGGCTTCCCGATTTTCTCGGCGCGCCCGGCATTTGCGCCCATCATGTTGATTAGCCTGGAAACCGCAGACGTTCCCGACCGATGCATCCCTAGTACGACAATTTGCATCACGTCTTCCCGTTCTCTGGCGGCAAATCGCTCGCAGACCGCGCTACCGCTCGTGTGCTCTTGTCCCAGTCCCGATACTTCCGATACATCTCATCGACGGAACCAATACCCTTGACCTCGCCCCCCGACAACCATACTGCGCGATCACAAGTTTCCCTAGCGAATGGTTCATTGTGTGAAACCAGGATGACCGTCAGACCTGAATGTATCTTGTCGGTCAATGCTGATCGCGATTTTTCCTGAAACGCAGCATCGCCCACCCCAAGTGCCTCGTCGATAACCAACATGTCCGGAGAAAGCTCCATCGCAAGTGAGAAGCCCAGCCTTGCCCGCATACCCGACGAATAGGTTCGAAGCGGCAAATCAAAGAAATCTCCAAGCTCGGAAAAATCCTCGACGGCACCAAGGCGGCTATCAATGTGATTGCGTGAAAAACCCTGCAGCAGCCCACTGAGAATTACATTCTGCCGACCACTGAGATGGGGCATGAACCCCAGCGACAAATTCAACATCTGGCACGGACCATGATTTCGACTCACATGACCAGCATCAGGAACGATCAAGTCGGCAATCAGGCGAAGTAGCGTGCTCTTGCCCGATCCATTGCTCCCCAGCACCGCAAGCCTTTCACCGTGCCTGATCTCCAGGGAAATACCCTTCAGCGCCCGATGACGCTTGCCTCGAAAACGCCACCCGAGCGGGTAGCTCACGTCCACATTGTCAAACCCTATGGCGACTGACACGTCTCAGATCACCTGTTTCGTGTAACGCGGAGACAGCTGCATGATCGTCAAGAGGCCCAGCACACCGAGAACGACTCCAATCGAGGCGACATATCCAAGGGATGCGCTGTCCGGAGCTACTCCATCCAGCAAAACGTGACGTGCGGAAGTAATGCAAAGCGCAACGGGATTGAAGTCCATGACCCATCGATATTTTTCCGGAATGCTATCCGCGCGAAAAAAAATTCCGCTGACGAACATCAGTGCCGTGAGAACCGTATCGATAACCAGCTTCACATCCGGAATGACTGGCGGAAGGGCTGCCACAAACAGGCCGGCCCCCAAGATCAGCAGCAGGGTCGGCAGCAACGCCAGCGGCAACCACAGTGCTTGCAAGGTGAACGACACACCCATGATCGGAAGCATCACGAGCAAGATCAATAACACCACCAGAAACTTGAACGTGTCTGTACAAATCACGATGAGCGGAAAGAGTGCCGGGGGCAGGCGAACCTGCCTCAACATGTGCATGTTGTTGCGTATGGAGTCCGCACAGTGGGCCACCGTGGACCGGATCCACTGCCAAATGACGAGACCGACGAACAGGAATGCCGCAAAGCCCTCCCCGCTGCCACCGCGCAGGTGACCAAATACGAAATACAGAATCAGCAGGTATAGCAGCGGCTCGAACAGCCACCAAAGCATGCCAAGGTAGGTTCTTGAAGCTTCCGACTTGAGATCCGCAAATACGCGAAACTTCAGAAGCTCGAAATATCGAAACAGCATGCCTCCAGAAAACATGCCTACCCGATTGCGATGACTGCTGGCACTCATCCGAGAGCTATCGCCAGTTCCCCACGGAGATCGGCGAGATCCTCCACACCTACACTCAGGCGTACCAGGTTGTCGGTAATACCCAGCTTGGCGCGATGCTCTTGCGGCACTGACGCATGCGTCATGATCGCCGGGTGGTTGATTAGGCTCTCGACGCCACCCAGTGATTCAGCGAGGCCGAATAGGTGACAGCGCTCCATCATGCGGCGCGCGGCATCGAGGCCGCCCTTGACGTAGACGCTGATGATGCCGCCGAAACCCTCCATTTGGCGCTTGGCAAGCTCATGCTGGGGATGACTTGCAAGGCCGGGATAGATGACCTTGTCGATGGCCGGATGCTGATCCAGCCACTCGGCCAGTTGCTGGGCACTTTCGTTGTGGGCTTTCATGCGCAGATGCAGGGTCTTCAGTCCCCGCAGCGCGAGGAAGCTGTCGAATGGTCCCTGAATTGCCCCGACCGAATTCTGCAGGAAAGCCATCTGCTCGGCCAGTTCCTGCTCGGCTGCCACGACCATGCCACCAACGATATCGGAGTGGCCGTTGAGGTACTTGGTCGCGGAATGCAGCACCAGATGCGCACCATGTTCGATCGGACGCTGGAGCATCGGCGAGCAGAAGGTGTTGTCGACGACCACGATCAGCCCATGCTTGCGCCCCCAGTCGCAGACTTTCCGGAGATCGACGATCTTCAGCATCGGGTTAGTGGGCGTCTCAATCCACAACATGCGCGAATTCGGCTTCCGAGCGGCATCGAGCGCCGCTTCGTCATTCAGGTCGACGAAACTGAAATCGAGACCGGCGCTTCGACGGCGCACACGCTCGAACAACCGGTAGGTACCTCCGTAGAGATCATCCATGGCGATGACATGGCTGCCGGCATCGAGCAGATCCAGAACCGTCGCGGCGGCGGCGAGACCGGAGGCAAATGCAAAGCCATTGACGCCACCTTCAAGATCGGCGACACAGCGCTCGTAGGCGAAGCGTGTTGGGTTATGGGTGCGTGAGTACTCGAAGCCCTGATGCCTTCCCGGGCTTTCCTGCACGTAGGTGCTGGTCGCATAGATCGGCGTCATGATGGCACCAGTACTCGGGTCCGGCGACTGCCCGGCATGGATCGCGCGGGTACCGAGCCCGGCCTTGTCATTCTTGCTGGTCATGGGTTCTTCCGGGTTGCTGCCGGCCAGGTGGTCAGTTGACGCGCCGGCGCAGGTAGTTGAGCAGGTCGATGCGGGTGATCAGGCCGAGGAACTTCTCGCCGTCCATGACGATGGCGACGAGGCCGCGGTCGAAGACTGGCATCAGGGTTTCGATGGATGCGTCGACGTCGAGCTTGACCAGGGTGGTGGCCATGGCGGTGGACACCGGGTCGCGGAACTTGGCTTCGTCGCCATAGACGTGCAGCAGCACGTCGGATTCGTCGATGATGCCGACGATCCGCTCGCCGTCCATCACCGGCAGCTGGCTGACGTCGTACAGCTTCATGCGCTGGTACGCGGTGACCAGCAGGTCGGTCGGCGCCACCACAACGGTGTCGCGGTTGTCGTAGGGACGCAGGATCAGGTCACGCAGGTCGCCGGTCGGCTCGCGATCAAGGAAGCCGTTGTCCAGCATCCAGTAGTCGTTGTACATCTTCGACAGGTATTTGTTGCCAGTATCGCAGACGAAGGCCACCACGCGCCTGGGCTCGGTCTGTTCACGGCAGTACTTCAGCGCCGCGGCAACGATGGCGCCGGTGCTGCTGCCGCCGAGGACACCTTCCTTGGCCAGCAACTCGCGGCCGACCAGGAAGCTTTCGCGATCACCGATGGCATACGCCTTCTTCACCCGACTGAAGTCGGAGATCGGCGGCAGGAAATCCTCACCAATGCCCTCGACCAGCCAGCTGCCGGACTTCTCCGACAGCGTGCCCTCGTTGATGTACTCGGCGAGGATCGAACCCACGGGATCCGCCAGCACCATTTCGGTGTTGGGCGATTTCTCGGCGAGGAAGGCCGACAGCCCGGACATCGTGCCGGAGGAACCACAGCCGAAGACGATGGCGTCCATGCGGCCATCCATCTGCTCGAGGATTTCCGGACCCGTGGTCTCGTAGTGCGCCCGCGGATTGTCCGGGTTGCCGAACTGGTTGATGAAGTAGGCGCCCGGCGTCTCCTTGGCGATCCGCTCAGCCATGTCCTGGTAGTACTCGGGATGGCCCTTGGCCACATCGGAGCGCGTCAGCACCACCTCGGCGCCCATGGCCTTGAGGTTGAAGATCTTCTCGCGGCTCATCTTGTCGGGAACAACCAGCACGAGCCGATAGTTTTTCTGCTGGGCGACCAGCGCCAGGCCAAGACCGGTGTTGCCGGCGGTGCCTTCAACCAGCGTATCGCCCGGCTTGATCTTTCCGGCTTTCTCCGCGGCATCGATCATGCTGAGACCGATGCGGTCCTTGATCGAACCGCCGGGATTCATGCTTTCCAGCTTGAGGTATAGCTCGCAGGGGCCGCAGTCGAGATGCTGCACCCGGACCATCGGCGTGTTGCCGATGAGCTCAAGGACGCTTTGGTGTACGGACATGTGGAATCGGCCCGGCACGGGCACCGCTGGAACGAAGGGCGGAATGATACCGGATTGCGGCGGCGTCGACCGACGAGGGAGGTCGCCGCCGCCGCGGGAAAGAACCGTTCCGGGGAGGGACTCAGCGAGTGGCAGCGGCGCTCAGGCCGGGCCGCTGCCCGCTGGCTGCGGCGTCAATGTCGGGTGTCGCCGGCAGTGTTGAACATTCGGGTCAAGCGGTCTTTCGCGAAAAGCTTTTCCTTCTTCATGCGCGCCAGCGTGGTGTCATCCAGCGGCAGAACGCCGAGTTCGGCGTCCAGTACCTGTTTGTCGAGCTCCTGATGGCGGTGGTAGAGCTGGCGGAACTCGCTGTTGTCCCGGAGCAGGGCTTCCACATCGGCTTGTCGCTGCCGTTCGAACATGGGCGGATCTCCTGACTATGGGCCGTTGCACGGCCGTGAAACTGCACCCCAAACGCAAACGCCCCGCGCTCTTCCGAGGCGGGGCGTTGGCTGGGTGTTCTGGGTGATGTCCTGCTGCTCACCCGCTCCCGGCGCGCGAACCTCAATCACTGAGGCGGCGCTCTCCGCGGCGGTGGCTGACTGAATCATCGGCGGGACATCCTTGCTTCCGGGGGCCATGATCGACCCCGGAGCCTTGACCCTACTCCGCTGTTCCCACGCTCGCAAGCGAGCGCGCAGCCCATTGTTTTTGCGGACATTTTTCGACGATCAGCCTCTGCCAGCCGGAGACAGACGCGCATCACCGGGGACAATCGTCCGCAAATCAATCACTTGGCGATGACGATCTCCACGCGGCGGTTCTGCGAACGACCCTTTTCGCTGGTGTTGCTGGCGATCGGCTGCGCTTCCCCGAGGCCAATGGCAGTCATCCGTGAGCCATCGGCACCGCTCTCGACCAGCGCATCACGAACGGCATCCGCGCGCTTCTGCGACAGCACCTGGTTGAGGTTGGCGCCACCGGTCGCATCCGTATGCCCCTCGATGCGCACCGACTTGCCCGGGTTGGCGCGGATGAACTCGACGATGCGGCCCAAGTTGGCGCGCGCCTCAGGACGCAGGGCCGACTTGCCGGGCGCAAAGGCATCACCGGAGAGCGTCATCACCTGTCCTCGCGCCTCGGAACGGGCACTCATGTTGTTGAGCTGCTGGCGCAGGCTGTCCGCGGCCTCGGATGCCAGCTCCGCCTCGCGCTTGGCCAGGCTCGCTTCACGCGACTGCGCTTCAGCCAGACGCTTGGCCTGCTCGGCCTCCGCCATGGCCTGTTCGGCCTGCTCCTGTGAAGCCAGGCTCTCGGCCTGCGCAGCCTCGGCAGCGCGACGCGCGCGATCCGCCTCTTCGGCACGAGCCAGCGATTGCAGACGCAGCTTTTCCGCCTCCAGTCGCGACAGCTCGGCGTCCCGGCGGCTGGCATCCAGCAGGATGCGGTCGTGCTCGCGATCCAGCTGCTCGGCCTGCTGTTCGGCCAGCTCAGCCTGGGCGGTTACCCGGGCGATGTCGATGCGGCGTTCGGCCACGTAGACGGCGAGGTCATGGCGTGCTCCGCGACCGGCCGTGGCGATGCGCTCCACTGCCTGCCGTGCCTCGGCTCGCTCGACGCCCGCCAGACTGCCGAGACTGGGATCGGTTTCGAGATCCGACAGCTCCGCGCGCAGTCGTTCCAGGTCGAGATCGACCTTGGCCGCCTGCGCCGGCAGCCCGAAGGTCAGCGCCAGCAAACCCAACGTCAATACGGCACGCATCACTGGCCACCTCCCTGCTCACCCAGCAACTCGCGGCGCAGGCGGGCGTTTTCATCGGTTTTCTGCTGGACCGTCGCCCGCGCCACCGCAGCCCGTGACTTGGCAACGGCCAGGTCCGCGTTGACCTCGGCCTGCTCGGCCGCGGCGTCCGCATTCTTGGTATCACGCTTGACGTAGAGGGCTTCGGCTTCGCGCATCTGCCCCACGGCCGCATCGAATTCCACGGGCGCATAGTCGCTGGCGCCCACGCGATTCGCCTGGGCAATGGCATCCTGTGCGCGGTCGAGACCCATGCGGGGCGGTGGCGCGCTGGCACAAGCGCTTAGCAGCCCACAAATAAGGGCGATAACGTAGATTTTTGTGTCGGTTAGTGTCATAACATGGGCCATCCAGCGCGAATCGTGTTCTACCGGTCCACCGGCGGGGTTCATTGTCGGCAGCCATTGCCAAGCATGCAACGGCTTTCGCCAGCTCCGAAGGTTATCGAGAACCGGAACAACCCGCTTCGCCGTACATTGCTTATCGAGGGGGCTTGGTAATGGATATCGGCTATTTCCTCAAGCTGATGACGGAAAAAAACGCGTCGGACATGTTCCTGACCACCGGCGCACCGGTCTACATCAAGGTCGAGGGAAAGCTGTACCCGCTCGGCAGCACCGGCCTGCCGGCCGGCATGGTGAAGAAGATCGCCTACTCGTTGATGGACGAGGGTCAGGTGCCTGTATTCGAGCGCGACCTTGAACTGAACATGGCCATCGCCGTGAAGGACGCTGGCCGCTTCCGTATCAACGTGTTCAAGCAGCGCGGCGAAGTCGGCATGGTGATCCGCGCCATCAAGAGCGAGATCCCGTCGATCGAGCAGCTCAAGCTGCCGCAGATCCTGAAGGAAATCATCATGGAGCCGCGCGGCCTGGTGCTGGTGGTCGGCTCCACCGGTTCCGGCAAGTCGACGTCGCTGGCTGCCATGATCGACCACCGCAACAGCAGCACCTCCGGCCACATCCTCACCATCGAGGACCCGATCGAGTTCCTGCACAAGCACAAGAAGTCGATCGTCAACCAGCGCGAGGTCGGCCTGGATACCCACGCCTTCCACAACGCACTGAAGAACGCCATGCGTGAGGCACCGGACGTGATCCTGATCGGCGAGATCCTGGACACCACGACCATGGAAGCGGCGATTTCCTTCGCCGAAACCGGCCACCTGTGCCTGGCCACGCTGCACTCCAACAACGCTGACCAGACGCTGGAGCGCATCCTCAACTTCTTCCCGGAATCCGCGCACAAGAACATCCTGCTGAACCTTGCCCTGAACCTGAAAGCGGTGATCAGCCAGCGACTGGTTGTCGGCGCCGACGGCAAACGCCTGCCGGCAGCGGAAATCCTGATCAACACGCCGCTGATCCGCGACCTGATCCGCCGTGGCGAGGTCCACGAGATCAAGGAAGCGATGGACAAGTCGCTGCAGGATGGCATGCAGACTTTCGACCAGTGCCTGTTCAAACTGTACAAGGAAGGCAAGATCGATCTGGAAGAGGCACTGCGCAAGGCCGACTCCCGCGACGGCCTGGCGCTCAAGATCCGCCTGTCCGAGGGCGCCTCGGGCGAGCACGATCCGTACGCGGATACCTTTGGCGAGGAAAGCAGCTTCGGCTGAGGTCCGGCTCCATACCTCGTAAACGCGAACGGGCGGCCAGTGGCCGCCCGTTCTGCTTTCATGCTGACCGCTTCAGGTCATCCCGCAGCGTCGGGCGCATCCGGCTGGTTCTCGGGTGCAGCGCGCCGGAACGCTTCCAGCTCACGGCAGGCCTCGGTGATGCGGCGAATCTCCGGGTATGGCGTCATATCCACGTCGAAACGTTCGGCGTTGAAGACCTGCGGAACCAGGCAGATATCCGCCATGCCGGGCATTTCACCCTCGCAGTATTCGCCGGTGGAGCTGGAGTCGCGCAGCATCGACTCGAACGCGGCGAAACCGCTTTCGATCCAGTGCCGAACCCAGGCATCCCGCTGCTCCTTGTCCAGCCCCGCCTGGCCTTCGAGGTACTGCAGCACGCGCAGGTTGTTCAGTGGATGGATGTCGCAGGCGACCAACAGGGCCAGCGAGCGCACGCGCGCACGATCCCGTGCGTTGGCCGGCAACAGCGGCTGCTCGGGACGTGTCTCGTCTAGGTATTCGATGATCGCCAGCGACTGCCGGATGATGCGTTGCCCATCCACCAGCACGGGTACCAGTTCCTGTGGATTCAGGGCATGGAAGTCGTCGCTGTGCTGTTCACCGCCGTCGCGGACCAGATGCACCCCGCGGATCTCATAGTCGAGTTCCTTGAGGTTGAGCGCGATGCGCGCGCGGTAGGCGGCGCTGGACCGCCAGTAGCTGTAGAGCGTGATGCCGGCACTGCTCATGGGCTGCCTCCCCTGTCCCAGGTTGATGCCACCCGAGCCAGACCTAGCCAATCCGATCAGGCCAAGCCCAGGCGACCAGCTGCCGCGACCGTTGCGGCCACGGCAGCCAGACTAGCAGCTGGCGACGGCCCGCACTACTGGGCCGCGCAGAAAGCCATACCGAAGGCGATCAGGCCGCCTTGCCGGTGACTTCGATCTGCTGGTCGATGGCGCCGAAGATGCTGTGGCCGTCGGCGTCCAGCATTTCGATGCGCACGCGATCGCCATGCTTCATGAACGGCGTGCTCGGCTTGCCGTCACGCAGGGTTTCAACGGTGCGCTGCTCGGCAAAGCAGGAGGCGCCCAGCGAGGTGTCCTCGTTGGCCACGGTGCCGGAACCGACCAGCGTGCCGGCCGACAACGGACGCGTCTTCGCCGCATGAGCGACCAGCTGCGCGAAGTTGAACTGCATGTCCACGCCGGCTTCCGGCGCACCGAACCATTCACCGTTGTAGTGGGTAAGCATCGGCCGGTGCAGCTTGCTGTCGCGCCAGGCGTCACCCAGCTCGTCCGGCGTGACGAACACCGGGCTCAGTGCCGAACGCGGCTTGGACTGCAGGAAGCCGAAGCCCTTCGCGAGCTCGCCCGGAATCAGGCCACGCAGGCTGACGTCGTTGACCAGACCGATCAGCTGGATGTGGCCCGACGCATCCGCCGGCGTTACCGCCATCGGCACGTCGTCGGTGACGATGATGACTTCGGCTTCCAGGTCGATGCCATAATCCTCGCTGGGCACGACCACCGGATCGCGCGGGCCGAGGAAGCCGGCACTGGTCGCCTGGTACATCAGCGGATCAGTGTAGAAGGTTTCCGGCACTTCGGCGCCACGGGCGCGACGCACGCGTTCGACATGCGGCAGGTAAGCCGAACCATCGACGAACTCGTAGGCACGCGGCAGCGGAGCGGCCAGCGTGTCCACGTTGAGTTCGAAGCTGTCTTTCGCGCTGCCATCCTGCAGCTGCTGGTACAGCGCATTCAGGCGCGGCGCGACGTTCGACCAGTCCTCCAGTGCGCGCTGCAGGGTGTCGGCAATGCCGGTCGCCTTGACCGCGCGACTGAGGTCGCGACTGACCACGATCAGGGTGCCGTCGCGGCCACCCGGCTGGTCGGAATGTTTGAGGGAAGCAAGCTTCATCGAAAACTCCAGGTCGTCGATTCGGTGCCACGCAATCCCGCGCGGCGATGTCGGTTCAGTTCGAAGGTGGCGCGAAATTCGCCTTCAGCCCCTGCCAGCACTGCTGGTAGTCGCGCTGGCGATGCACGGCATCCAGCGCCTGCTGGGTCGGGCGCAGCACCGCACGGGTCTCGAACATGAAGGCCATGGTATCGGTGATCACGTCCGGCTTGGACAGGTCGGCGCTCGACGCCTTCTCGAAGGTCGCCGCATCCGGGCCGTGGCCGGTGAAGCTGTTGTGCAGCGAGCTGCCGCCGGGCACGAATCCATCGGCCTTGGCGTCGTATGCGCCGTGGATCAGGCCCATGAATTCGCTGGCGATGTTGCGGTGGAACCAGGGCGGCCGGAACGTGTCCTGCATCGCCAGGATGCGCGGCGGGAAGATCACGAAATCGAGGTTGCTGGTACCCGGCGTGTCGCTGGCCGAATGCAGCACCAGGAAGATCGACGGATCCGGGTGGTCGTAGCTGATCGAACCGATGGTGTTGAAGCGACGCAGGTCGTAGCGATACGGCGCGTAGTTGCCGTGCCAGCCGACCACGTCCAGCGGCGAATGCCCGATGGGCGCGCGCCAGAGATGCCCCTGGAACTTGGCGATCAACTCGAAACTGCCTTCAGCCTGTTCATAGGCCGCGACCGGCGTTTCGAAGTCGCGCGGATTGGCCAGGCCGTTGCTGCCAATCGGGCCCAGGTCCGGCAGTTTCAGCAGCGCACCGAAGTTCTCGCAGACGTAGCCGCGCGCCTCACCATCCGGCAACGTCACCGCAAAACGGATGCCGCGCGGAATCACCGCGATCTGCTGCGGCTCGACCTCGATCACACCCATCTCGGTGGCGATGCGCAGGCGGCCCTGCTGCGGGACGATCAGCAGCTCGCCGTCGGCGTCGTAGAACCATCGGCCCTGCATGTCGCGATTGGCGGCATACAGGTGAATGCCAACGCCATGCTGCCCGGCTGCCGACCCGCTTCCGGCCATGGTGAGCAGGCCATCGACGAAGTCGGCTGGCCGCTCGGGTATCGGCAGCGGATTCCAGCGCAGCTGGTCCGGCGTCACCGGACCATTGCCGAAATCGTTATGGAAGCGTGGCTGCGAATACGACTCGAAGCTGCCGTGCATGGCGCCCGGGCGGATCCGGTACAGCCAGCTGCGACGATTCTCACCGCGTGGCGCGGTGAAGGCCGTGCCGCTCATCTGCTCGGCATAGAGGCCGTGCGCGACGCGCTGCGGCGAATTGCGGCCTTCCGGCAAGGTGCCGGGAACGGCTTCGGTCGCGCATTCGTTGCCGAAACCGGTCATGTAGCGGAGTTCGCTCATGGCTGGTCTCCGCTCAGAGCACGCCGCGCTTCATCTGGTCGCGCTCGATGCTCTCGAACAGCGCCTGGAAGTTGCCCTCGCCAAAACCTTCATTGCCCTTGCGCTGGATGATCTCGAAGAAGATCGGCCCCAGTGCGTTCTGGGTGAAGATCTGCAGCAGCTTGCGCTGCTTGGTCTCCGGGTCGGCGTCGATCAGGATCTTGTTGGCGCGCAGGCGTGCAACATCCTCGCCATGGTCCGGGATGCGCTGGTCGACCACGTCGAAGTAAGTGTCCGGCGTATCAAGGAACTCGATACCCTGCGCGCGCATGGCTTCCACGGTGTCGTAGATGTTGTCGGTGAAACAGGCGATGTGCTGGATGCCCTCGCCCTTGTAGGTGTCGAGGTATTCGTTGATCTGCGACTTCGGATCGCTGGACTCGTTGAGCGGGATGCGCACCATGCCGTCCGGCGCGGTCATCGCCTTGGACAGCAGGCCGGTCTTGGCGCCCTTGATGTCGAAGTAGCGGATCTCGCGGAAGTTGAACAGGCGCTCGTAGTAGTCCGCCCACTTGCCCATGTTGCCGTGGTAGAGGTTGTGGGTCAGGTGGTCGATGAAGGTGAGGCCAAAGCCCTTCGGCATCAGGTCCACGCCCGGCAGGTATTCGTAGTCCGGATCGTGGATGGTGCCTTCGTCATCGTAGCGATCGACGATGTAGAGCATGCAGCCGCCGATACCCTTGATCACCGGCGCTGCCACCGCCTTGGTCAGCTCGTCGGCGGCGTCGAAGGATTCCGCGCCGTTCTTCAGTGCCTGCACCCGCGCCCACTCGGCCAGCTTGTTGACGCGGATCGCGAAACCGCAGGCAGACGGACCGTGTTCTGCCGCGAAACGCGCGGCAAATGAGTCCGGATCCTCGTTGATCAGGAAGGTGCAGTCGCCCTGGCGATAGGTGCTGATCGGTCGCGTCTTGTGACGTGCGACCTGGACGAAACCGAGGCGCTTGAAGTAATCATGCAGGTGGCCGGCCTGGCCTTCCGGCGCGGCATATTCGACGAACTCGAAGCCGTCGATGCCCATCGGGTTCTCGAAGGTGCTGACGTCCATGCCAACGTTGGCGGTAGCAGACTGCGTATTCATGCGGGCCTCCCGGGAAAGCTGGTTCTCGGCCGGAACAGTGATTCCCGACCAGACGCGGCGACTTGCGCCGAAGTGGAAGAGCATATAGTTTCATATGAAACCATTAGCCGCAAGCGACCCCGACCCGTCCATTCATGTGACGCCACCCATGTCCACGACGCTAGACCTCGAACGATTCCTCCCCTATCAGCTGTCGGTGCTGTCCAACCGCATCAGTCAGGACATCGCCAACCTGTACCAGACGCGCCATTCGCTGAGCGTCACCGAATGGCGGATGATCGCCGTGCTGGCGCAGCACCCGGGTATTTCCGCCGGAGAAGCCGCCGAGCGCACCGCCATGGACAAGGTCGCCATCAGCCGCGCGGTGGCATCGCTGACGGAATCGGGTCGGGTGACGCGCGAAACGCATAGCGACGACCGCCGCCGCGCGGTGTTGCGCCTCACGCCTGCCGGACAAGCCATCCACGACGAAGTCGCCCCACTGGCGCTGGCCTATGAACAGCGCCTGCTGGACGGACTCAGCGCCGACGAGCGGCTGGCGCTGGACTCACTGCTGGGCCGTGTGGCGGAACTGGAACGCGCCACGCGCGGCAACCGGTCCTGACGGCAACTCGCCAGACCTTCCGGGTGACCGGAAACGCAAACGGGCGGCCATGAGCCGCCCGTTTGCGTTTCTACAGACACTTGCTTTGGCTAGCGCAGCCAGCCCTTGCGCGTGGCGGCTGCCGCCAACCACACAAGCAAGGCCGCGACACCGATGATCATCGCCGCCATCGCCATGCCGCCGGGACCGGCATCCGCGAAGTTGCCTGCCGACGCGGCCTGTCCCATCTGCATGAACACCGCCAGCGCTGACGCCAGCAGCGCACCCTTCGCCAGTCGGCTACGGATCAGCAGCAACGCACAACCGATGGCACCACCGAACACCGCAATGCCGAACGCAATGGTCGCCCACATTGGTCGCGCTTCAATCTGAACACGCTGGGCTTCCGGCAGCTGCGCCAGCATGTCGGGCGTCATCATCATCTGGCCAACGAAGGCCATCACCCCAAGCATGTTCCACAGCAGCGCGACGACGCTGACGATCCAGAACCAGACCGGTGGCTTGCTGCTACTCATGACATCACCTCGCTTGCATTGCCTTGCGGAAACCCCGACAGGCCGCAGCCTGCCGGAATCTGTCGTTCCGGCCTTACTTCACGCCGTGCATCAGGCGCTGGACCAGCGGCGCGGCAAGGAATAGCACCACGCCGGCACCAACCAGCGCATAGAAGCCGAAGTTGTAGCCGGCCTGCGCCGAAGCAACCGTCATGCCGGCCTCACCACTGACGCTGGCCGCGAACAGACCGGACAGGTTGTTGCCGATGGAAATCGACAGGAACCAGCAGCCCATGGCCAGGCCGCCAAGGCGCGACGGCGCCAGCTTGGTGGTCATCGACAGGCCAATTGGTGACAGGCACAGCTCACCCACGGACTGGATCACGTAGACCATGAACAGCGTCCAGAACGGGATCTTCATCGTCTGAGGGTCAACCAGCTTGCTGAGCGCAAACACCAGCAGCAGGAACGCGAGCCCGTTGAAGATCAGGCCGAGACCGAACTTGCGTGGGATCGACGGATTGCGCTTGCCCATCCGCACCCACAACCACGCCAGTACCGGCGCCAACGCAATGATGGCGATGGAGTTGACCGACTGGAACCAGCCCACCGGGAACGTCCAGTCACCGAATTCGCGATTGACGATCTTGTCGGCAAGGAAGTTGAAGCTCGACCCGGCCTGCTCGAAGAACATCCAGAAAAGAACGTTGAAGCCGAAGATGATCAGCATCGCGATGACCATGTCGCGCGCCACGCTGCCTTCACGAACACCCTCTGCCAACAGCAGCACCGCAGGCACGATGAACAGCGCCATCAGAATCCACTGCAACGTGGTGGCATCGATGGTCAGCAGGAAGTAGACGAGCGGAATAGCGGCGAGTGCACCTGCCGCCACCATGAACACGCGACCCAGGCCCGGCGCGTCGGCCGGCGGTGCGCCAATGCCCTTGAGCTGGTGACGGCCAAACCAGAACCAGATCAGGCTGATGACCATGCCGATGGCCGCGGCGATGAACACCGCCTTGTAGGCCGGCATTTCAGCGGAGCCGAAGATGTTCTCGGCGAAGATGCCGGTCAGGATCGGCGCGATGAACGCACCGGCGTTGATGCCCATGTAGAAGATGGTGAAGCCGGAATCCCGTCGATCATCGCCCGTTGCGTAAAGCTTGCCGACCATGGTCGAGATGATCGGCTTGAACAGGCCGTTGCCGACGATGGTGACGGCCAGTCCCAGCTTGAACAGGCTATGGTCCGGCAGCGCGACCATGAACAGCCCGATCGCCATGATCAAGGCGCCAAGCAGGATGGCTCGCTGGTATCCAATCAGCTTGTCGGCAACGTAGCCGCCGAAGATGGCCGCGGCATAGACCAGCGCGAGATAGGCGCCGTAAAGCGCATTGGCAGGAGCTTCGCCCTCGCCGCTACCGTCATAGAACTGGGCAACGATGTACAGGGTGAGAGCCCAGCGCATGCCATAGAAGGCAAAACGCTCCCAGAACTCGGTCATGAAAAGCATCCACAGAGGACGCGGATGACCGAGTACGGTCTTGAACTCGGGCAGGTCGTTGGAGCCGTTAGCGGCGACGGTGTTGCTCATTGCGGAGAATCTCCCCCAGGGTCAATCGGATCGTCGATGGCGGGACACGCGGGTCTCCGCACATGAAACGGCCCCGACACCGGGGCCGCGCTGCATTCTTCCGCGGAATCACACGGAAACCGGGTGAAAACCGCCGTCAAAGGCCGCAAAGGTGTACCCGCTGCCGGATAGCGAGTCAAACCAGACTGATGCTGCAGCGCAGCATTAACGTCCCGAAATCAGGCTTCCAGCACACTACGTACATCGAACAGTTCCGGGAAGAAGGTCAGCTCCAGCGCCTGCTTCAGGAAACCCACGCCGCTGGAACCGCCGGTGCCGCGCTTGTAGCCGATGATGCGCTCGACGGTTTTCATGTGGCGGAAGCGCCAGAGCTGGAAACTTTCCTCCACGTCGACCAGCTGCTCGCAGAGGTGATAGGCCGACCAGTTGGACTCGGTGTCTTCGTAGATGCGCTTGAACACGGGAATCAGCGCCGGGTTGCGCCGGTGCGGCTCGGAAAAGTCGCGATCCACGCACTCCACCGGCACGGCATGACCGTGGCGGGCGAGGTAGCGCAGGAACTCGTCATACAGCGATGGCGATTCCAGCGCCTCGCGCAGCGCCGCCTGCTGCTCGGGCGCATGGGCAAACAGCGCGATCATGTCGGCGTTCTTGTTGCCCAGCAGGAACTCCACCATCCGGTACTGCAGCGACTGGAAACCCGAGGCATTGCCCAGCACGTGGCGGAACTGGACGTATTCCGACGGCGTGAGCGTCTCCAGCACCGCCCATTGCTCGAACAGCTGGCGCTGAACCTGCTTCACCCGCGCCAGAATCTTCAGGCAGGGATCCAGGTCATCGTTGCGCAGATGCTGCAGCGCGGCCTTCAGTTCGTGAATGATCAGTTTCAGCCAAAGCTCGGAAACCTGATGCTGGATGATGAACAGCATTTCATCGTGGTGCGGTGGGTCGCCGTGCGGATGCTGCGCGCTCAGCAGCTGGTCGAGGCCGAGGTAGCCGCCGTAGCTGCTCTCGCGCTGCAGATCGACGGTGATGCCCTGCTCGAGGGCGCGGCGGTTTTCGTCACTGGCCATGAAGAACCTTCGGTGGCGTATGGAGATCGCGGCAGTCGCCGCCCGGGTGGCCAAGTGTACGCACCGGGTCGACGGATGCCGAATGTCACGCGGCAGCGCAGCTTGCCATTGCCCGGGGCGCTTGTTATCAAGCCGTTCTCGCTCCGGGCATCCCAGGTCGACGCATCGACCTGCCGCGCCCAATGCAATCGCCGCATGGAAGAACGCGCATGAGTACCGTCGCCACGTTCGACATCGAATACCTGCAATACCTGAAACCTGATGGCACGCTCGCCGCCGAACCACCCGCAGAAGCCGCCGAACCGAAGCGCCTGGTCGCGCTGTTCAAGGAAATGCTGTTCCTGCGCGTGTTCGACGAAAAGGCGGTCAAGCTGCAGCGCACCGGCAAGCTCGGCACCTACGCCAGCTGCCTGGGCCACGAGGCCACCCACGTCGGCATCGGCGCCTCGATGAAGCCCGAGGACGTGTTCGCGCCGAGCTACCGCGAATACGGCGCGCAATTCCACCGCGGCGTGCATCCGCGTGAAGTGCTGATGTACTGGGGCGGCGACGAGCGCGGCAACGATTTCGAGATCCCGAAGAACGACTACCCATGGTGCGTGCCGATCGCCACGCAATGCCTGTACGCCGCCGGTGCCGCGCTGTCGTTCAAGCTGCGCGGGCAGAAGCGCATCGCGGTGACCTGCTGCGGCGACGGTGGTTCGTCGAAGACCGACACCTACGCCGCGATCAACTCCGCTGGCGCCTACACGCTGCCGTTCATCCAGTGCATCGTGAACAACGGCTGGGCGATCTCGGTGCCGCGCCACGCGCAGACGGGTGCGCAGACGCTGGCACAGAAGGGCATTGCCGGCGGACTGTACTGCCTGCAGGTCGACGGCAACGACATGATCGCGGTGCTCGAAGGCATGCGCCGCGCCACCGAGCGAGCGCGCAACGGCGAAGGTGCGAGCTGCATCGAGTTCATGACCTATCGCCTGTCCGACCACACCACCGCAGACGATGCACGCCGCTATCGTCCGGACGAGCAGGTGAAGGACGCCTGGGAGCGCGAGCCATTCATCCGACTGCGCCAATACCTGTCCGACAACGGCCACTGGGACGAAGCCACCGAGAAGGCCTGGCTGGTCGAATGCGCGACCCGCGTCGACGCCGAGGTCAACGCCTACCTGGAAAGCAAGCCGCAGCCGGTGGAGTCGATGTTCGACTATCTCTACGCCGAACTCCCTGCCGATCTTGAGCAGCAGCGCGCCGCCGCGCTGGCGCGGGAGGCGAAGTAATGGCCGCCAACGATTCCAATACGATCACCCTGATCGAAGCCCTGACGCAGGCCATGGCGCACGAGCTGCGCCGTGACGAGAGCGTGCTGGTGCTGGGCGAGGATGTCGGCGTCAACGGCGGCGTGTTCCGCGCCACCGACGGCCTGCAGAAGCAGTTCGGCCCGGAGCGCGTACTGGATACGCCGCTGGACGAAACCACGATTGCTGGTTTGACGGTTGGTCTCGCCTCGCAGGGCATGCGCCCGGTGGCCGAGGTGCAGTTCGACGGCTTCGTCTATCCGATGGTCGACCAGATCGTCTGCCACGCCGCGCGGTTCCGGCACCGGACGCGCGGACGGCTCAGCTGCCCAATGGTGCTGCGCGTGCCCTGGGGTGGCGGCATCCGCGCGCCCGAGCATCACAGCGAGGCCAACGAAGCGATATTCACCAACATCCCGGGCCTGCGCGTGGTGCTGCCCTCCTCGCCGGCACGCGCCTACGGCCTGCTGCTTGCTGCGATTCGCGATCCGGATCCGGTGATCTTCATGGAGCCCAAGCGCATCTATCGCCAGTACAAGGAAGAGGTTCCGGACGATGGCGAAGCGCTGCCGCTGGACATGTGCTTCGTGCTGCGCGATGGCGACGACGTGACGCTGGTGACCTGGGGCTCGCAGGTCAAGGAAACCCTGGAGGCTGCGGATGCCCTCGCAAAGGAAGGCATCTCCGCCGAGGTGATTGACGTTGCCACGCTGAAACCACTGGACTTCGACACCATCCACGAGTCGGTGAAAAAGACCGGACGCTGCGTGATCGTGCATGAAGCACCGTATACCAACGGATTCGGCGCGGAGATCGCCGCGCGCCTGGCCGAACACGCCATGTTTGATCTGGTCGCGCCGGTACAGCGCGTCACCGGCTACGACACGCCGATCCCGCTGTTCCGTCTGGAGATGAAATACCTGCCCAGCGTCGCCCGCATCGTCGAGGCGGCCAAGCACACGCTCGAGGTGAGCTGAGATGAGCAACAAGACATTCCTGCTGCCCGATCTGGGCGAAGGCCTGCCCGATGCCGAAATCGTCGAGTGGCACGTGAAGGTAGGCGATTCGGTCGAACTCGACGGCCCGCTGGTGTCGATGGAAACCGCCAAGGCGGTGGTCGATGTGCCTTCGCCCTACACCGGCAAGGTGACAAAGCTGCACGGTGGTCCGGGCGACGTCATCAACACCGGCGCGGCGCTGGCCGAATTCGAACTGGATCCGAATGCCGTGCAGCGCGCCGAGGCCAGCGACACCGGTCATGGCCATGGCCACGGCGGCGGACACGGCGTGGGCACGCAGGATCCGGCGCCGGATGATCGCGTGGTGGCCTCGCAGGAGGGTGGCGCCATCGTCCACGACGAGGAAGCACCTGACGAAGACGGAGACGCCGGCACCGTGGTGGGCGCCATGGAGTCGAGCAACCGCGTGCACGTGGAGCAGGTCAGCAGCGCCGGCGGCGTGAAGGCCGTACCGGCGGTGCGCGCGCTGGCGAAGAAGCTGAAGATTGACCTTGCCCGCGTCGCCGGTTCCGGCAAGGACGGCGTGATCACGCTGAAAGACGTTCGCGAATCCGCCGAGCGCGGCGATGCCGCTCTTGGTCATTCGCCAGCACCGGCGCCGGCAGCACGAGCAATGCCCGCACCAGCGCCGAAACCCGCGGCCGCGGCAAGGCCTTCGCCGGCACGTATCGACAGTGATGCGGCGATGGACATCGACGAACCCATTCGCGGCGTGCGTCGCAACATGGTGCGCACGATGAGCGCCGCGCACGCCGAAGTGGTGCCGACAACACTGATGGACGACGCCGACATCCACGCCTGGTCGCCGGGCGAGGACATCACCGGTCGCCTGATCCGTGCGCTGGTGGTCGCTTCGCAAACCGTTCCCGCGCTGAACTCCTGGCTCAATGCCAAGGAAGGCACGCTGCGCCGCCACTCGCGCGTCGACGTCGGCATTGCCGTGGACACGCCGGACGGCCTGTTCGTGCCGGCGCTGCGCAACTGCGAACGCCTGAGTCCCCAGCAGATCCGCCAGGGCATCACCAGCATCCGCGACCGCCTGAAGACCCGCAGCATTCCGCCGGAGGAACTCCGCGACTACACCATCATGCTGAGCAACTTCGGCGTGTTCGCCGGCAAGTACGCAACGCCGGTCGTGGTGCCGCCCTGCGTGGCCATCGTCGGCGCCGGTCGCCTGTTCCACGAAGTCGTCCCCGTGATGGGCGGCCTTGAAACCCACCGGATCATGCCGATCTCGATCACTTTCGATCATCGCGCAGCGACCGGTGGCGAAGCGGCGCGCTTCCTGCGAGCCCTGCTCGACGACCTGCAAAGAGCAAACTGACATGGCCCACCACAGTCGCCTCGCCGGCTTCATCATCGATTGCCGGACCGACGACCTCGACGCCAGCGCCAACTTCTGGAGCCAGGCGCTGGGCATGCCGGAAACCGACCGCTACGAGGAAGGCAGCTCGGTCTATGCCGAACTGGATGGCTCGGCGCACGGCATGCACATCGAGGTGCAGCGGGTCAGCCACGAATCACGCGTCCATCTGGACATCGAAACCGATGACATCGACGCGGAAGTCGAGCGTCTTGAGAAGCTGGGCGCGAAGCGGGTCGCCTTCGTGAAACGCTGGTGGGTGATGGAAGCGCCCAGCGGACAGCGCTTCTGCGTGGTGAAGATGAAGAACCCGGAGCGCGGCCCCGCACCCACCCGCTGGGACTGACCGTTTCAACCTTTGCGGCCGGACGGGCATCCAAGTTGGCGATGCCTGTCCGCACCCGACCATCACGGAACACAAAGCCAAGCTCCCGGCATCCGGCCGCCTGTCTGATGGTCATGGCGATGCTGCTGTCCATCACCGCATGCCAGCGGCTGATTGATCATCGACAAGGCGATGCCAGCCCTGCCCAACTCGCCGCCAGCGATCATGCGATCCGCACGCGCCACTCGCTCCGCTATCGGGTCGTGCTGCCTCGGGACTTCCAGGTGACCGCCGTCGACAATCGCCGCGATCACTTCAACGGACACCCTTTCGACATTTCCCGGGCCGCCCTGATTGGCCCGAACGCGGCGGTGATGGTGCATGCCGAAACCGTGGCGGACGGAAGCGGGGCATCGAACTACGAGCAGCTGCCATTGGAAGCACTGGATGGGCAGGCCTTCCATGTTCGGCCGCGCTCCTGCCAGAACCTGAGCCGGGCAGACATCGTCGGTGAATCGGACCTCGAATGGCTGTCCGCGCAAGGCTTTCCGCCCATCGGGCCATTGGCCGTGGCGCAGTATCTGGGCAGCAGCGCCGATCACAACGCCGAAGTGGTGCTGACCTTGATGGTGCGGGTACCGACGTGCTCGCCGGCCATCACCGACGAAGCGATCAACGGCCTGCGCAATCGGGTTTCGATACGCTGAGCGACAACCCGCTCAGCCGGTTCGGGCGGTTGATCTCAGGCGTAGCGGCAGGGCGACGGCCATCACGGCGATGAACGCGCCATAGGCCAGCAACGTGGCGAAGACCTGCGGCCACATGTTGCCGTGGTGCCGATCCGCCGAGGCAAAGCCCCAGTGCATCGCGACCATGCTGAATGCCGTTGCGAGCAGCAGCACCAGCAGGTCGACACCGAGCCACCGGCGCCGACGGCGCGCGACCCACAGATAGATGCCGCCCAGCACCAGGAAGCAGGGCAGGAACAGGATCAGGGCGAGGAACGGCCATGACTCGGCCATGTCAGCCTTCCGCGGCCATGGTCGCCAGCGCGGCCACCACATCCTCGATCGTCAGCGCTTCATCCGGCAGCCGACCAACGGCATCTTCCCCGAGCTTCAGCGCATGACCTTCGCCATCACGCAGCGCCAGAGCGCCTTCCTGCTTGAGCCGCGCGATCATCTGTCCGGCCTCGCGCGGCGATTCGAAGCCGCGACTCTGCAGCAGCAGGCGACCGTCGGCATCGGCCAGCTTGAAGTAGAAGCGACCGTCATCCTCTCGGTACTGCTTGAACACCGGCATGGCGGCCTTGCCACCCTTTGCCTTGCCCGCCTCGGTCGGCGCCTGGCGAAGATCACGCAGGCCCACCGACTGGCGCAGCTCGGCGATCAGTGGCGCGCTCAGTTTCCTTGCCTTGACCGCGCCGGCGCGAAGCGCGTCCTCGATGTCACCGGGCCGCGCCATCAGTTCGTTGTAGCGCTCGCGTGCCTCCGACAGCTCGGCGTCGATGCGCTCGAACAACTTCTGCTTGGCATCGCCCCAGCCAATGCCGTCGGCAAAGGCCTGGCGCATGGCCGCGGTTTCCTCGGTGCTGGCGAAGGCCTGGTAGAGTTGGAACACGTTGCTGCCTTCGGTCTCCTTGGCCTCACCGGGCTCGCGCGAATCGGTGACGATGCCGGCGATCAGTTTCTTCAGATCCTTCGCCGAGGCGAACAGCGGAATCACGTTGTCGTAGCTCTTCGACATCTTGCGGCCATCGAGACCGGGCAACGTGGCGACGTTGTCGTCTATCACGGCATCCGGCAGCACCAGCGGGTCCTCGTCGCGCCCGGTGATCGCTCGGAAGCTGCCGCCATAGACGTGGTTGAAGCGCGCCGCGATGTCGCGGGCGATTTCGATGTGCTGCACCTGGTCGCGCCCCACCGGCACCTTGTGCGCGCGGAACATCAGGATGTCCGCCGCCATCAGCACCGGATACATGTACAGGCCCGCGTTGATACCCGCATCCGCGTCCTCGCCAGCCTCGGTGTTCACGTCCACCGCCGCCTTGTACGCATGCGCGCGGTTGAGCAGGCCCTTGCCGGTGACACAGGTCAGCAGCCAGGTCAGCTCCGGGATTTCGACGATGTCCGACTGCCGGTAGAAGGTGACGCGATCCGGATCAAGGCCGCAGGCCAGCCACGTCGCGGCAATTTCGAGTGTTGAGCGTTGAATCCGCACCGGATCCTGCGCCTTGATCAACGCGTGGTAGTCGGCGAGGAAATAGAAGGACTCGCTGCCGGCATCGCGACTGGCGGCAATCGCCGGGCGGATGGCGCCGACGTAGTTGCCGATATGTGGCGTGCCGGAAGTGGTGATGCCGGTGAGATGGCGGATGGTCTTGCTCATGAGGGCTGGCTCATACGGGATGGCCCGTCGCGGGCTTTGTCGTTGTTTTCAGGAAGGCGCGCAGTTTACGCGATGGCCACCATTTCGCCGAAATAACCGGATTTACCGGCATTCCGAACCTGAACGAACGCCGACGGCGATCCCGGCGCAGCGACGGCACTAACCCCGACCAGCGTTGGATGACGTTGAAAGGGTTGCATCGCCAACGCGTAAGGAGAAAGCCATGCGCAAGTTCACTACCCTGATGATCGTTGTTCTCAGCGCCCTGCTGCTCAGCGCCCCACTGTCCGCCCGCACCCGCGCGCTGGTCGACCTGAATGCCGTGGACCGCGACACCGGCCGCGTGCTGCCGGTTTACTGGGACGGCGAGCAGGCCTTCGTGCCCGGCACGCCCGGCCATCGCTACAGCATCCGCCTGCGCAATCTCACCGGCGAACGCCTGCTGGCCGTGGTGTCGGTGGACGGCGTCAACGTGCTGAGCGGCCAGACTGCCAGCCCGGACCAGGGCGGCTACGTGCTGTCGCCGTGGCAGACGCAGGACATCGACGGCTGGCGCAAGAGCATGAGCGAAGTCGCCGCCTTCGAGTTCACCTCGCTGGGCGACAGCTATGCCGCACGCACCGGCCGCCCGGGCAACGTCGGCGTGATCGGCGTCGCCGTGTTCCGCGAGCGCCAGACCAGGCGTCCGTTTGGCTGGCTCGGCCGGGATGATGACGAGATCGCCCAGCGCAACGAGCGCGATGACAGCGGCTACGGCGACAACCGTTATCGCGGCAAGGCGGAAGCCGAACAGGCCGCGCCGTCCGCCGGCATGGAGAAGCGTCAGATCGGTTCGGCGGATCGCAGCGATGGCTACGCCCGCGCCCCGAGCGTCGGCGCACCGATCGGCACCGGCCATGGCCAGCGCGAGTATGACCGTGCCCGTCAGGTGACCTTTGAACGCGCCAGCTCCAGTCCGGCACAGGTGTTGAGCCTGCGCTACGACAGCCAGCGCAACCTGGTCGCCCTGGGCATCATTCCGTCGCCGCGTGGCCCGCGCTATCGCGAGCCGGACCCGTTCCCGGCGGGGTTCGTGCCGGATCCGCCGAGGTTTGGTTATCGGTGAGCGATTGATTCAGATGGAAACGACGAGGCCCGCGATCTGCGGGCCTCGTTCGTTGAAGCGACCAGCTTTCGCTTTTCGCGTCATGACCGCGCAGGCGGGGATCCTACTCTTGCTGTCCATCTTCTTGGATCAAGAGCTTTCACTGTCCCTTCGGGCCAGCGAGTCACTTTTCTTTGCTTGCCCGAAAGAAAAGTAACCAAAAGAAAAGGCACCCGAAGTCCGCGCGTCAGCTTCGCTGCCGTTCCCTGCGTTGCTCGGAATCCGACGGCCGGCGCGAACTCGGCCATCCATGGCCTCAAACAAACGCGCCTTTCCCCGCCGGCTTCCTGCGCTACTCGGCGCTACCACGGGACCCAAGAGCAGGACGCACCAGGTGAGCACCAAAAATTTGAGGCTAAAAACGCATCCCAATCCAGATCACGGCCTCTGTGGATGCTGAAACAATCGGTGATAGCACCCTTGACCAAAACTTGCCGGCATCCAGGTGCAGGGCCGACTGGTCGTGATGTTGCTGCTCGTCCTCGACAATTCTCGATATTGCCTCACACGCAGCGCCATCGATGCCGCGCAGCCTTCGCAGCTGTTCTTCGAGGTGACCAAGTACCACTCGTTCAACCGTCACGGTCGTTGCAGCAATCGCCTGCCGTCCCAGCAATCCAGTGATCAATCCCAGAGCCCATCCACCGAGCCCGCATAGGAAATAGCTCCGACACCTTGGCTTGCCTCTTCGTAGAAGCTCCGTGCCGAAAATCTCACGATGTTCCTCCTCGTGACTCCGAAATTGGCGAAGCTCATCAACCATGGCCGGCGCCCTGAGCCGCGCCATGAAAATCTGCCCGGAGTAGATGCTGATCGCACCATGCTCGCCAGCATGGTTGACCTTCATGATTCGATCACCGAGCGTTGAGCCAGCTGGAATCGCCCTCGCCATCACTGCACCTTGCACCCTTTCAGGCGTTTCGATTCGCAATCTCCGATGCGCGCTCGACCGTCATCGGACCATTGATGTCCGGATCCCCGCAAAGGAATAAGTCATCCACAACGGATTGATCTGAACACTCGGCTCTGTCCGACATTTGGAGCACGTCGACGGTATATGCCAGTTCTTCAGCAGTAAGTTCGCCGCTCGTAAAAAGGCGACATAGTTCAGCTAGACCTTTTGGATCAAGCAAGACATCGGCGTCCTCAACGGAAACCACTGGAGCGATCCCGCCAACAACGGAAAGCCCTTTTAGGTGCGGCTCAAGTTCGGCTGCTATCTCTGCCGAAAAATCTTTCGCGCTCATTGAGCCGGAAAGCAGACTTACTACTGAACTCAATTTCATATGATCAAAAACAACAATGGACGTCGATCCGCGGATTTTCCCAGAAAGAGCCGTTCATGCGCAGCGCGGGTAGACCATGACTAAAGGTCCATCGCAAATGATCCCCTCGGAAGGGGTGAGACGGAGACGATCAGGCCCGAAGGGGCGCGTGCATGGACGCACTCGCGTTTTCGTCAATTCAGGGATGAATTGTCGAAAACCCCGGCTCCGGCTCACGAACCCGCGCAGCGGGCGCGGACGTGGGGTGTCCTTCTCTTTGGTTACTTTCTCTTGGACAAGCAAGAGAAAGTGACTCGGCAGCGCCGCAGGCGATGTCGAAAGCTTTCGTCGTGAACTGCCGACCAGGCGAAAACTACGCCCTCATCAACGTCGACTTGCCGAACAGACTCTCCACCAGATCGACCGCCAGCTTCGCGGTGCGGTTGTGGTCGTCGAAGGCGGGATTGAGTTCAACGACATCCAGCGAGGCCAGCTTGCCGGTGTCGGCGATCATTTCCATGCACAGCTGGGCTTCGCGGTAGTTGGGGCCGCCGGGGACGGTGGTGCCGACGCCGGGCGCGATTTCCGGGTCGAGGAAGTCGACGTCAAAGCTGACGTGAAGATGCGTATTGTCGTCGAGGTCCGACAGCGCCTCTTCCATCGCGCGGCGCATGCCGACTTCGTCGATGTAGCGCATGTCGTAGATATCGAGGCCTGCTTCGTGGACCAGCTTCTTTTCGCCGGCATCGACCGAGCGGATGCCGACCTGTCGCACCACGTCAGGCGTGATCGCCGGCGAGCTGCCACCGAGTTCTGTCAGCGCCTTCGGGCCGTGCCCGCAAAGGCAGGCGACCGGCATGCCGTGGACGTTGCCGGAAGGCGTGATATCACTGGTGTTGAAGTCGGCGTGGGCATCGAGCCAGATGACGCGCAGCTTGCGGCCGCTGTCGCGGCAGTACGCGGCAATCGCGGTGATCGAACCCATGGCCAGGCAGTGGTCGCCGCCGAGCATGATCGGCAGGTTGCCCTGCTTCAGTTCCGCCGCGATGGCTTCCATCGCCATGCGGTTCCACTCCACCACTTCGGGCAGGTGGCGATAGCCTTCGGTGGGCGGCTGCCATGGGTTGCGCGGGCCACTGAGGTTTCCACGATCAACGACATCCAGCCCACGAGCCGACAGCGCCTCGCCAAGACCGGCAACGCGCAGGGCTTCTGGTCCCATGGAGGCGCCGCGATGGCCGGCGCCGATGTCGGTGGGCACGCCCACCAGCGCAACACGGCGGCTCATGCCCGCACCTCCGTCATCGCGCGGTGGCGGGTGGCGGATTGGATGTGGAATGAAACACGCATGTCAGCTCCTGTTGCGAAAAATGTGGCCGATCGATGTCCGCTTCGGCGTCGTGGGCGAGTCAGGCCGATGCGGCGCGCTGCAGGACGAATTCGAGCTGATAGTCGAGCTCATCGAAATCACCCTGACTGCGGCGACTGAAGCGGTCGACGTCGTCGCGGGCGGCGGATTCCGCCCCCAGCCAGTCGGCACAAACCAGCTCCAGCGTGCGGGCGGCATCACCCAGACCAGCAAACCCGTAGGCGCCGGCCGAACCGGCCAGCTGGTGCAGGTGGTTCTTGATCCGCTGCACCGTGGCCTCGTCGCCGACACCGGTGCGAAGCTCGTCCCAGCCGCGCTGAAGCTCGCCGCGGCGGTTGGCAAGGGATTCGAAGTAGAGCTCCAGCAGCGCCTGGTCGGTCGACATGGCTATGGCGGGTCCCGCGCAAGTGGTGCCGCTTGTCCGATTCGAACGGACGACCTACCGCTTACAAGGCGGTTGCTCTACCAGCTGAGCTAAAGCGGCGATTTGAGTGTCGCCCCGGGATATGGGCTGCCGGCCATTGCAGGCAGCGTCGGGCGCGAACCGGCGGGCATTGTAGCGTCGCCGGCACCGGCAGCGCCACGCACAGACCCGAATTACTGGCAGGGCAGTGGCTTGGCGTCGACGCCGGAATAGCCGTTCAGCTGCCGCCGCCAGGCGCCGCCAACCGGCACTTCCAGGGTGATCCAGAACTCGGGGCGTTCGTCGATGCGTGGCGTGATTTCGGCCGCGTAGCCCGCGTCGCGGACTTCGGCACGGCGCTTCTCGGCGTTGTCACGCTCGCGGAACAGTCCCAGCGACACGGTGTTTTCGTTGCTGCCTGCGGTAACCACGTAGTAGTCGCGAAGGCCCTGCGCGGAAAGGTCGCGGGCCACCGCCAGCGCGGCTTCGCGGCTGTCCGGCGCCGGCAGGTACACCCACCAGCCGCGCTGGTTACGGGTGACGTCTTCGCGGAACTGGATGCGCGTGGCCAGCGGCGTCAGCGCCTTGAAGGCGCGATCCAGCTCGGAGCGGCTGGGGAACGGACCAACGTCGAGGCACTCCAGGCCTGCGGTATCGGGAACTTCCGCCAGCTTGGGCGCGGCGCCACTGTTGACCTCGCGCAGCAGGCTGAGACCGGGCACGCCCTGTTCGGTGGTTGGCAGCCGCGGTGGCGCCGGCGGCGGCCGCAGCCACCACCACAACGCAACGGTGGCGTTCAGTACCAGCAGCAGGAGGACAAGGATGCGCGGCAGCATGGGTTTCGCAGGCTTGAGGCGCTGCGATGGTAGCAGCGCGGACGAAATCGCGGCTCAAACGGCATCGCCAATGCGATCGTCAATACGTTTGTCTTCACTGGCAAGAATCGCAAGGCCATGCAGCACGGCTGAGCGGAACGTCAGCGGCTGCAGGGTCGACTCCAGGGCTTTCGCGAGCATCGGTGCACCGCCGCCGGTGAGCAACAGCGTCGGCGCCCTGCCCAACTGATCGTGCGCTTCGTCCATGGCTTCGCGGACCAACCCGACGATGGCGCCCTGCGCACCCGCCATCAGGCCGTCGACGGTGCTGGTAGCAAACAGGCTGTGCCGCTGCAGGATGGCACCCGGTTCGGGGCGCGGCAGATGCGGCGCGGCCAGGCGCAGGCCGTCGATGATGCGCATCGGCGATGGCGCGATGCAGCCGCCATGATGCTGGCCACTGGCGTCCAGCAGGTCGATGGTCAGCGCCGTGCCGGCCGACACCAGCAGCAGGTCTCCATCGAAGCGGACACGCGCGCCCAGCATCGCCAGCCAGCGATCAACGCCCAGCTGCGAGATGTCCGCGTAGGCCAGCCGCAGGTCATCACGTGGCTGCGCCTGCTCGATGCGTCGCGTCACGAAATCATGCGCGGACAACGCCGCCAGCACTTCGTCCATTGCCGGGCCGTGATGCACGCTGGAAAGCCAGGCTTCCGCCACGACACCCGCCTCGCGGCGACGGCGCAGCTCGGCCAGCAGTTGTGCATGGAACGCGGCATTGTCCAGATGCGCGATCGCCGACACGTCGTCGAGATCGCCGGCACCGGCATGCGCCAGCTTCAATCGCGTATTGCCGAGATCGAGCAGCAGCATCAGTTCACCCTCACCGACACGTCGGCGCTCAGCAATTGCTGCTCGACGCCATCGACGCGAACGCGCAGGCTGCCATCGTCAGCAACACCGAGCGCGACGCCATCCCGCTGGCCGCCATTCGCATCATGGATGCGGATGGCGCGACCGCGCAGGGCATCGAGCTGCTGGAAACGCGGCAAGGCGGCAGCGAGACCTTCCAGCGCGTGGCGGTCCACGGCCTCCAGCACGGCTTCGCCGACGGCAGCGGCGAGCTGTGCCAGCGACGGCGTGCGTTCGCCAAGCACGCCAGCCAGATCGGCCACCGGCTGGTCCAGCGACGTCGCCGCGGGCAGCTCACGGTTGATGCCAATGCCGATCACCAGCAGCAGCCCGGTCTCCCGCGAAGCAGCCGGCGGCAGGCGACTTTCCAGCAGGATGCCGCCCAGCTTGGCGTCGCCGAGCAGCAGGTCGTTCGGCCACTTCAGTCGCAGATCCAACGGGCCCAGGCGATGCAGCGCATCGGCAACCGCCACGCCCACGCCCAGCGGCAGGCCCTGCCAGTCGGACAGCGGACGCTGGCTGCTCACGGCCAGCGACAGCGCGAGCTGGCCACCGACCGGCATCTGCCATTCGCGTCCCTGACGACCACGACCCGCGGACTGCTCCAGCGCCACCAGCAGGCTGCGGTCCGGCTGTTCGGCGCCGCGTCGCAGCAGTTCGGTGTTGGTCGAATCCAGCGTATCCACGACCTCGACCGAACCAAATCGGCCGGCGGCATCGCCAAGCGCCCTCAGCAGGTCGTCGCGGGTGGCCACGGCGTCGATGCTCACGTGCGTCGCCTCAGCAGTCGGATGCGCTCGAAGCGGTGCTCGTTGCCAGCGGCCAGCCGGCGGATGTTCTGCCGGTGGGTGAAGGTGATCAATGCGGCCGTCAGCACCGCCGGGAACAGGTGCGCAGCCGCTCCCGGCAGAGCGATGGCCGCCAGCGGCAGCGATAGCGCCGCCAGCACCGAAGCCAGGCCGACATAACCGCTGGACACCAGCACCAGCAACCACACGCCCAGGAAAACGCCGACACCAAGCGGCCAGACCAGCAACAGGCCACCGAGCAGCGTGCCCACGCCCTTGCCCCCGCGGAAGCCGTGAAACAACGGCCAGATGTGCCCGGCCACAGCGGCCAGCACGGCCAGCCAGGCGGTCGTCAGCCACGGCGACACCTCGACCATCGGCCACGGCCAGTGCCGGGCCAGCCATGCCGCCAGCGCGCCCTTGCCGACATCGATCAGCAGCACGCCTAGCGCGAAGCGCCAGCCCTGCGTGCGGAAGGCGTTGGTGCCGCCCGCGTTACCGCTGCCCTGGGTACGGATATCCACGCCACGAAAGCGCCCGAGCAGCAGGCTGCCGGACAGCGAACCAAGCAGGTAGGCGCAGATCAGCAGGGCAAGCAAGGCCGGCACGACGGCAACTCCCGGTTCAGAAGCGATGTGATGGCGCGCATGTTAGCGCGCCGGCAGCCGCGATCAGCCGGAAGGCATCAGGCAAGCCGCTGCACGCCGACCACCAGCGCACCAGGTCCCGCATGGGCGCCAACCGCCGGACCAGCTTCGACCAGTCCGGCCTCGCAGTCGCCCAGGCGCTCCGCCAATACATCGCGAAGCCGCATGCCGTCCGACTCGCAGTCACCATGCCCAACCAGCAGGCGCCAGCGATTTCCCGGCGGAAGCCGACGCAGGATCCACGCCGCCAGGCGCTCGGGCACGTCGCGGCGTCCGGGCAGGATACCGGCCACGCCCAGCGTGCCATCGGCGCGGATGGCTGCCACCGGGGTCACCGGCAGCCAGCGTGCCAGCGGACCTGCCCAGCGCGGAATCCGCCCGCCGCGCACGGCGTGGCTGAGGTCGCGCGTCGCCGCGAAGGTGAAAGTGTCGCCACGCAGGCCTTCCACTGTCGACGCAATCGTCGCGGCATCAGCGCCACTCTGAGCCAGTTCCGCCGCGGCGAGCGCCAACAGGCCTTCGCCGCAGGACGCATGACCGCTGTCGACCACGCGCAACGCCACGCCATGCATGCGCGACTGCACGCTTTCTGCCGACTGCAGCGTGCCGCTCAAGGGTCGCGAAATGCCGACATAGAGGACTTCGGCATGATGGCTGGCGAGGAATTCGAACTGCCGGCGGAAGTCGCCGGGCGTCGGCTGCGAGGTCTGCGGTAGCGACTCGCCATCAGCAATGCCGCGCAGCCGCGCGTAGAACTCGCGGGGATGCATGGTGACCTTGTCGAGGAAGTCCTCGGCGCCGAAGTTGAGTCGCACCGGCACCATGCTGAGGCTCGACCGCTCGATCCATTCGGCCGGCAGGTCCGCGCCGCTGTCGGTGATCACCGCGACCTCCGCCGGATTCTGCACGGCGCGCTGCTGAGCAAGCATGTCGTCGGCCTTGCGCTGGGTGACACCGCCGAAGCCGCTGGCCAGCTCGAACAGCCGCCCCGGACAGGCCACGTGCGCGTGCAGGCGCAAGCGCTCGCCACCACCGGCAAGAACCACCGATGAAGCACCGAGCTGATCGATCGCACCGCGCAGCGCTTCGCGATCGATCAGGCGCTCGTCGACGGCCTCGATCACGCATTCGCTGCACCAGCGATGATCGGGATTGGCCTCGCTGTCGAAACTGTCGGCCGCAACGGCATCGTCGGCGCCGTGCAGGCAATCCTCATGCGCATCGTCGACGCGTCGCGCGGCAGGTCGCCCCTGGCTGATGAAGTCGGCCACGCCTTCCAGCAGGTCGACGAATCCCTGCGCACCGGCGTCGACCACGCCCGCCTGGCGCAGCACGGCAAGCTGGTTCGGCGTATTCGCCAGCGCGCGCCGGCTGCGCTGCAGGGCGGCGTCGAACCATTCCCGCACCGATGTCGCCGGCTGATGCAGGGCGTCGGCAAAGGCCTGGATCACGCTGAGCACGGTGCCCTCGCGCGGCTCGGACAATGCGCCACGCGCCTGCTCCGCGCCATTGCGGACCGCCGCCGCCAGCTGCGCGGGACTCAACGACGCCAACGAACCGACGCGTTCGCCAAGTCCATGGAAGAACTGCGCGATGATCGCGCCGGAGTTGCCGCGCGCGCCGTCCAGTGCGTCATCGGCCACCGCACGCAGCAGCGCGCCGGCCTCACGCGCCGGGCGACTCAGTGCGCCGTCGAGCACGCTGGACAGCGTGAAGGCGAGATTGCTGCCGGTATCGCCGTCGGGCACCGGAAACACATTGATGCGGTTGAGCTGCTCGCGTCGGGCTATCACCCGGCGCGCACCGGCGGTCAGTGCACGACGCAATGCCGACGCACTGATACGCAGCCCGTCGGCCCGGGGCTGCAGCGCTGTGTCGAAGGGGACGGCGACAGACATGTGCCAGAGTCTGCACGATTCCTGTGCAGAACCATGCTGCAGCGCACGATCCAACGGGATGCGGTGGCCCGCTTTTGCCGATAGAATCACCGACCCGGCCCGGTGGCCGGCTCTCGTTCACGGCATCCCTTTCCGGAGCCCGATCATGCTGCCTCGTTCGCTGCTGTTGCTGTCACTGCTGTTCACCGCCCAGGCGCAGGCCGGCACCGCCAGCCATGCGAGCGCCAATGGCGGCGGCTGCCCCGCACCGGCCAGCGAGACGACCGCCACGGCCAGCGAGGATGCCACCACCGCCGAAGCCGCCACGGCCGGTGTCGAAGCCAAGCCAGCCGCCGAAACCCCGCGCAGCGAGCCGTCCACGGCACCGATCCTGCAGTGGCGCAGCTTCCTGCCGGGCATGTTCAAGTAGCCTGTCCAGGTAATCCGGCATTCAGCTTGAGGCGGGCATCGCGGCATCAGGTCGCGATTTTCCCATCCTGATCAACCAGTTACATATTGCCGAACACGCGCCAGCGCCGTGCTGCTGTCGTCCGCCCGTTGCACGGGACAAGGGAACCTGCCGGCGATGCGGCTGTCCAAAGCTGCACAAGGACGTGCCGCGGTGACGGAACCCCTCACAACACTCCCCACACCGCAGTCATCAGGGACACTCCCCCAGAAGCGAACACCGGCATCCAGCCGGTGTTCTGCTTTCTGCTGCCAGTCAATGGGTCAGCGTGACCAGAACGCGCCGGGAAAGTACACACCCGGAGCCGGCCGCTCGCGCAGGACATCGCCACGGAAGCGGAACAGTTCAGCCGGCCGGCCGCCGGTGCCGTGTTCGAGCCTGCCGGTGCCTTCGACCAGACCACCCTGTTCGACCAGCCGGCGGAAGTTCTGCTTGTGCAGGCGCGTCCCGGCCAGGGCCTCGACCACCCGCTGCAGGCGCAGCAGGGTGAAGGTCTCGGGCAGCAACTCGAAAACCACCGGGCGGTAGCGCAGCTTTCCGCGCAGCCTGCCCAGCGCCGTGGCGAGGATGCGCCGGTGGTCGCCGAACATGGGCTGGCCGGCGATGCTCGCTGCCTTTTCCACGTCGCCACCGCCATCGCGCAACGCTTCCGCCACCACGCCGGCTTCCCACAGCAGTTCATAGCGTTCCAGCGTGCGCTCGGGGTCCCACGGCGTCTTGTCGCTGCCGAAACAGCTCTGCACGCGCTGCTGGCGCTCGCGGTTGCTCGCGCTCCAGCGTTTCAGGGCCGGACGCAGGCGGCGCTCGATCATCGCCGGGCGCCCCTCGCGCCAGTCCTCCCAAGGCAGGAACTCGTACCAGTCCCGCCAGTGCGCAGTGAGTTCGGCCGGCAGCGCCTGTTCGTGCAGCAGGGTCAGGTAGGCCACCGACACCACGCGCGCGCCACCGCTGCGTTCGCGGGGATCACGGTAGCGGTCGCCGAATGTGTACAGCTGTTCGACGTAACCCAGTTCCACGCCGCTCTGTTCGCGCACCCAATGCCGCAGCCCACGCTCGATGGTCGGATGCTGCTCGTGGTTGAAGAGGCCGGTCGGCAGCGACGGCTGGTCGAGGCCGGCATCGATGCAGAGAATACGCGGCGCCTCGTCGGTCACCGCGACGATGACTGCGTCCAGGCTCAACAGCAATGTCGCGGCGGCAGTCTCCATGGGGCGCAGTATAGGCAAAGCGTCTGCCGGCCTCCCCTGTCGTTCGGCACACGGGCATCACGCGGGCGGGCGACCCCGGCACCCGATAAAATGGGCGCATGAACCACACCGCCCAATCCCACCCGCCGGCCCGGCTGTCGGTCGCCCCGATGATGGAGTGGACCGACCGCCACTGCCGCGCCTTCCACCGGCTGCTGGCGCCGAATGCCCTGCTATACACCGAGATGGTGCATGCCGAGGCGGTGATCCACGGTGATCGCGAGCGGCTGATCGGCTTCAGCGACGTCGAACACCCGGTGGCGCTGCAGCTCGGCGGCAGCGAGCCCGCGAAGCTGGCCAAGGCCACGCGCATTGCCGCGGACTGGGGCTACGACGAGGTCAATCTCAACGTCGGCTGTCCGTCGGACCGCGTGCAGTCCGGGCGCTTCGGCGCCTGCCTGATGTTCGAGCCGGACACCGTGGCCGCCTGCATCGCCGCGATGCGCGACGCCACCAATATCCCGGTGACGGTGAAATGCCGGCTCGGTGTCGATGACCAGGAAGACTACGACGACCTGCTGAACTTCATCGACACCGTCGCCGCCACTGGCTGCGATACGTTTGCCGTCCACGCGCGCAAGGCCTGGCTCAAGGGCCTGAGTCCCAAGGAAAACCGCGAGGTGCCGCCGTTGCGCTACGAGCTGGTCTACCGGCTGAAGCAGGAACGCCCGGACCTGACCATCGCCATCAACGGCGGCATCACCGAAGCCGACGCCGTGGACGAGCATCTGCGGCACGTCGATGGCGTGATGATCGGTCGCGCCGCCTACCACGAGCCCTATTTCCTGCACGAACTGCAGCACCGCCTGTTCGACCCGGACACACCGCTGACGCCGCGTGGCGAGCTGCTCTGCCGGCTGCAACCCTACGTCGAGGAGCAGCTTTCGCGTGGCGTGAAGCTCAAGCACATCAGCCGCCACCTGCTCGGCCTGTTCCACGCCCAGCCCGGTGGGCGCAACTTCCGCCGCCTGCTGACCGAAGGTGCGGTGGACGACAATGCCGGCTGGGCCGTTGTCGAACGCGCCCTGGCCGCCACCCAACGCCAGCGCGAGGCGGCCTGATGCCTGCCGCCGCCCCACTCGTTCACGATGCCAGCGACTTCCTCGCACGCGCCCGCGCGCTGCCGGCAAACCGTCCCGCCTGCGCCGATGCCGTATTTCTGGTGCGGCCGGACGGCTTCGCCCTGGCCGAGCAGTCGGCCAGCGACAACCACTACATGGCCGGCGCCGGCGCCTTCGACGCGGATCGTGCACTGGCGCAACACGCCCGACTTGCCGAAGCACTGCGCAGCGAGCTGCCGGTCGCCGTGTTTCCCGGCAATGCGCAAACGCCGGATGCGGTGTTCCCGAATAATGTCTTCGGCACGGCGCCCGGTCGTCTCGTACTGGGCCACATGCGCCACGCGGTGCGGCAGCGCGAAGCCGAACGCCGGGACATTCGCGAACATTTCACGGCGCAGGGTCGCGAAGTGATCGACCTCCGCCAGCAGCCGGGCATCGCCGAACTCACCGGCGCGCTGATCATCGACCGCGCCCGCGGCATCGGTCTCGCCGGCTACAGCGAGCGCTGCGATGAAACCGGCGCCACCGCCATGCTCGACGCCTTCGACCTGCGCCTCGGCCACGGATTCGCACTGACGGATGGCGAATACCACAGCAACGTGGTGATGAGCGTGCTGGCCAGCCGGGCGCTGGTGATCTGCCCGGAGGCCTTCGTCGAACCCGCCACGCCGCGCGCGCTGGCGGACTTGTACGCGCCGGATGTGATCGAACTGACGGTCGCCGAGAAGAACGCCTTCGCCGGCAATTGCATCGCCCTGCGCCCGGACAGCGTGTGGATGAGCGAGGCGGCAGCCGATGGGCTGACGCCGGCCAGTCGCCGCGCCTTCGAACGGGCCGGCTTCCGCATCCGCAGCGTCCCGCTCGACGCCATCGAGAAGGCCGGCGGCTCGCTGCGCTGCTGCGTGGGCGAGGTTTTCGACCGTTATTGAGCCGCCCACAGGCCGGGGGTGAGCGGCGTCACGCTTTGCGCAACCCGCCACCCACGCCCGCCCGCGATGGTCAGCCGAGGCTCAGTTTCGCCGGAAAAAGTTATCCGCGGTTCAAGCGTTTGCGCCCAGACTGGCCCCACGCTGAACCTCGATAGGCATCCCGCTTTACCCCGGCCCTAACGTCCCGTTAACATTCGCCCCTCGCATGAAGCCGAACCTCATCCACCGTCGCCTGCCCACCGCTGCCGCCCTGCTGGCGGCGATGCTGTTGGCCAGCGCCCCGGTGCTGGCGGCGAACAAGAAGGACAACGCACCGTCCTCGGATACCGTGCGACGCATCGAGCGGGAAACCGGCGGCCGCGTGCTCAAGGTCGAGCCCATCCATCGCGGTGGACGCGACATGAGCCGGGTCAAGGTGCTGACGCCCGATGGCCGCGTCCGCGTCGTGCGTGAGAACCGCGCCCCGCAGCCGTCCCGCGGCAATGCACCGGTGCAGCGCTCCGCGCCGCGCAATCCGCCGCCGCCCACCAAGAGTGGCGACGACGGCCACTGAGCCCGAACGCGCGACACCCTCCGCGTTCATCTTCAACCCCGTATCCTGTTCATGTAGGTGAACCAGCCGGTTCGCCCCGTGACACCCGTTGGCCGAGCCAAGGAGAAAACCATGCGGATTCTGCTGGTCGAAGACGAAGCCCCTTTGCGTGAAACCCTTGCCGCGCGCCTCAAGCGCGACGGTTTCGCGGTGGACATGGCCCAGGACGGCGAGGAAGGCCTGTACCTCGGCCGCGAAGTGCCGTTCGACTGCGCCATCATTGATTTGGGCCTGCCCAAGCTGTCGGGCATGGACCTGGTCCGCGCCCTGCGCGAGGAGCAGAAGAAATTCCCGATCCTGATCCTGACCGCGCGTTCCAGCTGGCAGGACAAGGTCGAAGGCCTTAAGGCCGGTGCCGACGACTACCTGGTCAAGCCCTTCCATGTCGAGGAACTGCTGGCGCGCCTGAACGCGCTGATGCGTCGCGCCGCCGGCTGGAGCAAGCCCACGCTGGAGTGCGGACCGATCCTGCTGGATCTCGCCGCGCAGACCGTTGCCGTCAATGGCAGCAACGTCGACCTCACCAGCTACGAATACAAGGTACTGGAATACCTGATGATGCACGCCGGCGAACTGGTCTCGAAGGCCGATCTCACCGAGCACATCTACCAGCAGGACTTCGATCGCGATTCCAACGTGCTGGAAGTCTTCATCGGCCGCCTGCGCAAGAAGCTCGACCCCGACGGCGAGATCAAGCCGATCGAGACCGTGCGCGGTCGCGGCTACCGCTTCGCCATTCCGCGCACCGAATAATCCCGCAACGTGAAGTTGCGGACGCTTTCGCTGCAGGCGCGGCAGCTGCTGGCTGCCAGCCTTGGCCTGATCGCCTTTCTCGGGCTGACCGGCTATGCGCTTGACCGCGCCTTCACCGAAACCTCGCAGAACGCCCTGCGCGATCGACTGCGCAGCTATGCGCTGGCCTATGTCAGTGGCATGGAGTTCAGCCGCGACCAGATGCCGCTGATGCCGGAGCTGCCGCCCGACCCGCGCTTTGATCGCCCCGGCAGTGGACTCTATGCCGGACTGCTCGGCGCCAACGGCAAGCAGGAGGCCATCGAATGGCAGAGTGCGTCCGGCCTGGGGCGCGAGCTGCCCTTCGCCGACCGCCTCGACACCGGCGTTGAAGGCTTTGGCGGTCCGCTGTCATCGCCCGCTGGCAACGTCTATCGCTATTCCTATGGCTTTCGCTGGGAGGACGACAGTGGCGACCTGGTCGCGGCCTTCACCTTCTTCGTCGCCGAGGACGAGTACTGGGTCAAGCGGCAGATCGAAGTATTCCGGCGCGCGCTTTGGGTCTACCTCGGCGGCGGTGCGCTGCTGCTGCTGGGACTGCAGGTGCTGGTGCTGCGCTGGAGCCTGCAGCCCCTGCGCCGTGTCAGCGCCGACATGCGTCGCGTCGAAAGCGGCCAGCGGGCGCAGCTGGATGGGGCCTACCCGCGCGAACTGGCTCTGCTCACCGACAACATCAATGCCTTCGTGAAGAGCGAGCGCGAGCACCTCGACCGCTACCGCAACACGCTGTCCGACCTCGCGCACAGCCTGAAGACACCGTTGGCCGTGCTGCGCACTCGCATCGACGCCCAGGGCGACGATGCCGGCCTGCGCGAGGAGGTGCTGACCCAGGTGCGGCGCATGGACGAAATCGTCGCCTACCAGCTGTCACGCGCCGCCACCACCGGCCACCAGCTTTTCTCTGCACCGCTCAAGCTCACCGAGCCGGCCGAGAACATCGTGCAGAGCCTGGAGAAGGTCTATGCCGAGAAGAACGTGCTCTGCGAGTTCGAGATTGATCAACTGGCGCGCTTCTACGGCGAGCAAGGTGATCTTATGGAACTGCTCGGCAACCTGCTGGAAAACGCCTTCAAGTGGTGCCAGCACCGGGTGGTGCTGACCGCCCGCGCCATGACCGTGGCGCCAAACCGGCGCAGCGGCCTGCTGCTGACCGTCGAGGACGACGGCCCCGGCATCGCCGAGGACCAGATCGAGCGCGTGCTGCAGCGTGGTGTGCGCGGCGATGAGCGCGTGCACGGCCACGGCATTGGCCTGGCCATCGTGCAGGACATCGTCCGCGCCTATCACGGCGAACTGGTGGTGGAGCGTTCCGAGGAACTGGGCGGCGCCCGCTTCGTGGTGCAGTTCGCGCCGCTGGTCTGAGGCCGGCTCTAGTCGTCGTCCGACAGGTGGCTCAGGTCGCCCGCGCCCGCTTCCCAGTTGTCGCGACCATCGAACGGCATCACGCTCAGGCTGCGAATATGCTCGCGCTCAAGGCAGCGCACGTTGACGTCGATGCCGTCCGGATTCGAGCGCGGCACATAGAACGATTTCACCCCGCAGACCGAGCAGAAACGGTGCACGGCCACGCCGGTGCCGAAGCGGTAATCGGTCAGCACATCCTCGCCGGCGAGCAGACGGAAGCGCGAGGCCGGCACGATCAGGTGCAGGTAGCCGCTGGCCGCACAGACGCTGCAGTTGCAGTCGACCGCCTCGATGTCTGCTGGCGCGTCCACCTCGAAGCGGACGCGCCCGCAGTGACAGCCGCCGACATGGGCGATCAAGGCCGCGCCTTCAGCCACGTGTGGAGAGACTCATGACGAAGGCTCACCGGCGACAGATGCCGGCAAGGCCGGCGGCACGGTCGATGCCGACGCGCTGGCCAGCTTCACCACCAGCCAGACGAAACCGGCCAGCAGCGCCAGCGGCAGCAATACCGGCAGCAGCGCCAGCAAGGTCACCACCGCCGCGACGGCCAGCGCCACCACCGTGGCGAATACGGCGGCAAGCAGCGCCAGTGGCACGCTGACCACGGCGGCGAGGATGCCGAGGACCGTGGCGACGAGCCCCACCAGCAGGCCGATGGCCAGTTCCGCAGGCCACCACAGGGCGCCATTGGCCGCCAGAACCAGCACCACGAGGCCGATCAGGCCAATCCACATCCACTTGTTCATCGTTGACTCCTGCACCAGCCGCACGCCGGAAACGGCGGCGTTTCAGCGGCTGTGACGCCATTGACGTCGTCACGGCGCCACTGTGACCCGCGTTCTGCCGCACCGTCACCCGCCATTGGTCACAGCGAGTCGAAAACGAAGCTCACCAGCTGGTCCGGCGAGATGAACCCATGCCCGAGCCGCTCGTCGTAGGCCGCCGTCGGCCTGGCCGCAACCACCTCGTCACGCGACTTGCCGGCCGCCTTCAGCGTGGCGACGCGGTCACGCACATCCCTGAGCATGGCCACGTAGGCGGCAAGGTCCGCCTTTGTCGCCAACGGTCCATGGCCAGGAATGATCTGCGTCTCGTCATTGGCCAGCGCCAGTCCGCGCTCTCCCCCGGCAATCACGCCATTGATGCCACCACCGGTGCTGAGATCGATCAGTGGATACATCTGGTTGAAGAAGATGTCGCCCATGTGCAGCACGTTGGCCTTTTCGAACCACACCAGCGAGTCGCCATCCGTGTGCGCATGTTCGATGTGGATCGCATGCGCGCTGTCACCGTTGAGGTGAAGCGTGGCCTCGTCGCTGAAGGTGATCACCGGCAGCGCTGATTGTGGCGATGGCGGCACCGTCTGCTTGAGCGCTTCGATGACCTGCTCGGCGCTCATGCGCCGACGCACATTGTCCTGCGCCAGGATCACCACCCCCTCCTTCGCAAAGTCCTCGTTGCCACCGGTGTGATCTCCATGCCAGTGGGTGTTGATGATGAAACGCAGCGGCTCCGCGCCAATGGCCTTCAGCGCATCGCGGATGCGCTGGTGAAGTGGCGCGAACTGGTCATCCACGAGAAACGCGCCATCCACACCCGTACCCGCGAGCATGTTGCCGCCGGCACCGGACAGCATGAACATTCCGCCACGCAATGGCGTGGTCTCAATCGTGACGCCAGCAAACTCATCCACCTCATCATGGGCTTGCGCCCCGGCAACCAGCAGCGACAGCACACCCAGGGCAAGCAACGAACGCAACATGTCGGACTCCAGACGCATTGACTGCCACCATGATCGATGGCGACCGATGACATCGCAAGCCGCGCGATTTGCCCCGGCGCTGGACTTCCCCGTGTCGTTGCGGGTTACGATGGGCGCATCAATTTCGGGAGGAACCGCATGTCCAGCACCATCATCGTGGGAATCGACGGCAGCGAAGGCGGCCAGCGCGCGCTTGATTACGCCATTACCGCTGCCGGCCATGCCGGCGAGAAGCTGCTGATCGTGTCGGTAATTCCGCATTCGCCGCACGCCTTCATGAGCCTGCGCGACATGGAAACCAACGAGGGCTGGCGCAAGCAACAGACCGAACATGCCGAAAACGACGTGCTCGCCCCGGCCAGGGCCAGGGCGGAAGCCGCCAAGGTCACCACGGAAACCCACGTCGCATTCGGCAACCCGGCCGAGGTAATGAGCAAGATGGCCGGCGACACCGGCGCCAGCCGCGTCGTGGTCGGCCGTCGCGGCCAGTCACAGCTGAAGGCCATGGTTTTCGGCAGCGTCAGCGGCAGCCTTGCGCAGATCTGTCCGGTGCCGGTGGTGGTAGTGCCGTAAGGATTTCCACTTGTCTTGCGGATGACGCCTGCCGGGAGCGATTCCGGCGGGCGTTGTCGTTTGGGCGTCTTGCCTGATGAGGCAGGCATTCAGCTCGTTGGCTGCTCGATGATTCTGGATCAAGAGCTTTCACTGTCCCTTCGGGGCAGCGAGTTACTTTCTCTTGCTTGTCCAAGAGAACAGTAACCAAAGAGAAGGACACCCGAAGTCCGCGCGGCAGCTTCGCTGCCGTTCCCTGCGTTGCTCGGAACCCGGCGGCCGGCGCGAACTCGGCCATCCATGGCCTCAAACATACGCGCACGTCCTGTGCGCGCCCTTCGGCCTCGTCACCGTCCCATCTACCGAGGGGCCCTTGAAAAACGTCGCACCACGCCCTCTCGCAGAATGAAAGGACTTCCGCCAACATGTGCGTACTGAATTTCTCCAGTGTGATGCATCTGCTTGGTGCCGGAACAGAGGGTCTTCAGGACTAATGACTTGCAGAACCATCCGAGAACCCAACTCGCTGGTGACGCGGTAATAGCCCGTCGGCTCCAGCAATATTTCCGTGAGAACATCACTGTCGCTAGAACTCGTCACGGTAGTGACCAGTTTCCATGAGTTCGATCCCGCTCGTTGTCCATTCAACATCTTTCGTCCGAACTGTCCGCGACCTTGGCTCAATCGACCTGGCTAAAAATTCGCCGAGAGAACGTCACCGCGCTGGCCCAAGGTCAGCCCCTTATTCTGGTGCCTCGCTCAGCTGTTCAGTGGCTCATCAGACTTCCAGTGCCCTGGGAAGCTTTCGTCTACGCGCAGGAAGCAACACCAACCAGCAACAACAAAGGCAACAGCTGAGCTGGCCTTTCATTTTTTCTTCGGCACGTACAGATCCGCATCGTGCCTTCGTAAACCTCGCCGCCATCGCAACGGATTCATGAGTGTCGGATGCGGATGGATGGTGTCTGATAGGCGGCTTCGCAGCCCATTTCGACGGCGAGGGCGGCTTCGGCGATCACGGCCGGATTGAGCTGGCGCCGACGATGCGGCAGCTTCGTCGAAAATCAGTTTGGTAGCCTTCAGTGCGACCGATGTAATGGCGCGACCTTGATGCCCACGGAACTTGCTGCGACACCGACCTTGAGGCCCTTCTCTTTCTTTCGCGTCGGCATTAACCAGTGAGGGTTTTGGTAGAAATCACGGAATCACCGTGCAATCGAATTTTTCACCGGCGATGACTTCGGCGGCGAGCTTGCCCTCGTGCGTGGCCTTGTAGCATGATTTGATCAGTCACCGATGGCGAAGATGGGCACGTTGCGCATCTGCTGATCAGCACTGAATGAAGCTGCTGATCCGTCACCAGACATTGCCGTGCCTTGTCGGCGCTGATCTTGCCGCTGTTCGGGCGCGACCGACTGACACCAGCACGCGGTCGTAGATCTTTGCTCTGGCTCACTGTCGCCTCGAAGCTGATCCTGATGCCATTCTTCTGCGCCTTTGGCCTCGACGACCTGGTCTTCAGCACGTTGACGCCCTGGTCCTGAGGGGCTGGCCAGCGGCCGCACCAAATGTCGGCGCCCGGCATTGCTGATCCATCAGTTCGATCACGACTTCGACCGTCAGCGCGGATAGACCGTCGCCATTTGAGACCGATGATGGAAGCTGCCGCCGACGACTCAGCAGCTTGGCCGGCACGTCAGCCAGATCGAGGGCGTCGGTGGAGTCCATATCACCCGCGGATCGTCCTAGGGAACATCGGGCTTCACCGCCCGCGAAACCGGCGATGATGCGCCGGAAGCGGATCAGGCGTGCGCCGTCTTCGTCGCTGGACCTGCAATATCTGGCGAGATGAAGCGATCGGTGCTGGTTTCGACCTGCACTTGCGCTGTTTGGCCGGGCGCGGCAGGCCCTCAGTCAGCTGTCCGACGACCTTCTCCTTGTAAGCACGGCTTCTGTTCAGGGTGATCTCTGGCTTGCCGAGTCGATGCTGTAATCGCTGGCGTGCGCTACTTCGTCGATCACGCGGCGGCATGCAGCAGCGCCTGACGGAATGCCGACATTGAGGCAGACACCGCCGAGGCTCGGGTAGCGTTCGACCAGCACGGAGTCGAGGTCGATCGAAGCGCGAATGCCGCCGTAGCTGCCTGCTGGCGCCGAGGACGAGCACGACTCCACATCAGCCTTGCGCCGGAGTCGCCGGTAGCACGGCGCAGCAACGCTCGCTTGCCGGTGCCGGCTGCGAGGCGGCTTTCAGCCGCCGCAGCCGTTGCCTCGGGTGAAGCAACGCCCGTTAATGCGTCAGCACCCTCCACTTCCAGCACCGCCACGAGGCTGCCCTCGGACACGGTATCGCCCAGCTTCACCTTGAGCTCGCGGACGATACCGGCGGCGCTCGACGGCATTTCCATCGTCGCCTTGTCCGATTCGAGCGTGACGAGTCCCTGGTCGACCTCGACGCGATCGCCAACGGCGACCAGCACTTCGATCACCGGCACGTCGTCGTAGCCGCCGATATCGGGAACGGTGATGTCCTGGGTCTTGGCCATGATGCTTTCCTTGATGCGTTCGGTTGGCCGGCTCAGAAGCTGCGCTTCCAGCGGGTCTGGTAGAGGTCGTGACGGCGGTCGCGCAGGTTCTGCACGGTGCCGGAGGCGCGTGCGGCGACGAGGTCGTCGAGGCGCAGGTCGGCGAAGGCCACCTGCTCGGCGTTTGGCGTGGTGTCGGCGGCGATGCCTTCCGGCGCGAAGGGGAAATCGCAGGGCGTGATGATGCAGCTCTGCGCGTACTGGATGTCGAAATTGTTCACGCCCGGCAGGTTGCCGACGTTGCCCGAGGTGACGACGTAGACCTGGTTCTCGATCGCGCGCGCCTGGCAGCAGTAGCGCACGCGAAGGTGACCCTGGCGAACGTCGGTGCAGTAAGGCGTGAACAGGATCATCGCGCCCTGGTCGGTGAGGTGGCGCGCCAGCTCCGGGAACTCGGAGTCGTAGCAGATCATCACGCCGATCGGTCCGCAGTCGGTGTTAATCACCGGAGCGGCGTCACCGCCGGTGATCTTCCACCAGTGGCGCTCGTTCGGCGTCGGGTGCAGCTTCTCGCGCTCGTGCACGGAACCGTCACGCAGGGCCACGTAGCAGACGTTGTGGATGTCGCCATCGGCCATCTGCGTCGGGTGCGATCCGCCGATGATGTTGATGTTGTAGGACACGGCCAGGCGATTCAGCAGCGCGCTGACCTGGTCGGTGTACTTGGTCAGGGTGCGGATCGAATCCGCCGGCGACAGTGGCTGGTTCTCGATCGACAACAGCTGCAGCGTGAACAGTTCGGGGAACACCACGAAGTCGCTGCGGTAATCAGCGGCGATGTCGACGAAATATTCCACCTGCGTGGCGAACTGTTCGAAGCTGGTGATGCGACGCTGCTGATACTGCACGGTCGCCACGCGCACCGAATCCGGCAGGTTGCCACTCTTCTGCGCGCTGCGGATCACCGGATGATCGGATCGCTTGGGATTGCGCCAGACCAGGTGAGCCGCATAGCCCAGCGATTCATGGTCGGACGGCAGGTAGTTGGGCAGGATGCCGATTGCCTCGAAGCCGTTGCGCAACTGGAAGCTCAGCGCCAGGTCGCGGATACGGTCGGCGTTCACGGCGTCGACATAGTCCTGCACCGACTCATACTGCTTGCGCCGCCGCGCCAGGCCCGGCAGGCGACCACCAAAGACGATGCCTTTCATCTCCAGCTTCTGGCAGAGCTTCTTGCGACGGTCGTAGAGACGGCGGCCCAGGCGCAGGCCACGCCGCTCCGGATCGACGCAGACTTCCATGCCGTACAGCCAGTCGCCCCCGGGATCATGTCGCGAGGCGTAGCCGCCACCGGTGATCTCGCTCCACGTGTGCGGCCGCATCGCCAGCTCCTCGGCCACGCGGAACGTGGCGCAGTAGCCGACGATGGCGCCGTCGTATTCGGCCACCAGCTGGCCTTCAGGGAAGCGGGCCAATTGGCCGAACACCATTTCCTGCAGATAGCCGTAGTCTTCGCCATAGGTCCGCTCGGACAGCGCCACGATGCCGGGCACGTCCTGCTCGTTCGCGTGGCGGATGGTCAGCTTTGCCTTGTCACTGTCACTGGGCTTGGTCATTGCTTTTCTGGAGTCTCCTGCGTCGACGTGGTCGGCACCTTGCCCGCATCACTGTCGTCTTGCGCGTCGCCAGCGTCCGCCGGCGTGGCGCCATGTCGTGGCGTGGCAAGGGCCTGCAGCGCGCCTTCACCCTGCAGGCCGAACAGGCTGCGCACGCGGATGTCGCGCTGCGGGAAGGGAATCTCGATGCCGTGCTTGCGCAGCGCGTCATCGAGCGCCCAGAAATAGGCGGCAAGGGCGCGCGACGGGTGACGCGTCGCAACCGAATCCACCCACACGACCAGTTCGAAGTTGAGACTGGAATCACCGAAACCCATCAGTCGCACGGTGGGCGCGCGCGGGCCATCCATGGACAGCGTGAACGGCACGGCAGCGGCGGCTTCAAGGCCGGCGGTTCTCACAAGCTCCTTGTCGACGCCATAGGCCACGCCGAAGTCCAGCTTCATCCGCCGCGACTCGTCGCTGTAGGTCCAGTTGGTGACGCGGCCGCTGACGAACTCGGAGTTGGGCACCAGGATGTCGACATCGTCGTTGGTGCGAATCCTCGTGGCGCGGATGTTGATGTCCTTGACCTCGCCGTGGATGCCCGACTGCAGCTCGACGAAATCGCCAACCTTCAAGGCGCGGTCGAACAGCAGGATCAGACCGGAGACGAAGTTGTTGAAGATCGCCTGCAGGCCGAATCCGAGACCCACGCCAAGCGCGCCCGCAACCACCGCGAAGCGGCTGATCGGAATGCCCAGCACGGCCAGCGAGATGAGCACCGCGACCACGATCATCAGGTAGAAGGCCAGCTTGCCGACGGTGTACAGCGAGGCGCGGCGGCTGAATTCGCGGGTATCCGCGTAGCGGTTGACGCGGCTGCGAATCCACAGGCCCAGCAGCACGATCAGCACCAGGCTGAGCAGCGCACCGGACACAGCGCCCACGGTCAGCGTGGTGCCGCCGACGCCGAACTCCCAGCTCATCAGCTCGGACAGGCGCTGCAACCAACCATGCAGGTCGCTGTCGACGGCGGGTTCGCTGGCGCGGGCAAGACCGCTCATGGCGGTCAGAGCAGCAACCTGCGAAGATCGCCCAGCACCTTCGCCAGGTAACTGGTGAAACGTGCCGCGGCAGCGCCGTCGATGACGCGGTGGTCGTAGCTCAGCGACAGTGGCAGCATCAGGCGCGGCTCGAAACCGTCGCCGTCCCAGACCGGCTGCATGCTGCTACGCGAGACGCCGAGGATGGCGACTTCCGGCGCGTTGATGATCGGCGTGAAGGCCGTGCCACCAATGCCGCCGAGGCTGGAGATCGAGAAACAGCCACCGCTCATGTCGGCCGGGCCCAGCTTGCCGTCGCGCGCCTTCTTCGAGATCACGCCGAGTTCGCCCGCCAAGTCCAGCAAACCCTTCCGGTCGCAGTCGCGGATCACCGGCACGACGAGGCCATTGGGCGTGTCGACGGCGATACCGATGTGGAAGTACTGCTTCAGCACCAGGTTGTCGCCGTCCAGCGAGGCATTGAAGGCAGGGAACGCCTTCAGCGCAGCGACGGCGGCCTTGATCAGGAACACCAGCGGCGTGACCTTCTGCTCCGGATTCTCCTTGCCCAGCTGCTTGCGGAAGGCCTCCATGTCGGTGATGTCGGCCAGATCATGCTGGGTGACGTGCGGGATCATCGCCCAGTTGCGCGCGAGGTTGGCGCCGGAAATCTTCTGGATGCGGGACAGCGGCTGCGATTCCACCGGACCGAACTTGGCGAAATCGACCTTCGGCCAGGGCAGCAGGTCGAGCCCCCCGCCACCGCCGCCGGAGGACGCCGTTGCACCGCCCTGCATCGCCGCCTTGACGAAGTTCTGCACGTCCTCGCGCTGGATGCGCCCCTTGCGCCCACTGCCGCTGATCCGGCCGAGATCCACGCCCAGCTCGCGGGCGAACAGGCGCACCGCCGGGCTGGCGTAGGGCACCGATTCGGGATTCAGCTCATCAGCGGTGAATGCCACCGGCGGGCTGCGCGTCTCGCCGCCACTGGTCGCAGCAACGGCCGCCGGTGCCGGTGCGCTGGCCTTGGCGGCAGGGGACGGCGCGGCCTGGGCTGGTGCGGCGGGAGCGGCTTCGGCCGGAGCCGGTTCGGCCTTTTCCGGCGTCGACGCGGCACCGCCTGCGGCGTCCTCGACCTCGATCAGTGCCACCACGTCGCCTTCGGATACGGTGTCACCCAGCTTCACCTTGAGCTCGACCAGCTTGCCGGCCAGTGGGCTCGGCACCTCCATCGTGGCCTTGTCCGACTCCAGCGTGATCAGGCCCTGGTCGGCGCTGATCACGTCGCCCACGGCGGCCAGCAGCTCGATCACCGGTACGTCGTCGTAACCGCCGATATCCGGCACCCGCGCTTCCTTGACCTCGGCCATGTCCTCTCCCGAATGATTCTGTTGTCGCGCCCGCCCTGCGGCCGCGGAAAGGCCTCTATTGTGGCGTCCATGGCGCGGCGCGCCAAGGCGAGCCCTTGGCGGGGGTCGTCACAGCCGCCGCTTGGCGTCGTCGGTATTGCCCGTGAGCAGTGGCGAATCCCGTCCGCATACGGGCCGGAACGCCACCAACGGTGTCCGCTTTTGCGGACAGTGTCCGCGCAATCTCGCAAAAAAAGATTGCGAAATCGATGCAACCATTTGATTCGTGGACGCATCCTAGTGATGGCACAGCGCTTGCTTAGAGGAAAGCGCCCCTACTGGAACACTCCCGACGGAGTCGATCATGAATACCCTACTTGCCCGATTTTCCATGCGTTTGGCGCTGCCGGCCCTGCTGCTGTGCGGACTTGCCGCGCTGGGCGACCCGCTGCCGGCACCGGCCGAGCAGCGCATCGAGCAGCTCAGCGAAACGCTGGTGCGCAAAGCCGACAGCCTCATGGAGCGCGCGGAAGCGAACAAGGACACCGTCCGCGGCGGCGGGTCCAACCAGACCGCCACGGCCATGCGCCTGCTGATGACGATGCCGGCCTTCACCCGCCGCTGCATCACCAGCTGCACCGACTGATCCGGGACGGATGATCCCCACCTGGCCACGGACGGCCACCCTTTTCCCGAACCCGGCACATGCCCGGATTCGCGACATGGACCAGGCTGAACCCGGGCCGGCCCCTGCCGCCGCAGGCCTTCGCCGGAAACCCGACGCAGTGTAGGCTTGGCGGATTCCCGTACCGGACCCGCTGACCATGCCCGCGCCGCGCGACAGCCGACGCCAAGACCACTGCCCGCCCGCTTGCGGCGCACACACCGGATTGCCCCGCCATGGCTAGCCCAGCCTGGCGACGCGGTCGCGCCGCGCTGCAGCTGTTCGCGTTGGGCACGGCCATCGGCCTGCTGCTGTTCGCCCAGCAGTACCTCGATGACCTGACCAGTGGCGATGCCGGCAACTGGCTGCGACCGCTGGTCAAGGAACTGTCGGGCAGCTACGCCGCGATGGTGCTGCTGCCCGGCATCATCTGGGCCGCCCGGCGCTTTCCGCTGTCCGGGCGCGGCTGGGTGCTGCACGTGCCGCTGCATCTGCTCGGCGCGGCGCTGTTCGGTGCGCTGCATACGCTGATCATGCTGGGCCTGCGCAACACGCTGCTGCCGGCACTGGGACTGGAGCCCTGGGATCCGGGTCCACTGCTGGCCCGCTATGCGCGCGGCCTGCCGATCCACTTGATCGCCTACACCATCGCGCTGGCCACCACGCAGATCTTCGACCGCTACCGCGCCGCCCGCGACCGCCAGCTGGAAGCCGCCGAGCTACGCTCGCGACTGACCGAAGCCCAGCTTCTGGCGCTGCAGCGGCAGTTGGAACCGCATTTCCTGGCCAGCACGCTGAAGACCATTTCCGAGCTGATCTACAACAAGCCCAAGGCCGCCGACGAAATGATCGGCCGTCTATCGGCCTTGTTGAAGCACGCCTTCAAGCCGCAGCGTGATCCGGAAACCACCCTAGGCGAGGAAGTGCGCCTGCTCGATCTCTATCTCGATCTGATGCGGGTGCGCTTCGCCGAACGCCTGTTCGTGCGCGTCGACGTGCCGGCCGAGCTGCGTCAGGCGCGGGTGCCACGACTGCTGCTGCAGCCGCTGGTCGACAACGCCCTGCGCCATGCAGCCGACCCGACCATGACGCTGGTCAGCGTGCAGGTCGAAGCCCGCGAGGAGAACGGCCAGCTGCTGATCCGCGTTCGCGATCATGGCCCGGCTGGCAGTGCTGACGCCCATCGCGAAGATGTCGGACTCAGCAACACCGAGGAGCGCATCCAACGCCTGTACGGCAACGGCTATGGCATGAGCCGCGGCCGCGGCGCGGAAGACAGCAGCGAACTCCGCGTGCGCCTGCCACTGAAGACGTCCTGACGCCTGAAGGCGAAACAACGCGCAAGGATTGCCAGCGGGAAAGGCGACGGCTGTCGCCACAATGGGGCACCCGTCCAGGAGCCCCATCATGAAGCCAATCACCACACTTTCCCTGCTGCTTGCATTCACCTGGCATCTGCTGATGGCTTGCCCCACGTGGGCAGCCAACAATGTCCCTGCATACATCCAGTCGGCGGTCGATGACGTGGCGCGCGGCGATGCCGACCGCGAGCGTGATCTCGGCGACCATCCCGGCCAGCTGCTGGCCTTCGCCGACATCCAGCCCGGCATGCGCGTGGCGGACGTTTTCGCCGGAGGCGGCTACTACAGCGAACTTCTGGGCCGCATCGTCGGCGACGACGGCCATGTCGCACTGATCAACAATGTTGCCTACGACCATTTCGCGCGCGACCAGCTCCAGCCGCGCCTTGCTGGCAACCGCCTGCCCAATGTCGAGCACCTGACCGTGGAAAGCTGCAACCTGCAGCTGGGCAAGGACGGCTACGACCGGATCATCATCATCAAGTCGCTGCACGACATCTACTACGCGGACCCGGCCAATGCCTGGCCGGCCATCGACAGCGCGCATTTCATCCGCCAGCTTTTCGACGGCCTCAAGCCCGGCGGCATGCTGCTGGTGGTCGATCACAGCGCCCTGACCGGAACCGATGCCACAGCGGCACAGACGCTGCACCGCATCGACGAGAGTTTCATCCGGCGCGAGCTGCTGCAGGCCGGTTTTGTCTTCGACGGCAGCCTCGACCTCTATCGCAATGCCGACGATGACCGTCGCATCGGCGCCCCCGACCCGGCCATCAAAGGCCGCACCGACCGCTTCGTGCATCGCTATCGAAAGCCCGCGTCATGAGCGCCTGCTATCCTGCGCGTCGCGTCGCTGGCCGATGACCGGCGACGCCCACCGTCCGATGGCAGTGCAGGCATGGCCCGACCTTCTCCACCCCGCGATCCCGATCGCAACATCGCTCCCGGCACCACGCCCAGCCGCGGCAGCGTCGGCGATGCCAATGCGCTTTGGCGCTACGAACGGCACCGCCGGCGCAACCTGATGGCCGAGCCCGGACCGCACGACGTGGTACTGGTGCTGGAAAAGCTGAAGGCCGACTTCAACGTGCCGAAGATCTTCCGCAGCGCCGAGGCCTTCGGCGCGCGGGCCGTGCACATGATCGACATCGGCCCGTTCGACCCGGCACCGGCCAAGGGCGGCTTCAAGCATGTGCCGGCCAGGTTCCACCAGCAGCTCGACGACTGCCTGCGCGAGCTGCTGGATGACGGCTACACCCTGCTGGCAATGGACCCGTTTGCCGATGCCCTGATTGGCGATGTGGAATTGCCGTCCAAGTCTGCCTTCATCCTCGGTCATGAGCTGCGCGGCCTTAGCGAGGAAGTGCTGGCTGATGAGCGCGTGCAGCGCGTGCGCATCCCGCAGTGGGGATCCGTGGACAGCCTCAACGTAGCGGTCGCAGCGTCGGTGGCGTTGTACGAGTACGCCCGCCAGCACGGCAGGCAGCAGCGTCCATGACGCCGTTGTCGGCGAACCACCGCAGCTTCCTCTGGGTACTGGCACTGTCGCTGCTGTTCGGCTTCGCCTTCCAGGGCAGCCGCGGCATCTGGGACGCCGACGAAGGCCGCTACGTCAATGTCGCGCTGCAGATGGTGGACAGCGGCGACTGGTCGCTGCCGCGCCGGCATCCCGACACCCTGCATCTCACCAAGCCACCCGCCACCTACTGGGCCATCGCCGCCAGCGCCAGCCTGTTCGGCACCAGCGAACTGGCACTGCGCCTGCCCAACACGCTGGCCTACGTGCTCAGCATCCTGTTCTGCTTCGGCATCGGTCGCCGCCTGGTTCCCGAACGACCGTGGCTGCCGGCGCTGATCTACGCAACGCTGCCGCTGCCCTTCCTCGCCGCCAACTGGGTGACGACCGACACGCTGCTCGCGACGACGGAGGCGCTGGCCCTGTTCTGCTGCGTCGAAGCCCTGTTCGGAGGGCATTCAACGTCAACAGCACGGCGCTGGGCGCTGGCCATGTGGGCAGCCTTTGGCCTCGCCTTCATGGTCAAGGGACCTCCGGCGCTTTTGCCTCTACTGGGCCTGCTAGCCTGGCGGCTCGGCAGGCGGCGCCGCGACAGCGATTCCCCGCGCATATTTTCCGTCAGTGGCGTGGTGCTGTTCCTGCTGGTCGGCGGCAGCTGGTACGTGTGGGCGATGCTCAAGGTGCCCGGTCTGTTCGACTACTTCGTGGGACACGAGGTGGCCGACCGCATCGCCAGCGCCAAGATGCAGCGATTCCCCGAGTGGTGGGGCGCGTTCTATGTCTACGGATTGACCTTGCTGCTGGGCACGCTGCCGTGGCTGCTGTGGTCGGGCCTGCGTCGCGGTGGATGGCTTCGTCATCGGCCACGCGTCAGCGCATGGCGCGAACAATGGTCAGCGCTGCCCCCCGAGCGCCGCCTGCTGTGGCTCTGGCTGCTGCTACCGCTGCTGGTGTTCTTCATCGCCCGCTCGCGACTGCCGCTGTACGTACTGCCGCTGTTCGCACCGATGGCCGTGCTGCTGGCCGTGGCCTTTCGCGATCACCCGTTCCGGCGGTCCAGCCTGGTTGGGATCGGCATCTGGAGCCTGTTACTGCTTTCGCTGAAATTCGCCACTGGCTTTTACCACCACAGTAAGGACGGCCGCGAGCTGGCGGCGCAGATCCTGCCGACACTCGGCGAATGGCCCGCCGAACTTGTGTTCATCGACGACTACACGCGCTACTCGCTGGCTCCCTATTGCCATTGCCGCATCGAGAAGGTCTCGCTGGACCCACTACCGCAACCACAGCCGGTTTCCGGCGGCACCTTCGACGACGACTTCGCCAGCGAGATGCAGCAGGACGAAGGACCTCGCGCCTTCATCATGCGCAAGTCGCGCGCGCCCCACTTCGAGAAGATCGCCGCCCAGCATGGATACCGCGTGCAGCACCTCGGTGGCTACCGCGATCGCGTGATCTATCGCCTCGATCCCGATAGCGACAACAACTCCGAATAGAGCTGGCGAGCGGATCAGTCGCCGTTTGCAGGCTGCTGCTTGCCGGCGGCATCGCCGAGCCACGAGGCCTCGTCGTAGCCACCCACTTCGAAACTCGCGCGATTCGACGGATCGTCCTGCAGCGGTGCAGCCACTTCGATGCGCCTGGCGCCGTGCAGGATGTCGAGAAAGCCTTCGGTGTCCTTGAAGAACAGCGCCGGGTTCTGGTTCGGCTCGGAGGCAAAAGCGTCGATCTGCATTGGCGGCCTGTCATCGACAATCAGCTCGACCTTGCAGTCCGGCGCGCAGTCGAAGCGACCGCGCGCGGTGAGCAGGAAGATGTCGCGACCCCAGGACGGCTTGTCGCGCAACACCAGGCGGATGCCACGACCCCCCTTGTCCGCATCGCCATCGCCAAAGCGGTAGATGAAGGCAGTGTCGCCCTCGTCGCCGAGACGATGGTAGACCCACAGGTTCTTCAGCCGGGAGGCCTCCTTCTCCTCCGCCACCGTGGCTTCGAGCTCCGCCACGCGCGTCGCAATGGCTCTTGCCTCGCTGCTGTCGGGCCAGCGCCGCAGCAGCGTCTTGCCCATGCTCAGGGCCAGTGGCTTGTTGCCAGCAGCGATCACGTCATCAAAGCTTGCGGCGAGCTTTTGCCGTTCCGCCGCTGCGCGCGCGTCGATGGCGCTGTTATTCGACGCTGCGCCGCCGCCATCGCCACAGCCACCAAGCAAGGCGACGGACAATGACAGCAGCAGGACGGACAACAGTTGACGAGCCATGGCGACACTCCGGTGGACGAACAGGATGCCGCGCAGGATAGCGCAGGCCGCGATCCACGCTTTACCGACACGCTCGCGCGACGAGGGGCGCCGTGCAACTCAGCGCGACTCGTCGCCGAGACCATGCGCCTCGGCGGTGGCCAGCAGCTCCGGCGCCGGTCGCTGGGCGCTACCACGCGAAAGCAGCGGATGCGCAAACACCAGCAACAGGATTACCACCACGCCCAGATAAAAGCGCCAGCCCAGCTCCTGCTGTTCACCCAGCAGCGGGATCGCCAGCAGGATGGCGTATACCGGCTCCAGGTTCACCGCCAGCTGCGCACTGAAGGCGCTCATCTGCCGCAGGGCGTGCAGACACAAGGCGAACGGCAGCAGCGTGCAGCCGAAGGCCAGCAGCGCCAGCAGGCCGATATCGCGCATGTCCGGAATCGGCAGCGGTGACGGCGAACCCGGAAGCAGGGTCGCGAAGACAATCAGGAACAGCGCGCCCGAACCCAGCTCGATACCGGTGACGGTCAGCGCATCCGCGTGCTCCACCAGTCGCTTGTTGAGGCTACCGAACAGCGCAACCAGCAGCGCCGACAGTACGCCCAGCCACAGGCCAGGCTGCATGCTGTCCGGAATGCCGCCCACCACCAGCGCCACGCCGGGCACCATCAGCACGCCGAGCAGGACTTCGAGCCGATTGATCCGGCTGCGATTCAACAGCGGCTCGATGAAGGCCAGAAACGCCGGCGCGAGTGCGATGCAGGTCGCCGCCACCGAGGCGTTGGCCAGCTTGATCGCGCCATAGAAGGTCAGCCAGTGCAGCGCGACCAATACGCCAATGCCGGCATAGGCGGCAATCAGGCGCGGCGGCAGCGCGCGCAGGGCGCGGATCACCCGCGGCAGTGGCAGCAGGCACAGTGCCACGACCAGCATGCGCCACGACACCAGGGCAATGGCGGGCAGGCTGATCAGCTTGCCGAGGATAGCGGTGAAGCCCCATAGCAGCACGCAGAAGTGAACCTGCAGCAGGGCGGATCGTTGCGGCGACACCAGATGCTCCGCGTAGTCGGGGCGCACAGCATGCGGTGCTTCGTCGCGGCGGGAAAGCTCAGTCCGTCACAGACAGGCCAAGCGCCTCCGCAAGCCGCCGCATCCCCGGTGCGATGTCGAAACCCTGCGCCGCCAGCCAGTCCGCATTGAACACGGTCTCCGAATAGCGCTCGCCGCGATCGCAGAGCAGCGTGACGATGGCACCTGACTCACCGGCTTCGCGCATCTCCCGTGCCAGCCGCAGCACGCCAACCAGATTGGTGCCGGACGAGCCACCGAAGCGCCGTCCGGTGATCTTTTCCAGCAACCACGCAGCCGCGCAGGAATCCGCATCGCCAATCGCCTCCACGCGGTCCACCACGTCAAAGCGGAAGCTGGGCTCGATGCGCGGTCGACCGATGCCTTCGATGCGCGAACAGCGCGCGGCAACCGCCTTGTCCCGCGAGCGCCAGCCTTCCACGAAGGCCGCACCCTCCGGATCAGCCACGCACAGCCGAGTAGCCGTGCCGCGATAACGAAGGTAGCGACCGATGGTGGCCGACGTGCCACCGGTTCCGGCGCCGCAGACGATCCAGCGCGGCTCTGGCTCGGGTTCGCGCTGCATCTGTGCAAGGATCGATTCGGCGATGTTGTTGTTGCCGCGCCAATCAGTGGCGCGCTCGGACATGCCGAACTGATCGAGGTAATGCCCGCCCAGCTTGGCTGCCAGCGCTTCGGCGCGCGCATAGACCTGGTCGGCCGCATCCACGAACTCGCATTGCCCGCCCAGCGCCTCGATCTCGGCGATCTTGCGCGGCGAAGTGTCATGGGTCATCACCGCGACGTAGGGCAGCTCCAGCAGTCGCGCGAAATAGGCTTCGGAGATCGCCGTGCTTCCCGACGATGCGTCCAGCACCAGCTGGCCGCGTCGGATACGCCCATCGCAGAGGCCATAAAGGAACAACGAGCGGGCCAGTCGATGCTTCAGGCTGCCGGTCGGATGGGTGGACTCGTCCTTGAAGTAGATCGGGATGCCGGGAAAAGCCGGAAACTCGATGCGCAGCAGATGGGTGTCGGCCGAACGCGCCTGCTCGGCAGCCAGCCGGTCCAGCGCCGTGCGCAGCCAGTCGCGATCAGCGGGCATGGGCCGAACCCTTGCCTGGCAATCCGGATTGCCGGCACCCGCCGCGCAAACGTTCGAGGAAGTCATCAGTGGACATGGCGCCACGTTACGCGCGCATCGCCATGCCGGTCTTGACCAGGGTCAATCCGGCGCCTTTCCTGGTGCCAGACGAGCTTTTCGCTCAGTCGCGGAAGTTGTCGAACTGCAGCGGCAGTTCCAGCTCCGCGCCGCGCAGCATGGCGATGCACTCCTGCAGCTCGTCGCGCTTCTTGCCGGTAACGCGCAGCTTGTCGCCGTTGATCTGCGCCTGGACCTTGATCTTGCTGTCCTTGATCAGGCCCTGGATCTTCTTCGCATCTGCCTGCTCGATGCCCTGCTTGACGCTGATGCGCTGGCGCGCCTCGGCAACGTTGCTCTCCGGATCGGCGATGTCGAGGCAACGGATGTCGATCTTCCGCGCCAGCAGTCGCTGTTTCAGGATTTCCAGCATCTGCTGCAGCTGGAATTCGTTCTGCGCGCGCTGGGTAATGGTCTGGTCATCCAGCTCGAACTTCGCGTTGCTGCCGCGGAAGTCGAAGCGCTTCTCCAGCTCGCGGTTGGCCTGGTCGACGGCATTGGTCAGTTCGTGGCGATCGACTTCGGAAACCACGTCAAAACTCGGCATGAACTTGTCCTGCAGAAAAATCCAGCCCGGATGGTACGCAGTTGTCGCAGCCACGAAAACAGCGAGGGCCGGCAAATGCCGGCCCTCGAAGGCAACCCGTGAGCTTCCGGATCAATAGAACAGGTCGTGCACCACGTCGATGATCAGGCCGGTGGCGATGGCCGCGAGCACCACGTCACCATCGATCCGGACCCAGTGGTAACCATACGGCGGCGCACGAAGGCCATAGCGGTGGTAATCCACGTAGTAGCCGCTGCTGAAGTACGGACGCGGCAGGTAGTAGCCACTGTAGTAGTTGCGATAGGTGTAGCCGCGCGGGTGCGAATAGCGCCACGGCGAGGCATAGCGCGAGTACTGGCGGTACACCTGTTCCGGGCTGCGATAGTAGCTGTAGGCCGGCGCACGGTAGTGGCGGTCGTCGTAGCGATGGTCGTAGCGGTTGTCGTAACGATAGTCACGACGGTCATCCCGGCGATCATCACGACGCACGTAGCGGCGGTCATCGCGTCGATCATCACGACGGTCGTGTCGATCATCGCGGCGGTCGTAACCGCCGTGCTTGGCGTTGTCCGCGACCTGGCCGCGCTGGTGCTGCTTGGCGCGTTCCGCCATCGGTCGCTCGGCCTGGGCGGCACCCGCGAACAGAACGCCAACGCCCAGCGTGGCGGCCAGCAGCTTGTTCAGAGTGGTGTGGATCATGGTTCCTGTCTCCTCGCGACTCGTGCCGCCCTGGTTTGACGGCTTCGTTACCGCGGCACCGATGCCGCTTGCCCTGCATGTTTGAACCAACCGGCTGAATTGGCATTGAATTTTCGCCGGAGGACCGTTTGCACAGCGGGCGACGTTCAGGCTTCTGAACCCGGGTTCAGCAAGCCATCATCGCCGCCGCTTCATCCATGGAAACGCGGCAGGAAGGCAGATGGCGTCACCGCAGCGCCGGGACATTCAGCTTCCGTTGAACCCGGCGCCGCGCTCGGGCGAGCTCAGGCTTCCGTCACCCAGCATTTCGCCTGCTCGAAGTGGTCGCGACCAAACACCCGGACGGCGGACGGCATCAGGAAACCCATGCCCTGCACCGACAGCTTCAGCCATTCCAGATCAGTCACCACGGCGATGCGTTCCCAGCGGTTAAAGTGGCTGAAACCGACCCGCGCGTCATCCCACATGGCGCCCATGTCGAAACCGCTGAAGCCGGCGGCAAAGCTGTAAAGCATGCGCAGGCGATCATGTTTTTCCAGCGCGGCTTCCACGGCCGGCATCAGTACCGTTTCGTAGTCGCTGGCGCTGACCTGCCCGCTGGCCTCGAAGGCCAGCACGTCATCCGGGAAACCCGGCAATGCCTTGATCATGATGTTCTCCCAAGCACGAGTCGGTAGCACCCAAGGTAGACCACGCGGGGCCAGCGCGGCAGCCGATGCCTACTCGATGGCATCCAGGGTGAACTTGCCGACATCAACACCCAGGTTGACGCCCTCGCCATCGCCAGCCAGTGCCAACGACACCGTGCCCTTGGTCAGCACCTGCGCCTCGCTGGATTTGCCGACGCCAGCGTTGGCCGTGGCCTGCACATAGTTGCCGAGCACGTCGCGGATGTCGTGGATGTCCGAGAAATGACCACGTCCGTTGTCGATATGCCATTTGCCGGCCGTTACACCAATCGCCTTGGCGCTGATCTGCACCCGCATCCGCTGCCCGTTCTCGCAGCTGACGGTGCCCTCGCCGGTGGCGTGCTTGTAGACCAGCGACCAGCCGCGCAGGTCGTAGTCGAGGCGACAGTCCAGCTGCGCGCCTTCGGCGGCAGCCGGCGTGGCCACCACGGTTCCCACCAGTAATGCAGCCATCAGAGACAGTTCCTTCCAGCACTTCATGACCAGCTCCTTGGAGTGATGAATCAGCTGCATACGTTGCGATGGCGTGTCTGAATCGTCCACAACGACCGCATCCGCCGGCTGGCATCACCCACGGAGGAGCATCGCCACGCCTGTGACGCGCCGCTCGCTGCCCGATATGCTTGGCGCGGGGAAGCACGGATCGACGATGGGCGACAACACGCCAACCGCGGAAGACTGGCAGGCCGCCGAGCGCCTCTGGGAGCGCGCGGAAGCCGCCGGCGTCTCCGACGCCGAGGCCTTCCTCGCCACCCAGGAAGCGGTGCCGCCTTCCGCGGCCAGCCTGTTCCGTTCGATGTGGTCGTCCGCCCATGACGCGCCGACGCAGTCCATCGACAACGCGGTTGCCGGATTCGCCGGCAATGCGCTGAATACCACCGCCTTCACCGACATGATCGGCCACACGCTGGGCAGTTACCGCCTGACCGCCGAACTGGGCAGTGGCGGCGCGGGCACGGTCTATGCGGGCCAGCGCGTGGGCGATGTGGAGCACGAAGCCGCGGTCAAGGTGCTGCACAGCCGCTTCCGCCCGGGCTCGCCGGCCTCGCAGGCATTCCTTCGCGAGCAGCGTGTGCTGTCGCGGCTGTCGCATCCGTACATCGCGCAGTACATCGATTCCGGCATTAGCGAGGAAGGCCTTGCCTATGTCGTGGTCGAGCGCGTGCGTGGCCCCAGCCTGAAGCGCTTCATCGACGGCCGTACCGGCCCGGCGCGTCCGGCCGGCGAGGTGCTGCAACTGCTGGAGCGCGTCTGCCAGGCCGTGGCATTCGCCCATCGCCACCTCATCGTCCATCGCGACCTGAAACCCTCCAACATCCTCGTCGATGCCGACACCGGCACGCCGAAGCTGCTCGACTTCGGTATCGCCAAGCAGTTGGACGACAGTGACGGCGATGAAGGCCACACCACCACCTTTGCCTGCACGCGCGACTACGCCAGCCCCGAACAACTTGCACGTTCGCCACTGATCGGCACGGCCACGGACATCTATTCGCTGGGCTGCATCCTGCATGAGACGATCTTCGGGCAGCCACCATTCGCGGACATCGGCCTCGACATCCGCGAACGCCTGGACGCCATGCAGGCCTGGCACGCGCCGCGCATCACCACCGGCAACAGTGCAAGCTGGTGTGCCTCGCTCAACACCGGACAGCGCCGCGACCTGCGCCGCGTGATCGACCGCTGCCTCGCCAACGAGCCTTCCGAACGCTATCCCGGCGCCGCCACGCTGGCCAGCGACCTGGCGCGCATCGCCGGCAACCAGCCGATCAGCATCGGCAGGCAGACCATCAGCTATCGACTGGGGCGCTTCTTCGCGCGGCGCCGCGCGCTGGTCATCGGCTCGGCCGCCGCCCTGCTGGCGCTGCTGGTTGGTGCCGGGACCTATGTGGTCCAGTCGCAGAAGACCGCCACGCAGGCGCGACGACTGCAGTCGGTGACCAGCGTCCTCAGCGACATGCTGACCAGCCCCGATCCCTATCGCGGCAACCGCGAGGTGCGGCTGGTCGATCTGGTCGACGGCATGCTGCCGCGGCTTGATGCCGGCGACGATCTCGACCCGGATGTCCGCGCCGACATTGACGACCTGCTTGGTCAGACCTTGCTGCATCTGGGTCGTTTCGAGGATGCGGAGCGGCTGACACAGCGCGCGCTGGCGCATCGGCTCGACAGTGACGGCGACCAAGCCACGTCGACACTGGCTACCCGCCTGCATGCCGCCACAATCGAACTGGAGCGCGGCAACTACGAGTCCGCGCATCACGCTTTCGAACAAATCAGCGACAGCCTGCGCCGGACCGATCCGCCGCAGCCGGAGCTGCTGGCACAGGCGTTGCGCCTGCTGGCGACCACGCGCATTTATTTCGCCGACGACATGGACGGCGCCATCAACGCCATCGACGAGGCGCTCCGGATCCACGCCAGCCAGCAAAACGAACACCGGGTCGAAGCGCTGGTCGCGCGGCAGATCAAGGCGCTGGCCCAGTCGCAGAAGGGCGATCTCGCCGCAGCCGAATCCGAGCAGCGCGGCATCCTCGCCGATATCACCGAATTCCTCGGCAAGGACAGTCCCTACCTGTTCGATGCCCGAAACAATCTCGGCCGCACCCTGCAGAAGCTCGGGCAGATGGACGAGGCCGGCACACTCCTCGCCACCAACGCCGACTTCGCCGAGCGCGTGTTTGGCGCCGAGGCGCCCGACACGCTGATGGCGCTGAACAACCTCGGCGTATTCCAATGGAACGAAGGTCGCTTCGGCGATGCCGCCATGCTGTTCGAGCGCGTACTCGCCGGGCGCGAAAAGGCGCTGGGCCCCCGTCACCCGCGCACGCTGATCGCGCGCAGCAACCTCGCCAATGCCCTGTCCGATAACGGCGACACCGCGCGCGCCTGTCCGATGGCCTGGGAGACATACCAGACCTCGCTGGAAGTTGACGGCACCGACAGCCACCGACCCGGCTACCCGCTCAAGGTCTTCGCCCGCTGCGTCGGCAATCGCGGCGAAGCGGACAAGGCCGTGGAAATCCTCGATCAGGTGATCGCGCTTTGGACCGCCACGCGCGGCCCGCACCATCTCGACACCCTGAACGCGATGCATGACCGCGCCCGCTTCCTGGCCACCAGCGGCCATCGCGAACAGGCCATCGCCCAGTTGCAGCAGGAGATCAGCCTGCGCGAAGCCAACTACGAGCACGACCACCCCAGCACGGTCCGGGCCCGTGAACTGCTTGCTGATGTCCGGAACGCTGCGGACAACCGCAACACCCCAAAGTAAATAACAAAGAATCAGTAAGTTACGACCATAAGCAGCTGCGTGATCGAATTCGCGTCGCAACGGCGTAACCAGAGACGAGCCCAACTGAGTTCGTCTGATGAATTCCCTTGCCGTCCGCCTTCTATCAACAACGACCCTGTTCCTCACCACCTGCGTCGCCAGCAACGCCATGGCGTCTCACTACGAATGGATCGAGGACACACCTGCTGCCTATCAGCAACCGGACTCGCAGCGCGACCCGGTGACCATCGACAGCCTCGGGCGCCTGATACTTCTGACCGGCGACGGCCATTCCAACAACTTCACGCAAGTGCGCAGCCCCGAAGGCAGTTGGAGCGGCGAACTCCCGAACACCATTCCGTGGGACTTCGTGCTCAACGAACTGGCCACCAATCCGAACACCGGGCGCGCCATTGCGCTGGGCGCGGAGCCCGAACCGGACGACGACAACCCCGACACGCCCTCCACCTTCCAGGTTGTCGGCTACGAATACATCGGCACCAACTGGGTCCGGACGGTCTATGCCAACGGCGCGGAGAGCAACATCACCGCCTTTGACTTCGATGAGTCCGGCGCGCTGCACATGCTGTATATGGGTTTCGCTACCGGGAAACTGCAGTACGCACGCCATGCAGGCGGATCGACGACCAACCACCCGGTCACCTCACTGCTGGGCAGCAACTACAGCCAGCTCGAAATCCAGGCCAGCTCGGACGGCACCGCGCCTGTCTTCGCCAGCGCCTATGCGCCGGATGGTTTTGTGTTCGCCGCGGTGTCGAATGACGATGGGGCGACCTGGGGCGGCACCCGGGTCATCGACTATGGCTTTACCGGCACGACCTATGGCATCCAGCAGTTCGCCAGCCTCATGGATGATGCACAGCGGGTGCATCTGTTCTACGTGATCGACAACAGCGGGTTCCTGCGGGTCCGTCACCGTGTCATGTACGAAGCCGGCGGGACCTCGACAGCCAGCGACCTCGACTTTGGCCCCTATGGCTGGCACGTCCTGCTGCACAACGGCCAGCCTCACTACGTGCACCGCGCCTATCGCGACCTTGGCGGCTATGTGCTTCGCGTCGACCACTACAGCGAAGGCAGTTGGGAAACGCAGCAGCCACGCTACGGCGAGGCCTATGGTCAATGTCACGGGGCAGCTTCATTTTCCGGCTATCTGTTCGTGCTTGCCAGCGAAAACTCCGGAGACAAGCGACTTTTCATCGGTATCGAAGCCCCGATGTTCAGCGACGGCTTCGAATGATCAGGCTGCCAGTTCGTTGCCCAGCCAGGCACGCGCCATCGCCCACTTGCGGGTGACGGTGGCGCTGCCGATGCCCATGGCCTCGGCGATCTCCTCGCCGGAAAGGCCACCGAAGACCTTGAGGCCAACCACTTCGGCGGCAGCAGCATCCATTCGCTCCAGCCGCTCCAGGCATTCGTCGAAGCGCGCGATGCGGGTGACGCTACCCTGCTCGTCGCTGATGCCGGACAGGGTCATGGTCAGCGGTGCCTGGTCGCCACCGCGCTTCTGTCGCGAACGACCACGGGCATGGTCGGCGATCAGCTGGCGAATGACGCGAACGGCCAGCGACACGAAATGCGTGCGGCCGATGCGCCGATCCGGTTCGGACTGCTGCAACTTGATGTAGAGCTGGCTGACCAGATCGCCCGGCTCCAGCGTCATCCCCGCGTACTGGCGTAGCTGCGCCGCCGCCAAACGCTGCACGACCGGATAGAGCTCGGCCATGTGCGCGTCGAGCGGATACTGGGTTTCCTTTGGCGGATGCGGCTGCTCAGTCATGGGCGCAATGCTACCCCGAACCATCCGAACCCGGTGTTCTGGAGACGACTGCGTATACTGGCGGCTGCCATGGAGGGCCGCGACCAACGGAAGCATCCAACCGTGGAGATCAATTCATGCGCATCAAGCCTGCCCTGCTGCTCGCAGCACTCGTCACGAGTGGTCCTCTTTTCGGCTCACCCATTCCCCTTGGCGGAAGTTGCAAGGCCGTGGCCAAATCCGCTGAGACCACCTCGGTCAGCTTCTGCAATGCCACGCCGATCAACATGCCCGCGGCCGGACCCGCCAGCCTCTATCCGAGCACGATCAACGTAAACGGAGTCAGTGGCGTGATCAGCGACCTGAAGGTCAGACTACTTGACGTAACGCACGCCAATACCAGCACCATCGCCATCCAGCTGGTTCCCCCTTCGGGACATCCAATCGCGATCAGCGGGTCGCCGTCCGCCAATTTCATTCAGAACACCGACCCTCCGACACCGATGCCGACCGCAAGCCTGGCGGACTGGACCTTTGCCGATAGCGCCGATGACTATGCTTTGTTCGTTCGGAACGGCTTACCACAAACGGCCAGCCCTTCACCAACGGTCACCGGCAGCTATCGGCCGCGAGACTTTTCCCAGCCGTTGTTCGACGCGCCTGCCTCCACGGAGCTGCCTTCACAACTTCTATCGAGCCGGATCGGGAGCAACCCCAATGGCAACTGGTCGCTGTTCGTGCAGCAAGGGCTCCTCAGCAACGCAGTCAACCCACAACCTACCGGCACCATCGCAGGCGGCTGGTGCATCGACGTGCAAACAACTGGCTCCGACAGTGGTTGCTATCAACGTACCCAGCTCACGGGTGCCATCGACAATAGCGACCTCCAGCAGACTGGTCGCATCAACCGAAATGGCGTCGTCGGTCTATGCACTCATCCGAAGACCAACAACCTGTTCAGCTCAACGGCACTGCACTACGACGCCTACGCCATCGTGAATGCGGCCGCACATCGCACCTGTGTCACAGCCACCGCAGACTTCAGTGGATGCAGCGGAAACTCGACGCAGTTGGTGGTATACAGCAGTTTCAACGCCAGCTTGCCTGGCAACAACGTTATCTCTGATCAAGGCTACAGCTCCACGGTACGTCTTCAGAACAGCTTCACCCTGGAAGCAGGAGCAAGTGCGGCCATTGTTGTTCACGAGATCATCGCATCGAGTGGCTGCCCTGCCTATACCATCTTGCTGGAGCAAAACGCTTGTGACGTAGCACCATTTCCCAGCCTGTTCGGAGATGGTTTCGAGGTCCCTTGATCACTACTGACCGGACATGCTTCAGCGTTGTGTTTCGCAGCAGCAAAACGCCGCAAACCCCGCCAAGAAAGCACGCAGCTGCTCCCGCTGTACGTCGTCGGCGAGTCGGCCGTCATCATCGAATGCCGACGCGGCCTTCGACAGTCGGAAGGCGCCACCGAACCATGGCTGGACCTTCAGCATGCGCAGCACCGGCAACCATGCCGTCTGCGCGTTCACCGTGCCGAAGCCGCCTGTCGACGCGCCGATCAGCGCCACCGGCTTGCCGCCGAACACGCGGCCGATGTCCGACGTTGGTCGCGACAGCCAGTCGATGGCGTTCTTGAACACGCCGGGGATGCCGTTGTTGTACTCCGGCGTCGACAGCAGCAGGCCGTCACAGGCGACGACCTTTTCCTTCAACGCCGCTACCGCCGAGGGCAAGCCATCGGCCGCCTCGTCGTCGGCGTTGTAGAGCGGAATGCCGTGCAGTGTCGCTACTGCAACGTCCACGCCCTCGCCCGCCACCGTCGCGATCTCGTGGCAAAGCTTCGTGTTGAACGATTCCCGGCGAAGACTTCCCGACAGACAGAGCAGTCGCATACAGCCCCTCCATTTCAAAACATCGGCTCATGCTGCATCCTGCCACCTCGCATCACAACCGCGACCCGCATCACATTCCGTGTCATAGTCGGGGCCAGCCGGACAAAGGGGATGTCTGCATGAAGGCTTCTCGACGCATTCCATGGATCGCCCTGACACTGCTGTTGGCCAGCACCACGCTGCCGGCACGCGCACAGACCGCCACCGAGGCGCTGGGCGCGCTCTGGGACACCATCTGCGCCACCTCATCGGAAGGCACGCTGCTGTTCCAGCGCTGCGATGAAACCGTCAATTCACCGGACCCGCTGGCCAATGCCATCGCCGCCACCGGCATGCATCTGGAAGACATTGCCGGACAGGGACACGCAGGCAGCGTTTCAGCGCAGGCGCCCGCTCCCGTGCAGTTCGAGGTCGGTGGCGTGGCGACAGCTTCACTGTCGCAGGATGCGCTGGGGCGCATTGGTCTTGGGCTCGCGGGCGATGAATTCGGCGGCGGCTGGTCGCTGTTTGCGTCGGCACAGACCGGTCGACTGGACCACAGCGGCACGCGCTTCGAATCGGCCTTCGACTCACGCAACGCCGCCTTCACGCTGGGCTTGGATCGACGCATCAACGACCGGTGGGTGGTCGGCGCCGCACTGAACCATGCGCGGGACCGCATCGACTACACCGGCACCGTCAGCCGGCTCGACAGCCGCCACACCGGCCTGCTGCTGTTCGCCAACCGCAGCTGGAACGATGCCTGGAGTTTCGACGCCTACCTCGGCGGCAGTCGAGGCAGCGCCGACATCCTGCGCGAAATCCGCTACGCGCTGCCGATTGCCGGCAACGCGATCGCCATCATCAACACCAACGCGACATCCTCGCCGGACATCAGCCGACAACATGCCGGCGCTTCACTCGACTGGCTGGGCCGACGCGGCGGATGGGACCTCGACCTCGGGGGCGGCATCGACCTCAGCCGCAACCGCGTCGACGAGTACGTTGAAAGCGGCGGACAAGGACTGGCGCTGCGCGTGGCAAAACGCACGGTGACCCAGCGTGTCGCCCGTAGCGATGCGCGTTTCGGCCGTACCGTGTCGACCGACTGGGGCGTGTGGCAGCCCAGCCTGCAGCTCGGCTGGCGCCACGCCCTCACCGACAGTGCCGAACGCACCACCATCCGTTTCGTCGACGATCCGCTGGAGTACGCCGTCGGTTTCGATGCGCAACCGGATGACCGCAACTGGGGCGAATTCGCCGTGACCAGCACCTTCACGTTCACCCACGGCCACAGCGGCTTCATCGAATACCGCCAGCGCTTCGCCCACGATTTCCTTGAAGAACGCGTGCTGTCGCTGGGATGGCGCATCGAGCTGTAAGCGCCATCGCAGGCGTCGTCGCGCTGCTGTCGCTGATCGCCGGCGGCACTGCGGCGGCGGCAACCGTGCATCCGGCGCGCACCAGCGACACGCTGCACAACCCGCACAAGGGCTACATGCTCTGGGGCACGACAGCGGGCAGCGACGGCCTGCCCGACAACTTCTACGGCAGCTCGATCTACCACGTGTACCTGCCGTGGCGCGAAGTGGAAACCTCCGACCAGGTGTTCGACTGGGACGGCGTGGAAGCGCGGCATTTCGCGCCGATACTGAGCGCCAATCCGGACGCCACCTTCGTGCTGCGACTGGTTGCCGACTACCCCGATGGCCCGGGCAGCGGCATCTCGGCGTACTACAGCGGCGGCCAGGACGACCGCGACTACCCGCTGTTCCTCGAAACCAGCCTCGACATCGCCGCGACCAACTATGCGAGCTGCGATGGCGATGGCCCGGGCCGCACGCCGGACTGGGACGATCCGGCGATGGGCGCGCAGTTGGTTCAACTGGTGCAGGCCTTCGCTGCCCGCTACGACGGCGATCCGCGAATCACTGCCGTGCAGGTTGGCCTGCTTGGCCTCTGGGGCGAATGGCACCAGAGCGGCTGCGACGCCAATGCCCCCGGCAACGCGGTGAAGATCGCGCTACGCGATGCCTACGCCACCGCTTTCACGCAAACGCCGCTGCAAACCCGCTATCCGCGCACGCCGGACATCAGCGGCGTCGATTTCGGCATTCACGAAGACTACTTTCCGTCGTTCACCGCCAACTGCGTCTACGGCTTTCCCGCCTGCAGCGATGACGGCGACTGGAGCATGGAGTGGAGCTTCACGAATCTGAATCCCGCCGCCCGCGACAACTGGCTGCAGAACCCGATCTCCGGCGAATCACCGACTGGCGCGCAGCAAAACACCTGGATCAATGACACTGACGATGTCGAAACGGTGATACGCGACTACCACTTCTCTTTCCTTGGCCCAGCCGGCAAACACGAAGTCGCCGGCTTCGCCACACCACTGGCGCGACTGGAGCGCGCACTGGGCTACAACCTGCATGCCGACAGCGCTTCATGGGCGGACCCGATCACGCTTGGCCAGCCCGCGAATTTCCAGGTTGATCTCGCCAACAGCGGCAGCGCACCGGTTTACCACGACTATCACCTGCAGCTGGAATGGGTGAACGGCAGCGGCAGTACCATCGCCGTACAAACACTGACTGGCGATCCGCGTAGCGTCATCGACGACAACGCCATCAGCTTCGCCGCAACCGTCGTCCCCGGATCACTGACGCCCGGCAGCTACAGCCTGCGCCTTCGTCTCGCCGACACCACGCCCGGACGCCCCGACATCGTCATTCAGAGCGCCAACCGCGATACCGAAGGTCGCGTCATCCTCGGAACCAGCACCGTTCTCGCTGACCCCGACAACATCTTTGCCGATGGTTTCGAATGAACCCGCACCGAAACAACTACGGATTCTCGAACGAGAACGGCGGACACTTCGAAATACCGGCATCCGATTCGAAGCCGTCGCAGAAAATGCCGCCGCCCAGCAGGTTGGCGCCGGCGTGGTAGATGTACGTATCGTTACCGCCATTATGGGTGGTGTCGAAAGCGTCCGCGCTGGTGACGGCGTCATTGGACTGCGAAGCAATCGCGAGGTAGAAGTTGCCCATGCCGTCCATGGCCAGTAGCTGGCCGGCGTTGGCGAAGTCCACGCTGCTGCCGCCCACGAATGTCGCCGCCTCAATGGCAGTCAGGTCTCGACGAATGCGAGCGACATACACGTCGCGAACGCCGTTGTGCGTGGGATCCAGCACGCCCACGTCGTAGGTCGGCAAGTCGGAGGTGATCTCCGCGGGCCCGGCAACCAGCAGGTGATCCGTGCCCTCGAACTGCATCGTTGCCGAGACATCGATCAGAGCTGATGCGACCAATGTTTCCAGGTCGCCGGACAGGTGGCTGATGAAGCCCCAGTTGTTGGCTGCCACGGTGCCCTGGGGCACAACAACGCCCATGGTTTGCGGGTAGGACACGTTGTGCGTGCGACCGTGAATGAACACATCGCCACTACCGTCCAGCAACAGCTGGTAGGGCGTATCGTCCTTGCTGCCACCGATCAGCGTGGCGGCTTGAATCGCGGTCAGATCCCTGTCCAATCTCGCGATGTAGACGTCGCCATCGCCCTGGTTGGTCGCGCTGTAGGCGTCCATGGTCGCGGGGAACGTGGTGCTGTAGGTGCTGCCAACCACATAAACATCGTTGGCGCCTGCAAATGCGAATCCATACACGGCGCCTGCGGCGTTACCGCCACCACCAAAGTATGTTGATGCTTCCAGCGTGCTCAGGTCACCGCTCAATCGCGAGATGAAACTCTTGTTGCCGCTGTTGGGATCGACCACGCCCGCCGTCACCGGGAAGTTGCTGGAGTTGGTCCGACCACCGACAAACACCTTGCCGTTGGCATCAACGGCAAGCGCCAGCGCATCATCGACGATGGAGCCGCCCAGAAACGTGGCTGCGTTCAGTGTGCTGAGGTCGGCACTGAGGTTGGCGATGAAGGATGTGCCGTTGGCATCGGCGGCGATCTGATAGGCGCCGGCCGTGGTCGGGAATGTCGCGTCACTGGTGGAACCCGAAACGTAGATGCTGCCGTTGGGTGCTATCGCCAGGCCCGACACGACGCTGCTGGCGTTGCCGCAGAGATAAGTCGAAGCCTCCAGTGTCGTGAGGTCGGCGCTGAAGCGCGATACGTACATGCACAGGTTGGCGCTGGTTTCCTTGTAGACGCCGGCGGTGGTCGGGAAATTTCCCGCTGAAGCGATGCCCGCCACCAGCAGTTTCCCGTTGCCGTCAATCGCGGTGGCTGCGGGCGTATCGCCGTCGCTGCCGCCGAGATAGGTGGACGCGATATAGGGGTCGATGAACAACTCGCGGGCGCGGTCGTAATCGCCGAGCGCGAAACCGTAGCCGGGCGTTGCCGCTTCCTCGACGCGATAGCCGACCGTCACAGGTTGCCGTTCGCCATCGATCACCTGCCATGCTACCGGCTGACTGAAGCGCACAGCACCCAGCGCCGAATGCGCCAGCAGGCTGCCGTCTTCATCCACGCTCAGCTTGGCCGCACCTTCTATCGCCAGTGAGATGGCAGCCGGATCGGCGCCGGGTTCGACGAGAAACACTTTCTCGATACCTTTCACTCCATTCTGGAGTGAATAGTTGATGCCCGGATAAACGTTTCCGAGGTCAAGCTGGTCGAAGGACGGGACGGTTTGCTGATCAAGGCCTGCATCGTCGCCGGAACGCGCAATCCGCGTGTAGCGTGTCGAACTTGGCTGGCCAGCAATCACGGCTGCGATCAGCCCATCACGCAGGGATTCACGCAGCACCAATCGCTGCGGAACACCATCCGCGTCCTGTCCTGCCAGCAACGAATGCACCAGCTCGCCGTTCCGCGTGACGAATGTCTGTCCGCTGGATGTCCGCGCCTCGTAGAGCACGCGCGCATCCTGCTGGCCGACATTACGAAGGAAGACCGCTGACGACGACGATTCCTTCGCCGATACGGCCGCATGACCAAAAACCACCGGTGAAAACGTCGAGCACGACAAGCAGGCAAGCAAACCGACCACCGGAAATGCGGCGTTTCGTGACATGAATTTCCCCCTGGGAATGCAATGCAACTTTCGATAACCGGCCCCCACTGCAACCATCAAACTCAAGGCCAGCAGTTGCCTGTCGCGAATGGCATCCGATCCTACTTGCCACCGTCATCAGAAGCAAAACGCAGCGCATGGATCTTCCAATGCACGACCGATTCCTTCGCCGCATTCGGAAACTATCCATTCCCATGGCGGTTTACTGGACCAGCAACTTCATCGCTGGAACATGCAGCTTCCAGCCGTCGAAGTTGGTGGTGAGCTTCACCCCGTATTGACGAGGTGAAGCGCTGTGGCGCTCGGCACAGGCGGTTTCGCGATTGGACGCGACACCGCCCGCACGGGACAGTTATACGAACATGCCACCCGAAACCTCGATGCGCTGGGCATTGATCCAGCGGTTCTCCGGCGACAGCAGGTTGGCGATGACGCCGCCGATATCGTCCGGCTGGCCAACCCGGCCCAGTGCCGTCTGTGAAGCGATGTAGGCGTTGAGCTCGACGTTGTCACGCACCGCGCCGCCACCAAAATCGGTTTCTATCGCGCCGGGCGCCAGCGTGTTCACGGCAATGCCGCGCGAGCCGAGCTCCTTGGCCAGATAACGACTGAGCACCTCCACCGCGCCCTTCATCGATGCGTAAGCGGCATACCCGGGGATACTGAACCGGGCCAGGCCGCTGGACACATTGAGAATGCGCCCGCCGTCGGCGATCAGCGGCAGCAACGTCTGGGTCAGGAAAAACACGCCTTTCAGGTGGATGTTCACCAGCTGGTCGAACTGGGCTTCGTCCGTATTCTCGAATGGCGCATGGACACCGACGCCGGCGTTGTTGACAAGGAAGTCAAAACGTTCGCGCCCCCAATGTGTCGCCAGACCATCAGCGACCGCCCGGGCAAAACCGGCAAAGCTGGCGCTGTCGCCAACGTTCAACTGCAGGGCAAGCGCACGGCGACCCAGCGCCTCAATCTGCGAGACCACGCCAGCGGCCTCGTCGTTGCGGTTGTGGAAGGTAATGATCACATCACTGCCCTTGCCGGCGAGAGCCAGCGCGGCATTGCGGCCCAGGCCGCGGCTGCCGCCGGTGATCAGTGCGATGGGATGGTCTGCGGTTGTCGAATTCATATCTATCTCCAGGGATGGGTGGACACCGTTTGATGCCCTGGAAACAGCCTATTGATATTGATTTTCATGATAAATCGGTAATTTACAGTTAGACTTTTCGATATTTACGAACAATTGGCCGTCGCTATGGACCGTCTAGATGCCATGCGGGTGTTCGTCAAAGTGGTCGAACTGGGCAGCTTCACTCGCGCCGCCGCCGCCCTCGGTCTGCCAAAGGCCAGCGTCTCCACCGCCGTACAGCAGCTCGAAGCCGACCTCGGCACACGCCTGCTGCATCGCACGACCCGGCGCGTTGAGCTGAGCCAGGACGGACAGGCCTGCCTTGAGCGCTGCCAGCAGGTGCTGGCCGACATTGAAGAACTCGATGGCCTGTTCCAGCAGGGGCAGAGTCTGCGCGGTCGCCTGCGTGTCGACATGCCCTACGGTGTAGCCCGCAACCAGGTGCTGCCGAATATCGCGCAGTTCCTGCAGCGGCATCCCCAGCTGGAAATCGAGCTAAGCAGCACCGACCGCCGCGTCGATCCGGTAGGCGAGGGTTTCGACTGTGTGCTGCGCGTCGGTCATCTGGACGACAACTCGCTGGTGGCGCGCCCACTGGGCCAGTTCGACATGGCCAGCTGCGCCAGCCCCGACTACCTGGCCCGCCACGGCGTGCCATCCACCATCGCCGACCTCGCTGGGCATCATCTGGTGCATTACGTCAGCCGCCTGGGTGGTCGCCCCGATGGCTTCGAATACTTCGATGGCGAGCGCTACCGCGAGCAGCCGATGGGTGGCCGATTGACGGTCAACAACTCCGATGCCTACCGCGTCGCCTGCCTCAACGGCATGGGCATCATCCAGGTTCCGAGAATCGCCGTACTGGAGCTGCTGGCAGACGGCGAACTGATCGAGATCCTCCCGGACTTCCCAGCCGAGCCCATGCCCGTCACATTGCTTTATCCACATCGACACGGCCTGCCACCGCGCGTGCGGGCATTCATGGCATGGCTTGAAGAATTGCTGGCGCCGCGCCTTTCTCCGCTGACCGTCGCTTCTAGCCGCAACAAGGCCGGATCAGCGCGTCGGTCCGGCTAGCCAACACCCAAGAGGCGATGTCATCCGAGTGGCCGTCTACAAGCAGCCCTACCAGGTACTACCCGCTCGCAGTTCAATGCCCAGCGCCTCGCAGATATCACGCAGCGGCTGGTCCTCGAAACGCGGTGTGAGCCAGCCGCTGACAATGTCCTCGTCGGATTCGCCGCGCGGGCTCCAGGTCCACAGGCTGTAGCCATCCTGACGCAGGCGGTCGTGCGCCTGTGAAATCAGCGAGGCGCTGTCGACGTCATCGACAGCGTCTTCGTCGTCGTCGACATCCCAGTCAATCTGCAGGCCGACGCGCGAGGCGAGCTCATCGAGTGCCTCCATCAACACTTCCGGTTCGTCCAGCGGCACGCGGAAGCCGGACTTCCAGTCGATCACGTCGCGCAGCACGGATAGTGCCTCGTCATCGTCCGATGACTCCTGCATGCGTTCCTGCCAGTCGCCAAACTGTTGCAGCGCGGATTCCTCGTCGCCGGGATTGATCAGCAGCAGCAGGTTCCAGACCAGCTCGTCGATCGCGGCCTCGTCGTCAACCGAGCTGCCACCTTCCGCGCTGTTGGCGAAGTTGTCGTCGGGGTCGTATTCGTTGTGGGTGCTCATCATCGATGTCATTGATCGGCTGTCTGGAGCGATTGTCGGATTATTCGGCATCCGGCGCTGCTGGCGAGCGCATGGTCCAGGCGATGCCGGCCACCATGATCACCAGCAACACCGCCGAGGCGCCATAGGTGCCCAGATCAAGGCCGCCGTCGGCCACCGGCTTGGTCATCAGATCCCCGAAAGTCGCGCCAAAGGGTCGCGTCAGCACGAACGCCAGCCAGAACAGCAGCACGTGGCTCAGCTTGGTGAATTTGTATAGCAGCGCCACCAGCGCGATGGCCGAGCCGATCAGCAGCGCGCCGCCGCCAAAGCCGAGGCCGCTGTCGTCGGCGAGGTAATCGCCGAGCGCCGTGCCCAACGTATTCGACACCAGGATGGCCGCCCAGTAGAACAGCTCGGCGCGCGGTCGCCGGATGCCAGCCACCGAGAGGTTGCCTTCCACGCTGCGCCACACGAACAGCACGACCACCAGCAAGCCGGCGAGCAGCGCCGAACCCGTGGCGTAGCCGAGTCCGAGACTGCGGTCCATGAAGTCCGACATCGTGGTGCCGGCGGTGCTGGTGGTCAGGATCACCAGCCAGTACAGCGGCGGATGGAAGGCCTGCGCGCGCATCTGCAGGAACAGGCTGGCCAGGAAGATGCCGAGCAGCAGGATGGTGCTGGCGGCATAGCCGAGCCCCAGCGTCATCGAGATCAGGTCGCCGCCGGTTTCGCCCAGCGTGGTCGCTGCGATCTTGATGATCCAGAAGGCCAGCGTGACCTTGGCCACCTTGCTGGCGACATTCGGCGCGTCGGTTTCCAGTCGTTCCAGCAGCGATGAGTTCATCCCGGTGTCCCGTGTGGCAGGCGACACAGTATGCGGGCAGCGCATGAATCCCGGCGATACGCTTCGACGCCCGGCGCTCTGGGCACGGCAGTTTTCGACACCCTCGACGGCTGGATCGGCGATGATGCACGCATGACGACCTTTGACTCGCTGGCGCTGCCGGCCGAACTGCGCCCTGGCCTCGATGCGCTGGACCTCACCACCATGACGCCGATCCAGTCGGCTGCGCTGCCGGACATCCTGGCCGGTGCCGACGTGATCGCGCAGGCACCAACCGGCAGCGGCAAGACCGTGGCCTTTTCGCTGGGCCTGCTGCGCGGGATCGACGCCACGCAGTGGCGCACGCAAGGGCTGGTGCTCTGCCCCACCCGCGAACTGGCCACGCAGGTGGCCGGACAGGTGCGCAAGCTGGCCACCGGCATTGCCAACCTGAAAGTCAGCCTGCTCTGCGGCGGCATGTCGCTGGAGCCGCAGATCGCCTCGCTGCAGCAGCACGATCCGCACATCGTGGTCGGCACGCCCGGCCGCGTGCAGGAGCTGATGCGCAAGAAACACCTGCACCTCGCCGGCGTACGCGTGCTGGTGCTGGACGAGGCCGACCGCCTGCTCGACATGGGCTTTGCCGACGTGGTGAAGGAGATCGTCGGCAAGACGCCGCCGAAGCGTCAGACGCTGCTGTTCTCGGCGACCTATGACGACGCCGTACGCGAACTGGCCGCCGCACTGCAACAAGACCCAAAAGAACACCGCGTCGAAGGCGACAGCGAACCGGACATCCTCGAACGCTTCTACGAGGTCGAACTGGCGGCCAAGCCGGCGACGCTGGCCGCGCTGCTGCAGAAGGAAACGCCGGAATCCTGCGTGGTGTTCTGCAACACCCGGCAGGACACGCGCGCCGTGGTCGACGAACTCGGCAAACGACGCTTTTCCTGCGCCACGCTGCACGGCGAGATGGAGCAGCGCGACCGCGACGAAGTGCTGCTGCGCTTCGCCAACCGCAGCCTGCGCGTGCTGGTGGCCAGCGACGTGGCCGCGCGTGGCCTCGACATCGCCGGCCTCGCCATGGTGGTGAATTACGAGTTGCCCACCGACCTCGCCAGCTACCTGCATCGCATCGGCCGCACCGCGCGCGCCGGTGAAAGCGGCGTCGCGCTCAGCCTGGTCACGCCGCGCGAAATGCCACGCGCGCTGGCGCTGGAACGCGAGCGCGACAAGCCACTGCGCTGGAAATCCGCGCCGTCACCCAGCACCAAAACCAACGACAGCATGCAGGCCGCGATGACCTGCCTGCGGATCGACGCCGGCAAGACCGACAAGCTGCGCCCCGGCGACATCCTCGGCGCCCTTACCGGCGACGCCGGCCTCCCCGCCAGCGCCGTCGGCAAGATCGACGTCTTCCCCACCCGCAGCTACGTCGCCATCACCCGCGACCACGCCAAGCAGGCGCTGGATCGCCTGCAGACCAAGGGCATTAAGGCAAGGAAGCGACGGGTAACGCGGCTCTAGCTAGACCAAATCAAGCCTTGTAGCGAGCCTGCAGAAACACATTCTCTCGATGAAACTCGAGATAGCGGCGTTGACCCTCGCTGAACGTACCGACATTTCTTAACCGATCTGGATCGAGTCCCATCTTTGTGAATGATGGTCGATGTGCAACCGGCGAAATCAGTACATCACCGTTGTTATCAAAACTTAGGAATCCGCGATCAAAGAGGTGATCGGCATCCGGAGTCAGCAGCAGACCGTTCTCACCGTCGAGTCGCTCGACGTTGCTGGCATCGCGCCAAGGCTTGCAGTGGCTGGCCCGGAGATGCTCCTGTCTATCCACTCCAGTGAGACGACACGCAGATTCGATCTTCTGAACGTTGCTCTTGAAGAGCCCTTGCCCGCGTCGTGCGAGAACAACCGCCTTTCGCGTAGTCTCCGGGACCTGATCATCGGCAGCCACTTTGGCCAACTCGTGCTCTTCCCACTCAATCAGACCAACACCAACTTGCGAATCCTTGGAATCGGCTACGCGCAGGCCTTGGACAATTATTCGCGCCTCCCTGCCGATGACGTCGATCAAGGTGGCTGCAAATACCTCAGGCAGCAAAGTTAGGTAAACACTCTGCAACCCATGCCCGTTCGGCTGAAGCGGCGCGTAGCGACTTGGAAGCTTCGGCGCCAACAAGGCCATGTGCTCGCTAGGACGAACCGGTCCGCGCAGTTCTACGAACCCAACATCGACCCGCCAGCCAATGTTGTCCCAATACGCTCCCGTCTGACCAAATTCCAGCGGCTTTGGCGACTCATAGCCGTGAGAACCAATGATTCCGATTGCCTTGACCCAACCGTCGGCGAAAGAGAAAACCACATCGCCAGGCGCCACTTCGCGCATGAACTCGTAAAAGGGATTGTGGTGGCCATTCGACTTGCGTTTTGGCGACCACAGGTAGCCGCCCGGCACCTCGTGCTGGTATGTCTGCTTCTGATTGACCCACCAGTAGCGCATGCAGCCAATAGTGCCTGCCTGACACCGCAATGGGATAGTGCTGCCATCATTCGTGGATCATGGCATTTGGCTACGCCAAACGCGTTGCAGCGTTAGTTAGCCCCTCGAAAACTGGCTCGACTACCGCTACTGGAAAGCCACTGGACAATTCTTTGTATACCGCTTCGACGACGTGCCCCGCCTGCGCGGCCACCTCTATGAGCAACTGTTCGCCATCAACACCGCAACGCTTCGCCATGGCTACCCACTGACGTGGCACGATGCTGCGTATCTGGTAGTGACGGTTCTTGGAAACCACGGCCATGGCGAGCTTCGCATCATATGGATCAAGCAGGTTCGGCCCTTTCCCCATGATCGGATAGGCCGATAGCACGTCGTACAACGGCGTCATTCGGTAGGAACCACCCGCATCTAGGAAGATGCTGAAGTTCTTGGCGTGCCCGTCGGTGGCCGCCAGAAGCCAGAAAACGATCTGCGCCTTGAAGAAGTTGTGCCGATCAACGTCCGCGCTCTCTGAGCGCCGAAGCAATTCCATGATGTCCAGTACACCGGGTCCGCCTTCAGCTTCGTACTTTCGATCAGGGTGGACACCGAGCGCCTGACACATGTCCTCCTGTGGCAATCGCAGCCACCAATCGCCACGTCGCGATCGACGACGATCAAATCGCTCCACGATGAGTGCTTTCTGGTCCTCGAAGGTGGCGATCTCGGTTCGGGCAATCGGAATCCCGAATGCCTCGACAATGCGGCTGCAAAGCCACTCGTTTTCGACGGACGTGCTGAAGTCGGCCTGCATGTTGCCGACTTTGCCCAGCGGAAGCTTGAAGATATGCGTAGTGGGCGTCGAATTTCGCGGCACGCACCAGTGATTCTCGTGCCAGAGCAGCGCGGTTTTTTCCTGCGCGCCAGCTATCGAAATACGAAAGTCATCCGGCACGCCAACTCCGAAGGCCCTGGCTACAGGTACATTTCGCAGAATCTGAGCGACGCCGGCATCGGTCAGCAGTTCGGCATCGATCTGCTGCAGACCTTCGGGCTGCACGCCTATGGGAAGCAACTGCACTGCACCTACGCAATCTCGGCCGATCTCTGCCAGCAGATCGAAAGCTGCCGTCGACCGAGCGCCGGTTCGCTGTCGAAGTCTGCGACGAATATCGCCACTGTCTGGCAGGAGATTCTCGAAATAGTTCTCGACGGAAGCTCCGCTGTGAATGCCGCCTGCTGGCAGGAGTGGCAGCGACAGTGACAGCGGTCGCGCATGCGGCGAATTCACCCAATCGGTCGTGTAGGTGAACGTCTGCACGCCGCTGCGTCGCTGTTCCCACAACCCCACCAGATCCCCGTTGATCCAGACCGCCAGCGTGCTGGTTGGTGTCGCCATTCGCCTACCACTCCACCGGATGAGAGGTCAGTTCGTCACTCTGCCTTTGGGGGCGCGACTGCAGGACGATGTCCACGTCCATGGCACCCAGAAATCGCATCAGCCGATCAAGCGTGGCTTTCTCCGGATGCCGCTCCAGTGCACTGACGGCCTGATGCGTGACACCCAGCTTTGCCGCAACCTTGGCCTGCGAGAAGCCCGCCTTGGTTCGCAATGCCTTGAGCAATGGGGAAAGTTGCTGCGGATGTTTGATGACGTATTTCATGGCGTTCAATCTAGGGTGGAGCTTATTTCAATGTATAAGTTGAAATGCGTGGATTCAATTTATAGGTTGAATCTACAAAAATCAATCTATAAGTTGAATTTGACACGATCAACTTGTGAGTTGATTTATCCGAACCCAGGCCTCCGCTGGCTGCGCCAAACGAAGAAGGGCGGCCATTGGCCGCCCTTGTTTGTTTCCTGTTGCTTCGTCATCAAACCCCAATCGGATTCGGCTTGTCGCTGTCGATCCTGTATTCCTTGATCGCGCGGGCGACGTCCTTGGCGGTCATCTGGCCGTCCTTGGCGAGCGCTGCGATCGCCGCGTGGGCGATGTGGTGGCGGTCGACTTCGAAGTGGCGGCGGAGGTTGGCGCGGGTGTCGCTGCGGCCGAAGCCGTCGGTGCCGAGCACGCTGTAGGTCATGGGCACGAACTCGCGGATCTGGTCGGCGTAGTTGCGGATGTAGTCGGTTGCGGCAATGGCCGGGCCGCTGCGGCCGTCCAGCAGTTCGGTGACGTAGGGCACGCGCGGCTTCTTCGCTTCCGGGTTGAGGCGATTGAAGCGGACAGCATCCGATCCGTCGCGGGCCAGTTCGTTGAAGCTGGTGCAGCTCCAGATGTCGGCGGCGACGCCGAAATCCTTGTCCAGCAGTTCGGCGGCGGCGATCACTTCGCGCAGGATGGTGCCGCTGCCCATCAGCTGCACGCGAGGCTGACCCTTCTTCACCTTGCCGCCGTCCTGCAGCAGGTACATGCCCTTGATGATGCCCTCGGCGCTGCCTTCGGGCATGGCCGGGTGCGTGTAGTTCTCGTTCATCAGGGTGAGGTACCAGTACTCGTCGCGCTGTTCGTTAAGCATGCGCTGCATGCCGTGCTGGAACAGGGTGACGACCTCATAGCTAAAGGTCGGGTCGTAGCTGCGGCAGTTCGGGATCAACCCGGCCTGCACCATGCTGTGGCCGTCCTCGTGCTGCAGGCCTTCACCGTTCAGCGTGGTGCGGCCGGCGGTGGCGCCGAGCAGGAAGCCACGCGCGCGCATGTCCGCCGCCTGCCAGGCGCTGTCGCCGATGCGCTGGAAGCCGAACATCGAGTAGTAGATGTACATCGGCAGCATCGGCAGGTCGTTAGTGCTGTAGCTGGTGGCAGCGGCCAGCCAGCTGGCGAAGGCGCCGGCTTCGGTGATGCCCTCTTCCAGCACCTGTCCGGCGGCGTCCTCGCGGTAGTACATCAGCTGGTCGCGATCGACCGGCTTGTACTGCTGGCCCTTGGGCGCGTAGATGCCGATCTGCCGGAACAGGCCTTCCATGCCGAAGGTGCGCGCCTCGTCGGCGACGATGGGCACGCAGCGCGGACCGACCTGCTTGTCGCGCAGGGTGATGTTCAGCGCCTGCACGAAGGCCATGGTGGTGCTGATTTCGCGCTCGCCGGTGTCCTTGAGCAGGCGCTCGTAGGCTTCCAGCTTCGGCACTTCCAGCGCGGTCGTGGCCTTGCGGCGACGCTGCGGCAGGAAGCCGCCCAGCGCGCGACGGCGTTCGTGCATGTATTCCACTTCCGGCGACTTCTCGCCCGGGTGGAAGAACGGGATCGCGCCGTCCTTCAGCTGCTCATCGCTGATCGGGATGTTGAAACGGTCACGGAAGGCGCGGACGTCCTCGTCGTCCATCTTCTTGGTGCCGTGGGTCGGGTTGAGCGACTCGCCCGCCGCGCCCATGCCGTAGCCCTTCACCGTCTTGGCGAGGATCACGGTCGGCTGGCCCCTGGTGTTCACCGCCTCGTGGTAGGCCGCGTAGACCTTGTGCGGATCGTGGCCACCTCGATTGAGGCGCCAGATGTCGTCGTCGCTCATGTTGGCGACCAGTTGCGCGGTCTCCGGGTACTTGCCGAAGAAGTTGTCGCGCGTGTACTTGCCGCCGAAGGCTTTGCAATTCTGGTACTCGCCGTCGACGGTTTCCATCATCAGCTGGCGCAATTTTCCGGACGTATCGCGGGCCAGCAGCGGATCCCAGTAGCTCCCCCAGACGGTCTTGATGACGTTCCAGCCGGCGCCACGGAACTGGCCTTCCAGCTCCTGGATGATCTTGCCGTTGCCGCGCACCGGGCCGTCGAGGCGTTGCAGGTTGCAGTTGATGACGAACACCAGGTTGTCGAGGCCTTCGCGACCGGCTACCGAGATGGCGCCGAGGCTTTCCGGCTCATCGGTTTCGCCGTCGCCGAGGAAGCACCACACCTTGCGGTCGGACTTCGGCATCAGGCCGCGGTGTTCGAGGTACTTCCAGTTGCGCGCCTGGTAGATGGCGGCGATCGGGCCAAGACCCATCGACACCGTCGGCACCTGCCAGTAATCCGGCATCAGCCACGGATGCGGATAGCTGCCGACGCCGCGACCATCGACTTCCATGCGGAAGTGGTCGATCTGGTCTTCGCTGATACGGCCTTCGAGGAAGCTGCGCGCGTAGATGCCCGGCGAGCTGTGGCCCTGGATGCAGACGAGGTCGCCCGGATGGTCGCCTTCCGGCCCGCGCCAGAAGTGGTTGAAGCCGACGTCGTACAGCGTGGCCGCCGAGGCGAAGCTGGCGATGTGGCCGCCGAGGTCGCCCGGCTTGCGGTTGGCGCGCACGACCATCGCCATCGCGTTCCAGCGGATCAGCGAGCGGATGCGCCACTCCATCGCAGAATCACCGGGGCTCTTGGCTTCCAGGTGCGCGGGAATGGTGTTGATGTATTCGGTGGTCGGCGAGAACGGCAGGTGCGCGCCGGCCTGGCGGGTCTTGGCGACCATCTGTTCCAGCAGCGCGTGCGCGCGCTCGGCGCCGTCGCGCTGGATGACCGCTTCCAGCGAGTCGATCCATTCCCGGGTTTCAACCGGATCGATGTCCTGCTCGAGGATGTCCTGCAAGATGTTCATGTGGCCTCCCAGCCGGCCGCGATCCGCTCGCGGCGCGTGAATTCATGAAGTCCCGCCAATGGCAGGCGCCGATGCCCCGCAAGCGCCGGAATCCGCATCTGGCGGCCCCGGCCGGGGAATCGGGAAAGACGCCCAGTTTACCGCATGGGCGCAAGCGCCCCTAGGCCACGGCAGGTGGAAATCACGCCGACCTACTCCGCGGCGTGGCCGGGCCGGAAGCCGCCACCGGGGACGCCGTGTTTGTGCATCAGCGCCTGATAGGCCGGCAGCGTCCGCAGGTGGTCCAGCGCCGGGCTGACCTGCAGCATCAGGAAGGCCTCGCCGCGGGCGGCAAGGACACTGTCGAGGCGGTCCAGCGCTTCGTCGTCGCGGCCGTTGGCGGCCAGCTGTTCCAGGTCGTAGCACTGGTAGACCGGCAATCCGATACGACGATAGCGCTCGGCGTGGTCGCCGATGGCGCGCCAGACCGCTGCCGGGCCATCCGTCCTGATGCGTTCCTGCAGCGCACGCCGCTCGGCGTCGTCAAGCCTGGCGAGGAAGGAATGATGCTCGCTGCGCAGCCGCGCCGCCTCGTCGGGCCTGCCGGTACGCTCCAGCGCATAGGCCCAGTAGTTGTAGTGCCAGGCAAAACCGGGCACCAGCAGTTCGGCCTGCTTGAGCGTGGCCAGCGCTTCGTCATAGCGCTCCGCATGGGTCAGGATCAGTCCCTTCACCGCCAGCAGCAGCGCCGAGTAGGGCTTGATCGCCAGCGCGCGGTCGATGTTTTCCAGCGCCGCATCGTACTGGCCGGTCATGGTCTGCATTTCAGCCAGATGCTGGCGCGCGGCAATGTTGCCCGGGTCCAGAGACAGTGCGCGCTGCAGCAGCGGAATCGCCGCATCGAAGTTCCAGTCGCGCAGGGCCAGCACCAGCGCCTTCGCGGTGATCGCTTCGCTGTGATCCGGCTCCAGCTCCAGCGCGCGCTCGGCGGCCGCCATGGCCTGCGCGAAGGCCGAATCCGGCGCCATCCCGGTGTACTGGATCTGGTGGATGAAGCTCAGCGCCAGCCCGGAGAACGCATCGGCGTAGGCCGGGTCCTGCTCCACCGCCTGCTGGAACAGCTCGTTCGCCTTGCGCACGCCTTCCACCGAGCGTTGCTGCACGAACCAGCGCGCCTGGGCCTGCAGCCGATAGGCGATGGGATCGACCGGCGAATCATCCAGCACGTTGCCGGACGGCGTCTCCAGCGCAGCGCCCAGCGACGTGGTGACGGCGGCAACAATGCCGTCGCGGAAGGACTGCTCGGAGCCGGCGTCCTCCCCGAGCCTGATGCTCCAGAGCAGCTTCCCGCTGCCGGGAACGACGAGTCGCAGCTCGACGTCGATGCGGGATGCCTCCTCCACCGCCGAACCGGTGAGCACGGCATCCGCCCCGCTCTGCTCGGCAAGCGTCATGTAGGCATCAGCGTCACTGCGCACATCATGGCTGCGCGACTCGGGCAGCATCAGCACGCGATGGCTGCCGCGCTTCAGCAACGCGCTGGCAACGGCCTCATGGATGTCGTGGATCAGGTAGCGGTGTTCGTCCGGCACGCCCTGGTCGGCCAGTGGCGTGATGGCGATGGTCTTCAGTTGAGCCAGCGCCGAGGTGGTCGTGCGGGCATCAGCAGCCTCGCCAATGGGACGCTGCTGCCACCAGAAGCCGGTGATCAGCAGCAGGACAAGCGCCAGGAGCGCGGGGATCGCCCACACCGGTCGCCTGGCGCCCGAGGGGGACGCCGCGACGGCCTGAGCCGAATCGGCGACGCCATGAACCGAGTCGATGCCGGCCAGCGTCCCTGTCGTCTCGATGTCGTCAACGCCTGGCGCCGGCTCGCCATCGGCCAGCAGCTGCACTGGCGCGATCAGGCGATAGCCGCGCGAGGGAATGGTGCGGATATAGGCGGGATTGCGCGCATCGTCGTTCAGGTGCTGGCGCAGCAGCGAGATCGCGCGGGCGATCACCGAATCGCTGTGGTGCAGCGAGCCCCAGACCGACTGCAGGATCTCGTCCTTGCCCAGCGTCTCGTCCGGATGCCGGCACAGAAAGACCAGCAGGTCCATGACCTTGGGCTCCAGTTGCACGCGCTCGTCACCGCGGGCGATGCAGTTTTCGCTGGCATGGATCTGCCATTCACCGAGCTGGAAGCGATTCGACATGGGCGCAGTCATACCGTGACCGATACGTGACGGCTGATGTTCTTCAAGGGAATCAAGACATTAAGGAAATCATCATGATTTCCTCAGGCAAGCATAAAGCACCGGCACCGGACCGTGAACAAACTTCCAAATCCTCAAAAAGGAAGCAGAGCCCATGCGTTCGACACGTCGTTGCAGCACACCTCGCAAATTCCACGATCGCACGTCACGCCATCTTCTCGTGGCCCTGGCCTTCGCCCTGCTGTGGCCGATGACCGCCGCGGCGGCGATCTTCCAGGTCAACGTCTCGGTCTCCGATGCACCGGATGACAACGTCAATGACGGTGTGTGCCGCATCGTCAACATGGATGGCTTCTGCACCCTGCGCGCGGCAGTAATGCAGGCCAACGCCACGCCCGGCACAGACATCATCACGCTGCCGGCAGGCGCCACCATCGTCCTCGACATCCAGGGCAACCCCGAATTCCTTCCGGCGTCCAAGGGCGACCTGAACATACTGGAGGACGTGGTCATCATGTATGGCGGCATTGACCCGGACGATTATCCGCTGATCGATGCCAGTGGTCTGGATGACCGGGTATTCAATGTGTTCGAGGGCGAGTTCTTCCTCACCAAGGTGCGGGTCACTGGCGGCAGCCGCAACGAATCGGGCGGGCGCGGTGGCGCCGTTTTCATCGGTCCATTGGCCACCAGCGCCACGCTTACCGAGGTGGAACTGTATGGCAACAATGCCGAACTGGGCGGCGCCATCTACAACGACGGCAGCCAACTGTCCGTGGTGGACAGCAGCCTGCACAACAATGCGGCCGCCACGCACGGCGGCGCGCTGGTCAATCATTGTGGCGACGCCACCATCGAACGCAGTTCGGTGTACCAGAACAGCAATTTCGGCACCTACGGCGAATCGCTGCACAACGTGCGCAACAATGCAGCCGACAGCGGTGCCTGCCGCCTCAACGTCCGCAACAGCAGCGTGCTGGAAAGCAGCGGCTTCGGCATCCTGAGCCAGGGCGGCACGCTGAACCTCACCAGCAGCACCATCGCCGAGAACCTCGACGGCGGCATCCGTGTCAGCGCCGACGTGGCCAGCGAGACGCTGGGCGAGCTGCGCATGCGCAATTCGGTGATTGCCGAGAACACGCCGGCCAACTGCGAGCTGATCGGGACCGGCTGGAACACCAATGGCTACAACGCCGCCGATGACGGCAGCTGCGACCTTGCCAGCGGCGCAACGAACATCGTCGCCGCAGACCTGCGGCTGCGGCCTGCCGAGGACGATAGCGCTTCCTGGCAGCGCTTCAAGTTGCCGGATGCAAGCCACACGATCATGGATCCCGGCAGCCCGCTGATTGATGCCGCGCATCCGGTCACCGGCGGGGTTGGCTGCCCGGAAGAAGACCAGCGCGACAAGCCGCGACCGAAGCAGGGGAGCCTCAACGGCCCTGCCCGATGCGACATCGGCAGCATCGAACTGCAGTCGGCGCCGGTGGTAATGATCCAGAACAACATCTTCGCCGACGGTTTCGAGCAGCCGTGAATCCTGCCGTACCGCGACTGCTCACGCTCGTGGCGTGCCTGTTCGCCGTGAGCGCGCAGGCCAGCGACCGCTTCGTCTGTGACTGCGCCACGGAAAGCCTTCCGGCTTGTGTTGCAGGCAATGACGGCAATAGTGGCACGTCACCGTCGTCACCCCTGCAGTCCTACGAAGCCGGGCGACTGGCGTTCGCCGGACTGGACGCCGGCGACAGCATTCGTTTCTGTCGTGGCGGGTCGTGGGACGTGGGCACGACGGCGGATCACTGGGTGAACGCCAGCTGCCGTGCCGATACGCCCTGCACCGTCGGCGCCTACACGCCGGCCTGGGCGGATGACGACAGCGCACTGCCATGGATCCGGCGGCAGACCGACGACAATGGTTTCGCCTTGCAGGATGGCGGCAGCGCTGATCACGAAGAAGGCTACGTCTTCGAGGACCTGCATGTTTCCAGCGTGCTCGGTAGCAGCGCCAATGACAGCGGCTTCCTGCTGCAGAACGACATCGATGACGTCGTCATCCAGCGCGTGGTGATCGAGGGTTTTCGCATCGGCGTGTACCTGTCCGGCTCCAACGACTGCAGCGCCGACCCGCAATGCGACGGCCTGAACGAACGCATCGTGCTGCGGGACTCCCACGTCGAAGGCAATCGCAGCTTCGGCTGGCTGGGCAGCTCCAATGGCAGCCAGATTCTCGACAGCAACTTTGTTGGCAACGGATCGCTGGCGGTCTTCGACCACAACATCTACATCAGCGGCTCGTCGGGCGGCGTCAGCGACGGCATGCGGATCGTCGGCAATCACCTCTACCAGGCCACGCTGGATGCGAACGGCGACTGCGATGCCGTGTCGCTGGTCGTGCATGGCGAACACCGCAACCTGCTGATCGAAGCCAACGAGGTCAGCGAAGACGTCGGCAAGGCGCTGCCCGGCTGCTGGGGCATCGCCGTCGATCCCGGCTATAGCGAGGCGGAAGCTTTCACCGACGTCACTATTCGCGGCAACCGGCTGCGAAACGTCGGACGCGTCGCCATCGGCGTAGCCTCCTGCCAGCGCTGTGTGATCGAGAACAACCTGATCGTGCAGGAAAACGCCGCCGCCGATTTCGATGGCATCGGCATCGCCGCGCCCGACCGCAATCGTGCGGCGAACGACCTGCCGATGGATGACATCACCGTTCGCAACAATTCGATCTATTTCGGCCCGGCGGCGGCCGGCATCGGCATTAGCCTGTACGAGGAAGGCGATGATCACGTTCTGGTGAGCAATGCGACCCACTACGCAGGAACGGGCGACTTCGCCTGTTTCGATGTCGACGCGGCGCCGTCACGCTACCTCGCGATGGACCACAACCTCTGCTACACACCACTGAACGGTGGCGCCGACTGGGTGCGCAGCACGGCTTCGCTTGACGAATGGCAGCTGGCGACCGGCTTCGACGGGCACTCCGGCACCGGCGACCCGGGGTTCAGCGATCCCGCTAATGCCGACCTGCACCCGGCGTCGATGCTGTCGCTGATGGTCGACCAGGGCGATCCGGTACGCTCCAGCACAACGGATGCTTCTGGCGCGATGCGCGATGTCGCGCCGGATATCGGCGCCTGGGAATGGATGACGATGCCGGCCGCGGAGGTGTTCGCGAACGGTTTCGAATAACCGGGCGCATGAAGCGCACGCGCTACGCGGCGGAACCGGAGCCGTCACGGTGCCGGCGCATCCATTGCGCCACGGCATGCTCAAGACCACCTTCGGGATCACTGCGGAAACGCGCCAGGTCGTCGCGATTCCAGTCAGCGACGATGCGTCCATCCAGCAGCAGCACGGCGCGATCGAGCAGACGTTCGGCCACCTCCAGCCCGTGCGTTGCCAGCAGCACCGCCGCGCCCGCATCTACTCGCGCGCGGAGCTGACGCTTCAGTTCGTAGGCAGCCAGCGGATCGAGACCGTTCTGCACTTCGTCGAGCAGTATCAGCGGTGGGTTGCCCAGCAGGGCCAACAGGATGGCGAGTTTCTGTCGTGTGCCGAGTGAGCAGGCGGAGACAGGGCGATCCAGCCATGGCGACAGGCCCAATGCATCCGCACCTTCAATGGCCGGATCGATGGCGGCGTCACGCAACCGCGCAACGATGCCCAGGCACTGCCGCGGCGTGATGACCAAAGGCAGGGATTCCGGCGCCACGGCGTAGCCCATGACGGCGCGCGCCTGATCCGGAGCCAGCGCCAGATCCTGCCCATCTACCCGGATCGAACCGCGCCAGTCCGGCAGCAGGCCCAGCAGCGTCTGCAGCAGGGTCGACTTGCCGGAGCCGTTCGGACCAATCAGCCCGACCAGCTCACCGCGCCGCAGCTCCAGATCAAGGCCACGCAATACCTCGCGACCGCCGCGCTGCTGATGGAGATCACGGACAGAAAGAAGACTTGTCATGACCAGGCGCGCCTCGCGAGAAGGGTGATCTGGATGGCCCAGCAAAGCGGAGCGACAGGCGGCATAACCTGCAGCACGAGCAGCAGGATCATCCATTGAATGGCGGCCTGCAGCGGAATTCGCCGAGGCTGTCGACGCCAGGCCAGCGTGACGGCCAGATGCAGCAACGCCACGGCAAGAACGCCCGATGCCGCAAGCAGGGCTGTCAGCGCATGCCCTGTCCACAGCAGCGGCAGCGCTGCGAAAACCGCCAATGCCAGTGACAGCACCAACGGCACCGGCAGTGCGCCGGCCAGCCAGCGGCGCGATGGCAGGCATTGCGCGCGCAGCCATGCCTCCGCCAAGGGCAGCACGGCAACGGCGCGAAGGTACGAATTTCCCAGCGCAAGTAGCGCCATCGCATACAGGGCGACCAGCAGCAGTGTCCACGGACCACTAGGCACCGTCAGCAACAGCAGCGCCAGCGGCGCAACCCGGGCCGGCGCCAACGCACCGCCGGATTCGATCCACTGCCAGGCACTGATCGTCGGTGATCCGGAACCGGCAAAGGGACTCTGTCGGGCGCGATCCTGCCGACCAATTGGCTTCGATGGCGACAACCGGTCACGGCGGGACAGCAACAGGCCAGCGGCATAACCGGACGACAGCACCAGCCCGAACAGCAACAACGCCAGCCCGCTGGAGTTCGCCAGAACCAGCAATACGGAGCCGACAAGAAGTGTGGGAAACACAAGACGAAGATGCCAGCGCAACGTCACCGCGGAGCGCACCGGGGCAGCCAATGGCTGCGAAGCAAGCCAGTCGCGCTGTCGCTCGACGGCACGCCGACGCCCCGCATTCCGCCCAGTGCCAATCGCGAACAGGAACAGCATGAGCAGCGAAGCGACGCCGTGCTCATCGCGCAGCAGCTGCAGCATCGCGACGATGCGTGGCCATTGCCCGAGCAGCATCGCCAACGCGACGGCCAGCATCGCAAGGCCGGCAACAAAGACCAGCGCGGTCTCCGCGGGACGCCGCGACCAGTCGCGCGCACGTTGCCGCCATTCGGCGCTGGACTGGGCAAGATAGGGATCGTAATGGCGTGCCGGCATGGGTCTTTCCGACCCATGCTCCGCTACCAAGTTCCCGCTACCGGCGGTGGATCAGATGCCGCGTTCGGCGCGAATCTGCGCTTCCACGGCGGCGACGGCGGTCATGTTGACCACGCGTCGCACGGTGGCTGCCGGCGTCAGGATGTGTGCCGGTGCGGACACACCCATCAGGATCGGACCCAGGCCCACGGCATCGCTCAGGTTGCGCACCAGGTTGTAGGCGGTATTCGCCGCATCGAGGTTGGGGAACACCAGCAGGTTGGCCCGACCCTTGAGCCGCGAGTGCGGGAACAGCCGCTGGCGCACGTCTTCGTTGAGCGCGGCGTCAACCTGCATCTCGCCTTCCACCTCCAGCTGTGGTGCCTTCTCACGGATGATCGCCAGCGCCGCCTGCAGCTTGGTCGCGCTGGGCGACTCGTGGCTGCCGAAATTGGAATGACTGACCAGCGCCACCTTGGGCTCGATGCCGAACAGCTTCAGGCGGAACGCCGCCTGCAGCGCCGAACTGGCAATCTGCTCGGCGGTGGGATCAACCTGCACGTGGGTGTCGGTGAAGAAGAACACGCCCTTGTCGTTGAGCACCGCGGACAGCGCGGAGGATGATTTCACGCCGACGTCGCGGCCGAGGATGCTGACCACGTACGCCAGCTTCTTGTGGTATCGACCCACCACGCCGCAGAGCATGGCATCGGCCTCGCCGCGCTTGACCATCAGCGCCGCGATGACCGTGCTGCGCGAGCGCACGATGGCCTTGGCCGCCGCCGGCGACACGCCGCGACGCTCCATGATCGAGTGATACAGCTGCCAGTACTCGGCGAAGCGCGGGTCGTCATTGATGTTGGTGACTTCGAAGTCGACACCGGGCTGGATGCGCAGACCCAGACGATCAATGCGCGACTGGATCACCGCCGGCCGGCCGATCAGGATCGGCCTGGCTAGGCGCTCGTCCACCACCGTCTGCACGGCGCGCAGCACGGTTTCTTCCTCGCCCTCGGCGTAGACCACGCGCTTGAGATCGGTCCGCGCGCGATCGAACACCGGCTTCATCAGCAGGCCGGAGCGGTGCACGAACTGGTCGAGCTGGTCGTGGTAGGCGTCCATGTCGACAACCGGACGCGTCGCCACGCCGGAATCCATGGCCGCCTGTGCCACCGCGATCGATACGCTGACCATCAGGCGCGGATCGAAGGGGCGCGGGATCAGGTAGTCGGCACCGAACTTCGGCGCCTCACCGGCATAGGCGGCGCCAAGATCCTGCGCCTCCTGCCGCGCCAGATCAGCAATGGCGCGACAGGCTGCCAGCTTCATCGCCTCGTTGATCACCGTGGCGCCGGCATCCAGCGCGCCGCGGAAGATGTAGGGGAAGCACAGTGCGTTGTTGACCTGGTTCGGGTAGTCGCTGCGGCCGGTGGCGATGATCGCGTCCGGGCGGACGGCCTTCGCGTCCTCCGGCAGGATTTCCGGATTCGGATTCGCCAGCGCGAGGATGATGGGTCGCTCCGCCATGGTGGCGACCATCTCGGCCTTGAGCACGCCACCGGCGGACAGACCGAGAAAAATGTCGGCGTCCTTGACGATCTCAGCCAGCTCGCGGGCATCGGTGTCGCGGGCGTAGCGTGCCTTGTCGGGATCGAGTTCAGGACGTCCGGCGTAGATCACGCCCTCGCGGTCGAAGGCGGTGATGTTCTCTTTCTTCACGCCCAGCGCGACCAGCATGTCGAGGCAGGCGATGCCGGCCGCACCGGCGCCGGTAGTGGCCAGCTTCACCTCGTCGATATTCTTGCCGACCACTTCCAGCGCGTTGAGCACGGCGGCGCCAACGATGATCGCGGTACCATGCTGGTCATCGTGGAACACCGGGATCTTCATTCGCTCGCGCAGCTTGCGCTCGACGATGAAACATTCTGGCGCCTTGATGTCCTCGAGGTTGATGCCGCCGAAGGTCGGTTCCAGACTTGCGATGATGTCGACCAGCTTGTCCGGGTCGCGCTCGTCGACCTCGATATCGAACACGTCGATGCCGGCGAACTTCTGGAACAGGACGCCCTTGCCTTCCATCACCGGCTTGCCGGCCAACGGACCGATGTCGCCCAAGCCAAGCACCGCGGTGCCATTGGTGATCACCGCCACGAGGTTGGCGCGCGCGGTGACCGTACTGGCCTCGTTCGGATCCTCGACGATGGCCTCGCAGGCATAGGCCACGCCCGGCGAGTAGGCCAGGGCCAGATCGCGCTGGGTCACCAGCGCTTTGGTCGGCGTGACCTTGATCTTCCCCGGCGGCGACAGGCGGTGGTATTCGAGGGCGGCGTCTTTGAGCGTCTGGTCAGGCATGGCGGAAACGGGCGATTGCGGAAATCTGCCGATGGCGGCAGGGGGCGGCTACTTTACCGCACTCATGCCGGTTGCCGGCCTCGATACGGGCATCTCCCACTGCTTCGGGGCACGACAGCCGGCCGCAATTCAGGCTGCTGTCAGGGAATGGCCCAGCAGGCAGACGAGAATGGGGGGCCAGACGGCTCGTCGAGGCAGTCGCGCATCCGGCTTACTGCCGCGGCGTCCGGCCCCAGCGTGGACGCCAGCGCGGCGAGGGGCTCATTGAGCTCCTTCGCCAGTGACTGCAGGCGGTCGTCGTGATCCTGTCGGGACGCCAGCGCTGCCGCCAGCATGCGTGGCCGAAGCCAGAGCGTGCTGAAGTCGTCCTCCGGCAAGGCATCCTGCTGGATGGCGATTCTTGTCTCAGCCTGCTCCAGGTCATCGCTGGCGAGCGCCAGCTCGGCGCGAGCCAGTTCGAACAATGGTGCGGGTTCGTCATCATCTGCCGTGGGGACGCTTCTGGCACAGTCGTCGATTCGCTGTGCGGCGTCAGTGACACGCCCCTGCCTTAGCCACGCCGAAGCCACCAGACCGCAAGCCTGCAGCGTGTAGCGCGGGATGCTGTCGCCACGACGATTGGCGAGCTGCTGCTGAGCATCCGCCTCACCGGCGACGCGGTCGTAGTCGCCCAGCGCCAGATACACCCATGCCCGGTCGAAGCGGCAGGATTCGGCATGGAGATCGCTTCTTCCCAGCGTCTCGTCAATCGCGATCGCGGCATCCAATTCCGGCAGGGCCGTCTGGTAGCGGCCCAATTGCATCAGGAGCGCGCCGTAGTTGCAGTGGGCGACGGCGGCGATCATGTGCGGCTTGTCATAGACGCGGGCACTGACGGCAATGGCCTCAAGGGCCAGTGCCTCGGCCCGTTTCACGTCGCCGGTGGACTTGAAGGTCGGCACGGCATCGGCCAGCGTGAAGGCATACCAGCCGCTTTCCTCGCCATGCAGCGCCTTGACGATCTCGATGCGCTTCTCCTGCAGCGGCACCTGTGCCTCGCCCAGGCCTCCGTTCAAGGCCAGCAGCGTGGACAACGCGTTGAGGACGTCGAGGTGCAGCTGCGTGTTTCGCCAGTCGCTGCTCGATTCGACGGCCGAGAGCAGCGAGCGCAGCTCGGCCTCGGCCTCGTCATGCAAGCCCGCATCGCGTAGTGCATTGGCCAGCGTCAGTCGCGACCGCAGGTAGCCTCCACCGTCGTCGCCAATCTGCTGGAGCAGCGCAACGGCCTTCCTTCCGTGTTCCACCGCCTCCCTGAGGCTGCCGTGCGAGCGCGCGACGATGCTGAGGCCGGCGTGGACATCTGCCAGCGCCTCTGCCGAAGGATCCGGCATCGATTCGTACAGACGCAATGATTCGCCCAGGTCCTGCTCGGCCTTCTCGTAGTCGGTGTTCTGCTGACGTGCGCGACCGGTGAGGCGAAGCATGTCCGCAGCCAGCTCGACGCGACCTTCATCGCGCGCTTCGCGGGCCAGCTCCGACCCGCGATCAAGCACGTCCAGCAGGCTGGGAACGCCACCCTTCACCGACGGATTGGTGGAGTCGAAGACTTCGTCGATGTAGCTGTTGAAGGCCATGGCGCGCTGCGCCTGCTGGCGCGCGACTTCGGCTTCATGACGCGCACGGCCGGCCTGCCATAGCGTGGCCGCCAGACCGGTCACCAACGCCAGGAATACCGCCGTGGCAGCGATGAACAGGCCACGATGACGACGCAGGAACTTGCCCAGCCGATAGCGCCGACCCGCCGCCACCGCGGCAACCGGACGTCCCTGCGTCCAGGCGGCCAGGTCATCGGCCAATGCCGCTGCATCGGGATAGCGTCGATCCGGGTCGTCTTCCAGCGCCTTCACCAGGATGGCGTCGAGGTCGCCAAGCAACTGGCGCGAAAGCAGCTGGCGCCGCGCCGGCTCCAGCGCCTCGTTCCTCGCCACCGCGCGCGAAGGCAGCGTCAGCGTGTCGTGGCGATCATTGGCGGAAAGGCGCGGCGGGCGACCCGTCAGCAACTGGTAGAGCACCGCGCCGAGGCCAAACACATCGACCGCCGTGCCGCTGTCCTCGCCGCTGAACTGCTCGGGTGCCGCGTATTGCGGCGTCAGCGCGCGCAGCTGGGTCGCGGTGGCTTCCGCATCCAGTCCCGCATCAAGCAGGCGCGCGATGCCGAAATCCAGCAGCTGCACGTGGCCGTCGCCATCAACAAGGATGTTGCCGGGCTTGAGGTCGCGATGGATCACCAGACGTCGGTGCGCATAGGCCACCGCTTCGCAGACCTGCCGGAACAGACCAACGATCTCCCGCACCGACAGCCGCTGCTGCACGCACCAGCGATCGATGCGTTCGCCCTCGACCAGCGGCATGGCGAGATAGGGTGTGCCGTCGTCGAGCACGCCGGCATCCAGCAGCGGCACGATACCCGGATGCTGCAGTCGCGCCAGCGCCTGGTGTTCGCGCTGCAGGTGACGACGACCATCGGCAGCCAGCGCCGATACGGTCAGCAGCTTGAGCGCAGCCACCTGCGTCACCGTGCCCAGCTGGCGTTCGGCCCGATAGACCACCGACATGCCGCCGCGACCGATTTCCTCGCCGCGCTGCCAGGGTCCGATGTGTCTTGGTACCGCCGACGAAAGCGGCGATGCGGCCATCGCGCTGTCCAGCGGGCCGCTGGACTCGTGCGCGGCCACCAGCCGCTGCAGCGGAATGCGTATGGCTTCTGGCTGCTCGGCGATCAGCGCCGACCATTGCTCGCGCGGCAGGTCGAGCAGGTGGTCGAACAGCTCGTCGGCTGCGCGCCAGTCGCTGGCATTGCCGCCAGGACCGCTCACGCGCGAGATTCTCCGCTGTCCAGCTGCGCATGCAGGAACGCACGGGCACGCGCCCATTCGCGCATCACCGTGCGCTCGGCGCAGTCGAGCAGCGCCGCGATCTCGGCGAAGCCGAGGCCGGCGAAGAAATGCAGGTCGACAATCTCCCGCTGCCGCTCGCTGATCTCGGAAAGCCGCGTCAGCAGCTGGTCGATGTCGAGCAGCAGCGTGCGCGCCTGCGTTTCCGATGCCAGGTCGGTCTTGAGTTCGACCGCCGCGAATTCGCCGCCGCGCTTGTCGGCACTGCCGCGGCGGTAGTCGTCCACCAGGATGCGGCGCATGGCCTTGGCGGCGCAGGCATAGAAATGCCGCTGACCACTGAGTGACAACGACTCACTGCCGTGCAGGCGCAGGTACAGCTCATGCACCAGCGAGGTTGCCGTCAGCTGGTGCTGCCCACGAGACAGCTGCGACTGCGCCAGGCGCCGCAACTCGGGATAGACGCGCTCGAACACCGCATCCAGCGCATTCGACTCACCGGCCTCGCAGCGTCGCAGCAGTAGCGTGATCTCTCCCATCCGCGCCCTTATACCCTGTGCCGCGGCCTGCGTGCCGCAACAAGACTGCGTTGTTCAGCTTGCCGGCCGATGTGCAGGCGATTCCACTGCAGCACTCCGCCGCGTGTCATCGCCGACAGCGTGGCGATCACAGCACCGGCCCCAGGATGGCCAGGGTGTTGTTCCAGATGCGTCGCAGCGCAGACCAGCCGCGAACATCCTCAAGCGTCACCGCCCGGCTTTGCGCCAGGAACTCCAGCTGCCGCGCATGCAGCGCCGCCGTGGTCTCGACATCGCACAGCAGGATGTTGTTTTCGTAGTTGAGATCGAAGCTACGCCGGTCCATGTTGGCCGAACCGATCAGGCAGATCTCGCCATCCAGCGTCAGTGTCTTGGCATGCAGCAGGCCCGGTTGGAACTCGTGGATGCTCACGCCGGCTTGCAGCAGCTCCTCGTAGTAGCTCCGACTGGCCGCGCCCACGGCAAAATCGTCGTTGCGGGCGGGAAAGATGATCCCGACCTTCACACCTCGATTGGCCGCGGCACACAGCGCCGCCTGCACGCCGGGCACCGGAACGTAGTACGGCGTGGTGATGAGCAGTTCGCGCCGCGCCGCGTAGATCAGTGTCTGGAACAGCTCTGGCATGGCCGAATCACGGTAGGTCGGACCGGTGCCGATGACCTGGGCGACAAAGCCGGGCCCGGGCTCCTCCAGCGGCTCGCCGAGCAGCGCGGCGATGTCATCGCCGCCATTGCCCATCCAGTCGCAGGCGAACAGATGCTGGTTCTGCCGTACGACCGGGCCTTCAACGCGCATTACCACGTCCACCCATGGCGCGAACCTGGCCTTGGGCAGGAAGGCCGGATCGGCGCAGTTCTGGCTGCCGCAGAAGGTGACGCGGTTGTCGATCACCAGAATCTTGCGGTGATCGCGCAGGTCGATACGCCCGCGAAGCATGCGCAGCAGTGGAATGCCGACCGGCAGCGCGCGACGGGTGAGGACACCGGCTTTCTTCAGCGCACGCCAGGTGGCGGTCTTTTGGAAGTCCCGCGAGCCCAGGTCATCGATCATCGCCCGGCAGGCCACGCCGCGGCCCGCGGCGCGGATCAGCGCCTGCGCCATGCGACGGCCGTTGTGGTCGTCGAGCCAGATATAGAACATCAGGTGAACATGCTGCTTTGCAGCGTCGATGGCCGCCACCATGGCCTCGATCGCGGCGTCGGAGTCGGCCATCAACTGCGCGCGGTTGCCGCTGACGGCGGCATAGCCGGATATCGAAGCACCGACGCGGAACAGGCGTTCACGATCACCCAGCACTTCGCCGGATGCCCGCACCGCTTCCCATCCCGACGCCGCATCCAGTGATGGCAGCGACTGCTGCGCCTCGCGCATGCGTTCGATGCGCGCGCGACCCACGCTGGTCTGCCCGACCAGCAGATAGGCCAGCGCGCCGACATAGGGCAGCGCCAGCACCATGAGCATCCACGCTGCCCGCGACTCCGGCTGACGATGACGGCGCAGCAGGATATGCAGCAGGGCGACGACCACCACCAACACGTGGAGCAGGAGCAGCGTCACCGCGCGATACCGTGGCGATCACGCACGCCCGTGACGTACACATCTGCTGGCGACAGGGTCTTCAACGGCCCAGCCGCAATTCATCGCGATCCACGGCTTCGAGGCGGATGCGGTTGGCGAACAGAGAAAACGCCAGGATGCCGGCCATGCCGCGCGGCTGTCTCACCCATGGCGGCAGGTAGCGCGGTGCCTGGATGATGCCGGCCTCGTACAGTGGCTCCAGCAGAAGGACGTCCTGCAACGACAGCTTGCCGACGAACAGCAGTGGCAGCAGGTCGACGCGACGCTGGCGGAAGGCCCAGCGGAAGAAGGTATGCACGTCGAGCAGGCCGTTGAGGTAGACCGTGTCCTTGGTGAACGCCAGCCCGCCATCAGTCGGACAACCGCGGAACACGCGCTGCGCCGAGCGGAAGCTGTCGTTCTCGTTCTGCCCTGCGTCGAGGAAGAAGCGGAACATTTCGATGAAGTCGGCGCCGGACAGCGCCCGGTCGATGGCATCGATGCGCAGCGAAATGCGCTTCAGCCGGCCGATGTCGATGGCGCCGGTGATCAGCTCGGCGAAAGTCGCCAGACCTTCCTGCATCGCCGTGCTGCTGGGCGCGGTCAGTGACAGGCTGCGCAGCCGTGTCTGTCGTCCACCGTTGATCGCGGTCAGGCTGTGGATGAAGGCTTCGTGCTGCAGCAGCTGCTGGTGGTCGTAGTGGTTGAAATGCGCGCCATCGCGCAGGCGGATGCGGGTGGCGCCGGCGGCCGCCTTGGCGATCAGCATCGGATCGAGCTGCACGTCGATGGGGTCATCGGTGAAGAAGGCATCGAGCTCCTCCTGCAACCGCTGGCGCAGGGTGGCGGCATCGAGATCTTCGACCTCGTCGATGGCTTCCAGCGCGCCGGCCAGCTCGTCAGCGGCCTCGATGAAATGCCGCGCGGCATCGCGGTTGTTCTCCGGGCTGCCCGGCAGGCGGTCGCTCGGCGAACCGAACAGGCGGATCGATGCCGCGGTGAACTCGGGGCGGCCCATCGATTCCAGCATCGTCAGCGTGTCGTGCCAGCAACGGATCTGGCGGTTCAGGTATTCGCCCAGTGGATGCGCCGGATCAACGCCGGTCGCGATCGCATCGAGCCGCGCATGCAGTTCGGTGTGGTTGACCGGCGCATAGTCCGGCCTTGGCAACATCGGCTGACCACGCCGCCAGCCAGCGAGGAAGGCTTCCTGCTCGCTGACCGGCCAGCTCACCGTGGACAGCACGCGGATGCTGCGCACCGCCTCGACCAGTCGCGCGTCGAGGTCGAGGTGGTGCTGCATGGCGGGGTCAATGGCCGGAATCGTCATCCGTCGATTCTGGACCAATCGGCCACGCGACCAAAGCGTTGGCGGCGATATCAGTCCTCGAAACCGTCGGTGAAGATCCAGGCGCTGATCGGCGGACCCAGCACCCAGGTGTACTCATAGGCACCGAGATCGCATTCGGCGGTCATGTCGCCGTCGCCATCGAAGGGGCGCGGATTGCCCAGGGCGTCCTCGGACAGGCAAGCGCTGATGTCGTCGATGGCATCGATGATTGCCGCGCCATCGAACCAGAAGATGCTGAGATCCTCGCCGAAGGCCCGCTCTTCCAGGAAGAAGGTGCCGCGGTTGCCGGCGGGCAGAGCCTGATTGTTCAGGAAGTCGCAGCTGCTGTCGGTACCGGCATCAGCGAAGGCATTGAGGCGAACCGCCGCCGGCGTCAGCAGCGTGGGCAGACCCGAACAGGCGCTGCCATCACTGACCGGCGCCATCAGGTTGGCGCGGAAACCGAGCACATCCGCCGTACCGCTGAACGCGACATTGGCGCCATCGTTCGCATTGTTGTTGTAGAAGCTGTTGTTGACCGCATCGAATTCGCTGTTGCTACCTACGTATAGCGCAGCACCAGAACCGGTGACGATATGGCTGTAGAAGAAGCTGTTATGAACCAGCAAACGGGGCTTGTTCGCCGAGCTGAAACCACGGCGCATGTAGATGGCGCCGCCCGAGTTGCCGGTGTTGCCGCGGAACCAGTTGCGTTCGGTCTGCACAAAACAGTCCCCGCAGGAAATGTAGACCGCACCACCCATACCCGCATTCGGTCGACCCGGGGACGCGGCGTTGCCGATGAAGCTGGAGTCGCTCAGCCAGAACGTCTGGAGGTCGGACGAGGAAACGTAGATCGCACCACCGTACGCGCTGCCGTTCTCGGAGATGGTGTCGTTGTTCTCGAACCAGCTTCCAGTGATGCTCAGGTGCGCGGCTCCGACGGAAAGGGCGCCGCCGCCGCCCTGACTGGTGGTCGTGACCTCGGTGAAGTTGTCGATGAACTGGCTGTCAGTGATATCAACCGTGCCGCTCGAACGCGACCACCGCACACCGGCGCCCCATGCCAGGCCGGTCGTGCTCAGCGTACAGCCTCGGACAGTGACCCGTTCCAGCGTCAGGTTGCCGCCAGAGCCACCCGCGGCGCCGAGACAGGAGCCGCCCTGACCGAGGGCACCCGTCGAATCGCCATTGCGAAGCTCGATGTCCTTGAGGTGCAGGCTCTGCACGTCGACAGTGGCGTACATCAGTTGAAAAACGTCACCACCATCAATAATGGGCTCCGCCGCGCCACCGACGATAGTCAGGTCGGTAGCCGTGATGTGCGGCAGGCTCGACACCAGTGTGATGCTGCTTCCGGTGGGGTACAGGCCACCGGAAAATGAAATGGTGTGCGGCACATCGGTGGCCGCATTCGCATCGATTATCGCCTGCCGCAGCGAGCCGGGGCCGCCATCCACGTTGGTCGTGACAAGGAAGTTGTCGGCCCGGGCAGTCATGCTGGCCAGGGCCAGGACACTGAAGGCGGCAAAGGTTTTCACGGCGTTCTCCCGTTGAATCGCGTAGCAAGGCATTCAGGGAGAGGTACGGGGTCGAGTCCGATTCCTCGACATCCGGAGGCGGTTTCGTTCAGCTTTCGCGCCGCTGCGCGGGCTAACGGCGCCCGTATTTGTCGGTCAGCCGCTTGTTGAGTGCTCGCGTCTGCACGCGCTCATCGCGCTTCTGTTCCTGACGGACCTTTAGCGTCTGCGCGGCGTCGCTGAGCTCGCCCTGCAGCTTCTGGTAGTTGGCCCAGCGCTCGGCCTGCAGCTCACCATCCTTGATCGCCTTCTGGATCGCGCAACCCGGCTCGCGCTGGTGGACGCAGTCGCGGAAGCGGCACTGCGTCGCCAGCTGCTCGATGTCCTCGAAGCCGGCGTCTTCGAGCCGTTCCTCGCCGGTCAGCTTGAGCTCGCGCATGCCCGGCGTGTCGATCAGGCAGGCACCGTCCGGCAGGCGGATCAGGCTGCGCGAGGTGGTGGTGTGGCGGCCACGCGAATCGGCTTCGCGCACGGATTGCGTAGCCTGCTTCTCGATGCCGAGCAGCGTGTTGGTCAGGGTTGACTTGCCCGCGCCCGACGACCCAACAAGCACGACACTCTGCCCCTTCGACAGCCACGGCGCCAATGCGGCCACCGTGTCCGGGGACTTGGCGTTGACGCAGAGCACCGGCACGTCGGGAAGCGATTCGCGCAGTTCCTCGACGCGTGCTGCCATGTCCGGATCGGCCTGCTCGCCTTCCAGGGCCTTGTCGGCCTTGGTCAGCACGATCACCGGCTGCGCGCGATCGCCTTCGTCCGCGCTGCCGAATACCAGCAGCAGGTAGCGCTGCAGGCGACGAGGATTGAAGTCGCCATCGAGGCCGCTGACCACGAACACGGTGTCGATGTTGGCGGCAATCAGCTGCTGCCGGTAATGCTCGCCGGCGGCGCCGCGTTTGAGCAGGCTGTGCCGGGGCAGCACGCGGCTGATGACGTCATGGTTGTCGAGCAGCACCCAGTCGCCAACCGCCGCGCGATCCACCGGGTCGAAACGCGGCTGCAGCCATTCGGCCGGCGCCGCGGCCTTGAGCACATCGTCGCCGATGGCCGCGCGGTAGCCCGCGCGATGCTGCTCAATCACTCGCCCCAGCCGGCCTTCCACCGCGTCGGCGAAAGCGGCCGCAGCCGGCAGGTCGTCGCGCCAGCCGATGGCGAGGAAGGCTTCATGCTGGTCGGGGCTGAGCTGCACGCCGGCATTGTACGCGTCGATGAAGGGCTGTTTCCGTTATTCGAAACCGTCCCGAAACAACAAGGCTCCAGGTGCTTCGAAAGCGCCCACGTCGCAGGCAGCGACACCATTGCCGTCGCCATCGATGGGTCGAGACTGTGCGCGAGCATCCTCGGCATCGCAGTAGCCCGCATCGTCGATGCTGTCGATCACGGCGCTGCCGTCGAAGCGCAGAACGCCGATCTGACCGGGCGACTCATCTTCGCTGAAATTGCCCAGCGGCGTTGCCGGCAACATGGCGTTGGCGAGAAACGAACAGCTCACCGCATCCGACAGCAGATTGGTGGTAACCGTCGACGGGGCCGGCACACCGGGCGCCCCCGCGCAGGCATTGCCGGAAATGCCGGGAGCCAGCAGGTTGGCGATGAAATAGTTCACTTCGGCGCTTCCGATGAACTGCATGTGCGCGCCGTCAGCAGCGCTGTTGTTGTAGAAACTGCTGTTGGTCGAATAGAGATGCCCCTCGAGACCCACCAATAGGGCGCCGCCGCCGTCACGGGCGTCATTGTTGTAAAAGCTGCTGTTATACAGGCGCAGGCCCACGCCCTTGCCGCTGCCACCGGTCCGACGAATATAGATAGCGCCACCGCCGTTGGCGGCATTGCCTCGCAGGTAGCTGCGATCAATCTGCAGGCTGCAGTCATGGTCACATGCCAGGGTAATCGCACCGCCCCAGCCAAGCAGCGGGCTCAGGGGCGAGGCGGCGTTGTAGCGGAACGTCGAGTCGGAAATGAAGCTGCTACGGCTGGAGCCATTCAGATTCAGCGCACCACCATAACCGCCGCCATCGTCCGCAATCGCCGCGTTGCCCTCGAACAGCAGGCCACTGGCAAGAAGGTTCGAGCTCGTACTGATCGCACCACCCGCCGACTGACCATTGCTCAGAGTCGCCGTCGCCGTGTTGTCGATGAACTGGCTGGCACTGACGTTCAGGCTACCCAGCTCGCGCCCCCAGTCGATGGCACCTCCGTGGATCAGACTGTCACCGCTGGCCTCGCAGGCCTCGAAGCGCACACGCTCAACGATCAGCAGGCCGCCACCGCCGGCGTTTCCTCCATAGACGCAACCACCCGCCTGGTCGGAGAACCCGCTGGTCAGCGTCAGGTCGCGCAACTCCAGGCGCTGGTTGTTCCCGTCCACACTGAACACCCGGTACAGCGACTGCCCGTTGATCTGCGGCTGCCGATCTCCGCCGTCCACCACCAGGGAGGAATTGGACATGGTCGGCAAGGCACTTGCCAGCTGGATTTCACCCTGCAGCGGAAAGGCAGCCGTGAACTCGATGACCGAACCATCACCGGCACTCTGGGCGTCCAGCATGGCCTGCCGCAGCGTTCCTGGGCCACTGTCCTGGGTACTGAAGACGGAGTAAGTCGCTGCCCGGGCGACCGGAACGGCCAGCAGCAAGGCACAAAGGGACAGGCAGATACGAACGACAAGGTTAGGCATGCGAAGACTTCTGGGCTTGGATCGTGATGAGACGTAGCAGACCGGCCAAAGCCGACACGACGCCAACAGCTGCCGTGACGATAGGAATTGGTTAGGCTTGCGACCTTTCCCACGCCCGAGGCCCCGCTCGTCCATGTCGTCCTCCATCGCCACCCGCCAGCGCCTGTCCGAAGTCCGTTACGAAATCCGCGGTGAGCTGGCGCGGCGAGCCCGGGACCTGGAGGCGCAGGGCCGGCAGCTGATCAAGCTGAACATCGGCAACCCCGGCGCCTTCGGCTTCCGTGCGCCCGATCACCTGCAGCAGGCCATCGCCGACAACATCGGTCGCAGCGATCCCTACGGCCACCAGCAGGGCCTGCCGGAAGCCCGAGAAGCGATTGCCGCGCAGCAGCGCGCCCGCGGCGCGGTGAACGCTTCGGCGGATCGCGTGTTCATCGGCAACGGCGTCAGCGAGCTGATCGACATGAGCCTGCGCGCGCTGCTGAACCCCGGCGACGAAGTGCTGCTGCCCAGCCCCGACTACCCGCTGTGGACCGCCGCCACCCTGCTCAATGACGGCGTCGCCGAGCACTATCCCTGCGAAGCCAGCAACGGTTTCCTGCCCGATCCGGCGCAGATCGAATCGCAGATCACACAGCGCACCCGTGCGCTGGTGCTGATCAACCCGAACAACCCGACCGGCGCCGTCTACCCGAAGGCGCTGCTGGAGGAGCTGGTCGCGGTCGCCGCGCGCCATCGCCTGCTGCTAATGGTGGACGAGATCTACGACAGCATCGTCTACGACGACACCCCCTTCCAGCCTTTGGCCCAACTGGCCGGCGACCTGCCATGCCTGACCTTCGGCGGGTTGAGCAAGGTGCATCGTGCCTGCGGCTACCGGGTGGGCTGGGTCAGCCTAAGTGGCGATGTCGCGCAGATGCGCGATTACCACCACGCGCTGGACCTGCTCGGCGCGCTGCGCCTGTGCGCGAACGTGCCGGGGCAGTGGGCAATCCCGGCAGCACTGGAGGGCGAAGACACTATCACCCCACTGTGCCAGCCAGGCGGACGCCTGCATGCGGCCCGACAGGCGGTGATCGATGCCTGCGCGGCCAGTCGCTGGCTGAACCTTTCGAAGCCTGACGGCGCGCTGTATGCCTTCCCGGGCGTCGATACGAAACGGCTACCGGGCTTCGACGACCATCGTTTCGCGCTGGACGTGCTGGAGAACGCCGACGTGCTGATCGTGCCGGGCAACAGCTTCAACGTGCCCTACCGCCATCACTTCCGCGTCACCCTGCTGCCGGAACCCGAGCAGATCGCCGACGTGTTCGGGCGCATCGAGCAGCGCCTGCACGTGCTGGCGGATGCGCCGGCTGCCAAGAGGCATGTTGCTTGAGCTCATCCGGACGCTGCTGTTGGCCAGCCTGCTGGCCGGCGTGTTCCTGCTGGGTGCCCGCTTGAACCAGGCCAATCCGCAAAAGGCCATCCTGCGTTATCTGGCGCTGGGCGATTCATACACCATCGGCGAGTCGGTGCCGGAAGCGGATCGTTGGCCGGTGCAGCTGGTCGCGCGCCTGCGCGAGGGCGGCGTCGCCATCGCCGATCCGGAAATCCTCGCCACCACAGGCTGGAGCACCGACGAACTGTCGGCGGCGATGGACGCGCACCACTTCACGCCACCCTATGACCTGGTCAGCCTCGCCATCGGTGTCAATAATCAGTATCGCGGGCGCAACGTCGACAACTACGCGGCGGAGCTGGATGTACTGCTGTCGCGCGCGATCGCCCTTGCCGGTGGACGCCGCGAGCGTGTGTTCATGCTGGCGATTCCCGACTGGGGCGTGACGCGGTTCGGCCAGGAAAGCGGTCGCGATACGGCCGAAATCGCCACCCAGCTCGACATCTTCAACGCCCGCGCCGCCAAACAGTGCGCCAAACATGGCATTGCCTTCGTCGACATCATGCCGGTGAGCCGCAGACGCGGCGGCGAGGTCGCGATGATGGCCGACGACGGCCTACATCCCTCCGGCGCGCTGTATGCCGAGTGGACGGCGCTGGCCTTGCCGCTGGTTCGCGACCTGGTGTCCGCAACCAGCGACGACTGACCCGCCCCTATGAATCGCCGCTGACACGGGCCACAGCGATGCCCGCTGGCGCCGCGATACAATACACCCGGCAAATCACCACGGAATTTCCCCATGTCCCTCGACCCGGCGCTGCAGCAGCGCATCGAATCCCTGCTTTCCACCAATCCCATCGTGCTGTTCATGAAGGGCAACCCCAACATGCCGCAGTGCGGCTTTTCGGCGAAGGCGGCAGGCATCCTCAACGCCCTGGTTCCGGCCTATGCGCACGTCGACGTGCTGCAGGATGCCGAGATCCGCGAGGGCATCAAGGCCTACGGCAGCTGGCCGACCATCCCGCAGTTGTACATCCAGGGCGAACTGGTTGGCGGCAGCGACATCATCGAGCAGATGCTGAATTCCGGCGAACTGCATCAGGTGCTGGGCCTGCCCGAGCCCGACCGCACGCCGCCGACGCTGCACATCACCGATGCGGCAGCGGACGCGATCCGCCGCGCCATGGATGGCAATGATCCGTCTCTGGGCCTGCACCTGAGCGTTGATCCGCGCTTCAACGCCCAGTTCCAGCTGAAGCCGGTGGAAGGCAACGAGGTCGTCGCCAAGGCCGCCGGCATCAGCGTCTACCTGGACCTTGCCAGCGCGCCGCGCGCGAATGGCCTGGAGATCGACTGGGTCGAGGACATGCGTGGCGCGGGCCTCAGCATCCGCAATCCGAACGCGCCGCCGGCCGTGCAGGACCTCGACGTCGAGGAGCTCGCCCGTCGTCTCGACGCCGGTGACATCACCGTGGTCGACGTGCGCGCGCCGCACGAACGCCAGCACGCGCCGTTCCCGAAGGCGCACGAAGTGCTGGACGAGGACAGCGAACCGCGTCTGGCCGCACTGCCGAAAGACACCGCGCTGGCCTTCCTCTGCCATTACGGCAACTCCAGCCGGGCCGCCGCCGAACACTTCCGCGGCCTCGGTTTCAGCAACCTGCACAACGTCAGCGGCGGCATCGATGCCTGGGCCGCGGAAGTCGACAACAGCGTGCCACGTTACTGAATCGACCTCGAAATCGCCTCCGAAGTACCGTTCAACCCATTGACAGATGACAGCTTGGGCGGTTTGCGGTAGCGTGAAAGTCGAAGGAGGCGCGGTTCCGCGCCGTGCCATTGGACGGCGGCAGTGCCAGTGCACCGCACGCTGATGCTGCCGCACTTCCCAGGGGGGAGGTTTGCGATGCGATATCTGCGTTTCGTTGTGATTCTGGGTGCCTTGCTGCTCACCGCCTGCGGTGGTGGCAAGGAAGATGCAGCCACGACCGCCTGCACCAACGAGATCAACAGCAAGCTCAAGGACCAGAATTACCGGATCGAACCGAGCGAGCTGCGTGCTTCCGCGAAGGCCGAAGACGACGCCATCATGCACCTGAGCGGCACGGTGGTCTTCGACCCGGGACTTCCACGCGAATACAAGCAGCAGGTGGATTGCCGGGTGCGGTTCGTCAGCGGCCAGGACCTGCCCAACGTGATCTCCCTGAACTTCACCTGGGAATAGTCGAGCGGGCGAACTTCAGCCGATCACCGGAATCGACAACACCGAAAACAGAACGGGGCGCATCATGCGCCCCGTTCTGTTTTCGGCTATTGCCCGTTTGATCCGCTACTGAATCAGGGATCGTAGAGCGTGACCACCGCCGATGCCGTGCCGCCGCGACCGTCGCTGATCGTATACACGAGGTATTCCAGCGACTTGTAGCCATCGTCCGGAATCCAGCGCAGCCGGGTGCCGCCGTCCACGATGCTCACAGTGCCGTGCTCGGAGCCCTGCACGTCGATGATGGTCAACTCGTCGTGATCCGGGTCCTCGTCGTTGTGCAGGACGTTCATCGTCACCGCCTGGCCCGGGCGGTAGTTGTAGATGTCGTTGCGCGCGATCGGCGGGTGGTTGTCCGGATCACCGTCGGCACTGACCGTCACGCTGACCATGGCGGTGGCCGTGTCCTGGCCGTCGCTGATCGTATAGGTGAAGCTGTCGATGCCGTTGAAACCGGCTTCCGGCGTGTACACCACATGATCGCCCTGGATCGACACGCTGCCGTGCGTCGGGATCGACGTGCTGACCAGGCTGATCGTGTCGCCATCGGCATCGCTGTCGTTGGCCAGCACGTTGATGTCCACCGGCACGCCGGTCATCGTCGTGGCGACGTCGGCCAGGGCCACCGGCGGGTTGTTGTCCGGATCGACCGGCGCTTCCACCGTCACCGTCACGTTGGCAGTTGCCGTCTCGCGACCGTCGCTGATGGTGTAGGTGAACTGGTCGACGCCGCTGAAGCCGGATTCCGGCACGTAGTGCAGGCGGCCGTCTTCGCCGATCTCGACATAGCCGTGCGCGCCATCGGTGGTGCCGACGATGGTCAGCGTATCGCCATCGGCATCGCTGTCGTTGGCCAGTGCATCGATGAAGGCCGGCATCTGGTAGTCGGTGGTGCCACTGTCGTCCATCGCCACCGGTGCGACGTTCTCGAAGCCGACGCTGACCGTGGCGGTGGATTCCGCGCCGCTGGGGTCGGCCACGGTGTAGGTAAAGCTGTCACCACCACCCGCACAGACGGCGCCGTCCTGCGGCGGCTCGTAACCGAGCGTGCCGTCGCCGTTGTCGGTGACGCTGCCGCCGTTCTGCGTGGCGCCGATGGCGACGATGCTCAGCGCGTCGCCATCCGGGTCACTGTCGTTAGCCAGCACCGGAATGCTGATCAGCTCGCAGGCATGCTGGCTGACTGCATCGTCCGCGGCCACCGGCGCGCGGTTGAGGTACTGCCGCTCGCCGAGCGTGGTGTTGGTTTCCACGGTCTGGAACCGGTACACGTCAACCGTGCGCTTGTGCCTGGCCGGGTTGCGCAGCGCGCGCTGGATCCACGCTGGCGGTGCCGCGACCGGCTCCTTGACCCACTCGGTGATGGTCTTGGTGGTCGGCGGAGCGGGCTCGCTGTGCTCCTCGACGGTGAGGAACTCGATATCGACGCGACGGTTCTTGCGACGATTCTCCTCGCCATCGTTCGGGAACTTCGGCTCCAGCTCGCCACGACCGGTAACGTCGATCTCGCCGGCGGGCACGCCTTGCGAAACGAGGTAGTCACGAACCGCACCAGCACGACGCTCGGACAGACCCTGGTTGTAGCTCTCGGCACCGATGTCGCAGGTATGACCGGTCAGCGTCACGCGACTGACGCGCTTGCCGCCGGTGATTGCCGCCAGCACGGCGTCCAGCTCGGTCTGTGCATCGTTCTGCACGGCCGAGCTGTCGAAGCCGAAATAGGTGTCATCGCTGAAGGCGATCTCGTTGCGCACCACGATGGGCGGCTGCGGATCACCCGCCACCTCGCGCGACACTTCCACGTCGCGGGTCGGATTGGTCGCACGGAAGTTACTGCCGCTGCCGAAGTCGTAGCGCCACAGCAGCCAGGCGCGGGTGTCGTTGCGGTCGATCTCGAACAGGCCGGTCTTGTGGTAGCTCTCGATCTCCAGGCTCAGGCTGTGCGGGCTGTTGCGGAACTGCTTGTCGATGCCCAGCGAGAACGTGGTCTGGTCGGAATCGTAGTCGCCCGTCTCGTAGTCGAGGCCGGCACGCAGGCGGATCAGCGGCTGATCGAACCAGCGGCCACCGCGCAGACCAACGCCCCAGTCGTAAGGCTTCACGAAGGTACGCGTGATCGTGGTCGTCGTTTCCAGCTGCTCATAGGGACGATCGCCTTCCATGCCGGACAGCAGTACGTTGTCGATCAGCGTATCGATGCCGATCTGGCGCTCGTCGGTAATCGCATGCGACAGGTACAGATCCCAGGAGCTGTGCTCACGCTCCATGCCGAAGCCGAGCGAGACCTTGCGGTCCTTGAACGGGTTCTGGTCGACGGCGAGGAAGGCCTTGGCGACCTTGACCTGCTCGGGCCGCGCCATGGTGTCTTCGACACTCATGCCTCCCCACAGCCAGTGGTAGTCGAGCTTCACGCCGCCGGCGCCGCCCTGGCCCAGCCAGGCCTCGGTCAGCCAGGCGGAATCGCCGTCCTCGCCGAACACGAACATCAGTTCGCCGAGCACGTCGAGGTCGTCATTGACGCCCAGCGACACGCGGGCATTGGAACCGACATAGGTCACCGGGATGCTGCCGTCGGTAGCGATCGGCGGCTGTCCGCTCTCGCCCGGATTCGACTGCGCCCACGCGCCCTGCACCAGCGCGGCACTCAGCGCCACGGAAAGAAGACTGCGCTTCATTCGAATTTCCCCAAGAATCTCAGGCGTATAGCTTATCCGAGATTACCCCTGCGTGACGCGCATCACACTTCAACCTCGGCCTGCGATGGCTGTGGACTTTCGAGCAGCGCCGTGAGCGCCTAAAGGACAGCCGTGGCCAGAACAGGAATCTCGACTTCCATGTACTTCTGGGCACCGATGGCCGGATCTCCGCCCATCGACGATGCCATGTCCGGCGTCGACCGAGCTGGATGAGCGCTGGAACAGGCTCTGGCGCTCGCGCTGATCCAGGGCATCCCGCCCGCGAGTACGTGGCGCAGATTTCCGCATCTGCTGCGTCCGGGCCCTGCGCATCATCGCCAGCGCGGCGGCCCATTGCGCCTCGGTCACTCGCCCAGACAGCGAAGCGTGGATGTTCCTCTGTTCAGCGTCGCGGCCAACGATGTCCCGCGACCGGACCGGCGACTCCCTGGCAGCGTCCAGCTCGCCCGCTGCCAGTTCGGCGCGACCCTGATTGTGCAGGACGATACCGGTCAACGCGTGATCCTCACCCACCGCCTGCAACATGGCGTCCACTGCCTCCGGATAGATGGCCAGCGCCTCCTGCACACGCCCCAGCAACTCCAGGGTCCGCGACAGGTTGTTGGCCGCTGTCGCGCGCTCGGCCACCGCCACATCCGGGCGTTCACGCAGGATCTCCAGCGCCCTGCGCGAGACCTGCTCAGCCTCGGCGAGCGATTCTGCGGTTCCGCGCCGTTGCAGCAAGGCACCGAGGTTATCGAGGTCAATCGCAAAGCTGACGCTGTTCTCGCCAAACCGCAGGCGGGTACTGGCAACCACTTCGCGCAGACTTTTCTCTGCCTCGTCGAGCTGTCCCGCCCGCGACTGTGCCATGGCGAGGTCCGATAAGGTATTGACCGACTCTGCATCGGACGTGTCGCCGGTAGTGCGCATCAACTGGACGGCCTCGGAAAGCTTCGAAGCGGCAGCCGCGTAGTCTCCAAACTCGTAAGCGACGCGCCCGCGGTAGCGCTGCAATGCACCTGCCAGCCGATTGTCCGACTGGCCCTTGAGCAATCCCTGCAGCTGATCAAGAGCCGCGGAGGCCGCATCGGGATCACCACGATAAAGCTCCAGCTCCGCGCGAATGACCAGCGCATCACTCAGCGCCTCGTCATCCTGATCCTCGCTCGCGGACTTGATGACTGCGGCAACGCGCGTCGCCGCATCGTCGTAGCGTTCATCCACCAGCGCGTTGCGAGCCAGCAGCCTTGCCGCTTCGCCATGTTCCGCACGATTACCCAGCAACTGGCGATCCAGCTCCAGGGCACGAGCCAGCGACGGCTCGGCATCGGCGTAGAGCTCCAGGCGGGTCTGCATGTCGCCCACCGTCTGCAGCAGTCGCTGCTCGACCGCAGGATCCAGTCGTCGTTTCTGCAGCTGGGCAGGCGCCTCGTGCAGCAGTTCTCGCGCGGTCACGGTCCCTTCCGGATAGGCGTAGGGATCAGCGGCCTGGAAGACGCTACCCAGCAGCGAGGTCACTTCCTCGGCACGGTCGCGTTCGCCGCGCGTCACGTCCAGTTGGACCGCCAGTCGCCAGACCAGCGCCGAGATCACCAGTAGCGCCAGCACGATGGCCACGCTGAGGTTGTGGTTGCGACGGACGAAGCAGCCAAACCGATACGCCGCACCACCACCATAAGCCGACACCGGCTCGGCATCGCGCCAGCGCTGCAGGTCGTCGACCAGCGCCTGAACGCTTCCGTAGCGTCCTTCGCGATCCTCGCTGAGGGCGCGTGACGCGATGGCCCGAAGTTCGGCAGCGCGATGATGGGAGATCCGGATGCCGTCCGCAAACGGTAGCGTTGACGGGTCGAAGCGGGCCGATGGCGGCGACGTTGGCGCAAACTCGCCACTCAGCCCCGGGCGGAATCGCTGGCCGCTCAGCAGTTCGGCCATCAGCACGCCCATCGCGTAGACGTCGCTGCGCGTATCAAGCTCCGCCTGCCGCTCGAACTGTTCGGGACTCATGTAACCGGGCGTTCCACCGTCGACGGCCGCGTTGCTGCCAATTGATCGAGCAATGCCGAAATCGATGAGCTTTGGCGTCGGCTGTCCATCGACATCGGTGATGAGGACGTTCGACGGCTTCAGGTCGCAGTGCAGCAGGCCGCGCTGATGCGCATGGGCCAGAGCGCGACCGATCTCCTGCAGGATGCGAATACGCGTCTGCAGCCCAGGGGCGTGCTCGGAAAGCCAGGCATTGAGGGCGACGCCCCTGACGTATTCCATGACGAAGAACAGTTCGCCCTCGGGCGTCGCTCCGGCATCGAACAGCTGCGCGATCCCCGGATGGCGCATGCGAGCCAGCGCCTGGCGCTCCATCTCGAAACGCAGGCGATGCTCGGGGTCCGGGGAGCGCCAGCGCATGATCTTGATCGCGACCTGTCGCGTCACCGCGCCGGATTGCTCCGCGAGGAACACGCGACCCATGCCGCCCTGGCCAAGCTCGCGCAGCAGCAGGAAGCGGCCGAAACGGCGGCCGGTGAAATCCTCAGCGCTGGCATCGGGAGACCGGGCCAACGATTCGGTGAGATCGACCAGTTCGGTGGCGACGTCGTCGTCCGGCGGCGTGGTGCTCATGGCGCCGTCACCTCGTCGTCGGCACGGCCAATGTCGTGTTCCTTGAGCTTCTTGTAGTACGTGGTCTTGCCGATGCCCAGCCGGGTCCATGCCTGCTCCGCATCACCCTCCGCCGCCTCGATGGCACGCAGGATGGCGCGGTGCTCGGCCTGGGCGGCGGCTTCGGCGAGCGTGACCGGCGCTTCGTCTTCGCGCTGGTCAACAACTACCGGTGTGCCACTTCCGACGCCACGCAGCCGTGGTGGCAGGTGCTGGCGATCCAGCGCATCGCCATCGGCCAGCAACGCGGTGGCGCTGTGAATGGCTTGCCTTAGCTCGCGCACGTTGCCGGGCCAGTCGGCCGCCTGCAGGTCGCGCAGCGCGGCCTCGGTGATGCCCGGACTGCGGATGCCGGATTCGGCCAGCGCCTCGTGGAAGAAGTGGATGGCCAGCGGCGAGATGTCGATGCGACGCTCACGCAGCGGCGGAATCCGCGCCTCGAAACCGGCGATGCGATGGAACAGGTCGAGGCGGAACTCGCCGGCGGCCACCGCCTGCTGCAGGTCGCGATGGGTGGCGCTGACCAGCCGCACGTCGACGTCGATCAGCGCGCGTCCACCAACGCGATGGATGCGGCCGTCCTCCAGCGCGCGCAGCAGACGCACCTGTGTCTCCGCCGGCATGTCGCCCAGTTCGTCGAGGAACAAGGTGCCGCCATCGGCACGCTCGAATACGCCCGGCCTTTCGGCAACGCCAGTCGCGGCGCCCTTCTCCACGCCGAACAGTTCGGCTTCCAGCAGGTCGCGGGGCAGCGCCGCACAGTTGATGGCCACGAACGGCCCGCTGGCACGTGGGGAGCAGGCATGGATCCAGCGCGCCATCACGTCCTTGCCGACGCCGGTTTCGCCCAGCAGCAGAATGGCGACGCGACTCCTCGCCAATCGCGCCAGCGCATCCATCTGTCGACGCAGGCCTGGATCGGCCGTTGCCACGCCCGGCAGCGCGGGTGGCGTCGATGGCGTTTTCGCTGCGTGGGGATCGGGGCTTGAATTCGACGCCTCCGGAAACCAGGCCAGCCAGTTGGCGGCCAGTTCAGCCAGTCCGGCATGACGCTGGCGGCTTCCCGTCGACGCCCGGATCGCATGGCGCCCGTCATCGGCCAGCGCCTCCGTGGCCTGTTCCGGGTCACCCGCCGCCGCGATCACCACGCCGGCAGCGGATCCATCCAGATGCACGACCTGCAGCGCGTCGACATCAAGCACCTCGCGAATGGCGGCGATGCGCCGGTTCAGCGCGGCGGGGAAATCCGCCGGCGACGCCCACAACGCGTCGCGAAGCCGCTCGCGCAGCGTGAGCAATTGCGTGCCTTCGTCGATGACGGGTGCTGCCGTCGTCGGCGCAGCCTGTTCGCCGGTGCGATAGGCGAGGCCATCCAGTTCGGTGTCGGCTTCGGTGATACGCAGCAGCAGCGGTCCGGCCTGTAGCGTCGCCCCGTGGCGAACGGCGGCGCGCTGGACCGCCATTCCGTCGATCCGCGTCCCGTTGGTGGAACCCAGATCCTCGATCAGCACGCCACCGGAGGGCAGCACCTCCAGCAGCACGTGCTCGCGCGACAGGCCATTGAGCGGCGCGCGCACCTCGCAGTCCGCGCCCCGGCCCAGCCGATGCCGGCCGACGTCCAGCTGCCGCCGCGACAACTCGACGCCCGATGGCTCCAGTACCTCCAGATGCACGCGGATGCGCTGCATGCCCGAATCCCCAACCCGTCAGGCCGCCAGCGTAACGCGTGAGTTCGCGTTTGCGAACCCGGCCACGTTCAACGGATGCATCTCGTTCGACTTCGCGAACGACAAAAAGGTAACCGATTGAAATTATTGCAGTTGAAAAGTTGGCACGGGACTTGGAATGACACCAGCAATTCCACGTGAAAAACCGCCGCCTTGCGCCGAACCCGGCCTGACGCCCCACCCGAGCGACAACAGGCATCAGCATCCGGCAATCCAGCGTGGTCAGGTCATCACTCTGATGGTAGCGCCTTATCCGAAGGTGAACCCGCCGACCAGCGAACTTCGCCCCTCCCGCAGCCGAATCCCCGCCCCTTTTGCCAGCACATTCCACGTGCCACGCCATGTGGCTCGCCTTAATTCCTCTGTCCGCTGTCCAGGCGGCGAACGTCCTAGTCACGTCGAACGCCGATACCCTTGCCAACGATGGCGCCTGTACCTTGCGCGAGGCACTCGAGAACACGGATGCCGACGCACAGATCTGGAACGACTGCACGGGCGACTACGGCCCGGACCAGATTCTCATACAGTCAGGCCTTCCACCGATCGAGCTGGGGAGCCGTCTTGAACTGACAAGGCCTGCGACGCTGACCGGACCCAGCGGTGGCCAGACTATTCGACCTGCTGCGGGGATGACGGATCAGTTGCTCTGGATTGCACCGTCAACCGACGGTGACTTCGTGCTGGAACGACTGGTGTTCGAAGGCGCAAGACTCAACAAGCCTGGTGACATTGGCGACTGCGCCAACAATGGTGGGGCTGTATGTGTCTTCACGCTGTACAAGACCATCGATGTCGTCATGCGGGAAATGACGTTTCGAGACAACCGCGTCGTAGACCTCGACCCCACCAACGCCAATGGTGGCGGGGCTCTGTACGTCCGGGCACTTGCTGGATCGTCCGTACGGATCGAGAACAGCCTGTTTCAGAACAATCGGCTCACGGATGACAACGGCGATTCGACCAGAGGCTACGGCGGCGCCATCCGGATGCTGTCGCCGCTGACGATAACTCAGAGCCTGTTCGTCAACAATCTGGCGACCGCGATACCCGATGGGGCGGCCGGTGCGGTCTACTCGCTCGGCGGTGACCTGACCATCAGCAAGTCCACTTTCAGCGCAAACGCAAGCACGATCAGTGGAAGTGCGATTGCCGCCAGTCAGGCAAATGTCTTGGTGCTTGATTCCCTGTTCGACGCAAACGACGGAAGTGACAGTGTGATGGCTGCTTCTGGCGAATCGAAGTACTTCACGCTGGCAAATTCGATGTTCAGCAACAATCACGCGCGCGCCCTTTCTCTGCATGGATACGCCCATGCATCGATCAGCGGATCAACCATTGCCAGCAATCAAGCTATCGACAGCGTCGCAGGCATGTTTGCCCGAAATACAAACGTCACCATCACCTCGAGCACCTTCGCCGACAACTACAGCAGCGCGGGTGGTGACGGAATTGGCGCAGCGACTGCTGCCATTTCACTGGACAACACGACACTGCTGCTGGAAGACAGCTCATTGATCGGCAATGACACCGAAGCCAACGCCGGGGAAGGCGCATCCGGCATAGAGGCACTGGACTCACAGGTCACGATCCGCAACAGCGTGCTGGCCAACACGCAGTTCGGCGAAGCCAACCTCTGGCGTCGAGGCAGCACGGTACTGAACATGAGCCACAGCCTGCTCACCCCGCCCGACACCTCGGGCGAGATCAATGGCAGCAACAGCAACAATGTCTTCACTGCAGTGGCGGCGTTCGGCTTGCTGGGTGACTACGGCTGCGCTACGCCGATCGGACATCTTGGTGATCGCTGCGTGTCGATGCGGCCACATTCCTCATTTGCCACGCCGATCATCGACAGCGGCAGTTCAAGCAACGCCTATGACCAGCGCGGCCCGGGCTTTCCCCGCAATGACGGGAACGGCAGCGACATGGGCGCCTTCGAACTGCAGCCCCCGTTGGTAGCATTCGACACTGCTTCGCAGGCGTTGACCGAGGGCAATAGCGGAACCACCACGTTCAGCTACACGCTGCGCCGCAATGGGGACCTCCGTGGCAGCACGCTGGTCAGCTGGCAAACGTTCGGAAACGGCGCGTCACCCGCGGATGCCAGTGATTTCGGCAGTCCGACCATGCCCTTCGGCAGCGCGTTCTTTGCCGAAGACCAGCGCGACACCGTGATCAACATCCAGGTACAGGGCGATACAGCGACGGAAAGTGACGAGGGTTTCCGGGTCCAGCTCACCCAGATCACCGATGGACAACCTGGTGCGGCGAACAGTGCCACGGGAACCATCATCAATGACGATGCGACGTTCGTGATACCGACCTTGTCACTGAACGCAATCCAGGTCGACCAGCCCGAAGGCAGCATCGGCTTCTACAGCACGCACCGGTTCCGCGTTACCCGCAGCCAGGACACCAGCGGCTTCTGCAGCTTTGCGCTCGATCTGGCTGGAGCCGGCGCAGATCCGATTGAAGCAAATGACCTGTTTGACACCACGCTCGGCATCGGCGGAACGCACCAAATGGGGCCCGGCGATACGACCACCGACATCGAGGTACATATTGCCGCCGACGCCGAATTCGAGGGTGACGAAGGCTTCAGCCTGACCCTGGTCAATGCGTCAGGCTGCGTGACCAGCCTGAACACCAAGACAGCCTACAGCACGGTCGTCAATGACGATTCGCTGTTCAGCATCCAGTCGGCCAACGCTGTGCTCGCTGAAGGAGATGCCGGCAGCACGACGTTCTCGTTCATGATCAATCGCAGCGGCCCGGTCGACCACGCCGCAACCGTCAGCTGGTCGGTCAACGGCAGCGGCGCACATCCGGTCGATGCCGCCGACTTCGATGGCAATGCTCTGCCGTCCGGTCAGGTCAGCATGCCACCGGGCGTCATCGGCATACCACTGTCGATCAACGTCGCTGGCGACCTCACCCAGGAAAACGACGAAGACTTCCGCATTCAGCTTGGCAATCCGCGCAGCGGTGGCTCGATCGATCCACTGAACGACTCGCGAATCGGCATCATCGTCGACGACGACGATCCGCTCGCCGGCGCGAGGATCTTCGACAACGGCTTCGAGTGAGCCCGCACTCGCCCCGGATCCTCGCCACAGACGTCCAGACTCGTTGCACACGGACCATGACATGCCCGGAACACGCGCCTTGCCTGCGAGGCGCCAGTCAGCTGCTTGAAGCAATCCATCGACGATCTGACGGGCTCGTGCAACGGATCACGCTGGAGCCCGTTCCCAATGCGGGTATGGAAGTGACGCTGACACAGCAATCGTCTGGCCTGCATCCACCGTTCGCATTTCCGAACCCATCGACGCCACCAAGGTGAAAGTCGTTCGCCAACGCGAACATCAAAAACCTAACGCATTGATTTTCATAGATGCCAACAGTTGGCACGGGACTTGGAATGAGATCCAGCATCCCACCACGAAGAACCACCGCCATGAACCTGAAGCTCCTGCGCTCCATTTGCTTTCTCCTGCTGGCCGGCATTGCCGCCAACAGTCAGGCACAGCCCACCCAGTTCGACACCAGTTTCGATGGCGATGGCGAGCTGTCCACGCCATTTCCCGGCACGACCTTTCCAGATAACGGCCGCACGCTGCGGATAATGGCGGCGCTTTCCGACAATAGCCTGATGGTCGCCGGAACCGATCGCGTCGATTCACTTAGCGGCGTTTTTGCTCGTGGCCGGATCGGAAAGTTGAACGCCACCACCGGCCAGCCGGTCAGCAGCTATGGCGGGAACGGCGATGGGCTGGCTGAACTGGGCGATCTTCAGATCGACATCGAAGATTTCGTCGTCATGCCAGACGGCAGCGCCTTCCTCTGCGGCAACGAGGACAACGCCAGCGGTCGTCACGGTTTGATCGCTCGCGTCACCGCCGACGGACAGCTTGATGTCAACTGGCACGGTGGTCAGAACGGCGGCGTATTGGAGATGCGAACGGGTGTCGTCAATGCCTGTTACGGCCTTGAGCGCCTTGGCGATGGACGACTGGTCGCGGTGGGTCGCGCCACCAACAACGGCAGCACTGACAACGGTGGGGCGTTGGTGAGTTTCATCACCGAAGACGGTGAGTTCCAGGACAACGAGGACCTCTGGCTAACCAGCATCAACGGCTACACCCCAACGCGCGCCTATTCCGTCGCTGAGCAGCCCGGACTCGGCGTTGTCGTTCTGGTCGGGGCAAGCTGGGTCGACATCAAATCAGGGCCCGACCTGCTAGTCCACGAGATGCGATTGATCCGAACCACTTACGATGGTGAGCTGGATACCGGTTTCGGCACTCGCCAGATCTCCGGCACAGGCAAGGACTCCGCAGGAAACGGTTCGACCAACTTTGCCGACCACTTCGACATCGATCCGGTGGGTCGCATCCGCCTGAGCACCAATCTCGCGTTGGCGGATTTGCTGCCGGATTGGCGCTTCGGCGTGCAGGCATGGAGCCGCAACATCGACGGCACCAGTGGCATTGGAACAGAGCACAGCGCGACGGCGGGCGCGGACTTTTCACTCAGGGTTGGCGCTTCTGCCCTGGGGCCGGATGGCAAGGTGGTGATTGCCAGCCTGCAGACCGATGAAAACAGCGTGAGTTGCACTGCGGGCATCTCGCGAAATCACCAGCATCTGCTTCGACTCACCCCTGGCGCCCTGAACGCCGACAGCACATTCGATGGTGATGGCCAGTTCGACTGGCTCACCGCCGCACAGACCTTCCCGAGCTGTTCGACCAACTACATCAGCGCGCTGCAGGACGTCGTCCTGCAACGCAACGGGCGAATGACGGTCTTGTCAACCATGAGACTCGGCTACCCCGTCGTATCAGACTCCAAGATCGTGGATTACCCGCTCATCACGCAGCTGCAGGGCAATCCTTTCTCGCCCATGAACTGGGACATCGATCCCGACGCGCTGACCTTCACGCCGGCCAGCGCCCGCCCCAATGCCCTGACCGAGTCCGACTTCGTCGAAATCACCGGACTGGATGCCGGCGTGCAGGTTCCTGCCTACGTACTGGGCGGCGAGATGCGGGTCGGCTTTGGCAGCTGGTCGACAGCCCGCTGGGTGAAGAATGGCGACTGGGTGCAGCTGCGTGGCGTTGCGCCAGCTGGCATCGGCTCCAGCGCCACAGCCTCGCTGTTTGTCGGCGGCATCCGCGGACACAACAGCTGGGATTCTCTGGGGGATCGTCAACGCGCCGATTTCGTAATCACTGCCAACGCGCCCGCTCTGCCCGGTGCTCGCTGCAGCGCCGGCGGCCTCAACAGCAACTGTTCGGCGGTGATTCCGGACCAGGGCTCGGTCAGCAGCAGCATCAACTTCGTCAATGGCGGCAGCTGCAACTTCGTGCAAGGTGTGCGCGTCGGCGTCGATATCGAACACGATTTCATCGGCGACCTGCGTATCAAGCTCACCGACCCCAACGGCCAGGTGTTCCTCGGTGGCAGCGAGGGCATCGTGACCCTGCTCAACCGGCCGGCGGCATCGACTACCTCAGGCACCGGCAGCTGTGCACGCGCCGACATTCTCGCCAGCTTTGACGACGGCGCTAGCCTTGACGCGCAGACCAGCTGCGGCGTGCCGCTCAGCCAGCCAGCATTGTCCGGCGACGTCGCTCCAGCCAATGCGCTGTCCGAGTTGGTCGGTCGCCGTACCACCGGCAATGACGGCGCCAATGCCAACGGCCTGTGGACGTTGACCATCGACGATCTCGACGCCGGCAACAGCGGGCAGCTGCACGACTGGTCGCTGGACATCGACTGTAGCGCCAGCGCACCGGCGATTTCCGATCTGTCGGTCACTGTTGACGGCCACACCACACATCCATGGCTCAGCGGCACGAACAACGTCGTCCCCGGCGCCGGCGTCAACATCACCTGGACGGTGACCAACAACGGGCCGATGGCCACCAGCAACGGGCGCTTCCGGGCCAGCCTGCCAGATGGACTGACCGACTCCATCGAAAACACCGCCTGGGGCTGCAGCACCTCCGCCGGCGGCAGCTGCACGCCGGCCATTCCCTGCTTCGGCGCCTGCCTCGGCAACGATATCGAAGCCGGTCTGAGCCTACCCGTGGGCGGCACCGCGACCTTCTTCGCCACCGGTACGCTGACCGAACTGGCCGGCGACGGCATCCTGGTGGTGCACGGAAAGACCAGCGTGCCGCAGGCGATCGGGGGAACACGCGACGACAACCCGGACAACGACAACGTCCAGCTGCAGATGCCGATCCAGCGCATCACCGACATCGCCGTCACAGGAGTCCGGCATAGCTGGCAAGGCAACGTTGCCACCATCGAAGTCGACATCGCCAACCTCGGGCCAAGCAACTCGCTGGGCTTCAGCGCCTACATAAACCTGCCCAACGGCATGGACATCACCGGCTTTTCTTGTCGTCGCGGCAACCTGCCCTGCGATGACCGTCACGACCTTCTGGCTCCTATCGTGGTGAACATCACCCATGGCAACGGCATGCTGCCGAACCGCACGCCCTATACCGCCATCATCACCGCGACCTGGCCCGGCAGCTATGCACCCGGAGCGCTCTACGCAACATTCGCACCGGACGCAACGGCAGTCACCCCCCACAGCTTCCCAGTCGTCTACCAATACGCGATTGGTCCACCGGGTGCGAGCAGCGGCGACATCTTCAGCAATGGCTTCGAATAATGGCCACGATCACGAGGAAATCCGCGATGACTTTCCGTCGACTCCCTTCCGTCCTGCTCGCGCTGCTCGCGGCACTGGTCTTTCCAGCCGCCAGCAGCGCGGAACAGGTTGTCTCGAAATCTGCGCCGCACGCGATGGCGTCTTCGTCCGTGGCACCCACACCCAGCGCGCGCACCATCGCGCGCGCCCGGGTCGCCGGGTTGCCGGCCGTCGATCCGGCGGCGCGCATCAGCGGCCCCTTCGACGGCCCCGAAGGCACGCTGTACTACCTCGACCGCGACAGCCACATCAGCTACTTCCACCCGGAAGGCGCCACCGCCTACTTCGGTGACCTGGCCGACGATGGCAGCGTGCACTTCCGCTACGGCCTGAACATCTCGGGGCAGTACGTATTCTCGGCGGATGGACAGGTGCAGCAGGTTCGCGTGCTGCCGGACGATGTCTATCGCTGGCCGCATGCCGAGGCCATCGCGCAGGTGCTGATCCAGCATGTGCAGCAGATCCTGCAGGGCCAATCGACCCTGCAGACGGTGGACTGGGCCGCCGCCAGCGCAGCCAGCCGCGCCATGCACGACACCAACATGGCGATCCTGCAGGGCATGCGCGCCGACGCCTGCACCGAGCACTATGATGGCGTCTACTACCTCGGCTGCTGGTAAGCCCACGCCGACCCATCCGGAACCACACGCAGTCCCATGAAACTCATCATGACCCTGTTTGTCCGCGACGAGGAGGACATCGTCGGCGAAAACATCGAATACCACCTCAGCCGCGGTGTCGATCATGTGATCGCGACGGACAACCTGTCCCGGGACGCCACCGGCTCCATTCTTCGTGAGTTCGAGCGAAGCGGTCGACTGACCTATCGATTCGATGATCGCGACACGCTTCCGCAGGCGGACTGCGTCACACTCATGGCCCGGGTGGCCCATGCGATGGGCGCCGATTGGGTCATCAACAACGATGCCGACGAGTTCTGGTGGCCGGAAAACGGCTGGTCCCTGAAAGCGGAGCTGGAGGCCATTCCGGCCGCGTTCGACGGCATCTTCGTGGAACGGAGCAACTACCTGAGACGAAGGGACACTTCGGAAGAAAGCCCTTTCTACGAAACGATGATCCATCGCGACCTGCAGTCCCGGAATCCGATCGGCAAGCCTCTGCCCGGGAAGAGCGCCCATCGCGCCCATGCCGAAGTGAATGTCCAGCCCGGGAATCACCACTTCGCCCTCGCGGAGCGGAAGCCCAACGTGGCTCTCTGTAGCCGCATCCAGGTATTCCACTATCCAATCCGCAGCTATGCGGAATTCGAAAACAGCATCCTGCTCGGCGGTGCCGCCTATCGTCGCAACGCGGAGTTGCCGGAAACCACGGGCATCGCACGCCGGACGCTGTATGCCATCGCCCTGCAGGGCAGCCTCCCCGCTTACTACCAGCAGAACCTGCACGACGACGACTCGTTGACCAGACGAATGAAGGCTGGTGAGGTCCGCGAAGACGCGCGACTCCGCGATGCATTGCGGAAACTCCGCGCCGGACAGCAAGAATCCGCGAACCCGCAGACGCTGATCTGAGCGCCTGCGGGTGACGAAAACCTGTCTCAGGCCATGCGGATCCAGCGGACCAGCGTGGCGAAGTTGGGTGGCTTGCCATGCATCAGCAGGCCCACGCGGAAGATCTTGCCGGCCATCCAGACCGTCGCGAACACGGCGGCAATGCCGATGGCGATGGACGCGGCGATCTGCCAGGCCGGCGGCGGCACGCTGGACGACAGACGCAGGATCATCACGAACGGACTGACTGGCGGGATCAGGCTCGCGACCGTGGCCAGCGTACCGTTGGGATCGCGGCTGATCGGCTGCCACAGCATCATCGGCAACACCATGGTCAGCATCACCGGCGTCAGCAGTGCCTGCGCCTCGCGCAGCTCGTTCACCGCCGCGCCAATGGCCGCCATCAGCGCCGCCATGGTGATGAAGGCGATCAGGAAATAGATCGCCAGCCACAGCAACATCAGCGGGTCGACGAAGCCGGCACTGGCCAGTGTGACCAGCGCGAGGATGCCAAGCCCGGCATAGACGGCGAGCGTCACCGATCCCACCGCCAGCTGACCAAGGATCTTGCCGCCCATCAGCTGCATCGGCGACACGGCGGCGAGCAGCACTTCGACCACGCGACTGGACTTCTCCTCGATAGTGCTGGTCATCAGGTACTGGCCGGCAGTCATCACCGAGATGAAGATCAGCATCAGGAAGGCCATCGGCATCAGCTTGCGCGCGATCTCGTTGACCGCGGTTTCACCGCCGGCATCGACGCGCTGGATCGCCGGATGCGCCACGCGATTCAGCGCGCGGATCTCGCCGGCATCGAGGTCACGCGCATTCATGCGTGCGGCGATGATGGCGTTGCGTGAACCGTCCTGTAGCGAATCAATCAGGCGATCATCGACGCCCTTGCGGGTCAGCAGCTCGTAGCCGCCAAGCTCGTCAATCGCGGCGCCTTCGTCCGGCCACACGGCGTCATCGGCGACATGCAGCACCGCCAGCGGTCGTGCCTCATCCGCTTCGTCACGCAAACGGGCCTTCAGCACGTCCATGTCGCTGCCCGCAGCCTGCGTTTCGATGCGCAGCTGCGGCACCATTCCCAGTGCCTGCTCCAGCTGCTGCTGGATCATCGCGTCGGCCTGCGCATTGCCGGCGGCCATGCCTCGCACGCCAGGCGGCATGATCTCGTCGACCCTGTCCTTGAGGTCGAGACGGCGCTTGGCGAATGCTTCCGGCGTCAGGTAGTCACGCAGCCCATCGGCAACCAGCCCACTGTCGTCGACGATCACCACCGTGCCTTCGACGTGCGGCGCCTTCTGCATGTTGATGATCCAGGGAATCAGCAGCACCACCAAGCCCATCATCAGCGGCAGCACCAGCATGCCAATCAGGAAGCCTTTGGTCATGACCGTGGCGGTGAACTCGCGCCAGGCGATCTGCAGCGTCTTGTTCATGCCGCCACCTCCGCCTGCGCACCCCGGCTATCGACGTTACCCTCACTGACGATGTCGATGAACACGTCCTCCAGCGTGGGCCGGATCAGCTCCAGCTTCGCTGGCGCCAGACATGCGGCAACAGCCTGCGTCGCCGCTTCCAGCGAGGCGCCATCGGACAACGACAGCTGCCAGCCTTCGTCCATGGCTTCCACGTCAGCGATCTGCGGAAGCGTCGCCAGCGAAGCGGCCACGTCCACCGCCCGATCGATGGGCTCGAAGCGCAGCGTGCGCGGCGCATGGCGCGCACGGATCGCGCTGAGTGGGTCGTCCAGCACCTTGCTGCCGTTATTGATCATCACGATGTGCTGGCAGAGCTGCTCGGCCTGGAACATCACGTGCGTGGAGAACAGCACGGTGACGCCCTTGGCGTGCTGCTGCTGGATCAGGTCGCGCAACAGGCGCATGTTCACCGGATCGAGCCCACTGAACGGCTCGTCGAGGATCAGCAGCTCCGGCTCGTGGATCACCGATGAGATGAACTGCACCTTCTGCTGCATGCCCTTGGACAGCTCCTCGCAGCGCTTGCCGCCGACGTCCCCGAGGCCAACACGGCCCAGCCAGTCCTCGGCGCGGCGCCTGGCCTCGCGACGATCGACGCCCTTGAGGATCGCCATGTGCTGGAGGAATGCCGACACTTTCATCTTGCGGTAAACGCCGCGCTCTTCCGGCAGGTAACCGATGCGATCCTTGGCCTTCAGCGCACTATCGTTGCCAAGCACGCGGATGTCGCCGCTGTCCGGGAACAGGATGGAAAGCACCATCCGCAGCGTGGTTGACTTGCCGGCGCCGTTCGGCCCGATGAAGCCGACCATCGCGCCCTGCGGAATATCGAGGTTCATGTCGCGCACGGCCTGTTTCTGGCCGAAGGACTTGTTCAGTCCGCGCAGTTCAATCGCGTTGCTCATGGTCTCCCCAGATTGTCAGACGGCGACCCTGACGCAGCGCACCGCATTTCGTGACCGGCAGGTCGGGATCAGGCCTCGAAACGCAGGTGCTTCACGCTGCGGCCCTGCCGACGCAGCAGCTTCAGCGCCTCGATGCCGATGCGGATGTGGTTGTCGACGTAGTCAGCCGAGACCTTGGCATCGGACGCCTCGGTCTTCACGCCTTCCGGGATCATCGGCTGGTCGGACACCAGCAGCAGCGCGCCGCTGGGAATGCCGTTGGCGAAGCCGGCGGCGAAGATCGTCGCGGTTTCCATGTCGATGGCCATGCAGCGGGTCTTGCGCAGGTAGGCCTTGAAGTGGGTGTCGTGCTCCCAGACGCGGCGATTGGTGGTGTAGACGGTGCCGGTCCAATAGTCGAAATCAAGGTCGCGGATCATCGTCGAAACCACACGCTGCAGCTGGAAGGCCGGCATCGCCGGAACCTCCGGCAGCAGGTAGTCGTTGGAGGTGCCTTCGCCACGGATGGCGGCAATCGGCAGCACCAGGTCGCCCAGCTGGTTCTTTTTCTTCAGGCCACCGCACTTGCCGAGGAACAGTACCGACTCTGGCTTGATCGCGGTCAGCAGGTCCATCACCGTCGCCGCATTGGCGCTCCCCATGCCGAAGTTGATCATGGTGATGCCGTCATGCGTGGCGCTGGGCATGGGCCGGTCGCGCCCAACCACCTCGGCACCGGTCAGCCTCGCGAACACGTCGAGGTAGCCACCGAAGTTGGTCAACAGGATATGGCGGCCAAAGCCGTCGAGCGGCACGCCGGTATAGCGCGGCAGCCAGTTGGAAACGATTTCGTTCTTGTCTTTCATGACGACGAGTATAGTCGGGCGGGCAGGAGGCCACGCAGGCTGGCCCGGGAAATGGCCCTTCGAATCACGGTTTTCCGTGGGAGCCACGGACGCCCCCTGATCTGGCCACTTGCATGACGAGCTCCCCTGCGACACCCACCGCCTTCCTGCTGCAGCGCCTTCCCGGCATCGCGCTGCTGGTCGTCCTGACCCTGCTGGCCATCTGGCGGGTGTCTGTCGGTACGCGACTGGACAGCTTTACCCTCGACGAGGCCTGGCATATCGCCGCCGGCGTCGCCTACCAGCGCGGCGGTGACATGCACCTGAACCCGGAGCATCCGCCGCTGGTGAAGCGCTGGGTCGGCGCGTGGATGCCTGCTGACGTCCGGCTCGGGGAAGAACCCGTGCTGACCGAGAAAGAGCAGGAGCGGCAGTGGGTGGAGCAGCAGATTTACCTCGAGAACGACTCCGCACGGGTGCAGGCACGGGCGCGGCTGGCGATGTTCGCCTTCCATGGCGTTCTGCTGCTGGTTCTGGGATTCCTGCTATGGCGCGCCGCGGGGTTCTTCTGGGCAGCTGGCACGCTGGCCTTCGTCGCGCTGGAGCCAACCCTCGGCGCGCACTTCCCGGTGGTGATGACCGATGGTCCGCTCGCCTTCACGCTGGTTCCGGCGGCGGTGGCGGCTGCCCTGCTCTGCGCGAACTGGCAATGGCGCTGGAGCCTGCTGCTGGGACTGCTTACGGGACTCGCGCTGACAGCCAAGCATTCGGCGCTGGCGGGACTGGCCGGCCTCGGCCTGCTGCTGCTCGGCGCAGCGTTGTGGGGACTGCGCCGGGGTGGAGTGCGCGAAGTCCTGCGCCGGGGACTGCACCTGCTGGTCAGTGGCGTGCTGGCGCTGACCATTCTGTGGGCCTTGTATGGTTTCCGCTACCACGCCGATCACGACGGCAGCGATCCGTTCAATCGTTCGCTGGAGCAGAAGATCGAGGAGGTGCACAGCCCGTTGCTGAAAGCCAGCCTGGAGCTTGCGGACCGCAGCCACCTGTTGCCACGCGCCTACCTGTGGGGTCTGGCCGATACCGTGCGCACCGGCGTGCAGGGCCGCGCCATCATGCGGCACCTGATCTGGGGTCGGGAATACGAGGGGCGCACGCCCTGGTTCACCTGGCCGGCCATCATCGCGGCGAAGCTGCCGCTGGCCCTGTCGGCATTGGCACTGCTGGGTCTCGCGCTGGTTCTGCGGGAGCGGCAATTGCCACCGTCCACGCGCTGGATGCTCGCCGCGCTGACCGCGATCAGCGCGACGCACCTCGCCGCATTGATGGTGTCCCCGGCCGCCTGGGGCGGCATCCGTCATGCCACGCCACTGCTGCTGGTAATCGCGATCTGCGGCGGCGCGGCGGCAGCCCTTGCATGGCGCCGCCGCTCCCGCGTGATCGCCGCACTTGCGGGCATCCTCTACGTGGCGGCACTGGCCATGACGATTACCGCGCCCCGTCTGTGGGAGTACGCCAACGAAATGGCCGGCGGCAGCCACGAGGCCTGGCGCTATTTCAAGAATGAAGGCATCGACTTGGGTCAGCGCTTCAACGAGATCCGCGATTTCTACCGCGAGCGCATTGAACCCAGTGGCGAGCCGTTCTACGTCGACTACTGGATGGCCATCCCCGAACAGTGGGAGGCGGCGGGCGTGCAGCGGGTGCGTCGGGTGGAAACGCTGGATGACAGCAACACCGAAGGCCACTACGCCGGCTGGTTCATGTGCGCCAACAGCGCGAGGCTTCCCGTGCCGCAGCAGGACTGGAACCCCGACGAGGTGTTTCGCGACCTGACGCTGGTCGCCGAACTGGGCGAAATCGGTATCTGGCACGGCAGCCAGACCGATCCCAAGCTTCGCGCGGATGCCATGACGGGGCGGGTCCGGCGATACCTTTATACCGAGGCCGGCGATGACTGGGCCAAGGTCGCCCAGCGCCTGGCCGAAGTGGTCGCGGTGCTGCCGCGCGACGGCTTTGCCTGGCTGGAACTGGGCAACGCCCGCCTGCGGCTGGGGGACTTCGACGGTGCCGAACAGGCCTGGCGGGACATGCTGTCGCAGAAAGGCGATCAGCTCGACCCCGCGCTGCAGCAAGAAATCCGGGGCCATATCGAAGCGCTGGAAAAAGGCGGCCAGCCGGAGCTGGTCAAGCCGATCCGCAATCCCTGGCTGGAGTAGGCAGACGTCGCCGATGCCGGATGACGGCGTCGTCCAGCTTCGCATGCTCCTTGTCCCCTGAACCCGGGAATTTCCGTTTCTACCGGAAACCCTTGGCGACGGACTTGGCGGGCATGCGCGGCATTTTTCTCCCGAGATGGCAGACACGAACCGGATCCGGGCGACCGGGCTACACTGCCGACTCTGCGACAACTCGGCGAGGGTGCGGATGGGCGAGGTCAGCGTGCTGTTGGCGGCGGCGAACGCGGGCGATCGCGCGGCCGGCGACCGGGCCTTCGAGCTGGTCTACGCCGACCTCAAGCGGCTGGCGCGGCGACAGCTGCGGATCGCATCGCCCGGCCACGGCGCCACCTCGCTGGTCCACGAAGCCTGGCTCAAGCTGGCGCGGCCCGACGCCATGAACGTCAACGACCGCGAGCATTTCTTCGCCCTCGCCGCACGGGCCATGCGCCAGCTGGTGATCGACCACGCGCGCAACCGCGCCGCGGTAAAGCGCGGCAGCGGGCAGATCGACGAAGACCTTGACGCCGTCGCCACGCGCGTCGGCAGCGTGGGCGACACCGACCGACTGCTGGAACTCGACCAGGCCCTTGAGCGGCTGGGCGCCATGGAACCGCAACTGGTCCGGCTCGTCGAGATGCGCTTCTTTGCCGGCCTGGAACTGAGCGAGATCGCCGACGTCTCCGGGCGTTCGGAGCGTTCGCTCAAGCGCGACTGGCGCAAGGCGCGCGCCGTGCTGCACGCCAACCTTGATGGAAGCGACCTGCATGACTGATGCCGACTGGACGCGCGTTTCCGCGCTCCTTGATGAACTGTTCGATCTCGATGCCGACGCCTGCGCGGCGCGACTGGCGCAGATTGCCGGCGACGACCCGGCCCTCGCGGCCCGGCTGCAGAAAATGCTCGATGCCGACGCCGTCAGTGGCCTGCTCGACGAAGGCATCGCGCGCGTCGCGCCCACGGTGATGGAGCGACTGTCCGATGCCGAAACCGACACCAGCCACGCGGGTTCCAGCGCGGCGCTCGCCGGTCGCCAGCTCGGCCACTACCGGCTGGTCGAGCGCATTGGCGCCGGCGGCATGGGCGAGGTCTGGCGCGGCGAGCGGGTCGACGATTTCGAACAGGCGGTGGCGATCAAGCTGATCCGCCCGCTGATGGACAGCCCGGCGCTGCGTGAACGCTTCAGCCGCGAACGCCGCATTCTGGCGCGGCTCGATCATCCCAACATTGCCCGGCTGCTCGACGGCGGCGTCGCCGAGGACGGCACGCCCTGGTACGCCATGGAGTTCGTCCGCGGCGAGGACATCGTCAGCCACGCGCAGCAGCACGAACTCGACGCCCGCGCCCGCGTGGAACTGCTGCTGCAGGTCTGCGACGCCACCGCGCAGGCGCAGTCACTGCTGATCGTGCATCGTGACCTGAAGCCATCGAACCTGCTGGTCGACGGCGCTGGTCGCGTCCGCGTGCTGGATTTCGGCATCGCCCGACTGCTGGATGACAGTCTCGAATCCCGACTGACCGGCACCGGCATCCGCGTCTACTCGCCGGCCTACGCGGCGCCCGAGCAGATCCGCGGCGACGCGGTTGGCACCGCCGCGGATGTGTTCGCGCTGGGCGCGGTGCTGTTCGAACTGCTGACCGGCGCACCGCCGCATCCGCAGCGCAGCGCAGCGCCCGAGCGCCTGCTGGCCAGCCTCGAGCACGAGACCGCACCGCGGCCCAGCCAGAGCTTGCGGGAACGCAGCCGCGAAACTGGCGAACTGCGCGCCTCCCAATTCGCCCGCGAACTGGATGGCGATCTCGACCTGATCGTCGCCACCGCGCTGCATCCGGATCCGGCGCGACGCTATGCCGGCGCCGCCCAGCTGGCCGATGACCTGCGCCGGTGGCTCGATGGCCGCCCCATTGCCGCGCGCGCCGATACCGCCGGCTACCGCATGCGCCGCTTCGTCACCCGTCACCGGCTGGCAGTGGGCAGTGCCAGCGCCGTGCTGCTGGCCCTGGTCGCCGGGCTGGGCATGGCCTTGTGGCAGGGCAGCGTGGCCCGTGAACAGGCTGCGCGCGCCGATGCCGAGGCGCAGCGCGCCGAAGCCGAGGCCGCACAGGCGCGCGGCCAGGCCGAACGCACGCGAAAGGTCAAGGAGTTCCTCGTTTCCATTTTCGTTCCAGTCGACCCGCTACAGCGCGGCGAGGACGCGCCGCAAACCCTGGAGCAGGCGTTCGACGCGGCGCTCGCGCGCGCCAGGGACGAACTGTCGGACGACCCGATCCTGCAGGCCGACGTGCTCGACGACTTCGGCGAGATCCTCGCCAATCGCGGCAATCTCGATGACGCAGCCGCCCTGTTCGAGCAGGCCATCCACGTCGCGGAATCAGCCTACGGACCCACCCATCCGGTGCTTGCCGAATCGCTGATCAATCGCGCGATGGTCGCCTACATGGGCGGCCACGCCAAGGCGGCGCTGCCGGACATCGAGCGCGCCGTCAGCATCCTGGAAGCGGATGACGGCGGCGACCCGCTGGCCCTGCCGGTGGCTTTGAACGGCCTCGCCGTGCTGCGCAACGCCATAGGCGATGCAAATGGTGCACGCGAAGCCTCACGCCGCGTTCTGACCGCGTTTCGCGAGCGCGCACCCGGGCACCCGCGCATGATCCAGGCGCTGTCCAACGAGGCGTTCACGGCGCTCGCACAAGGCGAACGAGACCATGCCGAATCCCTTCTGGAAGAGGCCGAAGCCCTAGTATTGCAGCACTTCGGCGACGCTTCGCCAACGCTGTGGCCCATCCTCGACAATCGCGCCAACATCGCCTACCAGCGTGGCGATTTCGCCACCCAGGAAACACTCACCCGCCGCGCCCTCCAGCTCGCCGAAAGCAACTTCCCCGGCGACCACAAGTGGGTGGCGCAGTCGATGGCCGACCTTGGCAAGCAGCAGGCGCGCAGCGGAAATCTGGACGAAGCCGAAGCGACACTGCGCGCGGCGCTGGCAATGATGCAGCGGCTGGCGGATCCCGGTGACCAGCCGATAGCCGGCGACCGTCTCGCCCAGGTGCAAGCCAGGCGAGGCGAGGTGGAAGCCGCCATGACCACGCTGGACAAGGCGCTTGGTGGCTGTATCGAGACGCAGTCGGAAAACGCCGCTGACTGCCTGCTGATCCGCGGGCATCGTGCCGCCATGCTTGCGGTTGCCGGGCGCGCCGCCGAAGGCCTGACCGAAGCGGATGCGGCATTGAGCGCGCTAGGGGAGGACGCAAGCCTTTTCGAGCAACGCAGCGAAGTCCATCAAGCGCGGGCAACCGCACTGGCCAAGCTCGGACGACGCGACGAAGCGCTGGCCGCGCAGAATCAGGCCATCGCGCTCCTCCGTGATGGATTTGGCCCGGAACACCCGCTGACACGGCAGGCGCAGGCCGCGAGGGTTACCCCTTAGTCGTTTCCCGACCAGACGCCCACTTTCGCCCGGTTGGCCCCTGTTCGACGAATTCTCCGTTTCCCCCTTCAGCACCTCACGAGAAGCAGGAGACGGTCCCATGTTCCACGCCGCCCCAAGTCACCATCGGCGCCAGCCAGGCCGTTTCTTCGCGCTGTGTTTCGCCGCCCTGCTCTCGCTGTTCGTGCTGCCTACACGGGCGCAGTTCACCCTGCCCGGCACGCTGTCGGTGAGCCCGTCCGCCGCCACCGGCGGCGGCACCGTCCTGCTCGGCGCCACACACCTGGCCGACGGCCGCTACGTGGTCATCATCAAGAACGCCTCCGTCAGCGCCACGCTGCTGGACATGCCCGGCGGCACCGGCCAGCTGCAGGAATACGTCACCCTGCCGACACTGGCCGCCGGCAGCTACACCGTCGAACTGCGCATCGACGGCAACCTGACGCAGAGCCGCAGCTACCGGGTCCTGCCGCCGCTGACGGTCACGCCGTCCACCGCGTCACCGCGCGCGGGCAATTCCTTCGGCTTCAGCGTCAGTGGACTCACCGATGGCACGCTGAGCCTGGTCTATGCCGGCAAGGTCGCCTTCGGGCCGGTGAATGTGTCGGCCGGCAGCTTCAGCGGCAAGTTCACCCTGCCCACTGACCGCCCGGCCAGCCTGCCGGCATCGGTGGTCCTGGAAGCACGCAATGCCATCGGAAAGACGGCGCCACGGGTCGGTTCCACCACGCTGTCCGTGCAGACGCCGAATCGCAGTCCGTTCATCCAGGTCGGCAGCAGCACCCCGCCCAGCAGCATCAACCTGCGCGATCCGCTGTCGATGAGTGGCAACGTCGTCATCAACGACCTCGATCCCGCCGATTCGGATGTCCAATACTGGTGGCGCGATCAGATTGGCCGCGTGGTGCCGATGGGCGCGCAACTGTCCAGCGTGCAAGCCAACGGCCAGTTCACCGCCGCCATGCGCGCGCCTCAGCTGGCGACGTTGTCCGCCTGGCGGGCGGAAGGCAGCGGCAGCGTGTTCGCCGTTGGCAAGATCAAGGATCACCAGGGGAACCTGCAGCAGCATCCCTCGCCTTGGCAGAACCTGAGCGTTGATCCCGCGTTCAACGACACGGTGGACATCACCCTGCGCCTGCGTGGCAGCGACGGCCTGCCCATCGAAGGCGCCCGCGTGGTGCTGCGCACGGACAACCTGGAGGACCTGTATCCGCCGAACAGCAACAAGGCGCCGGTACGCATCGACGGTGGGGCGAATCCGGTCGCCGTGCCCTCGCAGTTCGACGCATTGCCCGTCAACGATGAAATCGTCGGCTGCCCGGACGATCTGGAACGTCAGGCCACCAACGCCAGCGGCAACGCCACCTTCAGCTTCGGTCTGGCCTTGCCGCAGGGTGCGGTCAACATCGACGGCAGCGGACCGCCGCCGATGGCCACCATTGCGCCCACCGAGCAGTGCGTCAGCCCGGACATCAATACACCCGAGCTGTGCACACTGATCGACCCGGCTGCCATCAACGTCCATATTGAGGTGATCGCAGCGCACACCGGCTACGGCTGGCTGACCACCGACAGCATCGCCAACAGCGGCTATGTCCGCGAGTTCCCATTGACCATCGACCTGCGCATCGATCGCTACACGCGCCATATCGACAGCAAGGTCTGCGTGCCCGACACCAACCCCACCGACGCCATTCTGACTGCGTGCGAGGAAGGCGGTGCCGATGGCGACCAGGTCATGGACCTGGTGCTGCCCAAGCTCGCCAACAGCGGCCTGCAGCTGGCGGCGCCCAGATGGGGGCTCGCCTATCGCGACACGCTCGCCGGCGGCGTGATCGTCTATCAGCCGTTGCCGGACCTGGGCGACTTCGACGGCAAGGCCAGTTTCGTTCCGCCAACGCCGGCTGCGCGCACGTTCTCCATCGGCTATGTGCGTGGCGCCGGCAACGCGCTGTCTGGCGCCGAACTGCATCTGGTGGGACGTGCACAGCCCATCATGTTGACCAACACTGACGAGCAGTTCAGCTGCGATGCGGCCGCCACCGAATACTTGACCGCCGCCCTGCCAGCCGACGTGCTCGAAGGTCTGCGCTTCCCGCGCAAGGTGTTTGGCATCACCGGGGATTCGCTGTACGGCTGGGTGGTCGCCCACGAAGAAGGCACCAGCCGCACCGGCGTGCGCGCCTTCCGCATTGATTTCAAACGGCCTTCCGCCGCCATCGCCAGCACGGCGTCGCTGCCAGGCGTGCAGGTGCGCATCCAGGATCCGCATTCGGTGCGGGTCACCGTGCCACCCAACGACGCCACCGGAAAAACCGATACCGGCGCGGCGCATGCCAGCGGTTGTGGCGACCCCGAATGCGATGGTTACGACGAACTCAAGAACAAGACCAACAGCGCCACGGCGCACCTCGACCAGCAGTTCTGCCTGCCCGAAGGCACAACGGTCTGCGGCAGCGTCAGCGGGGTCAACAGCAGCCACACGCAGTACAACCGTGAGCCACCAGCGCCACCGCCCGGCGAACTATTTGTCGGCGGCGATGCCGGCCAGTCCACCGCGCGCCACTGGGAAACCCTGTACGACCTCACCATCCCGCTGTTCCGCTGGTACTGGGGCGTTCCCGAAGTGTTCTCGGCGCGGGTGTTTGCCGATCTCGGCATCAAGGCCGAATACCTCCTCGCCTATGCGATGAAGCCGCTGGAACCGCGCAATAGCTATGTCGAAACCGGCGGCAGACTCGACATCTATGTCCCTATCGGTGTGGATGTATCGGTACTGATGGGCATTCTGGTCGATGCCGGCGCGATGATCACCGTCGCGCTGCAGGGCGAAGTGGTCGGACGCGCGAATGCGGACGCGACGACTTGTGTCGATGAAAGCCTCAACTTCCGCATGGACTTCGACTACTGGGTGGAGATCGGCTGTCCCATCGATTTCCCACTGGATCCCACCTGCTGGATTCCCAACATCGAGGGCAGCGAGAACATCTTCCGCAAGGTCATCAGCGAGACCAACGGCTGCCTCAACCGTCCCGCCTCGGGCAACGCCTGGAACCTGCTGACGCAGGAGCTGGACAAGGCCGCCAGCGGCCACGCCACGGGCAAGGCCAATCCGGAGATGATCGTCAGGCCAGCGGATCGGCGCGCAATGAACCGCCATCCGGCACTGGCCGTGGACAGCGCCGGCAACCAGCTGCTGCTGTACGTCAACAGCCTCGGCAAGCTGGTCGCCGCGCACACACCGGTCGATGGCGTGGCTGATACCGCACAGCTCAGCGACGGCTGGGGCATCCGTGACGTGGCAGTGATGCACTACGGCGTGGATCGCGCCGTGGCCGTGTGGGCCGAAAGCGACCTGCGCGCGGCTCCCGCTCCCGGCGATGATCTTGCCCGCCATCAGTTCCTGCGCTTTGCCGTGTTCGATGGCATGACCTGGACGGCAGCCGACGACCTCACCGCACCCGGCTACGGCGAAGGCGGCGTGCGCCTGGCGCGCTGCCTGCCGCGTCCGGCCTTCTACCGCCAGGACTGCAGCGGCAACAAGGTCAGCCTGGTGTTCCAGCGCAACACGGCGCGCGTCACCGGCGGCGAGTCACACATTTACCTGAGTGATTTCGACGGCGTCAGCTGGAGCAGTCCACGGCGCGTAGACCAGAGCGGCAGCTTCAACATCACACCGGCGATCGCCTACCAGAACGCCGTGCCAGTCGTGGCCTGGGTACGTTACGCGCCGGACGCGGTCGATCTCTCCGACATCGACAAGCGCAATCTGGCCATGCGCACCATGGACGGGCTCGCCATCGAGCAGGTCGATACCCGCAATTCGCGCGTGGCGCAGCCGGACCTCGCCACCACCAGCAACGGCCGGCTGGCGCTGGCCTTCACCCGCGCCGCCGTCAACGATGCCTTCATCGGCACGCGGCAAGGGCTGCAAATCGGCTATCGCGACTGCAGCAGCAGTCCCTGCCTGATTCGCGCCTTTGCGGTGAAGGACGCGCACGGACGATTGGTCTATGGCGAACGCCCACGCGTGGTCGCCAATGACAGCGATGGCGTCAACGTGATTTTCCGCGCGCTGAGCGTTGGCGCACTGCCCGGCGTTGCCGATCCGGAAAACAACCGCATGCCGGACGATCCGGTCGGCATCCGCGAGAGCCGCGGCGAGCTGCTCAACATCGTTTCCGGCCTCACCGCCAACCAGACCCGCGTGCAGCTGCAGAGCAACGACGGTGGCGGCCACCTGCAACCGGCGGTGGCTTTCAACGCGGCGTCGGGCCAGGTGGTCACGGTCAGCACCCTGCTGCCGGCCATCGGCAACACCATCGTCGCCAAGCGCGACAGCGATGTGCGGCTGCTGGCGAAGACCACGGCGCTGGACGACGGCCTGCAGATGGCCACGCTGCCGGCACTGCCGGATCTCGCCATGGAGTCGCTGGAGAGCAGCGCCACCCAACTGACGCCGGGCGACGATATCAGCGTGCACGTCAGCGTGATCAATGCCGGCAATGCGTGGACGCCGGATGCCAATCGTTCGGCCACGCTGCGCCTGTACTGGGACACGCCGCAGACCCGCGAGACCTTGTACGGCAACCTCGCCATCCCGACGCTGGCGCCGGGCCAGCGCTTCGAAACCGACCTGCAGATCCCGGTACCCGCCGACTTCCATGATGACGAGCGCCAGACCCTGCGTGCCGAACTGCTGGTGGAAGACCCGGACGGCGAGATCGATGGCGCCAACAACGGCGCGGCGCTGTCCATCGGCGGCATGCCGGTGCCGCAGAACCTGCATGCGGTGAGTGCGGCGGGCTCGCGAATCGTCAACCTGACCTGGGATGACCCCGAGGACAGCCGCGTCGCCGGCTACCGCATCTGGGTCGACGGTCCCGACGGCACGCCGATGCCGATGGGCAGCAGCTTCAACCTCGGCTTCGCCGACCTGTCGGCGCTGTACGGGTTCGATCGCAGCTATCGCGTCAGCACCTACTCCGAGCGCGGCGTCGAATCGGAACTGTCGAAACCGCTGCGCGCCGCGCCGTCGCCAGCGATACTGGCGGGCGAAAGTGCCCACGTGTTCAGCGACAGCTTCGAGTAGGTGAGGTCTGAATGATTGACGATGGCAACGTCTTCGCCTTCTGGGATTTCCTCAGCCGCCATGCGCTGTGGATCGCCGCGTTCCTGGTGCTGCCGCTGTGGTGGTGGATGCGGCAGTACAAGGGCGAGCGCGCAGGCCAGGCCGAGCGGCAGCTGGGCGACCTGGCGAGACTGCTGGGTGCCACGCTGCGTCGCGATGACGACTTCGAGGCCGTCGGCGAGGGCCGTTTTGCCGATAGACGCTTCCGCCTGCAGCGCACCCTTGTCGAATACCGGAGCTCAAGCCGCAGCGGCTGGCGCACCGAGGTGCGATTGAGCACGCCATTGGAGGGCATGTCTTCGAACCACCGCGTAGCGTTCAAGGACGTCCCCGGCTGGGCGCCAAAGCTGCTTCGCGAACGGCCCTTCATCGAGAGCGGCGAACCGATGCCCGAGGGCTGGTACAGCGAGCATATTCACGAACTGACCAGGGCAGTGATGGAAGCTGATGCCAGCGTCGGACGGCTGTCCATCGACGCCGGCGAACTGCGCTGGACCATCGAACTGTTCCGCAGCTGGAGCCCCCTGCCCTCACCCGAAGCCCTGCGCCCGCGCCTGTTCGCCATGGCGGAGCTGGCGAATGCCTTTGACGCGATGCTGCAGCGGCGCTACCGAGCCGTCAGCGCATGACCGGAGAACACCCATGAATGCCCGATCGCCCTGCATCATCCGCCGAGCCACGGCCATCCTCTTTCTGGTGACAGCGCCGGCCATGGCAGGCAGCCCCGCCCATCCCTGGCAGTATCTGGGGCGCGGACCCAATGCCTGGGACGACGGACAGAGCGACAGCTGCACCGGCAGCGCCGCGCCAGCACCGCGGGTTCTGTGCGTTCGCGCCGGCGCGGCGCCGGGCGGCAATGGCACGTCGGCGGCACCGTTTGCTTCGATCAACGCCGCGATCGGCACCGCCGCCAGCGGTGACATCGTGCAGGTCGCCGCTGGCACCTACGCGGAGAACGTGGCGCTGGGGAGCTTCACAGCGCCGTCCAGCGTCGACCTGATCCTGCGCGGCGGTTTCAACGCCGATTTCTCGGTGCGCGATGCCGGGACGTATCGCTCGGTCATCAATGGCGGTGACGTAGCGCCATCCGTGCAGTTGCATCAGGACAGCAGCGGAACCAGCGTGCTCGACGGATTCGAGATCACCAACGGCCGAGGTCTGGGCGTGGACTGGCAGGATGGCAACGGTGCCGGTGGCGGTGTGTTCGTGCAGCGCCTGGGCAATGGCGAAACCCGCATCAGCCACAACGAAATCCACAACAACCAGACCGCGCATTTCGGCGACGACGCACGCGGCGGTGGCATCCACGCGGAAACGCAGAACTGGGGCGGCGCCACCGGCACGCTGCGGATCGAGGACAACTACGTGCACCACAACGCCGCGGGTCGTGGCGCCGGCATCGACGTGCAGGGACGCCAGGCGGCGCTGCTGCGCAACCGCATCGAGCTCAATACCGGCCATAGCGATCACGGCGGCGGGCTGTATGTCTCAACCATTGAAGCCAGCGTGCGCGACAGCGTATTCCGCAGCAACGAGATCGGCGCCAGCGTCGGCTACGGCTGGGGCGGCGGCGCCATCGTCGCCGGTGACGGCCTGGTCGCCGAGTTCTCCGGCAACGTGTTCACCGACAACTACGCGCCCAGCATTGGTTCGGGCATCTTCTGGGACGAGGGCGCCACCGGCAGCCACCACAACGACCTGTTCTTCGCCAATCGCTGCACGCTGGATGGCCGCCAGGGCACGGCGATCTACGTCGACGGCGGCGCGGCGCCGTCGGTGGTGGAACTGGACCACGTCACCATTGCCGACCACATCTGCCCCGGCACCACGGATAGCGGCAACATCACCGGCGGCGTGGTCCACGTCGAACTGCTTTCCGAAGTCGACGTGCACAACAGCATCCTGTGGAACAACACGCGGGAATTCGGCCACGACGACACCGCCACCACGGTCAACGTCAGCTGGTCGATCAGCGCGCAGGCCGGCACCGGCAACTTCCTCGCCGACCCGCTGTTCGCTGATCCAGCCTCCGGCGACTACCACCTGCGATCCAGCGCCGGCCGCTACACGCCGGGCGGCTTCGTGAACGACGCCCAGGACAGCCCGGCCATCGACGCCGGCGACCCGCTGTCAGCCTTCGACCAGGAAACCGACCCGAACGGCGGACTCGCCAACCTCGGCGCCTACGGCAACACGCCCGAAGCCAGCCGCAGCGGCGCCGCGTTGCGCGTCTTCCGGAACGGTTTCGAATGATCGTGGTCGATAGTGACGTGGCCGCGCCGTCGTCATTGCCCAGGACACCTCAGACCTGAAGCAATCCGACGGCTGTCGCCGACGGGTGTTCGGCTCGCCGGCAGGCATGGTCCTCCATACGGTCGGTCCACGAGATTCGCCGACCACGAAAACGCGCATCACCGCTCAATTCGGGCCGCCGATACAAAGCGACACATTGTTGGAGACAAAAGCGCTTGCTGATGGCGCGAAGGCATGACCACACTGTCACCTTTGCCGCGCAAGCAACAAGGACGCTGGAACCGCACATGAATGCAACGAGGTCACGTCGCCGCTGGCTCATTCCCGCAATCGTCATCGTCCTGCTTGCCGGCGCAAGTCTGGCCTGGTGGCTGTCGCGGACGGAACCCGCACCGCAGCTGGCGACCACCGTCGCCCGCCGCGCCGACATCGAGAACACGGTGGTCGCCACCGGCACGCTGGAAGCGGTGGAACTGGTCAGCGTCGGCGCGCAGGTATCCGGCCGGGTCGAATCGCTGAAGGTCGAGCTCGGCGACACGGTATCGGCCGGCGACCTGATCGCCGAGATCGACTCCACCACCCAGCGCAACGCGGTCAAGAATGCACAGGCGGCGCTTAACAGCGTGCGCGCACAGCGCACGGCGCAGACCGCCAACCTGCGCCAGGCCGAACTGGCCTTCGAGCGGCAGAAGACCATGATGGCCGACGACGCCACCTCCCGTGCGGAGTACGAATCGGCCGAGGCCACACTGGACGCCGCACGCGCGCAGCTGAAGGTGCTGGATGCGCAGATCGCGCAGAGCGAGACGGCGCTGGCCACCACCGAAGCCAATCTCGGTTACACGCGCATCACCGCACCCATGGACGGCACCGTGGTGGCGGTGGTCACCAAGGAAGGCCAGACGGTCAACGCCAATCAGTCGGCGCCGACCATCGTCAAGCTGGCGCAGCTCGACACCATGCAGGTCAAGGCCGAGGTCTCCGAGGCCGACGTCATCAAGGTGCAGCCCGGGCAGACCGTCTACTTCACCATCCTTGGCAACCCGAAAAAGCGCTACTACGGCACGCTGCGCGCCATCGAGCCGGCACCGGAATCCGTCGCCACCGAAAGCTCGACGTCGAGCAACAGTTCGAGCAGCGCGATCTACTACAACGCCCTGTTCGAAGTGCCCAATGCCGATGGCGAGCTGCGCATCTCGATGACCGCGGAAGTCTATATCGTGCTGGCCTCGGCCAAGGACGCGATCATCGTGCCGTCCGCGGCCGTCGACAGCAGCGCCAAGGATGGCAGCAGCATGGTGCTGGTGGTGGGCAAGGACGGCCAGCCGCAGGTGCGCAAGGTCGAAGTAGGAATCGACAACAACGCCAATGCGCAGATCGTTTCCGGTCTGCGCGAAGGCGAGCGCGTGGTGCTGGGCCAGGCCAGCTCCGGCCTGTCGGAAACCGCGCAGCGCATGCAGAGCCGACGCCCACCGGGGATGTTCTGATCGTGCGCCTGCCGTCCGGGTCCTGCAGCGGAGTGCGGCCATGAGCGAACCGCTGATTTCCGTCCGCCAGCTGCGTCGCGAGTTTCCTTCCGGCGACGAAACGCTGGTCGTGCTCAAGGACGTCGACCTCGACATCCAGGCCGGCGAGATGATCGCGATCATCGGCGCATCAGGCTCCGGCAAGTCCACGCTGATGAACATCCTCGGCTGCCTGGACCGTCCCAATGCCGGCAGCTACACCTTCGCCGGTCGCGATACCGGACGCATGGGTCCGGACGAGCTCGCCGAACTGCGCCGCGAGCATTTCGGCTTCATCTTCCAGCGCTACAACCTGCTTCCCGATCTCGACGCCATCGGCAACACCGAGGTGCCGGCGATCTATGCCGGGCAGTCGCGCAGCAAGCGTCATGCACGGGCGCGCGAACTGCTGACCCGGCTCGGGCTCGGTGATCGCCTCGATCACCGGCCGGGACAGCTGTCGGGAGGACAGCAGCAGCGCGTCTCCATCGCCCGCGCCCTGATGAATGGCGGTGAGGTGATCCTCGCCGACGAGCCGACCGGCGCGCTGGACAGCAAGTCCAGCGAGGAGATGATGCGGCTGATCACCGAACTGCATGCGGAAGGCCACACGATCATCATCGTGACGCACGAGCCGTCGGTAGCCGAGCACGCGCAGCGCATCATCGAGATAAGCGACGGCCACATCGTCTCCGACCGCAGGAACCCGAAGCCGGAGATGGACGACACCTCGCTGTCGCGTCCACCGCGGCCCTCGTCACCCGGCTGGACGGCCTTCCGCGACCGCTTCATCGAAGCCTTCCGCATGGCGCTGCTGGCGATGCGCTCGCACCGCATGCGGACCTTCCTGACCATGCTCGGCATCATCATCGGCATCGCCTCGGTGGTGTCGGTGGTGGCACTGGGCACCGGCTCGCAGCAGCAGATCCTCGAACGCATCAGTTCGCTGGGCACCAATCGCATCGATGTCTACCCGGGCGCCGACTTCGGCGACATGCGCTCGGGTCGCGTGCAGTCGCTGCGCGCCGGCGATGCCGAGGCGCTGGGCGAACAGGCCTATGTCGACAGCGCCACGCCCAACGTGTCGACCTCCGTTACGCTGCGTTTCGGCAACCAGTCGGCCAGCGCGCAGGTGTCCGGCGTCGGCGAACAGTACTTCCGCGTGCGCGGCCTGGAGATCGCCGAAGGCGCCTTCTTCAGCAGCGCCATGGTCGAACGCATGGACCAGATCGTGGTGATCGACCAGAACACCCGCGAGCAGTTCTTCCCGGATGGCGTCGACCCGATTGGCGAGGTGCTGCTGCTGGGCAATGTGCCGATGCGGGTGATCGGCGTCACCAAGCCCAACAGCAGCGGTTTCGGACCGAGCAACAATCTCTCGCTGTGGTCGCCCTACACCACGGTGATGGCGCGGATGCTGGGACAGTCCTACGTCAACAGCATCACCGTGCGCGTCGCCGACGACACCGCCATGAGCGCGGCGGAAAGCGCGATCACCCGGCTGCTGACGATGCGCCACGGCAAGAAGGATTTCTTCCTCAACAACACGGCGGAAATCCGCGAGACCATCCAGCAAACCACGCGCACCATGACCCTGCTGATTTCCTCGATCGCCGTGATCTCGCTGATCGTCGGCGGCATCGGCGTGATGAACATCATGCTGGTCAGTGTTTCCGAGCGCACCCGCGAGATCGGCGTGCGCATGGCCGTCGGCGCGCGCCATTCGGACATCCTGCAGCAGTTCCTGATCGAAGCCGTGCTGGTCTGCCTGATCGGCGGCACGCTGGGCGTGCTGCTGGCGCTGGGCATTGGCCTTGCCTTCAGCGCCTTCGGCAGCAGCATGACGATGGTGTTCTCGACCTTCTCGATCGTTGCCGCGTTCGCCTGCTCGACGCTGATCGGCGTCGCTTTCGGCTTCCTGCCCGCGCGCAACGCGGCGCAACTCGACCCGGTGGAGGCCCTGTCCCGCGAATGACCCGCTTTCCCAAATCATCCGTGCTCGTCGGCTCGCTGCTGCTTTCTGCCTGCGCCACCACGCCCTACCAGACACCCGTCGTTGAAGTGCCTGCGCAGTACGACGGCAGCACCGTGGCGGGCGGCAAGTCGCAGGTCGTAGCCAGCGCCGAATATCCACCCAGTGATGTGAGCGCCGACCGCTGGTGGACCGCCTTCGGCGACAGCGGCCTGGATCGACTGGTGTCGCGCGTGCTCGAACGCAATCCCGACCTCGCCGTGGCAACGCTGCGGGTACGCCGCGCGCAGCTGTCCGCCGGCCTCAGTCGCGACTCGCGATACCCGCACCTGTCCGGGCAACTGGGCGCCAGCGACAGCCGCGACCTCGACAGCGGCGAGACCAGCGGCACCAGCTACAGCGCCGGGCGCTCGGTGAGCTATGAAGTGGACCTCTGGGGACGGCTCAAGCTCGGATCGGACATCGCCCAATGGCAGGCCAATGCCACCACCGAGGACCGCGAGGCCACCGCGCTGGCGCTGGTCGGCACCGCAGCCAACGCGTACTGGCAGCTTGGCTATCTCAACCAGCGCCTGCTCGTCGGCGAGGACAGCCTGCAGCGCAGCCGTCGCACGCTGGAACTGGTTTCCACCCAGTACAAGGCCGGCGCCGTATCCAGACTGGAATGGCGCGAGGCACAGCAGTCACTCGACAGCCAGATCGCCGCGCTGGCCGCGTTGCGCCAACAACGGCAGAACGTCCGCCAGACGCTGGCGCTGCTGCTGGATGGCGAGTTCTGGCCGGAAGCTGCCGAGCCGCAGGATCTGTCGGCTGCCCAAAGTCCCGAAATCCCCAGCGGCCTGCCCGCCGAACTGCTCGGCCGTCGGCCTGACCTTCGCGCCGCGGAACTGCGCCTGCGCGCCAGCCTCGCCGACGTCGACAGCACGCGCCTGAGCTACTACCCGTCACTGAGCCTCACCGGATCGATGGGCAGCGGCAGCTCGTCATTGGCCAACGTACTGAAGAACCCGGTGATCACACTGGGCGCTGGCCTGTCGCTACCCTTTTTGCGTTTCAACGAACGCCAACTCGCCATCGCCGCCGCGAAGACGGACTACGACATCGCCGCCGTGCAGTTCCGGCAGACGCTGCTGGCAGCCCTGTCCGACGTGGACGTCACGCTGTCAGCGCGCGACGCCTGGAACACGCAGGTCGCCTCGCTCACCCGTTCACTGGAGCAGGCCCGCGAAATCGAGCGCCTGTACGAAGTCCGCTACCGCGCCGGCGCGGTCGCGCTGCGCAACTGGCTGGACGCGCAGGAATCCCGGCGCAACGCCGAGCTTTCGCTGGCGCAGGCTCGGCTGTCGCAGCTGCAGAATGACATCAGCCTGTTCCAGGCGCTGGGCGGCAATGCCCGACGCCCGGCTGGTGACGAAGAAGACTGACCCTTCCACGACGATCCGCCGACGCGGATCGCGATGACCGGCCCCGACGCGTTAGGCTTGGGTTATTTCCCGGCCGGAGTCCGCCATGTCGTTCGCCCTTGCCGTCACGCTTGCCGTCCTCGCGGCACTCGCCCTCGCCAGCTTCTGGCTGTTCTTCGGCCGCGCCCTGCTGGCCTGGCTGTTCGGCACCGCTACGCTGCTGCTGTTCTGGCGCTGGCAGGGCGTGGATTCGCCGCTGCTGTTCAACGGCGTCACCATCGCGCTGATCGCGATTGCCGTGCTGTTCGGCATCCCGCCAATCCGTCGGCTGCTGATCTCGTCGTGGCTGATCGGGCCGGTGGGGAAAATGCTGCCGCGCCTCGGCGACACCGAGCGCATCGCGCTGGAGGCCGGCACGGTGTGGTGGGACGCCGAACTGTTCTCGGGGCGTCCCGACTGGAAGACCCTGCTCGGCTATCCGCTGCCGTCGATGAGCGAGGAGGAACAGGCGTTCCTCGCCGGCCCGGTCGAGAAGCTCTGCGACATGCTCGACGACTGGGACATCCACCAGCGCCGCGACCTGTCACCGGAAGCCTGGGAGTTCATCCGTCGCGAACGCTTCTTCGGCATGCTGGTGCCGAAGAAGTACGGCGGTCTCGAGTTCAGCTCGATCGCGCAGGCGCGCATCGTCACGCGAATTTCATCGCGCTCGGCCGCTGCGGCGGTCACCGTGATGGTGCCCAACTCGCTGGGCCCGGCGGAACTGCTGCTGCACTACGGCACCGATGAGCAGAAGGACTACTACCTGCCGCGCCTGGCCGATGGCCGCGAGATTCCCTGCTTCGGCCTGACCGGCCCGGAAGCCGGTTCCGACGCCGCCGCCACCCAGTCCGAAGGCATCGTCGAGAAGCGCGTGACCGATGGCAAGGAAGTGCTCGGCCTGCGCCTGAACTGGAAGAAGCGCTACATCACGCTGGCGCCGGTGGCGACACTGATTGGTCTCGCATTCCGCTTGAAAGATCCCCAAGGCCTGCTTGGCGGCGAGGAAGACCGCGGCATCACCTGCGCGCTGATACCGCGCGATACCGACGGCATCGAGATCGGCCAGCGCCATGATCCGATGGGCGTGCCGTTCATGAACGGCCCCATCGTCGGCCGCGACGTGTTCATTCCCATCGACGCCATCATCGGCGGCGAAGGCGGCATCGGCCACGGCTGGCGCATGCTGATGGAATCGCTGGCTGCCGGTCGTTCAATCTCGCTGCCGGCGCTCAGCGTTGGCGCGGCGCAGATGGCGACCCGCGTCACCGGTGCCTACGCCACCGTGCGCGAGCAGTTCGACACGCCGATTGGCCGCTTCGAAGGCATCGAGGAGCCGCTGGCGCGCATCGCCGGCAAGACCTACCTGATGACCGCCGCACGCACGCTGACCTGTGCCGCCATCGACCTGGGCGAGAAGCCGTCGGTGCTGTCGGCGATCATCAAGGCCTACCTGACGCAGGGCATGCGCGAGGTGGTGACCGACGCCATGGACATCCGCGCCGGCGCGGCCATCCAGCGCGGCCCGCGCAACATCCTGTCGAACACCTGGTCGGCGGTACCGATCGGCATCACCGTCGAAGGCGCCAACATCCTGACCCGTTCGATGATCGTCTACGGCCAGGGCGCGATCCGCTGCCATCCGTTCGTGCAGCAGGAAATTGATTCGGTGGCGAAGCACGACGTGAAAGCCTTCGACGCGGCGATCTTCGGTCACCTCGCTTTCGTGCCGCGCAACAAGGTGCGTGCCTGGTTGCTGGCGCTGACAGGCTCGCGACTCGCAGCAGCGCCATCCACGCCGCTGCGCCGCGAGCTGCAGCATTTCTCGCGATTCTCGGCCGGCTTCGCCTTCCTCTCCGACGTGGCCATGGGCACGCTGGGCGGCAAGCTGAAGCGCAAGGAAAAGCTGTCCGGCCGCCTCGCTGACGCGCTGGCCTGGATGTATCTCGGCAGCGCCGCGGTGAAGCGCTATGAGAGCGAGGAAAAATCCGAAGCCAGCCTCGACCTCGCCCGCTGGAGCTGCTGGCTGGCGCTGTACGAAATCCAGCAGGCGCTGGGTGGCGCCATCGACAACTTCCCGGTCAACTGGCTTCGCAGTCCGTTGAGCTGGGTGCTGTTCCCGCTGGGCCGGCGCTTCCGCTATCCCGGCGATCGCATGGGCAGCAAGGTCGCACGCAGCATCCTCGAAGACCGCGAGGCACGCATCCGCCTGACCGGCGACATCCACGTACCCGGCCCGGATGAGCCCGGCCTCGGTCGACTCGAGAAAGCGCTGGACGAAGCCATGGAAGCCCTGCCGATCGAAGCCAAGCTGCGCGATCTGGTCCGTAACGGCCTGCTCGACCGCGCGCCCGGCCATGAACTCGACGATCACGCGCTCGAAGCCGGCCTGATCACCCAGGACGAATACGACCGACTCAACGCCGCGCGCGATTGCCGCAACGAAGTCATCCAGGTCGATGCCTTCGACCCGGAGGCCTTCAGGACACAGCGCTGATTTCCCTGTTGACGCGGGCTCTCAACCGCGTCGCAGGCGGAACGGAAAGCGCGGGCGCTCGATGCTGACGCAACGCGCGTCAACGGCGCGACGCGGGCGGTCCAAGAAGTCCGCCAGCATGCGTCGGGCGCAGGGGCTGCGCTCGGCGGGCGCGTGAGTGGTGTTGGGCAGCGTGAACGCCTGCCCACGTCGCAGCCAGGACGCGGCGGACAGCACCTCGACAGCCGGGCAACCGGCGTCGATCTGCGCGGCCAGTAACAGCGTCGGCGTCGCGCTGATCACCGGCAGGTTGTCGCTGGCATCCTTGGCGCCCACGGCGAAACCCGAGCAGGCCGCGAACAGTCGCCGCACCGCGCGCGTCGCGGCGATGCGCACCGGGTCGTCGTCATTGCCCGGTGATGAAGTGTCCTGGTCGACGACGCCAGCATCCTCGAAAGGCAGCTCCTCGCGGCAAAGCGTGCTGAAGAACTGGCCTTCGACGTAGTCGCTCTGCGCTTCCAGGAAACGATCCAGATCATCGAAGTCGCCATTCATCAGGACTTCCAGACTGTCCGGCAGGGCCTGCGTGGCATCGTCGTCGTACAGCACATCGAGTACGTAGGCGACCACCTCTTCGGCGGCGTACCGGTGGCCGCGACGGGTTGGCGGCTGGTTCAGCCAGACGGAAAGCCACTGGTGCAACCGCTCGGCAAGCGCAGGGTGTTCGGCATGGCAGTCCGGGTCGTCATCACACAGCGCCAGCACGTCGCGTAGTTGATCGGCGACCAGTCCGGGCAAGGGCTGCGTCCAGTTCGCCTCCGGTGCCCAAGGTGAATCCAGCACCACGGCGCGCAGTCCCGGCGGCGCGCGACGCATGGTTTCCAGCACCACGCGACCGCCGTAGGAGACGCCGTAGAGATTGAAGCGCCCCACGCCCAGCGCGCGACGCAGCGCCAGCAGGTCATCCACGACCACGCTGCTGTGGTACTGCGCGAGGTCGACTCCCTCACGGCTAAGGCTTCGTCCGCAGTCGATGGCATCGTCGACCGCCAGATCCGAACTCAGGCCCAGGTCCGACAGTTCAAGCCGGCCACAGTCCAGCCGCGGTCGGGACAGGCCGGTGCCGCGCTGGTCGAAGAAGATCCAGTCACGATCCGCGGTCAATGGCAGTTCGCCATCGCGAAGACGCTGGGCCAATCCGTCGATGACACCACCGCCCGGACCACCATGCAGGTAGAACACGGGATCCGCCTTCGCCGCCGATCGCGCCCGCACGATGACCACCGGAAACCGCACCTGCCGTCCGCTGGGCGCCTCGCGACTTTCGGGCACCTGCATCCAGCCGCAGTCAACCCGATGTCCGGAATCGCTGAAATCCTCCAGGCATTCCGCCGATTCGAAGCCGGAGGCTTCCTGCCGAATGGACCCATGCCGGACACAGCCGGCAAGCAACACCACCGCGAGGGCGACCGCGACAGTGACAAACCGGATGTGTCGCATCGAACTCCTTTGCGGGCCGGCCGGACAAGGACATCGGAAGTCGCCCGGCGCCCAGAGGGAGCCGACCGACCGCGGTTTCCGACGTTTCCATGCGGCGGCGATGCAACATACGCTGATCCCTCGATGCAAAAGTGTCGGCTGCATCACCAAACGGATGAACGGTGGAAAGCGGCCGACGGTCATGCTTTCCAGGTCAGGGGCAGGCCTTCCGACAGGTGACGGCAGGCGGCGGCTCGGCTAGGGTTTGCGGTCTGCCGAGCGCTGCGCACGCACGCGGGGCCGGCTTTCGCTGTCACGCCATCATTGGGGAGAACAAGATGCGCCCTGTCGCCACCGTGGCCGGCCTGCTGCTGGCCGCCGCTCTGCCGCTGAGTCCCATGGCCATCGCCAAGGACGAAAAGAAAGCTGACGACGCCAAATGGAGCGTCGACGCCGCCCACGGCCCGGAGAAGCGGATCCGCTTCGAAACCACCGAAGGCACCTGGATGGACCTCGACGTCAGTCCGGACGGCAAGCGCATCGTCTTCGACCTGCTCGGTGACCTGTATCTGCTGCCGGTTGACGGCGGCCACGCCGAGCAACTCACATCGGGCCGTGCCTGGGACGTGCAGCCGCGCTTCTCGCCGGATGGCAAGGAAGTCGCCTTCACCTCTGATCGCGGCGGCGGCAACAACATCTGGCGCATCAATATCGCCAATGGCGACGCCCATCAGGTGACCAAGGAAAGCTTTCGCCTGATGAACAACCCGTCGTGGACGCCCGACGGCCAGTACATCGTGGCGCGCAAGCACTTCACCAGCGAGCGCTCGCTGGGCGCTGGCGAGCAGTGGCTGTTCCACAAGTCCGGCGGCAGCGGACTGCAGCTCACGCAGAAGAAGAATGACCAGCAGGACCAGGGCGAGCCGGTGTTCAGCCCGGACGGCCGCTACCTGTATTTCTCCGAGGACCTGAGCGGCGGCAGCACCTTCCAGTACAACAAGGATCCGCACGGCATGATCTATGCGATCCGTCGCCTCGATCGCACGGACGGCACGGTGGACACGATCATTGCCGAGCCGGGCGGTGCGGTGCGCCCGCAGCCGTCACCCGATGGGCGTCGCATCGCCTTCGTGCGTCGCGAGCTGGAAAAGACCGTACTGGCGGTGATGGATCTCGACTCCAACCAGATCACCGATATCTGGGATGGCCTCGACCACGACCAGCAGGAAGCTTGGGCGATCTTCGGCCCCTACGCCAACTACGCCTGGTTGCCGGACGGCAGCGCGGTGGTGATCTGGGCCAAGGGTGGCCTGTGGCGCGTGGACATGCGCACGGAAGACGCCTCTCGGGCCGCGCCCAAGTCGATTCCGTTCAGCGCGTCGATTGATCGCATGGTGGCGCAGCCGCTGCGTTTCCCGCAGCAACTGGATGGCGAGCGTTTCCGTCCGCAGATGATCCGCGATGTCGCCACCAGCCCCGACGGCAAGACGATGGTTTTCCATGCCGTGGGTTCGCTGTGGACGAAATCGCTGCCCAACGGCAAGCCGCAGCGCCTCACCAGCGACGACGCGAACTACGAATACCAGCCGAGCTTCAGTCCGGATGGCAGCAAGCTGCTGTACACACGATGGAATGACAAGGATCTGGTGCGCATCATCGAGCGCGACCTGAAGTCAGGCTCCGAGCGCACCCTCAACCAGCGGCCCGGCTTCTACTACGGTCCGCGCTACTCGAAGGATGGTTCAAAGATCGTCTATGCCCGCCAGAGCGGCGGCGGACTGACCTCGGACCTGCACAGCGGCGACACCGGCATCTACTGGATGGATACTGCCGGTGGCGACAGCCATCGCGTCGCCCGTGATGGCGCCGAGCCTCAGTTCAGTGCCGACGGCTCCGCGATCTACTACCTGAGCGGCGGCGGCCTCGAGAAACACCTCAAGCGCGTCGGCCTGCACGGCGAGGAGCCTCGAGACGTGTTCAACCTGAAGTACGTCGACTTCGTGCGCATCAGCCCGGACGGCAAGTGGGTTGCTTTCACCGAGCTGTTCAACGCCTACGTCGCGCCGCTGACCGACACCGGCTCCGCGATCGAACTGAGCCGCGATACCCAGGCCATCCCGGTGAAGCGGGTCAGCCAGGACGTTGGTTCCTACCTGCACTGGTCGGCGGACAGCCGGCAGCTGCACTGGATGGTCGGCCGCGACTACTTCAGCCGCGACCTCAAGGATGCCTTCGACTTCCTGCCCGGCTCGCCGAAGGTGCTGCCGGAGCCGAAGTCGCTGAAGGGCGTTGATGTTGGCCTGGAACTGCCCACCGATCATCCGCAGGACAGTTTCGCCTTCGTGCACGCGCGCATCGTCACCATGCGCGATGCCGACAACACGCAGGATGTGATTGAGGACGGCACGCTGGTGGTCCGTGGCGACACCATCCTCGCCGTCGGTCCGTTCAATGACGTGCGCGTACCTGAAAATGCCGAGGTGATCGACGCCAACGGCAGCACCATCATCCCCGGCCTGATCGACGTGCATGCGCACGCCTCCAATTTCGGCGCCGGCGTGGTGCCACAGCAGAACTGGGCCTACTACGCCAACCTCGCCTACGGCGTGACCACCGCGCACGATCCGTCGGCCAGCACCGAATTCGTGTTCTCGCAGAGCGAGCTGGTGAAGGCCGGCAAGATGGTCGGCCCGCGCATCTTCAGCACCGGCAGCATCCTCTATGGTGCCGATGGCGACTTCAAGGTCGAGATCAACTCGCTGGATGACGCCCGTTCGCACCTGAAGCGCATGAAGTCGCATGGCGCCTTCAGCGTGAAGAGCTACAACCAGCCGCGTCGCGAGCAGCACCAGCAGATCAACCAGGCCGCGCGCGAACTCGGCATGCTGGTGGTCGAGGAAGGCGGCAGCACGCTCAACCACAACCTGCCGATGATCATCGACGGCGTGACCGGCATCGAGCACAACATCCCGGTGGCGCCGCTATACGACGACGTCATCCAATTGTGGAAGCAGACCGACGTGCGCAACACGCCGACGCTGATCGTCACCTACGGCGGCCAGTCCGGCGAGAACTACTGGTACCAGCATGATGATGTGTGGACCATCGAGCGCCTGAAGCGATTCTTCCCGGCACGCAACCTGGAAGCGCGCTCGATCCGCCGCGGCAAGTCGCCGGAGTGGGATTACTTCCACAAGACCGTGGCGGCCAGCGTCAACAAACTGCGCGAGAACGGCGTGAAGATCCAGGTGGGCGGCCATGGCCAGCTGCAAGGTCTCGGCTCGCACTGGGAAATGTGGATGCTGACGCAGGGCGGCATGAGCAACTTCATCGCTCTGCGGGCGGCCACCATCGACGGCGCCGACTACATCGGCCTGTCCTCGCAGATCGGCTCACTGGAAGCCGGCAAGCGCGCCGACCTGGTGGTGCTCAACAGCAACCCGCTGGAGGACATCAAGCACAGCACCGACGTCAGCATGGTCATGGTCAACGGCCGCCTGTTCAATGGCGAGGACATGGCCGAGATCGGCGGCAAGGAGCGCGCGGCGCCGAGCTTCTACTGGCAGCAGCACGGCGGCAACACCGCCCACTGGGGCGACCAGTTCGGCCCCACCGTGCCCTGCCATTGCCCCAAGTCGGTGCAACTGATGGACCGTGCCAAAAGGCACATGCACTGAGCGCCTGAAACGCGCGAGTCTCGGAAGTTAGTCGGGCGCCTGTCCCACGACAGGCGCCCGCTTCATCTGCAAGTTCTTGAATTCTGGAGTTTTCCATGTCGATTCGTCACCTTGCGCTGGCCGTTGCCGCCAGCCTGGCCCTGTCCGCCTGCGGCGGCAGTGAACCCGCCACCTCTGCGAAATCCGCGGATGACGGCAGCACCGACGCGCCCGCGGCCACCGCCGAGGCCAAGCGCGAGAACCCGTTCTTCCAGCCGAGTCCTCTGCAATACGGCGCGCCGCAGTTCGACAAGTACCAGGAAAGCGACTACCTGCCGGCGCTCGAGCGCGGCATGGCCGAGCATGAGAAGGAAGTCGAGGCAATCGCCAACAACCCCGAGCCGCCGACCTTCGACAACACCCTGATCGCGATGGAGAAGAGCGGCGCCCTGTTGGGTCGCGTCACCAGCGTCTTCTACAACCTGACGTCGTCGTACAAGACCGATACCCTGAAGGAAGTCGAGAAGGAAATCGCGCCGAAGATGGCCGCGCACAGCGACGCCATCTACCTCAACCAGAAGCTCTGGGAGCGCATCAAGGCGATCCATGACGAAAGCGACGCGCAGAGCATGGACGCCGAGTCGCAGCGTCTGGTCGAGCGCTACTACACCGACTTCGTGCGAGCCGGCGCCAAGCTGAGCGACGCCGACAAGCAGAAGGTCAAGGACATCAACGCCCAGCTGGCCGAGCTGTCCACCGACTTCGGCAACCGCGTGGTCGAGGACGGCAACGAAAGCTCGGTGGTGGTCGACGACGTGGCCGAGCTCGACGGCATGAGCGAGGCCGACATCAGCGCCGCCGCCGGTGCCGCCAAGGCGCGCGGCCTGGACGGCAAGTACCTGATCGCCCTGCAGAACACCACCACGCAGCCGGCGCTGGCCTCGCTGACCAACCGCGACCTGCGCAAGCGCATCTACGACGCCTCGGTCAATCGCGGTCGCCACGGCGGCCCGAACGACACCCGCGAGATCATCGTGAAGATGGCCAAGCTGCGTGCAGAAAAGGCCCAGCTGCTGGGCTACCCGAACTGGGCCACCTACATCCTGTCGGACAACATGGCCAAGTCACCGGAAGCCGCGCTCGAGCTGCTCACCGGCATCGTCAAGCCGGCCGTGGACAAGGCCAAGGGCGAAGCCGCCGACATCCAGAAGCTGATCGACGCACAGGGCGGCGACTTCAAACTGCAGCCCTGGGACTGGGACTTCTACGCCGAGCAGGTCCGCAAGGCCAACTACGACCTCGACGAATCCGCCGTGCGTCCCTACTTCGAGCTGGACCGCGTGCTCAAGGACGGTGTGTTCTTCGCCGCCAACAAGCTCTATGGCCTGACCTTCAAGGAGCGCACGGACCTGCCGGTGTACTCGCCGGACGTGCGCGTGTTCGAGGTGTTCAACGACAAGGGTGAGTCCTTCTCGTTGATCTACCTCGACTACTACAAGCGCGACATCAAGCGCGGTGGCGCCTGGATGAACAGCTTCGTCGACCAGAGCCACCTGCTCGGCCGCAACCCGGTGGTGGTCAACAACCTCAACGTGCCCAAGCCGGCCGAAGGCCAGCCGACGCTGCTGAGCTTCGACAACGTCAACACCATGTTCCATGAGTTCGGCCACCTGCTGCACGGCATCCTGTCGGACGTGAACTACCCGATGTTCTCCGGCACCAACACGCCGCGTGATTTCGTCGAATTCCCGTCGCAGTTCAACGAGAACTGGGTGTTCGATCCGGAAGTCTTCGCCAACTTCGCCAAGCACTACCAGACCGGCGAGCCGATGCCCGCCGAGCTGGTGGAGAAGATCAAGAAGTCCAGCACCTTCAACCAGGGCTACGCGACGGTCGAATACCTGGCCGCCGCGCTGCAGGACATCGCTTGGCACCAGATCACGCCGGACACCCAGATCGACGACGCCATGGCATTCCAGCAGAAGGCGCTGGAAGGCTTCGGCATCGCCATGGACGAAGTGCCGCCGCGCTACAACAGCACCTACTTCAACCACATCTTCTCCGACCCGACCGGTTACTCGGCCGGCTACTACGCCTACCTCTGGACCGAAGTGCTGGCGCAGGACGCCTTCGAGTGGTTCAAGGAAAATGCGGGCGACAAGGGCGTGATGAACCGCGAGAACGGCCAGATTTTCGCTGACAAGATCCTGTCCCGCGGTGGCACCAAGGACGTGCACACGCTGTACGTCGAGTTCCGCGGCAAGGAGCCCAGCGTCGAGCCGCTGCTGGAGAAGCGCGGCCTCAACGAAACCAACTGATCGACCGACCTTTCCTCGTCGACGTCGCCGACCACCTGCGGGTGGTCGGCGATGGCTCCGTCAGCCCCGCCCAGCGCGGGGCTTTTTTTGTCCGTGATCCGGAGGCATCCATGACGCTGGGGGCGCAATGGAAGCCGTCGATAGGTGGCGTGGCGGGAAAGCACCGGCGGGATTGCGACCAATGGACCTGGCGCAGTCCGCAAATCCGTGACCCGGTTCTCAATGCAAAGAAATGTCACGCCGCATAGTTGGCGCTCCCCGCCCCGCTTTGCTGGCCAACCATGTCTGTGACCTCGCGCCGTGCATTCATCGGCCTGACATCCAAATCATCGTCGACGCAGAAAGGCACGCCTTCGTCGTCGATTTTCGCCGACTCGTTCGAAAGTCCACCGCCACCGGGGCCGTCGGCAGCGATCATCGCCCTGAACCGGATGGCCTATGGACCCAGGCCCGGCGATATCACCGCGTTCAATGCACTGGGCGCCGACGACAGCAGCCGCCTCGCCGCCTATGTCGAGCAGCAGCTTGATCCCGGCCTCGACGACAGCGCCTGCGAAGCGCGCATCTCGGCGGGCGGCTATACCACGCTGTCGAAAACCATGGCGCAGCTGTGGTCCGATCATGTGCGGGACCGGGACAATCTTGGCCTGGACAACTATCCGTACCGCTACTACCCCTGCGCCGAAAGCGAGTGCGCGAAAATGCTGCGCGCCGTCTACAGCCGCCGCCAGCTGTTCGAAGTGACCGTCGATTTCTGGCACAACCATTTCAACGTACTGGGCTGGAACTTCGACATCGCGCCGCTGTTCGTGCAGTACGACCGCGACGTGATCCGGCCAAACGCCTTCGGCAACTTCCGCCAGATGCTGGAAGCCGTTGCCGCGTCGCCCAGCATGCTGCAGTTCCTCGACAACAAGTCCAGCCGCGGATCGTCGTTCAACGAAAACTTCGCCCGCGAACTCTGCGAGCTGCACACGCTGGGCGTGGACAACTACTACCCCGGCAACGACCCGAACACGATCCCCAACCTGCCCGGCGAGAGCATTGCCGCCGGCTACTGCGACAACGACGTCTACGAGGCCGCGCGCGCGCTGACCGGCTGGACCATGCGCGACGACCACTGGGAATTCCCGAACACGCCGGAATACGACACCGGCGAATTCCTCTACTACCCGGACTGGCATGACGTCGCCAGCAAGTACTTCCTGCACCGCTTCATCCTGGCCAACCAGCCGGCGATGAAGGATGCGCGCGACGTGTTCGACGTGCTCTGCCAGCACCCGGGAACCGCCTCGCACATCTGCGGCAAGCTCTGCCGCCGCTTCATCGGCGACAACCCGCCGCAGACGCTGATCGACTCCGCAGCAGCGCTGTGGCGGCAGCATTGGCAGTCGGCTGACCAGATCACCCGGGTGCTGCGCCACATCCTCAACTCGGACGCCTTCCGCGAAACCTGGGGCGGGAAGGTCAAGCGCCCATGGGAAGCCTTGGCGCATGCGATGCGGGCCACTGGCGCGGAGATCGATCCGCAGCCATACCCGGACTGGAACCCCTACGGCAACCTGCTCAACCTGCTGCAGCAGAGCGGCAACCGCCCATTCCGCTGGCCAACGCCCGACGGCTATCCGGACCGAGCCGAGAAGTGGAGCGGCGTGAGCACGCTGGCGCAGACCTGGCGGATGATGTCCCGGCTGTTCGAGCTGCGCCCACCGGGCGAACCCGAAGGCGGGATCTACCTCTGCGATGTGGTTGCCCAGACCAACGCGGCGCTGGCACCGGCCGCCCGCAGCGCTGAAGTAATCGTCGACTTCTGGATTGATCGTATCTACTCGCAAAGCATTCCTGCTTCGCGCCGAACGCAGGTGCTGGACTTCCTGCGCCAGAACGCGCCAGCCAACGAGGCGCTGGAAACGACCACCAACAGCTGGTCGGCAAACGACCTGAAGCAGCACTACACGCAGTCACGCCTGCGCTCGGCGGTGGCACTGCTGTTCATGACCCCCGAATTCTACCGGCGCTGAGGAAACGACCATGACATCACCACGTTTCCCCGTCAGCCGCCGCAACTTCCTCAAGGGTTGCTGCGCCGCGGCCGTGGCCTCCAGCGTCCCGGCCCTCGGCTGGATCGATCCGGCCAAGGCGGCCGGCAGCGGCGTGCAGCATGACGTACTCGTCTACCTGTTCCTGCGCGGTGGCATCGATGGCCTGCATCTGGTGGTTCCCTATGCCGGTGCGGATCGCACCGCCTACGAGGCCAAGCGCAATGACCTCGTTATCCCCACGTCGCGGCTACGCCGGATCGGCAGCAGCAACTGGGGCTGGCACCCGCGCGCCGGTGGCGCGGCCGGTGATGCCATCGGCGTCCCCAACCAGTGGCTGAGCAGACTGTATGACCAGGGACGCGTCGCCATCATCCAGGGCGCCGGCATGTCGAGCACGGTGACACGCAGCCATTTCGACGCCCAGGCCTTCATCGAGTTCGGCACGCCGGGCAACAAGAGTGGTGCGCAGGGCTGGATATCGCGCTACCTAGCGAACGACTTCGACATGCCCTCGCCGATGCTGTCCAACGCCTTCGGCTTCGGCAGCACGCTGCAGACCTCGCTGTACGGAAACAGCGACGTGATCAGCATCGCCAGCGGCGAGGATTTCCGCCTCGACGGTTTCCACTGGTCCTGGGACGACACCGATACCGGCATCAATGGACACTATGGCGCGCACCTGCGCGTGCTGCCGATGTGGCAGGGCGCGAGCGCACTGGAGCAGTCCGGCCATGCCGCCGCCGACGCGCTGGAATTCATGCGCGAGATCGATTTTGGCCTGCAGTCCGGCAGCAACACGGATGGTTATCTACCCGGCGGTGGAGCCGTCTACCCGACCAGCGGCAACGGCGTGACGCTAGGCAACCAGCTGCGCAACATCGCCCAGCTGGTGAAGCTCGACATGGGCCTCACCGTGGCCGCCGTCGATTACGGATTCTGGGACACCCACGAAAGCCAGGGCATGCCCGACCCGGGCAACCCGAACCACTACGACGCCTTCGGCAACCTCACCGAGGGCCTTGCCCGTGCGCTGGACGCGTTCTATATCGACCTTCATGCGGCTGGCCTGATGGATCGCGTTACGGTGGTGATCCAGAGCGAATTTGGCAGGCGCTTCCGGCCGAACGATTCCGGTGGCACCGACCATGGCTACGGGAACGTCATGCTGGCGCTGGGCAACCAGGTCAACGGCGGCTTCCACGGCAGCTTCCCGGGACTGGACGACCTGAGCCTGTTCGAGGGCCAGGACGTTGCGGTCACCACCGACTTCCGACAGATCATCGCCGAGGCGCTGGTCAAGCGGCAGGGCGTCAGCGGTGGCGCCATCGGCAACATCTTCCCGGGCTTCAGCTACAGCGCGGGCGGAAGCGGGGTGTTCAAGACCGGTTAGGACGTATCGCTACGACGGCTCGATGTCCTCGTAGCAGTCCGACGTGAATCGCAGCGTGCACAAGGCCAGGAACACCAGGTCGTCGGTCCCCGGGTTGTGGATGCGCTGGGCTACGCCAGCGGGTATCAGCAGCGTATCGCCCGGGATCAGCTCTCGCGGCCCGGAATCACCGATCTCGGCCATGCCGCGGCCTTCGAGCACCAGATAGCGTTCGACCACGCCATGCAGGCGATGCCAACGCGTCGTTCCACCCGCAGGAACCCGCGCCCGCGCGACCGATAGCGCCGGGTCGACGTCGCTGTTGGACAACTCCGTGATCCAGCAACCTTCCTCGAACCAGTACTCGCGTTCCATCCTGGTCATTCCCCGCTCTCGCGCCATCCTGTGCGTTGACTGCGAAACCAGAGTATGGCGACACACGGTACTCATGACACCCAAGCTGTCCATTACTGCGCATCACGCTCGCCGCGGAGATCCCGGCGAAGGCACGTGCTAGATTGCTCATGCCGCCCTTGTCATGACTCCAGGAGGGCCGATGCAGACACTGCTGATCATTGCTGTGTTGGCGCTGGGCGCGCCGACGGCGGAACCCGATACGACAGGCGCCACGGTCGCGCAGCCGTCGCTGATCGCGGCACCGCTCATTCCCGATTCGCCCATTTCCGATTCAACCAGCCCCGGCTCGACCGCCGACGACACCGCGCTGCTTCCCGCACCGCAGACCGCCACGCTGGATGACCTTCTGCGCATGCCGCCCGCGCTGCGGGAAGCCTTCCACCAGCAGGTTCTGGATCACCACCGCGCGCCTACCGACCGCATCGAGACCATGGTCGACTTCGTGTTCTCGGCCGCCGGAATGGGCATGCGCTATGACGAATCCGCCACCTACACGGTAGCCCAGTCCTGGGAGCAGCGGCGCGCCAACTGCATCGGCTTCACCCTGTTGTTCCTCGCGCTTTCCCGCGAGGCCGGGCTGTCCGCACGGCCACAGGAAATCCGCCAGACGCTGATCTGGCAGCAGTCCGGCACCACGCTTTACCGCAACAGCCACGTCAACCTGCGTCTGCAGGCCGGGCCGCGACGCTACACCGTCGACGTCGCGCGCGACTTGGTCATCGCCCTGGACGAACCCATAGCCATCAACGACCAGCAACTGCTGGCCCACTACCAGAACAACATCGCGATCAAGCAGATGGCGCAGGGCCAGATCGGTGCCGCCCTGGCGCGAATCGAAGCAACGCTGCGACTGGACCCGGACTACGCCATCCATTGGGGAAACGCCGGCGTGATCCGCCTGCGCAGCGGCGATGAAGGCGGCGCGGAGCATGCCTATCTGCGGGCGCTTGAACTGGATCCCGACGAATACGGCACGCTGTTCAACCTGGTCCAGCTGTATGACAGTCGCGGCGCCGCGGCAATGGCCGCACCACTGCGCGAACGCATGGAGTCATTGCAGAAGAAGGATCCGCTGTACCAGTTCCTGCTGGCCACCCGCTTCGAACGCGAAGGTGACTTCACCCAGGCCATCGAGCACTACCAGCAGGCAATCCGCCATCATCGCGACGAGCACCGCTTCCACGCCGCGCTGGCCCGAGCCTATCTCGCCAGCGGCGACCGCGATGGCGCCGAACGTGCGCTGGCACGGGCAAAGTCACTCAGTGATGGAGAAGCAGAAGCCAGCTATGCAGCGGAACTCGCGCAACTGCGCGGCGTGCCCGGAAACGGCTGAGATCGAACGACCCACGGGATCGTTCTGCTAGAGGTCCTCGGGCAGCACGAAACCATGCGGCAGGAGGCTTTCCACGCCCACCTCGGTCCAGCTGCCGTCGCCACCGAGAAAGCCAACAATGGCATCGGCACCGAACTCTTTCAGCACCTGCCGGCAAGCGCCGCAGGGCGGCACCTGCATTGGCTGGCCGTTCCGATCGAAGGCGCTGATTGCGATCGCGTCAAGGCGAAACTCCGGCCCCTCGGCGAGCACGGCTGCAGAAATCGCCGAGCGCTCGGCACAGGAGCCCAGCGACAGCGAACCGTTCTCGACATTGCAGCCGGAATAGGTCGATCCATTCCGCGAACGCAGCGCGGCCCCGACATGCAACCGGGAATATGGCGCGTAGGCCTGCTTTGCCGCCTGATCAGCCAGTGGGCGCAGGTTTGTTGTTGTCATCATGCTTCGGATGGCTCGTGAACGGGTTCTGGAATCGGACCGGTTACAGAATTGTTACCAACCGGCCAAGCCGCACTGTACAGCCTGAGTGGCTGCAGACACAGCCAGCAAGCCCATGATCAGGCAAGATCAGTTCGGCAGTCGCCGGATCCTGGCACCGAGGACGCCGAGCTTTTCCTCGATGTTCTCGGTGCCACTACCGAATCTGTCAGGCGTGATCGAGCTTGGATTCCTTCTGGCACCCAGACCCATGGAAACCAAGGAGGCCACCAGTTTCCGGACTACTCGAAACCACCTTCGTGAATCGTGCGGGTTCCGTAATCGATGCGGAAGACACCGAGACCGCTGCCCACATAGAGGCTTGCCTCGGTACCGGCAACCCCTAGAACACCGAGATCCGCGAAGCCCGTCTGCGCGCCGGTACTGGTGCTCAACACCCGATCCGGCCTGCCCGCCTCGTCAACCCAGATCTGTTCATCGTTAGCCAACAACAGCGCTTCCGTGCTGCCCTCCGGGGCGCGTACGAAGTTCACGTCAGGGCCATAGCTGCGACGAGACAACTCTGCCCCAGAGCATGCCCGACGGATCAGTTCGGAAACGCCATACAGGATATGGACACAGTCGCCAGCGTCCTCCTCGACAGACTGACCGATAATATCGATGTCGAAGCTCAACGGCTGCTCGACCAGATGTGTCTGTGCGTCCAGCACGTAGACCTTGTCGCCCAACCCATAGGCAATTTCCGGCTGGCCATCATCATCAAGGTCGGCGACCAGCAAGCTCTGCCGGCCCGTCACCGTGTACTCCGTACTCTGCCAAAGCAGATCGCCGTTGACGCCGCTGTAAACACCCAACTTGCCTCCCGCAGCTGCGACGACATCCAAAACACTGTCACCGTTGGCCTGAACCAGCGCCAGCGCTGCAAAGTCGCCAAAATCTCCGGTAATCGACCACTGGGTTTCCAACGTCTTTCCGTCAACCACCATGATTTGCCGATCATAGAGCTCGTCGCCACCGAGGATCAGCTCTGGCTGCGGATCCGCGTCAAGGTTGGCTGAAACCATGGGAATCCATTCAGGACCACCCCAGGAACGCATCACGCCATCCCTGCGACGCAACACCTCTCCACTCTTTGCGTCCAGCACCACAAGATTGGGGCCGTCGTAACCGGAATTGGACTCTCGCGTCAGATAGGCGACTTCTTCCGACCCACCGTTGTCGAAATCTCCAACCAGAAGAGATGCATGCGGACCTGCTTCATCAGCCTTCTCGAAGATCTGAATACCATCGCTCGTCCGCGCAATGCCGACAATGTCCTTGCCCGTGCTGGTAAGGCCTGCACCCCAGGCAACATCAACTCCTGCTGATCCATCGAACTCGCCCAGCGCCACGGCGCTGACGCCATGCTCGGGGTTGCTGACAGTGAAACTCGGATGCAACCAGTCGGACGCCGAGTAGCCAATGATACTGCCCCACTGCCCCTCACCGACCACGATCTCGTCAACGCCGTCGCCATTGACGTCATGGGCGCGCTGGGCTTGGATTTCGCCGGTGGCGTAGTCAGTGATTGGGCTGTATGACGGCTGGCTGACGAAAATCCGGGTGGAGCCCCATGGCTCAACGATGGCGATTTCGTTGCCACTGTAGGCGGCCAAGAAATTGCCGGTGAGCGCTCGTCCCTGGAATCCATCCGGCCATTCCCAGTCGACGGAATGGCTGGAACCGTCGATAACGTATCCCTTCTGCACCTCAAAACCCGAGCTGTCGCTGAGCACCAGCTCAAGCTGAGGATCGGCATCTAGCTGCCCTGCGGTCACAGAAGTGGAGAGATAGCTGCCGCCATCCCATTCCACCGCGCCAGTCGCCAGATCCAGAACCTTGGGCGCACTCTTGTCCCATGCGAACTCGGAAACCGTACCGAACGCTTCCAGCTCGCCGTCATGATCGACATCGGCGACGCCATCAAGCTTGAAATAGGTCGGGGCAGGAACGGAGGCTGTCGGGACAAGCCCCGGGCCCGAAAAAGTCGCCAGCTTCACGGCGCCCATCCCATCGTCAATGGCCGCAATGGTCATGACATCCCCACCGCCGGCGGGAGTGATGGATACCAGCTCACCACGGAAGGTCTCGCCTACAGCCAGCGGAGCCAGGTTCGAGATGCGGAAACCCCCGGTTTCCTTCCGGAATACAGCGATGAAGCTCTGGCCCACCGGGCTGAACCCATTCTCTGCTGAACCAGAGACCAGAATTTCGTCGATTCCATCATGGTCAAAATCGACAGCCTGCATGCCCGCGTAGCCGGGCGAGAAAAACCCGGGATAGTGCGACCAACGCTGGCCATGAGGGCCGGCATGAGCCGCTTGAGTAAAGACAAGTGCAGCTGCAATCGCCAGCGGAAACAAACCGGCGAACCGGTTGCCAAATGCAGTGAATTGGGACGAAGCCATGTGATCAGGGGCCGTGGCCAGAAAAATGGCCGCGGATTATATGTGAAATCAATCACGAAAAAAGCTTTCGCCTTGCGACCATCCGAAACCATCCGAAACCATCCGGTATTCCACGCAGCCAGCCAACGAACTTCGTCTTATTGGGCTTCCCAGATATCCGAGCCCTAGTTCGGCAGTCGCCGGATCCTGGCACCGAGGACGCCGAGCTTCTCCTCGATGTTCTCGTAGCCGCGGTCGATGTGGTAGACGCGATCAACCGTGGTTTCGCCCTTGGCGACGAGGCCGGCCAGAACCAGGCTGGCTGAGGCGCGCAGGTCGGTGGCCATCAGCGGGGCACCAGTGACGGATTCGACGCCGCGGATAATCACCGACTTGCCTTCCACGCGCATGTCGGCACCGAGGCGCTGCAGTTCCTGCACGTGCATGAAGCGGTTCTCGAAGATGGTCTCGGTGATCACACCGACGCCATCGGCAACGATGTTGAGCGCAGCGAACTGCGCCTGCATGTCGGTCGGGAACGCCGGATACGGCGCGGTGGTCAGGCTCACCGACTTCGGGCGCCGGCCCTGCATGTCCAGCTCGATCGTATTCTCGGTGACATTGATGTGCGCACCGGCTTCTTCCAGCTTGACCAGCACGGCATCAAGGATGTCGGCGCGAGTGTTGCGGCAGAGCACGCGGCCGCCGGTAATGGCGCCAGCGATCAGGAAGGTGCCGGTTTCAATGCGGTCGGGCAGCACGTCGTAGACGCAGCCGCCAAGGCGATCGACACCTTCGATGGTCATGGTGTTGGTTCCGGCACCGCTGATGCGTGCGCCCATGGCGTTGAGGCATTCGGCGAGATCGACGACCTCGGGCTCCTGCGCGGCGTTCTCGATGATCGACGTGCCCTTCGCCAGTGCCGCGGCCATCATGATGTTTTCGGTGCCGGTGACGGTGACCATGTCCATGACAATGCGCGCGCCGCGCAGCTGCTTCGCCTTGGCGCGGATGTAGCCGTTCTCGACGACGACCTCCGCACCCAGCGCGCGCAGTCCGCGGATGTGCTGGTCGACCGGCCGCGAGCCGATGGCACAGCCACCCGGCAGCGATACTTCGGCCTCGCCGAAACGTGCCAGCAGCGGGCCGAGCACCAGGATCGAGGCGCGCATGGTCCGGACCAGCTCGTAGGGTGCGATATGGCTGTCCACGCCGCGCGCGTCGATCTGCACCTTCATCTTTTCGTCCAGCACCAGCTGCACGCCCATCTGGCCGAGCAGTTCCATGGTGGTGGTGACGTCGTGCAGGTGCGGGACGTTGCCGATTTCCATCGGCTCCTCGGCCAGCAGGCCGGCCGCCATGATCGGCAGCACGGCATTCTTCGCGCCGGAAATCTGCACCTCGCCGTTCAGCGCGGTGCCACCGTTGATCTGGATCTTCGCCATCAGCCGGCCGCCTCGTCCGGGGTCAGGGTCTTCAGCGACAGGGCGTGGATCTCGCCGCCCATGCGATCACCGAGCGTGGCGTAGACCATACGGTGGCGGGCCAGCGGCAGCTTGCCGGCAAAGTCGGCACAGACGACTTCGGCCTCGAAATGCACGCCGTCGTCGCCGCGCACGGCGGCGCGGGCGCCGGGCAGGCCGGCCTCGATCAGCTGCTGGATGGTGACTGCGTTCATCAATCAGGTTCCGGAAGAGGCGCCCCGCCGCGGAACGGCGTGGTCGCTGAAAAGGTTCGGGTTCCGCGCCAGCCTCTGGCGGGTCCAGCACGGAGCGTCGCTGGTAGCGGCCAGCGGAAGCTGAACACCGCGCGATCCGCCATGCGCATCCCCCGCTGCCGGGGGCGTCGCTGCGCTAGAATGGGCCGAGAATCTTAGCAGAGCCGGCGCTTTTCGGCGGTTTCCGGGGCCTTTCGAGGCGAAACCGGGGCCGGTCACGTCAGCCAGCCGGCCACCCAATACCCGGATACTTCGCGAATGAATGCCCGCATCCAGCCCCTGCATCCCGCCCGCGACAGCGTGACCGACCTCAACGCCTCGGCCCTGAAAGCCAGCGCGCTGAGCGTGATCGATACCGAGGCGAAGGCTCTGGAAGCGCTGAAATCGCAGATCGATGAAGCCTTCGTCGATGCCTGCCGGGTGATCTTCGCCGGGCAGGGCCGCGTGGTCACCATTGGCATGGGCAAGTCCGGCCACATCGCCCGCAAGATCGCGGCGACGTTCGCTTCGACCGGCACACCGGCGTTCTACGTCCACCCGGGTGAAGCCAGCCACGGCGATCTCGGCATGATCACCGACGCCGACGTGGTGCTGGCACTGTCCAATTCCGGCGAGACCGACGAGCTGCTGACCATCGTTCCGGTGCTGCGTCGCCAGGGCAATGTGCTGATTGCCGCCACCGGCCGCCCGCAATCGACCCTGGCGCGACTGGCCGACATCCATCTCGACGTGAGCGTGCCGGCAGAAGCCTGCCCGCTGGGCCTGGCGCCAACGTCCAGCACTACCGCCGCGCTGGTGATGGGCGATGCGCTGGCGATCGCACTGCTGGAGGCTCGTGGGTTTACCGACGAAGACTTCGCCCGCTCGCATCCGGCCGGCAGCCTCGGCCGCCGCCTGCTGCTGCGCATCAGCGACATCATGCACAACAACGGTGATGTGCCGCGTGTCGGCCCCGACGCATCACTCAGCGATGCCGTGGTGGAGATGAGCCGCAAGCGCCTCGGCATGACCGCCATCGTCGATGCCGAAGACCGCTTGCTCGGCGTGTTCACCGACGGCGACCTGCGCCGTGCGCTGGACGAGTCGGCCGTCGATCTGCGCGCCACGCCGGTTACCGAAGCCATGACCCGGGAGCCGAAAACCATCGGCCCGGACCGGCTGGCGGTGGAAGCGGCGCGACTGATGGAAGCGCATCAGATCAACGGCCTGGTGGTGATCGACGACGAGCGCCACGTGGTCGGCGCACTCAATATCCACGACCTGCTGCGCGCCCGCGTGGTCTGATTTTCCGGAAATCCAACAGGGGGAAACCGGCATGAGTTACCTGCACGCTTCCGAGATTCCCGATGAACTGCGCGCCCGCGCGGCGCGGGTTCGGCTGGTCGCCTTCGATGTCGACGGCACGCTGAGCGATGGCCGCCTCTGGTACGGCGACAAGATGGAGATCAAGTCCTTCCACGTCCTTGACGGGCTGGGCATGAAGCTCCTGCGTGACTATGACATCGAGGTGGCGCTGATCACCGCACGCGAGAGCCCCGTGGTGCAGGCACGTGCCCGCGAACTGGGGCTGCGCCACCTCTACCAGGGCAGCCGCGACAAGGTGGATGCGCTGGAGCACCTGACCCGCAGCCTGCAGATCTCGGATGAGCAGGTCGCCTACATGGGCGACGACCTGCCCGACCTGCCGATCTTGCAGCGCGTTGGCCTGTCGGCAGCGCCCGCCAATGCCCACCCGTGGATCCGCGAGCGCGTCTACTGGTGCAGTTCGGCACGGGGCGGCGAAGGCGCGGCCCGCGAACTCTGCGATATCGTCCTCGCGGCACAAGGGCATGCCAAGACCATCCTGCATCGATTCCTGCCCGGTGGGGGCGAATGACGCCCGCACAGCGCGGCTGGCTGTTCCTGCTGCTTGTCGTCGCCGCCGTCAGCGGCTGGTGGCTGTGGTCACTCAACCGTGACGACGACACGCCTCCGCTGACAGGACCACCGCGATCCGACTACAGCCTGGAGAACTTCCAGCTGATCGCCATGGACGAACAGGGACGCGAGTCCTTCTCGGTTCGCGGCCCACGGCTGTCGCGGCATCCCTTCCTCGGCACCATGGATCTGGACAGCCCGCGCTTCGAGTTTCCTGATGCCGACGGCGGCCGTTGGCAGGCCGAATCCGGCCATGCCTGGGTGGCAGCCGACGGCAAGCTGTTGCGTCTGTACGACGACTACGTGATCGACGGCCCTCCCACGAAAAACGGCAAACCCATCACCCCGGTGCGGATCAACGGCCCGGATATCCGCTTCCTGCCGGACGACAACGTCGCCGAAACCGACAGCGATGTGACCATCCTCGACGGCAGCTCTATACTGCGCGGCCACGGCATGCGGGCGGAGCTGGATGATCGCCACGTCGTGCTGTCGCAATTTGATGGTCGCTTCCAGACCGCCGCCCCGAAGTCACCGTGAAGCCATCCATGAACCGTCATCACGCTCCCGCTATCGCCCACGTCGCCATCCTGCTGGCCCTGTCCCTGCTGCCGCTGGCAGCTTCCGCCAGGAGCAGTGATCGCGACAAACCCATGGACGTCAGCGCCGACCACACGGACACCACGCTGCAGCAGGACGGAACCGCCAAGCTGTCCGGCGACGTCCGCATCAGTCAGGGCACGCTGGACGTGCGTGCCGACAATGCACTGGTGAAGATGGCCAGTGGCGAAATCTCGCATGTCACCCTCACCGGCGCGCCGGCCACGATGCGCCAGGAAAAGGATGACGGTGGCATCACTACCGCCCGCGCCCAGCGCATCGAGTACGACCTCTCCGGCGACCGCATCGACCTGTATGGCAGCGTGACCGTCGACGAACCCGGCGGGAGCCTCAGCGGCGAGCATCTGAGCTACGACCTTGGCAGCGGTCGCATCGAAGGTGGTGGCGAAGGCAACGGCCGCGTCAACCTGCGCATCCTGCCGAACAACGGCAAGAACGACAGCACGCCCTGATGCTGGTCGCCCGCGCCCTGCGCAAGCGCTACCGCGCGCGTGACGTGGTGCGCGACTTCAGTTTCTCGCTCGACGCCGGCGAAGTGGTTGGCCTGCTCGGCCCCAACGGCGCCGGCAAGACGACCTGCTTCTACATGGTGGTGGGACTGATCGCCGCCGATGGTGGCGAGATCCTCTTCGACGGCGAGGACATTTCCGGCCTGCCCATGCACGCCCGCGCGCGCCGCGGCCTCGGCTACCTGCCGCAGGAGCCGTCCGTGTTCCGCCAGCTCAGTGTCAACGACAACATCCTGGCTATCCTCGAGCTCCGCGCCGACCTCGACGCCGATGGCCGCCGTCGCGAACTGGAAGAACTGCTCGACGAGCTGCAGATCGGCCACGTGGCGGACCAACTGGGCGCCAGCCTGTCCGGCGGCGAGCGCCGTCGCGTCGAGATCGCCCGCGCGCTGGCCGGCAAACCGCGGATGATGCTGCTCGACGAACCCTTCGCCGGCGTCGACCCGATTTCCGTCGGCGAAATCCAGAAAATCGTGCGCCACCTCAAGCAACGCGGCATTGGCGTGCTGATTACCGACCACAACGTGCGCGAAACCCTTGGCATTTGCGACCGGGCGTATATCCTCAACGAAGGCCGTGTACTGACGCAGGGTGCGCCGGAAGCGGTGATGGCCAACCCGGAAGTTCGCCGCGTCTACCTGGGCGACAGTTTCCGGCTCTAGCCTGGCAAGGACGGTCGGGAGAATTTCGCGGGTGAAACCGGCGCTGCAACTCAGACTGGGTCAGCAACTCAAGCTGACGCCGCAACTGCGGCAGGCCATTCGCCTGCTGCAGTTGTCGCAGCTCGAGCTGGAAACCGAGCTGACGATGGCGCTTGAGTCCAACCCCATGCTCGAAAGCACCGACGAGCGCCAGGAGCCCGAGCCACCCGAAGCCAGCGGCGAAGGCGATGATCGCCGCGAGCAGGATTCCGACCGCAGCGATGCCGACGCCGAAGTCGAAGCGGTGGCGGAGCCCACGCTCGACATGGATACCGGCTGGGAAGACGAATTCTCGCCGCGAAGTGGCAGCGGCAGCGACGACCGCGAACCGCAGGAGGCCGCCGGCAGCGTCACCGACAGCCTGCACGACCACCTGATGTGGCAGCTGAACCTGACGCCGATGAGCGACCGCGATCGCGCCATTGGTACGGCACTTATCGACGCCATTGATGACGACGGCCACCTGTCCGAGCCACTGGATGCGATCCGCCAGGCGCTGCAGCCAGACATCGAGGCCGACGACGACGAACTGGAGGCCGTGCTTCACCGCATCCAGCGCTTTGACCCGATCGGCGTCGGCGCGCGTTGCCTTAGCGAATGCTTGGGCGTGCAGTTGTCGGCACTGGACGACGACACCGATGCGCTGCCCATGGCGCAGCGCATCGCGCGTGAGCATCTGGAAGACCTCGCCAAACTCGGCCCGGAGAAGCTGGCAAAGCTGATGGTGGCCGACGCCGACGAAGTGGCGAAGGCCGTCGAACTGCTGCGCGGCCTCGACCCGCGACCGGGTGCGCAGGTCAGCGCGCAGACCATCGAATACGTGACGCCGGATGCCTACGTGTCGCGGCAGGACGGCGTCTGGCGAGTCCATCTGGCCGCCGGCGCGCGGCCACGGCTTGGCATCAACCGCCTGTACGAGGGCCTGATCGGCGAAGCCAGTCGCGACGACGCCAACTACCTGCGTGGACAGCTGCAGGAGGCGCGCTGGCTGATCCGCAGCCTGGAAACCCGCGCCGACACCGTGCTGCGCGTCGCCACCGCCATCGTCCGCCGCCAGGTGGGTTTCCTGGAGCACGGACCGGAGGCCATGCGCCCATTGACGCTACGCGAGATCGCCGACGAACTGGACCTGCACGAGTCGACCATTTCCCGCGTCACCACCCGCAAATACCTGCACACTCCGCGCGGAACCTTTGAATTCAAACACTTTTTCTCATCGAGTCTCAGCACGGAGGGCGGTGGAAGCGCGTCCAGCACGGCGATCCAGGCCATGATCAAGCGCCTGATCGACGCCGAGAACCCGGCCAAACCGCTGTCCGACTCGAAACTCGCGGCCACTCTCAAGACGGACGGCATCACGGTCGCCCGCCGAACCGTGGCAAAATACCGGGAAGCAATGAATATCCCCTCGTCCAACGAGCGCCAGCGACACGGTTAGGGACTGATGATCGGATCAGCACCCACCATGGCCGCCCGGCAGGGGCACCCGTCTCCCGGTGCCTGTGCTGCTTCGGGCCTGTGCCGGTCGCAACGGCAGCACCCCGACAGGATTTTTGGCGCCCGGTGCCCAGGCACCGGGTTGATGTGGTTGTCACACTGACAAGGAGATCCAGACATGCGGATCGAGATTACCGGTCACCAGATTGATGTCACCCCGGCGCTGCGCGACTACGTGCAGAACAAGTTCGAACGGCTGCAGCGACATTTCGACAACCTTCTGGACATCCACGCGATCCTCACTGTCGAGAAGCTTCACCACAAGGCCGAAGCCACCATCCAGGTTTCTGGCCGCACCATCTTTGCCGACGTCGAGGCGGAAAACATGTACGCCGCCATCGACCTGCTGGCCGACAAGCTGGACCGCCAGGTGATCAAGCACAAGGAAAAGATCACCGACCACCATCGCGGCGAGAATGCCGCCCGCAACGCCAGTTTTGGCTGAAGTCACGGCATCACCATGCACCTGATCGACCTGCTGGCCCCGTCGCGCGTCCGCGTCGGGGTCAGCGTTACCAGCAAGAAACGACTGCTCGAAACGCTGGCCAGGCTGCTGGCCGACGGGCACGACGAGGCCTTCGAGCGGCAGGTTTTCGACAGCCTGTGCGCGAGAGAGAAACTCGGCTCCACCGGACTCGGACAAGGCATCGCCATTCCGCATGGCCGCACAGCCGGGTTGAGCACCGCCATCGGCGCCGTGGTTCGACTGGCCGAGCCAGTCGACTTCGGGGCCAGCGATGGCCAGCCGGTCGATCTGCTGTTCGCGCTGGCGGTGCCCGAGCATTTCACGGACCAGCACCTGCAGCTGCTGTCGCAGCTTGCCGAGATGTTCAGTGACAGCGACTTCACCGACCGCCTGCGCGGCGCCGCCAGCAATGACGAACTGCTGGCCCTGCTGTCGGACTGGCGACTGACCCACGCTGCCGCCTGAGACCCGGTGAGTTGACGGTGAACATGCGCATCACCGCCCGCGAACTGTTCGACCAGATCAACGAGCGACTGGAGCTGCGCTGGGTTGCCGGCAGCAAGGGCGAGGGTCGCGTGCTGGAATCTGGCGAGCACTTGTCACGCCGGCCATCGCTGGCGGGCTACCTCAACACCATCTACCCGAACAAGGTGCAGATCCTCGGCACCGAGGAACTCAAGTACCTCGACAGCCTGGATCCACGCCATCGCTGGGAGGCACTGGCCAAGATCACCGCATCGCGACCACTGGCGCTGCTGATCAGCAAGGACCAGGCCGCGCCCAGCGACCTGCGCGATGCCTGCGAGGAGTTCGACACGCCACTGTGGGTCTCGCCCAAGCGCGGCCACGAGCTGCTGACCTACGTCCAGTACCACCTGGCGCGCGCGCTGGCTAACCGCATCACCCTGCACGGCGTGTTCATGGAGGTCTACTCCATCGGCGTGCTGATCACCGGCGAATCCGGCAGCGGCAAGAGCGAGCTGGCGCTGGAACTGGTCAGCCGTGGCCATCGACTGGTGGCGGACGACGCGCCGGAATTCACCCAGATCGCACCAGATGTGCTCGATGGCACCTGCCCGGACATGCTGCAGGACCTGCTCGAGGTACGCGGCCTCGGCATCCTCGACATCCGCGCCATGTTCGGCGACACCGCAGTCAAACCCAACAAGTACCTGCGCCTGATCGTCCACCTGAAGCCGGTTGATCCCAGCGAACCGATCGATGCTGGTGATCGCCTGCATGGCGACATCAGCAAACGGCCGGTGCTCGACATCGAGATCCCGCAGATCACACTGCCGGTCGCGCCGGGTCGCAACCTCGCCGTGCTGCTTGAGGCGGCGGTGCGTTCGCATATCCTGAAGACCAAGGGCATTGATGCCGCGCAGACCTTCATGGATCGCCAGGCCCACCAGATGCGACGCTTCGACCCATGGTGACCAGCAACGACAACGCCACGCCGCTGATCGTGGTCAGCGGCCTCTCCGGTTCCGGCAAGACAGTGGTGCTGCGGACGCTGGAAGACCTCGACTACTACTGCGTCGACAACCTGCCGGCGGAACTGCTGCCGGCGTTCGTGCGCAGCGTCAGCGGCGACGACGGCCATCCACCGCGCATGGCGGTGGGCATCGACGTACGCAATCGCAGCCGCGACCTGGATCACCTGCCGGCGTCGCTGTCGGCGGTCGGAGCCCTGGGCATCGACTACCAGCTGATCTTCCTCGACACCCGCGACGAGGTGCTGATCAAACGCTACAGCGACACGCGCCGGCGCCATCCGCTGAGTCAGGGCGGCCTGCCACTGGCGCGCGCGATTGCCGAGGAACGCCAGCGCCTGGGTCCGCTGAAGGCACTCGCCGCGCAAGTGATCGACTCCAGCGACATGAACGTGCACCAGCTGCGTCGCTGGGTGGTCACCGACCTCGCCGCTGGCGCCAGCGACGGCCTGTCGCTGCTGATCGAATCCTTCGCCTACCGCCGCGGCGTGCCGGCCGACGCTGATTTCGTGTTCGATGCGCGCTGCCTGCCCAATCCGCACTGGGAACCCAGCCTGCGACCGCTGTCCGGGCGAGACGCCGGCGTGCGCGACTGGCTGCGCGGACAGGAGCGCGTCGTCGAGTATGTCGATGGCGTTACCACCTTCCTCGATACCTGGCTGCCGCGTTTCGCCGCCGAAACGCGCAGCTACCTGACCGTGGCGTTCGGCTGTACCGGCGGCCGCCACCGCTCCGTATTCCTTGCCGAGACCCTCGCCGAACACTGCCGCGCCCGCGAGTATGGCGCCGTGGTCAGCTTCCACCGCGAGCTGGAATAGGCGCGAAGCCGTCGGCGGCTGGCGGTGAACCCGCCGGCAGGTAAGATGCTGGCATGAGCGTCGGCATCCTTCTCGTCACCCATCCCGGCATTGGCCCGGCCATCAAGGCCAGCGCGGAGCGCATGCTCGGCCGCTTGCCGCTGGCAGTGGTCTGCTTCGAACTCGCCTTCGAGCAGCAGCCCGAGGCGCGCCTTCCAGCGGCCAGTGGCGCGCTTCGCGAAGCCGACAGCGGCGACGGCGTGCTGATCCTTAGCGACCTCTACGGCGCATCGCCCAGCAACCTCGCCTCCCGGCTGTCACAGCTGGGCACGCCGACCGAGCGTGTCAGCGGCCTCAACCTGTCGATGCTGCTGCGCACGCTCAACTATGCTGAGCAGTCACTGGGCGAACTCGCCCGGACCGCCGCCAGTGGCGGCAGGAATGGCGTGGTGGAAGGCCATGCGTGAGGAGGTGATCGACGTCGTGAACCGCCTCGGCCTGCACGCCCGCGCCGCCAGCAAACTGGTGCAGCTGTTGGGCAGTTTCCAGTCAAAGGCATGGCTGATCCGCGGCAGCCGCGAGGTCAACGCCAAGAGCATCATGGGCGTGATGCTGCTGGCCGCCGCCAAGGGCACGACGGTCACCCTGCGTCTCGACGGCCCCGACGAGGATGCGGCTATGAGCGCGGCCATCGACCTGTTCCAGCGCCGCTTCGACGAGGCCGACTGATGCGTCGCCTGATCACCGGACAGGCTGCCGCGAAGGGTCTCGCCCTCGGTCGCGCACGGGTATGCGAAGCGCACGGCCTGGATATCAGCGAAGAGCGCATCGAAGAGGATCGCATCGATGACGAACTGGCGCGCCTGCACCTGGCCATTGACCGCGCACGCGATGAACTCGCCAAACTGCGCGACCGCCTTCACGGTGCGATCGCCCAGGAGATCGGCGAGTTCCTCGACCTGCACGCCATGCTGCTGGACGATCCCGAACTGCTGGCCGGTTTCGACCGCCTGATACGCGACGAAGGCTACAGCGCCGCCTATGCGCTGAAGCTGCAGCGTGATCGCCTGGTTGCGGTATTCGACGGCATGGACGACCCCTACCTGCGTTCGCGCCGCGAGGACATCGACCACGTCATCGGCCGCGTCCACGCCGGACTCCAGCGCCGCGACAGCGATGCCATGGAAGGTCTCGCCGGCGACGTGCTCATCTGCGACAGCGTGGCGCCATCGGAAATCGCCCAGCTGGCCGAACGCGGCGTGGTCGCCATCGTCACCGCGCAGGGCAGCCCGCTGTCGCACAGCGCCATTCTCGCGCGCAGCCTGCACGTGCCACTGGTGGTCGGCGCGCACGATGCCCTGGGCCAGGTCAACGATGGCGACGCGATGATGGTCGATGGCCGCAGTGGCGAGGTCATCGTGGAGCCAAGCGCGGCTGACCTGCGCCGCTTCCGCCAGCGCAAGCGCGAAAGCCAGCGCGAGCAGGAACGCCTCGCCCTGCTGAAGAAAAAGGCGACGCGCACCAAGGATGGCGTCGACATCCGCCTGTTCGCCAATGCGGAGTCACGCGAGGATGTCGCCCAGGCGCATGACCTCGGCGCCGCCGGCATTGGCCTCTACCGCACCGAATTCCTGTTCCTGCAGCGCAGCGAACTGCCCGACGAGGAAGAGCAGTTCCGCGTCTATCGTGACGTGGTGCTGGGCATGCGCGGACGACCGGTAACCATCCGCAGCCTTGATCTCGGCGCCGACAAGGCCGACAAGACCGGCCTCGCCCTGGCCAGCGAACCCAACCCGGCGCTGGGACTGCGCGGCGTGCGGCTGTCTTTGCGCCACGTCGACGCCATGCGCACGCAGCTGCGCGCCGTCCTGCGAGCTTCCGGTTACGGGCCGATCCGCCTGCTGGTGCCGATGATCAGCAGTCGCGACGAAATACGCCGCGTGCGGCGGGAGTTCCTCGATTGCGCGCGTGACCTGCGCACCGAAGGCTACGAGATCGCCGACAACCTGGAACTCGGCGCCATGATCGAGGTGCCCGCCGCCGCGCTGGCGCTGCCACGGATGATCGGCGACGTGGAGTTCCTCTCGATCGGCACCAACGACCTCGTGCAGTACCTGCTCGCCGTGGATCGCAACAACGACGCGCTGGGCGACCTCTACTCGCCGCTGCACCCGGCCGTGCTGCGCCTGCTGCACGACGTGATCAAGCTCGGCCAGAAGCACGCCAAGCGCGTCCTGGTCTGCGGCGAGATGGCCGCCGACCCGGCGCAGACGCGCCTATTGCTGGCGCTGGGCCTCACCGACTTCAGCCTGCATCCCGGATCGATGCTGGAAGTTCGACAGATTATCCGCGAAAGCGACCACCACGCCCTGCGCCGCCGGGCATCCACCCTGCTCCGCGCACCCGACCGCGAAGCCATCGAACGCGCCATCGCTCGACTGTAGGTGAATTCAGGCAACACCGGACCCACTGCGGGTAGGATGACGCCTCGCCCTGCCCCACTGTCACCCAGGTTCGCCTGCCTGCATGGATGCCTTTCAGATTGCCTTCGTGATACTTGCCTCAGTCGCCGCGTGGCTGTCATTCCGTCGTGTCGGCACACCAATCGCGACGCCGGCACCGGTCACTTCGTCGGCTAAACCGCGCTATCGTAGTCTGCAGGACACTATGGGCAGGGGTGGCGACAATCTTCTGCTGCTACGCATGCTGGCAGCGTCACTGGTGATCTACGCTCATAGCTATGCCTTATCGCCAATCAAAGTCGGACGCGATCTGGTAACCGATCTGTTCGGCATCTACGCAGGCAGCATTGCGGTCTATGTCTTCTTCTTCATCAGCGGCTTCCTGGTCACCGGCAGCTGGCAGCGCCGGCATGACCTGCGCGCATTTCTAACGGCTCGTCTGTTCCGCGTCGTGCCTGCATATGCCGTTTGCCTGATTGGGTGCGCGCTCCTGATTGGCCCCGCAGTGAGCCAGTTGGATGCCGCGACGTATTTTCGTGACGGGCAGACTTGGAGCTACATATTCCACAACCTCTCGTTCACTGAAAGACTGCAGCCCGGCCTTCCTGGCGTTTTCCTGGATCATCCCCGCGAGTCTGTGAACGGCTCGCTCTGGACGTTGCCTGCTGAAGTTCGCGCCTACACACTCCTCGCCATACTGGGAGTCACGGGAGTGCTCTCAAGACGCTGGCGAACTGCAATCTTTCTGGGGGCTGGCTATACGTTAGTGCTGCTCTGGGATAGTCCGATTCCTCTCGTGAATATGAAGATCGCGAAACCGTTGATTGGCTACTTTGCACTTGGAGTCCTGACGTGGACGTTTCGTGAACGCCTGCCCCTAAACCTGTGGATTGGCATTGCCTTGACTATCGCATCCGCCATTGCAAGGCTTAGCCGTGACCAGAGCTATGTGTATCTATTCGCGCTGGCGCTTTGTTATCTGTGCTTGCTATTCGCGTATCGCTTGACGTCGCTGGGCTTTTACAACCGTTTCGGCGACTTTTCCTATGGCATCTATCTCTGGGGCTTTCCGATGCAGCAAGTAGTGATCTACTGGCTGGCAGACCCCGCACCCTCCATGATCACGCTACTTGCATGGCCGATGGCTCTCCTTTGCGCTGTTTTTTCGTGGAGACTGATCGAGAAACCGGCCATTGCGCTAGGTCGTCGTTTTACCAGCCGAGCTGGAGCCTCACCGCCGCGGGAATCCGGTGCCATGGCCAACAGAGCTTCTCCCTGACACGACACCCAAAAGGGCGCGTTCTTATCACTCCTCGCGCAGCGCACGCATCGGGCTGATCGCCGTGGCCCGCCAGGCTGGTCGCAACGTGGCCAGCAAGGCGATGCCGAGCAACATCGCCGGCGTCAGCACGTAGGCGTTGAAGCCGAACAGCGACAGTGTCGGCATCAGTCGTGACAGGGCGAAGGACAGCAGCAGGCACAGCGGCAGGGCGATGGCCATGCCGATCAGCACCTGGCGCAACGCTCCGCCCAGCACGAAACGCAGCACGCTGCCGGGCTGTGCACCCAGCGCGATGCGCACGCCGATTTCACGCGTCCGACGCGCGATCAGATAGCTGACCACGCCATACAGACCCACGCAGCTGATCAGCAGCGCGAGAACGCCCAGCACCACCGCGACCTGGCTGGCCACGGCGAAAGGCATGCGCTGGATGCCGATCTGTTCACGCAAGGTATTCGGCTCGCAGAAGCCGCCGGCATCGACGCAGAGGTCACTCAGGCGCGATGCCATCTGGCCCACCGGACGATCAATCGCCACCAGTAGTTGATCGCCATCGGCCTGCGGCAGATAGACGAGGCTGTGGTCGCGTCCCTGGAAGAAGAACTGCGACACCACGTCAGGTGCCACGCCGATCACGCGCACATGGCGTGGCGGCGAGTCGTCGCCACGGCCGGGAACGATCTCGAGCTCCGCGCCCAATGGTGAACGACCGGGGAACCAGCGTGCCGCCGTAGCCGCGCTGAGCACGGCGACGTCGGCGCCATCCTCGGATTCCTGTCTGCTAAAACCGCGTCCCTCCAGCAGCTGGATACCCAGCGTGTCGAAGTAGTGCTCGTCGGTCTGCATGCTGCCCACCACCTCGGTGCGGCCATCGATGCCGACACCTTGCCGTGCCAGCACACCCATCAGCGGCGCGTTCGCCACCACGGACAGGTCGCGCACGCCGGGCTCCTCACGCAACCGCTGCAGCAGCGTCGGATTCGGCGACTGGTAGCGCAGGTGCACGACACGATCGAGGTCGTAACCCGCATCGAGATCATCAGCCAGCCGTGCGTTGTCCACGATCAGTCCGGCCACAACGAGCAACAACAGGCTGCTGGCGATCTGCGCGGTCATCAGCACGCCGCGCAGTCGGTGCGAAGGCAACCGGCCACCAAATGCATGGCCATCGCGGCGCACGCCACCGGCAAGATCGCCACGCGTCGCCTGCAAGGCCGGAATCAGGCCAAACGTGACGGCCGCCAGCATCGCCAGCAGTACCGCATAGGCGAAGGCACGCCAGTCCGCGCTGACCGCGCCAATATCCATGCCGAAGCGCAACACCATGCCGAACACCAGCCGATGCAGCGGCTCCACTGCCAACGTCGTGATCGCACAGGCGAGAACGGCGGCCGCCAGCGCCAGCAGCAGGCTTTCGGTAAGCAACTGTGAGACCACGCGGCCTCGCGATGCGCCCAGCGACAGGCGAATCGCCAGTTCGTTGCGGCGTGCCGTGGCGCGGGCCAGGAACAGATTGGCAAGGTTGGCACAGGCCACCAGCAGAACCAGCGCGAACGCCGCGAAGATCGGCCATGCCGCGACCTTCATCGCCTCGGCATCACCGGCATCCAGGCGCGAGGTGCGCGGCGCCACGGTCGCATCGCGGAATCGCTCGCCAACTTCGTTGGACTGGTCCAGATTGCCGAGCGCGGTGGTGAGCCGTGCCGCGACCTGCTCAGGCCGCACGCCGGGCGCCAGCACGCCGGTGATCATCCATGGCCGCGGCTGCATGCCGCCCGGTGCGCCGAGCAGCTGCCCGCTCATCGAACGCGGCGCCCAGAACGCCGGCAGGATCACGTCAATGCCGCCGAAGTCCGCCGGCATCACGCCAATCACCGTGTACTGCTGGCCATTCAACGTGATGGGCTTGCCAATCACCGCGGGGTCGGCACCCGCGAGGCTGCGCCAACCGGAGTCACTGAGCACCAGCAGCGGATCGCGACCTTCGACCTGGCCCTCGCCGGGCGCAAACACGCGCCCCATGGCTGGCTTCGCGCCCAACACGCGGAAGAAGTCCGGCTCCACGATCTGCGCAAACACCATCGCCTTGCGCGCATTCGACGTCATTGGCGTGGTGACCGGGACGCCGAATTCGCGTCGCGCCAGTGTCGATTGCAGCACCGAATCCAGAACCGGCTGCAGGCGCTGCAGTTCCTCGTCCTGCAGCCAGTTGCGGCTGCGGCCGTCCTCGGAATACAGGGTGATGTCCACTAGCCGATCCGCCACCGCCACCTTCGGCGGCTGCAGCACGTAGGCGCTGTAGATCGAGAACAACACCGTGTTTACGGCGATGGCAAGGCCAAGGATCAGCACCACCGACAGGCTGAATCCCGGCCGCTGGCGCAGGCTGCGGAAGCCGTAGCGGAGATCGCCGCCCAGTCGATCCAGCCATGCGAAGCCGCGTGCTTCCCGATAAGCCTGTCGATGGGTTTCGGTCATGCCCAGCTCGATCCGCGCCTGTCGTTCTGCCACTTCGGGCGACAGGCCTTCGCGGATCAGGTCGTCACGACGTGCATCGCGATGAAAGGCCAGTTCCTCATCCAGTTCGTGGTTCACGACATCGCGGCCGGACAGCACGGACCACCATTCGCGGAGTCGATTCAGCATGGTATGGCCTCCAGCGAACGCGTATCCAGTACGCGATGCATGGCTTCGACCAGGCGCTGCCAGTCCGCCGTGTCAGCCTTCAGCCGCTGACCGCCCGCCGCGGTGAGGGTGTAGAACTTGGCGCGGCGATTGTTCCCGGAAACGCCCCACTCGCTGGTGACCAGACCCTGACGCTCCAGCCGCGCCAACGCCGGATACAGCGCACCCTGCTCCACCAGAAGCACGCCGGCGGAAGCCTGCTGGATGCGCAGCAGCACGCCGTAGCCGTGCTCGCGTCCCAGCGAGATCGCCTTCAATGCCAGCAGTTCCAGCGTACCGGGCATGATTGCCGCGCTGCTGGGTGTCGGATGCTTCGTTGCCATGTCTGCCTCCTGGGCGGCCGCCACCGGGGATCAATCCCTTTTTGGGCGACTGACCTAAATCGTTTAGGCAAGAATAGGCTTCCTTCTCCTAAACAACAAAGGAAAGAAGTCATGGTCCACCGGCACCCGCGTTCACGGCCACGCTTTTGCGGCAAAGCCCTGCCGCCGGGATAATGCGCGGCTTGTCCGGCGCGCGGATCCGCGGTGCTCTTCAATTCCCTCGACTTCCTGCTGTTCTTCCTCGTGGTGTTCGGCCTCAACCAGGGCCTGCGCCCGTGGCCGCGCGCGCAGAAATGGATGCTGCTGGCGGCGAGCTACTGGTTCTACGGCCAGTGGAACTGGACCTACCTCGCGCTGATCGTCGCGTCCACGCTGCTCGACTACAGCATCGGCCTTGGCCTGGTGAAGGTGCGCCCGATGCGGCGGCGCACGCTGATGACCATCAGCCTGGTCGCCAATCTCGGCCTGCTGGCCTTCTTCAAGTACGCGAACTGGCTGATCCTCAACTGGAACGCCGCCAGCGGCTGGCTGGGCTTCGACTGGCAGTTTGGCGCGGTGGACGTGCTGCTGCCGGTGGGCATTTCGTTCTACACCTTCCAGAGCCTGTCCTACACGATCGACGTCTATCGCGGTGACAGCCCGCCACGGCGCAGCCTGCTCGACTACGCGCTGTTCGTCGCCTTCTTCCCGCAGCTGGTGGCAGGCCCCATCGTCCGTGACGGTGAATTCTTCAAGGAACTGGATGGCGACCGCCGCCTCGACGCCGAGCGCTTCCAGCGCGGCATCGTGCTGATCGTCTTCGGCCTGGTGAAGAAAATGGTGTTCGCCGACGGCCTCGCCAGCGTCGTCGATCCGGTGTTCGACAATCCGGCATCACAGGGCTTCTGGGACGTGCTGCTGGCCACCTACGCCTTCGCCTTCCAGATCTACTGCGACTTCTCCGGCTACACCGACATCGCCATCGGCGTCGCCCTGCTGCTGGGCTTCCGCTTCCCACAGAACTTCAACTATCCCTACGTCGCCAGCAGCTTCCAGGATTTCTGGCGGCGCTGGCACATGACCCTGTCACGCTGGCTGCGCGACTACCTGTACATCTCGCTGGGCGGCAACCGCCGCGGCAAGGTCCGCACCTACATCAACCTGATGCTGACCATGCTGCTGGGCGGCCTGTGGCACGGCGCCAGCTGGAACTTCGTGATCTGGGGCGGCCTGCATGGCGGTTATCTGGCCTTTGAGCGCGCCGTATTGATGCGCTTCCGGCTGTGGCGCTCTGATGCACGCACCGCCACCGTCCTGCGCTGGATCATCGTGTTCCACATGGTCTGCCTGGCGTGGATCTTCTTCCGCGCCGCCACGCTGGATGCCAGCCTGCAGCTGATCGGTCACCTCGGGGATCCGCTGTCGCAGGGCTTTAGCGCCGACCGGCACCTGTGGCTGGTACTGCTGCTGTCGGCGCTGATGTTCGCGCACCTGCTCGGCGGCCTGTCCGGCACCAAGACCCGGCTGATGAAAAGCGGTACTCCCGCTTTCGCCCTGTCGATGGCCGCCCTGATCCTCGTGCTGATCTGGTTCACGCCAGAGCACAGCGCCCCCTTCATCTACTTCCAGTTCTGATCACGACGGTCTGAAATGCCCAGCCTTCGCACATTGCTGAAATTCCTGTCACCGCTGCTTCTGGTGCTGCTGGTGGAAGGGCTGTTCCGGCTGGGCATCTGGGAACCGATCGCCAAGCCATCCAGTCACGCCGGCAGCAGCATTGAACTGAAACAAGCGCTGTCTGCTTCAGACTTCGCGAAGATTGGCCTCGTCACAATCGGCAGTTCGCGGCCAGAGTTCGGCATTGATCATGAGCAGCTCACACTCGATGCTGCAGAACATGGCATCAATTACGCCAACGCCAGCATGCCCGGCACGCACTGGATGACAGTTGGCGTGCTCGGCCGCTGGCTACAGCGGCACCATCCTGAGATCCAGGGCGGCATCGTGGCGCTGTCCATCCAGGACTTCAGTTATGCCGGCAACGGCGACTACGAGCTCGGTATCGTCACTCCGCTGCGAACTTGGCACGACACGGCGGAAATCAAGCGTAGCGTGGCTTTCAACTGGCACGACGTCGATACTTGGGGCGCCTATTCCTCGCTCTTCGCCTGGCGTGGAGATGTACAGGATCTGCTGCGTCACCCCAAGCAGCGCCGCAAGGCACTTCGCAGCGCAGCCAAACGCGATCCGGTAGCAGTGCTGCAGGAAAACCCCACGCTTGACGGAGACATGTGCGCCATCGGCGTGAACGATCCCGCTGCCTGCGAAGCCGTCGCCAACAGCGCGGACCCGACCCTGCAGCGACTAGCCGGGCAGTGCCGGCAGCTCAACGCGAATGGCGGTCAACGCCAGGATTTGAACCGCTACCCGCGTGACGATCGCCTGCCCGACAGCATGCGCCGCGCGCGCGACCTGATCCGTGATCGCCTGCGTGGCCTGGCTTGGCCGCAGCCACCCGTGGTCGTGTTGATGCCGACTACCGGCATCTGGAAAAACCATACCTTGCCCAAGGGGCAGCACGACTGGGCGCTGGAAATCCTCCGACCGCTGGTGGATGACGGCACGATCCGCGTAGTTGACGGCACCGACGCTCTGGATACTGAAGACGGTACGGACTGCCGCTACTTCGCCGACTTCTACCACCAGAACGCCGCCGGTCGCGAAGCGTTCGCGGAATGGCTGGAACCGCGCCTGTATCCATTGCTGTTCGGCGAGCTGACAGCCATCGACGCCTCGAACGACGCGGCTTCGCACTAGCCAGTCATTCGGCATCGATTCTCGCGCGCGCCGACAAAATCGGCCGCATTAGCGATAATGCGCGCGATTCCCCGGAGGCGCGCATGTCCGACCGCAACCGCCACGACAAGTCCGCACGGCAACTCAAGCTGCTCACCGAAGCGCTGGAGTCGGGCCGTCATGGGCCGGTTCGGCGGCTGGTCAACACGCTGTCGCCGGCCGAGATCGGCAACCTGCTGGAGTCGCTGCCGCCGGCCAAGCGCGAGATCGTCTGGGGCCTGGTCGATCCGGAAGACGACGGCGAGGTGCTGGTCCACGTCGGCGACGAGGTGCGCGAAAGCCTGCTCGCCGGCATGGATCCCGAGGAAATCGTCGCCGCGGCCGAGTCGCTGGACATCGACGACCTCGCCGAACTGGTCGACGACCTGCCAGGTACCGTCATCGACGAAGTGCTCAAGTCGATGGATCGCGAGAACCGCGAACGACTTGAGCAGGCGCTGTCCTATCCGGAGGACACCGCCGGCCGACTGATGAACCCGGACGTGATCACGGTGCGCACCGACGTCACCGTGGACGTGGTTCTTCGCTATCTGCGGCTTCGCGGCGAACTGCCGGACAACACCGACCACCTGTTCGTGGTCAGCCGTCGCCATCAATACCTTGGGCGTCTTTCGTTGGCGACGCTGGTGACCGCCGACCCGTCGACGCCGATCAACGAACTGATCGACGGCGAACAACCGGCCATCCACGTCAGTACCACATCGGCCGGCGTGGCGACGCAGTTCGAGAACTACGACTGGGTCAGTGCGCCGGTCGTCGATGACAACAACATACTCATGGGTCGCATCACCATTGATGACGTGGTCGACATCATCCGCGAGCAGGCCGAGCACCAGGCGTTGGGTGCCGCCGGTCTTGATGAAGACGAGGATCTGTTCAGTCCGGTGCCGCGTGCCGCGCGTCGTCGCGCACTGTGGCTGGGCATCAACCTGCTGACCGCCTTCCTCGCCAGCTGGGTGATCGGCCGCTTTGAGGCGACGCTGGAGCAGATCGTCGCTCTGGCCGTGCTGATGCCCATCGTCGCCAGCATGGGCGGCATCGCCGGCACGCAGACGCTGACGCTGATGGTACGTGGCCTCGCGCTCGGGCAAGTCGGCTCCAGCAATGCCAGTGCGCTGCTGATGAAGGAGCTGCTGGTCGGCGTGCTCAATGGCCTGATGTGGGCAATCGTGGTCGGCCTCGCTTCCTGGGCCTGGTTCCAGGATCCCGGCATCGGCGTGGTCATTGCCGCGGCCATGGTGATCAACCTGATAGCTGCCGCGCTGGCTGGCGTGCTGATTCCGCTGATCCTGAAGCGCATGGCCATCGACCCGGCGCTGGCCGGCGGCGTGGTGCTGACCACGGTCACCGACGTCATCGGCTTCCTCGCCTTCCTTGGCCTCGCCACGCTTGTCCTCTTGCATTGATTGCTGCACTGACCGGAGCCTCGCATGACCGACGATCACAACGCTTCCGAACGCCATGACACCGACAACGGACTCGGCGAACTGCAGCTGACCACAACCGAGGCGCGCATCCTCGGCTGCCTGGTGGAGAAGGAATCGACCACGCCCGAACAGTATCCGCTGACCCAGAACGCCATCCTCACCGCCTGCAACCAGAAAACCAGCCGCGATCCGGTGATGAACCTGGAGGCCGGGCAGATCGGTCACGCGCTGCGCCAGCTGGAAACGCGCGGGCTGGTGAAAACCGTGTTTGGCTCACGCGCGGACCGCTTTGAGCACCGCGTCAGCGAGCGCTACAGCCTGACCCGCGACCAGCAAGCCGTGCTCACGCTGCTGATGCTCCGCGGCCCGCAAACCGCAGGCGAACTGCTCGGCCGCAGCGAACGCCTGCATCGCTTCGATGGCGCCGATGCGGTGCATCACGCGCTGGATCGACTGTCTCAGCGTGAACCGTCATTGGTTATTCGTATTCCTCGCGGCCCCGGCCAGCGCGAAGACCGCTACGCGCACTGCCTTTGCGGCGAGCCGGATATCAGCGCACTACCGGTCGCCAGCAGCGAATCGCCATCGTCACGTGGCGCCGCCGCGCGCATCGATGAGCTGGAGCTGCGTGTCGCGGAACTGGAAAGCATCGTCGCGCGGCTGACTTCGACTGACGACTGAAGGGCTGGACGATGCGCCCTGTGGTCGTCGTCCTTCCGGGCATGGATGGTGCGGCCAGGCTGCTGGGCTGCTTTGCCGAGGCGATGCAACCGTTCGCCGACGTACAGCTGATCGACTTGCCCGATGATCGCGCGCTGGGTTACGACGAGCTGACCGACGCCATGCAAGGGCAATTGCCAGAAGGTCGGCCATTCTTCCTGCTTGGCTATTCGTTTTCCGGCCCCATCGCGATTCGCCTGGCAGCCGAACAGCCGAACGGCCTCGTCGGCCTGATTCTTTGTTGCACGTTTGCATGCACACCACGGCCACTGCTGACACAGTTCGCGACGTGGATTCCGCTTTCACTGGTCCCAAGCCGACTACAAGCGACGCTGCTGTTCGGCTTGCATGGCGACTCAACCATTCGAGGAGCCTTCAAGCAGGTCATGACTCAGCTGAACACAAAAGTCCTGGGGCATCGTATCGCGGCGGTATCAACTGTGGATGAATTGGCCAAACTCGGCTGCATTCAGGCTCCGACGCTCTATCTGCGGGCAAAAGGTGATCAGCTGGTCCCTGTATCGGCGGGAAGGCTGATTTTCGAAAAGTCCTCAAACTGCACGCTGAAAGCGATCCCTGGGCCGCATGCGCTCCTGCATATTCGACCCGACGAGGCTGCAAGAGAAATCGTCCTGTTCATCAAACAGCGAATGGACGGATTGTCAGCTTCTCAACCAGTTTGAAAGCAGCTCCGCATCAAACGGCCACGCCAGCTCACGTCCAGTTTCCTCGTCACGCAACACTGGCACGCGGATGCCATAGCGCGCTTCCATCTCGTCATCGCCATCGATCCACACGCTCTCGAAATCGGGCGTGCCGGCTTCGGCGAGCACGGCAAGCGCTTCGTCGCAGAGCTGGCATTCGTCGCGTTGGAATAAGGTCAGGCGCATACGGCTCGGCATGGTGTGGGAGGAGGCATAGAATACGGGGATTCGCTACCTGACCCGGAGCCTCCGTGGCCGTCAGCTTTTTCGACATCTTCAAGATCGGCGTTGGCCCGTCGTCCTCGCATACGGTGGGGCCAATGCGCGCTGCAGCGCGCTTTGTGGAGCGCTGGTTGGACGAGGAAGGCCGCCTGAATCAGGTCGCCCGCGTGCGCGCCGAGCTGTTCGGCTCGCTGGCGCTGACCGGCCGCGGTCACGGCACCGACAAGGCGGTACTGCTCGGGCTTTCCGGCGAATGGCCGGATCGGGTTGACCCCGACGCCATCGACGGCATCCTTGCCCGCATCCGCGACAGTGGTCGCATCGAGCTGATCGGCAAGCACACCATCGACTTCGACGAGAAGCGCGACCTCATCTGGAACAAGCGCCAAAAGCTGCCCTACCACAGCAACGGCATGCGCTTTTTCGCCTTTGATGCCGACAGCAACGAGCTGGCGCAGCGCGAGTACTACTCGGTAGGGGGCGGTTTCGTGGTGAATCCGGACGAAGCGGCGTCGGATCGTATCGTCGCCGACACCACGAAACTGGCACATCCGTTCAACAGTGGTGACGGGCTGATTGCGCGCTGCAAGGAACGCGGGATCACGATCGCGCAGCTGATGCGCGAGAACGAACGGGCATGGCGCAGCGACAACGAAATCAACAACGGCCTCGACGCCATTTGGGAGGCGATGCAGGGCTGCGTCGAGCGCGGCATCCGCGCCGAAGGCACGCTGCCGGGCGGCCTGCATGTGGCACGCCGCGCGCCGGCGATGGCGCGTGAGCTGAACGAACGCCCCGAGTCCGCGATGCGCGACCCGCTGACCGTGCTCGACTGGGTCAATCTCTACGCGCTGGCGGTCAACGAGGAGAACGCCGCTGGCGGGCGCGTGGTCACTGCGCCCACCAATGGTGCGGCCGGCATCATCCCTGCGGTGCTGCGCTACTACGACCGTTTCTGTCCCGGCAGCAGCAAGCTGGGCGCGCAGGATTTCCTGCTCACTGCCGCCGCCATCGGCATCCTGTACAAGGAGAACGCGTCAATCTCCGGCGCCGAGGTCGGTTGCCAGGGCGAGGTCGGCGTGGCCTGTTCGATGGCGGCGGGCGGGCTGACCGCCGCGCTGGGCGGCAGCCTTGGGCAGATTGAGAACGCCGCCGAGATCGGCATGGAGCACAACCTCGGTCTCACCTGCGACCCGATTGCCGGCCTGGTTCAGATTCCCTGCATCGAACGCAACGCGATGGGCGCGGTGAAGGCGATCAACGCCTCGCGCATGGCGCTGCGCGGCGACGGGAAGCACCGCGTCAGCCTCGACAAGGTGATCAAGACCATGCGCGACACCGGCCGCGACATGCGCGACAAGTACAAGGAAACCTCGCGCGGCGGCCTCGCCGTCAATGTCATCGAATGCTGATCGAGATGTAGGTAGCGGTCGTTTCCTTCACGCGCATCGACGCATCCGGTAGGCTGCCCCGCAAAGGGAGGAGCCTCTAGTGATGACCCAAGCGAACAAGCCCGGCGGGATGAGCCTGACCGTCAAGATACTGATCGGCATGGCCCTAGGCCTGATCGTCGGCACGCTGATCAACAGCTTCCTCCCCGCCGACAGCACGGCCTGGACCCTTATCGTCACCGGCCTGTTTGAAATCGTCGGCAAGATCTTCGTGGCCTCGCTCAAGATGCTGGTGGTGCCGCTGGTGTTCGTGTCGCTGGTCTGCGGTACCAGCGCGCTGGACAACCCGGCGCGACTCGGACGCGTCGGCGGCAAGTCTCTGCTGATGTACCTCGGCACCACGGCGCTGGCCGTCACCACCGCCCTGCTGGTTGCATTGCTGTTCAATCCCGGCGTCGGCGCCGACCTCAGCGAAGCGAACAAGCACGTCGACGCGGCCAAGCCGCTGTCGGAAATCATCATCGGCATGGTGCCGGAAAACCCGGTGGCCGCGATGGCCGAAGGCAACATGCTGCAGATCATCGTGTTCTCGATCCTGTTTGGCCTGTCGATCAGCCTCGCCGGCCGCAAGGGCAAGCCGGTTCAGGCATTTTTTGAATCGGTCAACGAAGTGGTGATGCGCCTCGTCGGCATCCTGATGGCGCTGGCGCCGTATGGCGTCTTCGCGCTGATTGCGACCACTGCCGCCATTTTCGGTCTCGAAAAATTCAAGGGACTGCTGCTGTATTTCTTCATCGTGCTCGGCGTGCTGCTGCTGCACGCACTGGTCACCTATCCGATCCTGCTGACCACGCTGGCACGGGTGAATCCGCTGATCTTCCTGCGCAAGATGCGCCCGGCCATGCTGTTTGCCTTCAGCACGGCCAGCTCCAATGCCACGCTGCCGGTGACCCTGCACAGCGTCGAGAAGCGCCTGGGCGCCAGCAATTCGGTGTCCAGCTTCACCATCCCGCTGGGCGCAACCATCAACATGGACGGCACGGCAATCATGCAGGGCGTGGCCACGGTGTTCATCGCCAACGCCTACAACCATGAGCTGACCGCCATCCAGCTGATGACCGTCGTGCTGATGGCCACGCTGGCGTCGATCGGCACGGCGGGCGTGCCCGGCGTCGGCCTGGTGATGCTGGCCGGCGTGCTGACCCAGGTCGGCCTGCCGGTGGAGGCCATCGGCCTGGTGCTGGGCGTGGATCGTCTGCTCGATATGACGCGCACCGCGGTCAACATCACCGGTGACGCAATGGTCACCTGCGTGGTGGCAAAGAGCGAAGGCGAACTCGACCTCGAAACCTTCAACAATCCAGAAGCCGGCCTCGACGAGATACCGGACGAACTCGCGGACTTCCAGCACGGCTAGCTGCGGGATTCCGTCCGATTCTGGCGAATCCGTGATGCCCATCGCGGTGTCACGCGACTGTCATATTTCAATCACGAGCACTTCATCTGCCCCGCCCAACCTGCCGTGACTTGGTTGTCGAAGTCGCGATGACAGGCCATGCCCATGCCGCGCGCCAAGCCGGCAAACCTCACGCCTACGGACTACCCATGCCACGTCGCCGCTTCACGCTTCCCGTCTTCGCTCTCGCCCTACTGCTCTCCGCCGCCACGGCGAACGCAGCCTATCGCGACCTGTCACCCAGCGCGGAAGTGGCGAAGCAGATCCGTTCGCCGGCGACGCTGAACCCGGTCTGGACACGGAACATCACGGCTTCGGATGCGTCATCGGCCATTGCCGCCTGGAGCGACGCCACCGGCAGCCTTCGCGTCTACGTGGCCGATACCGACAACGGTCGGGTGCTGGCCTTTGACGGCGCCAGTGGCGAGCCCGTGCCACTCGATACGGGCAGCGGACTGTCGACGCCGACCGCCCTGTTCGCCATCGATGATCTGCTGTTCGTGGTCGAGCGGGACAGCCGCCGCGTGCAGGCCTTCGCGCTACCAGCACTGCAGCCACTGGGCACGGTGGGCGAAGGCGGGCTGATCCAGCCCACCAGCCTGTTCGCCCGCCAGGCCGATGTCGACAGCTACCTGCTGTATGTCGGTGACGACTATGACAACGACGGCAACGTGCCGCCGGATCGTGATCTGAATCGCCGCGTGAAGAGCTACCTCGTCACGCTGCATCGCGACGCCAATGCGGCGCCGGAAAGCGTCTCCGCGGAACGCGTTGGCCAGATCGGCGAGACCAGTGGCGATGGCGTGGTCCGCCGCATGGGCGCGCTCGGTGGCGATGCCTTCTACGACCACCTGCTGATCGGCGAACGTGATCGCGGGCACGACAGCGGCTATCGCGTCTACGGCTTCGCCGGGAAGTACCGCAACGCCAGTCTCGGCCAGGAACTGTTCCGAAGGGGTCCGGCCGATATCGCCCTGCGCGCCTGTGACAGCGGCGGCGGCCACTGGCTAGCCAGCGACTCCGGCGGTGACGAGGACGCGAACTCCCCGTTACTGGTGATGGATCGCGCGAGCCTGCGTCCCATTGGCGCCTTCACGCTCGGCAGCGGCACGGTGGACAGCCTCTGGTTCCAGAACGGCAAGTCGCCAGCTTTCCCCAGTGGACTGCTGTTCGCCCGACAGGGCAACCGCCTCGTCGCCATCGACTGGCGCGACATCGCCCGAGAACTGCGTCTCGATCCGGCCTGCCGATAGCACCAGCCGGCTTGCGCCGGCCGCGGCACGCCCCAAGAATAAGCGGATGCGAATCCGGACTTTCCAGATCGCGCTGGTGTTTGCGCTGACAACCACCAGCAGCGCCCCCCTACAGGCCGGCAAGGTCTACAAGCACGTTGACGAGAACGGCGTCACCCACTATTCGGACCGTCCGCCTGCCGGCAAAGCGCCTGAACTGGTGGAGACGCTGCACTACCGCGCCGAAAGCCAGCAGTTCGTCACCCTGCGTCTGGATGGCAGCGGCGAGTCGCGCCGCGCGCTGGCCTTCAATCGGCTGCATGGTCCGGTCGAGGTGGAGCTGGTGTTCAGCAGCGCCCGCAACATCATCGCAGACCCGGCCCTGCCCCTGACCCAGGTCATTCCCGGCCAGCGCGAAACCGAGCTGGCGCAGTTCCACGTCGGCGGCGGCAGCAATGGCGGCGACTTCGAACTGGGCATGACCGGCGTTCCCGGCGACCCGCAAGCCCAGCCACAGGACGTTGCCTACGCGCTGCCGGTATCGCCCGGCAGCGGCTGGCGCATCGACCAGGGCTTCGACGGCGCCTTCAGCCACCACGACGAGCAGGCGCGTTACGCCATCGACATCAATGTCGACGAAGGCGAGCCGGTGCTGGCCGCGCGCGGCGGCCTGGTGATGCAGGTCGAGGACGATTTCGAGGGCGCCGGCCTGGACATGGAGAAGTACGCCACCCGCGCCAACTACGTGCGCATCCTGCACGATGACGGCAGCATGGCGGTCTATGCGCACCTGCAGACCGATTCCATGCTGGTCCGCGCCGGCCAGCGTGTCTCGGTCGGACAGGCCATCGCACATGCCGGCAACACCGGCTATTCAACCGGCCCGCACCTGCATTTCGCGATCCAGGTGAATGCCGGCATGGCGCTGAAGTCCATTCCGTTCCGGATGAGCGACCCGGCTGGCGGCGAGCTGAAGCTGTCCCGCTAAGCGACTCGCCCCGCCGCTGCTATAATTCGCGCCCTTTTTACCGATCCTGCCGGCCTTCGCCGGCCGTTCGCATGGCCGTCAACGCAAACTCCAGCCACCTCAAGGAAACCCGCCGCCGTCGCACGTTCGCGATCATTTCGCATCCCGACGCCGGCAAGACCACGCTGACCGAAAAGCTGCTGCTGTTCGGCGGTGCGATCCAGATGGCCGGCTCGGTGAAGAGCCGAAAGGCCGATCGCCACGCCACCTCCGACTGGATGGCGATGGAAAAGGAGCGCGGCATCTCGGTGACAAGCTCGGTGATGCAGTTCCCCTATGGCGACTGCGTGGTCAATCTGCTCGACACGCCAGGCCACGCCGACTTCTCGGAAGACACCTACCGCGTGCTGACCGCGGTCGATTCCGCGCTGATGGTGATCGACTGCGCCAAGGGCGTCGAGGAGCGCACCATCAAGTTGATGGACGTGTGTCGCCTGCGCGATACGCCGATCATGAGCTTCATCAACAAGCTCGACCGCGAGGGCCGCGAGCCCATCGAGCTACTGGACGAGGTGGAGTCGGTGCTGCAGATCCAGTGCGCACCAATCACCTGGCCAATCGGCATGGGCAAGCGTCTCAAGGGCGTCTACCACCTGGTCGACGACGAGGTGCATCTGTTTGATCCCGGCAAGAACTACGAGCGCCAGGCCGCGACCGTGCTCAAGGGCCTGGATCATCCGGAGCTGGCCGCGCGCATTGGCGAGTCCACGCTGGCCGAGCTGCGCGACGAGCTGGAGCTGGTGCAAGGCGCCTCGCATACTTTCGACCTCGACGCCTACCTGCGAGGCGAGCAGACGCCCGTGTTCTTCGGCTCGGCGGTAAACAACTTCGGCGTGCAGCTGCTGCTGGATTTCTTCGTCAAGCACGCGCCGTCACCGCAGCCGCGCGCGACGACCACGCGCGAGGTCGATCCAGCCGAAGACAAGCTGACCGGCTTCGTGTTCAAGATCCAGGCCAACATGGACCCGCAACACCGCGACCGCGTGGCCTTCATGCGCGTGTGTTCTGGCACCTTCGATCCGGCCGGCAAGGCCTTCCACGTACGCAGCGGCAAGCCGGTGAAGCTGGCCAATGCGCTCAGCTTCATGGCGTCGGATCGCGAGCTGGCCGGCATCGCCTACCCGGGCGACGTGGTCGGTATCCACAACCACGGCACGGTGTCGATTGGCGATACCTTCACCGAAGGCGAGTCGCTGGCCTTCACCGGCATTCCCAACTTCGCGCCCGAGCTGTTCCGTCGCGCGCAGCTGCGCGATCCGCTGAAGACCAAGGCGCTGCAGAAAGGCCTGGCACAGTTGAGTGAAGAAGGCGCGACGCAGTTCTTCCGTCCGCTGATGTCCAACGACCTGATCCTGGGCGCGGTCGGCGTGCTGCAGTTCGACGTGGTCGCCTATCGCCTCAAGGATGAGTATGGCGTGGATGCCAGCTTCCAGCAGGCCAGCGTGGCAACCGCGCGCTGGGTGCACTGCGACAACGCCAAGAAGCTGGAAGAGTTCCGCGAGAAGAACGCCGTCAACCTCGCGCTGGATGCTGCCGACCAGTTGGTCTACCTGGCGCCGACGCGAGTCAACCTGCAGCTGGCCGAAGAGCGCTGGCCGGACGTGCGCTTCTCAGCCACCCGTGAGCACGCGCACAGCGTACTGGCGGATTGAGACATACCACGGGCAGGCCTTTACAGCAGCGTTCGCCCCGCGGAACATCGCTGATGAGTCGATACAGGCTCAGTCGCCTGGGGCAACACGCATGAACCGCTGGAACCTGCTGGGCTTCATCGCCGCCGCGTTGATGCTGCTGTCGGCGCTGGCGCATGCCTTTGCCGGATGGCCGACCGTGGCCGAAGGCCTTTCGGGCACCGGCGTTGCCACCGATGTGACAGCCGGCCTGCGCATAGGATGGCTTTGGGGTTCGTTCTGCATGGCCGGCTTCGGCTTGGTGACGCTGGCGCAAAGCTGGCAGTCACGCAGCGGGGGCGGCTGCAATGCCGCCACAGTGGCCGCGGTGGCGGGCACCTACGTCGCCTTCGGACTCTGGGCCTTCGTGGATCGCGATTTCAATCCGCATTTCCTGCTGTTCCTGCTCACCGGCCTGCTCTGTTGCGCTCTCCTGCATCCCGCCGCCCGCCTGCCGTGCGGAACGAACCGAGGCTAGTGAGGCATGTATCGCAAGACGATGACAGCCGGCTGGGGTGACATGGACTTCAATTCCCACATGCGCAACACCGCCTATCTGGATCGTTCCGCCGACATCCGCCTGCAGTTCTTCTCCGAACACGGCTTCCCCGGTTCACGCTTCGCGGAACTCGGACTCGGTCCAGTGGTACGTCGCGACGAGATCGAATACTTCCGGGAGGTCAGCTTGCTGGAATCCTTCGATGTGCAACTGGAACTCTGCGGCCAGTCTGAGGACGGATCGCGCTTTCACCTGCGCAATCGCTTCTTCCGCCAGGACGGCACACCGTCCGCCACAGTAACCAGCCTCGGTGGATGGCTGGACATCCGCGCCCGCCGATTGATCGCGCCGCCTGCCGACCTGCTCGCCGCCATGAACCATATCCCCAGGACCGATGACTTCCTCGTGCTGCCATCCAGCCTGAAACCATCATGAAGCTGGCAAACGACTGATATCACCAACCGGGAATGAAAAAGCCCGGCTATAGCCGGGCTTTTCCTGTTTGATCGTAGCTGTCAGCTTCAGCCGTTGTCGAAACTGCCGCCGAAGATGGCTCCCTGATCGGACTTCGGCACGGATGCCATGCGCGGCTCGAAACTGCCGCTGAACAGAGGAGTGGGCTCTGCTGCCGACTGGTGTGCCACGCCACCATCACCGTCAGCCACCGGCGTCAGACCCGGCCGCACGGCGAACAGCACGGCGAACAGCGCCACCGAAGCAGCCAGCGCCACCGGCCAGACCGGACGACGCACCGGCCGCACGGCCTGCCGCTTCGGCGCGATCGCCGCCGACAGGGCATGTGCATCGGCACGCGCACCACGCGCAACCTGATAAGCCGCAGCCGCGGCCGGGTTGCTGGCCAGCAACTCGACATCCGCGCCGCTGGCATGGACTTCGCCCGCGGCAAGCCGCGCCAGACGATCAACGTCGATGGCGCTCTCGCCCGCATCGTCGGCACTCATGCGCGCATACAGCGATTTCAAGCTCTGATCGGTCATTTCATGCTCAGTCATCGTCCTGCTCCATTGCGGCCGCCTTGAGGTGGTCGCGCAAATCCTTCATGCCGCGCTCCATCAGCTTGCGCGCGGCGTCGGCGCTAAGGCCGACCAGTTCTCCGGCCTCGCTTGGACCGAAACCCTGAAGACTCAGGCTCACCAGCTGTCGCCGTCGTTCCGGCAACGCCGCGAGGGCCATGCGAAGGCTGTCCATCTGCTGGCGCTGACTGGCCAGCTGCTGCGGACCGGCCTCCTGCGGCAGATCCCAGCTGGTTTCGTCACCAGCATCCTCGATCGACTCCATGGGCCGCGCCTGGGTGCGTCGCAGGGCGTCGATCACGGTGGAAACCACTACCCGCTGTATATAAGACGCAGGCAGTACGGCATTCCGGTCACGCTGCAGGGTTTTCCACAGGCGGATACGGACTTCCTGCTCCACATCATCCGCATCAAGACCTTGATTTCCCTTGCAATGTTGCTGGACCAGGCTGCGTACGCGGGCGCCGAAACGGGCAATCAGCGCGGCAAACGGATCATCCGGGCGCGGCGCCGCGAGGGAAACGACCGTCGCCCCGCCCTCACCGGGGTCGTCGGCCTCGCGCTCGCTGCTCCCCCCCGACACCCTGGGCATGGCCTGGATACTCACGTCGACCGATCAGCCGGCAATGTATTGCTGCAACTGGGAGATTTCTTCCTGCTGGTCGGCGATCACCGCCTTGACCAGGTCGCCGATCGACAGCATGCCGGCCACGCCGCCGCCGTCCATCACCGGCAGATGGCGGATGCGGCGCTGGGTCATCAGCAGCATGCAGGCATTGACGGTGTCGTCCGGGATCACCGTGTGCACCTGCGAGGACATGATGTCCTTCACCCGCGTTTCGGCGGACGAACGGCCATGCAGGACAACCTTGCGCGCATAGTCACGCTCGGACATCACCCCGGCCAGGCGTGAGCCATCAAGCACCACCAGCGCACCAATGCCGTGCTCGGCCATCAGACGCAGGGCGTCGATCACCGAGGCATCGGGCGCCACCGAAACCACGTCGTGGCCCTTTTCGTCGAGAAGCTGCTTCACCGTGCGCATGAAACCCTCCGTCCGGAACAGGTCGCGGGGACGCGAGTATGTGTCCGGCAGCCAGCGCCAGACACGAGCGTCGCCCTATCGGGATGATACCGCCAGAGGAAGCGGATCGGCAGCACCGGCCGCCGGACTTGCCGAACCCAGCGCCGTATCGATGAGATACAGCGGCCGCTGCTTGCTTTCGCCATACAGCCGCCCGAGATATTCACCGATCACGCCGAGCGCCATCAGCTGCATGCCTCCGAGGAACAGCATCACGCTCATCAGCGACGGATAACCGGCCACCGGATCGCCCCAGATCAGCGTCTTGGCGATGATCCAGCCACCGAAACCGAACGCCACCACGGCGGTGAGCAGGCCGACATAGGTCGCCACACGCAACGGCACGGTACTGAAGCTGGTGATGCCTTCCAGCGCGAAATTCCACAGCTTCCAGTAGTTGAAGCTGCTGGTCCCGGCATGGCGCGGATCGCGACGATAGTCGACCGCGCACTGCCGGTAGCCGACCCAGGTGAACAGGCCCTTCATGAAGCGGTTACGCTCGCGCAGCTGGCGCAGGCCATCCAGCGCCCGTCGCGACATGAGGCGGAAATCGCCGGTGTCGCGAGGAATGGGCGTTGCCGAAAGCCGCGACATGACGCGGTAGAAACCCGCGGCCGTCAAACGCTTCAACCAGCTTTCACCATCACGCTCCAGTCGCCGACCGTAGACCACGTCATAGCCATCACGCCATCGGGCAACGAACTCGGCAATCAATTCCGGCGGATCCTGCAGATCGGCATCGATCACCACCACGGCATCGGCATCGGCATCGCAATGGTCCAGGCCGGCGGTCATGGCGATTTCCTTGCCGAAATTGCGCGAGAGCTTCAGCCCTCCGGCGCGAGCGTCTTCGCCGGCCAGGGATTCGATCACCTGCCAGCTGTCGTCACGACTGCCATCGTCCACGTAGAGGATGCTGGCGTCGACGCCATCCAGCGCATCCAGCACCGGGAGCAGGCGCGCCTGCAGCTGACGCAGGCCTTCGCCTTCGTTGTAGACGGGCACCATTACCGTCAGGCGTTCGGGATGTCGGGACATGTTCAAGACAGATCGGGGCTGGGCTGCAATCGTAGCAAGGCGGGCGGAATTCCTCGCCGATGCTTGACAGAGTGAAATATTTCGATATTTTTGGAATTATGGAAACCGAAGCCGCACTCGCATCGCTCGCCGCCCTGGCCCAACCCAGCCGACTGGCGATCTTCCGGCTGCTGGTGCAGGCCGGACCCGACGGACTGGGCGTGGGCGATCTTCGTGACCAGCTCGACCTGCCCGGCGCCACGCTCAGCGCGCACCTGAACGTGCTGCGCCGTGCCGGGCTCGTGCAGGACCGGCGCGACGGTCGCCACATCTGCTGTTTCGCCGATTTCGCGCGCATGAACGCACTGATCGACTACCTCACCGAGAACTGCTGCGCCGGCGCCGGCTGCGGTCTCGCCAATCCCGGCGCCGCCTGCGGAGACAAGCCATGAAGCGCTTCCACGTCCACGTTCACGTTGCCGACCTCGAGCACAACATCGGCTTCTACTCGCAGCTCTTTGGCACCGAACCCACTGTGCGCAAGGCCGACTACGCCAAGTGGCTGCTCGACGATCCACAGCTCAACTTCGCCATTTCCAGCGGCAAGTCCGAGCACACCGGTATCGCGCATCTGGGACTGCAGGCCGGCGAAGCCGCAGAACTGGCCGAGATCGGCGAACGCCTCCAGGCGGCCGATGCCATCGCGCTGGCCGAAACCGCCACCACCTGCTGCTACGCGCGCTCGGACAAGTACTGGGCAGTCGATCCGCAGGGCGTTCGCTGGGAGAGCTTCCACACCCTCGGCGACGCCACCACTTACCACGCTGACGCCGCAGCCGAAGCCCAAGCCGCCAGCGAAGCCTGTTGCGGTCCAGCCATCGAAACAACTGACAGCGCGCCCTGCTGCGGCACGAGCGCCAAGGCGGCCGAAACCGGCGCACGCTGCTGCGGCTGAGTCATCGTCATGCGCCGGAAAATCCTGTTCGTCTGCGTGGAGAACAGCAATCGCAGCCAGATGGCCGAGGCCTTTGCGCGGCACCATGGCGGGGACAGGGTTGAAGCCTTCAGTGCCGGCTCCAGGCCATCCGGAAAGATCAATCCGAAGGCGATCCGCTTCATGGCCGAACTGGACATCGATCTTGCCGGCCATCGCTCGCAGCCATTGAGTGACGTCGACGGCATCGACTTCGATGCAGTCATCACCATGGGTTGCGGCGACAACTGTCCGTGGGTGCCGGCACGGCTGCGCGAGGACTGGGCCCTTGCCGATCCGCGCGACATGGACGACGACGGCTACCGCGCCGTGCGCGACGATATCTCGCGTCGCGTTATCGACCTGCTGCGACGCCTCGACTGAAGCGCACAACAAACTTCCACCACAAACGATTGGACACCATGGCAACACCTTCGCGCCTGTCATTCCTCGATCGCTGGCTCACCCTGTGGATCTTCGCCGCCATGGCCGGAGGTGCCGTCGTCGGCACGGCGTTTCCTGGTCTGGCTGTCGCACTGGAAGAACTGAGCGTCGACGGCATCAGCCTGCCCATCGCGCTGGGCCTGATCCTGATGATGTATCCGCCGCTGGCGAGGGTGCGCTATGAGAAGCTGCCGACGGTCTTCGCCGACCGCCGTGTACTCGCCCTGTCACTGCTGCAGAACTGGGTGATCGGACCGCTGCTGATGTTCGGCCTGGCGTTGCTGTTCCTGCGCGACACGCCGGAATACATGGCCGGGCTGATCCTGATTGGCCTCGCCCGCTGCATCGCCATGGTGATCGTCTGGAACCAGCTGGCCTGTGGTGACAACGACTATGTGGCCGGACTGGTCGCCTTCAACAGCCTGTTCCAGCTGCTGTTCTTCCCGCTGTACGCCTGGATATTCATGAGCGTGCTGCCCGATGCGCTGGGCATTCGCGGCTTTGCGGTGGATGTGTCATTCCTGACCATTGCGAAGGCGGTGCTGGTCTATCTCGGCATTCCCTTCGCAGCCGGCTATCTCAGCCGGCGCTGGCTGCGCGCGCGCAAAGGCGCGGACTGGTATGAGCTGGTTTTCGTACGGCGCACCGCGCCGATCACGCTGATCGCGCTGCTGTTCACCATCTTCACCATGTTCGCGCTCAAGGGCGCCAGCGTGCTGGCATTGCCGCTGGATGCGCTGCGCATCGCCCTGCCGCTGGCGCTGTACTTCGTGCTGATGTTCCTTGTGAGCCTGCGCCTGTCGCGTGACCTTGGCGCCGACTATCCGCGCGGCGTGGCGCTCTCCTTCACTGCGGCCAGCAACAACTTCGAGCTGGCCATCGCCGTCGCCATTGCCGCCTTCGGCCTGGCGTCGCCGATCGCCTTCACCACGGTGATCGGTCCGCTGGTGGAAGTACCGGTGCTGATCGCCCTGGTCAGCGTGGCGCTGGCGCTCCGCCGGCGCTGGTGGCCGGCGTCGACTGCCGCGCCTCAGTCGCCAAGGTAGCCGGGACCACCCAGCTGCCGCATCTGGCGGAGGATCCAGGCCTGGCGCTCACGCAGGTAGGGACCCGGCTTGTCGGCGTGGTATCCGCGCGGATTCGGCAGCGTCGCCGCCAGCAGCGCGGATTCCGCCGCCGTCAGTTCTGAAGCCGGTTTGCCGAAGAATCGCTGCGCCGCTGCTTCGGCGCCATAGACGCCGTCACCGAACTCGACCACGTTGAGATAGACCTCGAGGATGCGCTGCTTCGGCCAGGTTGCCTCGATCAGCAGCGTGAACCAGGCCTCCATACCCTTGCGGACCAGGCTGCGGCCCGACCACAGGAACAGGTTCTTGGCCAGCTGCTGCGTCAGCGTGCTGGCACCACGCAGGCGTCCGCCGTCCTTGCGCGTCTCGATGGCGTCCTCGATGGCATCAACATCGAAACCGTGGTGCTGCGGAAATTTCTGGTCTTCCGACGCCACCACCGCAAGTCCCAGCTGTGGCGAGATGTGCGTCAATGGCTGCCATCGCTGCGCCAGCCTGAAGTCCGCATCACCCGCCGAACGCGCCTCCCACTGCCGCGCCAGCATGAAGGCCGTAGTGGGCGGATCAACGAAGCGCAGCAGCAGCACCGGCAGCACCGTGCCGAGAAATCCCAACAGGAACAGCACAAGCAGCCACCGGCGCCATCGAAAGCCACGACGATGTGATGTGCGCGAGCGCTGCTTGCGGCGACTCACGGAGCGCTCCAAGCGCGGGATGAAGTGGCGCGAAAAACCATGACGGTCCTGTTGAAAAATGATCAACGCGGCATCGACGCGCTTGCGTCGGGCCTTGCAGCGCCCGATAGTGTTCGCAGCGTCGCGGACAGGCAAGCACCTGGATGAAGCGGAGCCAAACGTCCCTGCCACACCACGCCCAAAGATGACCGACGACCCGACCTCCGATCCGTTGCTCCGCGCCCTGCTCGACCGCGCCGGCGTGCGCGCCGTGCATGTTCGCCTCGACGAGCAATGGCGCAACATGCTCGACCACGCCGCCCTCGACTATGCCGCGCCGGTGCGCGACCTGCTGGGCGAAGCCTGCGTCGCGACATTGCTGATCAGCGCGCAGATCAAATTCGACGGCCGATTGACGCTACAACTCAATGCCGAAGCGCCGCTGCGGACACTGTTCGCGGAATGCACGCGGCAAGGCAGTTTCCGCGGCATTGCCCGCCTGAGTTCGCCGGGCACGCCGCTGACCGCACCGCTGGACCTGCGCGAGCAGGGTCGCTCATCGCTGATGGCGGTCACCATCGAGGGCATTCCGGGCAACCTCGCCAGCGGTGGCCGCTACCAGGGTCTGGTGCCGCTGGAGAGCCCCGATCTGTCACACGCGCTGGAAACCTATTTCGAACGTTCGGAGCAGCTGCCGACCCGCATGCTGCTGGCCGCGGATGGCGAGCGCGCCGCTGGCCTTCTCATCCAGCAGCTACCGGCACCGGAGCGCGAGGTGGACGACGACGGCTGGCCACGCGCGCAGGCACTGTTTGACACGCTGGGACGCGACGAGCTGCTGGCCAGCGATGGCGAGGAGCTGCTGTTCCGGCTGTTCCACGAGGAGTCACCGCGGCTGATGGAACGCGCGGGACTGCGCTTTGCCTGCACCTGTTCGCGCGAGCGGGTCACCGACACGCTGCGGAGTCTTGGCGAATCCGAAGCCATGGCCGCCATCGGCACGGATGGCCACGTCGAGGTGGACTGCCAGTTCTGTGGTCGTCGCTACCGTTTCGACAGCATCGAGATTGCCCAGCTGTTCCACGGCGGGCTGGCGGATGCCGGCAGCGAAGGCGCCAGCGACACACGGCACTGACTCTTCGACAGCGGATCAGCCGCGCGCCGCCAACACTTCGCCGAGCGGCTGCGGCCGCGCCATCAGGAAGCCCTGCCCGAACTCGCAGCCCAGCGCGATCAGCGCACGCCGCTGGGCATCGGTCTCGATGCCTTCGGCGATCACTTCCATGCCCAGCGAGTGGCCCAGTGAGCACACGGCGCGTAGCACAGCCTCGGCACTACCACGCTCGTCGTCGCCGAGGGCGCTGACGAAGCTGCGGTCAAGCTTGATCGCGTGCAGCGGGAACTGATGCAGGTAGCTCAATGACGAGTAGCCGGTACCAAAATCATCCAGCGCCAGCGAAACACCAAGGTCGTCGAACTGGTTGAGCATGTCGCGAACCTGCAGCGGGTCTTCCAGCAGGGTGCGTTCGGTCACTTCGATGCGCAGCTGCTCGGGCCGCAGACCGAAGCGCTGCAGGCGGTCGGCCATGTCGGACACGAAACCCGGGTTGCGGAAATGGCGCGCACCGACGTTGATGCTGACGAAACCGTCGCCCCCGTCCAGCAGGCGTCCACTCTGCTCGAACACGCGGTCGTAGATCTGCAGGTCGATGGCCTCCAGAAGTCCGGTTTCCTCGGCAATGCGCAGGAACTCGCCCGGCGCCATTACCGTTCCGTCGGCCTGGTGCCAACGCATCAAGGCCTCGTAACCGCTGACTTGCGCCTCGCGCAGGGACTGGATCGGCTGGTAGACGGCATCGAACTCGTTGCGCGCCAGTGCACGACGCAGATTGCCCTCCAGCTCAAGCTGCGACAGCGCTTCCCTGCGCAGGGTTTCGTCGAACACCACATGACAACGGCGACCACTGGCCTTGGCGCGATAAAGCGCAACGTCGGCATCACGCAGCAATTCTTCCGGCGTGTGGTAGTGCGACTGCCCCAGCACGATACCGATGCTGGTCGATGAATAAAGGTCCTTGCCGCCGACGCGAACGGGCTGTTCCAGCACGTCGATGATGCGCAGCGCGACGGATTCCGCCTCGTCCTGTCCACTGATCGACTCCAGCAGCACCGCGAATTCATCGCCACCGAGCCTGGCCACCAGACCATCGCCTTCCACGCTGCGCGCGATGCGGTTGCCGACCTGCTTCAACAGCTGGTCACCGATCAGGTGGCCCACCGAATCGTTGATCACCTTGAAGCGGTCGAGATCGAGGAACAGCACGGCAAAGGCCTGCTTGGCCGGCCCGAGGAAATGACGCAGGGCATCCTCGAGGCGGTTCATCAGGTGCGCGCGGTTTGGCAGGCCGGTCAGCGCGTCATGCAGGGCGTCATGCTTGAGCTGCCGCTCCATGCGCTCGCGTTCACCGATCTGCTCGCGCAGGTCGCGATTGGCGCTGAACAGCTCCTGGGTACGCTCGTTGACGCGCGTCTCCAGCTCGGCATTGGCCTCGCGCAGGGAGTCGGCGGCCTGCTTGCGCATCAGTGCATTGGCGATGTGGTAGCTGACGAAGGTCAGCAGCTCCTGGTCACGCGAGGTGTAGTTGTGGTCGGCGTCATAGCTCTGCACCGCCAGGCAGCCGACGGTCTTCTCGTCACAGATCAGCGGCACGCCCAGCCAGATGGTCGCACGTGCGCCGTGACTGAGCAGTTCACCAGCCTCGTGCAGGCGCCGATTGGTCTCACGATCGGCCAGCAGCGGCTTGCCGGTCCGGATCACGTATTCGGTCAGGCCAGCGCCGAACTGGCGCGGTGCGCGATCGACATCGTACTCGTCAACCGAATAGGCGAACTGGATGGTGTCGCCGCCTTCGCCCAGCAGGGCGATGAAGAAATTGCCGGCGTACAGAAGCTCACCGACCACGCGGTGAACCGCCTGGTAGAACGACTCGGCCGAGTCGCTGGTGGAACCCAGCTCGGCGATGCGGAACAGCGCCGCCTGCAGGCGCTCGCTGCGCTGTCGCTCCTCCACTTCCAGCTGCAGGGCGCGGTTGGCGTCCTTCAGTTCCGTGGTGCGCTCGCGAACGCGTCGCTCCAGCATGTCATGCGCGCGCTTGCGTTCGATGGCCGTGGCGATGTGCTGTGAAACGAAGGTCAGCAACTCCAGGCTGCGCGTGTCGTAGCGATGCGTGTCGTCGTAACTCTGCACCACCACTGCTCCAATCACGTCACCACCATGGCGCATGGGAACGCCCAGCCAGTCGACGCTCTGCGGGCCATAGCCGCCGGCGGTTCCGTGCTCGGTGGCGAGATCCAGCGATGGCCCCAGCAGCGCCTCGCCACGGGTGAGCACGTATGCCGTCAGCGAACCTTCGTAGTCGGACAGTGGATAGCGCTCGTTCGGTGGCGGCGGATCCGGGTCGGCGACGTCGCGGAAATACGGGAAGTACAGATCGCTGTTCGCATTGTCGAGCAGCGCGATGTAGAAGTTCTCCGCGTACATCAGCTCGGCGATGACGGCGTGGATGCGCGCCATCATGTCGTCCATGTCCAGCTCGCTGTTGGCGAGATCAGCAATCGTGTACAGCGCGCGCTGCAGGCGTTCGGCATCGGCAAGGCGATGCACGGCCAGATGCAGCCGCTCCAGCTCAAGCGCGGCAGGCAATCGCTGGATCAGCAGGTTGGCGGCGTCGGCCAGCCAGTTCTGCGCCAGTGAAGCGACGTTGGAGGAGCTTTCCGCGTCCCCGATCTCGCAGACCAATGCGGCCACAACACCGCCATCGGCGAACAGGGGTGCTGCGAGCAGTAGCGGAGAACCATCACCCTGTACGGTGGAACGCTCGTCGATGGCGCGCTGTGCCAAAGGCTGGCGTGGCCACCAGGACTGGGCATCACCCGTTGCCGACAGCCACTTGGTTTCATGCTCGTCATCGGCGCCGTCGGGCAGCCACAGGGCAAAGCGGCAGCCGCCGAAACGTTCGCGAAAACCCTTGGACAGGGAGGTCAGCAGATCGCTGGCACGACGGCCAGCCAGCAGCATGTCGGTGCGCGACACGCGCGCCGCTAGGGCGGCCGAATCCAGCAGCGGAGAGCGGCTTTCCGTATTTTCCGTTTGCGATTCCGTCTGGGCGCGCATCCATCCCCCTGCCAACAGGCCAGGCCGCGCTGCGCCTGCCCGCCTGCTTTCCGGCAGTGTAGCAGGCAAGACGGCCTTGTCCGCCCCGTCACTGTGGACCTTTCCGACCCAGCGCACCACTGATCTCGCTGTCCTCCACAACGGCAACACGCTACACTGGCAGTAGCCGTTATCCGTTCGATTGCGGTGTCGCGGGGAACCCGTGACAGGCATTCCGGGTCAAAGTGGTACCGCGACCCGACCGTCAATCGTTCGGATCTAACGTAAGTTTTTGATTTCATTAATGGATTGATGGAGTCCGACAACGTGTCCGCCACGCTCAAGCGCCCAGTCAGCCTCGCCGTCGCACTCGCCTTCATGGCGAGCGCTGCGCTGTTGCCGGCTGCCGCAACGGCGCAGGCCATCTGGCCAGCGGATGCCGCGCTGTCGGACAACGGCAACGACCCGGAAAACACTTCGGCCCTGCCGTTCTACCTAAAGCGCCCGCTGATCGCCGATGAGCTCTTCAACCAGCGCACGCTGCAATGGGGTGGCCAATCGCTGGATGCAGGCACTCAGGTGCTGCCGGTGTTGCGTAGCGGCGATGGCCGCATCGAGGCCCTGCTCTTCATCGACAGCAATGATCGCGCGCCGTCGTTGAATCCAGTGGAACGCCTGCTGCAGGGCGAGTCGCGGAAGGCAAGCATCTTTGGCAGTACGCGAATCGGAGCCGGGCTGCGCGTACAGGGCAACGATCGCCTGACGCTGGGCGCGGATCTTGGCCAGAGCCGCTCAAACGGCATGGCGCTGCTCTGCAATGAAGACATCGGCCTGGCAACCACGCTGAGCAGCCTCAGCCAGCACTGCCTGCTGGCCGAACTCGGTGGCGAGACCGACCCATTGTCGCCGTTCGCACGACAGCAGACTTCCGAGCAGCACATTGGCGCGTCGCTGGATCTGGCCGAGCACGGACTCGACCTGAGCTTTGGTCTTTCCTGGCTGCAGTCGAATGCTGTGCCGACGGCGTGGAGCGACAACAACCCGCTGACGGGCTCGACCGGCCTGCTTTACCCCTCGTGGGAGCAGAACGCCCTTGGCCAGTTCGGTCTGCGCAGTCAGGGCATCGGCGTGCGTGGCCTGCTGGATCTCGGTTCGCGTCGCTGGCTCAGTCTGGATGGCCAGGTCAGTCGCACCCGGGTCGACCATGGCGTGATCGACAGCCTGATGCCCAGCGAGTGGAACAGTGGTCGTCTAGGCCTCGGCATGGGCTTCGGAGATTTCAGCGGCCGGATCAGCGGCCATGTCACGGACATCGGCGGCAGCGACTCGCTCTGGGGCGGACTCGATATCGGCCTGTCCTGGCGGACGCCGTGGCGTGCCGCGCTGACCATCGGCGCCAAGAACGTCGTCAGCGGCGGAAACAAGACCTGGCCGCAGGAAAACGCCCAGGCGCTGGATGAGGCGCAGAGCCGCATCCCCTACGTGCAGTACCAGCAGGATCTCTGATCGCTGGCTGCCTCGCTGAGGCCCGTGCCCGCAACCGCCGCAACGAAACAGTTCTCTGAAGCCATTCCGACACTTCGTCGTTGGCGCTGCTGTCGTAGCCATACTGCTGTAGCTACGGCAGGTCTCGATTTGCTCGGGCTACAACGGCGTCTGACGGCATCTGGAGTGCCAAGGCTTCCCGCGGGTACGTCGGCACTGATCAAAAGAGACCGCCGCCCGAAGGCGGCGGCTGTTGGGTTGGTCGGCGTCAGCTGCGGGCGCCACACATTCGCGTATTACTGAAGCTTGATCTCGATATCGCCGGAGAAGGTTTCCAGGCTGATCCGTGCCGAACCGGAGCCAGCGCGGCCTTCCAGCGTGGAACCGTTGCCGAAACCGGCCTTTTCGACCTTGCCGACCGGTGAGGTGATGTCGCCGCTGAAGGTCTCCGCTTCGATCTCCGCGGACAGCGATGCCGGGAAGCGGAGGTCGAGGTCACCGGAAACGGACTCGGCACTGAGTCGCCCGGAGGCGGCCAGCGCCGCGCGGAGTTCGACGTCACCGGAAACGGTGGTCAGCCGGATCTCCTTGAGTTCACCCGCGGCGATCTCAAGGTCGCCGGAAACCACTTCGGCACGCAGCGAGCCGGTGATGTTGCCCTTGGCGGTGATGTCGCCGCTGACGGTTTCCAGGCTCAACTCCTGCACATCGACGCTCAGATCAAGGTCGCCGCTCACGCTGGAAACGCTGATGTCGCGCACGCGGGCATCCACAGATACGTTGCCGCTGACCGACTCCGCCTCCAGTGCCTCGCTGTCGATACCGCTCACGTCGATGTCGGCGCTGACGCCTTCCAGGTCGAGCACGGCGGCACGCGGCACCTTGATCTCCAGTCGACTGGGGCCGGCATTGTTGCCACCACCGAACCAGCCGCCGCCCTGCGGATAACGGACCTTGATATCGAGGTGGTCGCCACCGCCATCGACCTCCAGCCTTTCGACGCCGTCGCCAAGGCTGCCGCCGATATGGACTTCGCTGCGATCCCACGCCGTGACACTGATGCGCCCCTTGACGTTCTCCACGCTGACGCGCGCATCCGGGTTGACGCTGCGCGTTTCATCGATGGGTGTCGCCGCCAGTGCCGCGATGGGCAGCAGCCCCGCCAGCAGCAATGCGGTAATGCTGGTCTTCCTGTTCATGGTTCTACCTCTGCCTGTTTCTGTCTGGTGATCGGGACTCGGGTTCTCGGGGGTTATCAGGTCAACAGCCCGCGCTGGGATAGTCGCAGCCGCTGCGAATACACGTCGCGCAGGCGCGTCAGCAGGAAGCTCGATTGCGGATCGCGCTCGATGGCCTCGCGGATCTGGATGGCGCTGCGATCAAGCTCCGCCGCCGCTGCCTGCAGCGGTAGCGGCAGGTCGCTGCTACCAACCTCGGACAGCGCCGCCTGGTACTCGGCGGTCATTGCCTGTTCCTGGATGCGCAGCGATCGCGACATTACCGGCACGCGAACCATGCCTTCCGACGACGGCTGCGGCGACGGGGAGTCGACCATGCCCGGCCAGAAACCGGTGACGATGGCAACACCCAGCACGGAAGCCGCCAACGCCGTCCAGCCTGTCCAGCGGCTGCGTCGCCGCGTCCGCCGCAATGAACGCGCTGGCGCCACCTGATCGAGTCGCTGGGCGATGCCCGGCCACAAGTCATGCGAAGGCTCGCGCTCGACGGCCAACTCCCGGAGCTGGCGACGCAGCTCGAAATCCGCAGCATCAATGTCCTTGTGATCAGTCATGGTTCGTACCTCCAAGCCATTCTCTCAGCAGGCCGCGCGCACGATGCAGCTGCGCCTTCGAGCTGCCAACCGCCATGTCGAGTTCGGCGGCGATTTCCTCGTGCTTCCAGCCTTCGACGTCATACAGCACCAGCACGGCCCGCGCACGCGGCGGCAGCCTTGCCACCAGCCGCTCCAGGTCGACGCCCAGATGCGCCTGACAGACATCGCCGACCTGCTGTGCCAGCTGCTCGTCGCCTTCCTCGCGCGCCTCGCCTCGGGCGCGGCTGCGCAGGTCCATCAGGGCCGTGTTCACGGCCAGCCGATGCAGCCAGGTCGAGAAGGCGCTGTCGCCGCGAAAGTCCGGCAGCGCCTGCCAGGCGCGCACGAAGGCGTCCTGGGTTAACTCCTCGGCCCTGGCCTCCACACCACCAACCAATCGCCGGATGACACCGAACACGCGCCGATGATGGCTGCGGTACAGCGCCTCGAAGGCTGATTTCGAACCCAGCGCCGCATCGCGGATCAGCTCGGCCTCGGCCGAACCAGGTCCGGGCGATGCCTCGGTGGGTTCATCCTGTCTGGTGGGCATGGCGACGACGCGGGGGGCGATGGCATTCATGCTCAGCATACCCCTTGGATGCCCACACGCCGGATAACGTTTAAACGTCCCGAGGCAGCAAATCGCCACCTTCGGCGCGACAGTAGTGGCTCAGGCCGCCGACGGCTGCTCGAAGGAAACACCCCCGGCCAGAAGTGCCTCGGCCAGCGGAGCCAGCTGTTCGCGGTAGGGCCACCATTTGGGCTCGCGGCGGCGGACGACGCCACCACGCACCTGCATGGCACTGGCGGTGGCTATGGCGCGCCAGTTGGCGTCGGGGTCCGACATGCTCTCGCGGTAGTCGAGCCCACAGAAGGCCGCGACCTCACGCATTGCCGCATCGGTATCGCCAGTCAGCGCGTCATAGCGCACGTCCAGGATCCGACCCGGGAAGCGCTCATGCCAATGCGCCATCAGACGCCGGTATTGCAGGAAGTAGTCCGCCAGCTCGGCCATGTCATACGAATAGGCATTGGCATCCGAGAACAACTCGCGGAGATTGGAGAAGCAGGTCTCCATCGGATCCCGGACCAGATGCAGGATCTTCGCCTGTGGCAGCGCCCGACAGATGAAGCCAATATTAAGGAAGTTGGACGGCAGCTTGTCGCTGAACAGCCGCTGGCCGTTGAGGCGCCACGCCACGCCATCCAGATAGCGACGACCAACCTCCTCGAAATCCACCTGCCCGGCCCGCGCCACGATTTCCTGGTCAATCACGCCACGACAGTGGTGATTGGCGCCATAACGCATGGCACAGGTGAAGTCGTAGAGCTCGCCGGTCGCCAGCACATCCTCATGACCGGAAAGCAGCTGCTCCAGCAGGCTCGTTCCCGAACGATGCATGCCCACGATGAAGATCGGCATGGGTGGTGAACCCAACGCATCCGGCGCCGGCGCGGCAGATTTGTCTGCGGGCAGCTGGACCAGAGCATCGACAAGCCGCCGGCTGTCATCGCTGCCATAAGGCAACGTGGCCCGCTTGGCGCGGCAGGCATCGCTCAATGCCGTCCACGCACCCGCCACATCGCCAAGATCGTCCAGCTCCTTGTGCAAGGCGAAGGCGAGCAGCGACAGGTCGCCTGGAGAGCGGTTCGGACGCTGCAGTTCCTGCCGGATCTGGGAGACGTGATTGGCATCGTGGGTCTGCTTGCGCAGGCGCGCGCGCAACCAGTGCGCCTGCGCAATCTGCGGCGCCCGGCGGATCACACGATCAATATCTGACTGTGCGTCGTCGACACGACCCAGATAGGTCAGCACCTGGGTTCGCGCAAGCAGGGTCGGCGGATAATCGGGGTCGCCGCGCTTGGCTTCATCCAGCAGACGCAGCGCGCGAGCCTGTTCATTGAGATAGCTCCACTGCGCACCCGCCTGGATCAGCAGCGGAATCGGAATCCGGTCAATCGGTCCCAGGCGGTGGATCAGACCATCCAGCACCTGAGCCTCGTTGAAGGTCCTGAGGCGCGCCATGAGGTCGCCCATGGCCTCGGCCTGTCGCGGCGGGCGTGCCGCTGCATCGATGATGGCCTGACGCGCGGCGCGGTAGTTGCCGGCGCCGGACTCCATGTACGAGAGTTGGATCAGCAGTTCCGCGTTGCCTGGTTGCAGCGCAAGCATCTCGCGCAGGACCGCCGCTGCAGCCATCCAGTTCTTGGCCTGCACGGCGGCATGCAATCGCTGCTGCAGCGACGCCATGCCGCCTGGCTGGCTCACGGCGACACCTTGTCGGCCGCCAGATTGCCCAGCGTGTCGATCATTGGCTGCAGATGGCTTGCATAGTGCTTCCAATGCGCCACGCTGCGCGTGTGGATGGGCTCGCGCACCTGCATCGCACTGGCCGTCGACACCTGGCCTGTATTGCGTTCCACCTGTCCGCATTGCGGCTCCCAGGGAAGCTGGCAATGCTCGAACGTCCGGCGCAGCGCGTGATCCGGGTTCGATGCCAACTCGGCATAGGGCAGCGACAGTACGCGCCCCGGATAGCGCTGATCGAAATAGTCCATCAGCTCGCGATAAGCGATGACATAGCGCGCGACTTCGGCCTGGTCATAGCTGTAGCCGTAATTTCCGCCGAAGAAATATTCACGAAGATTGGAGAAGCAGGCCGCCACCGGATCACGGTGGATGTGCACGATGCGTGCATCCGGCATCGCCCGCAGGATGGCGCCGATGAAGCGGAAATTGAGCGGCAGTTTGTCGGTCAGGCGAGGCTTTCCGTCCGCCCGCCAGGCCACATGCGAGCGGTAGCGCCGGCCCAGATCCATCGGGTCCAATCGCGTCATCGCCGCCACATGTGATTCGTCGAGCTGCGCGGAACTGGCAAGGTTCAAGGACATCCGTACCTGTCGCGGCAGGTCGGTCAGCTCGCCACCACTGTGTACCGCACTGTGAAGGCCGAACGCCCGCTCCAGCAGTGTACTTCCTGCCCGGGGCAGGCCGACGATGAAGATCGGTGAAATGCTACCTGAACCCGCCATCGCAGCCGGCGGCGGAGGCGGCATTTCAGTGTCGATGGCCTGCACCCGGCGCAGCAAGGCGAGCTCGGCTTCGATGTCGTAACCGGACTGCCCACGCTGTAGCTGCATGCCGCGCTCCAGCATGGGCCAGGCTGCTGCATGATCGCCGAGGTCATCCAGTTCCTTGAACAATGCATAGCAGAGCACGGCTTCGTCGGCCGGATCGCTGGGCGGCGACGTGAGCAGCGTACGCAGGGTATCGACATGGTTGGACGATGTGCTCTGCCGGCGCAGCTTGGCCATGCTCCAGTGAACGAAAGGCGCCGCCGGCTCGAGTGCCAGACTACGCCGATAGCTTGCCTCGGCGGCCTCGACATCACCCTGTCGCAGATGACAGCCACCGAGCATGTGGTGCAGGCGCGCACCGTCCGCACCAAGCTGCAGGCAACGAGACAGCAGCTCGAACGCCTGGTCGGTGAGGTCGTTGTAGTAGAGCATCCGCCCGGCGTCGGAGAGTGCGCGGACATCCCTGGACTGCGCCAGCGCAGGCCGCCGTGCAACGGCGACTGCAGCTTCCGCTTCGCCAAAGTTGAGGAGCCTGTCGACCAGCGTGGACAGCCCCTCGGCATCCTCCAGAATGCGCGTGTTCACCGCCGCCAGCGTTTCATTCACCGCTGAACGCAGGTCTCCGCGCTTGCCGGCCAGCTGCGACAAACGAAACCGTGCAACAAGTGCGAACTCGGGGAACTGGAGGAGTTCGCGAAAACGGAATTCCGCGTTAGCCCAATCACCGGAATCAAAGGCCTGTTCCGCCTGCTGCCAACGCTTCTGGATTCTCATGAATGTCTTTCTCTACTACTCGGTATCGGCGAACACCGCGAACCACAGGCCCGGTATTCGCCGGGAAACTCAGGCCCCGGCAGACAACACGTCGCCAAGACGATCAATCAGCGGTGACAACTGCGACTCATAGTGCCGCCAATGGGCCACGCTGCGCGTGTGGATCGGCTCCCGTACCTGCGCGGCACTGGCGGTTGCCACCACGTCACCGGCGCCCTGGTTGTCCAAGCAGGCATCCTCCCAAGGCAGGCCGCAATGATCCAGCACGCCGGCCAGCGTTTCCCGGGTGGCCGCAACCAGATCCTCATAGCGCACCCGGTGCACCTGGCCCGGATATCGCTGCTCCCACTGCGACATCATCCCGACATATGCCCGGTAGTAGTCGGCCATGTCAGTGCAGTCATTGCTGTAACCATATGCACCTCCGAAGAAGCACTCGCGAAGATTGCTGAAGCAGGCAGCTACCGGTTCGCGCGCCATATGAATGATGCGCGCCTGCGGAAGCGCCCGACGGATGGCGCCGATCAAGCGGAAATTGGTGGGGAGCTTGTCGGTGAGAAAAGCCTTGCCGTCGCTTCGCCAGGCGACATGTTCGACATAGCGGCGCCCCCATTCCTGATGGTCGACGTTTCGAAGTGTGGCCGCCAGCTCCGGATCGATATTCGCCAATCCCGGCTTGTTCGCGACATAGCGCAGCTGCATCACCAGATCGCCCAGCTCGCCTCCAACCGTCAGCTGGCTGTGCTGGCCCAACATGCGCTCCAGCAGTGTCGTGCCCGAGCGCGGCAAGCCGACAATGAATACCGGCGTGGGGCCATCATCAACCGGTTGGCGCGACGGCGCTGCCACCGACTCCTGGTCCTCGATCAGCAGTTGCTTCAACACTTCGAAGTCACGCTGCGGTCGATAGCCGACCGCCGCCTTCATCGTGGCCGCTGCCGTTGCCCAGGCATCCCATGCGCCGGCGTAGTCGCCCAACTCATCCAGCTCCTTGAACAGGGCGTAGCCGAGCAAGGCCCGATCCATCGGCTGCGTCGTCCGAAGCAAGGTCTGGCGCAGGCGATCCACATGATTGCTGCCCGCGTTCTGGCGACGCAACTTCGACAGCTGCCAATGATTCGGCGAAAAACCCGGATCGCGTGCAATGCCCCGCTCAATATCCCGCTCGGCCGCATCCGTCTGGCCAAGTCGCATACGGCAGGTGCCGACAAGGAAATGCAGCGGTGCGCTATCCAGCCCCATGGCCTGGGCCCGACCGAGCAGATCCAGCGCTTCGGCAGAGTATCCATGATCGCTGAGCAGCTTGCCGACTTCAGCCAGTGGCTCGATGTCATCGCATTGCTGAAGAGCCGGATTACGGGCCAGGGACAATCCCAGTTCGTGCTCACCAACAGCCATCAATCGCTTGAACAGCATGGACAGTGCATGTGGATCCGCCGGCTTTCCGACACGGGCGACCGCATCTACGACCTCGTCCACGGCACCCCGGAAATTGCCCTGCGCTCCAGCAATCAGTGAAAGGCGCATCCGAGCCGCGATGGCCAGTTCCGCGGAATCACGCAAGGTGGCGTACTGCAGTCTCGCGGCCTCGATCTGGCGCTGCGACAGCAACTGCTCGGCCCGTTTCCAGACCTCGAGTTCATTCATGCCCAACTCTGCTTCCATTCCGGCTCGTGCTTTTTCGCGGTCGCCGGGTCACCAAAAAAAAACGGCCGCCCGAAGGCGGCCGTTGAAGATACAGCAAAACGACTGGATTAGAAGTCGTACTGGACAGAGAAGCGCACGGAACGCGGCGCCTGCCAGTTGGTTGGCGTCAGGTAGTACAGCGGACGCGGTGCACCGTTGGAATCTTCACCGGCTTCGTCAACCGCGGTCACGCCGTCGGCATTGAAGATGTTGAAGACGTCGATCTTGAACGCCAGGTTGCCGTCGGCGAAGGCCGGGGCGTAACGGACGTTCATGTCAACCGACTTGGTCCACGGGGTACGGCCTGCCGTGCCACGCGGCACCAGCTCGCCACCGCAATAGAAGTAGCTATTGAGGTAGTTCGGCGAAACCGGGTGGTAACCGAAGCAGTTCTCCGGACGACCGGACTGAACCAGCAGGTTGGCACCCACCGACCACTCGTCGTTGACCAGGTAGTTACCGAACAGCTTCAGCGTGTGGCGACGGTCGTTCGGCAGGAAGCCGTAGGAACCTTCCGCCAGCTCCGGATAGTCGAAGTCCTGCGTGGTACCGGTGTCGGCCTGACCGATGTCGGACTTCACGCCGCCCTCGGTGTTGCCCTTGTTCTGCGCCCAGGTGTACGAACCCTGCAGGAAGAACTTGTCCCAGTTGCCTTCGAAGAAGACTTCGATCGCCTTGTAGGTACGCTTGGCCTTCGGGCCCAGCTTGACCACGCCCGGGGTGATGCCAAAGGCATTGCCTTCTTCCCAGACTTCGTCCGCACCGATGTTGACGGTTTCCAGCTGGCCGTCGCCGTTGATGTCCATGCGGAACACCACGTCGTTGCCCGGGTTGTACAGGTGGCAGAACGCAAAGCCCGGGTTGTAGGCGGCGATGTCGCTGTCCTGGGTACGCTCGTCCGGCGTGATGAACACGCCACCGTCACCGGTGAAGCCATTGTCGTAGGCCCACTGGATGATCGGACGGTAATCACAGGTATCGTCGATCGCGCGCTTCAGGTCACGATAGATGCCACGCACACCGACCGAGAAGTTGTCGGTCAGCTGCTTCTGGAAGCCCAGGATGTACTCGTCCTGGTACATCGGATCCAGGTTCTGCGAGGCGATCGTTTCCGGGTTCTTGCCGACGCCGAACTCGTTGTTCAGGTAGCGGAAAGTGCCCGGGACGGCGACCGGATCGATCGGCGCGTTGGTGACCGGATCGATTTCCGTGTAGGTGTAGAACTCCTGGGTGAACAGCGACTGGCTGGCACCACGCACGGCGACGGTGGCGGTCAGCGGCAGCGCATAACGACCGGCGTTACCGAACACCTTCAGGGTGGAGTCACCGTTCACGTCCCAGGAGAAACCCAGACGCGGCGCGAACTGGTTCTTGATCTTGACGTAGGACTCGCCGTTGCCGTTCTTGTTGTCGAACGTATCCCAGCGCAGGCCACCGTAGAAGATGAAGTTGTCGGTGATGTTCCAGCTGTCTTCCAGGTAGAACGCGGTCTGGTCAACCGAAACGGTCGAGCCGGACTGGAACACGCGACGACGGGCGCTGGTGTCGGAGTAGTAACGCCAGTACTCACCACCGGAATAGGAGTTGCCGGCAACCGACTCGAAGTTGTCGATGTCGACACCACCACGGATCAGGTGGCTACCCAGCGACCATTCGGCGTCAACGCGGAACTGGTCACGGGTGTCGCCGGCATCCGGACGACCCAGGGTGCTGGCGATGTAGCAGCCGGTGCGACGCTCGGCCGTCGGCACGCCCGGACGGGCGTCGATGATCCACGGGCAGCCGCTGGCGCCCTGGCCAACCGTGCCGTAGTACTCGTTGACGATGCCGGTCGAGGTGACGCTGTAGCTGCCACGGTCGGACTGGCTGTGACCAGCCAGGGCCGACAGCGTGAAGTTGTCGGTCAGGTAGCCGGTGTACTTCAGGATGTAGGCTTCGCCACCGAAATCGTTGTAGCTGGTGCCCACGTACGGACCCTGCACCTGCTCGCCACCCACCGTGTACTCGGTGTACAGCGCGGACTCGAAGCTGCGCTTGTCGGACAGCGCGGTGAACTCGAGCAGGTTGTCCTCGTTGATGTTCCAGTCCAGCTTGACCAGCCACTTCGGCTGCTCGGACGTGGTCACCGTGTTGTTGCCACCGCCGGTGTAGGTGGTGGACGAGGTTTCCTGCCACGACACCAGGCCATAGGCAAACAGGGTGTCCTGGATCAGCGCGCCGCCGGCCCAGGCATTCAGGGTGTAGTTCCAGCCCTTGTCCTGCTTGTTGATGTCGATGATGTTGCCGGCCGTGTCATACAGGTCCGGGAAGGTTTCGGTCAGCTCGGACGGGGTCCAGTAGAAGCTGCCACCTGCGTGGAAGTCATTGGTACCACGACGGCTGATCTGGTTGACCACACCACCGGTCGAACGACCGAACTCGGCGCCGTAGCCACCGGTCTTGGTCTGCTGCTCGGCGATCGCCTCGAACGGAACCTGCACGAAGTTCAGGTTCTGGAAGCTGTTGGTGATGTTGAAACCGTTGAAGAAGTACTGGTTCTCGGAGACGGACGAGCCGCCGAACGAGGCCAGGTTGCCGAACGCCGCATCACCGCGGACCGTACCCGGAGCCAGCAGGGCGACCGAGGTGGTGTCGCGCGACACCGGGATCTTCTCGATGCGCTCGGCGCTCAGGATGGTGGTCGACTCGACCGACGACACGTCGATCGGGTTGATCGCGTTGCTGGTCACGGAGATCGTGCCCAGGGTCGCGTCAGCGCCACCGCCGGCGAAGTTCACCGGAGTACCGGTACCGACCGACACGCGGACGCCTTCACGGACGGTTTCCGTGCCGTCGGCACGCTTCATGGTGACGCGATAGTTACCGATCGGCAGCTGCGAGGCACGGTAGGTGCCGTCAGCCTGGACGGAAATTTCACGACGGACACCGGTGCTCGGATCTTCGACGACAACCGTCGAGCCCGCATCGGCACGGCCGAACAGAGAACCGTTGGCGTTGGACTGGGCGTAAACACCACCAGCCAAGCACAAACCGAGGGCGGCAGACAGCGCAGTGCGCTGGATGCTCCTCTTGAGACGCTTTGAAGCCATGTTGAACCCCCAAGATTCAGTAAGGGACAGAAACGTTTCGTCAGTACCTAGAGGCATGACCGCCGCAATATATCACGAAACGAATATTTAACACCGAGGTCGCAATATTCAGAAAATCGGGATAACCGCATGAATTTAAAAGCCTTTCCACTGATATTGGCGATATTCCGATAAATTCACCGCCACGCAACTCCGGTCGATCCGGCCAAAAAAAACGGCCGCCCGAAGGCGGCCGTTCAAAGACATACAGACGTCGCGACTTAGAAGTCGTATTCGACGCTGAAGGTCACACCACGCGGCGGGATGAAACCACGCGGATGGCCGTAGCTGGACAGCGGTGCACGAGTCGAGTCTTCGGCAATATCCTGCACGCGGTAGTAGTCCTTGCTGTCGAAAATGTTGTCGATCAGCATGCGGAACTTCAGACCTTCCGCCCAATCCGGGGTGTAGACCACCTGGGCATCGAACTGCATGACCGACGGCACGCGGCCGCTGGTACCGCGCGGATGCAGGGTGCTCGGGTAAGGGCCATCACCGTCCGCGTTGCAGTAGAACGAACCGGCACCGTAGAACGGAGCGCCCGTGTCAACACCATCAGCCGGGTACACACCGAAGCAGTTGATCGGACGACCAGTCTGCCACAGGGCATTCAGGCCAACCTGCCACTCGTCGGTCAGGTTGTAGGCACCGAAGATCTTGATGCTGTGACGACGGTCGTTCGGCAGGTAGCCGTAGGCGCCTTCCATCAGACCCGGGTAGTCGAAGTCCTGGGTGATGCCGGCGTCATCCTGGCCGATATCAGACTTGACGTAGCCTTCCGTGTTGCCCTGGCTCTTCGCCCAGGTGTAGGAACCCTGAAGGAAGAAGTTGTCCCAGTTGCCTTCGAAGAACAGCTCGACCGCGCGATACTTGCGCTTGGCCTTCGGGATACCCAGCGCTTCGCCCGGAATCTCGACAACGGTGAAGTTACCATCACCGTGGAGGTCAACGTTGGCCGACAGATCCTGTCCCGGATTGGTCAGGAAGCAGTGGTTGACCGCCGAACCAATGGCATCGGCTTCCTCGTAGGTATAGCCGTTATCGAGCGCCCAGTAGAACGGCTCGTAGTAGTTACAGATATCGTCCATACCCGACTTCAGCTTGCGATAAACCGCACGCACGCCGGCCGACCAGTTGTCGGTGATCTGCTTCTGGAAGCCCAGGATGTACTCGTCCTGGTACATCGGCGACAGGTTGTTGTCGACGATCGCGCGCGGATCCGGGACACCGCCTTCGCTCAGGTAGAACACATCGCTGACCGGGCTGGTTCCGCCGGGGATGCCTGTGACCGGATCGATCGAGGTGAAGGTGAAGTACTGCTGGGTAAAGGTCTCATCACCCGACAGACGGACGTTGGTATTCGAGTACACCGGGATGTAGTAGCGACCAGCGTTACCGAAGACCTTCAGGGTGGAGTCACCCATCACGTCCCAGGCGAAGCCGAAGCGCGGCGCCCAGGTGTTGTCCACCTTGATGAACGAACCACCCAGAGCGTTCAGGTTCTCGAAGGACTCGTTACGGATACCGAGCTTCAGCAGGAAGTTGTCGGTCACCTGCCAGCTGTCCTCGAGGTACCACGCCGAGTTCTTGGTCAGGAAGGTACCGCCGCTGCCGTAGTAGCGGAAGCGAGCCAGCTCGGTGACGCCGTCCGGCACCACGCCATTGCCCGTCAGCGCCGTGCCCGGCGTTGCGTTGACGTAACGCCAGTAACCGCCACCCGAGTAGATGTTGCCATCGACGGTCTTGAACTCTTCGTTGTCGAGACCGAAACGCAGGGTGTGGTCACCAATCACCCAGTCGGCATCGACACGCCACGCGGTGCGCTTGTCACCGGCAGCCGGGTCGGCGATGAAGGTGCCGATCCAGCAACCCTGCACGCCCAGCGGGCCAACCACGGCAGAGCTACGTGCATCGATGATGATCGGGCAGCCAACCTCGTTGGAGTTGGAAGCGCCACGCGAGTACTTGCCTTCGCCGTACATGGCCGACAGGGTAAAACTGTCGGTCAGGTAGCCCGTCCAGCGGGCGATCCAGTTGTCACCGCCGGTTTCAGCCTCGGAGGTACCGAGCAGGCTGCCGCCACCAATGCCGAGACCACCATTCTGGAAGGACACGCCGTCGGTCTTCGTGGTATCACGGAAGGCCGTCAGTTCCAGCAGGTTGCTGTCGTTGATGTTCCAGTCCAGCTTGATCATGCCCTGCGGAGAGTTGGTCTCAGCCGTGCTGCTGCCGCCCTCGAAATCGTCATAGGCCTTGTCCTTCTTGCCCTGGAACAGGGCGTACAGGAACAAGGTGTCCTTGATGATCGGGCCGCTGGCGTACACGTTGTAGCGCAGGGAGTTGAGGTCACCAGCGTCTTCGATGGTGTACGTACCGTCACGCTCCGGATCGTAGGCGAAACGACCGCGCGAATTCAGCGACTTCGGCGACCAGAAGATGTTGCCGCCAAAGTGCCAGTCATTGGTACCGCGCTTGGTGACGATGTTGACGACACCACCCAGCGAACGACCGAACTCAGCACCGTAGCCGCCGGTCTTGACCTGCTGCTCGGCGATGGCTTCGAACGGCAACTGGCTGAAAGCCGTACCGGTCACGATGTTGGTGACGTTGAAGCCGTTGACGTAGTACACGTTCTCGGCGACCGACGAACCACCAAACGAAGCCAGGTTGCCGAAGCGGCCGTCACCACGGACCGTACCCGGCGCCAGCAGGGCGACGTTGGTGACGGTACGCTGGACCGGAACGCTGTCGATCTTCGCCTCGGTCATGATGGTGTTGGACTCGACCGAGGACACGTCGATCGGGTTGATCGCGTCACCGGAAACCACGATTGTGCCGAGCGCCGTGTCGACACCGGCCGCAGCGAAATTGACCGGCGTACCGGTACCGACCGACACGCGAGCATTCTCGACAACAGATTCCGTGCCGTCGGCACGCTTCATGACGACGCGATAGTTACCGATCGGCAGCGACGACGCGCGATAGGTGCCGTCAGCCTGGACCGTGATCTCACGATGCACGCCAGTGCTGGCGTCTTCGATGATGACGGTGGAGCCGGCATCGGCGCGGCCAAACAGCGAGCCGTTGGCATTGGACTGGGCGTATACGCCGCTCACCAGGCAAACGCCCAGCGCAACGCTCAGCGCACTGCGCTGCAGCCCCTTCTTCAGGTGCTTTGAAGCCATAGGAAACCCCCAAAATCAGTAGCGGGATAGACAAATTTCGTCAGTGCGGCAATGCACGACCAGCGGACTATAGCATTAAACATTTCCTTAACAAACCAGCCGTCCGCTTTTGAATCGAACACTTATCCTCGGATTAACAATAAGTTACGCCAGACTAATGCACTGCCAAATTCGGTGACCAGCCCTCGTGAGGACCCTTCAAGACAACCTCGACATCAATGGCTCGCAGAAATCGCACGCCCCGAGGAGGCCGGCCGGGCCGTCCAGCAATCCAGCACAGACGCGTTTGGCCCGGCCACACTATGGGACCGGGCCGAGAAACCGAACGTTGATCAGGAAGCGAGAGCGCCCCGGATCCGCGCGCACTCTTGGCGCAGGAGCTCGGGCGTCCGGCCACCGAAGCCGTCGAGGTAGTCGGCGATGTCCCTGTATTCCTGGTGCCAGGCGTGCTCGTCGATCGCCAACAGCTGCTCGACATCGGCATGGCCGATGGAAAGTCCGTCGATGTTCAGGTCGCGGTGATGCGGGAGCAGGCCGATCGGGGTGTCTACCGCGCCGGCGTCGCCCTTGACACGGTTGATCATCCACTCCAGGACGCGCAGGTTGTCGCCGAAGCCCGGCCACAGGAACTTGCCGTCGCCATCCTTGCGGAACCAGTTGACGTGGAAAATCCGGGGCAGCTTCGCGCCCTCGCGGTTGAAGCTGAGCCAGTGCGCCCAGTAATCGCCGAAGTTGTAGCCGCAGAAGGGCTTCATCGCCATCGGGTCGCGACGGATGATGCCGACCTTGCCGGTGGCGGCCGCGGTGGTTTCCGAGCCCATGGCCGCACCAACCAGCACGCCGTGGTTCCAGTCACGCGCCTCGAACACCAGCGGCACCAGCGAGGCGCGACGGCCACCAAAAACGATGGCGGAAATCGGCACGCCCTGCGGATCCTCGGTGTGCGGTGAATAGCTGCGGCACTGCCTGGCACTGACCGTGAAGCGGGAGTTCGGATGGGCCGCCGGGCCGTTGGCCGGGTCGTAGGGACGCCCGCGCCAGTCGATGGCCGGCTCACCGACCATCAGGCCTTCCCACCACGGCTGGTTGTCGGCGGTGACGGCCACGTTGGTGAAGATGGCATCGTGGTCGAGCATGTCCAGCGCATTGCGATTGGTCTTGCTGCTGGTGCCCGGCGCCACGCCGAAGAAGCCGGCTTCCGGGTTGATCGCCCACAGACGACCATCCTCGCCCGCCTGCATCCAGCAGATGTCGTCGCCCACGGTCCAGACCTTCCACCCGGCCTGCTCGTAGGCTTCCGGCGGGATCAGCATGGCCAGGTTGGTCTTGCCGCAGGCCGACGGGAAGGCGGCGGCGATGTAATGCGTCTCGCCTTCCGGATTCTGGATGCCGACGATCAACATGTGTTCGGCCAGCCAGCCTTCCGAGCGCGCCTGGTGGCTGGCGATGCGCAGGGCGTGGCATTTCTTGCCCAGCAGCGCGTTGCCGCCGTAGCCAGAGCCGTAGGACTTGATCGTCAACTCTTCCGGGAAATGCATGATGAAACGGCGATCCGGATCGAGCTCGCCGATGGAATGCAGGCCCTTCACGAACGTGCCTTCCCGCTCGATACGCGCCAACGCATCCGCACCCATGCGGGTCATGACGCGCATGTTGGCAACCACGTAAGGGCTGTCGGTGATTTCCACGCCACAGCGCGACAGCGGCGAGTGGATCGGACCCATGCAGTAGGGCACGACATACAGCGTGCGGCCGCGCATGCAACCTTCGAACAGGGCGTCGATCTTGGCATGCGCCTCGGCCGGCGCCATCCAGTGGTTGTTGGGGCCGGCGTCTTCACGCTCGCTGGTGCAGACGAAGGTCAGGTGCTCCACCCGCGCGACGTCATCCGGATGCGAGCGGTGCAGGTAACAATTGGGATGCGTTTCCTCATTGAGGCGCATCAGGTCGCCGTTGGAGAGCATCAGGTCGACCAGCAGCTGGTTTTCGACGTCGGACCCGTCACACCAGTGGATCTTCTCGGGCTGGGTCAGGCGGGCGACTTCCTCCACCCATTGGTTCAGGGCGGCGAGCTGGCTGGACATCGGGTACTTCTCCTACGGTTGGACGGCCCGCGTGGACACACGCTGGCTTGAGACAGGGGGATGGCGAAACGGTAGCGAGCAGCCTGCCGGGGTGCAACACGAACGCAACATCGGCCAGACCTCGACCGTGACAACCCGCGACATCATTCGGCGGGAATCAGCGTGCGCATGACGTGGTCGACATAGGCTTCGAATTCGTCGTGATCCAGGCGCGGCTGCTGCAGCTGCAGGCTGAGCTGCAGGAAGCCGGTGTAGGCCGCATAGGCCAGGCGCGCGCGATGCCGCGCTTCATCCCGACCCAGGCCGGCCTGCCGGAAGCTGGCCGTCAGGTAATCCAGACGGCGCTTGGAGACGCGCTCGATCACCGGCTTCACCGCCGGATGATCCAGCGCCTTCAGCAGTTCGGAATAGATAATGTGTGACTTGACCTCGTGGGCCACCAGCCGGAACAGCTGCGACAGGCGTTCGCGCGGGTCGGAAACACCTTCAAGCGACCCGAATACCGCCTCCTGCTCTTCCTGCTCCCAGCGCTCCAACGCCGCGACCAGCAGCGCGTCGCGCGACGGGAAATGCCAGTAGAAGCTGCCCTTGGTCACGCCAAGCCGCCGCGCCAGTGGCTCGACGGCCACGGCCGCCACGCCCGCTTCGGCAATCAGGTCGACCGCGCCATTGGCCCAGTCGACGGCACTCAGCCGGGACGGCTTGTCCAGCTTGTCAGCCACGTCGTTCATCCGCCCAGTTTAGCCGTTGCCGTCGGCCACCGGTACTTTGGACTCGGCCCGTGGCGGGGTTCACAATATGAACAAACGACCGTTTGACCCACGCCCCGAGCCACTCCATACTTATGCGTATGGTTTTGTCCCCAACGCCAATCGAGACGCCGCGAAAGCTGCGGGCACGCGCCCGCGACGGTCTGGAACTGTGCCTGGAACGGCACCGCCCGGACAGCGCGCCACTGAACAGCCTTTGCCTGGCCCACGGTTTCGGCCAGACCCGGCTGGCCTGGGCACGAAGCGCGCAGCTGCTGGCCGCGCAGGGCTACGAGGTGATCAGCGCCGACGCCCGCGGTCATGGCGACAGCGGACGCAACGCTGCTGGCCAGCGCTACGATTTCCAGCAGTTCGTCGATGACGTCGCCACCGTTGCGGGTCAGGCAACGCACCCGAAGCCCGTCTGGGTCGGCGCGTCCATGGGCGGCCTGCTTGGCCTGATGGCCAGCGTCGAGGCCGCCTCCTCGCCGTTTTCGGCGCTGGTGCTGGTGGACATCACGCCGCGCTGGAGCGATGACGGCGTCGCCCGCATCCTCGACTTCATGCGCGCCAACCCGGACGGCTTCGCATCGCTGGACGAGGCGGCTGATGCGGTGGTGCGCTACCTGCCGCAGCGGCCACGCAAGTCGGCGGACCGCCTGCGCAGCCTGTTGCGCGAAGGCGATGATGGCCGGTTGCGCTGGCACTGGGATCCGCGCCTGCTGGCCGAACTCGATGTCGAGGGCGGCAGCTGGGCCGACGCGTTGGACGATGCCACCCGCCGGCTCAACGTCCCGACGCTGCTGATCAGCGGTGGCCGCAGCGACCTGGTCGGCGATGAGCAGGTCGAACACTTCCTTTCGCTGGCGCCACATGCCCGGCATGTGCGCCTGCCGACCGCCACCCACATGGTGGTCGGCGACGAGAACGACGCCTTCACCGACGCCGTTCTCGACTTCCTCCCCACGGTCGGCGTCCCCGCCGGCTTTTCCAAGGACACGGCCCACCCGACGGACGCCACCCGGGCCGCGCATCGCAATGGAGTATCACCATGAGCATTCTCCTTCCCTTCCTGGCCCTGCTGCTGGTCGGCGCGATTGCCGCCTACCACCGGCTGTCGCTGCTCAACTGGGTCATCGCCTCGGCGGTTGGCGTGCTGCTGACGCCCTTCATCGGGGCCGGCTGGATCGCCACGACCATCGCGCTGGTGCTGCTGGCCGCGGTCAGCGCGCCGCTGCTGCATGCGCCGACGCGCCTGAACAAGCTGACCAAGCCACTGCTGGCCTTCTACACCAAGATCCTGCCGTCGCTGTCGGAGACCGAGAAGGTGGCGCTGGAAGCCGGCACCGTCGGTTTCGAAGGCGAGCTGTTCTCCGGTGCGCCGAAGTGGAAGCAGCTGCTGGCCCAGCCGGCGCCGACGCTGCGCCCGGAAGAGCAGGCCTTCATCGACGGCCCCTGCGAAACCGTGTGCCGGATGACCAACGACTGGGACGTCACCCACGACCGCGCTGACCTGAGCCCGGAAGTCTGGGAATACCTCAAGAAGAACAAATTCTTCGGCATGATCATCCCAAAGGAGTACGGCGGTCTCGGCTTTTCCGCCTACGCGCACCATCGGGTGATCCAGAAGCTGGCGTCGATTTCCAGCACGCTGTCGTCCACTGTCGGCGTGCCGAACTCGCTGGGCCCGGCCGAGCTGCTACTGCACTACGGCACTGACGAGCAGAAAAACCACTACCTGCCGCGCCTGGCCGACGGCCGTGAGATTCCCTGCTTCGCTCTCACCGGCCCGACCGCCGGTTCCGACGCCACCTCGATCCCGGACCGCGGCATCGTCTGCGAGGGCGAGTGGAACGGTGCCAAGGTGGTCGGCGTGAAGCTGACCTTCGACAAGCGCTACATCACGCTGGCGCCGGTGGCCACGGTCATTGGCCTCGCCTTCCAGCTGTACGATCCGGAAGGCCTGCTGGGCGAGAACAAGGAGCGCGGCATCACGCTGGCGCTGATCCCGCACGACACCGCCGGCCTTGATGTCGGCCGCCGTCATTTCCCGCTGAACTGCCCGTTCCAGAACGGCCCGGTGCGCGGCAAGGAAATCTTCCTGCCGCTGTCGCAGCTGGTCGGCGGCGAGGAATACATCGGCCACGGCTGGCGCATGCTGGTCGAATGCCTGAGCGTCGGTCGCGCCATCACGCTGCCGTCCACGTCGACCGGCGCAGTCAAGCTGGCCTCTCTGGTCACCGGCGCCTATTCGCGCATCCGCAAGCAGTTCGGCCTGTCGATTGGCCGCTTCGAGGGCGTGGAGGAAGCGCTGGCGCGCATCGCCGGCAACACCTACGCCTGCAGCGCCCTGTCGCAGGCCACTGCAGCGGCGGTTGATCGCGGCGAGAAGCCGTCGGTGCCGTCGGCCATCGCCAAGTACCACTGCACCGAGATGGGTCGCGATGTGGCGAAGGACGCCATGGACGTGCACGGCGGCAAGGGCGTGATCCTGGGCCCCAAGAACTACCTCGGCCGCGGCTGGCAGGCAGCGCCGATCTCGATCACCGTCGAAGGCGCCAACATCATGACGCGTTCGCTGATGATCTTCGGCCAGGGCGCGATCCGCTGCCATCCCTGGGTGCTGAAGGAAATGCAGGCCGCGCAGCATCCGGATCCGGCGATCCGCCTCAAGGAGTTCGACCGCAACCTGTTCGGCCACGTCGGCTTCGCCATCTCCAATGCCGTGCGCAGTTTCTGGATGGGCCTGACCGCCGCACGCTTCGGCAGTGCGCCGGGCGACCGCTACACCCGTCGCTACTACCGCAAGCTCAACCGCTACTCGGCGGCGCTGGCGCTGGTGGCCGACACCTCGATGCTGACGCTGGGCGGCAAACTCAAGTTCAAGGAGCGCCTGTCGGCGCGTCTGGGCGACGTGCTGAGCCAGCTCTACATCGCCAGCGCCATGCTCAAGCGCTATGAGGATCGCGAGCGTCCGGGCGCCGAGCAGCCGCTGCTGGCCTGGGCTTTCCACGACAGCGTGCACAAGATCGAGCTGGCGCTGTCGGGTGCGCTGCGCAACTTCCCGATCCGCCCGGTGGGCTGGGCGCTGTGGCTGCTGGTGTTCCCGATGGGCCGTCGTGCACAGGAGCCGTCGGATCGCCTCGGCCATCGCGTGGCTTCCCTGTTGCTGAGCCCCAGCGATACGCGTGACCGGCTGGGCGAAGGCACCTTCATCACCGCCTGCGAGAACAACCCGGCCGGGCGAGTCATCGCGGCACTGCCCTTGGTGATCGCCGCCGAACCGGTGGAGCGGAAGTTCCTGAAGGCGGTGAAGGCCGGCGAAATCGAGGCACTGGAGGCCGACGCCCAGCTCAACGAAGCCAAGCTCAAGGGCATCCTGAGCGGCGAAGAAGTCGAACAGCTGCGCGAGATGCAGAAGGTCGTGGCGGACATCATCGCCGTCGATGATTTCGATCCGTCCGAGCTGATTTCGGCCAAGCAGGCCGCCCGCAACGAAAAGGGCAAGGGCAAGGCAGCGGCCTGATCCTTCCGGATCTGGAGCAACACGAACGCCGACGCCTCCCGCGTCGGCGTTCGTCATTCTGATCAACGATGCCTTCGGTCAAGGAGCCGGCGACATGAGCAGCAAGACCCCTTCGGTACTGTCGCTGTACCGCAAACTGAAACGCTGGTCGCCCGGTGGCTGGCTGTTCACCCGGCTGATCTGTTTCAAGGCGCCCTACTTCGCCAGCATCCGTCCACGCATCACCGCGCTGGAGCCGGGCCTGTGTCGCGCCGTGTTCAAGCAGCGTCGCTCCGTGCAGAACCACATCGGCACCGTGCACGCGATCGCACTTTGCAACCTCGCGGAACTCACCGCCGGCATGGTCAGCGAGGCCAGCCTGCCCACGTCGATGCGCTGGATTCCGAAAGGCATGAGCGTGGAGTACGTAGCGAAGGCGCGTGGCCTGATGACCGCCGAAGCGAAGCCGACGATTCCCGCCGTCGAGGCCAGCGAAGCCTACGAGCTGCCCGTCGATGTTCGCGTGACCGACAAGACAGGCGCCGAAGTCTTCCGCGCCACGGTCCGCATGTGGGCCTCGCCGCGCCGCTGAGCAGGCCAGCCGGAACCTTTGACGGTTTCCGCGATCCATGCAGCGCGGACCGATGGGCCCGCGCTCTGCTAACCTTCCGTTTCCGCAACCTGGATCGTCGTCTCACGCACCCATGACCCGCCGCTGGCGCCACCGCTTTGCCGTTGCTGCCCTGCTGGCCCTGCTCCTGCAGCAGGTCGCTATTGCCGGGCATCTGTGCGCGCCCGGGCTGGCGGCGTTGTCCGGCGCTACGGAAACGGTCCATGCCGTGGTCAGCATGCCCTGCCACGGCGCGGTGGATCCGGTCGATCAGCACGCACCGTCAACACAGGCTGACAGTGGCTGCCGCCAGCATTGCGATGCCAACCGGACCAGCCTGGACACCGGCCACACCGGCTCGGTGCCGATGCTCCCGACGGCAGCGACATGGCTGCCAGCTCGACTGGCATCCGCGCCAACCCGGGTCGACAGCGGAATCCGCTCCCACGACGGCGACCCACCGCCACGGCAACGATTCTGTTCCCTGCTGATCTAGACCCGCGCTGATCCGTCGCCCCCGACTATTTCGGGCGACTTCGCATGCTGCGCGCTCGAACCGTCACGTTCGTCGACGCTCGCCTGACTGATCATCCGGCACGCCCGGATCTGCGGTAGATCACCATGAAAATTTCTCATCACCGTCTAACGGTGTCTCTTCTTGCTGTGGCGCTAGCCGCGCTCGCCGTGATGTCATCCGCCTGCGCCTCGCCGGGTTCATTGCTGTCTCTCGACCAGGCCATTGAGAAAGCCATTGAGCATTCGCCCTTGCTGGACGCCGCCGACGCACGCATCGATGCGGCCAGTTCGGCGCGAATCGCCGCCGGCAGGCTGCCCGATCCGGAACTGTCGGTGTCGACGCAGAACCTGCCGATCGAGGGCAGTGCCGCCTTCGACTTCTCCGCCGAGCGCATGACCCAGCGCCGCATTGGCCTGACGCAGCGCTTTCCCAGTCGGGCCAGCCGCACCGCGGAGCGCGAATATGCCGATAGCCGCATCCTCGTCGCCGAGGCCAACTTGCGGGTGCGCAAGCAGCAGCTTCGCCTGGTCACGGCACAGGCCTGGATCGACTGGTGGTCGGCAACAAAGCGTCTTGTGTTGCTTCGCGATCTGGAGATGCCCTACGCCGCATTGGTCTCCGCGGCGGAGGCTCGCGTGGCCGGCGGCGGCGGGGTCAGCGCCGCGCTGCGTGCGCGACTGGCGCTGGCCCATCTGCAGCAGCGCCAGCGCGATGCCGAAGGCGATGTGGAAGCGGCGCAAGCGCGACTGACGCAGTGGTCCGGCGACATCGGTCATTCGATGCCGGATGCCCTGCCCGACCTGCCCGCACCGGACGCGGCCAGCCTGCGCCGCGAACTCGACCAGCGCACCGAACTGCAGCCATTGCGCGCGCAGCAGGCGCTGGATGACAGCAGCATCCGCGCAGCGGATGCCAAGCGGCGGCCCGACTGGTCGCTGGCGCTGGCCTACGGTGACCGCGACCCCGCCTTCGGCGATCTGCTGTCGCTGGAAGTCCGCGTTGACCTGCCGCTGTTCGCGTCAACCCGTCAGGATCCAATGATCGACGCCGCGCGCGATCAGCTGCTCGCGACCGACGCCGAGCTGGTCCAGCGGCAGCGTGAACTGAAGGCCGAGCTGGAAGCCGCGCTGGCGCGCTGGCGCACTGCCGACGAACGCTGGCACCACTACCAGCACGAACATCTGCCGCTTGCCGATGCGGCGGTCGAAGCCGCTCTTGGCGCCTATCGCGGCGGCGGTGATCTTGGCGCGGTGCTGGACGCACGCCGTGACGCGCTGGAGCAGCGGCTGGCCGCGCTCGACGCCGAACGCGACCGCGCCAGTGCCTGGGCTGCTCTCGCCTTCCTCGACCGCCACTCTGAGTCCGATACCAGCATCAACCTCAGCGGAGCAAAGCCATGAACCGTTCCCACACCGGCAAGCCCAGCCCGCTGCTCCTCGTCGCCCTGCCAGTGGTCGCGCTGCTGATCGGCGTCGCCGCCGGCTGGTGGTTCAGTCACGACAGCAGCGTTCCCGCAACCGATTCGATGGAGAGCGCCGCGCCCGCTGAGCCCGAAGTGCTGTACTGGTACGACCCGATGGTGCCCAACCAGCATTTCGACAAACCGGGCAAGTCGCCGTTCATGGACATGGACCTAGTGCCAAAGTACGCCGATGAGGGTGGCAGCGGTGACGACGACGGCATCCGTATCGACCCCCGACTCACGCAGAACCTCGGCGTTCGAACTGAAGAACTCTCCCGTGGCCAACTGGAGGATGAAATCGAGGCCATCGGCGTGGTGGCGTTCAACGATGACCGGCTGCAGCGCGTCTCCGCACCTGCCGACGCCATTCTCGAACGGCTTTATCGGCGCGGTGACCTGACGCCGGTGACACAAGGCGAGCCACTGGCAAAGCTGCTCGCACCGACCTGGGTGTCCGCCCAGGCCGAATACCTGAGCTTGCGACGGCTTGGCGAAGGCCCCAATGCGGACGGAACCGCCTCACTGCGCGCCGCCGCGCGGCAGCGCCTGCGCGTGCTCGGCATGCCCGAGTCGGCGATACGACGCTTGGAAAGCGCAGGTGAAGCCGACGGCAGCGTGACGCTATACGCGCCAACTGGCGGCGTGATCCGTTCGCTGCAGGCGGCCGAAGGCGACAACCTGCGCCGCGGCGACCCGCTGCTCAGCATCAACCCGCTGGACACCGTCTGGGTCGACGTCGAGCTGGATGCCGCCGATGCGGCTCGTCTCGGCGAGGCCAGCAGCGCGGCGCTGCGGATGGATGCACTGCCGGATCGCCGCTTCGACGCCCGCGTGCAGGCGCTGTTGCCCGCCGTGGACGGCAGCAGCCGACGCCGGCGCCTGCGCCTGATCGCCGACAACCCGGGTGGACTGCTGGCACCGGGCCAGTTCGCCCGTGTGAGCCTCGAAGGCGAAGCCCGCCGCGGCCTGCTGCTGCCCAACGAAGCCCTGATCGCCACCGGTCGTCGACGCGCCGTGGTGGTCAGCGACGGCGACGGCCGCTTCCGCGTGGTGGACGTGAGAATCGGTGCCAGCGACGACCGCCACACGCTGGTGCTGGATGGGCTTTCCGTAGGCGACCGCGTGGTCACCAGTGGTCAGTTCCTGATCGATTCCGAAGCCAGCCTGCGCCAGCAGGTGCAACGTCTCGATGAAACGGATGAACCGGCAGATGCCATGGATCATTCCTCGATGGACCACAGCTCGATGGATCACTCCTCGACGAACGGCGGCTCAACGAACAATCGCTCGATGGATGCAGGCTCGATGGATGCAGGCTCGATGGATGCAGGCTCCATGGATCACGGGGCGATGAACCACGGCGAGATGGATCACTCGACCATGGACCACGGCACCATGAACGACGAACCTATGGATCACGGCTCCATGGATCACGATGAACATGGCGGGAGTCAGCAGCCATGATCCGCGCCATCATCGACGCCGCGCTGCGCCAGCGGCTGCTGGTGCTGATCGCCGCGGCAGTGCTCGCCGTGCTTGGCCTGCGCGCGCTGCAGGATACGCCGCTGGATGCGCTGCCCGACCTGTCGGACGTGCAGGTCATCATCCGCACCAGCTACCCGGGCCAGGCGCCGCAGCAGGTCGAGCAGCAGGTTACGTATCCACTGAGCACGGCGATGCTGTCGGTGCCGGGGGCGCGCACCGTTCGAGGCTATTCGTTCTTCGGTGACAGCTATGTGTACGTCATCTTCGAGGACGGCGTTGACCTCTACTGGGCGCGTTCGCGGGTGCTGGAATACCTCAACCAGGTGACGCTGCCGGAAGCGGCATCGCCGCGCCTCGGACCGGACGCCACCGGCGTTGGCTGGGTCTACCAGTACGCGCTGGTCGACCGCAGCGGCCAGCACGACCTCGGCGAGCTGCGCGCGCTGCAGGACTGGTTCCTGCGCTACGAGCTGCAGACCGTGCCCGGCGTTTCCGAAGTCGCCAGCGTCGGCGGCATGGTGCGCCAGTTCGACATCACCCTCGATCCCGAGCGCCTGCGCGCGCACGACATCGACCTGCAGCGCATCGAGCGCGCGGTCAGCGCCAACAACAGCGAGGCCGGTGGCGCCAGCATCGAACTGGCCGGCGCCGAATACATGCTGCGTGGACTGGGCTACGTCGACGGTGTCGATGACCTGCGTCGCGTGCCGCTCGGGCGCAACGCCAGCGGTGTGCCGGTGACGCTGGCCGATGTCGCCACGATCAACGTCGGTCCGGCGCCGCGACGCGGCATCGCTGAACTCGACGGCGACGGCGAAGTGGCCGGTGGCATCGTGGTGATGCGCCAGGGCGGCGACGCGCTCCAGGTCATCGACGCGGTCAAGCAGCGCATCGCCGAACTCGCGCCCGGCCTCCCCGCCGGCGTCGAGATCGTGCCCACCTACGACCGCTCGCAGCTGATCCGCGGCGCGGTGTCCAACCTCGGCGGCAAGCTGGTCGAGGAGTTCATCGTGGTGGCGCTGGTCTGCCTGATATTCCTGCTGCACCTGCGCTCGGCGCTGGTCGCCGTGGTCACCCTGCCCATCGGCGTGCTCGCGGCCTTCCTGCTGATGCGCTGGCAGGGCGTGAACGCCAACATCATGTCGCTGGGCGGCATCGCCATCGCCATCGGCGCCATGGTCGACGCGGCGATTGTCATGATCGAGAACCTGCATGCGCACCGCGCGCGATTCCGTGAGCACGAGGGCCGTGATCCGGACGCCGCCGAGCACTGGCGCATCGTCCGCGACGCCTCTATCGAAGTCGGTCCGGCGCTGTTCGTCAGCCTGCTCATCATCACGCTCAGCTTCCTGCCGGTGTTCGCGCTGCAGGGCCAGGAAGGCCGGCTGTTCTCGCCACTCGCCTTCACCAAGAGCTACGCCATGGCCGCCGCCGCCGGCCTGTCGATCACCCTGATCCCGGTGCTGATGGGCTGGCTGGTGCGCGGACGAATTCCCGACGAGCATCGCAACCCGATCAACCGCTGGCTGGAACACGCCTACCGGCCGCTGCTCGACGCCGCGCTGCGCCATCCGCGCCTCCTGCTCGGTGGCGCGACTATCGCCCTGGCGCTGACCGCGATTCCGTGGCAGCGCCTCGGCAGCGAATTCCTGCCGCTGATGGACGAAGGCGACCTGCTGTACATGCCGACCACGCTGCCCGGCCTGTCGCCGGCCGAAGCCGCCGCGCTACTGCAGCGAACCGACCGGCTCATCCGCAGCGTGCCGGAGGTCGAGCGCGTTTTCGGCAAGGTCGGCCGCGCCGATACCGCCACCGATCCGGCGCCACTGACCATGGTCGAAACCACGATCCAGCTGAAGCCGCGCAGCGAGTGGCGCGAAGGCATGGACAGCCAGGGCCTGATCGACGAACTGAACCGCGTGGTCAAGCTGCCCGGCATCACCAACCTCTGGGTGCCGCCGATCCGCAACCGCCTCGACATGCTGTCCACCGGCGTGAAAGGGCCGCTCGGCATCCGCATCAGCGGCCCGGAGCCGGCCGAACTGCAGCGTATTGGCGGCAAGATCGAACGACTGGTGCGCCAGCAGCCCGGCGTGCGCTCGGCACTGGCCGAACGCAGTGCTGGCGGTCGCTACATCGACGTCGAGCCGGATCGCGCGGCGGCGGCGCGGTATGGCCTCGACGTCGCCGATATCCAGCGCACGCTGTCACGCGCCATCGGCGGCGCGCGCATCGGCGAAGTGGTGGATGGCCCGCGGCGCTTCCCGATTGCCATGCGCTTCCCGCGTGAACGCCGCGACTCGCTGGCCGAACTGTCGCGCCTGCCGATCATCACCGACGACGGCTCGGCGGTCACCCTGGGCGAAGTGGCGATGCTGTCCTTCGCCGACGGTCCACCGATGCTGAAAAGCGAGAACGCACGGCTGGTCAGCTGGGTGTTCGTCGATCTCGAAGGCGACGATCTCGGCGGCCGCGTCGAAGGTTTGAAGCAGCTGCTGGCCGACCAGCTCGAACTCCCGCCCGGCTACAGTCTCGGCTGGAGCGGACAGTACGAACACCTGGAGCGCGCGCGCGCACGATTGCTACAGGTAGTGCCGATGGTGCTCGTCGTCATCCTGCTCCTGCTGCACCTGCACTTCGGCCGCCTCGACGACGCGCTGATGGTGATGCTGGGCCTGCCGTTCGCGCTGATCGGCGGCGTCTGGCTGATGGCGCTGCTCGATCATGCCTTCTCGGTTGCCAGCGCGGTCGGCTTCATCGCCCTGGCCGGCGTGGCCGCAGAGTTCGGTGTGGTGATGCTGGTCTACCTGCGCTCGGCCTGGGACGAGGAACGCGCGGCCGGCCGAAGCGGTCTGGATGACCTGGATGCCGCAATCCGCCACGGCGCCTTGAAGCGACTGCGCCCCAAGGCGATGACCGTGGCGGTGATCCTCGCCGGCCTGCTGCCGATCCTGCTCGGCCATGGACCAGGCAGCGAGCTGATGCAGCGCATCGCCGCCCCCATGGTCGGCGGCATGCTCACCGCACCGCTGCTGTCGATGCTGCTATTGCCGGTGCTGTTCCGCTGGAGCCGCCGCCGCGAACTGCAACGCCAGCGCTGAGCAGCCGAGTCATTGCATCCAGTCGGGACGCTGACCGTGGAAGCGCTTGATCCGTGTTGGCTTTGCCAGCTTGACTCGCGCAGCCTCCCTGCGGTCGAGCAGATTGTCCTGCAAACTTCGCCGCATCTGGGCCGCAGAAAAATAGCGATTCATCCGGGTCGACATGCTCGTGCAGGGTTGCCACCCTCCCAATGTACGCAGTTGAGTGCGCAGCCACTCGGCTGCACGCAACGCATTCTGCCGATGTCGCGCTTCATGCGCTTCGATGAAGCCTCGGATACGTGGCCACTCGTCCGCCAGAGTCTCAGGAACTGGCGTCCCATCGTCCCAACGCGGCGTGGTCATCGTGATTGTCATGTCCAGCTCTACCCGGGAGAGCCGACACTCACCAACGCGATGGAAATTGTCGCTCTCCATCCGCAGTTCGGTGGTCGTCAGGCCATTGGCATGCGATCCGTCTTCAGATTCATGCCCCGGCACGCGAAGCTGGAGCAGGAGCTGCTCAAGATTCGCGGCGGCCACGTCGTAGTGCTTTCGCGCCTCCTGGACGTGCAGCTGCACGTCAACGGTCGACGCAGTTTGCGCCGGGGAGCTGCTGGACGATGCCGCCAACAGGATGGCGATCAGGACGCGCTGGAAGTCTGCCATGGACAAGAGACCTACCTTGCGTCTACCCGCCAACCGCGCATTCACCCTCGTCGGCGCAGCGCTCGCGTTCGATCTCGATGGTGACGTGGTCAATGCCCCAACGCTCCCGCAACACGAGTCGCATGTCCGCGAGCACGCCATCCGGGTCGACACTGGCATCGATGCGGGCGTGGCAGGTGAGCATCACTTCCCGGGGCGCCAGCGACCAGACGTGCAGATGATGCACCGACTGCACGGCCTCGACGTGATCGGGCAGCTCGGCGGCGATGACGTCGCCATCCAGATCACCGGGCGCTGACTCCATGAGGATCAACGCCGAGCTATGCACCAGCCGCCAGGCCGCGCCAAGTACCAGCAGCGCCACCAGCACGCTGAGGATCGGGTCGGCCGGCGTCCAGCCGGTGAACCAGATCATCACCGCCGCGACGATGGCCGCCACCGAGCCCAGCAGGTCGCCGAGCACATGCAGCAGCGCGCCGCGCAGGTTGAGGTCGTGGCTGTCGCCGCCGTGCAGCAGCCACAGGGTGAACAGGTTGGCGAGCAGGCCGACGATGGCGATCACCAGCATCGGTCCAGCCAGGATCGGCTGCGGCGTCATGAAGCGATCCGCGGCCTCGGCGACGATCCAGAAGGCCACACCGAACAACAGGATGCCGTTGACGAAAGCCGCCAGCACCGGCGCCCGGCGAAAACCGAAGGTGTGCTTTGGTCCCGGTGACTTGGCCTTGAGTCGCACCGCGACCACCGCCAGCCCCAACGCAAAGGCATCTGTGGCCATGTGTGCGGCATCGGCCAGCAGCGCCAGCGAGCCACTGATCAGGCCACCGACGATCTCGGCGACCATCACCAGCGCGACCACCACCAGCGCCTGGGTCAGCCGTTTCCCGCTGCTGCCGTCGCCGGGGCCGTGATGGTGATCGATGAAGGTGTCGTCGTGACTATGGCCGTGGACGCGGGTGTGGTCTTCCTTCGCCGCGTCGTGCTGGTGATGATGATCCTTGGACATTCGCTGACCGGCGCCTCAGACCTTGCTCGACGCTGTGTCGGTCGATGCAGACCCACCCTCGACCTGGCGCGCCAGGCGGAAGCCGACGAAGCCTGCCACTGCTGCAGACGCGGCGCTGATCGCGGCGAAGCCGGAAACGGCTATGCCAAACATGCGAAGCCCGTTCATGCCAAGAGAAATCGTCAGATCACCCAGACGCCACACGGCGGTGTCCACCGCGTTCTTGCCCTTGTAACGCAGATCTCGCGGCACCAGGGTGAACAGGCTTTCGCGTGCGGGCCCAAGCATGCCGTAGGCCAGACTACGAGTCACGATCAGCCCCAGCACCACCCACGGAAGGCCACCAATCACTGGCGCGTAACTGCCTTGGGTAAACACCACACAGAGCATCATCAGCAAACCCGCACCAGCCCAAACGCCAATCACCGGCCCTGCGCCGAAACGCACCAGCAGCCAGCGGGTCAGCGTCAGTTGCGCGAGGATCTGCAGCACGTTGGTGGTGAAATCCACCTTGGCGAAAAACTCGGTGCGCAATACGGCGGCGTTATCACCGACAAACGTTGCGCCCGCATAGTCGGCTACCAGTGCGTAGTTCACCGTGCCAATAGCGTCGCCCAGCAGCAGCAGCAGGGCCATGTTGCGAATGAACGGATGCGACAGCACCTGCTTAAGGCCATCCAGCATGCTGCCGCCCAGCGCACCTTCGTTCGATTCCGTTTTATCGTCTGCATGCCGCGCACTGGCCCATCGGCCGAGCAACACCACGCAGGTCAGTGCCGCTCCCAACAGGCAGGCGGACACGACCAGCAGCGGCGCGATACCGATGACCGACGCCAAGGTTCGAGTCAGCATCGGACCCGTTATCGCGCCCACCGTGCCGCCCAGCGCAATCACCGGAAACAGCCGCCTCGCTTGGCTGGTGTCCCAGAGGTCAACCATGAAGCTCCAGAACACCGACACCACGAACAGGTTGAAGACACTGACCCAGACAAAGAACATCGTGCCCAGCGCGCGCGGACTGAACAGGCCGCTCTGCGTGAACAGAGGAACAAACGCCAGCAGGCAGGCAATGAAGAACAGGTATACCGCCGGCACCATCACGCGTCGCGGATAGCGGCTCGCCAGCCAGGCGAACAGCGGCGTCAGCACCAGCGTGGCGAGGAATGTCGCCGCATAGAACCAGGGCAGCTGTGTCGAACCTACCGCGGCGGACAGCTGATCCCGGACCGGACGGATGACGTAGTAGGCGGCGAGCACGAAGAAGAAGTACAGGAAGGAAATCACCAGCGGCCGCCACTCACCGGGTGATACCTGCAGCCAGCGATGCCAGCCGGAGGCGTTCGCGCCTGTCGGTTCCTGCCGAGCGGATTCCATCCACATCTCCCGTGCGCCGGGTCGACGCCTCCAAGGCCCAAGGGTAGCCGATCCGTGACGCCCGCCGCAGGACCGTCATTGCTCGCCCGCGTTTGGAGCAATTGCTCTAAGTCGAGCACCTACGGTGGGGCATCGACTGCCGCCGGGCGGTTCTCCCGCCGCGCCCGCACCCTGTGGTGCCTCGGCAGCGCCATCGCAGGAATCTCATGTTCGACTACATCATCGTCGGCGCCGGTTCGGCCGGCTGCGTGCTCGCCAACCGGCTCAGCGCCGATCCCGATGTCCGCGTGCTGCTGCTGGAAGCCGGCCCGCGCGACTGGCACCCCTTCATCCATATGCCGGCCGGCATCGCCAAGCTGGTCAACCGCAAGGGTGTGAACTGGGACTACAGCACCGACGCCGAACCCAACCTCACCAACCGCCAGCTGTGGTGGCCACGCGGCAAGGTGCTGGGTGGCTCCAGCTCGATCAACGCCATGTGCTACACCCGCGGTGATCATCGCGACTACGACGAATGGGCGTCGCTGGGTGCCGACGGCTGGGACTGGGCGGCCTGCCTGCCGTGGTTCCGTCGCGCCGAAGACAACGAACGCGGCGCCGACGCCTATCACGGTGTTGGCGGCCCCTTGGGCGTGGCCGACCTGCGTCATCACAATCCCTTGTCCGACGTGTTCCTGCAGGCGACTGCCGAAGCCGGCTTTCCGCAGACCAAGGACTTCAACGGCTCGAAGCAGGAAGGCTTCGGCTACTACCAGGTCACCCAGCGTAACGGCGCGCGCTGCTCCAGCGCCGTGGCCTATCTCGACCCGGTGCGCGAGCGGAAGAACCTCAAGGTGCTCACCGGCGCACTGGTGACCAAGCTCAAGATCGAGAACGGCCGCGTCACCGCCGTGCACTACCGGCACAACGGCAAGCCATGCTGCGAAGGCGTGGAGCGCGAAGTGCTGCTGTCCGGCGGCGCGCTGAACTCACCGCAGATGCTGATGCTGTCCGGCATCGGCCCTGCCGAGCAGCTGCGCAAGCATGGCCTCGACGTGGTGGCGGACCTGCCCGGCGTCGGTGCCAACCTGCAGGACCATCTCGACATCTGCACGCTGCAGCGCTGCACGAAGAACATCACCTACGACCGCATCAGCGACGTGGCGGTGGCCTTCAACTACTACCTGTTCCGCCGCGGCGCCGGCACCTCGAACGTCGCCGAGAGCGGCGGCTTCCTGCGTTCGCCACTGGCCGAGGACGAACGCGCCGACATGCAGTTCCACTTCGTGCCGGCCATGCTCGATGACCACGGCCGCCACCGCATGAAAGGCAATGGCTACACGCTGCACGCCTGCCAGCTGCGTCCGTATTCGCGCGGCCACCTGTATCTGAAGAGTGCGGCACCTGACCAGAAGATCGGCATCCATGCCAACTACCTCAGCGATGCGGAAGGTCGCGACCTGGATCGCCTGCTGGAGGCGGTTCGCATCTCGCGCGTCATCCTCGCGCAGCCGGCATTCGCACCCTACCGCGGCGAGGAAATCTTCCCCGGTGATGCGCTGACCACTCGCGCGCAGCTGACCGACTTCGTTCGCCGCAAGGCCGAAACCATCTACCACCCGATCGGCACCTGCCGCATGGGCAACGATGCGGAATCAGTGGTCGACACCCAGCTGCGCGTGCGCGGCATCGACGGCCTGCGCGTCGTGGATGCCTCGGTGATGCCCAAGCTGATCGGCGGCAACACCAACGCGCCGACGATCATGATCGCCGAGCGCGCCGCCGCCATGATCCGTGGCGAGCTGTCGTTGGAAGAGCACTCGTCGAACGCCGCCGAAGCCGCCTGATCGAACGACCTGTTCGAGACCGCCAGCTGGTCGCCGGTTCAGCTCTCCAGCATCGGTGGCAGCGGACAATGCAGGCAGGCGCAGGTGGTGCGGAGCAGCTCGGCTTCGGCGACGCTGACCCGGCCATCTTGGCTGATCGCTACCGTCATCGATTCGATCAGCAACTGCTTCGGTGACGGCTGCAGGCGGTCCAGGCGATGTAGCGCCTCGTCCAGTGCATGCCGCCATTCGACAGGTGGTGCGTAGCGCTCGGCGCTTCCGGGGAACAGGTGCTCCCATGCCGCGGAGAAGGCGCGCTGGGCCTGCGTGTCATCCGTGTGTCCTACCTTGGCCAGCACCGCCAGCAGTGCCGCGGCGTGATGCTGCAGGGCGTGAAGACGTTCGCTACCACGCGGCTGCCGCCGCGACGGATCGAGCGCCTCCCAGACCTGCGTCTGCAGCAGCTTCGACAGGCAATACTCGAAGGGCTGCACCTCGCCGTCGGCATGCGCCAGCGTGTCCATCACCGAAATGAAGCGCAGCAACGTGGGGCGCGGCTCGCGGCGCAGCCGCGGAAAGGCCAACGCGGCCAGCGGCATGCGCTGCATCGGATGCAAGCCGGGCAAATCGCCGAACATGGCGGCGGTACGCTCGGATTCACGCGGCCCCAGCGCGTCGGCAATCGCCGCGAGCTGCTTCTGTCGGATACCGTCATCGCCATCCAGCAGCAGCGACATCACCAGCGGCATCGCCAGTTCGCGCGACTCCGCGGCACGCCGCAATGGCGCCGGCAGCGCCGCAAGGATCCCGCCGGCCCGCTGGAAATCATCCGATGCCGGTTCGGCCACCTGGTCGGCCACGCGCTCGGCGGCGATGCTGACCTCAATGCCAGCGGCGGGCATGGCGCTGCGCCCATCGGCACTGAAGCCCATCGCCAGATCCTCGTCCAGCCCGGACGGCGGCGACACGGCATACTGCTGGCGCAACGCGGTCACGTCCTCCGGCCGGAAGCTGGGATCCAGCGCCTTGATGCGCTCCAGCAGCGGTGGATGCGTGGCGAACAGCGAGGAATAACCTACGCCGTCGCCAAACAGCATGTGACTGACTTCCTCGCCATCAGTGGCCTGCAGCTTCGAGCCTTCCTGGATGCCGGCGATTTTCTTCAGCGCACCGGCAATGCCGCTGGTCTGCCGGGTGAACTGCACGGCCGAGGCATCGGCGAGGTATTCGCGCTGCCGGCTCACGCCAGCCTTGATCAACCGACCGAAGAACACGCCGGCATAGCCCAGCACCATCAACGCCAAGGCGATGGCGAACACCGGCGCGCCATCCTTGCTGCGCACACCGCGCCCGTGGATCAGCACGCGGCGACCGATGATCGCCAGCACCAGAATGCCGAACAGCAGGCCCATCAGACGGATGTTGAGGCGCATGTCGCCGTTGAGGATGTGACTGAACTCGTGGGCGATCACGCCCTGCAGCTCATCGCGGTTGAGCTTCTCCAGCGCGCCACGGGTCACACAGATGGCTGCATCACTGGGCGAATAGCCGGCGGCAAAGGCATTGATGCCGGGCTCGCCTTCCATCAGGTAGATATCCGGCATCGGCACGCCGGACGCAATCGCGATTTCCTCGACCACGTTGCGCAGGCGACGCAGGTGGAAGTCCGGCGTGTCCTCCGGCACCGCCACCGCGCCCATCTCGCGGGCCACTTCGCGGCCGCCCGAACGCAGCAGGCTGATCTTGATCAGCGAACTGATGCCGATCACACCCAGCGTGCCCAGCGTGGCCATGGCCAGCAGCTCGATGCGCGGACCGGCCGTGGCCAGGATGATGACGTTCACCGCCAGCACGATGGCCAGCACGGCCAGCCCGAACAGCAGCACCAGCCGCGCCGACTGCTTGCGTGAACGGTTCTGGCGCTCGAAGAAATTCATGCACGCGACTCCCGAGGGCGACGCGGCCCGAAGACCGCGCCGCTGACGATGGCGGCGTTCGCGATCAGCTGAAGCTGACCTTCGGCGCTTCGCGCTTGGCCGGGTCCTCGATCTCCAGCAGGTTGGCCGGCTGGAAGTTGAACATGCCGGCGATCAGGCTGGACGGGAACACTTCGCGACGGTTGTTGTAGGCCATCACCTGGTCGTTGAAAGCCTGGCGAGCGAACGCGACCTTGTTCTCGGTGCTGGTCAGCTCTTCGCTGAGCTGCATCATGTTCTGGTTGGCCTTGAGGTCGGGATAGGCCTCGGACAGCGCGAACAGGCGACCCAGCGTCTGCGTCAGCATGTTCTCCGCACCGGCCAGCTGCTGCATGGCCGCAGCATCGCCAGGGTTGCCCGCCGCCGCCTGCTGCGCTGCCACGGCGCCGTTGCGCGCCTGGATCACCGCTTCCAGCGTTTCACGCTCATGCTTCATGTAGCCCTTGGCGGTCTCGACCAGATTGGGAATCAGGTCGTGGCGACGCGTCAGCTGCACGTCGATCTGCGCGAAGGCGTTCTTGTAGGCGTTGCGTGCGGTGATCAGGCCGTTGTAGATGCCAACGCCCCAGCCGCCCAGCACCACCGCCAGGATGATCAGAACCAGAAAGGAACCCATGTCGTTCTCCTCGAAGTGAACATGCCCGTTGACGACACCGTCCGGGGCAATGGAACGCCGCGATACACTATGCGGTCAGAAGCCTGTAACACCGCAAGCATACCCAGCCCGTGCGCCCGACGACAGAAAGACGCTCCCTCCTCCGCATTGTGACGGCTGCCGCCGTGGTCGCCCTGCTGCTGCCCATGCTGGCCGTGGCCGCGAAAAAGCCCGATATCGCGGCCGCGCAGAAGGCCATCATCAAGCTGTCGCCGCGGGTGATCCGCGATGGCCGCGTCACCGGGCTGTCGGTTGCCCTGGTGCAGGGTGACCGCATCGTGCTCGCCGAAGGCTACGGCGAAACCCGTATCGGCAGTGGCGACCGCGTGCAGCCGGACACGGTGTTCCGCATCGCCTCGCTGTCCAAGGCCTTCGCCGCCACGCTGGCGGCCATGCTGGTGGAGGAAGGCGCGCTGTCCTGGGACGACCGCATCGCCGAGTTCGTGCCGGCGTTCCGGCTGAAAAGCGCCCAGGCCGCGGGCAACGTGACCGTGGAAGACATCCTCAGTCACCGCGTCGGGCTGCCCTTCAACACCTACGACCGCAAGCTGGAGGAAGCCATTCCCTACCCGCTGCTGGTGAATGAGCTGTCAAAGGTGCTTCCGGTGTGCAAGCCCGGCGAATGCTACGCCTACCAGAACATCGCCTTCAGTCTGATCGGTGACATGGTGTTCTCGGTGACCGGCGACTTCTATTCCCATCAGGTCGAGAAGCGCATCTTCCACCCACTAGGCATGGACAGCGCGACCTTCGGACGCGACGCACTGGAGAGCAATGACAGCTGGGCACGACCCCACGTGTACAAGTCGCACCGCTGGAAGGCCATCCGACCGAACGAGAACTACTACCACGTGCCACCGGCGGCCGGCGTCAATGCCAGCGTGCGCGACATGGCGAACTGGGCCATCGCGCAGCTCGGCCATCGCAGTGACATCGTGTCACCCGGCGTGCTGAAGACCACGCACACACCACTCATACAGACGCGCGACCAGTTGGTCAGCTCCGCCTGGCGGCGCGGCCGCCTGCGCGACGCACATTACGCCCTGGGCTGGCGCATCTACGACTATGCCGGCCATCCGATGGTGTTCCACGCCGGCGCCGTGGAAGGCTATCGCGCGATGATCGGCATCCTGCCCGAAGAGGACGTGGCGCTGGTCATGCTGTGGAACTGCGAGAACGCGGTACCAGCCGGACTGTTCGCCACCGTGGTCGACCGCATGCTGGGGCTGCCATCGAAGGACTGGCTGCAGCTCGACAAGCTTCGGACGAAGCGACGCTGAGCATCGCCGGTCGCGGTTCGCGGTTTCAGGTGATGGCGGTCAACGGCACCGGGCGACCGAAGTGGAAGCCCTGGCAGTAGTCGAGGCCGATCTGCCGGCAGGCTTCGAAAATGCTTTCGTCCTCGACGAACTCGGCGACGGTCTTCAGGCCCATCACCCGGGCGACGTGGCTGATGGCTTCGACCATCGCCCAGTTCACCTGGTCGTGACGGATATCGCGCACGAACTGGCCGTCGATCTTGAGCACGTCCACCGGCAGCCGCTTGAGGTAGGCGAATGACGACAGGCCGGCGCCGAAGTCATCCAGCGCGAAGCGACAGCCATAGGAATGCATGCGCTGGATGAACTCGCGCGCTTCGCTGAGATTGGCGACGGCTTCGCTTTCGGTGATCTCGAAACAGAGCCAGTCGGGCTGGCGGAGCAGCGCCACCTGCTCCTCGACGAAATCCCGGAACTCCGGATCGCTGACCGACGAGCCGGACAGGTTCACCGCCACCATGCGCAACTCGGGCGCCTGCCGCGCCTGGCGGTCCAGCATCCAGCTGACCACCTTCGACACCACCCAGCGATCGATGCGCCCCATCAGTCCGTAGCGCTGCGCCGCCGGCAGGAATTCTCCGGGCGGGATCAGCTTGCCGCTGGCGCCGGGCAGCGCGATCAGCACTTCGAAATGCCGACCGCTGGGCCGGCCTTCCGCCATCGGTACGATGTCGTGCGCGAAAAGCACGAAGTCATCCACCTCCAACGCAGTCTGCAGGCGAGGGATCCAGCGCATCTCGCCTTGCCGACGCGCCATGTCCACGTCCGACGGCTCGAACACATGCACGCGGTTGCGGCCGCGCTCCTTGGCCACGTAGCAGGCCGCGTCGGCAGCCATCAGTACCGATTCCGGATCACCCGAATCCTGGTTGACCGGCGCCACGCCGATCGAGCCACCGACGCTGAACAGGCGGTCGTTCCACTCGAAGCGCAGACGAGCCAGGCGGTCCAGAAGATCGTGCGCGCGCCGCGCCGCCTCCCAGGCACTGTGGAAGGGAATCAGCACGCCGAACTCGTCGCCACCCAGACGGGCAAGAATTTCTCCATCGACCAGACGTGAACGCAGGCTCTCGGAAACCTCCTTCAGCAGGGCATCGCCGGCGCGGTGTCCGCAGGTGTCGTTGACCAGCTTGAACTGATCGAGATCGATGTAGCACAGGGCGTGCTCGCTGCCGTTGTTCGCCGCCTCCTGCACCAGCTGCTTGAGCTGGCGATCGAACTCTTCTCGGTTGTACAGGCCGGTCAGCGAGTCGTGGCTCGCGCGATAGGCCAGCTCCCGCAGCAGCGCAGCCGTCTGCGAGGTATCGCGGAAGGTCAGCACCATGCCGCGTGTCGATCCTTCATCACTGGCCGCGTCGCTGCGGATGGGCGCCATCGACAGTTGCACCGTGCGCTGCCCGCCACCGCGCTCGACGATGCCGAACGGATTGCTGCCGAAGCCCTGGTACCACTCGGCGATATGCGCGAGATCGGCCGCGGACGATGGCGGCGGTCGCGGCGAATCCGGCCGCAGCACCTCGTAGACCGGTCGACCATGCGCCGTGCCCTGGTTGAAGCCGGTGGTCATCTCTGCCGCCGGGTTCAGGTACTCGACGCGACCATCGGCATCCACCGCGATCACGCCATCGGCAATCGAGCCCAGCGTGGCGAGTGCGCGCTCGCGCTGGCTGGCCAGCTGCTCCTCGAACTGGCGTCGCTCGCTGATGTCCCGGCTGGCGGCCACCCAGTGGAGGATGCTGCCCTCGTCATCGAAGGTGGCGTTGAGACGCGTCTCCATCCAGATCCAGCGACCATCCTGATGGCGCATGCGGCTGCTCAGCGCGCGCTCGGAAAGCTTGCCCAGCGCCGGATCGTAGAGTTCGGCGATGAAGCGGTCGGTATCGTCGGGATGCTGGTAGTCGTAGATGCTGGTGCCGAGCAGCGACTCGGGCGAATAACCCAGCGATTGACGGACCGAGGGACTGATGTAGCTGAGTACGCCCCCGGCATCGCCCATCGCAATGATGTCGCTGGTCTGCTCGGCCAGGATGCGGAACAACCGATCACGCTCGCGCGTGCGGTATTCGCTGTTGAAGCGCTGCTTCGCGGCGCCAATCAGGTCCGCCGCCGTGTGCAGCGCATCCAGCTCCGGCTGCGTCCATTGGCGGGCATGCACACAGTCGTCGAAACCGATGAAACCGCTCAACCGGCCATCACCCTGTATCGGAAGGCAGGCCAGCGAGCGGATGCCCTGTGCCGACAGCAGCGAGCGTTCGGATTCCGGGAAGTCTTCGACCACGCCGAAGACCGGCTGCCCCGCCACCATCAGCTGCTGCCAGCGTTCGAAACCGATCTCGGCAAAGCTCGATCCCTGCAGCGCGGGATTGTCGATTTCCGAGGCGACACCTTCGGCACACCACTCGAAGCGCTGCCAGATCCGGAAGCCGCACGCTGCGTCTTCCTCGACATCGAACAGGTATGCACGACTGACATCCACGGCGGTGCCGAGACGGCACAGGAGTTCCGGCATGGCATCGGCAAGGCATTCCGCATTGAGCAGCGCGCTAGTGCCGACGGAAAGCGCCTTGAGGATGTCCGCCGCCGCCACGCCTTCGACGCCCGGGGAGTTGTCGTGTTCCTGGCTCATGCGAAACCGCCTGCGACGCAGGACGAGAACCCCTCAGCCGTGAACGGCAACGCGGGTTTCACCGATCGGGATTCGGTTTCGATGGCCACCATGAATTCCACTATCGACCTGCCCGCATCCTAGCAGGCTGCTGTCGGAATCAGGCAAGCCCGGAACCAGACGGTGTTGCCACAGCGCCGGATATCGCAAGCCGCACGGAAATCGCGACCCCGGAAAGATAAAACCCTCCCCTTGCCTGGGCAACAAGGGGAGGGCGATGACACGCGACCGTGGTCGCAGAACTTCGGAATCGAGGCGGGCCATGACTGCAGCCTGGGCTGCGCGAACCGGTCGCTACGTTGGCAACCGGTGATGCGCCGGCAGGACCAGGCCTGCCGGCGACAACCATGGCCCGAAACGTCACATCACCGGCGCGACCGGTGCGGCCGGCATTGCCGGAGCCGCCTTCTTCTTGCTGGCGGACTTGCGCTTGGCGGCCGGCTTCTTGGCAGCCTTCTTGGCGGCCGGCTTCTTCGCGGCCTTCTTGGCTGCCGGCTTCTTGGCCGCCTTCTTCGCTACCTTCTTGGTCGCCTTCTTCGCGGCCTTCTTGGCTACTTTCTTGGTGGCCTTCTTGGCAGCTTTCTTGGCTACCTTCTTGGTCGCCTTCTTCGCGGCCTTCTTGGTTGCCTTCTTGGCTACCTTCTTGGTCGCTTTCTTCGCGGCTTTCTTGGCAGCCTTCTTGGCAGCCGGCTTCTTGGCCGTGGACTTCTTGGCGACCTTCTTCTTCGCCGTTGCCTTCTTCGCTACCTTCTTTGCAGCTTTCTTGGCAGCCTTCTTGGCTGGTGCCTTCTTCGCTACCTTCTTGGCAGCCTTCTTGGCGGCCTTCTTGGCCGGCGCCTTCTTCGCTACCTTCTTGGTCGCCTTCTTCGCGGCCTTCTTGGCGGCCGGTTTCTTGGCGGTTGCCTTCTTCACTGCCTTCTTGGCAGCGGCCTTCTTGGTTGCTTTCTTAACAGCCATGGTTGGTATCACTCCTCGTCAAATGGCCAGGTACAGGTACAGCCCAGTACAAGCGTGCCGGCCGGACGCTTGCGCGCCGACCGACCCTCCCCGACGACCTGCCTGCCAGGAAGGCATGTGCCGATCATCGAGCGCCGCCACGGAAGCCATCCCATGACGTGCGATCACGCCGCGACAACTTGTCGCTGGCGAAAAAACAAAACCGCCCGCACCGGATTCGATGCAGGCGTTGTCGTGTCGTGAAATTGAGTCGTCGATTCGGCGCAGGGAATGCGGCCGGAAAACGAAGTGAGAGAAGCATCGTGTCGCGGTGCGATTGCCGCGAGGCTGGGTCGTGCCTTTCTCTTTGCGATTCGCCATAGCGCAGTGACGACAGAAGTTGGGCGAACGCTAATCACGCGTCATGCGACTGTCAACACATTGCGACGTCCATGTCATCGTCCGTACACGCTGTCGTTATCGAGTCGGCGGCCGATATCGCTTTGAACGTTCTCTTCAACAACGCGCAACGCACAAGCAATCAACGCGAAGGAAGTCGTCGCACAAAGAACGTCGCGACAAAAAAACAAGCAAACATGCGGCTTGTAGCGTCATGCCGATTGACGCTGCGACATCACGCCAGACAACAGTCGATTGATTCGTGAAAACGAAGCTGCCCGAACACCACGCACAAGCCACGGAAAAACGCGCGCGAAAAAAATTTTTCGGACGCACTCCAGTCGTCAACGTTTCTGGCGTCGCACAACGAAAAATGCGCAGCTTTTTGTACCGTTTCGAATCGTCGTCGGTTCGGTCAGCGCCTTCGCGATCAGGCAACGACGACTCGCATCGTCCGACTTCGGGAACGCAAGCGATCAGGCAAGAGCGGCAGCGAGGGCGTCCGCGAAGCGATCGAGATCCGCATCGGTCTTGGTTTCGGTCACGCACACGAGGAGCGCGTTGCCGAGATCCGGGTACTCGTCGGCGAGATCAACGCCGGCGACGATGCGCTGCGAGGCAAGGCGCTCGATCACTTCACCCGCCGGCTTCGGCAGGCGAACCGCCAGCTCGTGGAAACCGGCGCGTTCCGGGAACAGGCGCTCGACGCCGGGAATCGCCAGCAGTCGCTTGGCCAGCGCACGCTGGCCGCTGGCCGATGCGGTCGCGACACGACGCAGACCTTCCGGTCCGAGCAGCGCCATGTAGATGGTGGCGGCGGTGACCAGCAAACCCTGGTTGGTGCAGATGTTCGACGTCGCCTTGGCACGGCGGATGTGCTGCTCGCGCGCCTGCAGGGTCAGCGCGAAACCTTCCTTGCCGTCGAGGTCGAGCGTGCGACCGACGATGCGTCCCGGCATCTGACGGACCAGCGCCTCGGTGCAGCAAAGGAAACCGAAGTACGGACCACCCGACGACAGCGGTACGCCCAGCGGCTGGCCATCGCCACAGACGATGTCGGCACCGCGCGCTTCGCCCGCACCTTCGCCCCACTCGCCCGGCGGCTTCAGCAGTGCCAGCGAGGTGGGATTGACCACGCCGATCACCAGCGCACCGCGTGCATGTGCCCAGGCGGTCAGTGCGTCGACCTCTTCCAATTGCCCGAAGAAGTTCGGCTGCGGGATCACCAGCGCGGTGAACGGCGTGTCGGCGAATTCGCCCAGGCTGTCCGGGCCACTGCCATTCGGATCGAGGAAACCATCCGGACACGGCAGCTCGACGACTTCGATGCCTTGGGCGGCGACGATGGTCTTCACCGTCTTGCGGTAGGCCGGATGCACCGACTCGGGAATCAGCACGCGCTTCGGCCCCTTGCGAGTGCCGCGCTCGGCCATCAGCACGGCTTCGGCCAGCGCGGAAGCACCGTCGTACATGGATGCGTTGCTGACCGCCATGCCGGTCAGTCGCGCCATCATGGTCTGGTATTCGTAGATGAGCTGCAGCGTGCCCTGGCTGGCCTCGGCCTGGTACGGCGTGTAGGCGGAGTAGAACTCGCCGCGGGTGACGATCTGCCAGATGGCCGCCGGGATGTGGTGCTCGTAGGCGCCAGCGCCAGCGAAGTTGAGATCGACCTCGTCCAGTCGCGCGCGCTCGCGCATGAGGCGGCTCAAGGCCATCTCGTTCATGGCCTCCGGCACCTTCGACAGCTCACCGATCTTCAGTGCTTCGGGAATCTCATCGAACAGGTCCTCGATCTGCTCGACGCCGATGGCGGCGAGCATGGCGCGGACGTCGGCGTCGCTGTGCGGGATGAAAGGCATGGTCCAATCCAGGGCGTGTTCCGGCAGAACCCGTGAGGTTCACTCCGGCGATGCAGTAGGTGGGCAACGGCGACCGGAGCAGCAGCCCCGGACGTCATTCCTCGTGTCGATCACCCGAACCGGGCGACCGGCGGACTCAGTGTTCCTCGTCCTCGATCTGGGCTGCGTAGTCTTCCGGACTCAGCAGCTCTTCCAGTTCGGCGGCATTGGACGGTTCGACCACGAAGATCCAGCCATCGCCGAACGCGTCGTCGTTGATCGTCTCCGGACTGTCGGCCAGCTTTTCATTGACCGCGACAATGGTGCCGCTGACCGGCGCGTAGACATCGGACGCGGCCTTGACCGATTCGACCACGGCGCAGCCGTTGCCGGCTTCGACGTCGTCACCGACTTCGGGGAGTTCGACGAACACCAGGTCACCGAGCAGGCCCTGGGCATGGTCGGAAATACCGACGGTGACGTGGCCGTTGTCCTCGACCCGCGCCCACTCATGGGACTTCAGGAATTTCAGATCACCGGGGATTTCGTTCATGGGGATGTCCTGTGCGATGGAGAGCCACGTGGGCAGCGGATGGATTTTACAACAGCGTCCCGGCGCTTCGCCGTGACGCGATAGGGGAATCTCAGGCGTCGACGATGCCGTCGCAGGCCTTGCCGTCGCGCACAAAGGGCGCCTTGACCCGGCGCAGCGGCAGCTCGCGACCGCGGATGTCGACTTTCAGCTCGTCGCCAGCACCGGCCGGCACGCGCGCGAAAGCGATGGCCTTGCCGATGGTGGGCGAGAAACTGCCGCTCAGGATTTCGCCGTCGCCTGCATCGGTAATGACGCGCTGGCCATGGCGCAGCACGCCGCGCTCATCCATCACCAGCGCCACCATCCGCCGCGGCACGCCGGCAGCCTTCTGAGCTTGCAGTGCTGCACGACCAATGAAATCACGATCCGCCGGTTCCCATGCCACCGTCCAGGCCAGCGCGGCCTCCAGCGGCGTGGTGCTCTCGTCCATGTCCTGGCCATAGAGGTTCATGCCGGCTTCAAGACGCAGCGTGTCGCGCGCACCGAGGCCGGCCGGCTGTACGCCGGCATCCAGCAGCGCCTGCCAGAAGGCCTCGGCTTCACTTTCAGGCAACACGATTTCAAAACCGTCTTCACCGGTGTAGCCGGTACGGGCAACGAACCAGTCACCGAAACCGTGTGCGGCGAAACGCGGCAGCGCCTCGATGGCAGCGCGCTCGGACTCCGGCAGCACCGACATCGCCTTGTCACGTGCATTCGGACCCTGCACTGCGATCATCGCCAGCTCCGGGCGCTCCATCACGACGACATCGAACGCTGCCGCCTGCTCGGCGATCCACGCCAGATCCTTGTCGCGGGTGGCGGCATTCACCACCAGGCGCCAGTCGTTGTCGCCACGACGGTAGACGATCAGGTCATCGATAACGCCGCCATCGGCATTGAGCATGCAGGTGTACAGCGCGCGACCGTCGCCCTTCAGCCTGTCGACGTTGTTGGCGACGAGGTGGCGCAGGAAGTCGCGGCAGCGCTCGCCGGACAGATCGACCACGGTCATGTGCGAGACATCGAACATGCCGGCATCGCGGCGCACCTGGTGGTGCTCGTCGATCTGGGAGCCGTAGTTGAGCGGCATGTCCCAGCCACCGAAATCCACCATACGCGCGCCAAGGCGGCGATGGGCGTCGTTGAGTACGGTCTTCTGGGTCATGCGGTGTCCGGGCTGGGCTGCGACTGGCTGGGAAAGCCGGGGCGCGGATTATCGCAGATGCGCGGACGGGTTTCCGCCCGTGAACGGATTGCGCTCACGGGCGGGTTATATGATGTCAAACGCCCTCGTGCTCGACCTCGAAGCGAGAGCCGTCAACCCCGATGATGCGGACCCGCGAACCGGCCGGCGCATCGGGGCCAGTCACCGCCCACAGCGTGTCGCCGACGTGGGCACGGCCGCGGCCATTCTCGATGGCGGTCTGCAGGGTAACGACCCGCCCGACATACTGCTGCGCACGGCGATTGAGCAGCGGCTGGTCGGTCGGCTTCTCCACATGCTGCTTCTTCCAGCGCCAGCCGAGGTAAACCGAAAGCACCGAGAGCACGCTGAACAGCGACCACTGGATCCACGGATCCAGCGGCAGGAACAGCGTCACCGCTGCCACGCCAGTGGCGGCGAACCCCAGCCACAGCATGAAGACACCCGGCAGCAACGCCTCGGCCGCGTACAGCGCGAAGGCAAGCGCCCACCAGAACCAGCTGGAACGGAGCACATCGTGCATGGTCGTCTCCTTCTATATATGCGTTGCGCGCAGTGGCGAGGTCCGTCAGTTGTTGACGAAGGGATTCGGCTTGCCGCCCGGCGGCTTCGGCGCACCACCGCCCTTGCCGTCGCCGAGGTTCTTCGCGAGTTCAGTGATGCCTGCCAGCGAGCCGAGGATGCCGGTGGTTTCCATCGGCAGCAGCAGCAGCTTCTGGTTCGGTGACTTGGCGAATTCCTTCATCGCCTCGACGTACTTCTGCGCTACGAAGTAGTTGATCGCCTGCACGTCGCCCTTGGCGATGGCCTCGCTGACCATGGTCGTCGCCTTGGCCTCGGCCTCGGCCAGTCGCTCGCGCGCCTCGGCGTCGCGGAAGGCGGCCTCGCGGCGGCCGTCGGCTTCCAGCACCGCCGACTGCTTCTCACCATCGGCGGTGAGGATGGCCGACTGGCGATGACCTTCGGCTTCCAGGATGTTGGCGCGCTTCTCACGCTCGGCCTTCATCTGCCGCGCCATGGCGTCGATCAGGTCACGCGGCGGCTGGATGTCCTTGATCTCGATGCGGTTGACCTTGATGCCCCACGGATGGGTGGCTTCGTCGACCACCACCAGCAGCTTGGCGTTGATCTCGTCGCGCTTGCTAAGTGACTCGTCGAGGTCCATGGCGCCCAGCACGGTACGCACGTTGGTCATGGTCAGGTTGAGGATGGCCAGTTCCAGCTGTGCCACCTCATAGGCGGCCTTGGCGGCATCCAGCACCTGGAAGAACACCACGCCGTCCACCTTCACCACCGCGTTGTCCTTGGTGATGACTTCCTGCGACGGCACGTCCAGCACCTGCTCCATCATGTTCATCTTGCGGCCGACACGGTCGAACCACGGGATGATGAAGGCCAGGCCCGGATTGAGCGTGCGGATGTAGCGACCGAAGCGTTCGATCGTGTACTCGTAGCCCTGCCGCACCACGGTCACCGACTTCAGCACGGTGATCACCGCGAAGGCGAACAGGAACAGCGTCAACATGGTGGAACCGGACATGGCTTTCTCCCTTGAAATGTCGGCCGCGCGTCTTCGGCTGGGCGAGTTTACCCCAGCCAACGCGCCCGCCCATGATCCTGCGGATACCGGGCAAGACGCCCACCAGTCGGGCATGTGACATCCCGGCTGCGACCATTTCGCCGACTGGCGCATCATGATCCCTGTGACCACGCATTCGACCTTCGCCATCGACGTGCCGAACCGCCTGCTTGCTGACGCAAGGAACGGCTCGATGCCGGCGTTCGAACGCATCTACCGGCTGTTCGAACGGCCGGTGTATACGCTCGCGCTGCGCCTGCTCGGCGACCGCGACGAAGCCCAGGAAATCCTCCACGACACCATGCTCAAGCTCTTCCAGAACATCGACAGCTATCGCGGCGACTCGCCGTTCTGGGGCTGGCTGCGCCAGATCGCCGCCAACGAGTCGCTGATGCGGCTGCGCAAGCGGGCGCGACTGGCCTACGTCGAGGATGTGCCGGAACCGGTCGAGGACGAGCCATCCACGCTGTTGCCACCGGCAGCAGCGGATGCGAGCCGACTGGTCGAAGCCATGCAGCGCCTGCCCGATGCCACGCGCAGCGTCCTCTGGCTTTACCACGCCGAAGGCTACACCCACGAAGAAATTGCCGGCCTCATGCAGCGCAGCGTGAGTTTCTCGAAATCGCAGGTGGCGCGCGGCACGCGTCGCCTGCGCGAACTACTGGAGGTGGACGAACATGCAGCCGCCTGATCGGTACAACAACGCTGGCCGCGAGCCGGTCGAGATCGCCGACGCACTGCAGCGCGCGCCCCTGGAAGCACCGCCGCAAAGCGTCTGGCCGCAGCTGCAGGTTGAATTGAGCCGCAGCGAACAACATCTGCAGGCGCGCAGTGCGCGGCGCCATCGCCACTGGCTGGCCATGGCCGCAACCCTGCTGCTGGCCGCCGCGATACCGGCTTTCTGGCTCGACCAATCATCCGATACCAGCAACCAGCAGCCGGTCACAGCTTCCGGCGACCAGCCGACGGCGACTTCCACCACCACGCCATCGCCAGATGCCAACGAACTGGCATTGCTGCGCCAGGAGTCGGCCGCGCTCGAAGCCTGGCTGGCCACGGCAAGCGATGACACCGTGATCAGCGCTACCGGCGACGGACTGCGCGAAGCCCTGACCGGTCGCGTGCAGTATGTCGACGCCCTGATCACCGACCCGCAGACCAGCCCCAACACGCAATTGCCCCTTTGGCGTGAGCGCGTGCTCCTGTTGCGCCGCCTCGCCAGCATTGAAAGCAGCGAACAACTGCTGGCAGTCAGCGGTGATGCCGACGACAGCCAGTTGGTGATGGCTTTCTGAAACGCCCCTTCGAACACCTCCTTCCCTCCCAGGAGATAGAGATGAATCGCTTTCCCTCACTTTCCAAGACAAGCCGACGTCGCTTTGCGTACACGTCCGCGCTCGCGCTGCTGATGGTGATCCCGCCCGTCGGCGCCACCACAGGCAATGCCAGCGAGCACGAAGCCGAAGCCCGACGCGCCCAGCTTGAACTTTCACGCCAGCAACTGGAGCTGGCAGCCCAGAGCAAATCGATTGCTGCCGACGCCATGAAGCTGGCCATGGCCGATCAGCGCGCGGCCGAAGGCGCCCGGCTTAGCGAGGCAGAACGAGCTGAACTCGATGCCGCACGCCAGCGCCTTGAGCAGGCGCGGGAGGAAATGCAGGAAGCGTCGCGTGAAGTCGCGGAACTGGCTCGCAAGGCCTCCGCCGAGGCGCTGGAGATGAAGTTGCGGCACCCCGCCTTCTCCCGGGCCGGCATTGGCGTGGTACTTGGCCCCGATGAGGCTGCTGGCGTCGCTGTCGTTGCGATCACCCCGGACAGTCCGGCCGCCAAGGCCGGTCTGCGCGCGGGCGACCGCCTGCTGGTCTTGAATGGCCAGACACTGGATGGGGAAAGCGCCACGCGTCGACTCGAACAGGTGCACGAAGCGGTCAGCCAACTCGAAGATGGGCAGGAGATTGGCGTCGACTACCAGCGCGATGGCAAGCGCCGACACGTCGAGCTGCAGGCGACATCGCTGCCAGGGCTGGTCTGGCTACGTGGTCCGACCCCGGATATGGAGCGCGCCGTGGCCCGCGCCGCGGAACTCCGCGAGCTACCGCAGTTCGATGCACGCGTCCTGGACATCACGCCCTTCGCGGCCTGCGAAACCGAGGAATGCACGGAACTTCACCTGTTGTCCAACTTGCGCTGGCGTGATCTCCGCCTGACCGAGCTGGACAACGGCCTGGGCCGCTATTTCGGCACCGACAGCGGCGCGCTGGTGCTGCGGGCTTCCGGCGATGAACTGGCAGCCCTGGAGGTGGGCGACGTCATCAAGCGCATCGATGGGCGCGATGTCGACAGCCCCCGGCAGGTGATGGATCACTTGCGCGATGTGCAAACAGGCCAGCGGATTCAGATTGAGGTCCTGCGCGACCACAAGAAACGCTCACTGGAAATCATCGTGCCGCAGCAACGGAACTGGCGCTCACTGCTTCCGCCAGCGCCGCCGGCACCACCCGCGGCGCCGGCGGCACCTGTTCCCCCTGCACCGCGCCCAACACAGCCCGGCGCCGTGCCGCCTGCCCCGGCAGCGCCGCCAGCACCGCCCAACCCACCGTCCCCGCCGCCTGCACCGGAGGACGATGAGGGGCTGCTGCAACGGGTGATCGGATAAGCAAGTCCGGAATCGTCATATCGCCGCCGCTGGCGTCGATACGCACATTCGTCATAATGATCGCCGCGCCTCATGGCGCGGCATTTTTTTGGACGACACCGGCGAATGGAAAAATTCCTGCTGCTCGCGCTGATCCTGGCCGCCCTGGCGCTGTTTGCGTCGGAGAAGGTCCGCGCCGATCTGGTTGCCCTGGGCCTGCTCCTCGCGTTGCTGCTGACCGGCATCCTCGACGTCAACGAAGGTTTCACCGGCTTTGCCAGCCCCGCTGTGATCACCGTGGTCTGCATGTTCGTGCTGTCCGGCGCACTGGTACGCACCGGCGTGGCCGATTCGCTGGCCTCGCTGGTGCTGTCCAGTGGCGTGCGCGCCGAGCTGGGCCTGATGGTGATGGTGATGGTGATGGTCGGCGTGATGTCGGCGTTCATGAACAACATCGCTGCGGTCGCCATCCTGATGCCCAGCGTGTTCGCCATCGCGCAGCGCGCCGGCCTTGCGGTGACGCGCCTGCTGATACCGCTGTCGTTCGGCTCGCTGCTGGGCGGACTCAGCACGCTGGTCGGCACGCCGCCCAACCTGCTCGCCTCCGAAGCTCTGAACCGCGCCGGCTACGAGTCGTTCAAGATGTTCGACTTCCTGCCGACCGGCAGCGCGGTGTTCGCCATCGGCATCCTCTACATGCTGCTGATCGGCCAGCGGCTGGTGCCGATCCGCACGCCACAGGCGCTTCCCGAGGATGCCAGCCTGCGTCGCTACGTCACCGAAGTCAGCGTGCCCAAGGGCAGCTCGTTGATCGGCAAGACCGCCACGCAGGCCAAGCTGCGCGAGGTGCTGGGATTGTCGCTTCTGCGCGTTCACCGGCAGTACGACAAGGACAAGAACCAGTCGCCGATCAGCAAGCCCTGGCAGAGCCATGGTCGTTACGGGCGCGACGAAGGCAACGGCTGGTACAGCTATGTGCCGTGGCCGGAGGCGACCTTCGCCGCCAACGACCACCTGCAGCTGGAAGGCGATCCGTCGGCACTGCTGAAACGCCAGGGCGATGGCTTCCTGGAAATCCTCGACTCCGAGAAAGGCGGCGAGATCGACGTCACCGGCATGCAGACTGGCGAAGTGGCGCTGGCGCCGGGCTCACGGTCAATTGGCGCCACGCTGGAAGATGCCGCGTTCTCGCAACGCTACGGGGTCACCGTACTGGGCATCCGTCGCAATGGCCGGCATCAGGTTGAGCGACTCACCGCCGCGCGTCTTGAACCCGGCGACGTGCTGCTGGTGCGCGGCACTTCCGAAGCGCTGGCGGAACTCGCGCACAACCCCGACTTCCTGGTCGTCAATCGCCTGGAACACGCCGAGCGCGATTATGGCCGCCGCCTGCTTGCCCTGCTGATCATGGCCGTCACCGTCGGCTTGGCGGCCACCGGAACCATGCACATCTCGGTCGCCGCACTGCTCGGCATGCTGGCGATGATCGCCAGCGGCTGCATGCCGGTGCGCGACATCTACACCCAGGTCGACTGGCGCGTGATCTTCATGATCGCGGCGATGATGCCGCTGTCGCTGGCGATGGACGACAACCACACCGGCGCCGGTCGCTGGATCGCCGAAGGCCTGCTCACCATCTCCGGCGGCAAGAATCCTTACGCCGGCATGATCGTGGTGATGCTGCTCACGGTTGGCCTTACGCAGGTGATGTCCAACGCCGCCTGCGTGGTGCTGGTGGCGCCGATTGCCATCGCCACCGCCACCGGGATGGGCGCGTCGCCATATCCCTTCGTGATGGCGGTGGCGATTGCCGCCAGCACCGCCTTCATCACGCCCATCGGCCACCAGGTGAACCTGCTGGTCTACGGCGTCGGCAACTACCGCTTCAGTGATTTCGTGAAATCCGGCGGTCCGCTGACGGTGATCCTGATCATCGCCAGCATCCTGATCGTGCCGCGCGTATGGCCCTTCTTCCCGACCTGATGTCAGCGCCATTGGCGCTGGCGATTCACGCCTGCTCGGCACCGTCGATCATGGCCTCGGCCAACTCGCCGTAGAACGTGGCCCAGGCCGTTTCCATCGACTCGTCCCACTCCTCGCCCAGCCGGTGACGCAGGCAGATCAGCAGCGCCGTGCCGACCGCATCGTAGTCGGACTCTCGCACGCCGTAGCCAACATGCCGCTCACCCAGCTCCCGGGCCGCGACGTCTGACTGCGACGCCGAATCCAGCATGTCGACCAACGAGGCCATCATGGTCACGAACTTGGTGCGCTGCAGGGCCATGTCCACGGTGAAGAGGCCGCGGGCGTCCGGCGCAATACGGAACAATTCGTCATAGAAGCGCCTGGCGAAGCCATCAGCATCCGCGGCCAGCAGGGCGAAGCCGCGACGCAGGCGCGTGATCTGTTCCGGATTCATGGCGAAGTCTCCATGGCACGCTGCAGTAGCGCTCGCGAAGTCAGGCGCGCTAACGGCGGATACGGTGGATCGATGATCTCGGACAAGTCAACTGGCGCGCCAAGGTCTTGGCCGTCATCGGCACCTTCCCGGCGAAGCTCCCAGCCTAGCAGGCTCAGCTCATCAATCCATTCGTCAGATTGCGACGTGGCCCGCAATGCCCGCTCATAGGCCTGCCGGGCGGCGCCGATGTCGCCGCGGCGATAGGCCGCACGCGCATCGAGCAGGGCAACCAGGCCGGTTGGCGTTACCACGTTGGCAGGCAGGGATATGTCAGGCAGGTCGGCATCGCTGAGGCGCAGCTCGTACAGGCGCACCCAAGCCCACATCGAATCCACCTCGCTGCGCCCCGCCACCGCCTGGGCCGATGCCAACGCCTGGCGGCTGGCATCGGTGTTCCCGGAGAACGCATAGAGCTGGGCAAGCATCAGGCCCAGGTCCACTTCATCCCGGCGCCATCCACTTTCCTGCATGCCGGCAAGTGCGCGCTCCAGCAACTCGATGGCGTTCGGATAGTCGCCATCAACGACAGCAATCGCGCCAACATTAGCGGCACAGCGGTTCACCAAATCAAATCGGGCCTCGCGACGCCCACGATCCTCACAGCGAAGGAAATCCTGCTTGGCGCGCGCATAGTCCTTCTGGCTCCACGCGATCCGGCCGCGCAGATAGTCGATGCGCGGCGTGTCGGCCAATCCCTTAGCGTCCAGGTCCGCCAGTACAGCGGCTGCGCCGTCGGCATCGCCAAGCGATGCGCGGTCAGCCAGCGCCATCACCTGCTTTCGGTGATGCAGGTCGCCGAAATCCAATCGCGCGAGTTCTGCGGCAGCGGCATCTCGATAGCCGCTATAGAGCATCAGGTGTGATCGCGCGAGGCGAAGCTGCCAGGCGTCCGGCCGCAGGTCCAGCAGGGCGCCGGCGCGGCGCAGGATTTCCTGCGGCTGGCCGCGACGCTCGGCTTCGACGTACGCAAGCAGTGCCCCCAGGTAGGCGTCATCGAGACGATCCGTGCGCAGCTGTGCCTGCATCAGCCAGCGATCGGCCTCAGCATTGTTGCCTCCACCGACTGCCCAGAGCGCAAGGAAAATGGCGGGCACCGGAGTCGTGGCATCGCTGGAATACACCGTTTCCAGCAGCGCACGGGCACGGGCACGATCACCCTCGCCTTCGCGTCGAAAAGCATCGGCGATCAACCGCGCCGTATCAGCTTGTGTTGCGTGCAGGTCCGGGGCTTTCAGCGCATACCCCACGTCGATGATGTCCGTCGGCACCAGCTTCGGTGCCACAGCCCATCGATAGACGAAGGCCGCCAGCAGCAATGCGGCCAGCAGCGCCAGAAGATAAGGAAGGCGACGCCTCGCCTTCCCGGATGGCGATTCCACCGGTTCCGATGGGAGAGCCCGTTCAACGCACTCAGGCGCCGTCACCGCCGGCTCTTCGGAAGCTGGTGACGGCACGAGCTCATCAGCATCGCCATCAACCCTAGCAATTGCCACGTCAGCATCGAGACGACCCGCCCCGCGAATGGTCACGATATGGGCCGCATGGGGCGCAAACGGCAGGCCCCGAACACCGCCTGCGTCCCAGCGCCTGTTCCAGCCACCAGTTGACCACCAGGCCATAGCCGGTCCATCAACTCCGCCCCTTTGAGGTCCGGCCCAGTGACTCGCAGAAATCAGCAAAAGATGCAAAGGCGCGCTGAGGGCACCGGCAGGGGCCTGCCATCGACCTCGAGCCGGGTCGCGCCCTCGTCTACCGACACCGGCGAAACAGTGGCTCAGGCGACTGAACTATCGTATTGATAGCAACCGCCATCACCCCCTAAAGGGGCGTCTGTGGGAGCTCGACAGCAGGCCGGCAGCATCCTGAGGGACATCAGGCGCAGGGGCACTGTCTCGGCGCATTCCTCCAGGTACCGACCAGCCGCAGATCCTTTGACACGCTGCGCTACATCATTGTCTCGTAGCGCTGGCTGTCACTCAGCATCAGGCTGATGAACAGAATTTCGAAATCGACCCTTCAGATTTCGACGGGGTAGTGACGCCTGGCACACCACGAACGCCGGTTACGCCGTCGATTTCAGCAGTGACAACGGAAACCTTCCCCTGAAGTACGCCGGTGGCAATCAGATCGCCCTGGCCTTGTTTACAGCTTTCTCAATCCGTTGCGCTACGCATCGACCGCGCTCCCCAACATCAGGTATGACGGGCTTTGCCTGGCTGCAGGCCAAAACCAGGTTTTATGTCGGCGGCGACGTCAATCGCGATGGTCGTCAGAGACATCGTGCGCATGGTTGGCTGGGACGGCCACTCCTTCTATTACGCTGCGGGTGTACCACGAAACCGCGCCGACGCTGATTCGACCTGGGCTGTGGCGCCTGGACGACGACGACATCGCTAACGGTGTCTTTGGTAGCGTATCGATTCCAGATGATCCTTGCCGCTTTGATCGTGGCGACAGCGACTGGCGATTCTTGCCCTGCTTCACAAACCACCATTATGACCGGCTCGCCATGGGTTGACGGTGGCAGTCTCTATATCCGCTGGAACAACAACGCAGTTCGGCAACAGGATTACGCTGTGGCCGCCGGCAGCTTCTTGGCGAGCTAAGGCGCGCGCTGCAGGTGATTTCTGACCGCGATGGCGACATCGACCTCCTGGCCGAATCATAACCCATCGGCTGGACCGCGAACGGTGGCAATGGCTCCGTTGATGGACGTCGATACGAAACGATGCTGGCAGCCTCAGCCAGCGCGGTGAGCGACTGGTTCGATGGCTTTCGTGGACCCCTCAGCAAGGACGGCTGGAAGAACTTCGTGGTCCTGGGGTGGGGCTCTGGCGATGTTGCGGTGGGTTTAGCGCTCCAACATTGGGGCCGGAGCAGTTCTGGGGAAAGGTCCCGCTGCAATCGTGCGATGGTTCGGATCTGGCAAAGCCGCCTTGATCGCTGGTTTTCGGCAGGAACGATGATGCGATCTGCCCGCGATCGAGACGATGAGAATGGTCAAGGCCACCAGCTGGTGATGCGGCGTGGCAATGGCAACGGTGTGGCGAGCGATGCCGAAACTATCGCGACCTTCTGCGTCAGAATATCCGTCGGATTCATCCATGGCGACGCCAGATTCGGATGCCGACGGGGCGTGTTGCTCAGATTTGAGACGGTACCTGCGTTCCTGCGGAACACGGCCGGCGGCTTCGACCGGCAGCGTCCGGCGCAGCACTGGCGTCAGACATCCAGCGTCACCCGTCTCGAGGTCGCGGGTACCAATCGAGACTGGCGCACCCTGACGTTTTCGCTCCAGCCTGGGGCCAACACCTGAATCGCGCCTCGCCTTCTGGAGCGTGCAGGCCGTATCTCCGCCAGTTCCAGATCGTTGCCACCACGCACGAGCGACTTCGTGGTGACTACAACGCGACAGTCACTTTGTGACTCGCCTGGGTTGTATCCGAAACACCGGCACCAGTCCGATGGGCGCGCAGACTGACGATGCTTACTTCTTCTGGCGGGAGGCCAACGTCGGCAACTACCGGGCGCGCAGAACCGTCCTCACCGGGAACGCTGTGATGGATGGGCGTCCCGACATCCTGGTATCCAGCGGCACCCGTTGGGTTGTCTGGTTCCGTAACCAGAACAACGCGTCCTGGACGCCTTCAGGTAGTAGCCACCCAGGATCAATACCCGACACCCTCTTTACTCATGCCGTTCTACTACAGCTATGCCGACGCCCGCGTTCGGCTGCGGCGACGGCAGCGGATGAAATGAACCTTGGGTGCAACGCGTAACGTGCTGGGTTGGGGTTGGCTGCCAGTGTGGGCGGGTGGCGGACAGCCGCTGGTGCGTCTGCGCCGCAGCGGACATATCGGCTTCAACGGCAGACTGGAACTGAATTTTCCAGAGATGGCGAAAGTCATTTGATATGGTAGACGCCGACCAACTCGCCGCCGGTGCGAAACACATTATTGTTGGCGCACCGTGGCCCGGTCGCTTACGCCATCGAACCCACCGGCTGGAACCGACAGCCTCGTCGGCTTGCTGGTATGTGGCTACGCGCTTGTATCTCTACAGCCGGATGCCGGAACCTGGAACCGACGTTCTCTTTTCGCGCGACCATAAGTACCCAGGAACGTGGTTGCGGTCGTTCTCCAGGACAGCTGACCCGATGCGCTGATCGCCACTGCTGGGTTATGGCGCCTGATCACCAGCACCTCCAGCATTGCCCAGCTAAAGGGACGCGGTAACTGAAAGTCGAGATCCTGTCAGAGTCACTAATGGCGAAACCGCTGTGGCAGCTTCCTGGAAATCGTGAACCCCGGCGTGTTCGACGAGGATGCCAGCATCGCCGTGTCCACGGAATGCGCGTCGTTTTCCGTAAATGTTTGGATGGTGTAGGCGGTTGGACGCGTGGGCCGGCAATGGCCAAGGCAGAGGTGCAGCAGGCCGTGACCGGCGTATCGCTGGGCGGGCTTTTAGTCAGAACCGCCGGCACCGCAGCACGGCAACGAGGACGGCACCGCTGCAGATCAACTTCTGGCAGCCTGGAAACGTACCGTACGCGATCCCGCCGGAAGAGATCACGCTATGTTGATATCCACGTAAAGCTCGACGGATGCAACCTGGCGCGAGCTACAGCCAGCTTTGCGTCGATACCGCTGACTCCGGACCGCGCATCCAACGTGCTCCACGACAGGCTGCGTGGGCAAGCAGAAATGCTGGCACCACCAGGTCCCCGCTTGGCAGTCATACCTGCAGATCGTGGACCCGCAGTCGCGACGTCTTCGCTGACAGCTTCGAATAGTTTCGCGGTTCCTCCGCTGATGAGTGTCTGAAAGCTGACCGCCGATGTCAGGCCAGCCGCTAACTGGCCGAGGTCGCGGTGCATGGCCCCGCCGAGCGCAGTGCCGCGACCTCCGCACCACCAACAGGAAGCCATAGGTGACCCAGGCCAGTCGTCGCGGCGTTTCGAACGGATTGAACACTTCGGAAAGGCGACGACAGCAAGAACATCAACAAAGTCAGGATCAGCGGCGCGGCGTAGACCAAGGTCGATGATCGATGTCACACGAACACGCCGCCAGGCGCCGCCAGCGCCAGACACAATCGCCGTGGAAGCGCCCAGCATCACGGCACCACCTGAGCCAGACCAGGCCGCTGGCGATGATCGGTGTCGCCAGGCCTGGCGGGCGTTCGCGCAACATGCCGTGCTTGGTGAGCCCGCCTCGCTGTCCCAGGCAAACGCCTGGCGCGATGATCCAACCACCAGCGTCCGAGAACATCGTCTGGCTTTGGCTTTCCTTTCGCGAAAAGCGGTCATGATCGGCGAACATGGGCCAGCCAGCAAGCCCAATGGAACACCAGCAAGACTCAAAGCCATCAGCATCTGAGTTGAGCCGCACCGGTTCCGCCGCCTTTAGTCAGGCCCGCGCCAGCGACCCGCGGAGCAATCGCGTCACCGTACTGCGACACTGGCGTGTATCTGGATCCACGAACTCCGCGTCGAACTCCTTCCGAATATTTAATTCGCTCTTCATGCTTTTCGCTGACTGCTCATCAATGCGCTGCTGATGCAGATCGATCAGATGGGGAATTGCTCGCCGGTCGGCGGCGTGAAGGCTCAATCGACCAATAAATTATCCGTCAGGAACAGAACACGCCAGTCTGGTTGCCGATCGCGACACTGCTCTCACCGCCCGCGCCAGCAACAGCGTCGCCCAGAACCGCAGGCGCGATCACCACCAGCCGCTTATTCTGCTCCAGCACATCAGGTATCGCTGTTACAATCAACTCGAAACCCAGCCGGCGTAGGCTCGCGCCTCGTCGCCGTGCGCACCACTAAACCAACATTGATGGATGGCGCAGCGCTCTCCCTGATCCACGAACTTTACCGACTGTGGCTGAGCAGCTGGCCGATCCGCGACACGACAATGGCAGCGCGCACCGCCAAAGGATTTTTGCATGCCCCAACGGTGTAGCTATACGTTATAACATGTTCCTTGCCGAGCAGCCGCATGGCTCAGATGCCATCGCAACTCGCCGTCATCACCCCAAGGAACTGCTGGCCCGCCTGCGCCTTGAAAAAGGCGACGAACTGCTGGCCCTGGAAACCCCCGACGGCATCCGCCTGACCATCTATGACCAGACCCTGGCCGAGCAGATGGAAGTCGCCGAAAAGATCATGCGCGAGGATCGCGAACTGCTGCGCAAGCTGGCGCAATAAGCCGCCATGATCATCTGGATCAACCGCGAGCTGGCGCTTGCCATCCACGAACGTCAGCTTGCCGAACACGGCGGCATCGAGGGCGTGCGCGACGAGTCATTGCTCGAATCCGCGCTCGCGCGCCCGCAGCAGGCGCACGCCTATGGCGACCCGCCGCCCGACATCGCCGACCTCGCAGCCAGCCTCGCCTACGGCATCGCCCGCAACCATCCCTTCGGCGACGGCAACAAGCGCACCGCCCATGTCTGCTACCGCGTGTTCCTCGCCCTCAACGGCGTCGAACTCAATGCCAGCGCCGAAGACAAATACGTCGCCATGCTCAGCCTAGCCGAAGGCAGCACCACCGAAACCGAATTTGCCGGCTGGCTGCGCAAGAACATCGCGCCGCACGACAATGCCGTGAATGAATCAAAGGCGGAGTATCGCTGAGGTCGTGTCGACGAATCGGCACTGACCTCCGATCATTCAGCAAACAACTGCCGAAGTTGAGCAAAGCTATCCAATTCGATGACGCTGGTTCGTGAATCCATGCCACCCTGCACCATTCGAATGAACCTTCTCCGTGCATCGACATCCGGATTGGCCACAATGACATGACTCAGCTTCTGTCCCTCTGATCTTTCCGCCGCTGCTACGCGAATGAGCGCCCGACTGAGCAAGTCAGTCTGTGGAACCGAATACCCAATCGCCACAAGGACTGGCCCGCGTGGCAACGCCACCCGTGCTTCCTTCCAAAGTGCAGTAAGTACTGGATCGTCCGATACGGACTTGTCCCAGACGGGTGGCACGACTTCGTTCGGCGCCCGTTTTGACTGGGAATACGGAGCTCCACGCAGAACGAGATCCCCCGCAGACGAACCTCTAGTTCGATCCCAATTCATCGAACCATGCAGCTTGAGAAGCTTGATCGGGTGGAGAGCTGGACGCCCCTTGGTTGTGTTCGGCTGCCAGCCTGTTGTGGCTGCTGGATCCAAAGCCACACCGTACCCATGCTCCGGATTCCAGCTATTCCCTGCTTTAGTCCGAAGGGCGTCGTCAATCAAACAATCATAGTTGGGTTTCACCCCGTTAACACGGACACTTCAGTTAAGCCCCAAGATGGGGCAGGAGGAGTGTCATGTCACAACGGAAACGATACAGCACCGAGTTCAAGCGTGAGGCGGTTAATCTGACGCGCCAACCCGGTGCTTCGGTCAGTCAGATTGCTCGGGACATTGGCGTCAACGCCAATCAGCTCTGGCGGTGGCGGCGAGAGCTGGAAGGCGCGGGCACCAAGGCCTTTGCCGGCAATGGGGTTGCCCGGGACCAGGAGGTGCTGGCGCTAAGGCGCGAGCTGGCCAAGGTGAAGAAGGAGCGCGATTTTTTGCGCGATGCGGCGGCGTTCTTCGCCAAGGAATCGTCTTGAGGTACGAGGCGATCCAGCGTCACCGCGACCAGTACCCCGTTCAACTCATGTGCCGTTGCCTGCAAGTGTCCCCAAGTGGCTTTCATGGCTGGTGCCGTCGTCTGCCCAGTGCCCGAGCTCGGGACAATGCACGGCTGTTGGAGAAGATTCGTGACCACCATGCCGCCAGCGATGGCGTCATGGGTGCCGGACGGATCCACGAGGCGCTTGGCTACGAAGGCGAGACTGCCAGCCTGAATCGAGTTGCCCGATTGATGGCGGCTGACGGTTTGTCAGGCGTGCCGCAAAAGCGTGCCTGGCGCAGCAAGCCCTCTGGTATCCGGCCGACCGGTGTTCGCAACCACCTGGAACGTGACTTCACGGCCAACGAACCCAACACCAAATGGGTAATCGACATCACCTACATCCGCACCGGCGAAGGCTGGTTGTATCTGTGCGGCGTGCTGGACCTCTTCTCGGGGATGCTGGTGGGCTGGTCGATGTCCGTCGTGCAGGACCGTCATCTGGTGCTGAAGGCAGTGATGATGGCTTGCTGGCAACGTCCGGATCGGAGCCAGGTCATCCTGCATTCGGATCGCGGCACGCAGTTCACCAGCACGGACTACCAGCAGTTCCTGAAAGACCACCACATCACCAGCAGCATGAGCGCGGTGGGTCACTGCGGTGACAATGCAGCCATGGAAGGCTTCTTCGGTTTGCTCAAACGCGAACGGGTCAACCGTCGTCGTTACCCAACCATTGCCGAAGCCAAGGCCGACCTGTTCGACTACATCGAGCGCTTCCACAACCCGCGCATGCAGCGCAGGCTGGACGCTCAGGACGAGGCCTTTAGACTCTTAACCCAACCGTCCGTGAAAACGGGGTGAAACCCCTTGGCACCTCGCGACGCCCCCGCACCCAAGATCACAATCGCTCTTTTCCTCTCAATACCCAGCCCGGAGATTCGCATAGTCCACCTCTAAATCCTCATTGGGGCCGCATCCATCGTCTGCACCAAGCTGCCACTCATCGCTTGAAGATCGCTTCCATGCGGGCGGTGAGGTCGCGATCGAGGTCGTCGAGGATGTCGATGGCCTTGAGGTTTTCTTCCAGCTGTTCACGACGGCTGGCGCCCAGGAGGACGGTGCTGACGTTGGGGTTTTTGAGGCACCAGGCAATGGCTAGTGTGGCTGGCGAATGGCCGACTTCTTTCGCCAGCGCGAGATATTCGAGGGTCTGTTTGCGGCGCAGTTCCTTCTGGTCGCCGAACACCCATTTCTGCAGCCACTCGTAGCCTTCGGTGGCGAGGCGGCTGTCGTCAGGGATGCCGTCGACGTACTTTCCGGTGAGCAGGCCCGAGGCCAGCGGCGACCAGATGGTGGTGCCGAGGCCGATCTCGTCGTACAGCGGTGCGAACTCCAGCTCGACCTTGTCGCGGTGCACAAGGTTGTACTGCGGCTGCTCGACCACCGGGCCGTACAGGCCACGATCACGCGCGATCTTGGCGGCGCATTTGATCTGCTCGGCCGACCATTCCGACGTGCCCCAGTACAGCACCTTGCCCTGGCGGATCAGGTCATCCATGGCGTGGACGGTTTCGGCGATGGGTGTGTCGGGATCGGGGCGATGGCAAAAGTAGAGGTCGAGGTAGTCGACGCGCAGGCGCTGCAATGCCTGATGACAGGCGTCGACCACGTGTTTGCGCGACAGCCCGCGTTGCGTCGGCAACGGATGCTTGTAGGCGCCGAAGAACACCTTGCTCGACACGCAGTAGCTGTCGCGCGGCAGGCGCAGGTCGGCCAGCACGTCGCCCATGATCTGCTCGGCGATGCCGTTGTTGTAGGTCTCGGCGTTGTCGAAGAAGTTGATGCCGTGGTCGTGCGCTACCGAAAGCAGCTCGCGCGCCTGGCCGCGACCAACGGCGGTGCCAAAGGTGACCCAGGCGCCGAAGGACAGCGCGGACAGTTGCAGGCCGGTGTGGCCCATGCGGCGGTATTGCATGGTGAGAATCCCAGAGTGGCGGCGATAGGCTTGAGTGTAGCCGCTCGTCGCGCGGCACCCGAGTGGTGCGGGCGGCCTCGTCGCTTCCATCACAGCAACATCCGCCAAGCCGCGCTACAATGAGCCCCACTTCCATCGGGGAGTAGCCGCCCACCCAGCCTAATCAGGGTGGTGTTCGCGTCAACACACTTGGCCGGCAGGCCATGGCGCGGACGGGGTCTTCGAGTCATCGATCCCTGGCAAGACCGTTGGTTGGCGCTGCGCGAGCGATTTCTGATCGATCAAATGATTGGAGTCGGGGCCGTGTGGCGTCGGCCTTCGTGTCCACCGCCCCGACTCCCGAGAGATATCCATGGAAGCCTTCCTTTTTTCGACTCTCTCCGTCGCCATCGCCGAAATCGGCGACAAGACGCAGTTGCTGGCACTGGTGCTGGCCGCCCGTTATCGGCGTTTCTGGCCGGTGACGCTGGGCATCCTCGTCGCAACGTTGCTCAACCACGGACTGGCAGGCTGGCTCGGTGAGCTGCTGGCCGGCCTGATGAGCCCGGAGACGCAGCGCTGGGTGATCATCGCCAGCTTCGTGGCAGTAGCGATCTGGGCGCTGGTCCCGGACAAGCTGGATGAAGACGACAAGCCGGCAAGCTCGGCACATGGCGCCTTCATCGCCACGCTGATCGCCTTCTTCCTGGTCGAGATCGGTGACAAGACACAGGTGGCGACGGTTATCCTCGCCGCTCGCTACCACGACCTGCTTGCGGTGGTCGGCGGCAGCACGCTGGGCATGCTGCTGGCCAATGTGCCGGTGGTGGCGTTGGGCGGCCGTTTCGCCGGCAAACTGCCGCTGCACTGGGCGCGCTGGGCAGCGGCGGCGATCTTCCTGACGCTGGCGGTGCTGCTCTGGCTGCGGGTAGTCTGAACCGCCAACACCACGGCAAACCGCTCCCTTCACTGCAGTGCAGCTTGCGCCGCGCGGCGCGGGAACCTAGTCTGCGGCGGTTACGTCCGGCAGCCCTTCATGATCGGAAGGCGCTGTTTCGGCACAGGGATGTGCCGCCGCTGCAAGCGTTGTCTGCTTGTCGCGGAAAAGGTGGCGCGGCTCAGCCGCGACCGTTTTCGTGAAAACCGCGGCAGGATGCCCGGTTTTTCAATCCAGTACGTGGGAGTCGGGGATGCTGAGTATTCTGTTCGGGTTGTTTGGTCTGGCCGTGCTGGTCGGCATCGCCTGGCTGTTTTCCGCGCAGAAAAGCGCCGTCGACTGGCGCCTGGTGGTCACCGGGATCGGCCTGCAGCTGGTATTCGCGGTGCTGGTGCTGCTGACACCCTGGGGCGCAACGTTGTTCGGCTGGTTGTCCGAAGGCTTCGTTGCCCTGCTCGGCTTCACCGCCCAAGGTTCGCAGTTCATCTTTGGCGACTTCGCCCGGGCGGACAAGTTCGGCTTCGTGTTCGCTTTCCAGGTGCTGCCGACGATCATCTTCTTCGCCGCCTTCATGAGCGTGCTGTACCACCTCGGCATCATGCAGTGGGTGGTGAAAGGCATGGCCTGGGTGATCACCAAAGTGATGAATGTATCCGGTGCGGAAACGCTGTCGGTCTGCGCCAACGCCTTCATCGGCCAGACCGAGGCACCGCTGGTGGTGAAACCCTACATCCTGCGCATGACGCAGTCGGAACTGTTGGCGCTGATGGTCGGCGGCATGGCCACCATTGCCGGCGGCGTGCTGGGCGCCTACGTGCAGATGCTGGGCGGCGCCGACACCGCGCAGCAGCTGTTCTTCGCCAAGCACCTGATGGCCGCCAGCATCATGGCGGCACCGGCCACGCTGGTGATCGCCAAGATCCTGTATCCGGAAACCGAACAGCCGCTGACCCGCGGTGAGGTGCGGATGGAAGTCGAAAAGGTCACCGCCAACGTCATCGACGCCGCCGCGTCGGGCGCGGCGGATGGTCTGAAGCTGGCGCTGAACGTCGGCGCCATGCTGCTGGCCTTCATCGCGCTGATCGCGCTGGTGAACGCACCATTGACATGGATCGGCGATATCAGCGGCCTCGCGGAAATGCTCGGCAAGCCGACCAACCTCGCCAACCTGCTCGGCTTCGTGCTGGCGCCCATCGCCTGGCTCATCGGCGTGCCCTGGGGAGACGCGGTCACGGTCGGCGGCCTGATCGGCGAGAAGGTGGTGCTGAACGAGTTCGTGGCCTACGCGCACCTGTCGGAGATCAAGGCCACGCTATCTCCCCAGGCCGCGCTGATCTCGACCTACGCGCTGTGCGGTTTCGCCAACTTCAGCTCGATCGCCATCCAGATCGGCGGCATCGGCGGCATTGCGCCGGAACGCCGCGCCGACCTGGCACGCTTCGGCCTCAAGGCCGTGCTGGGTGGTTCGCTGGCGACCTTCATGACGGCCACGATCGCCGGCGTGCTCTCGCAGTTTGCCGGCTGAGACATGGCCGGCCGCGTCGCTGTCGTCGGCAGCTATAACCAGGACCACGTCTGGAACAGCCGTGAGCTGCCACAGCCTGGCGCCACGCACTTCGGCGACTACAGCAGCGGACCCGGCGGCAAGGGCTTCAACCAGGCCGTGGCCGCCGCGCGCGCCGGCGCCAGTGTGGGCTTCTTCTGCGCACTGGGCGAGGATGCGGCAGCCGAGCATGCGCGCCGCCTGGCGGCTGACGAACGCATCGACATGCATGTCGAGGTCCACGCCGAGACGCCATCCGGTTCGGCGGGCATCTTCGTCGGTGACGACGGCCGCAACATGATCGTGGTTGCCGCCGGCGCCAATGCCGAGCTGTCCGCGGATTTCGTCAGCAACGAAATGGCATCCGCCGAGGTTGCCGACGTGGTGCTGGCGCAGCTGGAGGTCAATCCCGAAGCCGTGGTCGCCGGCCTGCTGGCCGCGCGCAGCGAAGGCGCAATCAGCATCCTCAACCCGGCGCCCGCCGACGCGGCCACCAACGAACGGCTGCTGTCGCTGGCCGACGTGCTGACGCCGAACGAAACCGAATTCGCCGCCATGCTGGCGCGCCACGATGTGGTCACGGTGGATGCCGACGAGGTCGCCACCATCGGCGACAGTCAGCTGCATCGCTGGTGCCGGCAGCTGGCGGGCAGCGCCAGCGTGATCGTCACGCTGGGCAAGCACGGCGCCTTTGTGTCGCACCCGGCCGACCTTCGCCGCGGCGATGGCGATGACTGTTACCGCGTAGCGGCCGAGAACGTGAACGCCATCGACAGCACCGGCGCCGGCGATGCCTTCAATGGCGCACTGGCAGCCGCGCTTTCCGCCGCCAGGCCGGATGCGCCGTTCGCCGACTCCGTGCGCTTTGCCGGCCGCTATGCCGCGATGTCGACCGAGACCGCTGGCGCCGCGCTGGCAATGCCGACCCTGAACGCGGTGCTGTCCCGCTTCGACTGACGATGCCCGACCGCGGCCGGTCAGGCGTTGCGCAGGCGCGGATCGGCGATCTCGCGCAGCCCATCGATCAGTGCGTTGATGACCACGATGGCGACACCCAGCACCAGCACCACGCCCATCACCAGCGTGTAGTCGCGATTCAATGCACCCTGCACGAAGTAACGGCCGATGCCGGGTATACCGAAGATCTGCTCGACCACGATGCTGCCGGTGACCACGTTGATCAGCGCCGGACTCAGCCAGGCCAGCACCGGCAGCAACGCAGGTCGCAGCGCATGGCGGAACAGCACGCGAGCCTCGCTGAAGCCGCGGGCCCGGGCCGCTCGCAGGAAGTCCTGCCCCAGCACCTCGATCAGGCTGGCGCGGGTCAGGCGTGCGGCGTAGGCAAGGTTCGGCAGCGACAACGCGATCACTGGCAGCACCAGGCTGCGCCAGCCATTCCAGCCACCGGCCGGCAGCCATTGCAGCGTCACCGCGAACAGCAGCACCAGCAGCGGCGCGACGACATATTTCGGCAGGGCCAGTCCGAGTCCGGCAAACGTCATCAGCAGGCGGTCCAGCCAGCGCCCGCGCTTCAACGCGGCCAGTGCGCCGAGCGGCACACCAAAGAGCAGGGACAAAGTCAGCGCGAGGCTTCCGGTCAATGCGGAAATCGGCAACGCCTGCGCGATCAGCTCGCCCACACGGTAGTCCGGATACTGGAACGACGGCCCCAGATCACCGCGCGCCAGATCACCGAGATAACCGATGTACTGCTGCCACAGCGGCTGGTCGAGGCGGTATTGCGCATTGAGCTGTTCGAGCACCGCCGGCGGCGCGGCCTTCTCCTGGTCGAAGGGACCACCGGGCGCCGCACGAAGCAGGAAAAAGCACAGCGTCAGCAGCAGCCACAACGTGGCCAGTGCTTCCAGCAGCCGACCGCCGAAGTGGCGAAGCGCGATGCCGCGAGGCGTCGTGTTCTCTCCCACCACAGACTCACTCATCCGCCCGCTCCAGCGACAGCCAGCGACTGAGGTGATGATCGAGCAGGTTGTCGCGCCAGCCATTCACGCGTGGCGCAACCAGGTGCTTGGAGGTGTAAAAGTACAGCGGCAGGATGGCGTGATCCCCAAGTAGCCGCGCTTCGGCTTCGGCGAGTTTCGCGCTGCGGATCGGCAGGGAATCCGCATTGCGGGCATCTTCGATCAGTTGGCTGAAATTCGCGTCGTGGTAGCCGCTCCAGTTGAGCGCGCCGTCATCGGCGAAGGCGGCCAGAAAATTCAGCGGGTCATCCGCATCAGCGATCCAACCACCACGAAACACTTGGGTGATCACCCGCTGCTTGCGGTTGCCGACGAAGACCTTCCACTCTTCGTTGCGCAGCTCGGTGCGAACGCCGAGCACCTGCCGCCACATCGCAGCGACCGCCAGCGCCAGCCGTCGATGCGGCGTCGAGGTGTTGTAGCGAAGCTCGACATGCAGAGGCTTGTCCGCCGAATAGCCCGCTTCGGCATAGCGCTGACGAGCCAGCGACTCGCGCTCACCCTGCGTCATCGACGCCCAGGCCGGCGTCGGTCCGTCGTAACCGGCAACGCCCGGTGGCACCAGCGAGTAGGCCGGTGTTTCACCAAGGCCGCTGACGTGTCGCACGAGGATGTCGCGATCCACCGCCAGCGACAACGCTTCACGCAGCGCGTGCTTGTCGCGGAACGGCTCGCGCTCGAGATTGAAGCCGAGATAGAAAACCCCAAGATAGGGCGCGATGCGCAGCTGCTCGCCAAAGCGCGCGCGCCAGTAGTCCTGCGATCCCGGCGGCACCACTTCGGTGACATCAAGCCCGCCAGCGGCGAATCGCTGCAACTCGCTGGCCGCGTCTTCGGTGACCTCGAAACGCACCGCACCGATGGCCGGCGCGTCACGGAAGTGCGGGCTGCCCTCAAGCGTCAGCGATGACTGCGGCATCCACTCCATAAGCCGATACGCGCCATTGCTGACCAGGTTGCCCGGCCGCGTGAACGCGCTGCCATGTTCTTCCACCGATGGAAGGTGCACGGGGAACGCCAGCGGCAGCGCCATCAGTGACGGCAACGGCAGGCTGCGTGTGGTGTGGATGACCAGGGTATGTGTATCCGTGGCCTCAACGCCGAGCTGCTCCACGGGAAGCTCGCCGCGCTGCACCGCTGTCGCGTTTCGGATGCCGTCATAGAGCGCGGCCAACGGCGCGGCGGTTTCCGGCGCGAAGGCGCGACGCAGGCTGTCCCGGACCTGCATCGCGTCGATGGACTCGCCATTCGACCAGCGCCCATCTTCGCGCAGCACGAAGGTCCAGGTGCGTCCGTCATCCGCCAACGACCAGGATTCGGCAAGCCCGGGGACCAGACGGCCATCGGCGGCTTCGGTCACCAGCCCTTCGAACAGGTCGCGGAGGATGTTTCCGCAGGCCACCTCCTGGCAGCGTGCCGGGTCCAGCGTGCTTGGCTCCGGGCCGTTGCCGCGCACCAGCGTCGCCGGGTCCCGCGCCCACAGCGGCATCGACAACATCAGGACGGCGGCAAACAGGCACAGCGATAGCGGGAAGAACCGTTTAGGCTTTGCGGGATCTGACATCGTCATGCGCCGATGTTCGCACAGGCGAAGTTCGCCCGGCGGCCTTGCAACGCGCGACAATCGGCACCACCTTGCACTGACTGCTGACCACCGGCGTGGTTGGTGACCCCACGACGGAGCAATACCTTGTCCAGCCACAGCGCCCAGCCCGACACCGCCATCACCGACCATCGCGAGCTGGCGGCCTATCTCGAAGCCGGCAGCAAACCTTCGAAGGACTGGCGCATCGGCACCGAACACGAGAAGTTCGGCTTCCGCCTCGATGACCTGCGCCCGCTGACCTACGAGGGCCCACAAGGGATCGAAGCGGTGCTGCGCGGCCTGACCCGCTTCGACTGGGATCCGATCGAAGAAGACGGCAAGCTGATCGCGCTGAGCCGACCCGAGAATTCGCGCGGCGAAGCCTGCTGCAATAGCGCGGTCGGCATGGCGTCAGTGACACTGGAACCCGCGGGGCAACTGGAGCTGTCCGGTGCGCCGCTGGAAACCATCCACGACACCTGCTGTGAAGCCGCCTGCCACCTGAAGGAAGTCAAGGCGATCAGCGAGGAGCTGGGCATCGGCTTCCTCGGCATGGGCTTCCAGCCCAAGTGGAAGCGCGAGGAGATGCCGTGGATGCCCAAGGGCCGCTACGGGATCATGCGCCGCTACATGCCGACGGTCGGCAACCTCGGCCTCGACATGATGACGCGCACCTGCACCGTGCAGGTCAACCTCGACTTCGCCGATGAAGCGGACATGGTGAAGAAGTTCCGCGTGTCGCTGGCGCTGCAGCCGATCGCCACCGCGCTGTTCGCCGATTCGCCGTTCACCGACGGCAAGCCCAACGGCTACCTGAGCTACCGCTCGCACATCTGGACCGATACCGACCCGCACCGCACCGGCATGCTCGACTTCGTGTTCGAGGACGGTTTCGGCTTCGAGCGCTACGTCGACTACATGCTCGACGTGCCGATGTACTTCGCCTACCGCAACGGCGTCTACCACGACGCCGCCGGGCAGAGCTTCCGCGACTTCCTGGCCGGCAAGCTGCCTGCGCTGCCCGGCGAACGCCCGAGCATCCGCGACTGGTCAGATCACCTGACCACGGCCTTCCCCGAGGTGCGTCTCAAGAAATTCCTGGAAATGCGCGGAGCGGACGGCGGACCGTGGAGCCGCCTGTGCGCATTGCCGGCGTTCTGGGTCGGCCTGCTCTACGACCAGACCGCGCTGGATGCCGCCTGGGATCTGGTCCGTGATTTCAGCCTGGCCGAGCGTCACGCCCTGCGTGACGGCGTACCGAAGCACGCACTCAAGCTGCCGTTCCGTGATGGCACGGTCCGCGACCTCGCCCGTGAAGCGGTCAAGATCGCCGCCCACGGCCTGCAGCGCCGCGCACGCCTGAACAGTCGTGGCGCCGATGAGCGCCTCCACCTCGAGCCGCTGATCGAGTTCATCGAAGCCAACCAGACCCCTGCCGAACGCAAGCTGGAACTGTTCCACGGCGAATGGAACGGCAGCGTCGACCCGGTGTTTCGCGAATTTGCCTACTGAGACAGCGCAGAACCACCATCCAACTCACATCTCCCGGAAAAGTCCAGAACATGACCAGTCTCCAGCACGCCGACCTGACCGACGATGAGCTTGAACAGCTCAGCGCCCTGATCAACAGCCGTTACGACGACGGCATGGGCCCGCCGCTGGAGATGGTCGATGGCTTGCTGTCGGCTGTTGTTGTCAGCCCTACGCTGATTCCGCCCAGCGATTACATTCCGCTGGTGTTCGGCGAAGACGGTGCCTGGGAAACCATGGAGCAGGCGCAGCAGGCAATGGAGCTGCTGATGCGCCTCCAGAACCAGGTCGCGCGACGCATCGCGCTGCCATTGTCGGAAGAAGACGGCGCCAGCGAGGAGCACATGCCGCTGTTGCTGCTGCCCGAAGGCGAGCTTGATGGGGACCAGCCGACTGACGAAATGCTCGAAGCCGATCCGTTCGCCGGCATTGATCCCGACTTTCCTTTCGCGGCGCTTTGGGCCCACGGCTTTCTGCTCGGCGTGGACCTGCGCGACGATGCATTCCGCGTGCTGGAATCCGAGCTGGACTGGCTGACTGGCGACCTCGACATGCTGGCAACGCTGTCGGAAGCGGCGACTGAGGACGACGAAGTCGAACCGGATCCCTCCGCGGACCAGCGCACGCCGCTGGCCCTGCGTGAGCGCTTCGAGCATGCCATGCAGATTCCGTTCATGCTCAGCGCCCTGAACGAGCACCGCCTCGCGCACGGCGGATCGCGGGTGCCGGTGCGCGCGGAAAAGAAGCCGGGCCGCAATGACCTGTGCTCCTGCGGCAGCGGCCGCAAATACAAGCGTTGCTGCGGCGCGAACTAAGCGCCGGCCAATATCCGCCAGCCATGCCGACCTCAGGGCGACTCGAAACCGTCTCCGAATAGCGTGGCGAATTCGGCCGCGCCAAGATCAACCGCGCTGCCTGCCACGCGACTCCGCCCGTAATAGTCCAGGCTGCCCTGCAGCAGGGGGATGTAGTAGGCACCGGCATCACGCGCACTGGAGCCGGCGGCAAGCTGGTAGTCATCGCCGGAGAACCCCGCGCTCCCCGTGCTGCTTCCGGTGTCTTCCAGCGGCGTTCCGTAAACGCCGGCGTAGCGATTGTTGATCAACCTGACATTGCCGAAGACGCGGATGTCGGCGCGCTCGGCCGCGCTGGCAGTATTTCGATCAAACACGTTGTTGGCGACGATGATCTCAAGGAGTGATGGCGGCTCCGAAGAGACAGCCGTGAGCCCGGTTGTTCCGATCGAACTGCTAGAAGCGTTGTCCGCAAAGGTGTTGTTGAGGATGTATCCATCGTCGCTACCGGTGATGGATATCCTGACTGGCACGTCTTCGCCGGCATCGTTTTCGACAAACAGGCTGTTTCTAACCACTACCCCCTGATCCGCGAAAATGCTGACAGCCGCGGCACCAGTGGTAGGGACGGCAACACACTGCTGGACCCGGATACGATCCAGAACGACGGCCAACCCACCCGCGACCGGTTTTGAGATGAAAAGGCAAGTAGGTATGCCAATGTCCCTGTAGCCACCGCCTATCATCAGGTTTTCGATGAACAGCGTGCCGTTGAAGGTCTCCTCCGAGTAGAACTCGATCACGGACCGCTGGCCGCTGCCCCAGAGCACCGTCGTGCTGGGGCCTCCATCCTGGCTGTCACAATTGCCGGGAGTCCCGCTCCAGCCGCCCGAAATCCGGATCGTCTTTCCAAGCCCGTCGGGCCTTCCGGAATAGCCGAAATCGCCATTGGAAAAAGCAAACAGGCCCTGCTTGATGCGAACTTCTTCCTGCGTCTCACCCGACGCAAAGGCCGCGTCCATCTGCGACTTGAAGTCGCCTTCGGTATTGATGCAGCGAATGGCTGCCTGCGATGCGGAGAAAGGAACGCCGAGCAGGACAAGGAGCAGACCGGACAGAGGGAGCGAACGCGGCCTCGCATGTGGCGACAAGCGACGTGGATCAATAGCCATCAGCTGTCCCTTCATTTGGCTGTCGTGCGCAAAGGGTATGCCATTTGTCGGCCCTGTCGAGAGGAGGCGGGCGCCGGCGCAAAGCAGGATGACGTGGCCAGCGACTTGGCGGGCCGGGCACAACCCGCATATACTCCCCTGCAGTATAATTCAAAGCCGTCGCCATGCCGCACAGCCCGGAAGAAAAAAAGCGCGCCATCACCCGCCTGCGCCGCATCCGCGGACAGGCGGATGCGCTGGAGCGCGCCATCGAAGAAGGCTCGGAATGCGCGGCAGTGCTGCAGCAGATCGCCGCCATCCGCGGCGCCGTCAACGGCCTGATGGCCGACGTGCTGGAAAGCCATCTTCGCGAGGGGCTGTTTGATCCATCCAAGCGCGAAGAGGTCGACCGCGAGGTCGAGCTCGACGCCACCCTCGACCTGATCCGTCGCTATCTCAAGTAAAGGAACCGCCATGAAATCCCGTGCCGCCGTCGCCTTCGCCGCTGGCGAACCGCTGAAGATCGTCGAGATCGACGTCGCCCCGCCGAAGGCCGGCGAGGTGCTGATCAGGATCAGCCATACCGGCGTCTGTCACACCGATGCCTTCACCCTTTCCGGCGATGATCCGGAAGGCCTGTTCCCCTGCGTGCTGGGTCATGAAGGCGCGGGCGTCGTTGTCGAAGTCGGCGAAGGCGTGACCTCGGTGAAGCCGGGCGACCACGTGATTCCGCTGTACACCGCCGAATGCGGCGAATGCCTGTTCTGCAAGTCGGGCAAGACCAACCTGTGCACCTCGGTGCGCGCCACCCAGGGCAAGGGCGTGATGCCCGACGGCACCACGCGTTTCTCCTACAACGGCGAGCCGATCTACCACTACATGGGTTGCTCGACCTTCAGCGAGTACACGGTGGTGGCCGAAGTGTCTCTGGCCAAGATCAATCCCGAGGCCAACCACGAGCACGTCTGCCTGCTCGGCTGCGGCGTGACCACTGGCATCGGGGCCGTGCACAACACGGCCAAGGTGCAGGAAGGCGATTCCGTCGCCGTGTTCGGTCTCGGCGGCATCGGCCTTGCAGTGATCCAGGGTGCGCGGCAGGCCAAGGCGGGCCGCATCATTGCCATCGATACCAATCCGTCGAAGTTCGAGCTGGCGAAGCAGTTCGGCGCCACCGACTGCGTGAACCCCAAAGACCACGACAAGCCGATCCAGGAAGTGATCGTCGGCATGACCGGTTGGGGCGTGGACCACAGCTTCGAGTGCATCGGCAACGTGCAGGTGATGCGCGCCGCGCTGGAATGCGCGCACCGCGGCTGGGGCCAGAGCGTGATCATCGGCGTCGCTGGCGCCGGACAGGAAATCAGCACGCGTCCGTTCCAGCTGGTCACCGGCCGCAGGTGGATGGGCACGGCCTTCGGCGGCGTGAAGGGCCGCTCGCAGCTGCCCGGCATGGTCGAGGATTCGATGAAGGGCGACATCCAGCTCGCCCCCTTCGTGACCCACACCATGCCGCTGGACGACATCAACGATGCCTTCGACCTGATGCACGAAGGCAAGTCGATCCGCAGCGTGGTGCATTACTGATGGAGCGCGTCGAACGCCGCGCCTGCTTCGGCGGCTGGCAGGAAGTCTGGCAGCACCGCTCGGCGGTACTGGACTGCGACATGCGATTTGCCGTCTACCTGCCGCCACAGGCTGAAGGCGAACATGAAGCGCTGCCGGTGCTGTACTGGCTGTCCGGCCTCACCTGCAACGAGCAGAACTTCATCACCAAGGCGGGCGCACAGCGCTACGCCGCCGAGCACGGCATCGTTCTTGTCGCGCCAGACACCAGTCCACGCGGCGAGGACGTGGCCAACGACGAAGCCTACGACCTCGGCCAGGGCGCCGGTTTCTACCTCAACGCCACGCAGGCGCCGTGGGCGGCGCATTTCCGCATGGAAGACTATGTGGTCGACGAACTGCCGCGTCTGGTCGAGGAGAACTTCCCGGTATCAAGCGCTCGCTCGATCAGCGGGCATTCGATGGGTGGGCATGGCGCATTGACCTTGGCACTTCGTCATCCGGGCCGCTATCGCAGCGTGTCGGCGTTTTCGCCCATCGTCGCGCCGTCGCAAGTGCCGTGGGGCGAAAAAGCCTTCACCGCCTATCTTGGCGATGACCGCGGGGCGTGGAAGCAGCGCGATGCCGTCGAACTGGTCGCCAATGCCAGCGAACGCCTGCCGCTGCTGGTCGACCAGGGCGATGCCGACGAATTCCTTGCCACCCAGCTGAAGCCCGAACTGCTTGAGATCGCCTGCCGCGGCGCTGGTCACCCGCTGACCCTGCGCCTGCAGCCCGGCTACGACCACAGCTATTACTTCATCGCCAGCTTCATCGGCGAGCACGTCGCCCATCATGCAGCGGCGCTGCGCCGCGGCGGCTGAAACAGCACGCCGAACGCGTCGCCGCGACAACCCAAGCCGGAAACTGCCGCCGGATTCCGGCGGCATGTCGATTTCGCCCTGCTTTTTTCGTTATGCGCTGGGACGGACCCAACCGGGCAGCCGTCCATTCCCCTTGAACAAGGAGCAAACGCATGACGATCTACCAGAAACTGGGCGGCGCGGCCGCCATTGATGCGGCCGTCGACATCTTCTACCGCCGGGTCCTGTCCGACGAGCGGGTCAGCAACTTTTTCGACGATGTGGACATGGAGCGGCAGCACGCCAAGCAGCGGGCATTCCTGACCATGGTCCTCGGTGGCCCGCACGAATACAGCGGTCGCGACCTGCGCAGCGCGCATCAGCGCATGGCGCTCAATGATGGCCATTTCGACGCCGTCGCCGAGCACCTGGAGGCCACGCTGCAGGAGCTGCAGGTCGGTTCGGACGACATCTCCGCCGTGCTCGCCGTGGTCGAAGGCGCCCGCCCGGACGTTCTGGATCGCTGACTGGCGATCACCATGGACAAGCCCAGCCAAACCGCGCGCATCCGTTTCGACGGATGCGACATCGCCTGCCGGCCCGGACAAAGCGTGCTGGAGGCGCTGGAACAGGCCGGCCATCGCGTGCCGTCCGGATGCCGCAGCGGCGCCTGCCAGGCCTGCCTGCTGCACGCCGACGACAGCGAAGCCACCACCGCAGCGCAGGCCGGGCTCAGTCCGGCCCAGCGCCTGACCGGCCTGTTCCTGAGCTGCCAGTGCCGCCCTGCCGCCAACGAGCAGCTGCATGTGCGTCGACCTGCCGACAGCCCACGTCATGTCGCCCGGGTGCTCGGACAGACCTGGCTGGGCGCGTCGGTGTATCGCCTGCGCCTGCACTGCGACATCGACTACCTCCCCGGACAATACATCACCCTGTTTCGCGACGACTGCACGGCACGCAGCTTCTCCATCGCCAGCCTTCCGGGGCCGGATCGGCAGATCGACCTGCACGTCCGGCATCGCCGTGACGGCGCGGTCAGCGATTGGGCCGCCCGGCTGAAGCCCGACAGCCAGCTCTGGCTGCAGGGTCCGATGGGGCGCTGTGTCTATGCGAGTCCGGCGGACCAGCCGCTACTGCTACTGGCCCTTGGCACCGGCCTCGGCGCGATGACGGCGATTCTCCACCACGCGCTTTCGCGGGGGCATCGTGCACCGATCCACCTGCTGGCGGCGACCCGTCGCGCCGTGGATGCCTATGGACTGGACCTGCGCGACCAGTTGCCGAAAGGCCATCCGGTGACGATCCGGCACATGGCCCTGCAGGGGCAGCGACCCGGCATGGAGCAGCAGGACCTGTACGACGCGGTGCGGGCCGGTTACCCGGATCTGGCGGGCTGGGCCGTCCATCTCTGCGGCAGCGAACGCATGGTGGCAACCCTGCGTCGCCACGCCTTCGTCGCCGGCGCGGCGATGCGCGACATCCATGCGGACATTTTCCACTCGGGAACTGCAGGTCGCGAAGTCCGCAACAGCGCCTGAATTTCCTCGCGACTCAAACACGAAAGCCATGCGGAGCGGCTTCGGAGATCGATCAGCACCTGGCAAGTTGATGGCAATGGCCCGTGTCGGACATGCCGCGACCGTCTTCTGCTAACCGAGCGCCAGATGCAGCTGCCAGCCCATGAAGGCCAGGAAGGCGGCGAACAGGATGCCGCCCTCGTAGCGCTTGATGGCGAGATCGCCGCGCACCATCGGATAGAGCACCATCGAGAAGGCCAGCATCGCCGGCAGTTCCACCCATAGCAGCGATTTGGAAACCAGCAGCGGATGCACGGTTGCCGTGGCGCCGATGATCAGCAGGATGTTGAACAGGCAGGAACCGACCACATTGCCCACGGCGATATCGCTATGCCCGCGCCAGGCCGCGATTCCGGATGCCGCGAGTTCCGGCAGCGAGGTACCAATGGCCACCACGGTCAGGCCGACGATCAGTTCGCTCATGCCCCAGATCGTGGCCATGCCGACGGCGGCCTCCACCATCAGCTGCGAGGCATACAGCAGCAGGCCAAGACCGACCACCAGACGCATGCCGCAGCGCCACCATTCGGTGCGGGTTTCGGCGGTCTCGGTCAGCGCGTCCTGCACTACCGATGGCTCATGCTTGGCATCGCGCGCCACGTACACCATCAGCGCCGCGAAACCGGCCAGCAGGATGACGCCGTCGACGCGACCGATGCGGCCGTCGAAACACAGCAGCCAGAGCACCAGGCCGATACCAATCAGCAGCGGCACTTCCACTCGCAGCAGGCGCATCTGCACCGCCAGCGGCTGGAAAATGGCGATCAGGCCAAGAATGAGGCCGATGTTGGCAATGTTGCTGCCGACCACGTTGCCGACAGCGAGGTCGTAGCGTCCCTGGTAGGCCGCGGTCAGGTTGACCGCCAATTCCGGCGCGGAGGTGCCGAAGCCGACCAGCACCATGCCGACGACGAACGGACGGATGCCCATCCTGAGCGCGATGCCGCCCGCACCCTTCACGAAGGAATCCGCGCCCAGCACCAGCAGCACCAGACCCAGCACGAACCAACCAACCAATCCCAGCATCCGGGGAACCTCAGATGACAAACTGTCCGGCATTCTACGCAAAGCCGGGCTGGCGGGCTGTGTCCCGCCCGCCGGTCAGCCGTTGAAGCGGGACATCACCAGGCAGCCGTTGGTGCCGCCGAAGCCGAAGCTGTTGGAAAGCACCGTGTCGACGCGGGCATCACGGCTCTCACGCAGGATCGGAAAACCCTCGGCGCGCTCGTCCACGCGGTCGATGTTCGCGGAGCCGGCGAGGAAGCCGTCACGCAGCATCAGCAGGCAATAGATCGCTTCGTGCACGCTGGCCGCGCCCAGCGAATGCCCGCTCAACGCCTTGGTGGACGACAACGGCGGCAGCTCCGCGCCGAATGCCTCACGCACGGCATTGAGTTCGACAATGTCGCCCAGCGGTGTCGAGGTGCCGTGGGTGTTGATGTAGTCGATCGGGCGATCCAGCTTTGCAGTCGCCATGCGCATGCAGCGCACCGCGCCCTCGCCCGACGGCGCGACCATGTCCACGCCATCCGAGGTGACGCCGTAACCGACCAGCTCGGCGAGGATGTTGGCGCCACGTGCAGTCGCATGCTCCAGCGACTCCAGCACCAGCATGCCGCCGCCACCGGCGATGACGAAACCATCGCGGTCGGCGTCATAGGGACGAGATGCACTCTCGGCACGATCGTTGAAATGAGTACTGAGGGCGCCCATCGCATCGAACTGGGAGGTCATGCCCCAGTGCAGCTCCTCACCGCCACCGGCGAACATCACGTCCTGCCCACCATGGCGGATCAGGTCGGCTGCCGCGCCAATGCAGTGCGCGGAGGTCGCGCAGGCCGCGGCAATGCTGTAGCTGACGCCGCGAATGCCGAATACCGTCGCCAACGCCGCGGAAACCGTCGAACACATCGTCCGCGGCACCATGTACGGGCCGACGCGACGCACGCCCTTCTGCCGCAGCAGGTCACCGGTCTCGATCTGCCACTGCGCCGAGCCGCCACCGGAGCCGGCAATGACGCCGGTACGCTCGTGACTGATCTGCTCATCGGTTAAACCGGCATCGGCCGCAGCGTTGCGCATCGCCACGCAGGCATAGGCGGCCGCATCGCCCATGAAGCGCTTCTGCTTGCGGTCGATCTCGGCGTCGAGGTCGATGACCGGCATGCCAGCGACCTGGCTGCGCAGGCCGATTTCCGCGTACTCGGGAAACGCACGAATACCGGAGCGGCCTTCGCGCAATGCCGTGGAAACACTGTCCGCATCGTTGCCCAGGCAGGACACGATGCCCATGCCGGTGATCACCACGCGACGCATGGTCAGAAAGATTCGGTTCGGGTGAACAGGCCAACGCGCAGGTCGCTGGCGGTATAGATCTCGCGGTCGTCGACAAAGGTGCGGCCATCGGCGATGACCAGCTCCAGCTTGCCGCGCAGCACGCGGCGGATGTCGATCTCGTATCGCACCAGTTTCGCCGCCGGCAGCACCTGGCCGGTGAATTTCACCTGCCCGACACCCAGCGCACGACCGCGACCCTGCGCACCCAGCCACGGCAGGTAAAAGCCGGCCAACTGCCACATGGCGTCAAGGCCGAGGCATCCCGGCATCACCGGATCGCCTTCGAAATGGCAGTCGAAAAACCACAGGTCCGGGCGGATATCGAGCTCGGCGATCATCTCGCCCTTGCCGTAGCGCCCGCCTTCCTCGCTGATCCGGGTGATGCGATCAAACATCAGCATCGGCGGCAGCGGCAGACGCGCGTTGCCGGGGCCGAACCACTCGCCACGACCAACGGCCAACAGGTCATCGCGATCCAGCGACGAAGGCCGTTCGACAGGGACGGAAAGGGCGGGAAGACTCGTCATGGGGGCGACATCTACGCATTTCCGGCGCCCTCGCGTCAACGATTTTCGCCGTACCTTTGCGTATGGAAATCAGCGAGTTGACACGTTTCCGCGAGCGCGCCGGCAGACTGGTCAGGGCTCCGGCTGCAGCAGCGGATCCTCCATCCCATCGCGGAACAGCGACGACTGGAAGCCGAGGATCGTCGGCTCCAGCTCTGCCACCAGGTCGCCAACCGGGCCGTCCGAGAGAACGCCCAGCAACAGGCGACCGTTCTCGTAAAGGGTCGATACGGCCACATCCTTCGCTCCGACACCGGTGCGATCCAGCTCCATGCGCCAGCGGCCCATTGCCCCGAAGCTCGTATCGAAGCTGCCGTCCGCGCGCAGGCGCGCTATCGCCAGTTCGCTGCCGTTGCTCCAGTACTGGTCGTCGCTGATGGTAACGGTGAACAGCATGCGGCCCTGGTCATCGACGGTCATGCCGCTAACCTTCTCGTACTGGAACAGCTCGTCGAAGCGGAACCAGACGCGACCACCACCGTCACCAAAAGCTGTATCCGCTTGCCCATCCGGGTCGAGCTTCGCTGCACCAACCCAGTCCAGGTTTCCGCCGTCACGCAACTGCAGGGCCGCCACGACGCTGCCGTCGGTCAGCATCTGCGCGTCACGAACCGACACCGCACCGTTACCACCGCCGACGCTGCCGAAATGCAGCCGGGCAAGACCATTGTCGCCATAGCTGCTATCGACGCTGCCATCGGCAATGTTGATCCGCACCGCATAGAGGTCCTGGGTTGTTTCGGGCGTGTAGCGCAAGCCGCCAAACACGATCACGACCTGCCCGTTGCGAACCCGGGTGACGTATGGCGTGAGCGTCTGCAACCCCGGCCATTCAAGCGTGACGTGGCCGCCCACGCCGAAGCCGATCAGCGGATCACCGGCCGGATCAAGGCCTGAGATGGTCACAGCTGTCGTCGTGATCAGGATCTGGTCATCGTAGAAGTAGCCGACCGCGAGCAGGCCGCCACCCGGAAGATTGGCCAGGTCACTGTAGGTCTCGGTGTCGAGTCCAACGCCAAACTCAAGGAACGCATGCGTGGCGCAGCCATTGTCATTGCCGAAGCTGCCGCTGAAGGCCGTGCCGGCCACCGGAAGCAGACAGACGCCCGAATGACCGGCTGCGCGACCCGCCACGGCGATCTGTCCGTCCGCGCGGCGCACGCTCTTGACTGGATCGAAGTTCCCGCTGGTCCAGTCCGGCTCGGTGACGCCATCGCCGCCACCGAAACTGGTATCGGTGCTGCCGTCGGCGTTCAACCGCCACATCAGCACGCCGTGGAAATCCGACTGGCGCGAGATCATCACGACCTTGCCGCTGGCGGTTCGGTGCAGGTCCGCCACGGGATAGCTGTAGCCGGAAGTGCCGGAAGGAAAACCGGTGGCCACGGCGATGCCATCGCCATCCCAACTGGGATCGGCGTCGGTGTCCGCGGCCATTGCAGCCGTGGAGGCAACCAACGCAAGCAGGAAGGGAACGATTCGAAAACGGCGGCGGGACATGGCGTGCTCCGGAGAAGGGCGTTGGTCATTCATGCGGCAAACCGGACGCCCGGGGATCACGCCATCGCACAAAGCCACCGAATCAATGGGTTACCATTTGAAGCGCCCCGCCAGCGCGTCCTCGCGGGGCGGAAAGTCCCTCGCCAGAAGCGGAGCGCCATGACGGCCGAAACCTCTCCCACCACCCGCGTCGCCCTGATCACCGGCGCCGCCCGACGTATCGGCGCCGCCATTGTGGAAACGCTGCACGAGGCCGGTTACAACGTCGCCATCCACTACCGCGCCTCCGCGTCCGACGCAGAAATACTGGCCGCGAAACTGGAGTCCCGGCGAGCGGGCAGCACGCTGCTGCTGCCAGCCGACCTTGCCGACACCAGCGGATTGGCCGGACTGGTGGAAAAGACGCTGGCGCGATTCGATAGTCTCGACGCACTGGTCAACAACGCCTCCGGCTTCCGTCCGACGCCGGTCGGCGACATCACCGAAGCCGATTGGGACGAACTGTTTGCCGCCAACGCCAAGGCGCCGTTGTTCCTGTCGCAGGCGGCAGCACCCGCCCTGCGCGAGTCGCGCGGCGCCATCGTCAACATCGTCGACATTTATGCCGAACGCCCGCTGGCCAATCACCCCGTCTACTGCATGGCCAAAGCCGCACTGGCCATGCTGACGCGCTCGCTGGCGCGCGACCTCGGCCCCGACGTGCGCGTCAACGGCGTGGCGCCCGGCGCGATCCTGTGGCCGGAAGACGGCAGCGTCTACACCGACAAGCAGGCAATGATCGAACGCACACCGCTGCAACGCACCGGCCATCCCCAGGACATCGCCGACGCCGTGCTGTGGCTGCTGCGCGATGCGCGGTATTCGACTGGGGAGATTGTTCGTGTGGATGGTGGGCGGACGCTGGTGATTTGAGTCGTCGCGTTGGCCGCGATGGTCCGCGGAAGTGCTTTCACTGCCCTTTCAGGCCAACGAAAGTTCCTGATCAGACTGAGACAGGCACACCGCTTCAATCAACGAGACAACGACCGCCACTCCGACAAATCCACCATCTCCAACACGGCATCCCCACCAGCCAACAACCCGCCCAGCAAATCACTCAGCGCATTGCCGGTCGCCGGCTCACGCAGATCAGGCGCCAGATCCATGATTGGCTGCAACACGTGGACAGCATCACGCAACTCGCGCCGCGGCAGTTCAATCAAGCCATCCCCGCTCTGCACGAGATCGCCGTAAAGCACGAGATCGATGTCGATCGTGCGATCCGAAAACCGCGGACCATCGCGTCGGCGACCAAGTTCATCCTCGATCGCGTGCAGCGACATAGACAGTTCCTCGGGCGACAGACGCGTCTCGATGGCGGCGCCAGCATTGAGGAAATCCGGCCCGTCGAAACCGACGGCGCGCGAGCGGTACAGCGGTGAAAAGCGTGCGCCGGGAAAACGTGATGCCAGCGCCCTCGCCGCCGCCGGCATATGGGCTTCCGGCGAAACGTTGCTGCCCAGGCTCAGGTAGGCGGTCGCCATCCGGACTCAGCCTTTGTTTGTCGGCTCCACCGACGACACCGCATCGGCAACCGCGCCGGGACTGATCTCCTGCGCGGCCTTCACCAGCGCACCGCGCAGGTCGTTGCCGGTCGGTTCCTGGAAAAGGCGCAGGTCGAATTCGGGCAGGATGGCGATCAGGTGGTCGAAGATGTCGCCCTGGATGCCCTCGTAGGCGTTCCAGTCGGTGGTGCCGGTGAAACAGTAGATTTCCAGTGGCAGGCCGGTGGTGGTCGGTGCGAGCTGGCGCACCAGCAGCGTCATCTCCTTGTGGATCTTCGGGTTGCTGCGCAGGTAGGCGAAGACGTAGGCGCGGAAGGTGCCGGCGTTGGTCAGGCGTCGCGTGTTGACCGGCTCGCGACCGGTTTCGGCCAGCGCCTTGTTCCACTCGGCCAGTTCGCGACGCTTGCCATCCAGATAGTCGGACAGCAGCGAAAAGCGCTTCAGCCGCGTGATGTCTTCCTCATCGAGGAAGCGGATGCTGGTCTTGTCGAGATTCAGCGCGCGCTTGATGCGGCGCCCGCCCGACTCGCTCATGCCGCGCCAGTTCTTGAAACTGTTCGCGGTCAGCGCGTAGGTCGGGATGGTGGTGATGGTCTTGTCCCAGTTCTGCACCTTCACCGTGTGCAGGGCGATGTCGATGACATCGCCGTCGGCGCCGAAGCTGGGCATCTCGATCCAGTCACCGACGCGCAGCATGTCGTTGGACTGCACCTGCACGCTGGCCACCAGCGACAGGATGGTGTCCTTGAAAACCAGCATCAGTACGGCAGCCATGGCGCCGAGGCCGGACAACAACAGCAGCGGCGAGCGCTCCACCAGCACCGCGACGATCATGATCGCAGTGATCACGAAGACGGCGATCTTCAGCAACTGCAGGTAGCCCTTGATCGGCCGCGACCGTGCATCCGGACGGTGCTGGTAGACGTCGTTGATCGCCGACAATAGGCCCGAAAGCGACAGCGCCACGGTCAGCACGATGTAGGCCATCGCCACGTTGCGCACCAGCGCGTCGATGGTCGGCGGCAGTCCGGGAATCAGGCCGATGCCGAAGTAGATCACCAGCACCGGCGCGATGTTGGCGATGCGATGCACTACGCCGCGCGCCAAGATGGCGTCGTCCCACTGGTTTTCCGTCGCCTTCATCACCTTGGTGACGATGCGCACCAGGATGCGGCGCGTGATGTGGTTGGCAATGCCGGCGACGATCAGCAGCAGGATCACGCCGACCGCGCTCTGAGCCATCGGGTAGGTGGCCAGCCAGTCGTGGAATCGATTCAAGGTATCCATGGGGCGCACAGCCTAGCAGCGCGCCACCCGATTGCCGAACTCGCCGACGCTATTTGGAACGACGGATACGCACGCCCACGCTGTCGGCGCCACGAACGGCACCCGGCTTGGACAGCTTGAGATCGACACGCGCCACGCCGAATTCGTCGATGATCAATGCCGCACAGCGCTCGGCCAGGGTTTCCACCAGACCGAAACTCGACGCGGTGACGAAGGCGATCAGCCGCTTGCTCACCGCCTTGTAGTCCAGCGTGTCGGCGATGTCATCGCTGGCCGCCGGCGCGCGGTTGTCGAAGGCCATCTCGATATCGAAACGCAACGGCTGGCGGATCTTCCGCTCCCAGTCGTAAATGCCGATCACCGTCTCGATGACCAGGCCTTCGATGAATACGCAGTCGCTGAAATCGGAAGCAGACATGAATTGCCGCCTTGGTTGATCAGATCGAATGTTAGCGGCAGCAGCGATCAATCACACCGCCGGCAGCGTCGCCATGTCCCAGCGCGGCTGCACGTGGATGGCGGCGTCGCTGTGCTGGCCAGCGGCGAGGCGCAGCGCGCCGGCGAAGGCGATCATCGCGCCGTTGTCGGTACAGAATTCCAGGCGCGGGAAGCTGACCTTGAGTCCGTCCTTCTCCGCCATCGCGGCGAGCTGTGCGCGCAGACGACGGTTGGCACCGACGCCACCGGAGACGATCAGCGTCGTCATGCCTGCAGCTTCCAGCGCGCGCCGGCACTTGATCGCCAGCGTATCTACCACCGCTTCCTCAAAGCCGCGCGCAATGTCGGCGCGGGTCTGCTCGCTCTGGTCGCTGTCCTGCCAGGCCAGCAGCACCTGCGTCTTGAGTCCGGAGAAGCTGAAATCGAGCCCGGGGCGATCGGTCATCGGTCGCGAAAAGGTGAACACGCCGGAACGGCCCTGCTCGGCCAACTTCGCCAGATGCGGGCCACCCGGATAGGGCAGGCCCATCAGCTTGGCCGTCTTGTCGAAGGCCTCACCGGCGGCATCGTCCAAGGTCTCGCCCAACAGCTGGTATCGACCGATGCCCTCGACCGCGATCAGCTGCGAGTGGCCGCCGGATACCAGCAGCGCCACGAACGGCGGCTGCGGCGGATCGGGCTCCAGCAACGGCGCCAGCAGATGGCCTTCCATGTGGTGGACGCCGATGGCCGGCACGTCCAGCGACCACGCCAATGCCCGCGCCGCGCCGGCTCCGACCAGCAGCGCGCCGACCAGACCCGGTCCGGCGGTATAGGCCACACCATCGAGGTCATCCAGTAAAAGGGCGGCCTCGGCCAGCGTCTGTCGGACCAACGGCAGCAGCTTGCGGACGTGGTCGCGACTGGCCAGTTCCGGCACCACGCCACCGTACTCGGCGTGCAGCTCCACCTGGCTGTACAGCGCGTGCGCCAGCAGGCCTTTACCAGCCGGGGCGCTGCTGTCGTACACGGCCACGCCAGTTTCATCGCAGCTGGATTCGATTCCGAGGACTTTCATCTGGGCCTTCTCGATTGCCGCAAGACCCCGGAATGGGTTGCTTGGCGGCTTGCATCGGCAACTTGAGGGACGTTATCATACGCGGCTCGCCCGTTCCTTCGGGCAGAATCCAAACATCCGGAGATCACATGCCTTCCGTCAAAGTCCGCGAAAACGAGCCGTTTGAGTTTGCCCTGCGTCGCTTCAAGCGCACCTGCGAAAAGGCCGGCGTCCTCGCCGAGACCCGCAAGCGCGAGTTCTACGAGAAGCCGACCCAGGAGCGCAAGCGCAAGCGCGCCGCCGCGGTCAAGCGTCACCTTCGCCGCGTTTCGCGCGACGTGACCAAGCGCCGTCGTCTGTACTGATCGCTGACCGCGGCTTCGCGCCGCTCGGCTGAACACTACGGATGGCTGAAAAGCCGGTGCCGCGCAAGCGGGCCGGCTTTTCGCATTTCCGCATCACGCATACCTGCTGGCCAACAATTCCGGCCCGCATCGAAACATCAGGAACACCAGACATGAGCCTCAAGCAGCAGTTGACCGACGACATGAAGACCGCCATGAAGGGCGGCGACAAGGAGCGCCTCGGCGTGATCCGCCTGATGCTGGCGGCGATCAAGCAGCGCGAGGTCGACGACCAGAAGCAGCTGGACGACGCCGAAACGCTGGCCGTGCTGGAGAAAATGGTCAAACAGCGCCGCGATTCGGTCAGCCAGTATGAGAAAGCCGACCGCGAGGACCTGGCCGCCATCGAGCGCGCCGAGATCGCGGTGATCGAGGCTTACCTGCCGGCCAAGCTGGATGACGAGGCGATCAAGGCCGCCATCGAGTCGGCCATTGCCGAGACGGGCGCCAGCAGCGCCGCGGACATGGGTAAGCTGATGGGCGTATTGAAACCAAAACTCGCCGGTCAGGCCGACATGGGCCGCGTCTCCGCGCTGGTGAAGGCCCGCCTCGCCAGCTGATCCGCCGATCAAGACGTCAGCGTCGGGCATCCTCGACGCTGACGCTGCCGCCGGATTCGGTCTGCGTGAACACGAATCGGTAGGTCAGACGGATCGGGATGTAGCGCAACCGGCCGTTGCCGTGGCATTCCAGGTCGCTGCTGCCGTCGTCGCTATCCTCACAGATGAACGCCGGCAGGAAGGCCCACTGCCGCCCGGCCTCCGCCACGGCGCTGTCGAAATCCTCGCGTGGCACGCCCACGTCCGGGCACTCGGGTGCCTGGACTACCGGCTGGACATGGGTCACCACGCCTTCCGCGTCGATCCACAGTTCAGCGCAGATAGGCAGCGATGGCAATGATTCCTCCAGACGGTCTGCCGGATAGCTCGGCAGGACGCGCTCCGCATCGGCCGGCGGATCGGCATTGGTGAAGCGCCCCGGCTCGATGCTCAGGCGATTGTCGTCATCCAGCGCCACCGCTTCGTAGCCAACATCGCCGGTCACCTGCTTATGCGGCGCGCGCGGGGGCTGAGACGCACAGGCGGCGAGCAGCAGGGCCAGCAGAAAGCCGATTCGAGCAACGATCTTCATGCGATTCCGGGGCAGCAAATGGCCGGGCAATCTATCATGGGCGGATGGGCCGCATTCCTGACCAGTTCATCGATGACCTGCTCGCTCGCACCGACATCGTCGAGGTGATCGAGTCGCGCGTGCCGTTGAAGCGCGCCGGCCGCGAGTTCCAGGCGCGCTGCCCGTTCCACGACGAACGCTCGCCCAGCTTCACCGTGTCGCCGACCAAGCAGTTCTACCACTGCTTCGGCTGCGGCGCGCACGGCACCGCGATCAGCTTCCTGATGAACTACGACCGCCTGGAGTTCCTCGACGCCATCGAGGACCTGGCCAGGCGCGTCGGCATGGAAGTGCCGCGCGACACCCGCGCGCGCAACGAGGACGACCAGACCCGCGAACTGTACGACGTGCTTGATCGCGCCGCCGGCTTCTTCCGCCAGCAGCTTCGCGGCAGCCAGCGTGCGCGCGACTACCTGCGCCAGCGCGGCCTCGACGAATCCATGGTGGAACGCTACGCCATTGGCTATGCGCCGGATGGCTGGGAAGGCCTGAAGTCGGCACTGGGCACCGATGGTCAGGCGATCCACCGACTCGACGCCGCCGGTCTGCTGTCGAAGAACGACGGCGGGCGCGTCTACGACAAGTTCCGTGACCGTCTGATGTTCCCGATCCACGACCGTCGCGGACGCGTCATCGCCTTCGGCGGCCGGGTGATCGACAACGACGACTCACCGAAATACCTGAATTCGCCGGAGACGAGGCTTTTCCACAAAGGCCGCGAGCTTTATGGCCTGTGGCAGGTCAAGCAGGCCCACGCAAAGATCCCGCGACTGATCGTGGTGGAAGGCTACATGGACGTGGTCGCGCTGGCGCAGTTCGGCGTCGACACCGCCGTCGCCACGCTGGGCACGGCCACCACGCCCGATCACGCCGAACTGCTGTTCCGCAACGCGGCAGACGTCTATTTCTGCTTTGATGGCGACAAGGCCGGTCGCAAGGCCGCGTGGCGGGCGGTGGAATCGGTGATGCCTCGCATGCGCGACGGCCGGCAGGCCTTCTTCCTCTTCCTGCCCGAGGGCGACGATCCCGACACGCTGGTGCGCCGCGAAGGCGAGGCCGGCTTCGACCAGCGCCTTCAGGCGGCCATGCCGCTGTCGCAGTTCTTCTTCGAGCAGATGGCCGACGGCATTCGCCTCGACACGCTGGATGGCCGCGCGCGGCTGGCGGAGCGCTGCAAGCCGATGCTGGCGCAGATCCCGGACGGTGCCTTCCGCGACCTGATGCAGCAGCGCCTTGGCGAACTGTCCGGCGTCAGCGCGAATGTAGCGAGCGCTGCCGCTGCGCCAAAGCCATCGCGAAGCGCCCCATCGAATCCGCGACGCGGCGCGGCGCCGAAGCGCAGCCTGGTGCGTAGCGTGGTCGCGCTGCTGCTGCAGCAACCTTCGCTGGCAGCCGATTTGTCGGAACCCCATGGGTTCGCCTCGCTGCAGCTGCCCGGCGTCCCGTTGCTGATGGAAATGCTGGAGCTTCTGGCCGCACGTCCCGGCCTGACCACCGGCGCCGTGCTCGAACACTTCGCCGCCCGCGATGAAGGCTCGGCACTGAACAAGCTCGCCGTTCTCAATCTCCCCGGCGACGTCGACATGTGGCGCGAGGAACTGGCGGATGCGATCCGGCAGCTGGAACAGCAAACCGTCGCCCAGCGTCTTGATGAACTGCGCGCCGCGCAAGCGGCTGGTCAGTTGGATGAAGCGATGAAGGCCGAGCTTCGCGATTTGCTGGCGCGTCGTGCAGGATGATCAACATCAAATCTACAACCGACTGCCTTTGGCTGAGCGAGACGTAACATGCCTCGCCAAAGATCACCGATTCAACGCGCAGCAGGGAAGCTGACATCTGCCATTCAAAAAGAATGGGGGGAGGCACTCGGCAAGCCTGGAGAAAAAGTGTCGGAAGAGGTGATGCACAACTCCCACCGTCTCCTGCAGGCGGCGGCCCAAGGTCGTCTCAAGGAGTTCCTCGGTGACGGAACCGTAGGAGATTTTCTGGGCAGGCATTGGGTTCACGCCCATTCCGACCTGAAGCGTCAGATCCAAGTACTTCAAGACCTGCTAGATACTTCCTGACTGTCGAAGTCGCTCATCTTGTTGAGCTCCAAAAGCAGGTCAACCGCTTTCGTCGCCACGCGCTCATGACTCGCCTAGCCCACCGGCTGGAATTCCAGAAGCGCTCGGATCGGCGGTTCGCTGGCGATGTAGTGGTCGCCGAGCAGGAAGGCGAACAGGGCCATCAGATAGACGATGCTGTAGTTGAACACCTTCATCGCGAACAGCTCGTCCGGCGGGTTCATCAGGCGGATGGCGTAGTAGAGGAAGCCACCGCCCAGTACCAGCGCGCCGCCCAGGTAGAACAAACCGCTCATGCCGGTCAGCCATGGCAGCACGGTGACCACGCATAGCAGCACGGTGTAGAGCAGCACATGCCAGCGGGTGTAGTTGACGCCGTAGACCACAGGCAGCATCGGGATATCGGCGCGGGCGTAGTCGGCGCGACGGAAGATCGCCAGCGCCCAGAAATGCGGCGGCGTCCAGACGAACACGATCAGCACCAGCAGCAACGCGTGCGGATGCAGTTCCCCGGTAACCGCGGTCCAGCCCAGCGCTGGCGGCGCGGCACCCGCAAGGCCACCGATCACGATGTTCTGCGGCGTGGCGCGCTTGAGGTACGCCGTATAGATCACCGCGTAGCCGATCAGCGAGGCGAAGGTCAGTACCGCGGTCAGCGGATTGACGCCGAACCAGAGGATGGCCATCGACAGCGCACCCAGCGCCAGTGCGAACAGCAGCACCTGCGTGCCATTCAGGCCACCGGTGGGCAACGGACGACCGGCCGTGCGCGCCATCACCGCGTCGATGCGGCGATCCAGCAAGTGGTTGATCGCCGCCGCCGACGCCGCCGCCAGCCAGATGCCGACAGTGCCCAGCAGCGATTCGCGCAGCGGCGGCAGGCCCGGCGTGGCCAGCAGCATGCCGATTACCGCGGTGAACACGATCAGCGCCACCACGCGCGGCTTGGTCAGCTCGAAATAGCGATGGAAGGTTCCACTCATGACGGATCGTCCACCTGATCCGTCGGCATGCGCGCCAGCAGCGTCACCAGCAGGGCGAGCAGCAGCGCAGCGCCCGCGTTATGCGCGACGGCGACAAACAGCGGCAGCGCGAAATGCACGTTGCTGATGCCCAGCGTGACCTGCATGCCGAGTAGCAACGCCAGCGCGATGCCCCAGCGACCCAAGCCCGGAACACGGCGGAGCTTGAATGCCAGCATCAGCAGGTGACCAAACACCAGCAGCGCCATGATGCGGTGGCTCATCTGGATCGCGGTGCGCGCCGCACCATCCAGCACGCCGCCCTCGTAGTCAACACCGATGCCGCGCCAGAGCACGAAGGCCTCGCGGAAATCGGTGTGCGGCCACCACTGTCCAAGACAGGTCGGAAAGTCGGTGCCGCAGGACAGTGCGGCATAGTTGGCGCTGGTCCAGCCGCCCAGTGCGATCTGGATGGCGAGCAGCACCACGCCGACGCGGATCATGCCGCGCAGCCTCAATGCCGAGACATCCCAGCGCCGCGACGGGAACATCCGCCAGGCCATCCACAGCAGCAGCGACAGCGTGGTCAGGCCACCCAGCAGATGACCCATGACCACGATGGGCTTCAGCAGCCAGGTCACTGTCCACATGCCGAGCAGCGCCTGGAAAATGATCATGGCGAAGGTCAGCGCGGCGACGCGCGACAGGTCGCGGTTGTTCCAGCTGATCGCCTTGCCGATCAAGGCCAGCTCGGCAGCGATGGCAAGGATGGACGCGGCAACGTAGTAGGCGCCCATGTACAGCGGGATCGACACAGCCACCAGAACGGCAGCGCCAACAACGATGGCCACGCCATGGCGACGATGCCTTGCCGCCAACAGCGCCAGCGTGAGCACGAGGATGCCCAGCGTGGCGGCGAGATGGCGATGGAACTGCTCGCGCCAGGCCTTGTGCGACTCCACCGGACGCTCGAAGTTGGCGTTGGCATGGGCGACGTCTTCGGCATGCACCGGCCATGCCGCGCGGCCATAGCAAGTCGGCCAGTCCGGACAGCTGAGGCCGGCGTCCGACAGGCGAACGAAGGAGCCGAATACGATCACGCACAGCGCCAGCGCCACCGCCGCCCAGGCGATGCGTCGCTGCCAGGTCGAGAAGGCCGCACTCACTTGATCAGCCTCGCGATGTCCTTGCGCAGGCCGCTGGGATCGAAGTCCGCGCCATAGCGCATCATCACGAAACCATTGGGATCCACCACCAGTATCCGTGCGTCGGCAACGCCCCTCTCCGCGAGGCGCTCATCCAGCAGCGGTGACGAACGCAAACCTATCCAGTGCCGGAAGCGCGTGGCTTCCGGCGGTGGCGCGCCCAGCCAGAAAAGATCCAGCCGCTCCGCGCGGCGACCTTGCGCCACCCAGATGCGATGCAGCAGGTCGGCGAGCTCGGCACAGCCGGCATCACAGGATTCCGGCTGGCGAACCAACAAGTGAAAGCGCGCTTCCATCGGCTGCCACTGGTAGGCGGCTCCGTCGCTCAACGTCAGCGCAATGTCCTCGATGGCGAACGGCGGTTCGACCAGCGTGCCGGAGTTGCGCGTCGCCACCGGCTCCCAGCCGAAGCCGCGCAGCAGCAGGGCGATCAGCAACGGCGCGGCGAAGGCCAGCGCGACCAGCAGCAGCTGACCACGCCCACGCACCGCATCCGGCTGCACCGGCGCCGGGTTTACTTCGGGCAAGTTCACTTCAGGCTTGTTTACGCCGGGAATGGTCACGCCAGCATTTTCCGCTGACGATCCCGGTTTCGTTTGCTCTTCCACAACAGCACTCCATAAATCAGCGCCACGGCCAGCGCCAGCGCGAACCACTGCACGGCGTAGCCACGATGACGTTCCGGCGGCAAGGTGTTGGGCAACACTTCACGGTCACGCGCGAAACCAACCGGCAATTCCGGATCGAGCTTCAGCACCGCCACCGCCAGCAGGCCCTGGCGACTGTCGGTCAACCAGGCGTCGCCGATCACGTCATGATCCAGCCGGGACAGCAACAGCCGGCCCTCGGCATCCATGCTGCCGGCATCACCGACCGCCAGTCCTTGCCCGGGCCAGGGCGACAGCATGCCGGACAACTCGCTGTCCGCATCGATCTCGCTCGCCGCTAGCAACGACTCCACCGTCGGCAGGTCTCTTCTGTCATCCCAGGCCTGCCAACCAAGGTCCACCAGCAACGACACCGGCAGGTCAGCCGAGCGCAGCACGCGATAGACCTCGTAACCCACGCGCCCGTCACGAATGCGGTTGTCGAGCAGCACCAGTGGCCGCTCGCTCCATTCGCCGCGAACGCTGACATGCCGCAGCACCGGCGCCTCGTCGCCGCGCTCGTCAACCAGGTCCTTCGCCTCGATCAGGTGCGCGGGCGCCTGTTCGGCAGCCTGCCATTGCGCCAGCCACTCGGCCTTCCAGCGCGCGCGCTCCAGCTGCCAGACACCCAGCCGCATGAAGCTGGCGACCAGCAGCACCGCCAACGCCGTCAGGAACACCAGGTTGCCGCGTCGCGCCATCGTCCTCAGCCCGCCTTCGACCTGCGATAATTACGCGTCATTTCACCACCGGCAGACACATGCTGCAGAAACTTATCATCGTCGCCTTCCTGGTCGTCATCCTCTACAACCTCGGCGCCGGCCTGTACTACATGCTCACCGACAAGGGTTCGACCAAGCGCACGGTGAATGCCCTGACCCGCCGCATCGCAATTTCCGTGGTGCTGATCCTGCTGATCATCCTCGGCATCTGGACCGGCGTGATCAAGCCGCACGGCATCGGCGGCTGACGGCGAGAAACGCGGGCCGTCCGCGTAAACGAACAGCGGCCATCGGGCCGCTGTTCGCATGTTCAGGCAGTGCACAAGCCGGCCCTGGCCGGCGTGCATCAAAGCACGTAGACGAAGACGAACAGGCCCAGCCAGACCACGTCGACGAAGTGCCAGTACCAGGCCACAGCCTCGAAGCCAAAGTGGTCATCCTTGCTGAAATGACCCTTGGCGCAGCGGAACCAGATCACCGTCAGCATGATGGCGCCCAGCGTCACGTGCATGCCGTGGAAGCCGGTGAGCATGAAGAACGTCGAGCCGTAGATGCCAGAGCCCAGCGTCAGGTTGAGCTCGTGGTAGGCGTGGATGTATTCCTCGGCCTGGAAGAACAGGAAGGTGGCGCCCAGCACGATGGTAGCCGCCAGCCAGATCAGCAGCTGGGTGCGGTGTCCCGCCTTCAGCGCATGGTGCGCGATGGTGATGGTCACGCCGGAAGCCAGCAGCAACATCGTGTTGATCAGCGGCAAGCCCCAGGCCGGGATGGTCTCGAAGTTGCCACCGACGTCGCCCGGGCCGTTGGTCGGCCACATGGCCTCGAACTGGCTCCACAGCAGGTTGTGCGTCATCACGCCATGACCATCGCCACCGAGCCACGGCACAGCGAACATGCGGGCGTAGAACAGCGCGCCGAAGAAGGCACCGAAGAACATCACCTCGGAGAAGATGAACCAGATCATTCCCATGCGGAACGAGGTGTCCACCTGCTTGTTGTAGAAGCCGCGCACCGACTCGCCGATGACGTTGCCGAACCAGCCGAACAGCATGTACAGCAGGATCGCGATGCCGGCGAAGAACACGTATTCGCCCCAGGCGATGTCGTTCACCCAGTTGGCGACGCCGAACATGGCGGTGAACAGGCCGATGCTGCCGATGATCGGCCAGCGGCTGCCGTGCGGCACGTAGTAGATGTTGGCGTCGTGGGTGTGAGCCATGTTCGAATCCCCAGTCAGATCGTGCTCAGTTGAGCTCAGCGTTGCTAGAAGCGTTGCTCGCTTCACCAGCGTTCGCGGACTGCGACAGCTTGGCGGTAGCGAGATCGTTTTCGAAGAAGGTGTAGGACAGCGTCAGCGTGTCGATGTTGTCCGGCAGCGCCGGGTCGACCACGAAGCGCACCGGCATGCGGCGACGTTCGCCGGCACCAAGCAGCTGCTCGGTGAAACAGAAGCATTCGGTCTTGTTGAAATACAGCGAGGCCGTTGCCGGTGCCACGCTGGGGATCGCCTGGCCGACGATCGCCTGGTCGGAGCTGTTCTCCGCCCAGAAGTTGGCCTCGGCGATCTCGCCCGGATGCACGCGCATCGGCCCCTGCTCGGCGCCGAACTGCCACGGCAGGGCGGAGTTGACGTTGGTGTCGAACTCCACCGTCACCCAGCGATCGCTGTTGGTCGCCATGCCCTCCACCTTGTCGGTGGATGCGGCGTTGGCTTCGAGCTTGATGCCAAACACCTTGGTGCAGGCCAGCCGGTAAAGCGGCACCAGCGAAAAGGCGAACACGAATGACGCCGCGCAGGCGATCAGCATGTAGCGGACATGCTTCCAGTTGATGGCGGACTGCTTCGCCATCAACGCATCCCCGTCAGCAGGAACACGGTGTACACGCCGATCGCCGCCAGGGCGAGCAGCAGCACCGTGCGCCGCACGCCGCGGCGCTGCTTGTCGCTGGTGTTACGGGGTGCCATCCGCGTTCCAGCTCAGTGGCTGGTGTCGCCGTGGGCCAGATCCTCGTTGCGGATCGTCGGCGGCACGGTGAAGGTGTGGTGCGGCGCCGGGCTCGGCACGGTCCACTCCAGACCCTTGGCGCCTTCCCACGAACGCGCCTCGGCCTTCTTGCCACCCTTCACGCACTTCCAGATGACGTAGGCAAACAGCAGCTGGCTCAAGCCGAAGCCGAAGCCGCCGATGGAGCTGATCATGTTGAAGCCGGCGAAGGCCACGTTGTAGTCCGGGATACGGCGCGGCATGCCGGCCAGGCCCAGGAAATGCTGCGGGAAGAACAGCAGGTTCACGAAGATGGTGCTGAGCCAGAAGTGCCACTTGCCCACCGTCTCGTTGTACATGTGGCCGGTCCACTTCGGCAGCCAGTAGTAGGTGCCGGCCATGATCGAGAACACCGCGCCGGTCACCAGCACGTAGTGGAAATGCGCCACCACGAAGTAGGTGTCGTGGTACTGGAAATCGGCCGGCACGATGGCCAGCATCAGGCCGGAGAAACCACCGATGGTGAACAGGATGACGAAGCCGACGGCGAACAGCATCGGCGTCTCGAAGGTCATCGAGCTCTGCCACATGGTGCTGACCCAGTTGAACACCTTCACGCCGGTCGGCACCGCGATCAGCATGGTCGCGTACATGAAGAACAACTCTCCACCCAGCGGCATGCCCACGGTGAACATGTGGTGCGCCCAGACGATGAACGACAGGAAGGCGATGGCCGCGGTCGCGTAGACCATGGCCTGGTAGCCGAACAGCGGCTTGCGGGCAAAGGTCGGGATGATCTCGCTGACGATACCGAAGGCCGGCAGGATCATGATGTAGACCTCGGGATGCCCGAAGAACCAGAAGATGTGCTGGAACATCACCGGGTCGCCACCGCCAGCCGCATTGAAGAAGCTGGTGTGGAAGAACTTGTCGGTGAGCAGCATGGTCACCGCACCGGCCAGCACCGGCATCACGGCGATCAGCAGGAACGCGGTGATCAGCCAGGTCCAAACGAACACCGGCATCTTCAGCAGATCCATGCCCGGCGCACGCAGGTTCAGGATGGTGGCGATGATGTTGATCGCGCCCATGATCGAGCTGATACCCATCATGTGCACGGCGAAGATCATGAAGGCGATGCCGTTGCCACCCTGCAGCACCAGCGGCGGATACATGGTCCAGCCACCGGCCGGTGCGCCGCCCGGGAGGATCAGCGTCATCAGCAGCATGGTGAAGGCGAACGGCAGGATCCAGAACGACCAGTTGTTCATGCGCGGCAGCGCCATGTCCGGCGCGCCAACCATCAGCGGGATCATCCAGTTGGCGAGGCCGACGAAGGCCGGCATGACCGCACCGAAGATCATCACCAGCGCATGCATGGTGGTCATCTGGTTGAAGAACTCGGGATTGACCAGCTGCAGGCCCGGCTCGAACAGCTCGGCGCGGATCACCATGGCCATGGCGCCGCCGACGAAGAACATCAGCAGCGAGAACAGCAGGTACAGCGTACCGATGTCCTTGTGGTTGGTGGCGAAAACCCAGCGCGCGAGGAAGCCCTTGGGCGCCTCGTGGTGGTGGTCGGCGTGGTGGTCGGCGTGCGTGTCGTGAGTGGCGGCGACGGTGGACATGATCTTCGAACCTCTATCTCAACGATGCTCAGCCGCGACCCGGCGCGACGACGGAAGTGGTGTCAGCGGTCTTGGCCGCCTGCTGGGAAGCCAGCCACTGCTCGAATTCCTGCGGGCTGACCGCGTTGACCACGATCGGCATGAAGCCGTGGTCCTTGCCGCACAGCTCGGCGCACTGGCCGCGGTAGGTGCCGGCCTTGTCGATCTTGGCCCAGCTCTGGTTGACCACGCCCGGGATGGCGTCCTGCTTCCAGCCCAGGTTCGGCACCCACCAGGAGTGAATGACGTCGTCGGCGGTGATCACGAAGCGGATCTTGGTGTTGGTCGGCAGCACCAGCGGCTTGTCGACGTTCAGCAGGTAGGTGTTCTCGTCACCGGTCTTGACGTCGTCCGGACTGAGGCCGGAATTCAGCTGGCGGGTGGTGTCGCTCTGGCGATCCAGGCGGCTGACGAAGTTGACCGAAGTCGATTCGCCCTTGTAGTTGAGGATCTCGTAGCGCCACATCCACTGGTAGCCGGTGACCTTCACCGTCATCTCGGATTCGGTGACATCGGCCATGTAAACCAGCGTCTTGGTCGCCGGCCAGGCCATGCCGATCAGGATCAGCACCGGGATCACCGTCCACAGGACTTCCGCCAGCGTGTTGTGGCTCCACTTGGCCGGCACCGCGCCCTTGGACTTGCGGAACTTGATCATGGCCACGGTCATGGCGCCGAACACGATCACGCCGATCACGATGCAGATCCACAGGATCAGCATGTGCAGGCTGTGGACGCGACTGGCGGTCTCAGTGACGCCCTCGGTCATGTTCAGCTGCCACGGCTTCGGATTGGCCAAGGCTCCGGCACTGGCAGCAGCGGCCAGCAGTCCGAACCCGTAACGCAAGATGGCACCAGCTTTCATCAGGTCTACCCCGAAAAACAGAAAAAATGTCGCGAAGGACGATCCCCCACGGTCCAGCGCAGCGACGCTGGCGTCGCGCGACAAGGTCCCGGCCCCCATGCCGTTTCCGCCCCGATGACCAAGCGCGCCCGTTACAGTTGAGTATCGCGGGCGGCCGAAATGGTCATGGAAAACCAGCCAAGGGATCGGCGCGGAATCAACGACAACTGGGAGAATTGCGCGGCTCCGGCGCCTTTTTTCGCCCTTTCAGGCGACAAGCGAGGCCGGGCCGGGCTCAAATCCCGGTCGGAACAACCGTCAAATGATAGTGGCTGGCGGGAGTGCTGGGCAAGTTGAGCCGCCCGGAGCACCGACGAGCGGCGGCCCGCGACCCAGCGCGCTTGGCCCGGGCAAGTCCGGGGCCATAAGTCCTGATTGGCGCGGGCTTCCGGCATTACTACACTAGGCGCCCCGCGCGCGGCGATGTCCCGCGCCGACACCCATCAAACCCTGACCGGCCAACCGCTCCGCTCGAGGCATGCCCGCTTGAAACCGATCCTGAGCCCCGAACTGCCGCGCGCGGACGACACCACCGCCGCCCGCATCACCGACGCCTGGCTGCGCGACGAAGCCGAGCACGTAGCGATGCTGCTGGAACAGGCTGCGCCGCTGGAGCCCATGGCCGGCGACATCCAGCAGACCGCGCTGGCGCTGGTGCAGCGCGTCCGCGACAGCGCCGACGAGCAGGGCGTGATCGAAGCCTTCATGCGCGAATACGACCTTTCCAGCGAGGAAGGGGTATTGCTGATGTGCGTGGCCGAAGCACTGCTGCGCGTGCCCGACCAGGACACCGCCGACAAGCTGATCCGTGACAAGTTGGGCGAGGCCGACTGGGGCTCGCACCTCGGCAAGAGCGAATCGATGCTGGTCAACGCCTCGACCTGGGGCCTGATGTTGACCGGGCGCATGGTCAACCTGGCCGACGAGACGCGGCGCAACGTCAGCGGCGCCTTCCGTCGACTGGTCGGCCGCGCCGGCGAGCCGGTGATCCGCCTTGCCGTGCGCCAGGCCATGCGCATCATGGGCCACCAGTTCGTGATGGGTCGTACCATCGCCGAGGCGCTGAAGCGCTCGCGCAAGGGCAACAACCGCCACTACCGCTACAGCTTCGACATGCTGGGCGAGGCCGCGCTGACGGCCAAGGACGCCGCGCGCTACCTCGAAGCCTACCGCCGCGCGATCATCGCCATCGGCGCCAGCGGACCGTACCCCGACATCTTCACCGCGCCGTCGATCTCGGTGAAGCTGTCCGCGCTGCATCCGCGCTACGAGCACGCCAAGCGCGCGCGCGTCATCGCCGAGCTGACGCCGCGCGTGCTGGAGCTGGCACAACTGGCGAAGGCGCAGGGCATCGGCTTCACCATCGATGCCGAGGAAGCTGATCGTCTGGAGCTGAGCCTCGACGTGATCCTTGGCGCCTTCGCCGACGAATCACTGGACGGCTGGAATGGCTACGGCCTGGCCGTGCAGGCCTACATGAAACGCGCGCCCTACGTGGTCGACCACGTGGTCGCCACCGCCCGCGCGCTGGGCCGCAGGGTGCCGATGCGGCTGGTGAAGGGCGCCTACTGGGATTCGGAGGTGAAGAAAGCCCAGGTCGATGGGCTGGAGGGCTTTTCGGTATTCACCCGCAAGCCGAACACCGACCTCAGCTACCTCGCCTGCGCGCGGCGCATGCTGGAGGCGCGCGACGCGCTGTATCCGATGTTCGCCACGCACAACGCGCACAGCATCGCCGCTATCCATCATCTGGCCGCCTCGCTGGGTGCGCAGGGCGGCTACGAATACCAGCGCTTGCACGGCATGGGCGAGGACCTGTATTCCGGCGTGATTGGCCCCAACCAGCTGGGCGCCGCCTGCCGCGTCTACGCGCCGGTGGGCAGCCACGAGGACCTGCTGCCCTACCTCGTGCGCCGACTGCTGGAAAACGGCGCCAACACCAGCTTCGTCAACAAGATTTCCGATGAATCCCTGCCGCCGGAGGCGCTGATCGCCGATCCGCTGGAAACCGTGCGCGGTTTTGACCAGGTGGCACACCCCCGCATCGCCCAGCCTCGGGCGCTGTTCGGTAGCGAAAGGAAGAACTCCATGGGCGTCAATCTCGCCAACGACCATCAACTCCGCGACCTCGCCGAGAAGATCAACGCCGCCGTCCACGAATGGCGTGCCGAACCGCTGGTCGCCAGCCAGCACCGGCCGGAAGGCGAAGCCATTTCCGTAACCAACCCGGCGGACCGTCGCGAGAAGGTTGGCCAGTGGTTTGCGGCAAGCCCCGCGCAGGTCGACCAGGCGCTGGCCGACGCCAAGGCCGCGCAGGCCGGCTGGGATCGCGTGCCGGCCGCCGGCCGCGCCAAGATCCTCGAACATGCCGCCGACCTGATGGAGTCGCGCATGGCCGAGTTCATGGCGCTGTGCACCAAGGAAGCCGGCAAGTCGCTTTCATCGGGTGTCGCTGAAGTTCGCGAGGCCGTCGACTTCCTCCGCTACTACGCGCAGCAGGCACGCGCGCTGTTTGCGCAAGCGACCGACCTGCCCGGCCCCACCGGCGAGAGCAACCAGCTGTCGCTGCACGGTCGCGGCGTGTTCGTCTGCATCAGCCCGTGGAATTTCCCGCTGGCGATCTTCATCGGCCAGGTCGCAGCCGCGCTGGTCGCCGGCAACACGGTGCTGGCAAAGCCAGCCGAGCAGACCACGCTGACCGCCTACACCGCGGTCAAGCTGCTGCATGAAGCCGGCATTCCGCGCGATGTGCTGCAGCTACTGCCGGGCGACGGCGCCAGCGTCGGCGTGCGCCTGACCAATGATCCGCGCGTGGCCGGCGTGGCCTTCACCGGCTCCACCGAAACCGCCTGGGCGATCAACCGCGCACTGGCCGGTCGCAACGCGCCGATCGCCATCCTGATCGCCGAAACCGGCGGCCAGAACGCGATGATCGCCGACAGCTCGGCACTGCCCGAGCAACTGGTCAAGGACGTGATCGCATCGGCTTTCGACTCCGCCGGCCAGCGCTGTTCGGCGGCACGCGTGCTGTTCGTACAGGAAGACATCGCCGACAAGGTGATCGAGATGCTCTCCGGCGCGATGGACGAACTCACCGTCGGCGACCCCGGCCTGCTTTCCACCGATGTCGGCCCGGTGATCGATGAGGACGCGCGTCGCGGCCTGCTCTCGCACTGCCAGCGCATGGACCGCGAGGCGCGGCTGATCAAGCGCGTCGAGCTCGGCGAGGACTGCGAACACGGCTGCTATGTCGCGCCGGTGGCCTACGAACTGAACACGCTCTCGCAGCTGGATCGCGAGCAGTTCGGCCCGATCCTGCACGTGCTGCGCTGGAAGGCCAGCGACCTCGACAAGGTCATCGACGCGATCAACGACACCGGCTACGGACTGACGCTGGGCATTCATTCGCGCATCGACGACACCGTCGAGCACATCGTCAGCCGCGTGCACATCGGCAACTGCTACGTGAACCGCAACCAGATCGGCGCGGTGGTCGGCGTGCAGCCGTTCGGTGGCGAAGGCCTGTCCGGCACCGGCCCCAAGGCCGGTGGCCCGCACTACCTGCTGCGATTCGCCGGTGAGCGCAGCCTCAGCATCAACACCACCGCCGCGGGCGGCAATGCCTCATTGCTGACGCTGGAGGATTGAGCTCCGCGAGAGGCGCCGGCGCGTCAGCCGGCGTCCACGCTCCTCGCGCGCTCGGTGGCGGCAACGGCCGCGACCATAGGCTGGTAGAAGTGGCGATGGCGGATCAGCAGCGCCTTCTTCAGCACGCTGCGGGCCAGCAGCAGGTTGGCTCGCGCCGGCACGTCTTCGTTTTCCAGCATGTCATCGAACAGCGCCACCAGACGCCGCGACAGCGCGGCCATCTGCATGCGACCACTCAGGCGCTGGCTGCTGCCAACGGCCTGCACGGCCTGCGTCTGCAGCTCGGGGAACACCCGGCGGGCTTCCTCTCGGGCAATGGCCTGGAAATCATCAAGGCAGGAGCGGATCACCGTATTGCAGGTGGCCGGCGAGAGCTCGGTATCCGGCTTCAGCAGGATGCCGAGGCGGGTATCGATGGTCCGGTGCATGCCGAGGAGCCGGCGGACGATGCCGCGCGGGGTATTGCTGTCGTCGCCCGGCGCCGGCGTATTGGGCACCAGCTGGACGGTGTGACTGCGACGCTGTCTTTCATCGGACTTGCGCTGCATGGTCGTCTCCACGACGAAGCGGACGCCGCCAGTGTGCGCCGCACAACGAGCCAAAAAGCGTGACGTGAGTCACAATGACACAGTGGGTTACAAATGCCAACGAAAGCTGTGATCGCGATCATCCTGCATTCGCGGCAGGCATCGAATTAACGCTTTTCTAACACGACAATCGCCCGCCAATCGCTAGATTGCGGGATAATTCCGACGCCAGCCCCGTGCTGGCGCTTTCGTCTCAGGACCCGTCAGCGAATGTATCTGGACTTCTACGGCCTCAAGGAACCGCCGTTCTCCATCACCCCGGACCCGCGCTTCGTGTTCCTCAGCGATCGCCACCGGGATGCGCTGGCGCATCTGCTCTATGGCATCGGCCAGGGCGGCAGCGGTGGTTTCGTGCAGCTGACCGGCGAAGTCGGCACCGGCAAGACCACGCTGTGCCGCCTGCTGCTGGAACAGCTGCCTGAAAAGACCCGCGTGGCGCTGGTGCTGAACCCGCGCATCAGTCCGCTGGAGCTGCTGGAAACCATCTGCGAGGAGCTCAAGCTCGACATCGATGGGCGCCAGGGCAGCCTCAAGGGCATGGTCGACACGCTCAATACCTACCTGCTCGACGCCTACGCGCAGGGCCTGCGGGTGGTGCTGATCATCGACGAGGCGCAGAACCTGTCGGACGAAGCACTGGAACAGGTACGCCTGCTCACCAACCTCGAGACGCCGACGCAGAAGCTGCTGCAGATCATCCTCTTGGGCCAGCCCGAGCTGCGCGAGATGCTGGCCAAGCCGGAACTGCGCCAGCTGGCCCAGCGCATCACCGCGCGCTACCACCTGACGCCGCTCAACGCCGACGAGACCGAGGCCTACGTGCGCCATCGCCTCGCCGTCGCGGGTTCGCAGCGTTTTCCGTTCACCAAGCTCGCGCTGCGCAAGATCCACCAGCATTCCGGCGGCGTGCCGCGCCTGATCAACGTGATCACCGACCGCGCACTGGTCGCCGGCTACGCGCAGGACCTGCAGCAGATCGGCGAGCGCGTCATCGACCAGGCCGCCGCCGAGGCGCTGGCCGGGCCGGTGCGCAAGCTCGACGTGCCACGCAGCGTCTGGGCGCTGGCTGCCGCCGTGGTACTGGCGCTGGCCACCTGGTGGCTGTGGCCGCGTGAGCCCGCCCCCCCCGAACCGGTTGCCGAAGCCGCGTCGGCCAGCAACGACGAGCAGGGCAATGGCCAGGCCAAACCGGCGCCGGTCGAGGCCTTGAGCGAGCGCATCCTCAACGCCGGGCCTTCCGGACTGACTGCGTGGACGCGCCTGCTGTCGCTATGGACGCTGCGCGCCGAGGAGGCCGATGTGCGCACCGCCGCGCGCTGCCCCAGCGTGCTGGCGCCGGGCGTGTTCTGCCTGCGCAGCCGCGGCAACCTCAGCAAGCTGGAAACCCTGCGTCGCCCGGTGATCCTGCGCCTGTCCGAGGGCCAGCGTTCCGCCTGGGCCGTTTTGCTGGGCGTCGACGATGAACGGGTGCGGCTGGCCATCGGCGGCGACACCTTCGACACCAGCTGGCGCGAACTGGAACGCGCCTGGCTCGGTGATTTCTACGTGATCTGGCGCGCCCCGGCGTTCATGGGCGGCACCTTCCGTCGCGGTGACAGCGGCGCCGCCGTGGACTGGCTGCGCCATGAGCTGGTGGACGCCATGGACGAATCCTCGGACGCCGTCGGCCCGGCCTTCTATGACGGCGACATGGAGGCCGCCGTGCGCAGCCTGCAGGCGGCACACGGGCTGATCCCCGACGGCATCGTCGGCCCGGAAACCCTGCTGGCCCTCACCGCCCGCGGCGGCGATGGCCCGCGCCTGCGGCGCAAGCTGGACTGAGGCCGCGCATCCATGTCGCTGATCCTCGAAGCCCTCAAGAAGTCGGAAGCCGAGCGGCGCATCGGTCAGGCACCCGGCCTGCTGACGCCCGGCCCGACAACGACCGCCGCCAAGAAGTCATCACGAACCTGGCTGTGGATCTCGCTGGCAGTGCTGCTGTTGCTGGCACTCCCAGCGGCCTGGTGGCTGGGTCGTGCCGGCGGCGGCCAGGCGACGACTGACACGGCCAGCAGCGCGCCGGCGGTCACTGCCGCCGTAGCCAGTCAACGCCAGGACATCGACACACCGCCCGCGACATCGCGACCGGCGCCGGCAGCAACGCCCACAACAAGTACCAGCCCGGCACCACGCCGCGCCGAGCCGGCACCACCTCCGCCGCCGCCGAAACCGGCGCCCGCCGCCAGCCAGTCGTCGCCAGCTTTGGTGGAAACGGCTCCCCGCGCGCCCGGCGAGCGTGAATCCCTGCCAGTCGCGCCCGGCGAACTGCCAGCTCCGCCACTGGCAGCCAGCGAACCGGCGAGCAACCGGCAGCCCGCCGAAGCGGACGCCGTGCCCGCAAGGCCGACCGCAGCCGCCAAGCCTCAGGTCGAACAATTGCCGACGCTGCGCCAGCTGGACAGCGCCACCCGCTCCGACCTGCCGCCACTGCGCATCAGCATGCACGTGTTCACCGACGCGCCGGACGGCCGCTTCGTGATCATCGACAACCACCGCTATGGCGAGGGCGCCAGCGTGGCCAGCGGTCTGCATATCGCCGAGATCCGTCGCGACGGCGTGGTCATGGACTTCCGCGGTCGCCGCTTTCTGCTCGACCGGCCCGGCTAGGGCCGCGCTGGCGGCATGTTCATCGACATTCCCTCGCGTCGCCGGCCAGCGCTCGTCTGGGCGACGCCGCTGCTGCTGGTGATGTGCCTGGCCGGTTTCGGCTGGCTGCTCTACATCGGCTTCGCTGGTCATGGCCAGTTCCTGGCGGAGTGGGGAACCCTGCCCGAAGCCCTGCTGGCGCCGCGCACGTCCTGGCTCGAAGGGCTGCTGGACGGGCGCCTGTTCACCCTGTTCACGGCACTGTTCATCCATGCCGACTGGCTGCACCTCGGCGGCAACCTCGTGTTCCTGCTGATCTTCGGTCTGGCCAGCGAGCGCGCGATTGGCGCCACCCGTTTCCTCATCCTGTTCCTGGTCTGCGGTGCACTGGCCAACCTGGTCGCCGCCATCTCGCTGGGCGATACGCCGGACCGCGTGATCATCGGCTCCAGTGGCGCGGTGTCTGCGGTGATCGGCAGCTACCTGGCGCTGTTCCCGCGCGCGCGGCTGGGGCTGGTACTGCCACTGGGGCTGTATCTGGAGTTCGTGCGCATTCCCGCTTCGCTGCTGATCGCCGTGTGGGCATCGCTGCAGGTCGCTTTCACCTACGTCGGCCCGACTTTCGGCGCGGTGGCCTGGTGGGCGCATATCAGCGGTTTCCTGTTCGGCGTGCTGTTCGCCCTGCTGATCAAGCCCGGCATCCGTCGGCGCCTGCGCCGGGGCCAATAGCGGAAAATTGAGCGCATCCGGGGTGGGTACGGCGGCAGCGAGCCGCTAAACTCGCGCCCCTGATCCTGACGGAAACCCCCGATGAAACTGCTGGTGATCGGCGGCGGCGGCCGCGAACATGCCCTGGCTTGGAAACTTGCGCAGTCGCCGCGGGTTGATGAAGTCCTGGTCGCTCCGGGCAACGCCGGCACCGCCATGGAGCCCAAATGCCGCAACGTCGGTGTGCGCGCCGACGACATCGAGGGCCTGCTGCAACTGGCCGCCGACGAAGGCGTGGACCTCACCGTCGTCGGTCCCGAGGTACCGCTGGTGGCTGGCGTGGTGGATCGCTTCCAGGCCGACGGCCGACGCATCTTCGGGCCCAGCGCGGCGGCAGCCCAGCTCGAAGGCAGCAAGTCCTACGCCAAGGACTTCCTCGCCCGCCACCGGATTCCGACCGCTTACTACGCCGTGTTCGCCGATCTCGACATGGCGCTGGACCACGTCCGCGACCACTTCCGCGACCTCGTCCGCCCCATCGTCATCAAGGCTGACGGCCTCGCCGCCGGAAAGGGCGTGGTGGTGGCAATGTCGCTGCAGGAAGCCGAGCAGGCGGTCAACGCCATGCTCGCTGACAATGCCTTTGGCGATGCCGGCGCCCGCGTGGTGATCGAGGAATTTCTCGACGGCGAGGAAGCCAGCTTCATCTGCCTGGTTGACGGCAAGACCGCGCTGCCAATGGCCAGCAGCCAGGACCACAAGCGCGTCGGTGAAGGCGACAGCGGCCCGAACACGGGCGGCATGGGCGCCTATTCGCCAGCCCCGGTGGTCACGCCGGAAATCCACCAGCGCATCATGCGCGAGGTGATCAATCCCACGGTCGCCGGCATGGCCGCCGACGGCGCGCCATTCACCGGCTTTCTTTACGCCGGCTTGATGATCGACGATGACGGCCAGCCCAAGGTCATCGAGTTCAACGTGCGTTTCGGCGACCCGGAAACCCAGCCGATCATGATGCGGCTGCGCTCGGACCTGCTCGACCTGATCGAGGCCGCCCTCGACGCGCAGCTGGACAGCGTGCACGCAGACTGGGATCCGCGCGCCTCGCTGGGCGTGGTGATCGCGGCCGAAGGCTATCCGGGCAGCGTTCGCAATGGCGACGCCATCGACCTGCCGCATGACGGCGACACCGAGGCAAGCAAGCTGTTCCATGCCGGCACGCGCCTCGACGGCGGCGATGTCAATCAGGGCCGCGTCGTCACCGCTGGCGGCCGTGTGTTCTGCGCCTGTGGCCTCGGCGACAGCGTGGCCGAGGCCGCGAAAAAAGCCTACGAACTGGCCGGCTGCGTGCGCTTCGACGGCGCGTTCCTGCGCCGGGACATCGGCTACCGCGCGATTGCTCGGGAAGCTTCCGTCTCCGGCTGAGACCGGATACCGACCGCCTGTCGGTGCATCAATACCGCTTGACCCGCATGCCCGGCGTTTCGTGACGCCGGGCATGCGGGGATTCAGGCAAGCGGGAACCGCATGGCCAACAATGTAAATCATTGTTACAAACCACGGAGCATGACCATGCGCCCCAGCCTTCGACTTGCCCTGATCGCTCTGCTTCTCACCTTCGCCACCAGTGCGTCGGCCGTCCGAATCACGCCGGCCCACAGCGGCTCCTGGTATGACCCGGACTACACCAGCCAGGGCTTCAGCTTCGAAGTCCTGAACAAGACCGGCAATGGTCCGGAGCGCCGCTTTTATGCCACCTGGTACACCTATGACGACGAGGGCGCCCCGGTCTGGGCCATCGGCACCGCCGAAACCCAGGGCAATGTGGTCGAGATGACCATGTACCGCGCCTTCGGGGGAGCTCGCGCACCGCTTCAAGCGGAAGCCGACGACCTGCAGTCCTTTGCCGACTTCGTGATCACTTTTGGCACCTGCCACACGGCAACTGCCGATTTCACGATGACCGACAGCGGCGAATCGGCGACCTACCATCTGCGGCGCCTCACCCAGATCGGCGCCACCACCTGCACCGGTGGCATGTCAGATGAGGTCGAGCCCGGTGCCGAGCCGATCACCATCGTGGCGCAGCTGGATGACACCGACGACTATGCCGGTGCCCAGGGCAGCGCGAAGTTCAAGCTGCGCCCGGCCTATGGCGAGTTCGAGATCGACGTGCGCAAGCTGCCGGCCGGCGACTATGCCGTGAAGCTGGATGGCGAGACCCGCGGCGAGATTCAGGTCACCATCAACGGCAATGGCAATGGCAACGGCATCGGCAAGGGCACGCTGGTGTTCAGCAGCCCGGAGACCGACGAGCAGCCGCTGCTCGACTTCGACCCGCGCGGCATGCTGCTGGAGATTGTCGATGGCGACGGCGTGGTCGCACTGCGGGTCCAGTACCCGGACCAGCCTACCGGTGACGAGAGCGAGGACGAAAGCGACGGCTGACGCTTGCCCCGCAATGCAGCGAAAACGGGTGCCTAGTGGGCGCCCGTTTTCGTTAGTCAGGCTCGTCAAGAACCCTACGCTCCGCGCAGTTCACTCCCGTCACTGACGGCGACACGATTGCGACCGTCGCGCCTGGCGACGTACAGCGCATCGTCGGCGCGCCGCACCAGTGATGACGGATCGTCATCCACCGAAGCGTCAAATGTCGCGACACCGATGCTGATGGTCAGCGGCAGCTCATCGTTCGCCACCTCCGCGACCAGACGACGGGCCAGCCTTTCCGCAGCGTCCGCCGTGCAGCGCTCGGCGATCAGGGCGAATTCCTCGCCGCCATATCGCGCAACCGCGGTCGATTCGCGCACATCCTGCGACAGGACCCTGGCCAGGTGCCTGAGCGCCTCGTCACCCGCCAGATGGCCATGCTGGTCGTTGTAGGGTTTGAAGTGATCGACGTCGATCATCAGCAGCGCCAGCGGATCATCGCTGCGCCGTGCCGTGGCACAGGCCGCCGCCAGACGGCTGTCGAAGTAGGCGCGATTGCCGACACCGGTCAGGCCATCTCGCTCAGCCTGCGAGCGCAGCTTGACGTTGGCCTCCTCCAGGTCACGGGTGCGCTCGCGCACCAGCGCATCCAGCTCGCGGTTGTGCTGGTAGAGCCGCACCAGCCGTTCGCGATGCCGGCGCTGCAGCCACCACACCACCGCCAGCAGCAAGCCAAGGCCTCCCAGCAGCCACAGGTCCTGCCGCTGGTACCAGCGCGGCGCCACGATGATGTCCAGCGGCTTCGCTGTCGTGACCCGGCCATCGGCATTGCGGGCGCGCAGCTCGAAGCGGTAGTCACCCGGCGGCAGCGCGGGATAGGCCAGCGACGGGCGGTCATTCCACTCGCTCCAGGCGCTTCCGAGGCCGGCAAGCCGCGACTGGAACAAGGTGCCGCCCGAAGCGTCCAGGTCAGGCAGGGCGAAGGCGATCTCCAGAGTTCCGGCTCCGCTGGCAAAACGAACTGGTTGATCCAGCGGATAGCGGAGTGGCTCCATTCCCTCGCCGCGACCGCCCAGCTGCGCTGACACCAGCAGCGGAACGACCGCCTCGCCACCGTCCTGCAGCACATCGCGCTCGGCGCGCAGCAGAGTACTGGCGCCGCCCATCAGCAGGTCTCCGCCGGGAAGCACCAGCGATGCGAGGAAGGCACCCCGACGCAGCCCGGCAAGGCTCACGACTCGCCAGTTCCCATCCCGATTGCGGTGGTAGTAGGCGCGGTAGCTGGTTGCCCACAGCCCACCCGCGCCATCATCCGCAAATTCGACGACCTCGTCCGCGGCCTTCAGTGCATCAAGACCGGGCAGGCTGGCGGGAACGAAGCCGTCACCCTCCAGCCGGAACAATCCCTGCGACGTGCTCGCCCACAGCTGGCCATCGGCATGGCTGAAGAAGGCCTCGCCACCCGGCGCGACCGGACCGCCCTCGCTTTCCGACAACGCGCGCAGTTGAAGCGCCGCCGCGGCGGGCGACCACTCCGCGACCATCAGACCATTGGACAAGGTACCGACCCAGACCGACTGCGCGTCGCGCTGCGCCAGGGAGCGTGCAGCCAGACCCTGATGGCCGTCGGCACCCAGCGTCTGCCAGCGATCCCCGTCATGCTGCATCAGGGTCACGCCCTGCTCGGTGCCTACCCAGAGACGATCCGGCATGCCCTCGTCGACCAGCAGCTTCCTCGGATAGAGGTCATCGTTGGCAATCTCCTGCACCTTTCCGCCGGTGATGGAAAGCAGGCTCCGGCTGTCGGCCAGCAGCAGGCCGTCGTCCACGGCAATCAGGTCCCAGGCCTCGTCGCCGGTCCAGTCCAGGCGCTGCAGCGACATCGACGGATCATCGCTATCAAGGCGACCCTGATAGATGCCGGAGCCAGCCAGCAGATAAAGCGAATCGCCAATCGCACGCATGCTGTTGGCAATGCCGCGGAAGCCCACGCCTTCGTCGAACAGCAGCAGCTGCGGCGGCCACGGCAGCCTGGCCACGCCGTCGTCGCTGATCGCCAGCAGAGCACCGTCCAGCGCACGGACGACCTCGGCGATGTAGCTGCGACCGATCGGCACCGACTGGATCCGCTGGCGATCGACATCGACGAAGCGCAGCACGCCGTCATCGCCGGAGAACACCAGCTGTCCGTCCTCCAGTGCCATGCCCTGCACCAGGTGGTCGAATTCCGGATCGGCCACGATGGCGTCGCTGTCCGCGAAACGCTGGCCGTCCCAGACGGCGAATCGCGGCGCCAGCGAATGCACCACGGCGCGCCCATCCGGCAGCTGGATCAGGTTGTAGATCAGCGATGGCGCGAAACTCTCGCCACCCGGAAGCATCTCGAAGCGGCCATCGACCAGATGCTTCAGTCCCTGGCCGCGCCACTGCAGCCAGAGCTCACCATTGATTTCAGCAATGCCGCCAAAGCGACCCTCGTGATGCCACAACTCGATGGCGCCACCATCGAAACCGACGTGGAAAACGTGCCGAAGCGCGCGGAAGTACAGGCCGTCGTCACGCTCCAGCACGGCCCAGATGTCGGCGAAATGCGCGTCCTTCAGGCGATCCGCGAAGCCGGCGGAAACATCGACGTAGCGGTCGCTACCGTCGGCCTGCCGCTGCAGGTAGCCGAACGCGTCGGTGGCGCCAACCCAGAGCCGACCATGGCGGTCGCGATGCAGCTGGCGGACCGCCGCGCCGCTGCCGGGAACGTCGATGCTGGTCCAGCGCGCGCCGTCGAATCGCAGCACGCCGCCCGAGTAGCCAACGTAGAGCATGCGATCGCTGCCCTGCTCGACACTGAAATATTGCGGGTAGACCGTTGTCTCGGGGACGAGCAGGTCGAACTGCGGCTGCTGCGCGACAGCCAGCACGGGCGCCAACAGCAGCCCCAGGGCCGCCAGCCAGCGACCCATGACAGCGACGATCCCGCACTTCGCCATGTCACCCCCAGTTCCCACCTGCACAGCGATCTTAGAACAGATACGGCCGTCGACCGACCTCCAGCGCGGATTCCGGCGGGTTTCTCAGGCTGGAGCGGCGATCAGCGTCGCTCGGGGCGCGCGAGCAGCTCCTCGGCCGCCGCGCGCATCAGCGGGTCCGGATGGTCGATGGCCGCCAGTCGCGTCCGCAGTGCTTCAAGCGCCGCGGCGGCGTCGCCATCGGCCAGCTTCTCAGCCCTTGCAACCGACAGATCGGCCATCAGCAGCAGGGCTTCCGGCGCGTGGTCGGCCTCGAGGCAATCCAGCGCTTGCCGGGCGGACGCCGGGTCCGGTGCCTCGGCGATCCATTGCCGCAGGCTGACAAGGCGGCAGGCCAGTCGTGACGTGTCGGACAACGTCTTCTCCGCCGCATCGATGGTGGCCCAGCTGGCAGCGGCATCGCGCCCCAGCAGCAGCTCTTCCTCCAGCAGGTCCACTTCCGCCTGCAACGTGCGCGGATTCTCCGCACCCGACCATTGGCTGTACATCGCCACGGCCTGACCGCCGACCACCAGGGATTCGTCGTAGCGCTGCAAGCGCCGCAGTGCCAGCGACTGGTTGCGCAGCTGCGCGGCAATCTGGTCGTTGTCGACCCCGTAGAACGCACGGAAGGTATCGGCGGATTCGCGATAGCGGCGTTCGGCTTCTGCGAAATCGCCGCGCTTGAAGGCCACCGTGCCGAGGCTGCTCTGGGTCAGCGCGACCGCGGTGTGGGTCGGGCCGTACTTGGCCACCTTGAGCCGCAGCGCTGCCGCGTACTCGGCTTCGGCCTTGTCGAGGTCATCGTGGAAGTAGGCGATGTTGGCCAGCAGCTCGCGCGTCGCCAGCAGGTTGTCCGCGTCAGGAACGGCGACGGACTCCTCGTAGGCCAGCGAGGCCCGCAATTCCGCCTCGGCCTCGTCCAGTCGTGACAGGTTCATCAGCGCCGAGGCACGACGGCGCTGGGCATCGGCTACCCGTCGCGGATCGGACAGCTCACGCGCGCGCTGGATCGCCTCGACGAAGCGCTGGTCGGATTCCTCGAAACGCCCCTGGAAGGCATGCACCCAGCCGAGGTTGATCAGCAGATCCGGATCGACAGCCTCGCCCGCCTGCGCCACTGCCTCGGTGAGGAACTGCTCAGCCTCGTCGTACAGGCCAAGGCTGCGATAGGTGTCGCCGATCACCGCCTGCAGCCGCTGCCGCAGCTGCGGGTCGTCCGACAGCTCGTTGGCGATGCGCTCCCTGCTGTTGTCCAGCAGCTCGCGCGCGGTCACCGTCTCGCCGCGTGCCTTGGAGGGATTGGGCGACTGGAACACCCTGATCAGGAAGTCGGCCACGCGCTCGGCACGACGCGCCTCCTGCAGCGCGGCATCACGCTGCACCCGCGCCTCGCGAGCCTGCCACAGCGCGACGCCGCTGCCAGCGATGACAAACAGCAGGCCC
>JACKOX010000002.1 GCA_024233975.1 Rhodanobacteraceae bacterium
ACTCATGATCGGGCGGGAAACTATCGCGCTGCCCCTTCATGTCCCAGTCCTGTTCCACCAGACACTTTCTGCGACGGAACCTACATGCGTATCGAGCAGGCGGCACCTGTGTTGAAGATCACCTTCAACCCCGAGCAAGACCCTTCGGAAGATCCGGATGTTGTTTCGGACTGGACAGCAAACTACATTCCGCCCGCCACCCCGGTCGAGCCGTCCGGCGTGTTGGGTTTGCCGGCCACTTATCGCCTGGAATGGGCAGATGCCCTGCAGTATCCGGATGGAACGGTTTATCCAATATTTCCTCTGCCGCCGCTGCCGCCAGTGGGGACCTTCTTTGTGGCGCTGCAGTACTACTGGAATGCGGCGGATTTGGTCGGCGATTCCGGAAAGCAGTATTTTGGCGCGCCCGCGCTGCCGGTGGTGTTCCAGCAATACGTCAATGGCACCCTGCCAGGAGCAGATGCCATCCCGCAGCGCGCCAACTACGGCATGGCATTTCGGCCGGCGCGCCGCGCGGTCTACTCGCTCCCGCCCGGCACTTCGCCGACAACGAGGTCGGAGTCTCATCCTACGGTGCAATAGTGTTTGATCAGCTACTGAAGTCCTTAGTGCAAGGGGGCCTTGGCGTCCGGCTGGTGTATGAAGCGTTGGTGGGGGTGGATTTGCCCGCGTTTCTGTTTCTCTCGCAGGTATCGATGATCCGGCATTTGCCGAGTGCTGTGTTGGTGAGCCGCTCCACGTCGGAGCCAGTTTGATAGGGAGTGTCGATGATGGAAATTCGAGGATGGTTGTGTCGGATGGCCTTGCTGGTCGGCATTGGATTGGCGACGAATGTCGGCGCCGTGCAGGTGAGCGACGGATATGGGCAGGTATTGATCCTGCCGGTCTGGACTACTACCGGTGGGCATTCCACGCTACTGAACTTCCAGCCACACCTCTGGGGAGCAGCAAAGCTCCGGGTGCTGGATGGAGATGGCGCCCTGGTGTTGAGTGGCAACCTGTATTTCCGTAGCGACTGGACAGCCGCGATCGGTCCGAATCCCGATGGCGGAAGCCAGTTGGTCAGCAATGATCCGGCCTGTCTGCTGGTTCCGGGCGAAAACGGCGTGGAACCCATGAGCGGGCCGCTACATCTGTCAGCCGACTATGGCTCCATCGAGGTAATACTGATGGGGTATGCGCCTTATTCTGTTGAGGGCAGTCAGAATGAGGTGCTGCAGGAAATCGCGAATTCCGATTGTGATGCACTGGCCGCACGTTGGAACGGCGGGAGCTGGGCGGAGACTCCTGAGCTGGGGTTTTCGGTGCCAGAGGACGATTGGAACAAGATGAGTGCCACTTGGTCGATCATCCAGGTGGAGCGCGGGACGCTCTACTTTGTTCCGGGTGTGTCTTTGGATCGATACTCCGATCAGGTGCAGCACACGCCCCCGGGTGATGCTTTGCCCAATCTGGCCAGTGGGCACGATGCCGGTACCGACGAGGGCAAGACTGTCAGTCGGGTTTGCGATTCAACGATGGAATGCTCGGAAGACACCTGGGCGACGCCATTGGACGCGGTGGCCGCGGCGTTGCTGATGGATTCCTATCGCGGTGACTTCATCATCGATCCGAATCTGGGGGCGGCAACGGACCTGATAATCACCTACCCGCTGGCGCCTTATTTCGCTGAACGCGATGGGCCAGATAGCACTCTGGCGAAGGCGCATGTCCGCATGGATTCCGCCGACCGTGATGGAACCAGCCGGACGGGGACCGTCTGCCCAAGTCCCTCGCCGCCGCATGTGTTCTGCGACGGGACCTATATGGATATCGAGCAGCCAGCGCCGATGCTGAAGATCACCTTCAATCCCGAGCAGGAGCCCTCGGCGGATCTGGATATCCTATCCGACTGGACATCGACCTACATCCCTCCCGCCACTCCGGTCGAGCCTTCCGGTGTGTTGGGATTGCCGGCTACCTATCGTCTGGAAAAAGCCGATGCCCTGCAGTACCCGGACGGAACGGTTTCCCCCCTATCTCCCTTGCCGCCGCTGCCGCCAGCAGGGACCTTCTTTGTGGCGCTGCAGTACTACTGGAATGCGGCGGATTTGGTCGGCAATTCCGGAAAACAGTATTTTGGCGCGCCCGCGCTGCCGGTGGTGTTCCAGCAATACGTCAACGGCACCCTGCCTGGGCCGGATGAGGTCGCACAACGCGCCAACTACGGCATGGCGTTCCGGCCGGCGGGTCGTGGGGCATATACGCTACCGCCCGGGGGAGGGTCTGTCCCGCACCAAGCTTCGGACGTTCGTCCTGAGGCGCAATAGTCTTTGATCAGCTACTGGAGTCGTCGGCGTAAACGTCCTTGCCATCCGGTTGGCGTTTGAAGCGGCGGTGGATCCACAGGTACTGCTCGGGGGCGTCGCGGACCATGGCTTCGATTTCTGCCATGACGCGTGCGGTATCGGTGGAGGCGTCCTTGGAGGGGAAGTTCAACATTGCCGGGGTCAGGCGCAGGCGATAGCCGCGGCCATCGTCGGTGCGACGATGGTGGAAGGCGATCACCTTGGCGCCGGACAGCCGGGCCAGCTGGTGCGGCGAAGTCAGGCTCCAGGCCGGACGCCCGAAGAAGGGCACGAAGACGCTGTCACCGCGACGGGTTTCCTGGTCGGGCGCGAACCACAGGATGCCGCCGTCCTTGAGGTGCTTGATCGCCGGACGCAGGGCGTCACGCGGGAACATGGCTGGTGCGTAACGCAGGCGGCCACGGCGCACCGCCCATTCCAGAACGGCCTGACCATGCGGGCGATACATGCCGGCGACGGGTGCGTGGTCGCAGAGCAGTCGGCCGCATATCTCCAGTGTGACGAAGTGGCCGGACAGCAGGATGACGCCCTTGCCTTCCACCAGCGCCGCCTTGAGGTGGTGCAGGCCTTCGATTTCGGTGTGCTCACGCGCGGAGTCGATGCCACCCCACCAGGCGCGGATGAATTCGAACAATCCCATGCCCAGGTTGGCGAAGCTGTCGCGCAGCAGGCGCGACCGTTGCTGCGCCGACAGCTCGGGAAAGCAAAGTTCCAGGTTGCGCTGGGCAATGTGACGCCGCGAGCGCAGCAGGCGCAACAGCAGCCAGCCGAGGCCGCGCCCCAATCCTCGCTGCAACGCCCAAGGCAGCCGGGCAGCCAGCAGGGCTGGCAGCAGGAGTAGCCACTGCGGCCAGCTGGCGGGGCGGCGCGGCGCGGCTCCGGGCCGGGCCGGATCGATGCTGGGTCTGGCCTTGTCGTTCACCGGTGCATTCTATCGGCTGCGCCGTTCCCGCGAAGCGCGCACGTTGTCGTGCATCGATAACGGCTATCCTTCGCGGATGCTGAAACAGACCGGCCACGCGCTGATGCGCGTGATCTACAACATCACCATGTACGTGCTGACGCCAGTGATCCTGTATCGACTGGCGCTTCGCGGAGTGCGCCACCGTGGCTACCTGTCGCGCTGGGCCGAGCGTTTCGGCTTTTTCCCCGATCCCGGTCTGCGCGACACGCTGTGGGTGCATGCGGTCAGCGTGGGCGAGGTGAACGCCGCCGCGCCGATGATCGACGTGCTGCGCGAGCGCTATCCGCAGTATCCGATCGTGGTGACCACGGTGACGCCGACCGGTTCGGATCGCGTGCGCCGCATCTGGGGCGACAGCGTGTTCCATGTCTACCTGCCCTATGACCTGCCGGCGTCGATCCGCCGTTTCCTGAAGCGGGTGCGACCGCGGCTGGCCATCATCATGGAGACGGAGATCTGGCCCAACCTGTTCTTCTGCTGCCATGACCGCAAGCTGCCCATCGTGGTGGCCAACGCGCGCCTGTCCGAACGCTCGCTGCGTGGTTACGGTCCGGTGCGTCCGCTGGCGCGCATGGCGATCCGCTGCGCTGAATGGGTGGCGGCGCAGTCGCAGCAGGATGCGGATCGCCTGATCGAGCTGGGTGCGGATCGTTCGCGGGTGATCATCGCCGGCAACCTCAAGTACGACATGGACGTGCCGGAGTTTCTCGACGAGCAGGCGCGTGACTGGCGCGAAGCCTGGGGCGAGCAGCGGCCAGTGTGGATCGCCGCCAGCACCCACGAGGGCGAGGAGGAAAAGGTCATCGATGCGCACAGTCGCGTGCTGCGTCGGTTCCCGGATGCCCTGCTGCTGATCGCTCCACGTCATCCCGAGCGCTTCCGGCCGGTGGTTCAGCTTTGCCGGCAGATGGGCTTCCGCACCAGCTGTCGCAGCGAGGATGGGCTGGCATCGATGGACAGCCAGTGCTTCGTCATCGATACGCTGGGCGAGCTGCTGGGTTTCTTCGCCGCGGCCGACGTGGCCTTCGTGGGCGGCAGTTTCACCACCATCGGCGGCCATAACGTGCTGGAACCGGCGGCGCTGGGCGTGCCAGTGCTGGTCGGGCCGCACACCTTCAACTTCACCGAGGTCACCGATCTGCTGCTGGAAAGCGGCGCCTGCCTGCGTGTCGCCAACGACGTGGAGCTGGCGGAGACGGTGCAGACCCTGCTCGACGACAAGAATCGTTGCAACGACATGGGCAACCGGGCGCGCGAGACGGTCGAGGCCCAGCGTGGCGCGTTGCGGCGCATCCTGTCCATGCTGAAAGGCCTGCTCGGTTCCAAGGCCGCGATTTGAGGCTGCGGCAGTTCGGCTCCATGCCGTCCTGCAATCGAAACCGGCCCCGGAAATGACAACGGCCCGCGAGTAGCGGGCCGTTGTCCAATCACGAAGGCGCGTGGCGCGATCAGTTCGGCATCGGCTCCGTCTCGGCGGTGGCCAGCGCCGCTTCCGCGTCGGCGGTCAGGTGCTGGTTGACTGATTTGATGTCTTCGACGTCCAGCGTGCCGGCCGCGGCCTTCAGGTTCAGCGTGTTCACCAGAAAGTCGTGGCGGGCACGCGACAGCTCGCGCTGCGCGGTATACAGCTGCTGCTGGCTCTGCAGCACGTCGACGATGGTGCGGGTGCCGACCTCGAAGCCGGCCTCCGTGGCATCCAGCGCGCTCTGCGCGGAGACCACCGACTGCGTGCGCGCATCGATGCTGCTGATGCCGGCGATCAGCGCGCGATAGGCGTTGCGGGTCTGTCGGGTGACCGCGCGACGCTGCTGCACCAGCTGGTCTTCCACGGCATCACGGGTGTACACCGCCTGGCGGACGCGTGAGCGCGTAGCGAAGCCACTGAAGATCGGTACGCTGAGGCTGATGCCAATGGTCGGGCCATCCGACAGGCTGTTGGCCGGGAAGCTCAGACCATTGGAGGTGAAGGTGCCCCAGCTGGCATTGTCGCTGTAGCCGACCGAGGCGCTCAGCGTCGGCAGGTGGCCGGCGCGGGCGGTGCCGATGTCCTGGTTGGCGGCGATCACGGCCAGCTCACGGGCTTGCAGCGCCGGATTGCTGTCCAGTGCCTCGGTGACCCAGTCGTCGATCTTCTGCGGCTCGGGCAGCATCGGCTGGAAGTTGGATTCCAGGCCCTTGATGTTTTCCAGCCACGTCCCGGTGATCTCGGACAGCGCCTCGCGGGCGTCATCCAGGGCGTTCTCGGCGGCGATCACGTTGGCGCGGGCGCTGTCGTGGCGGGCGCGGGCTTCGTGCACGTCGGTGATCGCAGTCAGGCCAACTTCGTAGCGCTGCTCGGCCTGGTCCAGCTGGCGACCCACCGCACGCTGCTCGGCGCGTGACAGCACCACGCTGTCGATGGCGGTCAGCACGGCGAAATAGGCCTGCGCGGTGCGCGTCATCAGGCCGTCCAGCGCCGCCTCGTACTCGGCAGCAGACTGGTCGGCACGGGCGCGGCTGGCGTGCAGGCGCGTGTAGTTGGTGCGGTCGTACAGGCTCTGGCGCAGGTCGAAGCTGTAGCTGCGCGAGCGGGTGTCGCTGTTGCTCTTGCTCAGGCCAAAGCCGACCGTGCCGTCCTCGTTGGGGACGGTGGAAATGCTGGTGCTGTCGCGGTCGCTGTCGTTCAGCGAGGCCGAGGCACTGATCTGCGGCAGCAGCGCGGCGCGCGACTGCACGACGCCTTCGCCCTGCGCCAGCTTCTGCGACTCGGCGGCGCCCAGCTGCGGGTCGCTGTCGCGGGCCATGCGGTAGGCGTCCATCAGGTCGGACGCGGCGGCTGGGCCGGACGCGCCGACGGCGGTCAGGGCCAGGGCGAGGGCAAGGCTGAGGGGGCGGAGGGTCATGGTGATTCCTTGGTTTGAATCTGCAGTTTGGCTCGTTACAGGACGAAGCGCGCCACTGGCGCGGCTCCGTGCAGGTATGGAATGTCGGTTTCGAACAGGCTTTCTTCCTGCCAGCGCTCTTCATCGGTGCGCGTCACCAGCACGGCTTCCATCACCGGCGACTGGCCACGAACCACGAACAGGCGACCACCCGGACGCAGCCACTCGCGGAAACGTGACGGAATGGTCGTCACTGCACCAGACACGACCACCGCATCGAACTGCCGCTGCGGTTCGTATTCCAGCGCATCGGCCTGCGCCACGCGCAGGTTGCTGAGTCCCATCTGCTCGGCCCGGGAACGCGCGCGATCAACGAAATCCGCATGGATGTCGATGCTGACCACGGCACGCGCCAGGTGCGCCAGGCAGGTGCTGAGGTAGCCGCTGCCGGTACCGACTTCCAGCACTTCCTCGTGCTCGTCCAGATCCAGCGCCTGCAGCAGGCGGCCTTCGATCACCGGCTTGAGCATGACCTCGCCATGTTCCAGCGGTAGCGCCAGATCGGCATAGGCCAGCTTGCGATGACGCGGCGCGACGAAGTCCTCGCGGTTCACCGCGGCGAGCACGTCGAGCACCCGCGGGTCCAGCACTTCCCAGGGGCGCACCTGCTGCTCGACCATGGCACGGCGAGCTTTGTCAAAATCGATCGGCATCGGGAGTCTGTCCTGGAAGCGGGAAAAGGGCGCAAATTTTACGTCCTTGGCTGCGTCCGGGCCACTTATGGCTTATGGGTCGGCAGGATGGCGGCTGGAAGGGCGATTCCGTAGTGCCGGAAGTCATCGGGGATGGGTGACAACTCTCAGGTTGGAGAGTTTGTTCATTGTTTGATTCAAGAGCTTTCACTGTCCCTTTGGGCCAGCGAGTATCTTTTCTTTGATTCGGCAAAGAAAAGTCACCAAAAGAAAGCCGACCCGAAGTCCGCGTGGCGGCGATGAAGCTGCCGCCATTCCCTGCGTTGCTCAGAACCCGGCGGACGGCGCGAACTCGGCCATACATGGCCTCAAACAAACGCGCCTTTCCCCGCCGGCTTCCTCCGCTACTCGGCGCTCCCACGGGGCCCAAAAGCGATGAAGCAGCACATTGCGACGCTTTTCGGGTCCCCTCGTTCGTGGTGAGGCGGAGTCGATCAGGCCCGTTAGGGGCGCGTGCAGGACGCACGCGCGTTTTCGCCAATTCAGGGATGAATTGTCGAAAACCCCGGCTTCGGCTCACGAACCCGCGAAGCGGGCGCGAACGCGGGGTGTCATTTCTTTTGGTTCGGTTTTCTTTGGACAAGCAAAGAAAATGAACTCGGTCGCCGAAGGCGAACGAAAGCTCTTGATCGGAAAGCGCGGTACGCATCACGCCCCTTGGATGCCCTCCGGCGCCGGTTCGTCGCGCTTCACCCTGAACCATGCCGCATACAGCGCCGGCAGGAACAGCAGCGTCAGCGCCGTCGCGAACAGCAGGCCGCCCATGATCGCCACCGCCATCGGGCCGAAGAACACGCTGCGTGACAGCGGGATCATCGCCAGCATGGCAGCCAGTGCGGTCAGCACGATGGGGCGGAAGCGGCGCACGGTGGCGTCGACGATGGCCTGCCAGCGGGTGTGGCCGTCGGCGATGTCCTGCTCGATCTGGTCGATCAGGATCACCGAGTTGCGCATGATCATGCCGGACAGGGCGATCGTGCCGAGCATGGCGACGAAGCCGAAGGGCACGCGGAACAGCAGCAGGAAGGCGGACACGCCGATCAGGCCCAGCGGTGCGGACAGCAGCACCATCAGCACGCGCGGGAAGCGCTTGAGCTGGATCATCAGCAGGGTCAGCACCACGCCGAGGAACAGCGGCATGCCGGCGTTCACCGACTTCTGGCCGCGCTGCGAATCCTCGACCGTGCCACCGGTCTGCAGCAGGTAGCCGTTGGGCAGCTCGGCGCGGATCGGATCCAGCGTCGGCTCGATCTGCGCGACGACGGTAGCGGCCTGCTCCTTGCCGTAGATGTCACCACGCACGGTGACGGTGGGCAGGCGGTCTCGGTGCCAGATGATGCCTTCCTCGAAGCCGTATTCGAGCTTGGCGATCTGTGAAAGCGGCACGCTGCGGCCATTGGCAGTGGGAACAGCGAGGCTGCCCAGCAGCGATAGCCGTGCGCGCTCGTTGTCGGGGCCGCGTAGCAGGATCTCGATCAGTTCGTTGCCTTCGCGATATTCGCTGACGTGGCTGCCGGACAGCGAGCTCTGCAGAAACACCGCCAGCTGCGCGGAGGTGATGCCCAGCGCGCGGGCACGATCCTGGTCGATATTGAGCCGCACCACCTTGCTGGGTTCTTCCCAGTCGAGGTTGACGTTGGTGACATGCGGGTTGGCGCGCACCTTGTCGGCCACTTCGCGGGCCAGCTTGCGCACTTCGTCGATGTGCTCGCCGGACACGCGGAACTGCACCGGATAACCCACCGGTGGACCGTTCTCAAGCCGCGTCACGCGGGCACGGATGTCGCTGAAGTCGGTGTTGAAGAGGTCGATCAGCCAGCTGCGGACCTTCTCGCGCTCCTCGATGTTCTCGGTCAGCAGCACGAACTGGCTGAAGCTGGGACTGGGCAGCTGCTGGTCCAGCGGCAGGTAGAAGCGCGGCGCGCCGGTGCCGACGTAGGCGACGTAGTTGGTGATACCCGGATGGCCCTTGAGCTTGGCCTCGAGCTTGGCGGCCTGCGCTTCGGTGGCTTTCAGTGAGGCGCCTTCCGGCAGCTTGAGGTCGACCATCAACTCAAGGCGCGTCGAGGCCGGGAAGAACTGCTGCGGCACGAAGCGGAACAGCAGCACGGCGGCCACGAAACAGGCCACGGTGATCACGATGACGGTCTTGCGGTACTCCACGCACCAGTCGATCAGCTTGCGAACGCGCTGGTAAAAGCGGGTCTGGTAGGGATCGTGTGGCTCGTGGGCGCTGCCGCCATTCTTCTTGGAGAAGTCCGGCAGCAGCTTGTCACCCAGCCACGGCACGAACACCACGGCGGCGATCCAGCTGACCAGCAGCGCGATCGTGACCACTTCGAACAGCGAGCGCGTGTACTCGCCGGTGGAACTCTGTGCGGTGGCGATCGGCAGGAAGCCGGCAGCGGTGACCAGCGTGCCGGTGAGCATCGGGAAGGCGGTGGTCTTCCAGGTGAATCCGGCAGCCTGCAGGCGCGAATAACCCTGCTCCATCTTCACCGACATCATTTCGACGGCGATGATGGCGTCATCGACCAAAAGGCCCAGCGCGACGACCAGTGCGCCCAGCGAAATCTTGTGCAGGCCGATGCCGAAGTAGTGCATCACCGCGAAGGTCATCGCCAGCACCAGCGGGATCGACAGCGCGACCACCAGGCCGCTGCGGAAGCCCAGCGAGAAGAAGCTGACCAGCAGCACGATCACCAGTGCTTCTGCCAGCACGCGGACGAACTCGCCCACCGAGCTGCGCACGGCCTGCGGCTGGTCGGCGACGCGGGCCAGCGTCATGCCGACCGGAAGCGTCTGCTGCAGTCGGGCGAACTCGCTGTCCAGTGCATGGCCGAGCTTGAGGATGTCACCACCAGCCTTCATCGACACTGCGATGCCGATGGCGTCCTCGCCCATGAAGCGCATCCTTGGCGCCGGAGGATCGGAGAAGCCTCGATGCACGTCGGCGACGTCGCCGATGCGGAAACTGCGGCCCTCGACGCTGATCGGGAAACTGCGGATGTCCTCGACGCTTTCAAAGCGGCCGGACACGCGCAGCTGCACGCGTTCGCTCGGTGTTTCGAAAAAGCCGGTCGGGACGACGGCGTTCTGCTCGTCCAGCGCCTGCTGCACGGCGGTCATGGGCACGCCCAGCGTGGCCAGCTTGGTGTTGCTGAGCTCGATCCAGATCTTCTCGTCCTGCAGGCCGATCAGTTCGACCTTGGCGACGTCGGGAATGCGCTGCAGCTCCAGCTCCAGTCGCTCGGCGTAGTCCTTGAGCGTGGCGTAGTCGAAGCCGTCGCCGGTCAGTGCATAGATGTTGCCGAAGGTATCGCCGAATTCGTCGTTGAAGAACGGACCCACCACGCCGGGCGGCAGCTGCGCGCGGATGTCGCTGGTTTTCTTGCGAACCTGGTAGAACAGGTCGGGCAGTTCGGCGCTGCGCATGTCGTCGCGGGCGACGAAGATGATCTGCGACACGCCCGGCCGCGAGTAGGCGCGGATCATCTGGTAGTCGCCGGTCTCCATGAGCTTCTTTTCGATGCGCTCGGTGACCTGCTTGGAGACTTCCTCGGCGGTGGCGCCCGGCCACAGCGTACGGACCACCATGGCCTTGAAGGTGAATGGCGGGTCTTCGCTCTGCCCGAGGCGCAGGTAGCTCCAGGTACCAATGATGGCCAGCGCGATCATGGCGTAGAGCACCAGTCCGCGGTTGTTGAGCGCCCATTCGCTCAGGTTGAAGCCACCGCCGGTGGAGGTGCTTTCTGGTTTCGACATCGGATCAGTCCCCACTGATGCGGCGTGCTGGTCCGCGCCTCAGGGCGCGGCGGCAATGTTCAGGCGGCGGTTGTCGCCATCAATGGGCTGGATTTTCTGCCCGGCGCGCAGCAGATGCACGCCGGCGGCCACCACCCACTCGCCGGCGTTCAGGCCGTCGATGATCGGCACGCTGGACTCGCCATAGGCGCCGGTGCGCACGTCGCGGCGCTGCACCTTGTGGCTCTGTGGATCGACGACCCAGACATACGCCTGACCCTGCTCGGCGGTCACCGCCGACAGCGGCAGCGACAGCTGGCCTTCGGCCGGCGTATTGCCGATGTAGACGCGGGCACTCTGGCCCAGCTCCACGGCGGCCTTGGCGTCATCCAGACTGACCCGCGCGGCATAGGTCCGGCTCATCGGGTCGGCCGCAGCAGACAGCTCACGCAGCTTGCCGGGATAGCGCTGGCCGGGCTTGGACCACAGCTCCACCACCATCGGCTGGCCGAGCTTGAAGTCATCGATGTCCTGCTCCGGCAGGCTGATCGCAACCTCACGTTCACCATCCTCGGCCATCACGAACACCGGCTGGCCGGCGGCGACCACCTGGCCGGCTTCGGCCAGGCGGCTGACGATCAGGCCATCCGAGGGCGCGCGAAGGATGGCGTATTCGGACTGGTTCTTGGCCACGTCAAACTGGCCACGCGCCTGCTGCACCTTGGATTGCGCCAGGCGCCAGGCGTTGTCGCGGGCGTCGAACTGCGACTGGCCGACGAGGCCGCGTTCCACCAGGGACTGGTAGCGCTCGCGCTCGGAAGCCGCGAGCTTGAGGTCGGCTTCGGCGGCCTGAAGGCCGGCGCGGGCCACATCCAGCTGCAGGCGGACATCGTCCGCGTCCAGCTCGGCCAGTGGCTGGTTGGCCTTGACCCGGTCACCGGTGTCGACGTGGCGCTTGGCCAGCTTGCCGCCGATGCGGAAGGCCAGCTGCGGCTCGCGGCGTGCGTGCATCTCGCCGGAAAAGGCGGTCAATGCCATGCCGGCACTATCCGGTTGCACCACGATGGCGGGCCGGATGACTTCCGGCGCGGCCTGCTCCTCACCGCAGGCAGCTAGCAGAAGGCCCAGCGAGAGCAGGAGAAGTGGTGTACGCGAAAGGCGCGGGAAGGAAGTGATACGGGACATGTGAAGTCGTCCGCTGTAATTGAACTGGCCGGTATAGTAAAATGGAAAACCTCAGAAAGTAAACCCGATAGTTTATTAATTCGCATGATGTCCGCAGTCGTCTCCCGCAGTGCCGGCCCCGGCCGACCCAAAGACCCCGAAAAGCGGGCCGCCATCCTTGATGCGGCCAAGCGCCTGTTTCTTGAGCGCAGCTATGACGGCGTCAGCATGGACGCCATCGCGGGCGAGGCGGGTGTCTCCAAGCTGACCGTCTACAGCCACTTCAAGGACAAGGAGACGCTGTTCGAAGCGGCGGTCCAGGCCAAGTGCGAGGAGCAGATGCCGGCGAGGCTGTTCCGGCCCGGCACGCCGGACGAGGACATCGGCGAGCGCCTCAAGCGTATTGCCCGCAGCTTTCACGGGCTGGCGACCAGTCCGGAATCGATTGAGCTGTTCCGCGTCATGGCTGCGCAGGCGCAGACCAATCCGGAAATGGCGCAGCGTTTCTACGAGGCGGGCCCGCGACGCACGCTGACGGAAATGGAGGCGGTGTTCCGTGATGCCATGGCCCGGGGCCAGCTGGAAATGGAGGACCCGCAGCGCAGTGCCGGGCACTTCTTCTGCCTGCTCAAGGGCGAGATGCACATGCGTCGCCTGATCGGCTGCTGCCAGACCATCGACCAGAAGGAATGCGACGACCACATCGATAGCGTCGTGCGGCTGTTCCTTCGCGCCTATCTGCCGCGAAACAGCGCGGACCAGGCTGGCTGATTCCAGCATCGGGAAGCACCGGGTTGGACATGTTTATGGCTGTTTCGAGTGCCATCATGGACCCCGATTCCCGCGTCATTGACTGACTCCACCAGCGGCATTCTTGCGCAGTTGACAGGGTTCGGCTGTGCTGCGGCTGATTTCCTGTCAGCACAGGCGCCGCAGGAAAACCCAGTGTTCACTTGACCTTTTGTCGTCATTTTCCCGTTGACGAGGCGATGGTGGAGAAAAAGTGTTGACTTCCAAAAAAAGCTGTGTTGATCATGCAGTCATGACGCGACGCAGCATCCAGATGGCCAACTTCCTGCCCGTGCCCACCCGGGGCATCGGGCAGATTGCGCTGATTCTGGTAGTCGTACTAATTACCTCACTGACAGGTGCGGGATAGGGTTGCGCGACTAAACAACAACCCGGGTTTCAGAAAAAAACCCCGCACCTTCGAAAGGTGCGGGGTTTTTGCTTTCTGGGGCCCGGAAAACGGATTTCCGAGGACCATGAACAGCGATCAGATCAAGAAAGGACCGTCCCGCGCACCGGCACGCGCCATGCTGCGTGCCACCGGGCTGGACGACGCGGCGATCGCTAGGCCGCTGGTCGCCGTGGTGCACACCTTCACCGACGTTTCGCCCTGCAACCTGACCCTGCGTGATCTGGCTCAGTCGGTGCGCGAAGGCGTGATCGAAGGCGGTGGTACGCCGGTCGAGTTCAACACCATCGCGGTGACCGACGGCATTGCCATGGGCAGCGATGGCATGCGTGCCTCGCTGGCCTCACGCGAGACGATTGCCGACTCCATCGAGCTGGCCGTTCGTGGGCACTGCCTCGACGCCATGGTGCTGCTGGTGGGCTGCGACAAGACCATCCCGGCGGCGGCCATGGCGGCCGCGCGGCTGGATATACCGACGGTGATCCTCTACGGCGGCACGATCATGCCCGGCCACTGCCCCAGTCGTGCAGGCCAGGATGCCGAGGATCGCGCGCTGACCGTGCAGGACGTGTTCGAAGCCGTTGGTGCGCACGCGGCCGGGCGGATCGATGACGCGGGTCTCGATGCGATCGAGCGCCACGCCTGCCCGGGCGCCGGTGCCTGTGGTGGCCAGTTCACCGCCAACACCATGGCCATGGTGCTGACTGCGCTGGGACTGTCGGCGCTTGGCGACAACGACGTGCCGGCGGTTGATCCGGACAAGCACGCCATCGCCCGGGCCTGTGGCCGGCGCGTGATGCAGCGGCTGAGCGACGGCGCCGCGTATCCGCGAGAGCTGATCACGCCGACCTCGCTGCGTAATGCCGCGCGTGCCGTTGCCGCCACGGCCGGTTCGACCAACGCCGTGCTGCACCTGCTGGCCATTGCCCACGAGGCCGGCATCCATTTCGATCTTGAGGAATTCGAGGCGGCCAGCGTCAACACCCCGGTGATCGCCGACCTGAAGCCGGGTGGTCGCTACACCGCAGCCGAAATGCATGCCGTGGGTGGCACGGCGCTGCTGCTGCAGGCGCTGCGCGAGGGCGGACTGATCGAGGATGCACCTACGGTCACCGGCCGCTCGATGTTCGCCGAGCTCGATGCCGCACCCGACGCACCGCCGCAGGACGTGGTCCGTGCCATCGGCAATCCGATCAAGCCGCGCGGTGGCTATTCGATTCTGTATGGCGATCTCGCACCGGAAGGCGCCATCGTCAAGCTGGCGGGCCACGGTCGCACGCGTCACCAAGGACCAGCGCGCGTCTTTGACAGTGAGGAAGCAGCCTTCGCCGCGGTGCAGGCGCGCGATATCCGTCCCGGCGACGTGATCGTGATCCGTTTTGAAGGACCGGCCGGCGGCCCGGGCATGCGCGAAATGCTGGCGGTCACCGCGGCACTGGTCGGGCAAGGACTTGGCGATGACGTGGCGCTGATCACCGACGGTCGCTTCAGCGGCGCCACCCACGGATTCATGGTCGGCCACGTCGCGCCGGAAGCCGCGCATGGCGGACCGATTGGTCGTCTGCGCGACGGTGACATCGTGCGCATCGATGTGGCCTCACGGCGCATCGACGTCGATGCCGACCTGACTTCCCGCACGCCTGCCACCACGCCGAAGCGCGTGGCCGGTGGCGTGCTCGCCAAGTACGCGCGTGACGTGGCTTCCGCATCACGAGGCGCGGTCACCACGCCGTTCGCCGCGGCGGCTGTCTCCGAGCGCAGGACGCCTGCCGAAAAGCAGCAAGCCGCGACACAGCACAACGCCATCCCCGCCGAAGTCATTGCCTGAACCCGAAACCCCTCAACCACCCGATCCCACCAATCGAATCCAAGGACCTCCGATGAACGCTTCCAGCAACGACGCCACCGCATCCAGCGCCAAGCCCCGCATCGCCATCATCGGCTATGGCAGCCAGGGTCGCGCGCATGCCCTCAACCTGCGTGACTCCGGCTTCGACGTACGCGTCGGCCTGCGACCGGGTGGCCCCACATCCATGCGCGCACAGGCCGACGGTTTCGAGCCGATGACGCCAGCCGAGGCGGCCGCCGGTGCCGAGCTGATCGCCATCCTCACGCCGGACATGGTCCAGCGCCAGCTCTACGACGAAGTGCTGAAGGAAGCGATTCCGGAGGGCGCCTGCCTGCTGTTCGCGCATGGCCTCAATGTCCACTACGAACTCATCAAGCCGCGCGACGACCTCGATGTCGTGCTGGTCGCACCCAAGGGTCCGGGCGCGCTGGTGCGTCGCGAATACGAGATCGGGCGCGGCGTGCCCTGCATCTGGGCCGTGCATCAGGACCGCAGCGGTCGCGCGGCCGAGCTGGCGAAGACCTATGCCGGTGGCTTGGGCGGCGCTCGCGCCATGCTGATCGAAACCACGTTCAAGGAAGAGACCGAAACCGACCTGTTCGGCGAGCAGGCCGTGCTCTGCGGTGGCGCGTCGTCGCTGGTTCAGGCCGGTTTCGAGACCTTGGTGGAAGCCGGTTACCAGCCGGAAATCGCCTACTACGAAGTGCTGCACGAACTGAAGCTGATCGTCGATCTGTTCTACGAAGGCGGCATCACACGGATGCTGGAATTCGTGTCCGAGACCGCGCAGTACGGCGACTACGTCAGCGGCCCGCGCATCATCGACGCGTCGACCAAGGCGCGCATGAAGGAAGTGCTGGCCGACATCCAGGACGGCAGCTTCGTGCGTCGCTGGGTGGCCGAGCATGACGCGGGTCTGCCCAACTACCGTGCCATGAAGCAGGCCGACCTCGACCATCCGATCGAGCAGGTGGGCCGCGAGCTGCGCGCCAAGATGCAGTGGCTGGAGCGCGCCGCGTCGGCAGACAAGAAGTCGGCGTCCAAGGGTTCGCCGACGCCGGCGAAAGCGGCCTGACGGGAGCGCATGATGAATGCCTCGCAATGGCTGGTGAAAGCGCTGCTCGACGAGGGCGTGGACACCATCTTTGGCTACCCGGGCGGTGCGATCATGCCGTTCTACGATGCCCTGCATGGTTCGCCACTGCGCCACATCCTGGTGCGCCACGAGCAGGGAGCGGCGTTCGCCGCGAATGGCTACGCTCGCGCCAGTGGTCGGGTTGGCGTCTGCGTAGCGACCTCAGGCCCCGGCGCGACCAACCTGATCACCGGTATCGCCGACGCCATGCTGGACTCGGTGCCAATGGTCTGCATCACCGGTCAGGTGCCGACCGGCCTGATGGGCACCGATGCCTTCCAGGAGGTCGACGTGTTCGGCATGACCATGCCGGTGGTCAAGCACAGCTTCCTCGTGCGCCGGGCCGAAGATTTGCCGTCGGTGCTGCACGAAGCCTTCCGGCTGGCGCGCAACGGGCGGCCGGGTCCCGTGTTGATCGATCTGCCGAAGGACGTGCAGATCGCCGATGCATCGGAACTGCCCGCCTATGTGCCAGCGGTTCGCATGCCGCTGCCCGCGGCGGGCGAGGCTGGCCTGCACGCGGCGGTGGCATTGATGGCACACGCCCGACAGCCGGTGATCTACGCCGGTGGTGGCATCGTGCTCGGCGAGGCCGTCGATGCCTTCCGCGTATTCGCCGAAGCCGCGCAGCTGCCGGTGGTGCAGACCTTGAAGGGCCTGGGCTCGCTGCCCGACGAGCATCCGTTGAATCTCGGCATGCTCGGCATGCACGGCAGTCGCGCGGCGAACCTCGCGGTGCAGGAAGCCGATTTGTTGATCGTGGTTGGCGCGCGCTTCGATGATCGCGCCACGGGTCGTCTGGACGGTTTCGCGCCGCATGCGCGGGTGATTCATCTCGACGCCGATCCGGCGGAAATCGGCAAGCGTCGCAGCGCCGATGTTGCGGTGCTGGGCGAGCTGTCCACCAGCCTGTTCCGGTTGACACCGGCGGTCGGTGCGCAGCGACATGCACGCAACGGCTCCGCACGGGCAGCCTGGACGGCGACCTGCTGCGAGCGGGCCGCAGAGCAGGCGCCGCGCTACGACTATCCGGGCCCGGACATCCACGCGCCGGCGATGTTGCGCGAACTCTCGCAGCGTGCGCCGGCAGCCGTTGTCTGCTGCGACGTCGGCCAGCACCAGATGTGGGTCGCGCAGCACTGGGCCTTCCAGCATCCACGCCAGCACCTCAGCAGTGGTGCATTGGGCGCCATGGGCTTCGGCCTGCCGGCGGCGATCGGTGCGCAGCTGGAAGATCCATCGGCGCAGATCATCTGCGTCAGTGGAGACGGCTCGTTCCTGATGAACGTGCAGGAGCTGGCGACCGTGGCCCGCTATCAGCTGCCGATCAAGATCCTGCTGCTCGACAACCAGGCGCTGGGCATGGTCCGCCAGTGGCAGACGCTGTTCTTCGAGCGCCGCCACAGCGAGATCGACCTGTCCGACAACCCCGACTTCGTCGCGCTGGCGTCGGCCTTCGGCATCGCCGCCCACAGCGTCGCCACGCAGGCTGGACTCGGTGATGCCATCGACGCCTGGCTGGCGCATGACGGGCCGGCGCTACTGCACGTCGCCATCGACGCCGCGGCCGGTGTCTGGCCACTGGTTCCGCCCAATCGCAGCAACGCCGAGATGCTCGACGGCGATGCCGATGAACTCGCGCCGCTGCCGCTGCCTGAAAAACATCCCTCCAAAACCACCGCGATCACCGAGGAAATTCCCGATGCGATATCAACTTGACCTGACCCTTCGACAGGCCGAAGGCGCACTGAACCGCGTGATCGGCGCCGCCGAACGTCGCGGCTACCGACCGCTGAAGGTTGATGGCGAAACCCAGTCCGACGGTGATCGCTGGCATCTGCGACTCACCGTCGAAGGCGAGCAGGATGACCTGCAGCTGCGCGAGCAGCTGGCCAAGCTCTACGACTGTCTGCACGTGCAGGTGTCGACATGTCCCTGACCGCCACCAACGCTGCAGACAGCGGGACGGAAAGCGTCGCGGCCCCTTCCACGGGCGCAGCGGCCAGCCCGGCGCCGAGCTACTGGCTGGACGGTCGCCTGATCGATCCTTCGCAGCCGGTGGCGCCGCTGAACACGCATGCGCTGCATTACGGCAGTGCGGTGTTTGAAGGCATCCGCAGCTATGCCACCGCCGATGGCGCCGCGGTATTCCGCCTGCCCGAGCACATGGAGCGCATGCGCCGGGGCGCCGCGATGATCGGCATGGACTTCGACGTCGAGCTTGGCACGCGTGCGGTGCTCGAAACGCTGCGTGCGAACGGTCATCGCGATGCCTACATCCGGCCGTTGGCCTGGTTCGGCGTTGGCAGCTTCGGTCTCGATGTCGAAGGCCATCCGCCACACCTGATGGTGGCGACCTCGTCGACCAACGTGCATCTCACCGGCGGCCGCGCACGGGTATCGGTGTCCAGATGGCGACGCAATCCGTCCAGCTCGCTGCCGCCTCTGAAGCTTTGCGGCGCCTACGTGAACTCGATCCTCGCCAAGCGCGAAGCCAAGTCGCGCGGATTTGACGAAGCCCTGTTCGTCGATGCCGAAGGCAATGTGGTGGAGTGCACCGGAGCGAACGTGTTCATGGTGCGCAATGGCCGTGTCACCGCCGTCGAACACGGCGACGCGCTGCCTGGCGTCACCCGCGACACACTGCTGCAGCTGAGTGGCGCCGAATCGCGAACGGTGTCGCTGGCAGAATTGCTGGAAGCCGACGAAGTCTTCGCCTGTGGCACCGCCGCCGAGGTCGCGCCCATGGCCGAAATTGACGGCCATGGATTTGGCGCCAATCCGGTCACCCGCGAGCTGCAGGAGCTGTATGCGCGCGTGGTGCGCGGCCAGTCGGCCGATCACCGGCACTGGCTGACGTCGGTCTAGGCCATGGACGTCGCGCGCGCAGCGGTCGTTGAGTCCCACGTCGATGCGGATGACCGCGTCGACGTAGGCGACGTGCTGCGCGCCCAGCATCGACTGCGCCGCCACCTCCCGATCACCCCGCTGCACTACGCCGAACGCTTCGGCTGCTGGCTGAAGCTGGAGAACCTGCAGCACACTGGCTCCTACAAGGTGCGTGGTGCGCTGAATGCGCTGCTGGCGGCGGCTGAACGCGGTGATGATCGCCCGGTGATTGCTGCCTCCGCCGGCAACCACGCGCAGGGCCTGGCCTGGGCCGGCTATCGCCTGCGTCATCCGGTGATCACCGTGATGCCGCGCAACGCGCCGGAGAACAAGGTTGCCGGCGTCTCGCACTGGGGCGCGACGGTGCGCCTGCATGGCGACTGCTTCGATGAGGCCCGGCAGTTCGCCATGGATCTCGCCGAGCGCAACGGCTATCGCTTCCTGTCCGCCTTCGACGATCCCGACGTGATCGCCGGGCAGGGCACGGTGGGTCTGGAGCTGGCCGAGCACCTGCCTGACGTGGTCATCGTGCCGATTGGTGGTGGTGGTCTGGCCGCCGGCGTGGCGCTGGCATTGAAGACGCAGGGCGTGCGCATCGTAGGCGCGCAGATCGAAGGTGTGGACGTGATGGCGAATCGACTGCGTGCCAGCAGTGATGACATCAGCGTCGATGCGGTCGCGGCGACGCTGGGTGATGGTGTGCGCGTGGCCGACCCCGGTCGCCTGACCCGGCGCATCCTGCAGTCGCGCATCGACGACGTGGTGGTCGTGCGCGAGGCCGAGCTGCGCGAAACCCTGGTTCGGCTTCTGCTCGAGGTCCATGTGCTGGCCGAAGGCGCCGGTGCCCTGGCGCTGGCGGCGGGTCGTCGCGTGCCCGGCAAACGCAAGTGCGCGGTGGTCTCCGGGGGCAACATCGATGCCGCCGTCATTGCCCAGCTGCTGTCCGAAGTGCGTCCGCGCGCGCCGCGTCGGCCACGGCGACGCACCGCGTTGCCGCCGACGCCACCAGCGTTCCGCACCGATGCCGCCGTCGCGATTTCCCGTATTGCCGGCGGCGCGGATGGCGCCGCTCGTCAGGAGTCCTACCCCCGTTCCTCGTCGCCGAAATCCTCCCGCGACTCCGCGCTAGCGACGCCGCGCGCGACGCGTACCGAATCCCCCGTTGAGGCATGAATCGCATGAATCCACCCGCACCGGACCATGTCCGCATCTTCGACACCACGCTGCGCGATGGTGAGCAATCGCCGGGCTGCAGCATGACCGCCGCGCAGAAGCTGCGCTTCGCCCACGCGCTGGCCGATCTCGGCGTCGACATCATCGAGACTGGCTTCCCGATCAGTTCCGATGCCGATGCCTCGGCCAGTGTCGCGATTGCCCGCGAGGTGCGCGGGCCCACGCTGGCCGCGCTGGCGCGCTGCCACCCGGACGACATCGACACGGCGGCAAGGGTGCTGGAATCTGCCGACAAGCCGCGCCTGCATGTGTTCATCTCCACCAGCCCACTGCATCGCGAGCACAAGCTGGGCATGGATCGCGAGCAGGTTCTGGCCCGCGCCATCGAAGGCGTGCAGCGGGCGCGGCAGTTGATGGACGACGTCGAGTTCTCCGCCGAGGACGCGTTGCGGACCGAGCCGGACTTCCTCGCCGAGATCTGCGCTGCCGCTTACGAAGCCGGCGCGCGCACGCTGAACATCCCAGACACCGTCGGCTACACCACGCCAGCCGAGATCCGCGCGCTGTTCGAGTTCCTGCGCGCGCGAATCCCGCAGGAAGATGCGGTGTTCAGCGCGCATTGTCACGACGACCTCGGCCTCGCCGTCGCCAACAGCCTGGCGGCGATCGAGGGAGGTGCGCGACAGGTCGAATGCACCATCAACGGCATCGGCGAGCGCGCAGGCAACTGCGCGATGGAGGAATTGGTCACCGCGCTGCGCGTGCGCGAGGCTTTCTTCAGCGCGCGCACCGGCATCGACAGCCGCCGGCTGGTGCCGACCTCGCGCCTGCTCACCCGCATGACCGGCATGAGCGTGCAGCGCAACAAGGCCATCGTCGGCGCCAATGCCTTCGCCCACGAGTCGGGCATCCATCAGCACGGGATGCTGCGTCATCCGGGTACCTACGAAATCCTCGAGCCGGAATCGGTGGGCTGGTCGAAGTCGCAGATCGTGCTGGGTCGGCACAGCGGTCGCGCCGCGCTGGCCGATCGCCTCGGCGAACTCGGCTTTCATCCCGAGGAAGCGCAGCTCAACCAGATCTTTGGCGCCTTCAAGTCGCTGGCGGAAAAGAAGCGAGAAGTCTTCGACGCCGATATCGAAGCGCTGGCGCTGGGTGCGGATGCCAGCGCGGCCAGCGGCTGGCGCCTGCTGCGGCTGCACGTCAGCACCGGTGTGTCGGACGACACGTTGCCGACGGCCAGCGTCGAGCTGCAGTCGCCGGACGGCGGTCGCATTGCCGAGGCGGCCACCGGTGACGGTCCGGTGCATGCCCTGTTCGCCGCTTTGGCGCGCGCTACCGGCGTGGAACTCGATGTCGATGGCTACCAGGTGTCCAGCGTCACCACCGGCGACGACGCGCAGGGACAGGCCAACCTCGTCGTTCGCGTCGGCGAGGCCGAATACACCGGCAACGGCACCAGCACTGACATCCTCGAAGCCAGCGCGCTGGCCTGGATTGATGTGCTCAACCGCCTGCGCCGTCGCGGCGAGATCGAGGTCGCCGACGCGCCGCGCATCACCCCCATCAACGATGCCTCCGCGACGCGAGTACGTCGCGTCGCCAGTGCCTGAACGCAAGGATGCCCATTCATGAGTGACGCTTCCGCTTCTTCGCCGCGCACCCTGTTCGACAAGCTATGGGACGCACATGCCGTCGTTCCGGAAAGTGATGACGCACCGGCGGTGCTGTACATCGACCTGCACCTGATCCATGAGGTCACCACGCCGCAGGCTTTCGCCGAACTCGATGCACGCGGGCTTCCCGTTCATCGGCCCGAGAGGACGTTCGGCACGCTGGATCACTCGACGCCGACGTCAGCGCCCGATGCTTCTGGGCAGCGACAGTTCGCGAGCGCCGAGGCGAAGCATCAGGTCGACACGCTGCGCCGAAACTGCGAGCGACATGGCATCGAGCTGTTCGACTTTGACAGCCCGGCACGCGGCATCGTGCACGTGGCCGCACCCGAACAGGGACTGACCCAGCCGGGTATGACCATCGTCTGCGGTGACAGCCACACCGCCACGCACGGCGCTTTCGGTGCGCTGGCCTTCGGTATCGGCACCAGCGAAGTGGGCCATGTGCTGGCCACGCAATGCCTGCTGCAGCGACGCCCGAAGAGCATGGCGATCGAGGTCGGGGGCGAGCTGCCGGCGGACGTGGGCGCCAAGGACCTGATCCTGCACATCATCGGCCAGATTGGTGTCGACGGCGGCACCGGCCACGTCATCGAATACCGCGGCGAAGCGATCCGCGCGCTGTCGATGGAATCGCGCATGACCCTGTGCAACATGTCGATCGAAGCCGGCGCTCGTGCCGGTCTGGTCGCTGCGGACCAGACCACCTTCGACTACCTCGCCGCCACGCCGCGCGCGCCGAAGGGCGAAGCTTTCGATGAGGCTGTCCGCGACTGGTCGCAATGGCACAGCGATGCGGGTGCGACGTTCGACCGCGTGGTGCGCATTGACGCCACGGCAGTGCGCCCGGCGATGACCTGGGGCACGCATCCCGGCCAGGTACTCGCTGTGGACGAAGCCGTTCCTGTCGACGCACCGTCTCGCGCCACCGGCTACATGGGCTTTGCGGCGGGCCAGTCGCCGCTGGGAACGCCGGTGGACGTGGTCTTTATCGGCAGCTGCACCAACGGTCGGCTGTCGGACATGCGCGAAGCCGCCGATGTGCTGCGTGGCCGTCGCGTCGATCCGCGCGTGCGCATGCTGGTGGTGCCTGGTTCCGAGGCCGTGCGCCGTGACGCCGAAGCCGAAGGCATCGATCGCATCGTCCGCGACGCCGGTGCCGAATGGCGCGAGCCCGGCTGCTCGATGTGCATCGCCATGAACGGCGATATCGTCGCGCCCGGCCAACTGGCCGTGTCGACCAGCAACCGCAATTTCGAAGGCAGGCAGGGACCGGGTGCGCGTACCGTGCTGGCTTCGCCACGCACTGCCGCTGCCTGTGCCGTGGCGGGCGCGCTGGTTGATCCGCGCCAATTACCGCCGGTTGCGAAGGATGTCCCAAGCTTCACATCGCCCGAGGAGATCGCCGCATGAAGCCGCTGGTCCAATTGCGATCCAAAACGGCTTGCCTGCCGGAACCGAACATCGACACTGATCGCATCATTCCGGCGCGATTCCTGACCACCACCGAGCGCGAGGGCCTTGGTCGCTTTGCGTTCCATGACGCTCGCCGTCGCCCTGACGGCAGCCTCGATCCGGATTTTCCGTTGAATCGCCCAGAAGCAGACGGCGCCGAGATCCTGGTTGCCGGACGCAACTTCGGCTGCGGTTCCTCGCGCGAACACGCGCCCTGGGCGCTGCTCGACCTCGGCCTGCGCGTGGTCATCAGCACCGAGATCGCCGACATCTTCCGCAGCAATGCGCTGAAGAACGGCCTGCTGGCGATCACCCTGCCGGAAGCGGTGGTCGATGCCCTGCTGGCGCAGCCTGGCGAGACGCTGGACGTCGATGTCGAACGCTGCGTGGTGCGTCTGCCGGATGGCGGCGAGCAGGAATTCGAGCTCGACGCCTTCGCCCGTACCTGCCTGCTGGATGGCGTTGATCCCATGGGCTGGCTGCTGGCCCGTCGCGCCGATATCACCCGATTCGAGGAGAACCGTCATGCGCGCTGACATCGTCGTGTTGCCCGGCGACGGCATCGGCCCCGAGGTCACCGCCGCCGCCGTTCGCGTGCTGGAAACCATTGCCACGAGCTTCGGGCATGAGTTCCGCTTTGCGCGCCATCGCATCGGTGGCGATGCGATCGACGCGACGGGCGAGCCATTGCCGGACGAGACGCTGGCGGCCTGTCGCGATGCCGACGCCATCCTGCTCGGCGCGGTGGGTGGACCGAAGTGGAGCACCAGCGAGCCGCGCCCGGAACAGGGCCTGCTGGCGCTGCGAAAATCGCTGGACCTCTACGCCAACCTGCGCCCGGTGCGTCCGGAGCCAGTGGCGCTGGACGCCGCGCCGATCAAACCGCATCTGCTGGCTGGGGTCGATCTGCTGGTGGTGCGAGAGCTGACCGGTGGTCTCTATTTCGGCGAACGCCAGCGCGATGCGGATGGCGCCTCCGATCTGTGTCGTTACAGCGTGGCCGAGATCGAGCGCGTGGTGCGCCGCGCCGCGCAGCTGGCGCAGCGTCGTCATCGCCGGCTGGTATCAGTGGACAAGGCCAACGTGCTGGAGACCTCGCGGCTGTGGCGCGAAGTCACCACGCGGCTGGTTCGCGACGAGTTCCCCGGCGTGCAGCTGGAGCACCAGCTGGTCGACAGCATGGCCATGCATTTGATCGCCCGACCGCGCGAGTACGACGTGATCGTCACCGAGAACCTGTTTGGCGACATCCTCACCGACGAGGCCTCGGTGCTGGCCGGTTCCATGGGCCTGCTGCCATCGGCATCACTGGGAGAAGATCGGCGTGGCCTGTACGAACCCATCCACGGTTCGGCGCCGGACATTGCCGGTCGCGACATCGCCAATCCCTGCGGCGCGATCCTGAGCGGCGCCATGCTGCTGCGCCACACGCTGGGGCTTCCGGAGGAAGCGGAACTGATCGAGGCCGCGGTTTCCGATGCGCTGGCCAATGGTGCGATGACGGCCGATCTCGCCGCCCCTGGTCGCGCCATCGGTTGCAGCGCCATGGCCGACGCCGTGGTGGATTCATTGCGACATCGGTTGACGGACTGCCCGGTGGTGGCCGAGCTGCGCGACTGATGCGGGTGTTTGGTGCGCGGCGGTCCGGGGCTGGCCCGGGTCACCGTCAGTTCGCCGGGCAGCTGACGCCGCCGGACTCCATGCCGCTGCAGAAGATCCACGGCCCCGTGCCACCGCTGTAGCTCGCAGCCAGCGTGGTCCCGGAAAAATTCGGCGCACCCACCACCATGATGTAGTAGGTCCCTGCCGCTGGCGTGGCGGCATCGCAGTTTTCGTTGTTGCCGAGCAGGAACGGCCGGCAGTCCCAGTTGTTCGTGTCCGGCACCGCATCCTTGCGGACGTAGAGGTCGGCATCGCCACTGCCCCCGCTGATGCCGATGTGCAGGTTGCTGGCGCCGGTGGGCACCTCGAGTGAGAAGAACAGCGGCGTGGAGCTGATCGTGCCCAGCGGCCCGCTGGTCGCACCGTTGCCGAGCGTGGTGACCGGCGCCTCGAACAGCGCGTGGACTTCGGCTGCGTGCGCCATCGACACGTTGCAGGTTGGTGAGCTGTTGTTGCAGGGACCGTACCAGCTGGAGAACTGGTAACCCGCCGCCGGCGTCGCTTGCAGGCTGATCGAGGCGTTCTTCGCGAAGCGCGTCGAACAGGCGGTGCCGGACTGCGTGCCACAGTTGATGCCCGCCGGCGAGCTGGTCACGCTGCCGTGACCATTGCCGTACAGGGCCACGCTCATCGGCATCTGGTTGATGGCACCGCCTTTCGCTGCAGCGACCGCCGCATTGGCGTCCACGATGCCGCTGCCGCAGCCCAGCGTGCAGGGAATCGGGAACGGTCTCGCGGTGTCGATCAGCAGGGATTCGACCTGGTCCGGGGTCAGCGAGAAGTTCTCGCCGATCATCAGCGCGGCCACGCCGGCCACCTGTGGCGCGGCCATTGAGGTGCCGTCCTTGTAGTCGTAGTAGGTGCCGCCTCCGCCACCGGTCACCGGCGAGGTGGTGCCGATGTTGACCGACGACAGGATGCCGTTGGCCGGCGCCACGTCGCTGTCGCCTCCGGGCGCGGCGATGTCGATGGTGGGATCGTAGTTCGAATAGCTGGCGCGACCGCCATCGCGACGACTGGAGGCCACGGCGATCACGCCATTGCAGTTGGCCGGCGTGAAGAACTGCGTCGGCGCATTGCTGTTGCCGGCCGCGACCACGACCACCGATCCGTTGGCGCGCGCCGTGTTGATCGCGTTCTGGTAGGTGGTGCTGCATGGCGATGCACCACCGAGGCTGAGGTTCAGCACGTTGGCCGGTGTGGCGTTGTTCGGGATGCCGGATACGCTGCCGCCGCTGGCCCAGACGATGCCGTCGGCGATATCGGCGGTGGTGCCGCCGCAGGCGCCAAGCACGCGGACGAACTGCAGCCAGGCGTTGTAGGCGACGCCGGCCACACCTTCGCTGTTGTGGGTGATGGCCGCGGCAATGCCGGCCACATGGCTGCCGTGCCAGGTGGAATCATGCGCCGGCGAATCCGGCCCGCACTGGTTGGCGGTGTTCCAGTCGCCCATGTCGCTGGGGTCGTTGTCACGGCCGTTGCCATCACGGGCGTTGGTCGGGTCGCTGATCATGTCCAGGCCGGCCAGGGTCTTGGCATTGAGATCGAGATGGTCGGTCCAGCCGGTGTCGATCACGGCGATCACCACGGCATCGCCATCCGCGCCGGCATCCCAGGCCGGTTCCACGTTGATGCCGCCGGTGGCCTCCAGAATCGGCCACTGGTAGGCAAGGAACGGGTCGTTGGGCAAAGTCTGTGCCTGCAGCCGGATGTTCGGCTCGATCGACGCCACTTCCGGGGACTTCGCCATCTCCAGCAGCAGGCGGTCCGTGTCGTTGGCACTCAAGGGCTTGCCATCGACACGGAACAGGTGACCACCGGTGCTGATCCGGTGATCCTGCCGCAGCGACAGGCCTAGCGGACGCGACGCTGTGTCCAGCAGGCTGTCCAGCCGCGATCGCGCCGCAAGGGCTTTTGCGCTGTCGTCGTCGCCGGCCTTGGCGTCGTCACGCAGATAGACGATGAAGCTGTCGTAGGTCTGCGTGCTGCCTTCCGCGGGGAAGAACACCCGCCCGTCATGGGCGGCACGGGTCGCCTTGTCGACGGCATCCGCATCCAGGCTGATGGCGCCCAGCAGCAGGCTCATGCTGGCGAGGGCCAGTGACCGGCGCGCCGGCCAGCGGGATTTCGGGTGGTTCATCGGATCCTCCGGTACAGGTTGCGGGCGGCGGTGACAGGCAAACGGCGACCCGTCATGGGTCCATGCCTGCTAAAGCGTGGAAGCGCGGACGAATCGATCAGTGGGGGGGTGTTGCCGGCTCCCCACGCTGGTTTGGGCGCTGCCGGCGTGGTCAAATGGCGACCTGAAGCGGGGGTACCGGCGCGCCGGTTGAGACAGACCCTTCGAACCTGATGCGGGTGATGCCGCCGTAGGGAAGCTTCGTGGCTTGGCCGCATCGCGGCCGTCTGCCCGATGCACCTCCGCTATCGAATCTCGCGAGCGCCGCATGGCGCCGCATCGAACTGCCCGGAGGACACCGCATGAACGCCGTCGCCAGCGACCTGATCCAGAAGACCTCGGAACTCTCCTCCGAAGTCACCCGCCCGATTCCAGGCTCCAAGAAAATCCACGTCGAAGGCTCGCGGCCCGACATTCGCGTGCCAATGCGCGAGATCGCACTGTCGGACACACCCAAGCTGTTCGGCGCCGAGATCAATGCGCCGTTCACCGTTTATGACACCTCCGGCCCGTACACCGATCCGGCGGCGATGATCGATCTGGTGAAGGGGTTGCCGCCGCTGCGCGCCGGGTGGATCGCCGAGCGTGGCGATACCGAGCAGCTCGCGGGCCTCAGTTCCGAGTACGGCCTGAAGCGCGCCGCCGACGCCAGGCTCGACGCCGTGCGCTTCCCCAACCTGCATGCGCCGCGCCGCGCCGTGTCCGGTGCCAACGTGTCGCAGATGCACTACGCCAAGCGCGGCATCATCACGCCGGAGATGGAATACATCGCCATCCGTGAGAACCAGAAGCTGGATGCGCTGCGCGAGCAGGGCCTGTTGAAGCAGCACCCTGGACAGGATTTCGGCGCCAATATCCAGCAGGTGATCACGCCGGAATTCGTGCGCGACGAGGTGGCGCGCGGTCGCGCCATCATCCCGAACAACATCAACCACCCGGAATCCGAGCCGATGATCATCGGCCGTAACTTCCTGGTGAAGATCAACGCCAACATCGGCAACAGCGCGGTCACCAGCTCTATTGCCGAGGAAGTCGAGAAGATGGTCTGGGCGATTCGCTGGGGCGCCGACACGGTGATGGACCTGTCGACCGGCAAGCACATCCACGAAACCCGCGAATGGATCCTGCGCAACTCGCCGGTTCCGATTGGTACGGTGCCGATCTACCAGGCGCTGGAGAAGGTCGACGGCATCGCCGAGGAGCTGACCTGGGAGATCTTCCGCGACACGCTGATCGAGCAGGCCGAGCAGGGCGTGGACTACTTCACCATCCACGCCGGCGTGCGACTGCCTTACGTGCCGCTGAGCGCGAAGCGCGTCACCGGCATCGTCAGTCGCGGCGGCTCGATCATGGCCAAGTGGTGTCTCGCCCATCACAAGGAGTCGTTCCTCTACGAACGCTTCGAGGACATCTGCGAGATCATGAAGGCCTACGACGTGGCCTTCTCGCTGGGTGACGGCCTGCGTCCCGGCAGCATTGCCGATGCCAACGACGCCGCGCAGTTCGCCGAGCTGGAAACCCTGGGTGAGCTCACCAAGATCGCCTGGAAGCACGACGTGCAGACCATGATCGAAGGCCCCGGCCATGTGCCGATGCAGCTGATCAAGGAGAACATGGACAAACAGCTGCGCGAGTGCGGCGAGGCGCCGTTTTACACGCTGGGACCGCTGACCACCGACATCGCGCCGGGCTACGACCACATCACCAGCGCCATCGGCGCCGCGATGATCGGGTGGTATGGCACGGCGATGCTCTGCTATGTCACGCCGAAGGAGCACCTCGGTCTGCCCAACAAGCAGGACGTGCGCGATGGCATCATCACCTACAAGATCGCCGCCCACGCGGCCGATCTCGCCAAGGGACATCCTGGAGCGCAGGCGCGCGACAACGCGCTGTCGAAGGCGCGCTTCGAGTTCCGCTGGACCGACCAGTTCAACCTCGGCCTCGATCCGGAGAAGGCGCAGGAATTCCACGACGAAACCCTGCCCAAGGACGCCGCCAAGCACGCCCACTTCTGCTCCATGTGTGGGCCGCATTTCTGCTCGATGAAGATCACCCAGGACGTGCGCGACTACGCTGCCGAACACGGCGTCGACGAGACTGCGGCGCTGGAGAAGGGCATGCAGGAAAAGGCCCGTGAATTCCGCGAGCAGGGCGGCGAGGTCTACAAGCCGGAGTAGCGAAGCAGGGTTGCTGGCTTGTAGAGCCGCTGCCGCTTTTCACAACCCGGTGATGTGCTGCCGCTAGAATCGGACGATGCGATATCGATTCGACGGCTTTGCATTCGATCCCGACAACCTGCAGTTGAGCGGTCCGGGCGGCGAGATTCCGTTGCGTCCGATGACGGTGCGCCTGCTGCAGGCGTTGATCGAGAGTGCTCCGCAACTGCTGCGCCATGACGAGCTGCTCGACCAGGTGTGGGGTCGGCAGGCGGTGACCCAGGGTGTGCTGTCGCAGTCGATCCGAGAGCTGCGCCAGGCGCTGGGCGATTCCGCCCAGCAGCCGCGCTATATCGAAACCAAGCATCGGCTGGGCTATCGCTTCGTCGGTCCGGTGGAGCGCATCGAGGACGCGCCGTCTGCCGCGAAGCCGGGAATGCCACCGTCTGCCGAACGGGTATCGCCTGCGACGCCGACGGCACCCCGGTATCGTGCCACCTGGCTGCTGCTGGCGGTCTGCGTGCTGGCGGCGGTGCTGGCATGGTCATGGTGGCTGCGACCGGATAACGACTCGATGCCCGGCATGCGCGCCACCGAAATCATCCACGACGGTCGGCCGGAGGAGCCGCAGGCGCTGGACTGGTATCGCCAGGGGCTGGATGCGCTGAAGCAGGGTGACCTGGCGGCAGCCGGCGAATGGCTGCAGCGCAGCCTGCAGCGCGAGCCGGATGCGGTGGCCACGCTGGCCGCATTGGCCGACGTGGCTGCCCGCGCGGGTTCCATTGGCGAGGCGCGCGGCTGGGCGGAGTCGGCGGAGGAAGGTGCGGCGAAGCTGCCGCGCGCCGAACAGCTGCGCATCGCCGCGTTTCGCGCCGGGCTGGAGTATCGCTGGGGCGATGCCGAAGCCAGCCTGCAGGCATTGTTCCAGCTGAATCCCGGCGATGCGGAAAGCGGCTTCCGGCTGGCAGATGCACAGCTGTCGATGGGGCATCTCGATGCCGTGGAGGACACCGTCACGCAGCTGCAGGCGCTCAACAATCCGACGCTGGACCGCTTCCGGCTGGCGCTGCTCAGGTCGCGCCTTGCGGCGGCACGCGGCGATCATGCGGCGCGTCTGGCGGCGGCTGATGAGGCGCTGGCATTGGCGGAAGATCCGGCGGGTCGAGCCGAAGCCGGGCTGGAAGTGGGCTGGGCGAAGCTGCTGCTGGGTGATGCCGATACCGCCGGCAAGTCGTTGGCGGCGGCGAAACAGGAGAAGGATCTGCCGCCACGCCTGAGCCTGCGCCTGGCCATGCTGGAAGCGACCCTGCTGCGTGAGCAGGGTGATTTCGAGGGCGCGCGCCAGCGTTTCCTTGCCGTGGCGGACGAGGCCGATGCCGTCGGTCAGGTTGTCGCGGCGACGCGTTCGCGGCGCGAGGCCGCCTATGTGCAGGCACAGGCGGGTGACGCGGCTGGCGCCATCGAAGCCCTGTTACCGGTGATCGACAGTCTTCGCGAACAGGGCGACGTGCGGGAGCTGGCCAGTGCCGAGGACGTCATGTCGATGGCGCAGCAGCGGGCCGGCGATCCGCAGGCGGCGAAAGCTGCCAGTGAGGCGGCATTGGCGGCGTATCTCGAAGCCGGCGACCGCTTCGGCGAGGCTGCCGCGCGCAATCACTACGGCATGCTGCTCGCCCGCAGTGGGCGTGCGGATGAGGCGCGCGAGCAGTGGGAAAAGGCGCGGGCGCTGTTTGAGTCGCTGCATGATCGGCGCGGTGCCGCCATCGTGCTGAGCAATCTCGCCATCGTCTACGGCCGCGCTGGGCGCACGGCAGCGGCACGCGAAGCCAGCGAGGCGGCGCTGCTCGCCTTTCGGGAGGTCGGTGCGCTACCCGATGTCGCTCGCCTGCAGTTCAACCTTGGCGTGCAGGACCGTCGCGCTGGTCAGTGGAGCGAAGCCGAGGCCCGTTTCCGTGAAGCCCTCGATGCCTTTGCCGACATCGGCGCGCTGGACTTCCAACGCCAGGCCGCGGCCAGCCTGGCTGAACTTCGGATGGCGCGCGCCGATCTGAGCGGAGCGGCCGCGGCGCTGGACAAGGTGCAGGCGACCGAGGAAGGCGGCGTGCAGTCGCGGGCCGCGTACATTGCCGCCCGTGCGCGGCTGGCGGCATTGCGTGGCGACTTTGAGAGCGCCGAATCCGGCTACCGTGATGCGCGCGCCCTGCGCGATGCGGCCGGACTGTCCGACTGGGCGCGCATGAGCGACCTGGACCTGGCCGAGCTGGCCGCGCGGCGTGGCCGGCTGGCCGAGTCCGAGCAGTCCGTGCGTGAGCTGCGCCGGATCATGCTCGATACCAAGGATGTCGGCGCGGCACTGCAGGCCGGCATCCTGCTTGCGGGCATCCAGGCGGCGCAGGGTCATGCCGAAACCGCTCTGCGCCTGCTGGACAAACTGGAAAGTGAGCGCAGCGCCTATCCGGATGCCATGCAGTCGCTGCGTCTGGATCTGGTTCGTGCCGCCATCCGCGAGGACGGGCGCGATGCCGCACTGCAGGCGGTCGCCTCGTCCGCGCGGGAGATCGGTTTCGAGCTGCTGGCGCTGCGAGCCGAGCTGCTCAGTGGCGACCAGGCCGGGCTGCGCGCCCGCGAGCAGCTGCAGCAGCGCGGCATCCTGGTCGAAGGCATGCCGCCGCCGCTGCCGTATTGATGACAGGTCGCGACGCCGTTCTGTTGTCGTCGATGGGCGAAGGGTCAAGCTGCGGTAGTCGGCAACTGTTTGTTTAAGAAGAACTTTATCTGCACGGAAACCACTGCACTCCGATAGTTTCACGGAAGTTTGAGGGCGCTTTCAGGACTTTCTGCTCCTGCCACAGGACACTCGAACCCTGTCCCACTGCCGGATCAACGCCATGAAGGCACTTCCCCTCGACCGCCGGGTCGCAGGTGTGACACGTCGATTCCTCGCCTGGTTGAGCCTGCTGGCCATGCTGGCTCCGACTGCCGTGATCCGGGCCGAGCCGGCCGGCGCCTGTGCCATCGGCGAAGGCCGCTGGGGCGGCGGGCCGCCAGTGGATGCCCAGCTTTGGGCGGGTGGCGGCGAAAACCTGCTGCTGGTTGGCGCCGGTGCGGAGCTGGTCGTGTTCAACATCGACACGCCAGCAATGCCGGTCGAGCTCGGTCGCGTGCCGGTCGATCATCCGATCATCAGTGTCGCGCTGTCGGCCGATGGCCAGATGGCCTCGGTTTCGGACTGGAAGGACAACGTCACGCTGGTGGACATCAGCAACCGCAGCGCGCCCACCGTGCGTGGCAGCTTCGCCTGGGCCGGCATCCAGCAGCCCACCGGCATGGTCTTCGACGGCGACTATCTGCTGGTCGCGGTGAGAACGGTCGGACTTTCCGTCCTTGATATCAGCGATCCGGATGCACCGGCCTTTGTCGCCAACTCGGATGGCAGCGTCAGCGATTTCGTGTTCGACGTGGCCTTGCGCGGTGACCATGCCTATCTGGGACAGGCCAATGATGGCGTGCAGGTGGTCGATGTCAGCGACCCGAACGACCCCACCGTGGTCGGTGGCGTGCCGGGCTACACCGGCGCCGGGCAGATCGACATCGTCGGCGACCGTGCCTACGTGGCGCGTGGCGGCAATGGCTTCGGTATCCTCGATCTGACCTTGCCAACGTCACCGGCGGACCTGGGCGGCTTCGACACCAACGGTTTTGCCTACGAGACGGCGCTGCTGCCGGGAAACCGCCTCGCCGTGGCCGATGGCTACGACGGCACGCTGGTCTATGACATCAGCTCACCGGGCAGCATCAGCGGCGACCTCGGCAGCTTTGGCGCCTATCCCTATCGACTCGCGGCACTGGATGAGCGGGTCTACATCGTTCCCAGTGCCGACCAGTTGCCGCGGGTTCGGCTGGTCGATTTCCAGGCACCGGCCACGCCGTCGGAACTGGGGCATGTGGATTTCGGTGGTCGCAGTGAGGCTGCCAGTGTCGGTGCCGACGAAGTGCTGGTCGCGCACGGCAACGCCGGCGTGGTGATGCTGGATACCAGCAACCCCGTGCAGCCAGGCTACGTCGGTAGCGTGAATATCGGTGTCAATGTGAAGCGGGTTGGGCATGTCAATGGCTATGGCCTTGCCAGTGGCAGCTATACCACCGATCCGGTTGCCGTCATCGACCTGCAGCCCGGCGGGCCGGTGTCGGTGGGCAGCCTCAACAGCGGTTACCAGAGCAACGACCTGGTCGACGATGGCAACCTGCTCTACATCGCGGCGGGCAGCGTGGGCGGCCTGCGCATCTACGACATGACAAACCCGCTGTCGCCGCAGTTCGAGGGGAGCTACGAGCCGGCGGGCGAATCCGTCTGGCAGGTTGCCGTGTCCGGCAGCTTCGCCTACAGCGGCTTTGTCAACGACACCGATCTGCTGGTCATCGATGTTTCCAATCCGGCGATGCCGGCGTCGGGCGGGCCCAACTACGTGCTTCCCGGCGGTGCCAAGGACATTGCCGCCAGCGGCAGCCACGTCTATGTCGGTACCGACCTGCATGGCGTACGCATCCTGCAGAACGACGGCTCGGGCAATCTCAGCGAGGTCGCCAGCATCAGCACCTCACCCGCCGTGGTCACCGGCGTGAGCATCGAAGGCAACCTGCTCTACATCAGCGCGGGCGAGTTCAGCGGCCTGCTGGTCTATGACGTCACCGACCCCAGCGATCCGCAGTTTGTCGAGCAGCACAATACGGCGGGCGAAGGCCTCAGCGTCGACGTTGCCGGTGGCGTGATCGCCATGGCCGAGGGTGACAGCGGCGTCAGCACCTTCGGCTGCGACCCGGTAGCCAGCAACCAGCCGCCGGTGGCGGTGGGCTCGATCGGCGACCAGAGCAATGACGAAGGCGAGACGATCTTCCCGCTGTCGACCAACCCCAACTTCAACGACCCGGATGGCCAGGCGCTGAGCTATACGGCGACCGGGTTGCCGCCGGGCCTCAGCATCACGGTGGGCAGCGGCGTCATCGAAGGCACGCTGGGCTATGACGCCGCCGGCAGCTATTCGGTGGAGGTGACGGCGACCGATCCCTACGCCCTGTTCGCCACGCAGAGCTTCAACTGGACGATCAACAACGCCAACGCGCCGCCGGTGGTGGTCAGCGCGATCGGCGACCGCTTCAATGACGAGGGCGACACGGTCACCCTGGACGTTTCCCCCCACTTCTCCGAACCGGACGGCCAGGCACTGCGCTTCGAAGCCGGCAACCTGCCGGATGGGCTGAGCCTGGATGGCACCAGCGGCGTCATCAGTGGCAGCCTGCCGGGCGACAGCAGCGGCAGCTACATCGTGCTGGTGCTGGCCTACGACCCGGAAGATGCGGTGACCTCGCAGACCTTCACCTGGACGGTGAACGATACCGATCCGCTGCTCTTCCGCAGCGGTTTCGAGTAGCGCGGGCGTCACAGGGCGGGTCGGAGGGCGTCTTGCGTTAGCATGGGCGTCCTCCCCTGACGCCGCGAGTTGATGCAATGAGCGAAGTCGTGTCCGGTCGGCCGATGAAGCCGATGAATCGTCGCAGGGCCTTCCTGTGGCGCGCGATCAGCGTGCTGCTGGCGCTGCTGATCCTGCTGGTGCTGGCCCTGATGTGGTGGTGGGACACCGAGCCCGCCGACTTCGACGTGGTCAAGAACGCCGAGCAGCACGCCGCCCAGCATCACCACCGCGTGGTGCCGGGAACCACCACCACAGCGACGCTGATCGAGGTGTCGCGCATCCTGCTGGAGAAGCGTGGCGGCTACCTGGCCAACGACATCCTGCCGCCGGGCGTGCTCATGGACAACGTGCCCAACTGGGAAAAGGGCGTGGTGCTGCAGATCCGCGATCTCGCGCTGTCCATGCGCAACGACTTCGCCCGCTCGCAGTCGCAGTCGGTGGAAGACGACGACCTGCGCGATGCGCTGAATTTCTTCAGCTACAAGCACCAGCACTGGATTTTCCCGTCCTCGGAAAACCAGTACCGCAACGGCATCGAGCGCACCGAGGCCTATCTCAAGCGGCTGGGTGACGACAACGAGGAAGACGGGCAGTTCTTCGCCCGCGCCGACAACCTCGAGGCCTATCTGGAGCTGGTCAACAAGCGGTTGGGCTCCCTGTCGCAGCGCCTTTCGGCCAGCGTCGGGCAGGACCGCATCAACACCGACCTCGCCGGTGACCCGAACGCGCAGCAGGCCAAGCCGCAGCCGGCCGAACAGCGCGTGAAGACGCCGTGGCTGCAGATCGACGATGTGTTCTACGAGGCGCGCGGCAGCACCTGGGCGCTGCTGCATTTCCTGCGCGCGGTGCGCCACGACTTCGAGCCGGTGCTGCGTGACAAGAATGCGCTGGTCAGCATGGATCAGGTGATCCGCGAGCTGGAGGAGTCACAGGAGCCGCTGTCGAGTCCAATCGTGCTCAACGGTTCGCCCTACGGCTTCTTCGCCAACCACTCGCTGGTGATGGCGAACTACGTCTCGCGCGCCAATGCCGCGCTGATTGATCTCAGGCGGCTGCTTGAGAACGGCTGAGCGCCACAATCCCGAACCGTAAAAAGGCCCGCCGATTGGCGGGCCTTCTGTTTGCGGCAGTTGTCTTCCGGCGCTCAGAAGTTGGGCTTCTCAGGCGACTGCTGGTAGCGCTCCACCGAGGCGGTGATCTCGGCGCGGGCGGCTTCGATGCCTTCCCAGCCGTCGATGCGCACCCATTTGCCGCTGTCGAGGTCCTTGTAGTGCTCGAAGAAGTGACCGATGCGGTCCAGCCAGTGCTGCGACACCTGGCCGATGTCCTGCACGTGGCTGTAGCCGGAGAACACCTTGTCGGTGGGCACGGCGACGATCTTGGCGTCTTCGCCGGATTCGTCGGTCATCTTCAGCACGCCCACCGGACGGCAGCGGATCACCGAACCGGGCAGCAGCGGCAGCGGCAGGATCACCAGCACGTCGACCGGATCGCCATCGCCGCACAGCGTATGCGGCACGTAGCCGTAGTTGCAGGGGTAGCGCATCGGCGTGGACAGGATGCGGTCGACGAAGATCGCGCCGGTTTCCTTGTCCACCTCGTATTTCACCGGATCGGCGTCTTTCGGGATTTCGATGATGACGTTGATGACGTCGGGCAGATTGGGCCCGGAGGCGACCAGTTCGAGCGGAGCCATGACTTTCCTGCGTTTGTTGCGGTGCAATATAGGGCGTGCAGGATACCCCAAGCCGCTGGAGCTGGCACTCCAGACGATGGTCGGATCAGCGCCAGCCGACGTAGAAGCCGCGGGCCGGCAGGGTCAGGCGCGGGCCGTCGGGCTCGGCCGTGGGCAGGCCGTGGCCGGTGTCGCCGGTCAGTCCGACCAGCGCGTCCAGCCTCACCTCGCGGGACTGGTTGGACAGGTTGAACAGCAACAAGGCGTGCTCGCCGTCCAGCTGGCGCTCGAAGCCCAGGATGGGTGCCGGCAGGTCGAGAAAGTGGATGTCGCCGCCGGTCAGTGCGGGGTGCTGACCGCGCCAGGCCAGTAGCTGGCGGAAGCGTCGCAGCGGGCTGCCCGGCTGGGTTTCCTGCCGCGACACACTGAGCGCGCGGTGCGCGGCAGGCACCGGCAGCCAGGGATCGCCCTGACTGAAGCCGGCGCCGTCCTCGTCGGTCCAGGGCATGGGCGTGCGGCAGCCATCGCGACCCTTGAAGCTGGGCCAGAACGTCTTCCCATACGGGTCCTGCAGCAGCTCGAAGGGCACGTCGGCCTCGGGCAGGCCGAGCTCTTCGCCCTGGTAGATGCAGACCGAACCGCGCAGGCAGCAGGCCAGCGCATGCAGCTGGCTGGCGAGGCCCGGATGCGGTTCCGCGCCACCCCAGCGCGTCACCACGCGGGTGACGTCGTGGTTGGAGACCGACCAGCAGGGCCAGCCCTCGTGCATCTTCGCTTCCTGCGTTTCCACGGTGCCGCGGATGTACGCGGCGGAGCTGTCATCGGTGAGCAGCTCGAAGCTGTAGCCCATGTGCAGGCGTTCAGGGCCGGTGTATTCGGCCATGGTCGCCAGCGAGTCCTCCGCGGAGATTTCGCCGAGCGCGCCGACATCCGGGTATTGGTCCATCAGCGCACGCAGGCGTTCGAGGAAGGCCAGGTTCTCGGGCTGCGTGTTGTTGTAGAAGTGGTACTGGAAGGCGTACGGGTTATCCGGCGCGAAGCCGCGCCCGACGCGCAGCTCCGGCGGCTTTGCCGGGTTGTCGCGCAACTGGCGGTCGTGGAAACAGAAGTTGATGGCGTCCAGGCGCAGGCCGTCGACGCCGCGGTCCAGCCAGAACTTCACGTTGTCCAGCGCCGCCTGCTGCACTTCCGGGTTGTGGAAGTTGAGGTCGGGCTGCGACACCAGGAAATTGTGCAGGTAGTACTGCTGGCGGCGCGGTTCCCACTGCCAGGCGCAGCCGCCGAACAGCGACTGCCAGTTGTTGGGCGGCGTGCCGTCGGGCTGCGCATCGGCCCAGACGTACCAGTCGGCTTTCGGGTTGCTGCGGTCCTCGCGGCTTTTGATGAACCACGGATGCGCGATCGAGCTGTGGCTCAGCACCTGGTCGATCATCACCTTGAGGCCGAGCACATGGGCGCGTGCCAGCAGGCGGTCGAAGTCTTCCAGCGTGCCAAATAGCGGATCGACATCGCGGTAGTCGGCGATGTCATAGCCGAAGTCGGCCATCGGTGAACGGAAGAACGGCGATATCCAGATCGCGTCCACGCCGAGTCCTGCGATGTAGTCGAGCTTCGCCTCGATGCCGCGCAGGTCGCCGACGCCGTCGCCATTCATGTCCAGGAAGCTGCGCGGGTAGATCTGGTAGATCACCGCGCCATGCCACCAGTTCGATTTGTGCATGGTCCCTCCCATGAGCCGGAAGCGTGAGCTTCACGGCGTGGTTCGACAGCTTACCCAGCCGTGCCACGATGGGGTCTGGATGCAAACGTATTCATGCCGAAGGCGCTACGAACCGGCGGCGCTTGCGCCTAACGTGCGGGGCACGCTAGGAGTGGCGTGATGGCGGGAGGGGCCATGCACAACCTGATCCAGTTCGCCGTGTTCGCGGCGTTGACGTTGGCCGTGGCCGCTGCCACGTGGTGGCGATGCCGCCATGCGCAGCATGACGCCAGCGCCGCGCGAGACTACTTCCTGGCCGGCGGTCGACTGGCCTGGCCCTATATCGCCGGCTCACTGCTGCTGACCAATATCAGCGCCGAGCAGATCGTCGGCATGAACGGCGCCCAGGTGGCGCTGGTGGCGTGGTGGGAGTTCGGCGCCATCGCCGGCCTGCTGGTGCTGGCGCATGTGCTGATTCCTCTCTATTACCGCTATGGCTGCACGACCACCACCGAGCTGATCGAGCGCCGCCTGGGTGACTCCGGGCTGCGCGCGGCCGTCGCCGTGCTGTTCCTGATCGGCTACCTGTGCATCCTGCTGCCGGTGGTGCTCTACACCGGCTCGCTGTTCATGAAGTCCATGTTCGGGTTGGACCTGCCCATATTCGTGATCGCGCTGTGCTTCGCGCTGGTTGGCCTGGCTTATGCCGCCTTCGGTGGCCTGCGCGCGATCGCCATTTCCGATACCTATAACGGCATCGGCCTGCTGGTGCTGGGCGGCACGGTGACCGTGCTGGCGCTGAAGGCCATCGACTTCGATCTCAGCGGTATCCCCGCCGAGCGGCTGACCCTGTGGGGTGGCCCGGACTCCGACATTCCGTGGACCACACTGCTGACCGGCATGCTGTTCATTCACGTCTTCTACTGGGGCACCAACATGGTGATCGCCCAGCGCGCGCTGGCGGCGAATTCGGTGCACGAGGCGCGCAAGGGCCTGTATGCCGCAGCTGCCTTCAAGCTGGTGATGCCACTGATCGTCGTGCTGCCGGGTCTGATCGCCTACAAGCTCTATGGCGATATCGGGGATGCCGCCTACGGTCGGCTGGTCGGTGGCGTGCTGCCGTCGTGGCTGTCCGGCGCCTTCGCCGCGGTGATCGCCGGCGCAGTGCTGTCCAGCTACAACTCCTGCCTCAACTCGGCCTCCGCGCTTTACAGCTGCGACATCCACGCGCGCTACGTGAACGCCGATGCGGATCCAAAGAAGATCGGCCAGCGCGTGGCCCTGCTGTTCGCCATCGGTTCGCTGCTGATGGTGCCGGTCTATGAATACTCACGCAGCATCGTCGACACGCTGCAGCGGCTGAACGGCCTGTATTCCATGCCGGTGCTGGCCATCTTCATCACCGCCGTGGCCATGCCCTGGGTGAACGGACGCGCGGCACGTATTGGTCTCGTGTTCGGTGCGGCCCTGTACGCGATCTTCACCTTCGTCTGGTCGCCGCTGCATTACATCCACCTGATGGCGATCACCCTGGCATCGACGCTGCTGGTGATCCTGCTGGTTGACCGGTTGATGCCGCGGCAGCTGCCGGTGCCAGTCGCTGATGCGGGCTGAGTCGATGCGGCGCTGGTCGATCTCGCTATCTGCCCTGTTGCTGTCGGGGTTCACCGCTTCGGTCATGGCGCAGGTGTCACTGGCGGACTGCGACGCCGATGACTTCGCCACCACGCTTAGTCCTGCTTCCGGCAACCCGGCGGCGACGGCTGTCTGGATCGACGGAAGCCGGTTGATCTGGCCTGGACAAACCGCCGGCCGCTATCGCCTGTATCACGCGGCCAGCGGGCAGATGAAGGCGACCGTCGGGCAAGAGGTGCTCGGCGCCGATGCCGTTCTGGAGCTTCGCCAGGACGACGAGCCGCTGGATGATCTGGAAGCCGTCGCCTTCGCCTATCTTGGTGAAGGCGAGCGGCTGCGGCTGACGAACGGCACGCTGGCCGAACATGTCGACTGGATGCAGGGGCAGACGCTGTTGGTTCGCGAGGACGCCACCGGCCGCGTCGAAGCGGCGGCCGCGCTGCAGTCTGGCGCCTTGCTGGATGCGCTGTTTGGCGAGCAGGCCGCGAAGGCATCGCTGGGTGCGGCGCCGGGAGTGGACGAAACCGGCTTCGCGCTATGGGCACCGACCGCCCGTCGCGTCGATGTCTGCGTCTTTCCCGGACCGCAGGAAGCGGCCGCCGAGCGCTTGGCCATGCAGCCGGATCCGTCCAGTGGCGTCTGGCGTACGGGTCAGGAGGGCGATCTCCATGGTCGCTACTACCGCTATCTGGTCGAGGTCTATGTGCCGGGCACGGGCTGGGTGCTCAACCGGGTGACCGATCCGTATTCGGTGAGCCTGTCGGCTGATTCGCGGCGTTCGCAGGTGCTTGATCTAAAGGGTGCCGACACCCTGCCCGAAGGTTGGCAGGATGCACCGCGACCTTCGCCTGCCGAGCATGCCGTCGATGCGGTGCTGTATGAGCTGCATGTGAGGGATTTTTCCGTCGCCGACAGCAGCGTGCCGGAGGCTGATCGAGGCAACTATGCGGCTTTCGGTCATCCGGACAGCGACGGCATGCGTCACCTCAGGGCTTTGGCCGATGCAGGGATCACCGACCTGCACTTGATGCCGGTGTTCGATATCGCGTCCATTCCAGAAATCGGCTGCGTCACGCCAGCGATTCCACAGGGCGACGATCCCGAAGCCCTGCAGACGGCGATTGCCGAGGTGGCTGCCCGGGATTGCTACAACTGGGGCTATGACCCGCTGCACTACGGCGCGCCGGAAGGCAGCTACGCCAGTGACGCCATGCACGGCGAGGTGCGGGTGCGCGAGCTGCGCGCGGCAATCCAGGCCCTACACGGCATCGGTCTGCGCGTCGGCATGGACGTGGTCTACAACCACACGCCGGCCAGCGGACAGGCGCTGCATTCGGTGTTGGATCGCATCGTCCCCGGCTACTACCAGCGGCTCAGTCCGGTCGGCGAGGTCGAGCGCTCGACCTGCTGCGCGAACACCGCCACCGAACGGCGCATGATGGCGAAGCTGATGATCGACACGGCTGTGCGCTGGGTTCGCGACTATCGCATCGACGCCTTCCGTTTCGATCTCATGGGCCACCAGCCGCGCGCCGCCATGGAACAACTGCAGCTGGCGGTGGATGCGGCTGCCGGTCGGCACATCGCGCTGATGGGTGAAGGCTGGAACTTCGGCGAGGTCCAGGACGGCGCGCGCTTCGTGCAGGCAGCCCAGGGCCGACTCGATGGCAGCGGCATCGGTAGCTTCAATGACCGTGCCCGTGATGGCGTGCGCGGCGGCGGTTGCTGCGACAGAGGCGAGGCGTTGCTGCAGCCGGGCTGGAGCAACGGGCTGGCGGATAGAGATGACGCCGACAGTCGCCGGGAGCTGGAGCGGAGAGCCGACTGGATCCGCGCCGGCTTGGCCGCTTCGTTGCGCGACTTCACGCTGTCGGGCGAGGACGGCCTGATACGACGCCTCGACGAAATCGACTACAAGGGACAGCCTGCCGGCTTCGTCAGTGAGCCGGATGAAGTCGTGAACTACGTGTCGAACCACGACAACCTGACCCTGTTCGACAACAATGTGTTCAAGCTGCCGACCAACAGTTCGGCCATGGATCGTGCCCAGGCGCAGCTGCTGGCGGCGGCCGTGGTGGCCTTCGGTCAGGGTATCGCCTACTTCCACGCCGGCATCGAGCAGCTGCGCAGCAAGTCGCTGGACCGCAACAGTTTCGACTCCGGCGATGCCTTCAACCGCATCGACTGGACCCTGAGCGACAACGGTTTCGGCATCGGCCTGCCAATGGCGAATGACAACGCGTCGAGCTGGCCGCAGATGCGGCCGCTGATTGCCGATCCCGACATCAAGCCATCGTCGGCGGCGATGCGCTGGATGAATGCGGCGTTCCTTGACCTGCTGCGCATCCGCGCCAGCACGCGACTGTTTCGACTGCCCGATGCGGAGGCGATCCGCTCACGACTGAGCTTTCCGAAGCTGCTGGGCGAATCGCCGCCGGGCGTGATCGTGGAGCGACTGGATGGTCGCGGCATGGAAGACGCCGCATTTTCGGAGATGCTGCTGCTGTTCAATCCCGCAGCGGCCTCCGCGACATTGCGCCTGCCCGGCGAATGCGGAATGCCATGGCGGCTGCATCCGGTGATGGCCAGCGAATCGACGGCCGATCAGAGGCCGCGGACCGAAGCGCACTATGATCAGGGCCATGGACAGTTCCGCATTCCACCGCGCAGCGCGCTGGTCTACGTGATTCCACCCAACCTCAAGGACGACCGCACCCAAGGCTGCGGCAGCAAGGCAGACGGAGAAGATCAGGCATGACGGATTCCCAGGTTCGCGACGTGGTCATCGTGGGTGGCGGCACGGCCGGCTGGATGGTGGCCTCGGCGCTGTCCAGGGTGCTCGGACCGCAGCACAGCATCCGCCTGATCGAGTCGGATGAGATCGGCACGGTCGGTGTCGGCGAAGCGACCATCCCGATGATCAAGCTGTTCAACCAGACGCTGGAGCTGGACGAGATGGACTTCGTCCGTCGCACCAGCGGTTCGTTCAAGCTGGGCATCGAGTTCGTGAACTGGGGCCGATTGGGCGACAGTTACATCCACGGCTTCGGCAAGATCGGTCAGGACCTCGGCGCGCTGCCGTTCTACCAGTACTGGCTGAAGCTGAATCTGTCCGGACGCGCTGGCCCGATGGATGACTATTCCATCAACACGCGGGCCGCGCGCGACGGCAAGTTCCTGCCGGCGGCGAACGACCGCCCCAACTCGCCGCTGGCCGACATCGGCTACGCCTACCACTTCGATGCCACGCAGTACGCGCGCTACCTGCGCGAATACGCCGAGGCGCGCGGCGTGCAGCGGATCGAGGGCAAGGTGGTCGACGTCACGTTGAACGGTGAGAGTGGCTTCGTGGAATCAGTGACGCTGGAAAGTGGCGATACCGTCGCCGGACAGCTGTTCATCGACTGCTCGGGTTTCCGTGGCCTGCTGATCGAGCAGGCGCTGAAAACGGGTTACGAGGACTGGAGCCACTGGCTGCCCTGTGATCGCGCCGTCGCCGTGCAATGCGAAAGCACCGATGCCCTGACGCCATACACCCGCTCCACCGCGCTGGAAGCCGGCTGGCAGTGGCGCATCCCGCTGCAGCACCGGGTCGGCAATGGCTACGTGTACTGCTCGCGCTTCATCAGCGATGACGAAGCCAGCGCGCGGGTTGTTGGCAACCTAGAGGGTGCTGCGATCACCGAACCGCGCGTGCTGCGCTTCGTCACCGGCAAGCGGCGGAAGTTCTGGAATCGCAACGTGATCGCCATGGGCCTGGCCAGCGGTTTCATGGAACCACTGGAGTCCACCAGCATCCACCTGATCCAGTCGGCGATCGCGCGACTGATCGCCTTCTTCCCAAGTGCCGGTTTCGATCCGATCGACATCAAGGAATACAACACGCACACCGACTTCGAGTTTGATCGAATCCGTGACTTCCTGATCCTCCACTACCACGCCACCGAGCGTGACGACACGCCGTTCTGGGACTACTGCCGGACCATGCAGGTGCCCGAGCTGTTGAAGCACCGCATGCAGCTGTTCCGCACCCACGGCCGCTTCTTCCGCGACAACGCCGAGCTGTTCGCCGAACCGAGCTGGGTGCAGGTGATGATCGGCCAGCGCTGGATGCCGGAGGGCTACCACCCGCTGGTGGATGCCTTTGGCGACGAGAAGGTTCTGCAGCACGTGGAAGGCGTGCGCGCGGTGATCGCCAACTGCTCGCAGGCCATGCCGACGCATGGGGCCTTCATCGAGCGCTACTGCAAGGCGCCGATGGCATGAGGCTTGGATGGACTTGGATCGCCGCCTGCGTGGCGGCGACGTGGATGTCCGTGTCCTTGCCGGCAGCTGCTGCCGACGTGGCGAGCTTGGAGTCGCCGGGCCACGTGCTGTCGGTCACGCTGTCGGTGGATGGTGATGGGCGACTCGACTATCGCGTCGATCGTCTGGGCGACGAAGTGATCGCGCCGTCCCGGCTGGGATTGCTGCTGGGCAATGCGCGTGCGCTGAGTCGCTATCTCCAGTTCGAGAACGCCGAGCGCCGCGAAGAGGACGTAACCTGGGAGCAGCCCTGGGGCGAGCGACGACTGGTTCGCGACCGCTATACCGAGATGACGGCGCACTTCGTGCAGAAGCGGAGCGGCGTGCGCGTGGACGTGGTGTTCCGCCTTTACGACGATGGCCTCGGTTTCCGTTATGCGATTCCGGCGCAGGAAGGGCTGGATCACGTCGAGATCGAGGATGAACTGACAGAGTTCACCATCGCCGAGCCGGCCAGCGCCTGGTGGATTCCCGCAGGTGAGTGGAATCGCTATGAATATCTCTACCAGCGCACGCCGCTGAATCAGGTCGGCCGCGCACATACGCCGCTGACGCTGCGCACCGATGCCGGCCTGCATGTCGCCATCCATGAGGCGGCGCTGGTCGATTATCCCGGCATGTGGCTGACGCGTCCGGAAGGCCAGCGCCTGCGCGCGCAGCTGGCGCCGGGCGGCGCTAAGCGCAGCCTGCCGATGACCACGCCGTGGCGCAGCGTGCAGATCAGCGACGATGCGGCCGGACTGGCGGATTCCAATCTGATCCTCAACCTCAACGAGCCGAACCGCTTGGGCGACGTCAGCTGGTTCAAACCGGGCAAGTACGCCGGGGTCTGGTGGTCCTTGCATCTGCAGACGGAAAGCTGGGCTGCCGGTGACCAGCACGGAGCGACCACCGCGAACACCCAACGCTACATCGACTTTGCCGCCGACAACGGCCTCATGGGCGTGCTGGTGGAAGGCTGGAATCGCGGCTGGAACGGCGACTGGTTCGGCTGGGGGCGCGAATTCGAGTTCGCCGGCGCCAGCGAGGATTTCGACCTCGATACGCTGTCCGACTACGCGAAGAAGAAAGGCGTGCAGTTGATCCTGCATCACGAAACCGGCTGCGCGGTCAGCCGTTACGAGCGCCAGTTGAGTGATGCGATGACGCTGGCCGAGAAGCACGGCGTGCATGCGATCAAGGCCGGCTACGTCTGCGATGCCGGACAGGTACAGCGCCAGGATGTGGAGGGCGGTCCGATTCGTCGTGAGTGGCATGACGGACAATGGATGTCGAACCACTTCCTGCGCGTACTGGAGGAGGCGGCGAAACACCGGGTTGCCATCAACAGTCATGAGCCGATCAAGGACACCGGCTTGCGTCGTACCTGGCCGAACTGGATTTCGCGCGAAGGCGCCCGCGGCATGGAATACAACGCCTGGGGAAATCCGAAGAATCCGCCCAGCCACGAGGTGAACCTGGTCTACACGCGGCTGTTGTCCGGTCCGATGGACTACACGCCGGGCGTCGTCAGCCTGAAGGGGCGTGGCGACACGCCGATCCCCTCGACGCTGGCGCGGCAGCTGGCGCTGTACGTGGTGATCTACAGCCCCATCCAGATGCTGGCCGACCTGCCGGAGCACTACGCCGAGCATCCCGAGGTGATGCCGTTCCTGCGCGCGGTGCCGACCGACTGGGAAAGCAGCCAGCTGGTGGCCGGCGAGGTGGGCGAGTACGCGGTGATGGCCCGGCGTGATCGCAACAGCAGCGCGTGGTACGTCGGCGCGATCACGGACGAGCACGGCCGGCAGATCGATCTTCCGCTGTCGTTCCTCGATCCGAAACGGAAATACCGCGCCGAGATCTATCGTGATGGCGACGACGCCGATTTCCGCAGCAACCCTTTCGCGTTCGCGAGCGAGACGCGGACCGTCACCGCGGCGGATCGATTGCAGCTGCGTATCGCGCCAGGCGGCGGCGAGGCCATACGCTTCGTTCCGCTGCGCTAGATTCCAAAGTACGGGATCGATGTGCCACCCCGCGGCGGGTGGCTATCGATCAGGCATGTCCAGCTGCAGTATCGGGCTGGCGTCCATCCATTTCGCGCCGGCTGGTCCATCGCCATGGCCGAACTGGTAGCCACCGGGGTCGTCGTCCAATGGCCGGTAATCACCGTCAAAGTCCCAGCTGTTGATCCAGATGCGCGCGCCGTCGAGATTCGCTGGGTGGCCGATGGACGTGGCCGGAATCGTCAGCAGGATGCGCTGGCGCTCACCATCTGTCTCCAGCAGGGGTGACAGCTTCAGTGGCTGTCCTTCGTTGTCCGCATCCGCGTCCACGCTGGAGAAGCCGGCTGCCGTCCAGCCACCCACACGCCAGCGGTAGTGCCAACGCATCCCGTCCGGCAGTTCACCCTGCTGTCGCGGCATGACGGGCGAGCCGCCCTCGCGCCCCGGTAGCTGCAGGAAGACCGTGAGCGCCAGGTGATCGAAGCCGTTCGGCGGATTCCAGGCGGCGACGAGCTCCGCCATGTCGATGGCGATCCGCAGCGAGCCCTGCCAGGCCTGGACTTCGATGCGGCGGATATCGCCCGCCTGAAGTCCAGACCAGCCTTTGTCCAGCGGGTAGCGGTAGCTGCCGTTGGGACCGCCGTCGTCATCGCTTGGGTCTTCGGCAATGGCGACGGTTTTCCAGTCCGGTTGGACATGGAATGCCCGCGCTGCGGAAACCCGGTGCTGCGCGGGCCACCACAGCTGCAGACGGTGCGGCGTTTGCGGATCAACCATGCCGTCCAGATCGACGCTGGCCTGCCAGCTGCCGTCATCCATGACGCGCACTTCCGCTGCGCGCTCCATGTTGCCGTCCAGCAGCAGCTGCAGTTCGGAACCCGGTTCGGCGGTGCCGTGGACGGAAAGCGCCGCGCTGCGGACGATGTCGGCTATCGGCTCCAGCTGCGGATCACGGATCGAAGCGGAAGCCGCTGCGACAGGGTTTTCCGGACCACGATGCACTTCCCAGACCACGCCGGCATGCGCATCGAGCTCGAACAGCAGCTGGCCTCCCGGATCGAAGCGGGCGCTGCTGTCATCCTGCTCATCCAGATGGAAAACCGGCGACAGGTCGCTGTTGCGGGGCAACCCGGCATCGACGGGTCCGGCGAGCGCCCGGTGGTCGGCGCTGTTGAAGGCGACCAGCATCTGCCTGCCGTCGAAGTCGATCCGGTAGATCAGTGCGCCTGCTCCGGAGGCATCGCTGTAAACGGGCACCGGCGCGCCGCGGCGGAACAGCGGATCGCCGTTCCGCATCGCGATGATCCGCTGCAACTGGCGATAAAGCGGTGAGCTCTGATCGAAGTGGTTAACGCCTTGCGAGCCGTAGCCGCCGGCAAACATGCTGTCGCGCTGGCCGCGGAAACCCTGTTCGGTGCCGTAGTAGATCACCGGGATGCCAGGAATGGTCATCAGCATCAGCAATGCCTGGCTCATGCCGGCTTTGCTGCCGTTGGCGAGAAAGCGGTCGACATCGTGGTTGTCCACGAAGCGCGGCTGCAGGCCCGGATCTTGTCCCGGTCGCATCAACCGCTGCAGCCGATGCGCGAGGACGGCCGTCGGCTGGCCGCGAGCAAACACATCGCCCAGTGCCGAATACAGCGGGAAGTCGAGCATGCCGGGCAGCACCGGTTTGCCGGCTTCGTCGCGCAGGTAACCGTCGATACGACGTTCGACGACTTTTTCGTAGGGCTTCTCATTGCCGAAGCCTTCACCGAACAGCAGGAAATCCCCGGCGCCAAGGTGGCGGGCGACTTCGCGCATGCCGGGATGCCGGGGATCGCGCGACCAGGCAAAGTCCTGCAGCAGTGATGGCGTGAGATAGAACGCCGTATCGATGCGGAAGGCGTCGACACCAACCTGGCGGATCCAGCCGGCGTAGCTGTCGAACAGCGCATTGCGGACGACCGGGTTTTCGGTGTTCAGGTCATCGAGGTCGGAAAGCTGGAAGCGCAGTTCCTGATCGCGGTCGCGGAAATCGCGAATCATCGGCGTCCAGTGATAGATCGCCGCCTCGCGCTGCGCCGGGTCGTTGGGGTCGTTCAGCGAGAACGGCCATTGGCCGGGCGCGGCGGATGGTCTCGAGTCGCGGTTGCGTCGATAGCCTTCGGATGGATCGTCGACTGGCGGCACGTGGTCGTAGTGGAAGTAGTTGCCGGTGTGGTTCAGTACCACGTCCTGCACCAGCGCCATGCCGCGCCGGTGCAGTTCGCTGGACAGCGCCTGGTAGTCCGCCAGCGTGCCGACGTGCGGATCGACGCGGCTGAAATCCGAGGCCCAGTAGCCGTGGTAGCCGCTGAAGCCCTGCTCGCCATCCCACCACTGGTTGAGCACGGGTGGTGTGATCCATACCGCCGTGGCGCCGAGCTGCTGGATGTAGTCGAGCTGCTGGCAAAGGCCCTTGAGGTCGCCGCCGCTGTAGTGCGCCGGGCTTGCCGGGTCGTATTCGCCTTCGCCCTGATCGTTGTTGTCCGAGTCACCATCGGCGAAACGATCGGTCATCACGAAGTAAATCACCTGGTCGCGCCAGTCCGGCGACGTTGTGTGCAGGTACTCGGGGGATGCATGGCCGCATGTTCCAGCTGTCGAAAGATCCCCCGTCGAGACTTTGACGGTCTTGTTGCAGCCGAAGAGCAGCAGCGCAAGGGCAATTGGACAGGCAGCGATGAGTCGGATCGACATGAGACGGGTCCCGGACGGCTTCCTGCCTCGCAGCAAATTCCCGGAGGAGACGGAAGCAATGGCCTGACTTTGGCCGATGAAGGCGTGTATTGGCCGTGAATACGTATGCAGGATCGCCGCGATGCGTCCCGACGTGGCTAACATCGTTCGCGTCGGAACACTGCACCGTTCCGTGAATTCTGGCCGCGCGCCTTGGGGAAGGATCGCGGCGAGGCAGCATCCAGCAAGACCCGGGAGGGGACAACGTGGAACTGAAGCGAAACCTGCTGAGCGTTGCGCTCGCATCGGCCCTGTTCGCATGGGCAGGTCACGCCCATGCGCAGGCGGACACACAGACCGCCGAGCAGGACCAGGGCGACCAGGCCGACAAGGCCAAGTCGAAGAAGGAAAAGGCCAAGGAAAAGGAGCTCGCGACCATCCATGTCACGGGTATCCGCGCCGGCATCGAAAGCGCCATCGACGTGAAGCAGGCCTCGACGTCCATCGTCGAAGCGGTTTCCGCCGAAGACATCGGCAAGTTGCCCGATGTCAGCATCGCCGATTCGATTGCTCGACTGCCGGGCATCACAGCCCAACGTGATCGTGGCCGTGCCCGCGACATCCACATCCGTGGTCTGTCCGGCGATTTCGCCACGACCACGCTCAACGGACGCGAACAGGTCAGCATGTCCAACAGTCGCGGCGTGGAGTTCGACCAGTATCCGTCGGAGCTGATGAGCCAGGTGCTGGTGTACAAGACGCCGGATGCCTCGCTGATCGGCCAGGGCCTGTCCGGCACGGTGGACATGCGCACCATCCGCCCGCTGGACTATGGCAAGCAGGCCGTCGCCTTCAATCTTCGTGGCGATATGAACCGCCTGGACGGTGACAAGAAGACCGGCTTCCGCGGGAGCCTTTCGTACATCGACCAGTTCGCCGACGACACCATCGGCCTGGCGCTGGGCTATGCCCGCCTCAACAACCCCGGGCAGGGAAACAAGTTCGAGTCCTGGGGCTATGACAACGGCGCCATCGGTGGCGGCCAGCTCTACGACTACGAGAACGACAACACGCGCGATGGCCTGATGGCCACCCTGCAATACAAGCCCAACGACGAGTACGAGATGGTGCTCGACGTCTATTACTCGCGCTTCGACCGAAAGGAGAACGAGCGCGGCATGGAGTTCGGCACCACCTGGGGTGGCGCCACGCTCGTTGACCGGACCGATGGATCCGGCGGCGTCGCCACGGAGGCCAGCTGGACCGGGGTTCGCCCGATCGTCCGCAACGATTTCAACGGCTACGAGGATCGCCTGACCTCGATCGGCTGGAACCACAAGTGGTCCTTCGCCGAAGACTGGACCTTCACCGCCGATCTCGGCACCTCGCGCGGCAAGCGTGATGAACGCATCCTGGAGCTCTACTCGGTGCTGGCTGAGGGAATGAGCGATACGGCCACGGCGCATTTCAATCCGGATGGCTATTTCGACTTCGACTTCGGACTCGACTACAGCGATCCCAGCATCCTGCGGCTCGCCGATCCAGGCGGCTGGGGTGGTGATCGCGCCCAGGCAGGCTACCTGAAGGATTTCGATATCCGCGACGACATCAACAGCTACCGTTTCGAGTTCAACCGCAGCATCGAATCCAGCTGGCTGAGCGACGTCCGCTTTGGCGTCAACCAGACCGATCGGACCAAGAGCCGCGGCTCGACCGAGAACACGCTGTGCGTGACCAGCGGCTGCACGGATAACGTCTTCGCCGAGGTGCCCAGCGAGTACGTAAGTGGCATGACCGAGCTGCTCGGCGGCACTGGCATCATGAACCTCGATTATGACGCGATCCTCAACAGCGGCGTCTATACGTTCCTGATCAAGGATCATGCGGACATCGCCAACAAGAACTGGGAAGTCGACGAAACGGTTCGCACCTACTTCGTGCAGGCCGACATCGACGGCAGCCTCGGCTCGGTGGGTGTGCGCGGTAACGTCGGCGTGCAGGTTCAGGATGTCGACCAGACGTCCTATGGCTTCGCCACCTTCTCGGGCAATCCAGTCGGCCAGCTCATCGAGGGCGGTGCCAGCTATACCGACGTGCTGCCCAGCCTGAACCTGAGCTTCGAACTCAGCAACGAGCAGATGCTGCGTTTCAGCGCCGCGCGACAGGTCGCGCGTCCACGCATGGATGACATGCGTGCCAGCCGCGACTTCGGCATTGATCGCAGCAATCAGCCACCGCCGGGTTCCGGACTTTCTTCGCCGTTCTGGAGCGGCGGTGGAGGCAATCCGGATCTGCGTCCGTGGGAAGCCAACGCCTTCGATCTGGCCTATGAGAAGTATTTCGGTGGACGCGGCTATTTCTCGGTCAGCTACTTCTACAAGGACCTGCGCACCTACATCTATGACCAGCAGCTGCTGGTCGACTACAGCGGTCTCCCGGTTCCAGACGGCGGCGATGCCCCGGCCTCCAACATTGGCGTGTACAGCAGCAAGGCCAATGGCGAGGGCGGTACCCTGCGCGGCATCGAGTACTCGCTGTCGGTGCCGTTCGACCTGATGTGGGAGCCGCTGGAAGGCTTCGGCATCCAGGCCAGCTATACCGAGAACAGCACCAACATCCAGCCGGGTGGGCCGGGCACCGACCAGCCGTTGCCGGGCTTCTCCAAGTACACCTCCAACGTGACCCTGTACTACGAACGCTATGGCTTCTCGGCACGCGCGAGCCGGCGCAGTCGTTCGGCCTTCCTCGGATCGCAGCAGGGCTTTGGTGGCGATCTGGAGCAGATCTACCAGCAGGGCGAGGCCGTAGTTGACTTCCAGATGGGCTATGCCTTCCAGAACGGACCGTTGAAGGACCTGTCGATCCTGTTCCAGGTCAGCAACCTGACCGACGAGCCGTTCCGCACGGCCTACGACGGCAACGAAGCGACACCACGGCAGTACTTCGCTTACGGCCGCAACTACCTGCTGGGCATCAGTTACCGCTTCTGACCGGTTGTCTCAGGGACAGTCTTGAAGGGCCCACCGCACCCCGAACGGTGGGCCCTCTTTTTTTGAAGCGAAGTTGTCGCCTGCGGGCCGTCGGCCGACTGCGTGAGCGCGTATCCTCGGGCTGACGGCAGCGCCCGTTCGATGTCCGGCTGCAACCCTTGGAGGGGTTCATGAAGAGCAAACCCAGACTCGGTTTCTGGCAGATCTGGAACATGTGTTTCGGGTTCCTTGGCATCCAGTTCGGATTTGCGCTGCAGAACGCCAACGTCAGCCGCATTTTCCAGACGTTGGGCGCGAGCATGGAGGAAATCCCCATGCTGTGGATCGCGGCGCCACTGACAGGACTGCTGGTGCAGCCGCTTGTGGGTTATCTGTCGGATCGGACGTGGACGGGGCTGGGGCGACGCCGCCCCTATTTCCTTGCTGGCGCCGTGCTGTCGACATTGGCGCTGTTCGTGATGCCGAACTCGCCGACGTTGTGGTTCGCAGCGGGTCTGCTGTGGATTCTCGATGCGTCGATCAATGTGTCGATGGAACCGTTCCGCGCCTTCGTTGGCGATCAGCTGGCGCCAAAGCAGCGACCGACCGGCTATGCCATGCAGAGCTTCTTCATCGGCGTTGGCTCGGTAGTGGCCAGCCTGCTGCCCTTCCTGCTGGCGAAGCTGGGCGTTGGCAACACGGCAGGGCCGGGCGAGGTGCCGGACACGGTGCGCTATGCCTTCTACTTTGGCGGTGCGGTGCTGTTGCTTGCGATTGGCTGGACAGTGCTCAGCACGCGCGAATACAGCCCGGATGAGCTGCGTGAGTTTGATGATTTCCAGCCGGCCGCCAACAAACCCGTGTCAGCGGAAACATCGGCGCGCAATCGGGCGCAGGGCTGGCCGTGGTTGATTGTTGGTGCGGCTGCGGCGGTGCTGGTGTTCCACTATGGCCTCGACAAGCAGCTGTACATCCTCTGCGGCCTGATTGCCGGCTATGGATTGGCCCTGCTGCTGAGCCAGCTGTTTGCCGCTCGGAGCATGTTCGCCAGCATCGTGCGCGACGTGCATGAAATGCCGGACACCATGCGTCGGCTGGCGCTGGTGCAGTTCTTCTCCTGGTTCGCCCTGTTCGCGATGTGGATCTACACCACGTCTGCGGTGACCGAGGTGCATTTCGGCAGCGGCGATCCGACGTCAGCGGCCTACAACGAAGGCGCCAATTGGGTCGGCGTCTTGTTCGCCGCCTACAATGGTTTCGCCGCGCTGGCGGCGATGCTGATCCCCTGGATGGTGCGGCGCTTCGGGCTGCGCGTCAGCCATCTGATCAATGCCTGCCTTGGCGGTGTTGGCCTGCTGTCGATCACCGTGATCAGCGATCCGGACTGGCTGCTGCTGTCGATGGTGGGCGTTGGTTTTGCCTGGGCGTCCATCCTGTCGTTGCCCTATGCCCTGCTGTCGGATTGCGTGGAGGCCGAGAAGATGGGCGTGTACATGGGCATCTTCAATTTCTTCATCGTCATCCCGCAGCTGGTGGCCGCCAGCCTGCTGGGCTTCCTGCTCAAGACCTTCTTCGGTGGCCATGCGATCGAGGCGCTGGTGATTGGCGGTGTCAGCCTGATCATTGCCGGGCTCAGCGTACTTCGCGTGCCCGAGCCGCAAGCCGACATGGCCCGCGCGAACCAGGAGCTTGCATGAGGGTCTTTGCTGTTGCACTGCTGTCGCTGGGACTGGCGGCCTGTTCCGGAGCACCTGAACCCGCATCGACTTCGCCAGTCAAGGCGCCACCACCTGCGGACTACTTCGGCACGCTGGAGCCATTCGCCGCCGATCCGATCTACTTCGTGCTGACCGATCGTTTCGTCAACGGCGATACAAGCAATGACCATCGCGACCAGGGTGGCGACTACCCGACATGGGGTGGTCCGGTTCAGGGGCCGGATGGCGAAAAGGCCTGGGTTGGTTATCTGGGTGGCGACTTCCGCGGGCTGCTTGACCAGGCCGACTACATCCGCGAAATGGGCTTTGGTTCGGTGTGGCTGACGCCGATCGTGGACAACCCGGACCAGAGCTTCAGCGGCAGCGAGCCGACGCGCTGGGGCGTCATGTTCACCGATGGTGGCAAGAGTGGCTACCACGGCTACTGGGGCATCAACTTCTACAAGCTCGACGAACACCTGCCCAGCACGGATCTCGATTTCGCCGGTCTCGCTGCTGGCCTGCACCAGCACGGTCTGAAGGTGGTGCTGGATATCGTCTGCAACCACGGTTCGCCAGCGCACAGCATGCCATTCGACCAGCCGCAGTACGGCAAGGTCTACGATGCCGATGGTCGGCTGTTGGCCGATCATCAGAACCTGCCGCTCGACCAGCTGGATCCCGATCACAACCCGCTGCACGCCTTCTACAACACCAGCGGCGGGCTGGTAACGCTCTCGGATTTCAACGAGAACAATCCGGCGGTTATGGACTATCTGGTCGGCGCCTACCTGCAATGGATCGATCAGGGCGTGGACGCGCTGCGCATCGACACGATCCGCTGGATGCCGGACAGCTTCTGGAGGGTGTTTGCAGCCCGCATCCGGGAGAAGCACCCGGGGATCTTCATGTTCGGCGAACACTACCCGGGCACGGCGGAGGAAATCGCCCCGCACACCTGGCCGGCCGGCGGCAGCCTCAGCGTACTGGATATCCCGATGGAGGCAGCCATGAAGGCCACCTTTGGCAGCGGGCAGGCCGGCTTCGAGACCCTGGCCGAGCCGCTGCATCTGGTGGATGGTCCCTACGCCAATCCCTACGAGCTGGTGACCTTCTACGACAACCATGACATGGCGCGCCTGGATGCCGATGACAACGGCTTCATCGACGCGCACAACTGGCTGTTTACCGCACGTGGCATCCCGGCGGTGTACTACGGTTCGGAAAGCGGCTTCATGCGCGGGCGTGGCGAGCATGAAGGCAACCGCAACTATTTCGGCGTCGAAGGCATTGCCGCGGCACGTCAGCATCCGATCCGCAAGGCGCTCATTCGCGTTGCGAAGCTGCGGCAGTCGCTGGTGGCGCTGCAGCGTGGCCTGCAGGTGGATGTCGAACTGTCTGGTGATCGCGCCGCGTTCTATCGCGTGTACCAGCACGAAGGCGAGTCGCAGATCGCCCTTGTGCTGTTGAACAAGGGCGATGCGCCTGCCAGCTTCGAGATCACCGATTCATTGCAGCCTGGTTCGTGGCGTGATGTCGAAAGCGGTGAAGTACGCGAGGTCAGCGCGGGCGGTTCACTCGACAGCGAAGTGTCGGCACACGGCCTGCGGGTTTGGGTGCTGGATGCGCCGGTCAGCAATCCGGCGCTGCGCGTCAGCCTTGATCGCGCATTGCCTCCGGCGCGCCGCAGGACTGACGGATAGCGAGGCGCGTTGGCAGCATCAGGCTTTCCGCGGTTTCGCCGCGGATTTCCGATAGCAGCAGGTCCACCAGTTTCTCGCCGGCGGACGGCGTGTCCTGCACGACGGTGGTCAGTGATGGCGTCGCCGAACGCGCCCTCGGGATATTGTCGAAGCCGACCACGCTCACATCCTCTGGCACTCGATGACCTCGGGCAGCCAGTTCGCGCATCGCGCCGAGCGCCAGCAGGTCGCTGGCGGCGAACACAGCGTCAATCTCGATGCCGCGATCAAGCAGCCGGCGCATGGCTTCCTGTCCGGTGGACTCGCTGGAAATGGAGGCGTCCACGCGCAGCTGCGGATCGAGGGTGACGCCAGCAGCTGCCAGGGCTTCGCAGTGGCCGAGGTAGCGTTCGAGGAACTCCGGACACTGCAGCGTGCTGGTGCCGATGAAGGCGATTCGACGACGACCCAGCGACAGCAAATGTTCGGTGGCGATGCGGCCGCCGTGGCGATTGTCGCAGCCCACCGAAAGGCCGTGCTGGTCTTCGACGGTCGAGCCCCAGCGCACGAAATGCGTGCCATCGGCGACCATCTGTTCGAGCTTGCTGCGGTAGGCGAGGTAGTCGCCGTAGCCGAGCAGGATGAGGCCGTCGGCGCGATGGCTGTCCTGGTATTCGGCGTGCCAGTCGCTGTCCATCTGCTGGAATGACACCAGCAGGTCGTACTTGCGACGCGAGCAGGCGCGGGTGATTGACGCCAGCAGTGACATGAAGAAAGGGTTGATCGCCGACTCGTCGTCCGTGGTGTCTTCGAACAGCAGCAGTGCCAACGTTTCCGCGTGCTGGCGGCGCAGGCTGGAGGCGTTCTTGTCGACCTTGTAGTTCAGCTCCTTGGCAACCGCCATCACCTTGCGCCGGGTCTCGTCGCTGACCAGTGGGCTGCCGCGCAGCGCGCGCGACACCGTGGCCTGCGAGACGCCGGCCTTGTAGGCGATGTCGAATGACGTGGGTTTGGGCTTGGTGGAGGTTGCCGCCATGCAGGCATTGTGCAGCGATTTGCCGGAGGCGAAAAATCAGCCTTTGTTGCGTTGCAGCGCAGCGGCCTCGGTGGCGAGCTGCGAAATCCTGTCCCAGTCCTTCGCGGCAACCAGCCGCGCTGGTGCCATCCACGAGCCACCCACCGTCAGCACGTTGTGCAACGCGAGATAGTCGGGTGCGCTGGCCGCATCAATGCCGCCGGTGGGGCAGAAGCGGGCCTCCGGGAACGGTCCGGAAAAGGCGCGCAGCAGCGCTGTGCCACCAAGCACCGCGGCCGGGAACAGCTTGAAGGTGTCGATGCCCTGTTCCATGGCGAACATCAGTTCCGACGCGGTGGCGACAGCCGGCAGGAACGGCAGGCCGCTGTCGATGGCGGCGGCATGCAGGGCAGGCGTCGCTCCGGGCGCGATGGCGAAGCGCGCGCCGGCGTCCTTGACCGCGTGCAGGTCCTTGGCATCCAGCACCGTTCCCGCACCGACGATGGCGCCATCGACTTCATTGGCAATCCGGCGGATGGCCTCCACCGCCACCTTGCTGCGCAGGGTGATTTCCAGCACCGGCAGGCCGGCATCCACCAGGCAACGCGCCAACGGCACCGCGTGATCGATGTCCTCGATGACCATCACCGGCAACACCGGCGCCTGCTGCAGCATGCTGCGTAACGTTGACTCGTTCATGCGGATTCCCTTTGACGCAGGGCCACGGCGGCGCCGAGCAGGCCCGGCCAGCCGTGGCTGATGACGTGGATGGCGACCGACTCCAGGTGCGCGGCGAAGCGGCCCTTGTCGAGGAAGCGCTCGCGGAAGGCGCTGCTGCGAAGGAACGGCACGAAACGCGGCACGATGCCGCCGGCAATCACCACCGTGCGCGCACCGTGGACCAGCGCGGTATCGCCGGCCACGCTGCCGAGGATGGCGCAGAAGCGCGCCAGCGTGCGGCGAGCGAGGACGTCGTGACCTTCGAGCGCGGCTTCGACGATGTCGGCGGGCTCGCGCAGCGATGGACCGCCCTTGGGTGGCGCCACGCCGCCCAGCGCGGCGTCGATGTGCGACAGGCCCATGCCGGACAGGATGCGCTCGTTGCTGGCACGACCGAAACGCGCTGACACCCAGCGCGCGATGTCGCGCTCTTCCTCGCCCTGCGGCGCGAAGCTGACGTGCCCACCTTCGGTTTCCACCACGCGCCAACCGCTGACCGGGTCGCCGACCAGCAGGCCCACGCCGAAGCCGGTGCCGGGGCCGATGACCGATACCGGTCCCGCCAGCGTGGCGTTCGGATCGCCGTGCAGGGTGATGCGGTCCTCGCGGGCCAGCGATGGCACCGACCAGGCCACCGCGCCGAAATCATTGATGATCTCGAGCTGGCGCAGTCCAAGTGCCTGCTGCAGTTCCGAGCGGCTGAAGGACCAGGCCCGGTTGGTCAGCCGGATCTCGTCACCAGCCACCGGGCAGGCCACCGCGATGGCGGCACGTGCGGGACGCGCGCCGACCTGCGACAGGTAGTGTTCGGCGGCATGCTGCAGGCTGGCGAATTCGGCGTTCGGCAGGCGCTGCAGGTGCAGCAGCTCGGGTCGCGGCGCGCCCGGGTCGGTCAGCGCGAAGCGGGCGTTGGTGCCGCCGATGTCGGCGATCAGGTCGAGTCCGTCCAGCGCGGTTTCGCCGGTTGATGCCACTGCCATGTCAGCCCTCCAGGAACAGCGCGCCGCCACCTTCCTCGGCGGATGCGGCACTGGCGCGCATCAGCCCGAACAGCTCACGGCCGACGCCGTGGCGGTTGGGAGCGAGATCGGGCATGAGCGATTCGCGAGCATTCCACTCGCCGGCATCCACCAGCGCCACCACTTCGCCGGCCTCGCTGTCGATGCGGATGTGGTCGCCCTCGCGCAGCTTCGCGATGCCGCCACCGCAGGCGGCTTCCGGCGTGAGATGGATCGCCGCCAGCACCGTGCCCGATGCACCGGACATGCGGCCATCGGTGAGCAGCGCCACACGCTGACCGCGTGACTGCAATGCGGACAGCGTCGGCGTCAGCTTGTGCAGTTCCGGCATGCCATTCGCCCGCGGTCCCTGGCCACGGACCACCGCCACGAAATCGCCCTGCAGCTCGTCTGCCTTGAATGCGGCCAGCAGTGCGTCCTGGGATTCGAAGATCCGCGCTGGAGCCTCGATGCTGCGCAGTTCGGGTGCGACCGCCGATACCTTGACGATGGCGCGACCCAGGTTGCCTTCGAGCTTGCGCAGGCCGCCTTCGGCATCGAAGGGCTGCGACAGCGCACGCAGCACATCGCCGTCGCCAGTGGTATCCGGTGGTGCATCCCAGCGCAGCGTGGTGCCATCGAGCACCGGCTGTCGCGCCTGGTCATGCAGGTCGCCGCCGTGCACGCAGCGGATGTCCGGATGCAGCAGGCCGCCTGACAGCAATTCGCGGATCACGAAGGGCAGGCCGCCTGCCTCGGCGAAATGGTTCACGTCGGCGCTGCCATTGGGATAGATGCGGGTCAGCAGCGGCGTTGCGCGCGACAGTTCATCGAGGTCGTTCCAGTCGATGCGGATGCCGGCGGCGCGGGCGATGGCCACGAGGTGGATCGCGTGATTGGTGGAGCCACCGGTGGCGGCAAGGCCGACCATGGCATTGACGATCGCCTTCTCGTCCACGGTATGGCCGATGGGTCGATAGTCGTCACCGAGGCCGGTGATGCGGCAGGCCTGTTCCGTGGACGCCACGGTCAGCGCATCGCGCAGCGGCGTGTTCGGCGCCACGAAGGCGGTGCCCGGCATGTGCAGGCCCATCATCTCCATCATCATCTGGTTGGAGTTGGCGGTGCCGTAGAAGGTGCAGGTGCCGGGCGAGTGGTACGACGCGGATTCGGCGTCGAGTAGTTCGTCCTCGCTGGCCTTGCCTTCCGCATAGGCTTGGCGCACCTGAGCCTTCTGTTTGTTCGGCAGTCCCGACGGCATCGGTCCGGCGGGTACCAGGATCACCGGCAGGTGGCCGAAGCTGAGCGCGCCGATCAGCAGGCCGGGGACAATCTTGTCGCAGACGCCGAGCAGCAGCGCGGCGTCGAACATCTCGTGCGACAGCGATACCGCCGTGGCCATGGCGATGACGTCGCGCGAGAACAGCGACAGCTCCATGCCGGCACGACCCTGGGTGACGCCATCGCACATCGCCGGCACGCCACCGGCGACCTGCGCACTGCCGCCCGCGTTGCGCGCGGCCATGCGGATCAGCTCCGGGTAGTTCCGGAACGGCTGGTGTGCCGACAACATGTCGTTGTAGGCGGTGACGATGCCGATGTTCGGCCCGCGCTTGCCGCGCAGCATCGGCTTGTCATCGCCGGATGCGGCGAAACCGTGCGCGAGGTTGCCGCAGCTCAGCCGCGCGCGCGCCGGTGAGCGCTCGCGCGCGGCCTCGATGCGTTCAAGGTAGTCGCGTCGCGAATCTCGGCTACGCTCAAGGATGCGTTCGGTGACGCGTTCGACGACCGGGTGCAGGGACATCGGATCAGGGACTCCAGTGGATTTCGACGGTGGCATCGCTGGCGTGCAGCAGCGCGGCGATCGGCCAGCGGCGCGGATCGGGCAGTCGCTGGGCCGAACGGATCACCTCGCGCTTGGCGTCGCCGCTGACCATCAGCAGCAGGCGCTGCGTGGACAGCAGGCGAGGCAGGCTCAGGCTGACTCGCGTGAACGGTGCTTCGGGCGGCAACGGGTCGGGATGGACAACCAGCGCAGGTGATTTGCCTTCGAGGTCGAGCCCGGCCGCCAGTTCCGGCGCGCCGGGGAACAGCGAGGCGAAATGACCGTCCGCGCCCATGCCCAGCAGCACGGCATCAAAGCGCCCACTGAGACCGGCAAGGCTGCGCTTGGCCACGGCGACATCGGGTTCGCCATCCGCCACGTTTGGCACCAGGGGCAGCACGTGTGGTGATGGCTGCTCGCCGAAGCAGGCGCGCAGCTGGCCCAGGTTGCAGGCGTCATGATTTGCGGAAACCCAGCGTTCGTCGGTGGGCAGCAACTGCACGCGCGCATCCGGTGGATGCCGCTCCGCCCAGCGACGATAGGCGGGCAGCGGCGTGCCGCCACCAGCCAGTGCCAGCCAGGCCTGTCCGCGGGCGCGCAGTCCGGCTTCCGCGGCGTCGGCCAGCCGCTCGGCCACGGCGTCTGCCATGGCATCCCGATCCGGGTAGTCGATCTCGCGCCAGCCCATGTCACTCGCGCCAGCTGTGGCCGTGGCGTTCGGTCAGCGTCACCGAGCTGCTCGGTCCCCAGGTGCCGGCCGGATAGCTGCGAGGCTTGATGCCCTCGCTGCGCCAGGCATCGAGGATGCCGTCCACCCACTGCCAGGCCGCCTCGGTCTCATCGCGTCGCACGAACAGCGTGCCGTTGTCCTCCAGCGCATCGAGGTACAGGCGCTCATAGGCGCTGCGTCGGCGCTGGTTGGCAAAGACGTCATGCATGTCGAGGTCCAGCGCCACCTGCGACAGCTTCAGGCCGCTGCGGTCCAGGCCGGGCGTCTTGCTCATCAGCATCAGTTCGATGCGCTCCTCCGGCTGCAGGCGGATCACCAGCGCGTTGGGATCGATCTTCGGGCCGCTTTCGCCAAAGATCGAGTGCGGCACCGCCTTGAACTGCAGGTAGATCTCGGTGCAGCGTCGCGGCATGCGCTTGCCGGTGCGCAGATAGAAGGGCACACCGGACCAGCGCCAGTTGTCGATCTGCGTGCGCAGGGCGACGAAGGTTTCGGTGTTGCTGTCGCGCCCCAGTTCCTGCAGGTAGCCGGGCACTACCTTGCCATTGATCGCGCCCTCGGCGTACTGGCCGCAGACGCTGACATTGCCCACGTCGCGCGTGCCGATTGGCCGCAGCGAGCGCAGCACCTTGATCTTCTCGTTGCGCACGGCGCTGGGATCGAACTGCGAGGGCGGCTCCATGGCGGTGAGGCAGACCAGTTGCAGCAGGTGGTTCTGCAGCATGTCGCGCATGGCGCCGGAGTGATCGTAGTAGTCGCCACGACCTTCCACGCCGACGGTTTCGGCCACGGTGATCTGTACCTGCGCGATGTGTCGCGCGTTCCACAGCGGCTCGAACAGGGCATTGCCGAAGCGCAGCGCGATCAGATTCTGCACGCCTTCCTTGCCGAGGTAGTGGTCGACGCGGAAGATCTGCTCCTCGCTGAACACGCTGGCCACGCCGTCGTTGATCTCGCAGGAGCTGGCGAGGTCGTGGCCGATGGGCTTTTCCAGCAGCACGCGAGTGCCGGGCCCACCGAAGCCATGCCGGCCCAGCGCCTCGCAGATCGGCGCGTAAAGTCGTGGCGCAGTGGACAGGTGGAACACCACGTCGCCGTCGCGCAGCTCGCCAATTCGCGTCGCCAGCGATGCCATTGCCGATTCGTCGTTGCTGTCGGCGGCCTGGTAGTGGCTGCGCGCGAGCAGCTTTTCCAGTGCCGGGGCATCGACGTCGTCACTGTGCCCACGAACCGCCTCGGCGACGTGATCGCGGAACCCGGCATCGCTCATCTCGCTGCGCGATGAGCCCAGCAGCTTCATCGACTCCGGCAGCAGGCCGTCTCGCTCCAGTTCGTAGAGCGCCGGCAGCAGCATGCGCTGGGCAAGGTCGCCGGTGGCGCCAAAAAGCACCAGTAGCGACGCGGCTTGTTTGCTCATTCAGTCATCCCCTTCGTTGCCGGCAAGCATAGCGCTGTCGGGCAGGAAGGCCGGAGCTGCATACGTTTTCAGAAAGGCGTCCCGTATCGCGCGCACTACCAACCGCCGCCACCACCGCCGCCACCGCCGCCGCCGGAACCACCGCTGCTGCCACTGCTGGACCCCGGCGAGCTGGATGACGACGACACCGCCGAACTGATGCCGCTGCTGATGCCGCTGGTGACCGCCGTCAGGCTTGCCGCGTTGAAGGTGCTGCTGCCGTGGTACCAGGTCGGTCGGGCCTGCTCCATCTCGGCAGGTGTCAGCGAATCGGCAAAGCGCTGTGCCCAGGCCTGCTCCACGTCCAGGGCCAGCGCGTAGGGCAGGTATTCGCTGAACAGCTCCGGCCGCGCCTTGACGTGGTAACGGCTGTCCAGCTCCTGCTTTTCGGCCACGCCGAGATACCAGCGGAAGCCTTCGATCTTGTCCAGCAGGCGCGCGCCGTCCTGCGTGGGCGCCTTCATCCACTGGTAGAAGGCGACCACGGTGCCGATGATCAGGCCAAACAGCAGCACAAAGCCGAAGCCGGCAATGAAGGCCAGCGCGATCAGGCCACCCAGTTCGCCAACCAGGAACGGCAGCGAGAAGAACCACAGGAACAGGGCACCAATCGTCCCGCCCACGCCATTCGCTGTCTTTGACGCCTTGATGGCTGCCGATACCAACGCCGTGACGCCGATGCTCCAGATGCTCAGCCAGAAGCACAGGAATATGGCGGCGAACTTCTGGTCGCCTTCAATGAACAGCAGCGAGCCAACCAGCGTCACCACGCCAATCAGCAGGCCCACGACCCACTTGCCGGTGTTGGTGAAGAAGTATTTCTTCTCGTAGTCGGCAGCCAGCGAGGCCTTGTGCGCGGCGATGGCCGCCTGCACCGTCTGGTGGATCTTCTGCTCCAGTTTGACCGGCGCGGTGGATCCGCCGAAGAGCTTCGCGGTAAGGGCCTTTTCGCCGGGTGCGAAATGGTCGACGCGGTTTCCGGTGGGCGTGAGCGTGACCTTCTTCTTGTCGTCCTGTTCGATGGTCAGCCAGCCCTTGGCGGCCAGGCCAAGCAGGGCGGCGGCGAAGCAGGTCTTATCGTAGCCCATGCGCCGCACAAAGCGCAGCGACGCCGGCGAGAAACCTTTCGGTGGTTCGTACTGCGGCATGCGCACGCCGGCCTCCGGGTCGCGGCCGTAACGCACCCACATCCAGCCGTAGTAGCCGAGCAGCAGCAGAAAACCGGCCAGCCCGACCAGCAGGTTGGCGTTGTCGGCCAGCAGCCAGCGGAGCTCCTGTTCCGCGGTCGGTTCGGCGATCAATCCTTTCGGGAACTCCAGCACGACGCTCAGCCCCTCGCCGCCGCTGAGGCGTCGGGTGGCGTGGTAACGCGCGCCTCCGTCGACCACTTCGCTCTCCAGCGCCGCTTCCAGGGAGTCCTGCCTGCCGGTGTAGCCAAAGGCTTTCAGCTGGCTGGCGGGCACGGACTCCGGCAGGTGGATCTCGGCGCTGGACTGGTCGATGGGAAAGCCCCAGCCGTTGCCGGTGACGTTCCAGTACAGCTCGTCGTGATCCTCGAAGAAGCCCAGCTGACGGCTGGTGCGATAGCGCAGCACGTAGCGGTGCTCGCCCCTGTCGACGTAGCGATCCTTGTTGCCGACGTAGATGCGGATGCCGTTGCTCCGACCTTCGCTGTGCCAGTCCTCGGTCTGTCCGTCGCGCTCCACGCCAAGGAAGTCGAAATCGACAACGTAGTGATGCCCCAGCTGCGTGCGATAAGTGGTGGGGAAGTCGCGGTAGATGCCGCGCTTGATCTGACTGCCTTCGGCCTGGACGGTAATGGTTTCCGTCACCAGCATCGCGCCATCGGTTTCAACGCGGATGTCGCTTTGATAGTCAAGGATGCGTTCGTCGGCGCGAGTGTCGAAGGCCAGCAGGGCCAGCGTGACGACCAGCAGGAAGCGGAAGACCTTCATGGCAGTTTGACCTCCACGGCGCCGCGGCTGTCGGCCTCGGCGGCAAAGAATTCGGCGGGGTGGAAGGCGAAGGCGCGGGCGATCAGCAAGTGCGGGAACTGCTCGCAGCGCGTGTTGTACTGCCGCACCGAGCCGTTGTAGAAACGTCGCGCGTATTGCAGGTGATCCTCCACCTCCACCAGCTGTGAACTCAGCTGGGCGAAATTCTCGCTCGCCTTGAGGTCGGGGTAGTCCTCGGCCAGCGCCAGCAGCTGTCTCGCATCGCGATCCACGCGCTGTTCGATGTCGCCACGCTCGCCGATGCCGCCGGCATGCAGCGACGCGCTGCGTTCGGCGGCCAGTCGCGAAAACAGTTCGCTCTCGTGCGCGGCATAGGCTTTCACCACCTCGACCAGTCGCGGCACCAGATCATGGCGGCGCTGCAGCTGCACGTCGACATCGCTCCATGCCGCCGCGACCTGGTTGCGGTCACGCACCAGCCGGTTGAACAGCAGCGCCAGCAGCGCGGCGATGGTGATGAATACGGCGACGATCCAGGTCATGGCGGTGGTTCCCCTCACGTTGCCTGCATTGTGGCGGCCAGCGCTTGCAGGTCGCAAATGCGCGACCGCCGCTCGCGGCCAGGCGGTAGTATCGTGGTCTCTTCGACGACTTTCGATCACGGGAGTGACCATGGGCAAGCGCATTCCGGAAGTGGACGACTACATCGCCGGCGTGGCGCCGTTCGCGCAGCCGATCTTGAAGAAGCTGCGCACGCTGGCGCACAAGGCCTGCCCGAAGGCCGAGGAGCGCATGCGCTGGAGCGCGCCGTGGTTCGACGACAACGGCCAGGTGTTTGGCATGGGGTCGTTCAAGGCGCATGCCGCCGTGGTGTTCTGGCGGGCAAAGGAGCTGCCGGTGCTGGCCAAGCTGAAAACGGCAGATGGCCGCTCGGTGAACCTGCGGCGCATCGAATCAGTGGCGGACCTGCCGTCGGACGATGCGATGATCGATGCGATTCGTTCGGCGGCGGCGCTGAATGCCGCGGGTCCGGCAAAGAAGGCAGCGAAGAAGGTCACGCGGAAGCCGCCGCCTTCGGTGCCGGATGACCTGCGCAAGGCCCTGAATGCCAATGGTAAGGCCGCAAAGGCGTTCGACGCCTTCGCACCCAGTCATCAGCGCGAGTACGTCGACTGGATTACCGAAGCCAAGCGCGAGGAAACCCGCCAGCGTCGCCTGGCGCAGGCCATTGAGTGGCTGGCCGAAGGCAAGCGCCGCAACTGGAAGTACGAGAACTGCTGAGCCCTGATGCGAGCGCGGCGCTCATCGGAACGCCGCGCTGTCGTGACTATTCGAAGCCGTTGGCGAAAATCTCTGGCGACGGCGTGCAGACGACCTGGACATCGTTGACGTCCGCGTCGGGCATGGTGCCGCTGGCGTTGTTGATCTGGCAGGAATGACCGGCGGGTTGGTTGTTGATCGACACCGCATAGTCGGCGTCGAACGGGACATCCGCGGCGAAGGCGAATACCGTGCTGCCGCTGGTGGGTGCGATGGCCTCGAAGATGTTTCCGCCATCTGCGCTGAGGCTCAGGATCAGGCCGTTGGCACCCAGTCCGCTGATGCTGCCGCCAATACCCCAAATGTTGGTGACGAAGGTGGCGGTGCAGGTTTTCGAGGCATCCAGCATCACGCTGCCATCGGCGGCGCAGTCGCCGCCCCATTCGACGTGATGCCCGCTGCCGGGCGTCGCGCTGAGCTGGATTGGCGTGAAGGCCACCGATTCGCCGAGGTAGTCCGCCGAACAGCCGACGCCGGATTCGGTGCAGCCTGCGATGCCGCCGGCATCGGGCGTGGGTGGCGTGTTGGCGTCCACGGTTCCCGGGCCGGTCACGCTGACATTGAGGGTGACGGAATCGAAGCGGTATTCGACCGCGCCGATATCGCAGCCCATGGGCGGCCGCGTCACGCCGCGCTGGTCGACGCCATCCACGGGCGCGCTTGCACAAACCGTGTCGTCGCCGGCGTCCACCGCCGAGCCGGCAGGGTCCGGGAGGTAGGTGAAGCCCACGCCGCCATGATCGCCAGCGCCGGACAGCATCGGATCGCTTGCGTCGACCAGGCTGCAATTGGCAAAGAAGGGGCAGCCACCTTCAACCACGCTCCGGGTGACGTTCGGTGTCGTGCTGCCGGCGGTCCCCAGCTGGAGTTCGCCGAAGGCGGAGTTGTCCCAGAGGATGCTGTTGATGACGTTGAGATTGGATGGCGTTGTCGACAAGTATCTGATGCCGCCGCCCTCGCTTGCCGAGGAGACGTTGCCTACCGCCGTCACGTTGGCGAACGTGGCATCCAGACTGCAGTCCGGGCCGTTCACCAGCGTCACGCCGCCACCATTGGACGCCGCGTTGCTGCTGAAGGTGACGTTGCCGATGCTGACCTGCAGGCTCGCCGAGCCGCTGGGGGTGCCGGCGTTGTTGCAGCTAAGGTCGGTCTGGCTGCTGTTGGTATACGCGGAGGAGCGCAGGTACAGGCCGCCACCGTCGCCGTTGGCGGTGTTCTCCGCAAATCCGAGGCGTTCGAGGGTGGCGTTGATCGTGCCTTCCACGGCCCATGCCAGAATACCGCCGCCGCTGCCATAAGTGCCGACCTGGTTGCCGTTGAAGGCCGAGTCGCCGATGGCCAGCGTCAGGCTGGCGCCGTAGAGGGCTGCCGCGATCAGGGCACCGCCACCGCTCTCGTCCGTGTCGATGCTGCTGTCGGTCAGGTTGTTGAAGAATTCCGAGCCGGTGATGGTCAGGCTTCCGTCGACACCGGCGCCGACGCCGACGAAAGCCATGGCACCGCCAGAGCTGACCGCATGATTGTCGCTCAAGCGGCTGTTGTTCAGTGTCAGATCGAAGCTAGGGATGTCCCCGGGTGCATAAAGCGCGGCGCCAATGTTGATGGCGGCGCCAGACGTGGCGCGATTGCCGCTGCCTCTACCGTCGGAAATCACGGCCGCAGCCCCGCCCGCCTCGTGCGATGCGGTGAAAAACGCCACTGCCTCCGGTGCGCTGGCTGCTGGCGCGGTTGCCGATCAGGCGCAGATTGGTCAGGGTCGGACTGCATTCCGATGTCGCGGATGCATCTGCCTGGCAGAGGATGCCGCCGCCATAGGTGGGCACACCGCCAGGGTCCGGGATGGGCACCGCTTGCCCCGCGGTGATCACCAGTCCATCAAGAACGGTGTCCGTGGTAATCGGCGTGGTGTTTCCGTCCAGCAGCACGACATGCATGTTGTTGCTGCCGTTGATGTCGTTGCCGTCGTCGATGATGCCGTCGTTATTGCCGTCGACGTCGTCATCGGCGATGTCGCCGGAGAAGATCGTCGGGTAGCTGTCCGGATCGCGCTGGGTGCGCAGCGTCTCGATGCCGGCAAAGCCGCCATAGACCTGCGCGCCAGCCGGGATGCTGATCGACAGGTCGCGGGACATGATGTCGGTAGCGGCGCGATAGACACCCTGCTTCACCCAGATCTCGTTGCCGGGGCCGATGCATTCGGGTTTTGCCAGTGCCGCATTCAAGACCAGCGCATTGCTGTCCCAGTCGCTGCCGTCAACGCCACCGGCGCCGTCCGTCTTGACGCGGCAGATCGTGGCGAACGCAGAGGTGCTGGCAATGGACAGGATCAGCAGGGAAGCGATGCCCATGACAGGGCGGGCGAACGGGAGCGGACGACGGTGCATCGGACTTCTCCTGGGTTCAGCAATGTGATGGCGCGGCTGTGAAATTGGCCGGCGCTGGTAGCGCCTGTCCTTGGAGCCGTACTGACGAATGTTGCCTGTTCGCGATGGCAAAAACAAAGACGCCCCGGAAGTCCGGGGCGCTTCTGTGTTGTCGCTGCTGCCGATTATTCGAAACCGTCGGAGAAGACCTCCGGCACCAGGTTCAGCGCTTCGTCGAAGCAGGGACTGATCTCGCTGGTCGAACCGGTGTTCAGATCGGTGGCGATGGCCGTCAGGTAGGCCGGCCCGCCGCTGCCGCTGACCGTGCTGCTGATGCTCAGGTGTCCGCTGCCATCGCTGGTGTCCTGTACGGCGAGAACGCTCTGGTAGAGGTCGCCGCCGCGGCTTCCTCCGGCGCAGCTTGGTGAGCGGTAAACGTCGATCTGGTAGGAGGTCGAGGCTAGGCTGTCGAGCACGACCGTGATGTCGCGGGTGCCGTCCATGTTGTCTGCGGATGCCGTGATGCTCGGCCAGTTCTGTCCGTCGTTGGCGCCGGTGTCGATGTCACCGGCGTCGTTGGCCAGCTGGCCCAGCGTGCCGATGTCGATGGCCAGGCCAGCGCCGTCGTTGCCGGTGTTGAAGATCCGGTTGGAGCGCACCAGCGTGCCGGTACCGGCGCTGCTGGCGATGCTGACGCCGGCGCCACCGGTATTGGCGATCTGGTTGGACTGGGTGTTGCTGAAGGCGCTGCCGATATCGTGGCCACCGGAGCCGCTGGAAATGGAGATGCCAGTCTTTACGCGGTAGGCCGCTGTCGCCACGTTGAACACGTTCATGCCAATGCGGTTGCCGCGGATCTGATAGCCAGAGGCGGTGGCGCCGCTGATGGCGATGGCTGGCGAGCTCGGGACCGCCGCGATGACGTTGTCGTAGATGCGCACGTTGGGCGAGTTGCTGGCGTAGATGCCGTTGAGCCCGATGGGCTCGGCGACCGTGCCGCTGGCGCTCAGACCGATGTAGTTGTTCTGGATGGTGTGTGGTGTGGTATCGCCACTGGTGGCGTCGTTGATGACGATGGCGGACGAGCTCATGCCGCCGAAGCTGTTGCGATGCTCGGGCAGTGGTCCGCCAATGAGCACGTTTTCCGCATCGTTGCGGATCTGGATGCCGAAGATCGGCTGTCCCAGGTCGCCGATGCTGCCCGGACCGGTGCCGCCAAAGGCGTTGCCCTGGATCAGGTGGTTGTCGCCACCACGCAGGCGCAGGAACACGGTTGCATTGCCGCTGCCGAAGGTGCCGCCGGCGAAAGCGATGCCCTTCACCGTCAGGCTGGTGTCCGGGGCGGCGGACTGCGGGACCTGCAGCATCTGCGGCAGCGTGCCGCTCTGCGCGATCAGGATGATGCACAGTTCGGCATCACTGCCGGTATCCAGTGTGTTCGCCGATGATTCCGGCTCTGAGTAACCATCGATCTCCACGGTGTCGGTAATGTCCGGGAGTGCTGATCCGAGCAGAATCAGGTGCGGGCATCCGCCCGGGATGTTGAAGCGGACGCTCTGGTTGCCGAGCGTCGCATTGGCCGAAAGGATGGCCTCGCGCAGCGTGGTCTTGCCGTCATCGGCTAGGGTGTCGTCCTTGTCGCTGTTCACCGTGATGACACTGGAGTCATCGATCGACGACTCGAAAGCACCGATGTCGATGTGTTGTCCGATCACCCGCTTGCCGGCCGGGCCGTCGAGGTCCTGGCTGGGGAACACCACGCCAAGCTGCGCGGCCGCCAAGGGACTCAGGCCGCTGTTGATCGCGACCGAGATCGGAGCGTTCTCTTTCAGGTGGTAGTTTCCGCCGGCGGCATCGACGAAGCCCGGATTGGTGCTGACGATGTTCCCCGATTGACTGGTCGGTGGCTGGCCAGCCAATGAGCCGTACAGATTGTTGGTCAGCACCATGCCGGCAAACACCAGGTTCAGGTCCGCTGCGCAACCGGTAGACTGGAAGATGTTGTGGTGGATGCGGCTGCCGCTGAGCTCGGAGCGGATGTACACGGCGCTGTTGCTGCCGTTGCTGCAATGCATGCCGGCCAGCGTGTTGTAGGCGAAGCCGGGATTGTTCTCGTTGTTGTTGTACTCGAAGCGGATCACGTCGGTGGCGGAATCCATTCGGGTCACCAGGTTGTTGCTGAAGCTGAGCGTGCTGGCGTCATCGGCGTGCAGCCATATCCGCTTTCCGCCGTCGAAGTGGTTGTAGCGCACCCGGATGGTCTGCGTGTCCGGGCAGATATCGAAGGTGCCGCAGGCGTATTCCAGCACTTCAAAGTTGCTGAAATTCAGGAAGGTCAGGCCCTCGACGACGATGCTGTGCTGGTCGCCATGGAAGCCGAAGGCCCCGTCCACGGTGCCGTTTTCTCCGTTGATGACGGTGTTGGCCGGGTCGATCGTGTGCGTGCTGCAGGTGGCATCCCAGCCGCCGCTGAAGGTGAACGTCTTGCTGTCATTGCTGCCGCCGGGCTGGAACGACAGACCAGCGGCGGCCGTGTAGCTGCCAGCGGGGACGCGGATATCCACGGTGCTGCCCTCCGGCGCCGATTCGGCGGCAGCGAAGGCGCCTCGCAGCGAGCAATCTCCCGGCGCGGCGGTGCAGAGCGACAGGGTCAGCGACGTGGAGGTCGTGTCGATGCAGTAGACATTGGCCAGCGCTGCGCTGGAAAAGGACGAAACCAGCATGGCGAGCAACAGCAGGACGTGCCGACTCAGGGTGCGTGCGATGGTCGGGCGGTTCGTCTGGCAGGTTGGATGGGAACGATTCATGAGCCTCTCCGTGAAACGGGCGGACACCGGAATCAGCGTCCTCACCGTTTCAAACACGGAAAGCCGTCAATACATGACATGGCCGCCGCCAAACCGGTCGCGCCGGGCAGGATTGGCGTGGTGCGCGCCGGTCAGGGAGTGGTATCGGGCTCAGTCCGCCTGCAGTCCGCGGGCTTTCTCGCAGAAGCGCGGATGGCCGTTTTCCGAGCAGGCAAGCGTGACGGCGGCGTCGATGCGCGCTGCCGCATCGCTGGCACCGCGGGCGTGGGCGATGTCCGCCCCCACTACGGCGTAGGCGATGCGGGCGATGGGCTGGTCGTTTTCGACCGGGTTGGCGATCAGGTGGTCGATGATGGTTTGGGCCTCGTCGAGCCGACCCAACGCCTGCAACACCTGGGCGTGGCGGTAGTGCCAGTAGTAGGTGCGGCCGTTGGCTTCGCCGAATGCCGCGCCGAAAGCCGCCGCTACCTGCGCCATGGCCGGCTCGGCTTCCTCGTAGCGGCCCAGCGCCTGCAGGGCACGCGCATTGGCGCCGAATACGGCTGCCTTCAGGCCGGGCGGTGCGTCCCCACTCATCAGCGGGTGATTCAGCGCCAACCGCGCAGTTTCCAGTGACTCCTCGTTGTGCTCGGCGGCCGCCGCGAGGTCGGCGTGCCCGACCAGCGCGTGCAGGTAGTTGCTGGCATGGGCATCGCCAAGTGCACGCCAGATGGTCAATGATTCGGCGGAGCTGGCCAGCGCGGCATCAACCTCTTCGGACTGGTACTGCACTGCACTCAGCAGGTCCAGCGCGGTGGCCAGGACCGGCTGCTCGGTTGGTCCGCCGTCACGAAGGCGACCAACAATGGTCTCAAGGTCCTTGAGCGCCGGCCCGGTTTCGCCGTCCAGTGCCCGGTAGTGGGCAAGCCGGGCTGCCGCCATGCCTTCAATTGCCGCTGATGGCGGATCCGCGCGGTGATTGAATTCCAGCGCTGCCGCCAGAGCTGCCTTGGCACTGGCGTCATCGCCCAGCGAGACAAAGGTGTTGCCGAGATGTTCGAGCAGGGAGGCGGCAACGGCCGGGTCGTCGGCGGCCTCACTGCGGATCCGTTCAAGCGCCGGGGCCAGCAGTTCGCCGACGGTCATGTCGACGCCACGCCCGGCGTTGGGATCGGCGGTGAGGAAGATCGAACCCAACAGCTCACGGATCGATTCTGAGCGACGTAGGGCTACCCGGGCGTTTTCCGCCTCGATGGTCTTGGCGCGCGCCTGCCACAAGGCCACGCCGCTCATCACGGCCAGTGACAGGATGCTGGCGACACTGATCGCCACGGCGGCGCGGTGGCGCTGGACGAACTTGCCGATCCGGTAGCGCATGCTGTCCGGTCGGGCCTGGACCGCGCGGCCGGCCAGATGGTTGTCGATGTCATCCGCGAGGGCCTGGGCGGTCGGGTAGCGCCGCTCCGGCTCCTCGGCCAGCGCGCGCAGGGTGATGGCATCGAGGTCGCCGCGCAGGCGGGCCGCCGGAATCCTGTGGCTGCCTGCGTCATCGGCCGACTTCATGGCCCGGCTTGGTCGCCCTGGATCGGCGTTCTGCTTGCGAAGTCGCGCGTAGTTGAGGCCGGTCAACAGCTCGAACAACACGATGCCGAGAGCGAAAACGTCGGTACCGGTGGTGATGGCCTCGCCACGCAGCTGTTCCGGCGCCGCGTAGCCGCGGGTCAGGAAGCCCGATGCGGTACCCGTCGCTTCGCCATCCTCGTCGCCGAGCAGCTTGGCAATGCCGAAGTCGAGCAGGCAGGGCGTGCCGTCGGCTCGCACGATGATGTTCGAAGGCTTGATGTCGCGGTGCACGATCAGTCGGCGATGGGCGTAGGCCACCGCCCGGCACAGGCGCGCGAACAGGGTCAGTCTCGCCTTCAGATCGACCGTTACCTGTGCGCTCCAGTCGCGCAGGCACATGCCTTCCACGTATTCCATCGCGAACCAGGGACGGCCCCGGTCGTCGACGCCACCATCCAGCAGGCGGGCGATATCCGCGTGTTGCAGGCTGGCCAGGAACTCCCGCTCACGACGGAACTGCGACGTCACGGCCGCGCTGTCCATGCCAAGCCGGATCAGTTTCAGCGCGACCTGCTGGTGGAAGCCACCGTCGACACGCTCGGCAAGCCAGACGCTGCCCATGCCGCCTTCACCCAGTTTTCGCAGTATCCGGAATGCGCCAATCCGCTCTGGCGGAGGCGGTTCTTCATCCGGTGACGATGCATCCATCGGGACCAAGGCTTCCAGCGGGTGGTCGATGGCCAGATCGGTGCGGCGATCGATGGCGAGCAGCCGCAACAGAGCAGCGGACAGGTCTTCATCGCCTGCGCATTGCGATGTCACCCATGCAGCCTGCTCGCTTTCCGGCAGCTCCAGTGCTGCACACAGCAGCTCGGCAACCCGTGCCGGATCAGGCGGGCTCATCGGTCGGATTCGCCGAACTGTCCAGCTGTAGCTGCAGGATCGCCCGGGCGGCGCGCCAGTCCCTTGCCACGGTCCGCTCCGAGAGTTCGAGCAAACGGGCTATTTCAGGGAAGCCAAGGCCGGCGAAGAAATGCAGTTCAACCACCTGTGCCAGCCGTGGACTGGCATCGGACAGCCTGAGCAGAGCCTGCTCAAGCGACAGGAAATCGACGGCTGGTTCGGCGCCGACCATGAGCCCGCTCTTCATCGTCGTCTGCACCAAGTTGCCCCCGCGTTTTTCCGCGCCACGGTCGCGTGCGGCGTTCAATACGACCTGGCGCATCGCGCGGGCCGCGAGTGCAAAGAAATGGGATTCGTCATTCAGCGACAGTTCGCCGCCGGCCAGCTTGATGTAGGCCTCATGCAGAACGGCCGTGGTGGAGAGCGTTCTGCCCGCGTTCTTTGCCATCCAGTGGGCGCGCCGGCGCAGATCGTCGTAGATGGTTTCGAACAGCAGGTTGTAGGCGTCCCGGTCACCGGCCGCGTAGCGGTCGAGCAAGTCGGGTGTCACGCACGGATGTTCTGCTGCCTCGCCCGATGCCATGGCGGCTCCCCTGGTTGCTGGCCGGGTTGTCCACATTGGGAGTGGAGCATCGACCGTTGCCGGGGCAAGTCTGCGCCCTGACCAGGGCCGTACTCAAGCGTTGGGCGCCAATGTCACGGGTACGCATTGGCCGCAAAAGGAAAACCCCGCCGAAGCGGGGTTTTCCATGGTCAACAATCGCTGATTGAGAAACTTGCGTACAGCATCGGCACCAGAAGGAGTGCCATCAAGCGTGCAATGATCCTGATCAGCGACTTTGCTGCAGTCCTCGATTTACAGCATCGGCACCAGAAGCAATGCCACGATGTTGATGATCTTGATCAGCGGGTTGATCGCCGGGCCGGCGGTGTCCTTGTAAGGATCGCCGACGGTGTCACCGGTGACGGCTGCCTTGTGGGCTTCGCTGCCCTTGCCGCCGCAGTTGCCGTCCTCGATGTACTTCTTGGCGTTGTCCCAGGCGCCGCCGCCGGTGGTCATCGAGATGGCCACGAACAGGCCGGTGACGATGGTGCCGATCAGCAGGCCGCCCAGGGCCTTGGCGCCCAGCAGCAGGCCGACGATGACGGGCACGGCGATCGGCAGCAGCGATGGGATGATCATTTCCTTGATCGCGGAACGGGTCAGCATGTCCACGGCGCGGTCGTACTTCGGCTTGCCGGTGCCTTCCATGATGCCGGCGATCTCGCGGAACTGGCGACGCACCTCTTCCACCACCGAGCCGGCGGCGCGGCCAACAGCTTCCATCGCCATGGCGCCGAACAGGTACGGGATCAGGCCGCCGATCAGCAGGCCGATGATGACCATGTGATCGCTGAGGTCGAAGGTGAACACCTCGCCCGGGTTCGCCGCCTGCAGGTTGTGCGTGTAGTCGGCGAACAGCACCAGTGCAGCCAGTGCGGCGGAGCCGATGGCGTAACCCTTGGTGACGGCCTTGGTGGTGTTGCCCACGGCATCCAGCGGATCGGTGACGTCACGCACTTCCGACGGCAGTTCGGCCATCTCTGCAATGCCGCCGGCGTTGTCGGTGATCGGGCCGTAGGCATCCAGCGCGACGACCATGCCGGCCATCGACAGCATGGCGGTGGCGGCGATGGCGATGCCATACAGACCGCCAAGTTCGTAGCAGCCCCAGATCGCCGCACAGATCACGATCACCGGCATGGCGGTGGACTTCATCGAGATGCCGAGGCCGGCGATGATGTTGGTGCCGTGGCCGGTAGTCGATGCCTGGGCGATGTGCTTCACCGGGCTGAAGTCGGTACTGGTGTAGTACTCGGTGATCCAGACGATGACGCCGGTCAGGGCCAGGCCGATCAGTGCGCACCAGAACAGGTTCATGGCGCCGTAGCTGCTGTCACCCATCAGCTGGGTGGTGATCGGATAGAAGGCGATCGCGGCGATGACGCCGGAGATGATGACGCCCTTGTACAGCGCGCCCATGATCGAGCCGCCGGCCTTCACCTTCACGAAGAAGGCGCCGATGATCGAGGCGATGATCGACGCGCCGCCCAGCACCAGCGGATACAGCACCGCGTTGGTGCCGGCGGTTTCGGCCATCAGGCCGCCCAGCAGCATGGTGGCGATCACGGTGACGGCGTAGGTCTCGAACAGGTCGGCGGCCATGCCGGCACAGTCGCCGACGTTGTCGCCCACGTTGTCGGCGATGACCGCCGGGTTGCGAGGATCGTCTTCCGGGATGCCGGCTTCGACCTTGCCGACCAGGTCAGCGCCGACGTCAGCACCCTTGGTGAAGATGCCGCCGCCGAGACGGGCGAAGATCGAGATCAGCGAGGAACCGAAGGCCAGGCCGACCAGTGCGTGCAGCGCGTGCTCGCCTGTGATGCCCATCTTGCCGAGGATCAGCCAGTAGCCGGCGACGCCGAGCAGGCCAAGGCCAACCACCAGCATGCCGGTGATGGCGCCGCCGCGGAAGGCGACGTCCATGGCCGGGCTGATGCCGCCACGCGCGGCTTCGGCGGTGCGCACATTGGCGCGCACCGAGACGTTCATGCCGATATAGCCGGCGGCGCCGGACAGCACCGCGCCGATCAGGAAGCCGATCGCGGTCAGCCAGTTCAGCGCGAAGCCGATGACCACGAACAGCGCCACGCCGGCGATGGCGATGGTGCTGTACTGGCGGTTGAGATAGGCACGCGCGCCTTCCTGGATCGCCCCCGCGATTTCCTGCATGCGCTCATTGCCTGCCGGCTTCTTCAGCACCCAGCTGGTCGAGATGATGCCGTACAGGATTGCCAGCACCGAGCAACCCAGTGCCAGCCACAAACCATATTGTTGCAGCATTTCCTACTCCCCAAATTGTCGTACGACCGCCACGGAGCTTCCCTGACTCCGCAAGACGGCTAGGTGGGTGCAGGCGCTGCCTGCCGGCCAGACGCATCGCCGAAACCAGCGATGGCATTCCCTCCCTGGTCGGACCGCCGGCAGTGCCGGGGTCCGGGCCGCCGCCGAGTATAGCAACCAAGTTGTGTCCGGCAGGGATGGCACAATTCGCCATCATCCGACGGGACTCAAGCCGTGTCCGAAAGCCTCCACTCCAGCGCCGAAGCCGCCGGGGAGCGTGTCCGCATCGAGATTCCGGCGCTGACCGGGCTCCGTGGCGTGGCGGCGCTGTGGGTGCTGCTGTTCCACACCTGGCAGACGGCCGGAGCGCCCAGGATCGAGTGGCTCGGCGTACCGGTCTGGCATGTCCTGTCGGCCGGCTGGATGGGCGTTGATCTCTTTTTCGTCCTGTCAGGCTTCCTGCTGGGTGCGCCGTTCGCGCGTGCGGTGCATGACGGGTTGCCACGACCCGACCTGGGCCGTTTCTGGCGTCGGCGCATCGGCCGGGTGGTTCCCGCTTACTGGGGACAATTGCTGGTGCTGGCTGGGCTGGCGTGGTGGGTGGACGGCAGCTGGCCGTTGACGCTCTGGGAGACGCTTGCGCAGTTCACGCTGACGGAAAACCTGTTGCCGGTATTCCAAGAATCGCTGAACCCGGTGTACTGGTCGTTACCGGTGGAGTGGGATTTCTATGTCCTGTTACCGCTGTTGGTGTTGCTGTTTCGCCGGCTCAAGCCATGGCAGGTTTTCGCGACGGTCATCGTGTTCAGCGTGGCGTGGCGTTTCGCCTGCGTGGGTGCGATCGAACACTGGGGTGAGGACGGCATACGTTTCTACACCACCATCCTGCAGTTGCCGTCGCGTCTGGATGAGTTCTTTGCCGGCATCCTTGCGGGATTGGCAGTCGGGAAGGCCCGCGTAGCGCGGCCGCGAGTGGCGATGCTTGCCGGCATGGCGCTGGTGCTGGTCATGGCGGCACTGCTTAGCGGCGTGGGGGACTTCATCGGCGAAGCGAAGCTGCCTTGGGTTGTTCTCTGCTACAGCGTGCTGGCGGTGGCGTTCGGGCTGATCGTCGCCGGCGCGGCCTCGGGCGGGAAGGTGGCGCGAGTCCTCTTTGCCAACCCGCCGCTTCGAGCAGCCGGTGTGATCAGCTACAGCCTGTATCTTTGGCACTTCCCCATTCTGGGCTGGTTGCGCGAAGCCGGTTGGGCCGGTCGCGACGCAGGGTTTGCGGTCAGCCTGGGGAGCGCGCTGCTGGCCACTGTGGTGGTTTCAGCGCTGTCGTGGCGGTTGCTGGAGCGTCCGTTCCACACGCCGCCGCGACCACCAGAAAAGGCGCCGGCAGCGCCAGCGCGGGAAGCTCCCTGACGGGACTCAGCCGTGGAAACCGTCGATTTCGACCAGCAGGTCGCGGCGGCAGATGTCGGCATGCAGGATCAGGCGCGGGGTGTCGGGTGGGAGCCGTTCCGACAGCAGGCGTTCGACGCAGGGGACGTCATCGGGGCGGCGCACGTAGACCTTCAGCGGGCTGCCTGGGCCGAACACGGTGTCGATCCGGCTGGCGTGTCGCTGCGCTTCGGCGAGCAGGGCGTCGAGGTTGCGCAGCGTTTCCTCCAGCTGCTCGGTGATGTCGTCGACGTGCTGCGTGCGATGGCCGACCACGGCCGCCGTGCCGGACAGCATCAGCGGCAGGCCGGCGCCGGCGGCGGGCAGCATGGCGCGGGCGAAGCTGGGCGAGCGGGGTCCGTACTCGCGCGGATACTGCCAGGCGGCGACCTGTCGCGGGTTTTCCAGCGGCCGGCCGCTATCCGCCGAGGCCAGCCAATACAGCTGCAGATGGCGCTGGCCGTCGCGACGACCTATGGCTGTCGCGGCAGGAAATTCATCCAGATGGTCATGCATGCCGTCGGCGCGGCCCACGCAGAACTGGCGGTAGCGCTCGTCATCGCCCTCGCCATCGGTGATGGCATCCAGGTAGTTCCAGATGCGCAGCGGATGCGAGTGTGGTCTGGATGACAGGTGTTCGAAGAAGCGCCGGTAGGCCCGCTCGGATGCGCTCCGGATGCCGGCCTCGCCTTCGCCTTCCTCCAGCCAGCCAAAGCTGAGGCGGCCATCGCTGGCGCCGGCCACATTGCCGTCGCGCCAGGCCTCAACTGGCCGGTCGCTTTCCCAGAGCTCGTAGACGGGCGCGGATTCTGCCGTCTGCAGGCCGACATGCAGGTAGCGCGGATCATCCAGTTGCCGGGGAGCGGCATCGCCGAAACCGAACAGCGCCAGAGTGTTCGGCCCCAGCAGCTCTGCTGGATCGCCAGCCTGTCGGTAGCGGACGCTCAGCGGTCGCGCGGCGGTCATGCGGTCGGCGGCGGCGGCCATCACGCGGCCTCCGCGCGGGTGGACGGGGCCTTGCGTGGCCCACGCAAGCGCAGGCGCAGGGCGGTGATCGCATAGATCAGCCGGAACACGCGCAGCCGCTTCAGCACCGGGCGGTTGTCGAAGACATCACCGGCCAGCATGGCGATCACCGCCTGTTCGACCTGCCAGGTGTTGCGCGGGTTCTGGAACAGCTCGCGCATCACCGGTGTGTTGAAGCGCTCGATGAACCAGGTGAACTCGCCCAGGCCGCGGTCCAGGCGGCGGCGATACTCGCGTTGCAGGCGCGTTTCCTGCTTCGGATCGCGCAGTGTCTGGTCAACGAGGTCCGCGGCGCGCGCGGCGCTGTCCATGGCGAGGAACACGCCCGAGGAAAAGATCGGGTCGACAAAGGCATAGGCATCGCCGACCAGCAGCCAGCCGCGCCCGCCGATCTCGCGACAGGCATAGGAATAGTTGCCGGTGGCCTGCGGTTCGCCGACGAGCTCGGCGTCGCGCATGCGCTCGCGGGCATCGGCATTGCCGCAGACGGTGTCGAGCAGGAAGCGATCCAGCGCGCCGCGGCGCTGTTTGAGGAAGTCCGGATCGCAGACCGCGCCCACGCTCATCACGCCGTCCGCCAGTGGGATCATCCACACCCAGCCACGTGCCAGCCGGTAGATGGTGATGTTGCCGGCGTCCTCGCCGGGTCGCCGGCTGACGCTGCGGTAGTGGCCGAAGATCGCCGCCGAGCGGTGCCGCGGATGTTGCTGCTTCAGGCCGAACTGCCGGCCCAGCACCGTCTCGCGGCCGCTGGCATCGATGACATACCGCGCCGACACGCTGCTGGCGTCCCCGCCTGCGTTCCGGCAGCTGACGCGGAAGCCGCCATCGTCCCGTGCTTCCACCGACTCGACCGTCATTTCCTCGGCAATGTCCGCGCCTTCGGCTGTGGCATGTTGCAGGAGCAGTTGGTCGAACTCGCTACGTCGCACCTGGTAGGCGTGATCATCACGGCGTCCGAGCGCGCGGTCGAAGCGGAAGCTGCGGTATTCGCCGTCGTCGCCAGGGAAGTCGGCAGCGGGCTTGTAGGTGCCGATGGCCGCGACCTGCTCCAGCACGCCCAGGCGCTCCAGGATCGGCAGGTTCATCGGCAGCAGGGATTCGCCGATGTGGAAACGCGGATGCCGCTCCTTTTCCAGCAGGCGCACGCGCCAGCCCTGGCGCGCCAGCAGCGTGGCGGCGGTGCTGCCGGCCGGGCCACCGCCGATCACCAGTACATCGGTATCGTGGTGGCGGTTCTGCTCGGTTCGAAGGTCCGTGGTGGGGCGTGCAGATTGCAAGGTATCGAAGCGGTCGTTCGGGTCGGCGCGCATGATAAGGTACGCGGCCCGCTGGCCGGTAATTCCGGGCGGCGGTTTGTCATTTGAATGTTTCGTCGAAACCACAGAAGAATCCCGCATGAGCGCCCAGACTCCCGCCCAAGCCGAACTCGCCAGCCTGCTGGTCGACACCCTGAACCTCGAAGACGTCAGCGCTGCCGACATCGATCCGGGCGCGCCGCTGTTCGGTGACGGCCTGGGTCTGGATTCGATCGACGCACTGGAGCTGGCGCTGGCGATTTCCAAGACCTACGGTTTTCAGTTGCGCTCGGACAACGAGGACAACCGACGCATTTTCGGCTCGCTGGCGGCCCTGTCCGAGCACATCGAGCAGAACCGTACGGTGTGAGCCGCTGGCTGCCGCTGTTGCTGGGCATCGCGTTCCCGCTGCTGGCCCACGCATCGGTGGTCGTTGACTCGCCCGTTGCTGCCTCGACGCTGGCGATCGCTGCCATCGGCTGTCTTGGCCTGCTGTTGCTGTGGCCGCTGCGTCGGCGCGCCTGGCTGCTGGCGCTGCTCATGCTCATCCTGCTGGCGCTGGCCTATGCGCTGGCGCGCCATGGCGGTGCACACCTGCCGCTGATGCTGCCGCCGATCCTGTTCCCGGGCGCACTCGGTTTGTACTTCGCACGTAGCCTGGGTCGCGGCCGGATGCCGCTGATCGAGCGCGTGGTGCGCGCCATCCACGGCGGTGACCTGCCTGACCCGCGGATTCCGCCCTATGCGCGCCGACTGACGCTGGCCTGGGCAATGCTGCTGCTGGGGCTGGCCGCATGGAGCCTGTGGCTGGCGCTGATGGCGACGCCGGGTGGACTGCTGTCGACCTTCGGCATCGCACCGCCGTGGCCGCAACCACTGGAGCGCTGGTCGCTGTTCGCCAACCTGCTCAACTACCTGATCATCGGCGCCTTCTTCCTGCTGGAATATTTCTGGCGTCGCCGTCAGTTCCCCGACCAGCCCTACGACGGCATCGGCGATTTCTTTGGCCGCGTCGCGCGACTCGGGCCTTCGTTCTGGCGCGGGGCAGGCCGATGAGCGCAGCCAGCGGCAGCCACAGCTTCAGCGTGCCGGCATTGCATCCCAGCCTGCCGGGCCACTTTCCTGGCCAGCCGACCGTGCCGGGCGTGCTGATCCTCGACCGCGTGATCGCCTGCGTGCTCGATGTCGCTGTCGATGGCGAGCGTGTCGCTGGCCTGCCGCAGGTGAAGTTCCTCAGGCCGCTGTTGCCGGAGCAGGAAGCGCGCATCGAATGGAATCGCGAGGGCGCGCGGGTGCGTTTCCGTGTGCTGGATGTCGACGCCAACCTGCTGGCCAGTGGCGAACTGAAGGTCGACGAGGCATGAGCCGGAGTTGCTTCGCGTGAGCGCGAACTGGAAGGAACGTCCGGAGGGTGGCGGCCGTTTCGCCATCTGGCTGATCCGCGCCATTGCGCAGTATGGCGGTCGCGTGCTCAGCCGCCTGCTGCTGTTTCCGATCACCCTGTATTTCCTGATCGTGCGCGGTCCCGAACGTCGAGCCTCGCGCGCCTATCTCAGCCGTGTGCTGGGACGTCCGGCTTCGCTGTGGGAAGTCGCGCGGCACATCCATTGCTTCGCATCGACCATCCTCGATCGCGTGTTCCTGCTATCCGGCCAGTTCCGTCGCTTCGACATCCAGGTCCACGGTCTCGACATGCTGCACGAGCAGATGGACAAGGGTCGCGGCGTGCTGCTGTTCGGCTCGCACCACGGAAGCTTCGAGTCGCTGCGCGTGCTCTCGCGCGAGCGGCCCGACGCGCTGGTGCGCGTGGTGATGGATCGCCAGCAGAACCAGGCCATCACCCAGCTGCTGGAAGCCTTGAGCCCGGACATCGCCGCCACGGTGATCGACGCTGGCCAGGACGGCAGCGCCATCACGCTGGCGATCAACGACGCCATGCAGCAGAACGCGCTGGTCGGCCTGCTGGTGGATCGCGCGCGGCCTGGCGAGGCGCAGCAGCGCGTACCCTTCCTTGGCGAAGAAGCACCGTTTCCCAATGCGCCTTTCCTGATTGCCTCGGCACTCAGGGCGCCGGTGGTGCTGTGCTTCGGTCTGTATCGCGGCGGTCGCCGCTATGACCTGCATTTCGAACTGTTTGCCGATACCGTGGCGATTCCGCGCGCGCATCGTTATCAGCAGCTGGCGGAACTGCAGGCGCGTTATGCCGGTCGACTGGAGCACTACGTGCGGCTGGCGCCGTTCAACTGGTTCAATTTCTATGATTTCTGGCAAGGCAATGACCCGACTCCCCGCACTGCTGCTGCCGTTTCTGGCGGCGACCAGCCAGGCCGCAGCGCCTGACGCCGCCACGCTGCTGGCGGCCATCGCGCAGCCGGCGCCGGCATCCACCGGCTTCTTCGAACGCCGCGAGTCGCCGCTGCTGGCCGAGCCGTTGCTGCTTCGAGGCCTGCTGGAGCAGCCGCGCGCGGGCAGCCTGACCAAGGCGGTCGAGTGGCCGTATGTCGAGCGCATGAGCATCGTTGACGGCAAGGTCAGCGTCGAACGCGACGGTGAGCGCACGCGCCGCTTCTCGCTGAAGCGCGCGCCGGAACTGGTGGCTATCAACGCCGGCTTCGAGGCCATGCTGGATGGCGACGCCGCGGCGCTGCGCGAGTACTTCAGTGTGGACGTCAGCGGCGACGACGCCCAGTGGCGTATCGAACTGACGCCGAGCAGCCCGCGCCTGGCGAAGAAGGTCGAGTCGATGGCGCTGCTGGGCTCCGGTAATGACCTGCGCTGCGTGGACCTGATCCAGCAGGGTGGCGAAACCAGCCGCATGTGGGTGGGTGGAGTTGCCGAGTCCGCCGCCGCCGCGGTCGACAACGATGCGCGCGACGCGCTGTGCGGCGGTTCGCCGGAACACATCGATGAGTGACGCGCCGCTTGCCGCTTCCGCCGGCCGCCGCTGGCTGCTGGCGCTGCTCTGGGCGCTGGCGCTGGCCCTGCTGGCCGGCTGGGCCGCCAAGACGCTGAAGGTCAGCGGCGATCTGCGCCTGTTCATGCCGGAGGCGCGCACCGCGGATCAGCGACTGCTGCTGCAGCAACTGGGCGAGGGACCGGGTTCGCGGCTGTTGCTGATTGCGTTGTCCGGTGCCGAACCGGATGTGCTGGCCGAACGCTCGCGCGGTCTGCGCGAGGCGCTGGCCGACGACGACAGTTTCGTGTTCGTCGGCAACGGCGAGGATGACCTCGACAGTGTTCCCGATGCGCTGCGCGACTATCGCTACCTGTTGTCGCCCGGACCCAGTGAAGGCAGCTTGTCCGCCGAGCAGCTCGGCAAGTCGCTGCAGTCGCGCCTGCGCGATCTGGCATCGCCGGCTGCTGGCCTTATCGCGCCATTGATGGCCAGTGATCCGACCCTCGAAACCCTGCGCGTGGTCGAGCGCTGGACGCCACCCAGCGAACCCGCGCGCTATGACGGCCTGTGGTTCTCGCCGGATCACCGCGAAGCGCTGCTGGTGGCCGAAACCCGCGCCGCCGGTTTTGACCCTGCGGGCCAGCAGACGGCGCTGGCCGCCTTGCGTGCCGCCTATGCCGCATTGCCGGATGGCGACCTCGGCCGGCTGGAGGTCAGCGGTCCGGGCGCCTTTTCCGAGCGCATGGCGGCGCGCACCAGTGGCGAGGCCAGCGTGCTTGGCGGCATCGCCGGAATCGGCTTGCTGCTGTTGCTGATCCTCGCCTACCGCAGCCTGTCGCTGCCGCTGCTCGGCGCCCTGCCGCTGGCCAGCGGCGCCATCGCCGGTCTTGCCACTTGCACGGCGCTGTTCGGCGAGGTGCATGGCATCACGCTGGCCTTCGGCTTCACCCTGCTGGGCGTGGCGCAGGATTATCCCGTGCACCTGTTCAGCCATCGTCGTCCCGGCGAGCGCGGCATCGACACGGCGCGCGCGATCTGGCCGACGCTGGCCGCCGGCGTCGGTTCCAGCTGTCTTGCCTATCTCGTCTTCCTGTTTGCCGGCGTGGATGGACTGCGCCAGCTGGCCGCGTTCACCGTGGCCGGCCTGCTGGTGGCTGCGCTCAGCACGCGCTTCCTGCTGCCGGCGCTGCTGCCGGCAGCGAAGCTCGACCTTGCCGAAACGCGTCCACCGCACTGGGTGCAGCGTCGCCTGCTGAGTCGCCACCTGCCGCGCTGGACCAGCCTGGCGCTGGCGTTCTTCTGCGTCGCCATGATCCTGCGCCCGCATGCCTGGTGGCAGGATGATCTCGGCGCGCTCACGCCGGTGCCGAAGCCGCTGATCGATCGTGATCGCGAGCTGCGCAGTGAACTCGCCGCGCCCGACGTGCGCTGGCTGCTGGTGCAGCACGGCCAGGACATCGATGCCGTGCTTGGCGCCAGCGAACGGCTGGCATCGCCGCTGGATGCGCTGGTCAAGGACGGCGCCATCGACAGCTACGACCTTGCCGCCCGCTACCTGCCGTCCACGGCCACCCAGCGCGCACGCCAGCAGGCCTTGCCCGATGCCGAAACGCTGCGCGCCTCGTTGTCGCAGGCCATGACCGATCTGCCGTTCAAGCCGGGCGCGTTCGACCCCTTCCTCGATTCGGTGCAGCGCGCCCGATCCCTGCCACCGCTGCAGCCAGCGGATCTCGCCGACACGCCGCTGGCTTTGCGCATCGATGGCCTGCTGCACGTTCCCGACAGCGCCGGCGATGACGCGCTGGCGCTGATATCGCTGAGTGGCGTGCATGATCCGCAGGCGCTCGCCGCTTTTGCCGAACAGCACGAAGGCCTGATGCTGCTGGATCTCAAGGCGACGGCCGAATCGCTGGCTTCGGCCTGGCGCGGCCGCGTGCTCACCATGATGGCGCTGGCCGGCCTGCTGCTGGCCGCAGGCGTCACCCTGGCGCTGCGTTCCTTCCGCCGGGCCGGCCGCGTGTTGTTGCCGGTGACGCTGGGCACGGCGCTGATCGTGGCCTTGCTGCATGCGGCGGCGGTGCCGTTCAACCTGTTCCATCTGGTGTCGATGGTGCTCGCGGCTGGCCTTGGCATGGACTACGCGCTGTTCTTCGAGCGCGCCGAATCCGATGCCGCCGACCAGCGACGCACCCTGCATTCGCTGATGGTCTGCGCCGCTTCCACGCTGCTGGTATTCGCACTGCTGGGCAGCTCGCAGATTCCGGTGCTGCGCGCCATTGGCTCCACGGTGGCGCTTGGCGTGGTGCTGCACTTCGTGCTGGCCGCGCTGCTGGCGGCACGACCCGCGCTGGCGGAGGCGCCGCGACATGGCTGAGGCGCCGGTCAATCGCGAGACGCTGATGGCGCTGATTCCGCACCAGGGCGGCATGTGCCTGCTCGACGAGGTGATCGAATGGGATGCGCGACGCATCCATGCGCGCAGCTGGACGCACCAGCGCGAGGACAATCCGCTGCGTCGCGATGACCAGCTGTCCGCGGTGCATCTGTGCGAATACGGCGCGCAGGCGATGGCCGTACATGGCGGTCTGCTGGCGCGCGAAGAAGGCGGCCAGGCGCGACCGGGCATGCTGGTGTCGCTGCGTGGCGTAGAACTGCATGTTGACCATATCGACGACCTGCCGGTGGCGCTGGATGTGCGCGCCTCGGTGTTGCTCAACAGCGAGAGCGGCTGGCAGTACGAATTCCGCATCGAACATGCCGGCCGCAAGCTGGCCAGCGGTCGCGCCGCGGTGATGCTGCAACCGGTCGCGCCACCTGCCGAGGAGAATCCATGAGCAATACGATGCGACGCGCGCTGGTGACCGGTGGCAGCGGCGATCTGGGCGGCGTGATCTGTCGCGCCCTGCATGCCGCCGGCTGCCATGTCATCGTCCACGCCAATCGCGGTATCGAACGCGCCGAAGCCCTGGTCGCCGATCTCGGTGATCGTGCGACCGCCGTGGCTTTCGATGTGTCCGACGCCGAGGCCAGCCGTACGGCGACGGAAGTCCTGCTGGCCGATGGCCCGATCCAGATCGTGGTCAACAACGCCGGCATCCACGACGACGCGCCGATGGCCGGCATGAGCCACGCGCAATGGCAGCGGGTGATCGACGTGTCGCTGCACGGCTTCTTCAACGTGACACAACCGTTATTGCTGCCGATGGCGCGCACGCGCTGGGGACGGGTGATCAGCGTGTCGTCAGTGGCAGCGATGCTCGGTAACCGCGGTCAGACCAACTATGCCGCCGCCAAGGCCGGCCTGCATGGCGCCACGCTGTCGCTGGCGCGCGAAATGGCCAGTCGCGGCATTACCGCGAATGTCGTCGCGCCCGGCGTGGTCGAAGGCGCGATGGCCGAAGAGGCCTTCCCGCCCGAGCGAATCAAGGCCATGGTGCCGGCCGGCCGCGCCGGTCGTCCCGAAGAGATCGCGGCTGTTGTCGCCTTCCTCGCCTCCGATGCCGCCAGCTACGTCAACGGGCAGATCATTGGCGTCAATGGCGGCATGGTCGGTTGAATCACCCCATGCACCGCTGTTTTCAACAACCACAAGGAAATTGATGAATCACTCCATTCGATTGGCTCTGCTTGCCTGCGGCTTTGCCGTTGCCACCACGGTTTCCGCCGAAACCGTCCGCATGCAGCGCAGCACGCCGTATGCCGACAGCTCGCACGTCGCGCGCAAGATTCGCAAGGAATGCACCGACTACCAGGAAAAGTTTTCCGCCTACGCCGAAGAGTTCGGCCGCAAGATGGGCGTGGATATCCAGCGTGTCGATCAGGTTGATCCCAGTGACGGCGGTGCGGTGCTGGTGGTGGAGATCACCGAGGCGGTGAGCCAGGGCAATGCCTTCATCGGCCATCGCAAGTTCAGCGAGATCGAAGGCACGCTGTATCGCGACGGTGAAAAAGTGGCCAGCTTCGTTGGCGCGCGCAATTCCATGGGCGGCGCGTTTGCCGGCTACAAGGGTTCCTGCTCGGTGCTGGGTCGTACGGCCAAGGCACTGGGCAAGGACATCGCCGAGTGGCTGACCAGCCCCGAAGACGGCGACGAATTGGGCGACTACTGATCGAGCAGGGCGGGATCGCCGACGGCGGTTCCGCCCTGCGCATCGTGCCAGTGCATGGGAAGCAGTGGCACGTGGTTCGTGCCGCTGTCCGGCAATCGAATGGCTGATGCGTCGATATCCGGATGCCGCGCCACGGCGAGATCACGCAGCTCACGCGCCAATTGCCGCAGGCGTTCGAGGTTGTCGCGCAGGCGCTGACGGAAGGCGCTGTCGTCGAGTTCGTCCTTCAGGCCACGGTTGAGCTCGGCGAACCAGTCCACGCTGGCCTGGTCGAGGAATTCACGGTCGAAGCGGGTGTCCGCGTTCGGTACGCCGTTGCGGTGTCCCCAGTCGGCGAACATCGCCTGCAGCGCGTCGTTCAGCGCGCGCGCTTCGGCCAGCTCAGGCTTCAGGCGCGACAGGGTGGTCAGGTCGCCGATGCGTCCGGCGAAGAACAGCGCCGCCAGCACGCCCCAATAGTAGCTGTAGTCCCACAGCACCTTCAGCGGCAGCACCTCGGCGTCGCCGAACAGGTGGTACTGGCCGCGGTACATGGCCAGCGTGCTGTCGTAGAAGCTGAGGAACAGCTGCTCGTACACGGCGGCGTAAGGTTCCCAGGCTTCACCGGCGAGGTCCTTGCCGATCAGCGTGGCGATGTAGGTGTTGCTGATGCCGATGAAGTCGCTGCCCGGCGAATAGAACGGGTCGAGGAAGGCACCGGCCTCGCCGGTCAGCGCCCAGCGTTGTGGCGAGAACAGCTGCTTGCAGCCGTAGCTGAAGTGCTTGAAGAAGGCGAAATCCTGGAGGCCGTCGCGATGGTGTTCCAGCGCCTGATGCAGACGCGGCTGGTGCTGGCGGAACCACTCCATGGCGAGATCGAAGGATTTCATGCCGTCGATCGGATGCGCCTCGGCATCGCAGACGATGCCGACGGAATGCGAACCGGACGACAGCGGAATCAGCCACACCCAGTAGCCCGGCCCGACCAGATGGTTGGTCGAACGCCAGCGCTCCGGCGGCATGCAGCGCGCCTTCCAGCTTTCGTCCTCGCTCCAGTCGTGCGGGTCGAGTCGTGCGTTGATGCGGAACCAGGCCGAATTGGCGTGGTGGCCGTTGTCGGTTTTGAGATCACGCTGGCGGCGGATCAGACCAGCGCGACCGCTGGCGTCGACCACCCAGCGCGCATCCCGCGCGAGGCGTTCGCCGTCGCGCTCGTATTCGACGCGATGGACTTCGCCGGTCTCGCTGAGGTCGATGCGCTTCACGGACGCGCCGTCGATCAGCTCGATACCTTGGTCGCGAACCCGCTGCGTCAGGAAATTCTCGAAGCGGCCTCGGTCGATCTGCCAGCTCCCCGTTGGCAACGCCTCGCTGGCGCCCAGTTCGGCGCAGCGGTCGAGGTCGTGGCGCGCATCGGAGAAGAAAAAGCGGAAGCCGAACTTGACGATCTGCTGCGCATCGAGGTGCTCGCGCAGGCCGAGCACGTTGGCGAAGTAATGGCCGGCCAGTTCGACCGTGGATTCGCCGATCTTGAACGCGGCTTCGGGCGCTTCGCCGCGACGACGTTCCAGCACGGTGATCGGCAGCTCCGGATGGTTCTTGCGCAGCTGCAGCGCCAGCGTCAGGCCAGCGAGGCCACCGCCGAGGATCAGTACGTCGCTCATGAACGGTTTTCGGCGAGCTCGCTGCCGGCGTCGGTCATGTCCGGGTTGTGGATCAGCGCCCGGCTGCGACGCGCTTCGATGTAGCGCGGAATCACGCGCCCGTGCGTCCACACGCGGCCCACCACGTGCGAGGTGATGCGGTAGAGGTCGGTCAGCGGGCGGAAGTGGCTGCGGCGTAGCTGCCCGGCCAGGCCGTCGCCGGCATAGCGCGATTCGATCGGTACCGACACCACGCGGGTGCCAAGCCGGCGCGCGGCCTGGATCAGGATATCGGCCTCGAACACGAAGCCCTCGCCGGCGACATCGGCCAGCTCGCAGACCGCGCGCGGGTAGTAGCGCTGGCCGCTCTGCGTGTCGGCGACGCGATAGCCGGTGGCCCAGGCGATGCCCCAGTCGCCGAACTCGTTGGCGAGTCGACGATGGATCGGCTGCTGTGCGCGCTTCTTCAGGCGCGCGCCGACCACGATGTGCTGCGGATATTCGCGGGCGGCGGCGAGCAGGCGCGGGATGTCGTCCGCCAGGTGCTGGCCATCGCCGTCCATGGTCAGCACGCCGTCGACGTCCTGGTTGAGTGCGGCACGGAAGCCGGTGCGCAGGCCTTCGCCCTTGCCCTGCCGCGTCTCGTGCTGGATCACGGTGACCGGCAGGTCGGCGATGCGTTCCAGCGTGGCGTCGGTGGAGCCGTCGTCGACCAGGATCACGCGCGGGCAGTGTTTGAGTGCGCTTTCGACCACCTCGCGGATGCGCAGCTCCTCGTTCAGTGCCGGGATCAGCACGGCGATGCGCGATGCCGTGCTCATGCGCCGATACCGACCTTGAGCACGGTGTCGCGGCCAGCGGGCAGCAGGCAGCAGTCGCGGCCGGTGGCGATGGCATCGAGCAGTTTCAGTGCCGGCGCCATGGCGTTGCCGGATAGCGCGGTTTCGAGACGACCGCTACCGTTGCCGTCATCGGCGCCCTTGCCCAGCTGCAGCGCAAGGCGCAGGTTGTTGCCCGTCGCGCTGTGCGCCGACAGCACCAGTCCGAGGCCGAGCAGGCCTTCGCTTTGCGACATCGTGCCCAGCGGGCCGGTGGATGGGCCGTCGTAGGCGACCAGCAGTACCTGCGGTGCGCCGGCGGCCAGCTGCAGCGCGGCCTCGATCAACCCCTGCGCCAGCGTGGCGCGATGCGCCGAGATTGCCGTGGTAGCCGCATGGCAGCCGCAGCCGATGGTCCAGTAGCCGGCGGCGGCGTTGTGCACGGAGTTGTGGAACTTGGTCGGCGACAGGTCAGCCGGCGAGTCCGCCAGCGTTGCGCACATGTAGTCGGTGATGGCGAGGTCGCCATGCGTCGACGCGAAGATCGACGGCAGCGCCTTGGGATCGGCACCGGCATCGGCGCAGGCGGCCTGAGCCACCTGCAGCGCCAGCAATACCGTGTCGGGTGCGCGACGACGCTCGTTGGCCGGCAGCAGGTCGGGCGCCGGGCGACGCGGCGTGCCCTCGACCAGCTCCGCTTCGCCACGCGCGAAGGCTCGCATCGCAGGCCAGTCGGGCAGGCCGCTGGCCCAGGTGGCGATGCCGTCGATATGCAGTCGGAAGTTGGGCGACATGACGTTCGGCGAACTCATGCGGCGCCACCGAACAGCAGCGAGCAGTTGTTGCCGCCAAAGCCGAAGGAATTGTTCATCGCGTGGCGGACGTTACCCTGCACCGGCTCACGCAGGATCTGCGGGCCGCAGACCGGATCGGGATCGTCGCAGTTCATTGTGGCCGGCATCAGGCCGGTGTCGATGGTGTCGAGCGCGATCACCGATTCGACGATCCCGGCCGCGCCCAGCGTGTGGCCGGTCCAGCCTTTGGTCGAGCTGGCGCGGGTCGTCGACGGGAACAGCGCGGCGACGGCGCCGGCTTCGATCTCGTCGTTCTTCGGCGTCGCCGTGCCGTGCAGGTTGATGTAGTCGACCACATCCGGCGTCAGGCCGGCCCGATCCAGCGCGGCCTGCATCGACAGGCGCGCGCCGAGGCCTTCCGGATGAGGGCTGGACATGTGGTGCGCGTCGCTGGATTCGCCGTAGCCGAGCAGTCGCGGGCCATCGCCGTCGCGTTCGAGGATGGCGAAGCCGCCGGCCTCACCCAGCGACAGACCGTCGCGCGCGGCATCGAAAGGCCGGTACGGCCGCGTCGACACCAGTCCCAGCGAATTGAAGCCATACAGCACGCTGCCGCAGAGCGTGTCCACGCCGCCAACCAGCGCGGCATCGACCAGCCCGGCGTGGATCATCCGCGCCGCCTGCGCGAACACCTTGGCGCTGGAGGAGCAGGCCGTGGCCACCGTGACGCTGGGACCGCGCAGGCCGGTTGCTTGCTGCAGGAAATCCCCCAGCGAATGCGGCGTGTGCACGATGGGTCGGCGCAGCTCGGCGGGGAACTGGTCGCCGTCGAGGTGCTGGTAGGCCTCCTCGCTGGCGCCGATGCTGCTGGTCGAGGTGCCGACGATGATCGCTACCCGCGTCGCACCATGCTGCTCGCGAAGCACCTGCATCTGTTCGAACACGCCGTCCTGGTTCAGCGCCAGCCAGGCGAGGCGGTTGTTGCGGCAATCCCATTCCGCGAATTCGGCCGGCAGCGCCGCGTCTTCCAGCCCATCGACACGGCCGATGTGCGTGGTCAGGTCGCAGCCGGGGAAATCATTGGCACGCAGGCCGCTGCGGCCCTCGCGCAGCGCGGCGCGCAGGCTGGCCAAACCGCGGCCACAGGCGGTCGTCGCCGTGCGGGCCGTGATGGCCAGCGGCGTGATCGGTGTCATCAGCTAAGGCTCCCCAGGCCCGGTCGAACGAAAATCATCCGGCCAAGTATAGGTAACCTTGGCGGCTTCTGTAGCGCTTGAGCCCGGCATCGGACCCATGACCACCCGCCGCGAACACCGTCAAAGTCTCCTTCGCGACCCCGATGCGCTGCATGGGCTGGCTGTGTCGACGCTGCTGCTGGTGCTGTCCGGCGGCCTGCTGTACCTGTTCTACCTGTGGCGCGTCTGGCGAGTGGCGGTGGCGGCGCCGGTGGATATCGAGCCGGGTGCTCCGACCTGGCTGCTGCTGTTCGGCAAACGTTGCGAGGATGGTTGTCCCGACGCCGATTTCCGCATGAGGATCGACCGTGCTGCGGTACTTGCAGACGATCACCCCGACTGGCGGCTGGTGCTGCTCGGCGGTGGGCCGGCGCCAACCGAAGCCGAAGTGGCGTCGCGCGAGCTGGTGCAGCGGGGCATACCGCGCGAACGCCTGTTGCTCGAAGACCAGTCCCGCGACACGCTGCAGAATCTGCGCCACGCGCGGGACCTGCTGGCTGGTGATGGCATCGATCTGATCCTGCTGAGCAACCGCTATCACCTCGCGCGCTGTCTGTTCTTCGCGGAATGCCTTGGACTTTCGGGTCGCCCCTGCGCCGCAGAGTCCGTCTGGTCCTGGACGGCCGGCGGCAAGTTGCTGGTCGAGGCCGCTTACCTGATGTGGGTGGATATCGGTCGTCGCTGGGCGCGGCTGATCGGCCACCGGCGCATGCTGGCAAAGGTCAGCTGAGCAAGGTTGACTGGGCAAGCCCGGTTTGCAGTCGCGGGAAGCAACCGACATCATCCTGCCCTGTTCTGAATCCCAGGAGTGTGTCGATGCTGTCCAAACGCTGGTTGATCCTGCTGCTGCCTTTCCTGCTGCTGTTGATGGCCGCGCGCCAGCTGCCGCTGATCGATCCCGAGCCGATCCCGGTTCCCGCCGGCATGTCTGCGGAGGACACGGCGCGCGAGATCAAGCGGTCGTTCATCGGGCGCGGCTGGGAAATCAGCGACGAGAAGCCCGGCAGCCTGAACGCGACCCTGCACCTGCGATCACATGTGGCCACCGTTGGCGTTCGCTATGACGACAGCGCCGTGCACATCGCCTACCGGGCCAGTGAGAACCTCAAGTACCAGATGAAGCGCAGTGGGCCGTCCATCCACAAGAACTATCTCAGCTGGGTCGACAATGTCGTTACCGACATGAAGCGCAACCTGCAGTTGGCCGCGCTCGACGAATAGGCGGCATCAGCCGCGCAGCGCGTCCAGCAAGGCCTGCCGCGGCAGCTTGCCGGTGGCATTGCGCGGCAGCGCCTCGACGATGCGCAGCGGGCGCGGCAGGAACACCGGGTCGATGCGCTGGCGGAGCAGGGCGAGGATGTCGGCTTCGTCATGGCCCGGCGCCTCCACCAGAGCGCCAAGCCGCTGTACCGCGCCTGGAGCGGCGTCGAGCAGGAACACGGCGGCATCCCTGACCCCGGCGATGCCCTGCAGCGTGGCGGTGATGCCGGCCAGCGAGGCGCGTTTGCCGGCGATTTCCAGATGGTCGCTCAGGCGGCCGAGCAGGCGGAAACGGCCGTCCTCGTCAACGTCGATGCGATCCGGCAGCACGGCTGCGCCATGCAGCCAGCTGGCGCTGATCCGCGTGCCGCCCTCGACAGGGTCGAAGCAGATGCCGTCGTAGGCCTGCCAGTCGGTGTCATGTGCGGTATGCCGATGCCCGATCACGCAGGTTTCGGTGCTGCCGAACAACTCCAGCACGCGCGCGCCGGTGGTGGATTCGGCGGCTTGCGCCAGCTCTTGCGACAGCGGCGCGGCGGCGCTCAGGATGACGGCGACCTCCGGCAACGGCTGGCCACTGTCGACCAACGTCTTCAGGTGCACCGGCGTGGTCACCAGCACGCGCGGCGCGGGCGTTTCGGCGAGCACGGTCGCGATGTCCGCGGGAAAGAAAGGACGACCCGAGTGCATTGCGGCGTCGGTTCGCAGTGGTAGCAGCACCGAGGTTTCCATGCCCCACATGTGCTGCGCCGGCACGGTCGCGACGACATTGGCGGATGCGGCAACCAATCCGGCTTCGCGCAGGCAGCGGTCCAGCTGTCTGGCGTTCAGCGACGTTGTGGCGCAGAAGCTGCCCCAGTATTTGCGCTGTGGTGTTGGTGTTCCCGTGCTGCCGGAGGTGAAGCCGATCGCCGCAAGGGTGTTGGCGGCGATGTCTGGTGGCGGCCAGCGTGGTTCGACGGGCGCTGAGTCTCCCGGCAGCAAGCGACAGTCGAGGGGAAGCTGTGCCAGCAGTTCGGGACAGATCGAGCCGGCATCGCCGATCGCCTGCACGCCGTCGAAGTCACGCGCCAGGTCGGCCAGCGTGGCCGCGCTGCGATTCGGCGGCAGCAGCGTCGGCAGGCCGCGGATCAGCGCTGCGGCGAAGCCGAGCAGGAAGCGGTAGCGATCCTCGCAGAGATTGAGAACGTGTCCATCGCTCGCCAGCGTCCTTGCCAGCGCATGCGCCTCGCCCAGGAACTGCTCCGCGCTGACCGGCGTCGACCGACGCCAGGCGAACACGCGCGTCGCCTCGCCGCCCAGCAGGGGCAGCGCGTTGGCGCGGTTGTCGGATGTTGGCAGGCTGTTCACGGCAGCAGCGGCTTGATCGATGTGGCGAGGTCATGCGCGGGCCGCGCAGCTTGCCACAAGCCACGCCGCAGCTGTAGCGCGCAGCCTGCGCCATGTGTCTTGCCGGTCATTCACGGTTTGAACCGCCTCACCACGAACGGGTGTGGTGGCTTGTGGTTCGAGCGACCGCATCACGAATGGGCGTGGTGGTTCATGGTTCGACAGCGCTCACCGCGAGCGGCTGGCGGTGCGACGCACTGCTCCCTCCCTTGCGGCGCGAAGCGACGGAGGGGGCTGGGGAGGGGGCGCTCTGCGCCTACTCGAAACCGTCAGCGAAGACGTCCGGATTCTGCGTGAAGCGGGCGCTGACCGTGCAGTCTGCAGCGATGGCACTGGTGGTATAGACATCGCCAGCAAGGACGCCATCGCAGCCGTTGGTGTTGACCGTGTCGATCACCCAGCCCGGATCGGGCGTGAGCGTGAAATCCGTTGTCGCCCCCGTGTTCACCAACTGCGGCGTGTCAGGACTGATGCTGCCATTGCCCGCGCCGACCAGTGGCGTGACGGTGAACTGTTGAACAAAGTTCACCGTTACCGTGCAGTTGGTGTTGACCGGCGCGGTGGTGTAGGTGTTGCCGTTCAAGCTGCCATCGCAGCTGTCGGTGGTGATCGAATCAATCACCCAGCCGCTGTCCGGCGTGATGAGGAAATCCGTTGTCCAGCCCTGATCGACGGTCTGCGGCGTATCCGGACTGATGCTGCCATTGCCAACGCCGATCACCGGCGTCACCGTGAACTGCTGGATGAACGTCGCCTTCACCGTGCAGTCCGTGCTCATCGGGTCGCTGGTATAGACGCTGCCAGCCAGGCCACCACCGCAGCCGCGAGCCGAATCGACGATCCAGCCAGGTTCCGGCGTCAGCAGCAGACGCACGATGCTGAGTTCCGGGTAATCGGCAGCGCAGCGGGATGGATCGCTGCTGCTGCAGTCGAGGATCAATCCGGATGCGCTAAACGGTCGGGTGTCGGCACTGACGCTGCCCGAACCGCGCGTGCGCACATCCAGCATCAGCGGCACAATCCCTTCCAGCGCACCGATGTCGCATTGCGCGCCCTGCGGCCGCGGCACGCCGCGTTGGTCGTCATCGGGACAGCTGGCGTCGTCGCCGGCGTCGATGGCGGGACTGCCGACACCAGGTTTCATGGTCAGCGTGCCGCCGCCGTTGTCCTGCAGCGATCCCAGCAGCGGGTCATCGGTGATGATGTTGCTGCAAGTGCTGCTCGCGGCGGTACAGCCATCCTCAACGACGCTGTCGTCGATGCTGATCGACGCGTTCTGGTTTTGGATGGCATCGTCGCCGTTGCCCCACACAATGACGTTTTTCAGCACCGGGTTGACCCCCACGTTAAAACCCTCGGTGTATATCGCGCCAGCAAGGCCATCCGCACTGTTGCCACTGAAGGTGACGCCAATCAGCGTCGGGCTGCTGTTGCCGAGATTGTCCCAACTGCTGTAGTTGTAGATCGCGCCGCCATTGCTGCCCGCGCTGTTGCCGCTGAAGGTGATGTTGGTCAGTACGGGTTGGAAATTCCCCGCGTTGTACAGGGCGCCACCGTTGCCGCTGGCGTGGTTGCCGCTGAAGCTGGCATGGCTCAGCGTCAGATTGCATTGCGATTGATAAAACATGGGCGAGCCAATACCCGAGCAGATCATCGCGCCACCCGAACCGGCACGGTTGCCACGGAAGTGGAGGTGGCTCAAGGTCGGATCGCAGTTGTGACTCACATCGCCAACGCAGACCAGGCCGCCACCCGAGGTTCCGACCGCGTCTCCGGCGGTGATGGTGAAGCCGCTGACGACCGTGTTGGCAGTGATCGACGTGTAGGGCGAGACGGCTGTGCCGTAAATGTAGAGCACATGGTTGCTGTTGCTGCCAACAATATCGGCGCTGGTTTCGGCAATGAAGTTGCCATCGGTGTTGATGTCGTTGTCGTCGATATCGCCGGACAGGATAGTGACGTTGGCCGCCGGGTCGCGGTCTTCCAGCGCTTCACCAGCGATGCCGGCGAAGCCGCCGTAGAGCTTGCGACCATCGCGATTGATCTGGAAGCTGGCACCGGTATCACCCGCCGCGCCTGGTTTGTACACGCCAGCAGCAGCCCTGATTTCCGAACAGTTGCCGTCGTCGCCGAGCGCCGCTTGCAGGGCCATGGCCTGCGCCGTCCAGTCGCTGCCGTCGCCACCCCCGCCGCCGCCGCTGTTGTAGGTTGCCGTCGCGGCGGCCGTCACGCGGCAAACGACGGCATGGGCATTGCCTGCCAACAACAGCAGCAGGCTGGTCAGAATGCTTGAATTCACAAGACGCATGCCTTTCCCCCGAAAGCGCGGGTTGTCGGTGAGCCGGTACTCTTGCGAGTGTCGGCGATCATGCAGCACGCGCACCTTAGCAGCTGCGGCGGCGAGCGGTACTCACGACAGGGTTGCGATTCGTTCTGCCGGGCAACCGCACGTCATGTCGCATGGCGCTTGCCACTGCGGCAGCTACTGGAATCCGTTGGCGAAGATTTCCAGTGTCAGCTCCACCGCGCCGATGTCGCAGTGCGGGCCCTGCGGACGTGCCACGTCGCGCTGATCGGTGTCGGGGCAGTTGATGTCCGTGCCGTTGTCGACCGCGGAACCGCCCAATCCCGGGTGCATGGTTGCGGTGAATCCGCCGTTGGCCTGCAGAGGGCCGAGTAGCGGGTCAGTGGTGAAGAGGTTGTTGCAGGTCGCCGCATTGCCACCGACGGCCGCACAGCCGCCCTGGAGCACGCTGTCATTGATGGTGGATGTGGTAGTGCCGCTATTGAACACTTCCGAGCCGTTGCTGGCGGAGTCACCCCACAGGATGACGTTGGCCAGCTGGGCGTTGCTGGTGCCGGAAGGGCCATAGTTGTACAACGCGCCGCCGGCCCCCGCGCTGTTGCCGTTGAACGTGGCGTTGACCAGCGTGGGGCTGCTGTTGCCGGAACTGGCATCGCTGTAGATCGCCCCGCCATAAGTAGCGGCGTGATTGCCACTGAATGTGGCGTTGGTCAGCATCGGGCTGCTGTCGCCGAAATAGCCGTAGTTGTGCATCGCACCGCCATTGCTGGTGGCGCTGTTGTCGCTGAAGGTGACCTTGCGCAGGTCGGGGCTGCTGGTGCCGGAGCTGTAGCCATCGTTGTACATCGCCCCGCCATTACTGGCGCTGTTGCCGTAGAAAGCGACGTCTGACAATAGAGGGCTGCTGTTGCCGGAAGCGCTGCCCCGGTTGTAGATGGCGCCACCACTGGCGGCGTTGTTGCCGCTGAAAGTGAGCCGCTTCAGGGTCGGGCTGCAGGACTTCCCGGGGCCCGTGCCGTTGCAGTACAGGCCACCGCCCGCGTTGTCGGGGAATGAGCCGCTTGCCTGGCCGCCGGTGATGACAAAGCCGTCAATCACCGTGCTGCTGTCGATGGGGCCATTGACGCTGGTGCCGTCGACATGGAGCACGTGGAAGCTGTTGCTGCCGACGATATCGGTGCTGGCTTCGTTGATGAAGTTGCCGTCGGCGTTGTTGCTGTCGTCGTTGCTGTCGATGTCGCCGGAGAGAATGGTGAGGTTGGCTTTCGGGTCGCGCCCTGCGCTGGAATTTTCGGTGCCGGCAAAGCCGCCGTAGAGCCTCAGGCCATTGCGATTGATCAGGAAGCTGGTGCCCTGGTTGCCCGCCGCCGCCGGCTTGTACACACCAGCCGCCACCCAGATTTCCTGACACTCCGGATCCTCCAGCGCATCCTGCAGATTCTGGTAGGCGCTGGGCCAGTCCATGCCGTTGCCGCCTCCCGGCGCCGTGGAATCATCATCCACCCGGCAACCACTGAGCACCTCAACCGCGCCGATGTCACAGGCGTCGCCCTGGGGCCGGCTCACACCGCGTTGATCGATGCTGGTGGTCAGGCAGGCATTCACGTCGCCGGCATCGATCGTCGGGCTGCCGTTACCGGGCAGCAGGGTGTCGGTGAATCCACCGTTGTTCTGCAAGGGACCCAGCAGCGGGTCGGTGGTGATGATGTTGTCGCAGTTGGCCAGTCCGCCATCGATGCCGGCACAGCCGCCCTGGATCACGCTATGGCTGATGGCGAGGGTTGCGACATTGCTGAAGATTTCGGGGCCGCTGTTGGCTGTGTCTCCCCAAAGCACGACACTGACCAGTTGCGGGTTGCTGCTGCCGGCATGCCCCGAGTTGTACATCGCACCACCAAAGTAGTCAGCATGATTGCCGCCGAAGGTGACGTGACGCAGGACGGGGTTGCCGTCACCCAGGAACGCGTCGTTATACATGGCACCGCCGGTTGCAGCGCTGTTGCTGTGGAAAGTCACGTTCGTCAGCACCGGGCTGCTGTAGCCGTAGTTGTACATCGCGCCGCCGGAACCCGCGCTGTTGCCGCTGAAGGTCACATGGGTGATGACCGGGTTGCTGGCCCCGATAAAGCCATTGTTGTAGATCGCGCCACCGGAGGAAAAGGCCTGATTGCCACTGAAGCGGAGGTTGCTCAGGGTCGGGTTGCAACTCACTCCGGTGCCGCCGTTGCTGCCGTCGCCGTTGCAGAACAGGCCACCGCCGTCGATGTCTCCGGATTCGAATCCGTTGGCCTGGCCGGCGGTGATGACGAAGCCGTCAATGACGGTGCTACTGTCGATCGGTCCGTTGGCCGTGGTGCCATCGAGGTAGAGGATGTGATAGCTGTTGCTGCCCACGAGATCGGCGGTGGTCTCGGCAATCTGGTTGCCGTCGCCATTGCTGTCGTTCTCGTCGATATCTCCACTGAGGATGGTGAGGTGGGCAGCCGGGTTGCGGTCGGCCAGTGAGGTCGCGCCGAGGGGAAAGCCGCCCAGCAGTTTCATGCCGTTGCGATTGATCACGAAGCTGGCGGCGGGATCATCGGTGCTGGGCTCGCCGGCATTGGGGGATATATCAGGCCGGTAAACACCTGCGGCCACCCAGATTTCCGTGCAGTCTGTGTCCGAAAGCGCGCTCCGCAGGCTCTTGGCGAACACGGACCAGTCGCTGCCGTCACCATCCGGGCTGCCATTGACCGTGACGCGACAGACACCGGCATGGGCGCTGCCCACAAACAACAGCAGGCCGATCAGAATGGCCGAATGCACAAGACGCATGACTTCTCCCCCGAGAACGCAATCCATCGCTGGCTTTGGCCATCCTGACGAATCGGGATGGCGTCGTTGTGCGGGCAGATTAGCAGTTTGGGGGCGTTGGCGACTGCAGCGAAATACACCAGGGCCGGTGCGCGCCGGCCCTGGTGTTCCATCATCCTGTCCTGACGCGTGTGAGTCCGGTCGCGATCAGAGCGGGTAGTCCGGCAGCTTCTTCGCCACCAGCAGGCGCCTCAGCTTCACGAACTTCGGCAAGCCGTCGCGGCCGTACTCCAGCGGCGCTTCGCCTCGGATCAGTGGGGCGAGGTAGCGGCGGCAGCTGTCGGTGATGCCGAAGCCGTCACGACGGATGTAGCCCTTCGGCATCTTCTTCTCGTGATTGGCGACCTTCTTCAGCGGCGCGGGCTCGATCATCCAGCGGTAGGGCTGGTCGCTGGTCCGCTTGATCGCTGGCATCACCGCATTCTTGCCGGCCAGGGCCAGCGCCACCGCGGCTTCGCCAACGGCGCGGGCGTGGTCGTAGTCGGTCTGCGAGGCGATGTGCCGCGCCGAGCGCTGCAGGTAGTCGGGCACGGCCCAGTGCGTCTTCAGGCCGAGCTTGGAAGTGATGGTCCCGGCCAGTGTCGGTCCCACACCACCCAGCTGCACGTGGCCGAAGGCATCCTTGCCGCCGGCCTCGGCGACGAAGCGGCCGTCCGGATGGCGCAGGCCTTCCGACACCACCACCGTGCACCAGCCCACGCGGTCGACCACGCGCTGGATCTCGGCCAGCACGGCCTTTTCTTCGTAGGGCACTTCGGGGAACAGGATCAGGTGTGGCGGCTCGTCCTTTCCATTGCCGGCGAGGCCGGCGGCGGCGGCGATCCAGCCGGCATGGCGGCCCATCACCTCCATCACGAACACCTTGGTCGACGACTCGGCCATGGCGGCGACGTCGTAGCTGGCCTCCAGCACGCTGGTGGCCGTGTACTTGGCCACCGAGCCGAAGCCCGGGCAGCAGTCGGTGACCGCGAGGTCGTTGTCCACCGTCTTCGGCACGCCGATACAGGTCAGCGGGTAGTCGAATTCCTTCGCCAGCTGCGACACCTTCAGCGCCGTGTCGGCGGAATCGTTGCCGCCGTTGTAGAGGAAATATCGGACATCGTGCGCGCGGCAGACATCGATCAGGCGCTCGTAGTGGGCGCGGTCGGTGTCGATGTCCTTGAGCTTGAAGCGGCAGCTGCCGAAGGCGCCACCGGGCGTCTGCGCCAGCCGGCGGATGTCGGCGGCAGACTCCTTGCGGGTGTCGATCAGCTCCTCGCGCAGCACGCCGACGATGCCGTTCTGGCCGGCAAGAACCGGCAGTTTCACCGCGCGCGCGGCCTCGATCACCGCCGCGGCGGTGGCGTTGATGACGGCGGTAACGCCGCCGGATTGGGCGTACAGCAATTTTCCTTGAGCCATGGGTCTTCCTTGTATCTCGGCTTGTATCTCGGGCTGAACAGGCAATTTAGAGAATACTTGTTTAGGATTGTCTTAAATTGACTTGCCCGTGGTGGGCGGTTAGCGTTCAACGCTCCCGTCCATCGCGAACCGGCGCATTGGCGTTCCGGAAGGCGACGGACTGTCTGAACTACAGGATCCACCATTCCATGCGACTTGTTCTACTCGGCGCCCCCGGTTCCGGCAAGGGCACCCAGGCTGCCCGACTCAAGGATCACTACGCGATTCCTCACATTTCCACCGGCGACCTGCTGCGCGCGGCGGTCAAGGCCGAGACGGCTCTGGGCCTGAAGGCCAAGGCGGTGATGGAGCGCGGCGAGCTGGTGTCCGACGACATCGTGCTGGGCATGCTGGAAGAGCGCCTGTCCGAGTCCGATACCGCCAGCGGTTTCATCCTCGACGGCTACCCGCGCAACCTTGCGCAGGCCGGCGCGCTGGGTGAAGTGCTGGCGCGCATCGGCCAGCCACTGGACGTGGCCGTGCAGCTGGACGTGCCGACCGACCTGCTGGTCGAGCGCATCGCCGGCCGCGCCGCTCAGGAGGGCCGCAAGGACGACACGCCCGAAGCCGTGCGTACGCGCCTCGGCGTCTACAACGAGCAGACCGCGCCGGTCGTCGACTTCTACCGCGAACAGGGCAAGGTCACCTGCGTGGACGGCGTCGGCGAGATGGACGAGGTGTTCGATCGCATCGTGACGGCGGTGGCTGAAGCGACGGATTGATCCGAGCCGACCTCTCGCGCGTCGGTGATCCATGAAGGCGGAGGAAATCAAGCGCTGGTTCGGCTGCGCCGTCACGCTTCTGTGTGTTGGTCTGTTTCTCTGTTTGTTCGTGGCTTCGGCTTCGTTTGTCCGCCTCGTCATGCCGGTGGATACGATAACCACAGGGGCATTTGTGGGCTTGAATCTGGTGCTACTGGTCTTCTGGCTATGGATGGTCGCGGACAGCATCTTGTATCAAGACGCTGGATCGAAGCCTGTCATCACGTTGCTGGTCGTTTTCACCGGCATATTTGGCGCTCTGGTGTATTTTTGGCGCGTGGTCTGGCCACGACAGCCAAGCACTAGGTGAGCCGGTCGTCTAAGGCAACGCTGAACAAGTCATCCCGATCGGCGAAGATATCGCTTTCAGTCCATAGCGCATGAACCATGAAACAGCAGACCCTGTCGATGGCGGCTGATCAGGCCGAAGGTTTCGAGCTGCATCGTCGTCCGACGCGTCGGGATGTGTTCCTCGCGACGATGGAAGGTCTCGTGCCATGGTCGGCACTGTGCGCGGTGATTGCACCGTTCTATCCCAAGCCCGGCCGTGGACGTCCGCCGGTTGGCCTTGAGCGCATGTTGCGCATGTACTTCGTGCAACAGTGGTTCAACCTGGCCGACGCCGCTTGCGAGGATGCGCTGCTCGACAGCACCGCGCTGCGCCGTTTTGTCGGCATTGATCTGGGTCGCGAGCGGGTGCCGGATGCGACCACACTGCTGAAGTTCCGCCGCTTGCTGGAGCAGAACGAACTGGGCGCCGAACTGTTTCATCAGGTCAACGCGGAGCTGCAGGATCGCGGCTGGCAGATCGGCACCGGCACGATTGTCGACGCGACGATCATCGCCGCGCCGAGCGCCACCAAGAACGCCGACAAGGCGCGCGATCCGGCGATGCACCAGACCCGCAAAGGCCAGCAATGGCATTTCGGGATGAAGCTGCACATTGGCGTGGACAGCCGCACCGGCCTGACCCACAGCGCAGCGGTGACGGCGGCCAACGTCCACGACAAACACCTGATCGAAGACCTGCTGCACGGCGATGAGCGCCGGGTGTACGGCGACAGCGCCTACGCCAGCCAGAAGCCGCTGATGCGTAGACACGCACCGCAGGCGAGAGACTTCACCAACGAACGAACGCGCAAGGGCGGGCAGGTCGACGAAGCGGCGCGCTCACGTAATCGCAACAAATCGAGAATCCGGGCGCGGGTTGAACACGTCTTCGCCGTGATCAAGCGGCTGTGGGGCTTCAACAAGGTGCGTTATCGTGGCCTGGACAAAAATGCCAACCGGAGTTTCGTGCTGCTGGGTCTGGCCAACCTCTACCTCACCCGACCGCGAACCGCGGGATAACGGTGTCCGGAAGGCGCAACGGACGGCGAAAACGCCGTTCAAGACCGGAAAATCCCACCGCAGCCGACTTCATCAACACCAACCCGACCCTGCACAACCTGCCAAATCAACACCGCATATCACGGGATGACTTGTTCAGCGTTGCCCTAAGTACGCGCGGATTCCAACGAGAGGTGCTGACCAAGTGCAGTTGCGATGTTGGATGCCGCGAACAGGAAGTGACTGACCCATGAAACTCCACATCCTCGGTATCTGCGGCACCTTCATGGGCGGCGTGTCGGCATTGGCGCGCGAGGCCGGCCATCAGGTCGAAGGCAGCGACCAGAACGTCTATCCGCCGATGTCCACGCAGTTGGAACAGCTCGGCATCGCGCTGCGCGAAGGCTATGCAGCCGACCGCATCAGTGATGACTGCGACCAGATCGTCGTCGGCAATGCGTTGTCGCGCGGCAATCCGGCGGTTGAGCATGTGCTCAACACCGGTCTCGACTACGTTTCCGGGCCACAGTGGCTGGCTGACAATGTGCTACGCGGCCGGCGCGTGTTCGGCGTGGCCGGCACGCATGGCAAGACGACGACATCGAGTCTTCTGGCTTTCCTGCTGGATGCGGCGGGTCGCGAGCCGGGCTTCCTGATCGGCGGCGCGCCGGCAAACTTCGGTGTGTCGGCGCGACTCGGTGGCGGCGAGGACTTCGTGGTCGAGGCCGACGAATACGACAGCGCCTTCTTCGACAAGCGCAGCAAGTTCGTCCACTACCGGCCCGATATCGCCATCCTCAACAACCTTGAGTTCGACCACGCCGACATCTTCGCCGACCTCGACGCGATCAAGACGCAGTTCCATCACCTGGTGCGCACCGTGCCGGGCAATGGTCGACTGATCGTGAATGGCGAGGACACCAACCTGGCTGACGTGCTGGATCGAGGCGCCTGGACGCCGGTGACCCGCTTCGCCATCGATCCGGCGGTCGATGCCGACTGGCGCGCCGAGCTGATCGCGGAGGACGGCTCCGCCTTCCGCGTGCTGCGGGGCGGCGAAATCGTTGGCGAAGCACGCTGGTCGCTGCTCGGCCGGCACAGCGTGATGAACGCGCTGGCGGCGTTGGCCGCCTGCGATGCCGTGGGGATTGATGTGGCTTCGCTACTACCGAAGCTCGGCGAATTCCAGAGCGTGGCGCGTCGCCTGCAGCGTCTGGGCGAGCACGATGGCATCCATGTCATCGACGACTTCGCGCACCACCCGACGGCGATCCAGACCACCATCGATGGCCTGCGTCGGCAGATTGCGTCGGCGGGCGAAGGCGGGCGCCTGATCGCCGTGCTGGAGCCGCGCAGCAACTCCATGCGTCTCGGTGCCCATGCCGCCGCACTGGCGCCGTCATTGGCCGATGCCGACCTCGTGCGTTTCCTGTTGCCGGCGAACTTGCCCTGGGATGCCGAACCGGTGATCGCCGCGTTGCGCGATGGCCGCCTGCATCGCGACAGCCAGGCACTGATCGATGACTTGCTGGCGTTGGCGCGACCTGGCGACCGCGTACTGTTCATGTCCAACGGCGGTTTTGACGGCGTTCCGCGGCGATTTCTGGCAGCCTTGTCGTCGCGATGAGCGACCACACGGCCGAAGCCAACGTCCCAACCGGCGAATTGCCATTGTTCCCGCTGCACGGCGTGCTGTTCCCCGGCGGCGAGATGCGCCTTCGCCTGTTCGAACCGCGCTACCTCGATCTGGTCAGCGACTGCAGTCGTCGCGATACCGGTTTCGGCGTCTGCCTGATCGTGCAGGGCGAGGAGGCCGGCGAGCCGGCGCTGCCCGCCGCTTACGGCACCCGCGCGCGGATCAGCGATTTCTACACGCTGGATGACGGCCTGCTTGGCATCACCGTGCGCGGTGACCGCCGCTTCCACGTTCGCCGCACGCGCCTGCGCGACAACGGCCTGATCATCGGTGAGGTGGAGTGGTGTCTTGCCGACCACGCTGGCGAAGCGCTGCGCCCACAGCACGGTCTGGTAGCCACGCTGTTGTCGCGCCTGTTCGAAGCGGATGCCGAAGAGGCGGACAAGGGCAAGGCTGACAGCGACAAGCCCGCGCCCATTCCCGGCTTCGATCCGCAGCGGCTGGATGATCCGGTCTGGGTCGGCTTCCGCATGGCCGAACGCCTGCCGCTGGAGTCCAACGAACGCCAGGCCCTGCTGCAGATGGAAGACCCGCACGCGCGGCTGGACCGCCTGCTGGAGTGGCTGCCGCGCTTTCAGTCGGAGTGAGCTTTTCGCGTTAGGGCTGCTGCAACAGCAGCACCGCATCGCGTTCGCCCTCGACACTCTTGTCGCGGATCACGCGGCGCTGGTGGTAGCCGGGCAGGGCCTCGCGCAGCAATTGACGTGCGGCGCGGTCGTCCGAACGGTCCGGATCGAACAGCCAGACGCTGAACAGCGACAGGCGGTGTTCAAACTGCATGGCGGCGATGGTGCCCTGCCAGATGGCGGTGTCACCTTCGGTCAGCTGCAGGCGCGAGGGCCACAGCCGAAGCACGTAGCGGCTGTTGGCGTCGCTGCCGGGACGACTCATTACCAGCGCATCAGGACGACCGTTGTGCGAGGCCGGCAGCAGCGGCAGGTTTTCCGGCGTGGCGCTGGCGTCGAGGCTGTGCAGCAGGTCGACCCAGCCGCCGGTACGGGTCAGCTGCCAGCCGGCGGCTTCGAGGTCGCCGCGCAGCTGCGACAGCGTGCCGGCGAACTGCACGTTCAGCGGCCAGCCTTCGCGGGTCCGCAGTTCGTTGCGCCGGGTCGGTAGCTGCTGCCAGCCATCCCGCCACCAGTCGTGCGCGGCGATGGGCTGGCGGATCAGCGGCACGGTGAAGCGCTCCAGCGTCGCCGTCGCCGCACTGCCGCCGTGCCAGATGCCGAAAATGATGACGCTGCTGAAGAACACGAGGGTGATTGGGCGTACCCAGAACGAGCGCAATACGCGAGAGCGGTAGGCGAGGCCGAGGATCGCGATCCACATCATGCCCAGCAGCACGCCGCCAATCACGTCGGAGAACCAGTGCGCGCCGAGGTAGAGGCGGGCGAAGCCGACCAGGCTGACGGCGAGGCCGGCCACTACGTAAGGCCAGCCACGCCGGCGACCGGGCAGTTCGCGGGCGACCAATACGGCGAAGAAGCCGAACAGCACGGTGACCATCATCACCGGCGCCGACGGGAAGCTGAAGCCGACGGCGGTCATGGCCGCAGGTGGGCGCGGCATGTCCAGCAGGTAGCCGAGGCTGGCGGGCAAGATGGCGCCGAAGCCGATTGCGGCCAGCCAGTGCATCGCGGCGATGCGCCGCCGCCGCCACATCAGCCAGCCGAACACGGCCAAAGTGGTTGGCAGCACTACCTGCCAATCGCCCAGGTCGGCGATCGAGGCCATCAGGTGATCGGCCAGCGGCGAGCGCAGCTCGAACATGGTCTGGTGCACCGCCAGATCCCAGCCCAGCGGATCGCCCTTGCCCAGCGCTACCAGCAGCACGGTAAAAAAGCCCCAGCCGGCGGCGATCAGCAACAGCGCCATGAACAGCAGCGAGGCCGACTCTGGCCGGTTCGGGTCAATCAGCGCGGTGGTCGCCCGACCGATGACCGGATGCCGGTACGACCAGGCCAGCGCGCGTTCGATCAGGGTGGCCGTACGCGGCGCCAGCAGCCGATAGAGCCAGCCCGTGACGAAGAAGATCAGCGCGAGGACGGCTGCCAGCAGTCCCAGTACCAGGATCAGGCGGCCAGCGACGGCGGCGAGCAGGTCGATCGAAGCACCGAAGATCCAGCCCGGCACGACGAACAGCAATCCCCAGGTGAAGGAGGCGAACAGGCTGGCCGGCGCATAGCGCTTCAGCGGCATCCGCAGCATGCCGGCGATGGCCGGCACGAAGGGCCGCACCGCGCCGACGTAGCGGGCAATCACGATACCCTTGAGTCCGTGGCGCCAGAAAAAGCGCTCGCCGCTTTCCAGCCAGTCAGGATGCTTCGAGAACGGCCAGAAGCCCTTGAGCCGCTCTCCGTAATGGCGGCCGAACACATAGCTGATCCCGTCGCCGAAGAAGGCGCCCAGCGAGGCCGCGATCACCGCGTAGGGGCCGTTGATATGGCCGAGGCCGACCAGCGTGCCGACGCCGAACAGGATCGGCAGCGCCGGCACCGCGATGCCCAGAATCACCACGGCATCGCAGAAGGCGACGAGAAAAATCACGCCTCCGGCAAGCAGGGGGTGTTCGCCCAGCCAGTGGACGAGGGCTTCGAGGGTGGCGGAATCCATGCGCGGATTATAGAGGCCGTTCATGAATGCGGGACTGCAATTCGGCATGTCCGTCGATGCGACAATGGTCGAAATTGCTGACGGGAACCGACATGCCCAGCCTTTCCGGAAAGACCATCTTCATCACCGGCGCCTCCCGCGGCATCGGTCTCGCCATCGCCCGCCGCCTGGGCGCGGATGGCGCCAACGTGGTGATCGCCGCCAAGTCGGACGTGGCCAACCCCAAGCTCCCGGGCACCATTCACACGGCTGCCGCAGAGGTCGAGGCCGCTGGCGGCAAGGCCTTGGCGGTCAAATGCGATATCCGTGACGAGGACTCGGTGCAGGCCGCCGTCGATGCGACGGTGGATCGCTTCGGCGGCATCGACGTGCTGGTCAACAACGCCAGTGCGATCTGGTTGAAGGGCGCGCTGGACACGCCGATGAAGCGCTTCGACCTGATGCAGCAGGTCAATAGCCGCGGCAGCTTCCTCTGCGCCCAGCGTTGTCTTCCGCACCTGCTGAAGTCGGACAATCCACACATCCTCACGCTGGCGCCGCCACCGAACCTCGATCCAAAGTGGTGGGGCGCGTATACCGGTTACACGCTGGCCAAGATGGGCATGAGTTTCGTGACGCTGGGCCTGGCCGCCGAGTTTGGTCCGCAGGGCGTGGCGGTCAATGCGCTGTGGCCGAAGACGGTGATCGCCACCGATGCGCTGAAGATGATCCCGGGCGTCGAGGTGTCGCGCTGTCGCACGCCGCAGATCATGGCCGACGCTGCCCGCGAGGTGCTTTGCCGCGAGGCCAGGGGTTTCCACGGTCAGTTCCTCATCGACGAGGACGTGCTGCGCGAAGCTGGCGTCAGCGATTTCGAGGGTTATGCCGTCGAGCCGGGGCAATCGCTGCTGCCGGACCTGTTTCTATAGCGCTTCAGGCGCGTTGCCTTGCCCGCTGGCGAACGGGCTGACACCATCGGCCATTCGCCAAACCATGGCCGCGTGCGTGGCCGTCCACCTTTCCGTGTACCGGGAGCCGCCTCGTGAGTCAAGCCGACAGCCAGCCAGCCGCCGACTTCAAACCCTACGTCTCGCCAGCCGAATCGCCGGCCGAATTCAGCATCAAGGCCATCGTCCTCGGCATCGTCTTCGGCATCCTGTTCGGTGCGGCCAATGCCTATCTCGGATTGCGTGCCGGCCTTACCGTCAGCACCTCGATCCCGGTGGCAGTGATGACCGTCGCCATGTTCCGCCTGCTGAAAGGTTTTGGTCGTAGCGGCACGATCCTCGAGGCCAATCTGGCCCAGACGACAGGCTCCGCTTCCAGCTCGCTGGCCTCGGGCGTGATCTTCACCCTGCCGGCGCTGTTCATGTGGGGTGTGCCGCCGCAGCTGCTGCAGATGGTGTTGCTGGCCCTGTGCGGTGGCCTGCTCGGCGTGATGTTCATGGTGCCGCTGCGCCAGTTCCTGATCGTCCGTGAACACGGTCGCCTACCGTATCCGGAAGGCACCGCCTGCGCGGAAGTGCTGAAGGCCAGCCAGGGCGGCGGCAGTCAGGCCAAGAACGTGTTCTACGGCATTGCCGCAGGCGCCGGTTTCAAGGCGCTGACGTCCTGGCTGCGCGCGATTCCGGGTGACGTCAGCCTGCCGGTTCCCTTCATCAAGAAGGCGGCGGTCGGCTTCGATCTGTCGGCGGCGCTGTTTGGTGTCGGTTACATCCTCGGCATCCGTGTCGCCACCATCATGGTCGGCGGCGGCCTGCTGGCGGCATTGGTGATCATCCCCGGCCTGCACTACTGGGGCGAGTCGCTGACCTCGCCGCTGTTCCCGGAAACCCAGATGCTGATCCGTGACATGAGCGCTGGCCAGCTGTGGAACCGCTACGTGCGCTACATCGGCGCGGGCGCGGTGGCCGCGGCTGGCATCATGACGCTGATCCGCTCGATCCCGATGATGCTGGAGAGTTTCAAGGTGGGTCTCGGCCAGTTCCGCAGGCTCGATGCGTCATCGGGCGCGGAAGACTCGCCGCCGCAGAACCGATCGCCCGGCCGTTGCCGATCCTGCTGGCCAGGCTGATCATCGTCATAAAATGATGGCGAGGCAGTGCCGCAGGTGTTCCCCGGTGGGCCTCGACGACTTCACGCATCGCGCGGTGGCTGCGGTCTGCGTGGTGCTGATACGCCAGCCTTCTTCGTTACCGTGGCCGCGCATCGTCGGCCTGGTCAGCGTCACCCTCGAACAACACTCCAGCGCCGACTGTTGCCGCGCCTGCCAGCGGCGACGTCTTCCTGGCACTGGGCTGGAACGACATCTGTGGGCCACGGCCTTGATGGTCAGCACCGTCATCGCGATTGCTGCCTCGATTTCGGCGCACCTCGGGACCTCGATCCTTCTGCTCGGCGCTACCCGCGCTCGCAGCAGATCAGCCGAATCTCAGTGCGCGCTGACCTCGGCCACCTTCGTCTGTCTGTCAATTGCTGCTACTGGCCGACGCTGGATTCAGCACCGGGGGAGCTGCCGGCTGCCGCAGGCACGCTGATAAGCTGGTGATCGGCGTCATCGACAGTCCTCGCACCGTGGACGCGCTGGTCGGCGTTGGTATCATCGCCTCTGTTGCGGCCGTCGCTGCCGTTCGCTGTTGGTGTGTACCTGCCGGTGTCGACGGTGACGCCAATCTTCCTCGGCGGCCTGCTGCACTGGTGGCTGACCAGATCATGACCAGGCCGCAGGACGCCCGCACCAGCGCAGCGTGCTGCTGGGTTCCAGCTACGTCAGTGGCAGGAAGCCTGCCAGCGTGGGCATTGCCGTTCAGCGTTCATCTACTGGCGCCAGCCTGCCAGCGTGGCACCGGCAGGCATCGATGCTGGTGTCGAACTGGTGGGGCACTGCCACTTCGCCGCGCTGGCGTTCCTGGTTCGTGCACCGCGTCCAGCTGGATTGACGGGGTTGGACGATGAAATTCCTGCAGCATGATCCGCGTCGATCTGGACGCGACCTGGATTTTCTGCGATGGTCTGGGTCTGGTCGAGAAGCGTCGTCGCGACGTGCCGCAGGAAGTTCACGCTGGTGTTCCGCCGCGGACAATCCCGAAGCCGGATCGGCTCCACGCTGGCTGGGGTAGCGACAGACTGCAGGTCGGCGCGAAACTTCAGCCATCGGCCTTTTGCCGTGTGGATGGCATCACGCCCATCTGCAGAAATGAGTCACCATCAACCTGCCGCCACGCGGTGAGTCACGCAGCCTTCGATGCGCTTTCCTTGACCAGTTTCCATCAGGCTGCTGCAGGAAGGGCGACGCCCTGCCGCCGCAGGAGCCGTGGCAAATTGTCGATGCCGAACACCGGCGAAGATGGTGAACCAGCGCGGCGAGAAAGGCGGTCAGTGGCGCCTGACGCGCCCAGCCAGGCGGCCATGAGCCAGGGCAGCCAGGACCGACTATATTGCCCCTCAATGCCACGCTGCCGCACGGTTCTATAGGCCGGAACTGCAAAGGATCTCTCCAATCGAAGATCGTTGCCGCGCTGACCCTGTTGCTGACGCCGGACGAAAGAATCCACTGGAATGGTCGCGTGACGGCCGCCACAACGTCTGGGGCTGGGCGGTGCCCCGTCGCGTCCGGCAGGCGGGCGAACTGCGCAAGCTGGGCCTGGTCAGTCAGAGACGGGTGTCTGGCTATCGGCGGTGGAAGGCTGGGCGCTGGGTTCAGGCTGGAAGTAGCGTCACCTCCATCGACAACAAACCTGCCGGGCAGAGGCTGGCTGGATCCACATCACCCTTGGAACAGCCGCTTCGATCCGGAAGTGAATCTGCATTTTCAGCTGTTGTCCACTTGTTTCACCGCCGTGCTGGTGCTGCGAACGCTGGAGGCCCGCGCCAGCGCCTCGGCGCAATGACAGACAGAACCTGAAGCGGGTGATGCTCTCTCAGCAGCGCGGGATCGAGGTGCTGCGGGGGTGTCATCCAGCGGCTACGAAACCGCGAGATCGCGGAAAAGCAGCATCAGGCCGGCGCGGTGAAGCATCTGGAGAACATCTACGCGAAGCTGGGCGTCAGTGGCCGCGCCGGCATCTTTCAGAACGTACTTTCACCGGGCGAAGCGCCCTGACTTCTTTGGTGTGCCGACGGCATTTGTCCCCTATCGGAGATATTGGGCCAGCAATAAAGCGTTAAGCGACCAGCAGATTCCGCACGGGGCAGTCCGCCGTTTGCTCGCCGATGCTCTTTCGCATCAGGCGGCGGATGACAGCGGGACGACTGTCGATCTGTTGGGGACCGTGGGGGGTGTCGTGCGCAGAGACTTGAGTTGATCTGGTGATCAAGGCGGCCTGCTGCTTTGGCCATTGTTGAAAGCCGTGCGTATCCGTCGTCGTGGGGCGGACGATTCCCTCCACGCGTCTTTCTTCCTGCAGACCTCCCAGGCCGCCGATTCCATCGGCGGTCGCATTTCAACTGCTGACCGCCAGCTCCCGAACAGGAACGCGTCATTAAAAGCCATCGCAGGAAATGCACCCGTTCGACCCGCTCGTTCAGGGGCGCCACTTTCCTGATGCTGCTTTCGGCTGGAGCCCTCAGCGCCAGCGCCGATAGACCTGCAGCCAGCATGGACTGGCGACACCACCACCCAGGTTGCACCAACGCTTCACGCGCCGACTGTTCCGGGCGGTTACTGACCGTTCAGAACGCAGGGAGCGACGGCGGACACGCTGCCAAACTCGATTTGAGCCATCGGCCGGGTCGCTGACTGGACCACACCGCCTCCGGGACAGGCAGCGGATTGCCCACCGCAGCCAGTGGAAGCAGGGCCAGCAACCTCGCCGAGACAGGGCTCACCATTGATGATTGGCGCGAGCCACCAGCTGACCGCTTCTTCGCCCGCAAACCTGGCCGCCGCTGACAGCGGCTATGATTACCGATGGGTGGCAGCACGGCGACCGACGTGGACAACCTGACGCTATCGCTGCGCGTCGTGGCCGGTGGACGCGCAAACGCGCCCATCACCCTACGCCGGAGTGGCGAAGTGGCGCCCACAGCATCGTGGCCCGTGGCACCGGCCGTCCGATGTCGCCAATTGTCGCTCTCTGGTCGAGTCGGCGCCAGCCGGCGCGCGCAGCATCAGCACCTGGACCTGCAGCGGCGGCGGCTGTCGGCCAATGGCAGCAGCAACCTGAACCTGACCGGGATCGACAACACGGCCGGTGGCAGCCAGGCCTACCATCAGCGTGAACTATGCGGCGGTGCAGCGCCGATCAAATCCTCCACTCGGCATCGATCCGCCGTGGCAGCGGCAACGATTCACGACCAGCACGCGGTGACAACGTCAACCTGGATCGCGCGACGCGCGCACGGATTTCAGCACCGTGTTCTCGCCAGCTACAGCGCGTGCCCAATCCCCTACATCCAGCTCCGGCGAATGCGCTGACTGCTGACGGTAACCGGTCCCAGTGACGCACAGGCGGCACGGCTTGCGCTTGTCGCTGACCAGGGGTAGCGTCGACCTCCGCCTGAATTTTACCGAATCGGCAGCCTGCTCGCCGTCAGTGGCAACAGCGACGTCAGCACAGCTATCACTGGCCATCTGGCAGCGTGGATATCGAACTGTCGCTTGAGCTTCTAACGCCAATGCAGCAACGCCAGTCGCCTTCAGTCCGACGCGCGCTCGCCAGCACCGACGACGATACCGCCGACAACGCCGACCAACGCCTGCAGCATGCGAAGTGCGCCGACTACTGGCGTGTCGTTCAGCCAGCATCCAGTAGTTCGACGGCGCCCACGAGACCCTATGTTCCAGCACCAGCAACGACGCGCTGGATGTGGTGGTGAAACGAAATGCAGTCCCAGCGACGGCGGCAGCGCGGACCTGACGCATCCGCTGCAAACCAGTTGTTGCTGGCGACTGGATTTCGCTGGCTGTGGAACACCAGCGGCACCGTATTCTGGATCCACGGTAACGGTGACAATTTCCCATTGCCGCGAGCGGACAAAGGCCTGCAGTTCACCAATCTCGCCTTCGACAGTGCGGCGGTGCTGGAAATTGATCGAGGTCGCGGCGGGTCAAATCGCCGCAGGCGCCGCAGAGCATTGACGACTCGGCGGGCAATGCACCGGGTCGAACTACTGGCGATGATCGGCAGGCGGACATCAGGCTGACTGAAACTGCTATCAGGCCGGGACCGCGACCACACCGGGTGGGCGCGCGCCTTCGGTATCGTCGTCACCAATCTGGACCCAAGTGACGTCGGTCGTGGCGGCAGCGAAGCTGGCGTGACGATCAACGACCACCGCTGGATCCGCGCCTGAGCGACACCCCTCCTTCTGGCGGAATCAATACTGCGTGCTGGGAGTTCCTGCCAGCGGACAGCCTGGCACGATCGAAGGCTGCGTCGGTGAAACCACCAGCGGCACCGGGCAGGACCTGTCAGCGTCCGGCGATGATTCCAACCGGTGCATCGCGCGTGCTTCGCGTCCACGCGTTGCTTCGGCGTTGGCCGCAGCGATGGCGACGTCGTGACCTTCGCCACCGCCACGGCGGCACCCAGCTATGCTGCAGCCGCCAGGAACCCCGGACACCGGCAGCGCCTCGGTGACGGTGCGCGTGCAAACAATCTCCGGTGGCGATTACGGACGCCGCGACCCACGGCAGTTCCGGGTGGGGCACCGTTATGCGGTCACCGTGCGCAACGATGGCTTCGTGCACGTCAACGCGGTGTCGCTCGACGCGGCATTGCCGGTCTATTCGAACGGTGTGGTGGATGCAGGTTTCGTCGGCGGCAGCATCCAATGGCAATGCACGGCCTTCATTGGTGCGTGCTGCAACATAATACCAGCAACTGTAATCAGCACCCGGCCGCCCCAGTCACCAACATGACCAGCCGCCAGTCGTATGCCCGCGGCGTCTGTCATGTTCACCTGTGGACGGATTGTTTTCAGTCGCGCCAGCAGCCTTTCCAGTGACGCGATCACCATTCCACGAACTGGCGTCTCCGATGCCAACCGGCTGACAACCATTTCACTCGATGGCGACCTGCGCTGGTGCCGGAAGCCGATCTGCTACTCGACAAGCGATTGGTCAGCATCAGGCCGGTCGACGGGCGGCTCTACCTGCATCTGGTCTGTTCGGTGGATGTCGAAATCGTGGTGAGCCGCGCGACGCTGCTGCCCTTTCCGACCCGCTGAGCGGCAGCCAGCTGGACAATCGCCAGCGCCAGCTGGTACAGCGTGCCCACGTAGCATCCGGTGCAGTCGACTGCAGCGGCATAGCCCGGCAGGCACTTTCCGGCACCACCTTCGACCTCGTGCTCAGCAAACAGCGTTTCCTGAATTCGAGGTCGAAGAAAGAACACACCACAAGTGTCAAGCGGAGCAGGAATCGCAACGAGGTGTCGCGCTGGACTGGGGCGCGGTGGCGAAAAGTGGCACCGTCATTTCCAGCTTATCGGCGAGGCGAATCTCCGGTCCTGTACCGACAGCCGGAGCCACCGCGGTTCGGTACCGAAAACGAATACCGCGTCATCGTGGCCAACCATAGCCTGGCGATGTCTTCGATAACGCGTCGCCGACCTGTTCCATATTTCGGAAGACACGTCAGCTGGACCTGCAGCGCGATCACGCCGATTCAGGTGGCCGACCCTGAGCTCGGCGACCGGGCAGGTGGGAAGCGCCGGCGCCGCGTAACCAACGATGGCCGCCATGTCTATCGGCTGGTCTCGGTAAGCGGTGCTCCCGACCCTGCTAACAGCTACCCGCAGCAACGTGCCGGGCCTGCATTTTCGGCGACTGACCGAAGACTGGAATGAAACCAATGGCGCGTCAACGATCCGGGTGATTTCGGGAACCACTGTCACCGGCATGGAAGCGCCCATCGGTATCGCGCTGGGCGCAACAACGCACGCATCATGTCCTCAACGACACCAGAAGTGGTTCGCCGGCCACCAACTGGTGATATTCCAGCCGCATCTGTGATCCGGCAAGTTCCTTTACCTTAAGCGTGCCGGTGGAACGATGCTGAATCCGCGACAGGTCGCGGTCGGCGACAGCAGCACTTTACGTCAGCACCGACGACGGCATCACGTATTCACGCTGGATCCGAGCAGCTGACCTGCCGGGCAGGGATGGACTGAAATTGAATCGAGCGACGCCGTGCGCATGGCGTTCTGCGACGCAAGCTATATTCGTGGCGACGACGGCGGTCCACAGCTGCTGTACCGTCTGGGACAGGGCGGTACTCGTCCTGCAAGCCGGATCGCCGAACTCGATACGCTGAGCAGTGATCAGCGGCATCATCCGACCTGCGACTCGCGGTCGGAGGCGCGCAGCTGTACGCCATGGGCAGCGACCAGGAAGCGCTGCGGTAGTCGACTACACGGTCGATGAAAGCAGCGCGGCAATATCACATACAACCACGTCGTAGCCAGTAGCCGAGATCAGCAGCAGCCTGCCAGCCAACAGCAGCGCAGCAACGGATGGCAGTCTCACCGGATGGCGGCACCTGCTGGTGAGCGTTGCGCCAGCAATCAGCTGCTGCAGCTGCGCCGCGCGACACCGTGAACGGCGCGCGCTGACCGAACGCTGGCGCGCGCAGCCTCATGGCTGATCCGGTGACGGATTCGCTTCGGTGCCGATGGCGCCACGTGCTGGTGGCGCTCGGTTTTTCAGCTCCGCCGGCATTGGAAGTGTTCGGTCGTCGCGCGCCGGATCCCCGCTTCGCGCTGGTCGAGGTGATGGATCGGCAGGGGTGACGCCAGGCCAGTCAGGGCATCATCACCCCGGCCGATATCGCCACCGATCGGATGGCATCTATGCCGTCAGCCTGGGCGGCGATCGGCACGCTGGCGGTGTTCTCGCGGCATGACGTGCTTGGCCAGACCCCGGATTCGGCAGGTCAGCATCTGCAATACGTGACGGCCTACTGACGGTGTCGGTGGCGTGCACGCAGGGATGGGTTCGCCGCAGCATATCGTCCAGCGAACGGCGCGAATGTCTACGTCACCAGTGCCGACGACGACAGCCTCGCGGTGTTCTCGCGTGACGCCAACACAGGCCTGCTGACCTTCCAGCAGGTGTTCCGCGATGGCCAGGGCGGCGTGACCGCGCTGCTGGGCGCCACCGGCATGGCCATGGATGCGGTTCCCTCGCATCTGTATGTCGCCACTAAAGGTGAGCAGGCGTTGCCATCTTCCAACAATGCGGGAACCCTGAGTTTCGTTGGCGAGGCGCGTGCCGGTGTTGCCGGCGTGCTGGGCCTGGAACGCATCCACGACCTGACCGTCACCACCGACGGCAGAAACATTACTCGGCGTCAGCCGCGGGGCAATGCAGGCAGGGGCAGGCGGTGGTGTTTGTCCGTGACCTTGGTGCGCGATCGAACCTGAAGCCCGTCTGCAGTTCCTGCGAGTCGGTGCTGATCGGCATGGCTGCCGACCGCGATCAGCCTGTCGCGTGGCAACAACCGGGTGACGACGGGCACGTCTACATCCGGTGCCGAGGGCATACGGATCGTGGTGTTGGTCGCAACCAGATCAGGCGGCGCCGACACGGCAAGCTGCTGCGCCGCGCTGATTACCTGAACCGATACCGTTGGCATCACCAGCATGCGTGGGCCGAAGGACATCAAGATCCCGGTCGCGACGGGCGCAAGGTCTATGTGGCGGCCTGCTCCAGCTCAACATTAGCACGGTGTTCACGACATGACGCCAACCGTTTCCAGCGCCAACGCTTTGGTGCGCGCTGAGCCTGGGTAAACCAGCGCGAAACCTGGAAACGTCGATAGCATCAGCAGCGACCTTATGCGCTTCGCGGTGAGCCGGTGTCCTCCGCCGTTTACGCGGCAGCTTTCTCCCGATGCGGCGATCGCCAACTTCCAGGTCAGCGGTTCGAAGCTGCAGCGCCAGCAGCAGTGGCGATATCGATGACCTGGTCAACATCGCCAACAACGGCGTGCTCGAATACCGCGCCAGCACCCGCATTCGCGCGGACGCCATGGGCGATGTGACCACCACGGCCAGCGTCGAACTACCGGATCGTTTCTCCGACGATGATGAGCAGCAACGCGCAGACCAAAGCGTCCTGCGCTGATGCCGAGGGTGACCTGTCGATCACCAAGTCCAACAACCAGGTATCCGTGGTTGGCGGCGAAACCGTGCAGTACGAGGTGGTGGTCCGCAATGCCGGCCCCAGCAACCTGGGCGATCCGACCAACAGTCGGTCACCGTCGAAGCCTGCTCGACAGCATGTCCAGGCTAAATCAGCGGCACCGCGACCTGGACCACTGCGGTATGGCGCTCAGTTCGCTCTGACGTCGACCTTGCCTTCATTGCCGATCAGACATTTCCGGACTGGCCAGCCGGTGTGGCACAGCCTGCTGTCGTCCTCAGGCGATGGCAGGCCAACTACCTGGTCGTCGCCGGCGTGATGGATGATGCTGTCACCGTTCGCGATCGATCCGGGCACCAGCGCGCTGGCCGGAACTGACGCTCACTACGGGGTGACAGCGTTGACCTGGCGGCTGGCGCGCAGCCGTACTGGGTGGCCTGTGAAGAGCAGCGCTTGCCACTGCATGTAGCCTTTAAGAGACCCGGTAATTCCTGCCATCACGCCAGTCCGCACCGATGCAATCACCATGCGCCGTCGATGACGGTGGCGGCTTGCTGGCGCTGAAGCTAGTCGAGGTGCAGACCGGTGTTATCCTGAACCAGGCGCAGCACTCCTGCTGAGCCCGGCGTGAGCGAACCCTATCTCTATGTCGCGGCCGCCAGTGCCGATGACATCGTGGTCTACCAGGCAGCACGGTGACGCGGTGGGTGGCAACCTGTCCTGGTCAGACCAGAAATAATGGTATCCTGACTGACCGCAAATGGCGGCATCGTTACCAGTCTAAGACAATGTCGATACCTATTACCGCCGGAAGTCCGGATGGTGCGCAACTGTACGCTGTCAGCCAGCTCCAGCAGCATCAGCGCCGCTTCATTTATCAATACGGCGGATGGTCACTTTCAGCTACCAGTCTGCAGAACGCGCCGCCAGTTTCCGGCGGCTGGCCATAGATAGCGCTGCCGCGCTTTGTTTCGATGCGCTCGGGGAATTCCACCATGTCGCAGCCTGATCCAGCCGCATCCTCGATACCGGGCGCAGGCTCTGCCGCGAGCAGCAACTGGCCGGCTGTTCTGTCAATGTCACCGGGTGTGGGGTTCTCGCAGGGCCTGCTGCCAGGTCCGCGTCCGGGTCGAACTCGATGGCGATGGCGACCACCTGTACATCACCACCAGGCCGGCGATGCGCTGTCGTATTTTCACGCGTGATCCAGTCGGCAATTGCGCTCAGCTATCTCGACCCGCGCTCAACAGCAGTGGCGTGGTGGTCAGGCTGGCAGCGGGTGCCAGCGGATTCCGCCATTGACGACATGCATGGCCAGGTCTACTGGCCGACCGGCAGCCACGATGGCGCGGTGGCGCCCGTTCCATCGCCAGTGCGATTCCTACTGCCTACCCGCCAGGCAGGCCAGTTCCGATCAGCCTGCGGTCCCGGTGCATCGCCACCGACGGTTGGTGACCTTCCTGATCCCAACGTGCAGGTGAGTCCAGGTGGCGGCACCGCTCACCACTTACGGCCACCGTGGATTCGGGTTTCAACGCTTTACCACGGGCAACAACAGCGCCGAGGATATGCGATCCGGGTAGCCAGTCCGATCTGTCGTCCACCAAAGGCGACGGGCTGGCAGAGCGCAGCGGCCTTGCCGGCGCTGGCACTGGCGGCGGATCGTCTAACCTCGTATTGGCAGGCGCCACGGACAATGCCATCGGCATGCTGCCGCATCATTGATCCCAATAACCGGCATTGTCCAGGGACTGCGGCATTGCTGCGCAACGGCGACAACGGCGCCTGGGCCTGGCGGCGGTCAACGACGTCGTCATCGGCAGCCAGCAGCGGTGGCCAACACATCTACGCGATGAGTCCGGAACAGAACAGCATCGTGTTCTGATCGCGCCGCAGCAGGATGTCGCCTATATGTCGAATCCGAGCAGAACAGCGCGTGCTGGGTGTTCCAGCCTGAGCGGCGCGCGTGCATGACGGTGAGCAACGACGGCAGCCAGTCTGCGTGCTGGGTGGTTTTCAACGCCATCGCCATTGTTCTCACCGCCTGCTTTCGACAGCCTGTCAGCGGACTTCGGCAAGCTCGACTACCAGCGAAGATGTTGCTGGAACCCCAGCGTTTCCGGCGTCGAAGTGGCAGCCGTTGCGCCCATCGCCGTGGCGGTGGCTCCCGGATGGGCGCCACGTCGTGCTTAGCGCCAGGTCCGTAACATCGCAGTGCTTCAGCGCAACGAACCCGGGCGGCGCCAGCTACAACCAGCCAGGCTTCCTGTACAGCTACGCCGATGGCGGCGCCGTCAGCGGCATGGAGGGCGTCCGTTCGCTGCTGCTGATAGCCGACGACCAGAATCTTTACGCGTGCTGGCCACGCCGGCATGCGGTCGCATCTTCACTTCGAGCGCCGACGGCAGCCGGAGCTACCTCGACCAGGTCGTCGACGGACAGGACAGCGTCTTGGGCTGCTCCGGGTGCAAGCCGTCTGCGCACGACCGCGGATGCTTCTTTACAGATCCCGTAAGCCTCGACGCTGGATTCAGCCATCGTCCCGCTTCGGCGGTAAGGCATGGATGGTTCGCTGACATTCGGCAGACGTCAGGCCAATGGCTGATCAGCGCCGCTCGCACTGGTAACCAGGTACTCGGCATGGCGGCGTCAGCGACGTGGCGTAGCCCACGACAGCCAGCGCGCGTCTACTCGGTGTCGGCTGGCGACGACGCGCTGCAGACCAGCGCCAGCCAGGCCTCCGCGGATGGGCGCGCTGGATTGCTCTTCAGCATGTTCGACGGACTCAGCGGCATCGCGCCTGGCGGCTGATGACCTACCGGATCAGGTTCCTGTGCTGACAGTTAGTGACGCCCCGTGGTCAGGTGATCGACAACCAGATTACCCTTCGGTTGACATCGTGGACCTATTCTGACCTCGGGTTCCGCTGCCTGCCAAAGCCTCCGGTAACGGCAACCTGGACGGTGGTGGTCGACCTGCCGGTTGGCAGCAGTGTGTGCTGTTACCTGGCCAGCGGCGTGATCTGGCGAGAACGCCGGCAGCCACCTAGTCAACACGGCAGCGGTCAGCGCGATTTGATGGACGCGATCGACCCGATGGGACCGACAACCGCGCCACCGATGGCGACACCGTTACATGCGCCGGCAACCGACTCGTGGTGACGGTGGATGATGACGGGCGAACAGAGCTGTGCGGAATTGGCGTGGCCTCACAGTCCATGTCGAGGTGTCCCCGGTCCACCTCGTAATACCGGCGGCGATTTGGTTACGGGACACGCTGCCGGCAGCGCGTACGGCATCCTGGACCTGCCGACAACACGCCGATTGCCGGCGCACGCTGGACATGCCAGTGCTGAAGTCCGATCCGCTGGATTGTCTACGCAGCCTCGCATCGCCGGAGCAGGGGCGCTGCCTACGCGACCGGCACGGCGGCGGGCCGCCGACGACTGGTGCGTTACAGCCCGCGATCGTTGACCGGCACGCTTGATCCGAGCCAGCAGCAGGGTGGGGTGGCGTGATGGCGCTGATGGTGCATCGCAGCTGCTGCTCGGCAGCGACGAGCGTTCCTCATGTCACGCGGGCGGCCGACGCCATCGTCCTGTTCGAACGTGACGACGACACCGACGGCGACTCCGCAGGTTCTGCGCGCTTCACCCGACGGCAGTTCGGCGTCAGCAGCATCAGCAGAATTGAACAGCCCTGGCCATCGCCGAGGCGTTGCCTATCTCTATGCAGGCGGCCTGGACATACCATAGCGATCTTCCAGGTCGAAATCCGCCGGCGAACGGCACTGAAGTGGCGTCGTCAGCCAGGCACTGAGCCGGTATCAACGGACTTAACAGCGTCACCGCAATCAGGCGACCTGACGGCAGCTATCTGTTCGCCGGCGCCGCGACAATGCATCATGGCGGCGTTCAGCATGCAATGCTGCGGAATTTAGGCGCGCGCTGACCACCGTGCTGGAAGAACTTCCCGGTGATTTACCAGAAGTTTACGCCGATCAGGTGCGCTACCAGGTGATCCGCAGTCGGTCGCCATCCGCTGACGGGCGATCGTGGTTTGTCAGCAGCGGCGGTCAGGTTTCCGCCTTCTGATCTGCACGAGGCCGGCAGCCATGACCTGTCGCTCGACTGGCGCGTGGGCGGTTTCAATGCGCCTGCAGATTTTTCTACGACACGGACCAGTCACGTCTTAGCGCACGTGGTGACGGCGGACGGCATCTCGCTGCTCAGCCTGCAGACTGGCTTCGCCGCTGGCGTTGGCCGACTTCTGGCGTGGCCGACCATCCGGGCTGGCGAACCTTGCCGGCATGCTGATCTCGCCGAACAAGCGTCAGCTATGCGCTTAGCAACGACGTTGGCGCCATCAGTATCTGGCAGCGCGAGCGCAGTTCGCGTTGCCGCTGTCCCAACGAGGTTGCACTGTGGACAGTCGACATCGCGCCGGGTGATTTTGATCATTTGTCACCGCTTCACCGAGGAGCCGTGTTTAACCAACGCGAATGGACATCTGGTCATGCAGTACACCGCTTCGCCACTTGCTCGGAGAAAAAGCTCAGCCTAGCCAACAACACAAACGACGATGATGATCTACTGCTGAATCAGCGCCGGATCTGTCCGCAACCAAGACCGACGGCAGCCTCAACGAAGTGGTGGCCGGTGAATCGCTGAGCTACGGATCACCTTCGCCAGAAGCTGCCGGCGTGTCGGATGCCGCTGGTTGCTGTTCAGCGACCGGCACCACGATCTGCTCCGGTGGAGACGGCCGGCCGCGGGGTGGACAGCGGTTCCTGGACCTGCAGCGCCAGCGCCGCTGGCTGGCCGCTTGGTTACGGCACCACTGGGCCCCCATCGCCGGCATCAGCGACGCCAGATGCAGCACCCGCGGCAGCAGCCAGCTGTATGCGGTATCGACTTCCGGCTCCGCGCTGCTGGTGCTGGAGCGTATACTTGATGGTTCCACTGAGTCCGCTGCGGTCCTGCATGACGGTGACAGCGGACTGGACGTCGTCAGCGGGCTGGTGGTGTTCGTCGATTTGCGGTAACGCCGGATGGCCTGCAGCTGTTTAATCACGGTTCACGCCGTAGCCTGGTTGTGTTGTTTGCGTTGATGCCGATACCGGCGACCTGTCGTTCCGCCAGCAGTTCACGTCAGGACAGGGTGTTGTCGTACTGGGCGGCGTGCGTGGAAGTGTCCGCAGCAGCAGGCCAGGCCTTCGTAGCCCGCGCCAGGCGCGGTTCGTGCCTGTTCCCGATCCGGACGGCGACGTCGCCGCTGATCAGGTGCGCGACAGCATCGGCTCCTTCGGAAGCAGAAGTGACGTCATCACGGTGCCGACCCTGCATTCGCGATCGCCACCATTTCCGCAATGGCGGGCCTCGCGCGCCGTGAGCTGGTGCTGAAATCGACGCCAGCAGCGCAGGCTGCTGTTCGGCGTGCAGCGCCAGGGCAGGCCAGGATGGATCGCCTGGTGGTAGCGCGCCTTCGCCATGGCGGGTGATGTCGATGCGTTAGCCGCGACACCGCCGTAACCTGTTCGTGCCGCAGGTGATGGCAGCAAATTAACTGGCTGCGCTGGTCGGCGCATCCCTACGACGGGTGCAGGCCTGGCATCGCTGTGGATGGCGCCAGCTCCGGCTACCTTTGGCCGACGCGGGCGGCATGCGGCGCGTCGCGCGTGACTGGGCGACAGCTCGCTGGATCGCTTTCGGCTGCAGCCGGCGGCGCCGGTACGTCGCCACGACTGTTGTATCGATGGCGGCGATCTCTACCCTATCCGCGATGAGCGGGCTGATCGATCACTGAGAACGGGCATTCCGCGCTGTCTGACCTTAGGTGGCGTGGAAGACCCACAGCCACGGAAGCATCGATCTCGGCGTTAGCGGCTGGGGAGCATGGCGTTCGGCACCCAGCCGTCCGGTCGAAAACTGCGCTGGCATCTCAACAACGCGTAGTGATCCCAAGCCCATCAATGGCACAGATCCGCAAATGTGACAACATCGGTACAGACACCCGCGAATCTGTCGGTATAATCGGATCACCAACCAAGTCAGGCGCGGTGGAAGCGGTTGCCGGCGAGGCGATCGTCTACCAGATACACGTCGACAACGCGGGTCCCAGCAGCGCACTGGGCGCGACGGTGTTCGATGATTTCGCCGACGCCATCATTTCCTTCGACTGGACCTGCACGGCAACCACCGGTTCCAGCTGCGCGGCCAGTGGCAGCGGCACCGGCGACCTTTCGGTGCCGGTGGACATCCTGCCGGGTGGCAGCGTCGATCTGGAGATCCACGCGCTGATCGACCCGTCCTACCTCGGGCCGCTGGACAACCAGGCAACGATGATCCCCGAGCCGGGCGCCACCGACCCGAATCCGGGCAACGACGCCAGTGACAGCCCGACGGCCGCCGTGCATGCCGAAGTCGACCTGACCGTGAGCAAGAGCAACGGCGTCGATGAGGTAGTTGCCGGCACGTCCACCAGCTACCAGATCACCGTGTTCAACAACGGCCCGAGTGACGCGCCGCAGGTCCGCATCGAGGATCTGCTGCCGATGGAGCTGGCTTCTGTGAGCTGGAGCTGCGCGGCGACCGGCAGTGGCAGCTGCCCGGCCAGCGGCACCGGCGACCTCGACTTCTCCGCCGCCATTCCGGCCGGCGAGCAGCTCGACATCGTGGTCAACACCTTCGTGCTTCCGGAATCCGAGGGAGCGGTCGTCAACACGGTCACCGCCACCATCGAGGACGAGGCCATCGAACGCCAGCCTTCGGACAACCAGGCGACCGACACCGACAGCATCCTCATCCAGCACGACGTGCGGGTCGAGATCACCGCCGGCATGGATCCGTTCGATCCAGGCGGCATCGACAGCCTGCCGTTGACGGTACGCGTGGTGAACGACGGTCCCTCGACGGCCCACGAGCTGGTGCTGACGCTGGACTTCTCGGCATCCGTCCAGCTGGTTCCGCCGACCGGCTGCTCGATGGTCACGCCCTCGCAGATGGCCTGCGACCTTGGCGATGTCTCGCCGAACGGCGTGCGCATCTTCGAGCTCGCGTTGTCCGGTCTGCCGCCGGCGCCGGGCACCTTCACGGCCACTGCCACGGCGGCCGCGCGCGAAGCCGACACCGCGCCGCCGAACAATGTCGCCAGCGTATCGGTGACGCTGGTGTCGGGTGGCGACATCGAAGTCAGCATCGACAATGGCAGGGACAGCGTCAGCCCGGGCGATGCGCTGGAGTACGAGATCATCGTCGAGAACCGCGGTTCGCAGACGGTCAGCAGCATCAACGTCACCTCCGCCGTACAGGCGGAGCTGCAGTCGCCGGCGTGGACCTGTACGGCCAGTGCCGGGGTGAGCTGCAGCAGTGGCAGCGGCAGTCCGTTGTCGGATGTCCTCGTGTTGGCACGCGGCCAGCGCGTGACCTACCGGCTTACCGGCACGGTGGATCCGAGCCTGACGGACGGCATGCTGCCGATCCTGCTGCGCCAGGAAGTCACTGCCGACACGCCAGTGGGTGCCGATTTCCGTCCGGCCAACAACGTGGCGGTGGATGAGGACCTCATCTATCGCGGCCTGTTCGCGGATGGCTTCGAGGACGTGGCGGCGCCGCGTACCGGTAGCGGCAGCGATTTCCTCACGCCGCGCGAATGCGCGCTGCTGGGGGATCCGGATGCCTGCAACGGCAGCCAGTCGGGAGGTGAAACCGAATGAAGGCCGCCGGCTGGATTCCACCGCTTCTGATCGGCGCCGCAGTGGGTGCCGTGGGCGCCTGGTGGTGGCTGCGTCCCGTGGACACGGGCGAGGGCGCGCCGTCGCAGTGGGTGGCGCGGATCGGTGACAGCTACATCAGCGTCGACCGCTACCGTGCCGAAATGCGGCGGCGCGGTGGCGGCATTCCCGGACAGTTCCACGACGATAGCCAGAAGCTCGCACTGCTCGACGAGATCGTCTACCAGCAGGCGCTGGTGGAGCGTGCGCGAAAGGACCATATCGACCAGCTGCCCGAGGTGCGTCGCTCCATCGACCAGATCCTCGCCAGCCAGGTGCTCAAGCGCGATCTTCGCGACGAGCAGGAGAAGGTGCAGGTCAGTGATGCGATGGTCCGTGCCTTCTACGACGCCAACGTGGACAGCTATCGCGTGCCCGAACGGCGGCGCATCGCGATGATCCGCATCGGCGTGCCCGATGGTGCCACTGACGAGCAATGGTCGGCAGCGCAGGCGCGGATTAGCGAAGCCCGCGAAAAGGCGCTGGCGCTGGATGGAGATGTCGTGCATTTCGGCAACGTCGCCCAGACCTATTCGGACGACCAGGCCAGCCGCTATCGCGGCGGCGTGGTGGGCTGGATTGCCACCGGTTCACCGGAGCGCTACGGACGCGATCCGGTCGTGCTCGATGCGGCGGCCAGGCTGGAAAAACCGGGCGACCTGTCCGAGCCGCTGCGCGGCGCCGACGGCTGGTACCTGGTGCGCCTGGTCGACGTCAGCGAATCCAGAGCGCGCTCCTTCGACGAGCTGGAGGCGGGCATCCGCCAGCGGCTTCGCCAGGAAGGCATGCGCTCGCTGGAACAGAGTTTCCGACAGCAGGTGATCAGCGAGGCCAAGCCCACCGTGCGCAAGGACGTACTCGCGCGTATCGAACCCCTCTCGCCGCCGGCGGGCGATCCCACGCCCACGCCACCACCGCTGCCCACCAAGGGATAACGACATGAAGCGGACATTCAACCTCCTCAGCTCCCTGGCGCTTTCCGCGCTGCTGCTCTGTGCCGGCGGCATGGCGCGTGCGGCGGATGCCGAACAGACGTTCACGCTGCAGCCCGGGTGGAACGCCATCTACGTGGAGCTTGAGCCGAACCAGGCGGACATCGAGGATGTCTTCGCCGGCCTGCCGGTCGCCAGCGTCTGGCGCTGGATTCCGACCAACGGCGGACCGGAGTTCATCACCGATCCGGCGGAGTCGCTGCAGAACATCGACGGCTGGTTTGCCTGGTTCCCGGAGCCGAAGCCGGAGGCCTTCCTCAGCAACCTGTTCAAGATCAGCGGCAACACGGCGTACCTGGTCAAGCTGGAAGGCAGCGCCTCGCGGCAGCTCACCATCACCGGCAAGCCCCGCTTGAAGCCGATCGCCTGGCAGCCGAACAGCTTCACCCTGACCGGCCTCCCGGTCTCGCGCAGCAACCCGCCCAGTTTCTCCGAATATTTCTCCGCCTCCACCGCGCACCAGAGCCAGCCGATGTACACGCTGGGCAGCAACGGACAATGGACGCTGGTCACCTCGCCGGGCAGTACCAATATCGAGTCGGGTCGCGCCTACTGGATCTACACCAAGGGTAATTCCCGCTACCAGGGCCGCATGCGCGTGGTGCTGGACCAGGGTGAAACGCTGGAATACAGCGCCGCGTTGACCGAAGTGCGCATCGTGCTGCGCAACCAGAGTGATCTGCCGGGCAGTTTCGAGCTGCAGCGCCTGGGTGCTGGCGACCTGCCGCTGAGCTATCTGGTGGTCGATCCGGAATCCGGTGAGAAGGGCTGGCCAGCCCTGCAGCAGGCGCTGACCGTCGATGTCGAGGCCGGTGGTGAATCATTCGTGACACTGGCGATACGGCGTCGCGACTTCAGCAGCGACCGTATGGAGCAGATCATCCAGGTCTCCAACGAGCTCGGTGATCGGGTGCTGCTGTTTGCCGGCGGCAACCGCATGCAGCCGACCACGGCGCCGCGGGCGCTCGCGAACGTGTTGGCCAATGCCAAGCAGTCGCTTGCCGTCGAGTCCTATGCCGGCCTCTGGGTGGGCGACATCAGCATCGATGCGGTGAGCGAGGCGCAGAGCGGTGGCACCACGCCGACGCCGGTCGGGCGTCCGTTCGCGCAGCGCTTCCTGTTCCATGTCGATGCCAGCGGCAAGGTGCGCCTGCTCAAGGACGTCATCCAGATGTGGGAGGAGGGCGTCAGCGTGCCAAGCGCACAGGACCCCAACCTCGACGAGGTCTCGGTGCCGGGTCGCTACGTCCTGCTGACCGACAAATCGCTGCTCAGCCTGTACACCGGCGCGGTCAACCGCGGCGGCGCTTCGGTGGGCGTGCGCTATAGCACCGTCGCCTACGACTTCGACGGTGACCAGCTGGAGCTGGGCGGCGCCTTCGGGCCGGGCAACCAGCTCTCGGGGAACATCGTGGTCGAGAGCGATCTGCCTACCAACCCGTTCCTGCACAAGTACCACCCCGACCACGACAACCTGGACGAGCAGTTCCTCAATCCCAGGGTCGAGGCCTACCAGGTGGTGCGCAACGTGCAGCTGGTCTTCACGGACCAGGATCCCACCGGCGTGACGCCACCCGGCTGGGGCTCCACGGTGCTGGGCGGTGAATATCACGAATCGATAACCGGCCTGCACAAGAACGCCATCTTCACCTCCGGCGTCTTCCGCTTGCATCGCGTTTCCGCGGTGCCGGTTCTGAACATGTAACGGGGACGGCATAGCATGAGCACTCACATCACCAGCCACTGCTTCCGTCTCGGTCTCGCCGCGCTACTGCTGCTGACCGCCTCCACGGCAAGCGCCCAATGGCCGCAGGGACTCGGCGGCGACCGCAATGACGAGGTCACCGTCGTCAAGACCGCGCCGGGCGGCGACCTGTTCGTCGCCGGTCACTTCAGCGGCAGCATCGAAACCGCCAGCGGCACCGTGTCCACGGTCGGCCTGCAGGACGTGTTCGTCGCCCGCTTCGGCCCGGGCGGCCAGCTCAAGTGGCTGCGCGGCGCCGGTGGCGAGGGCGTCGATACGGTCAACGACCTGGTTCTGGATGGTGGACAGAACGTCTACATCGTCGGCGAGTTCAATGGCACGGCGCGGATGGGCGGCATCAATCTCAACAGCGCCGGCAGGGAAGACGGCTATGTCGCCAAGCTGGACGCCAACGGCGACTGGAAGTGGGCCAAGAGCATCAGCGGCAGCGGTACGGACACGGCGCGCGGCATCGTCTTCGTGGAAGGCGACATGGGACAGATTCCCAGCGTGCCGGACACGCTGGTGCTGGTCGGTTCCTATCACTGTGCGGCCAGCCTGACCGGCATTCCGTCACTGGCCAACCATGCCGGCAACTGCTTCGAGAAAAGCAGTGACATCTATGCCGCCAAGATCACCACCGCTGGCCAGTGGCAGTGGGCGATCGACCGAGGCAACACGGCGACGGGCATTGAGTTTGCCCAACAGATATCGCAGGACGCGCAGGGCCGTATCTACATCGGCGGCTCGCTTTCCTCGGGTGGTGGCGCACAGGTGTTGCGCAACGATAATTTCAACAGTCTGGGTGGCTGGTCCTCATCTGACGGAAGTCGAGGGGGCATCCTGGACTCCACGGGCATCCGATCGGTCGGTTATACCGCGACTTTTGGCGGTATCACCCAGAACGGCGTGGCGAATTACGAATATAACTTCGGTGTCTACGGGATGAATTCCCCGGGCGGCATGCTGGCGCTGCGCGGCGGAGCCGTTACTCTCAGCAGCCCCAGCCTGAGCGCAGCGAACAGTTCTGCCTTGTCGGTTGAGTTCAAGGCGCTGCGCGGTTTCGCACAACACTTCGCGGCGGACTATTACGCAGCCCAGTGCACCTACGTCAACTGCACGTTCTACGAAGGAGGGCAGCTGTCCGAAAAGCCGGACTGGGGTGAGGACCTGCGGCTCCAGTTTTACGGCAGTGATGGCGGCTGGCACAACGTCAGCACGTTTGCCGGCTCGGGAACCGAAGGGCAGTTGTACGAAAAGGATGGCAGCGATGCGGTCAGCATCAGTGATCCGAGGGCGTTCCATTCGGGCCTGCGCTTCCGCTTCTCGCTGAGTTCGGCGAGTGGCTCGTGGACCGATTCTCGCGTGGGCGACGCGCGCAGCTACGACTGGTGGTATGTCGACGACTTCAAGGTCACCAGCTACGGCGCGCAGATACCGTATGTCATGGCGCTCAGCAATGCGGCGACCGGTTCGCCGACCCTGGGCGTGCCGACTTCGTTGCCCGACGCGCTCAAGGTCAACGACATGGCGGTCAGCCCGGACGGTGGCTCGCTGCTGCTGACCGGCGAGCGCACTGGCGCCAGTGGTTCGAACTATTGCGGCATGGCGAACAATGCCGGCGCCTTCGTCGCCAGCATTGATGTGTCGGGCACCTCAATCGGCGCCTGTGACTGGGCCAAGGGCGTCCCCGGCGGCGTCGGCCGTGGCATCACCGTTGGTGCTGACGGCACCACCTACTTCACCGGCTCCTTCGCCGGTACGCTGACCTTCTACGGCGACGGCTTGCCGGGTAATGACGGCACGCTGGTATCCACCCAGAATGGCAGCGGGGCGGATACCGAAGACGTGTTCATCGGTGCGCTGTCCGGATCGGGAACCTGGCAGGGCGGCTGGGTGACCGGTGGCGGCGTCATCGATCCCATCGACAATATTCCCGCCTATGCAGGTGGCACTGGCGCCGACGCCGGCATGGCCATCGCCAACAGCGGTGGCATCGTCTACGTGGGTGGCCGTTTCGAGGCCCAGGCGCGATTCGGCGCGGTGGATTCGATTGTCGCCGTGGATGACGCGGATGCTTTCCTGGTCAACCTGGGAACCGATGGCCGCTTCTTCCAGGAGGAGCACTGGACGGTTGGCGTCCCGCTGACGCCGCCGCCAACCGCCAAGGTCGACAACTACGCCTTCGTGCCCAACTTCAAGGTTGCCGGCGAAGACTATGATGCGCTGGCCAACAAGATTTTCCTCTGGGCCCCTCCGGTCAACGGCGCCGACGCCAAGCTGATCCCGTTGCAGCCGTCCGGCCGCGTCGAGGTCTACTGGCGCGTGCAGGGTCAGCCGCTGGAATCCTCGCAGCGCACCGCGCCGAGCATCGGCTCCAACCGCTGGCCGACCGAGGCCTGCAGCGATCTGAATGACGTGGACTGCTACCAGGTCCATGTCGCCGGGACGCCGGTACAGGTCGAGCCCGCCGCCGGCAACTACAAGGTGCTCGAGTTGCTGAGCCCGTCCAGCGGCAGCAGTGGCGCGACCTACAACAACGGTCGCTTCAACGCCGACCACGGCGGCACCAGCGTGCTGATCTACGTCAACGGACCGACGCTGGACCAGTCCAGCTACCCGATGGCGCTGGAGGTGGTGCGTTCGCTGCCATACAACAGCGTGCCGCTGTTCGTCGACAACGTGTCGGTGGAGATCGGCCAGCCGATCACCGACGCCTTCCACAACGAGGCCGGCCTGACCGGCTACGTGATCAACGAAGTCTCCTACTACGATGGCGCTGGTACCGATGCGGCCTACCAGCGCAGCACGCGAAGCGGCGCCATCATTCCGGTCAATCGGTACAGCGACTCCCGCGCCCAGGAGCAGGGCCATGAGCTGGCGGTCGCCTGGTATCACCGCAAGCGCAAGGGCGTGTACTGGCCGGAGAAGGCGGTTCGCTACGACCCGCACTGGCCGTATGACCCCGAGCGCATCATCATCGCCAGCGAGCAGGGTGGTGAGGTGCTGGGCCAGACGCCGCTGACGACAACGGCGTTCCCGTCCGCGCGCATCTACTTGCAGAACGACTTCAACCAGCCGGGTTTCAACCCGAACGACGAGCATGCCTTCATGGCGCCGTCGACCACCGGCAGTGGTGTCGAGGCCGTGTTCGCATTGCGGTCGGACTTCGGCAGCGCGATCGCCAATGATTCCGCGGCATCGTCCGACCCGTACACGCTGATCAAGTATTTCGACAACAACGCCAACCAGTGGCGCTTCCGCGTGTTCAAGGTGGAGGCAACCGGTGCCGGCTACGAGAACTTCCGCTTCTCCGGCGTGGCGGGACGCACGATCTCCCCGCCGTATCCGGTGCGCCTGCTGCCCGGTTGCGCCGAGAGTTTCGTCGAGGGCCAGGTGGCAGGCGAAGCGCCGCCGCCGCCGTTCTTCCAGGACTACAAGAACCAGCTCTGGGCCAAGTCCGACGGCAGCGGCTCGGTGTACTACTACTACCCTGCGCAGCCCGGCTTCTTCACCGACATCGACAACAACGATGTCAACGACATCGAAGGCACCGCGTGCCAGCCGTGGCTTCCGAGGCTGGCCGCCGCCGAGGGTGGTTCGGATTCACCGCAGAACCCGATCAAGGTCGCCTACGACATCACCTGGCCGGCCGAGGTCCCGCAGCTGGTCAGTGGCGAAACCCTGCTGACGCCCAAGCGCGGCCTGCCGGACATCGTCAACCAGGCTGCGGTCGAAGTGATCTACGACGACCAGCAGGCATCGCAGGCCAACCCGGAGCCATCCGATACGCTGGCACAGCTGATCGCGCCGCTGACGTCGCGCGCCGTGTATCTGGACGTGGTGCCGGAAACGGTCGCCACGGACTTCAATACCGACGGCACCCACGCGATCCTTGGTTCGGCTGACGGGCTGATCAAACTGCCGGTTTCGGTGGCTGACCGCATCGTCTACAACCCCAACAGCAAGCAGCTGCAGCTGGGCGGCAAGTTCGACGAGAGCGGCGCCGGCGAGCCCTTCCTGCTGCTCAACGTGCTGTCCAAGCGTGATCGCGTCGTCCTGAAGAAGCTCGATGGCGGTGATGGACACGCCGAGGATGATTTCACCGGCAACTGCGCCACGCAGGACGCCGGCTGCACCTGGGACCAGGCCATCGAAGCCCTGTTCCGGCAGTCGCGCAATCCGCAAGACATCCAGCGGATCTGCACCTCCTCGGAAGTGAACGCCGCCGAGCGCACGCGCATCTGCAACGCCACCCGCGACGTAACACCCGACGATGTGCTGGTGGGTTACCAGGACAGCAATGACGACGGTATCCTCGAACCGTTCCAGGCCGTGGGTGAGTCCGCCGCGCTGAGCGCCGGCCTGTCGCAGGGCAATGGCTACATGACCATCGCCTTCAACAACGACCCGACCCTGAATCCGCTGCCGGTCAGCCTTGAGGTGATCTGGGTCGGCTGCCTCGTGTCGCCGCCGCCGCCAGAAACCGCGACCCTGATCAAGCCCTACCAGGGTCAGATCAACGTGCTGTCGCCGCAGAACATCTTCGACGAGCAGCTGGTGCTTCGCCACAGCGGTGACTTCGGTGGCAACCCGGATGCACTGGAGTTCGAGTGGTACTTCCATCCGGACATCGACGGCACGCCGCCGATGCCGGCGCCGGATCCCGAAAACGGCCAGCTCAACGGCTGGATCCAGGTGCCGCTGGCCGACCCGCAGGGTGCGGTGGAAGTCAGCATCGAAGGCGCCAACATCCAGACGCTGTCCGACAACTGGTACCTCGCCCGCTATCGTGGCCTGCCGGCCTGCGGAAACCAGACCCAATGGGGTCTGTGGGCAGGCCAGCCGGGCGCCACGCCGACCAACCCGCGCGCGCAGCTCGCGCAGGGCTGGGTGAAGCGCGTGCTGAGTCGCCTCAATCCGTTCGAAGCCCGCGTCCAGGACTTCCACAGTTCGCCCACCAATACCTATGCCGGCATGCTGGTGCAGCTGGGTGAGCGCTACAGCGGTCCGATCGCGCTCAACAACGATCCCGACAACATCAACAGCATTGGCCTGATCGAGGCCTACACCACGGTGATGCGCCGTGCGCTGCAGCTGTCGGTGGATTCGACGCCGCCGGTGGACTACGGCCCGGCCAACAACGCCATCCTGCTGGTGGCATCGCGCCTGGTCGATTTCTACACCCTGCTGGGCAACGAGGCCTATGCCGACGCCCAGGATCCGACCATCGGCATCACCACCGACAGTGGTTCGTTCACGCTCAACCCGAGCATCTTCAACTTCCAGAACCAGCTGGATTCGCTGCTCTCCGAGGAGCTGGTGCTGCTGCGTGGGCGTGACGACAGCAACGGGCCGGTGGCCGCCGCGCCGGTCTACAACCGCCTGTTCTGGAACTTCACCACCGGTGACGGCGAAGTGGCTTATGCGCTGAGCTACAACATCACCGACCAGAACTCCGACGGCATCATCGACGAGTACGACGCCCGCATCCTGTTCCCGCAGGGCCATGGTGATGCCTGGGGTCACTACCTCACCGCGACCACGATCTACTACGACCTGCTGCGCCACCCGTTCTTCTCCTGGGTGCCGAGACCGGAGGCCGTTACCGTGGCGGGCGTGCCAATCCAGGTGGACTTCCTCGACGAGCGGCAGTTCGCCGAGACGGCCGCCGCCAAGGCGCGGACCGGCGCGGAGATCGTCGATCTCACCTACCGCTACAACTACGTCCAGGATCCCGAAGGGCAGTATCAGGGCTACGAGGACACCAACCCCGAGCGTGCCTGGGGCATGTCGGAATGGGGTCGTCGTGCCGGCATGGGCGCCTACTTCGACTGGGCGACGGTCAACGCCATCCTGCCGGCGGAAGACCCCAACCCGAATCACGAGGGCATCCAGAAGATCCAGCGCAGCACGGTGGAGAGCCTGGATGAGATCGCGGCGAACTTCGGCGCGATCCAGGGCCAGGTGGACGAGGCCGATGCCGGCCTGAACCCGTTGGGCCTGGCCAAGGACGTGGTGGCCTTCGACATCGACCCGACCCAGCTGGATCGCTTCAACAAGACCCAGTTCGAACAGATCTACGACCGCGCGCTGAAGGCGCTGGAGAACGTGAACCAGATCTGGCTGTTCGCCAACGAACTGAACAACCAGTTGCGTCGCACCCAGGACAATGCGGACAACATGTTCGAGGCGGGTCGCGAGGAGGAACTGGGTTACGCCAACGACCTGATCGAGATCTTCGGTTATCCGTACGACGACGACATCGGCCCCGGCGGCACCTATCCGGATGGCTACGACGGCCCCGACATGTACCACTACATGTACATCGACGTGCCGACGCTGGCGGGCACCGCGTTCGACTTCGATGGCGGCATCACCGATGAAAGCGACCTGGGCATCAACCGGATCGAGACGTTCACCGGCACCTTCCAGCCGTCGCCGAATGGCGTCGAATTCTTCAACATGCATCCGCTGGATCACAACGACACGGCCTGCCTGTCGCAGCCTGACCAGACCGGCTGTCCGTTGGGAACACTGGACCTCCACAACACGCTGGACGTCCAGTACACGACGATCCAGTCCCCGGACTTCGGCTTCTGGTTCACCAAGCCGGATTCCTGGACCGGCAGTCGCCGGGCGCCGGGTGAGCTGCAGCAGATCCTGCAGCAGATGTTGCAGGCCCGAATCTCCCTGAAGCAGGCATTGGTCGACTACGACAAGCTGCGACTGGAAATCCTGGCCCAGGCGGACACCCTGAAGGCGACCTTCGATGTGTCGGACAACAACATCAACATCGCCATCGCCCAGCGTCGCAAGCTGCAGAACCTGACCATCGCCACGGAAGTCATGAACTCCTCGGCGATTGCGGCACGCCGGGTTGGCGAGTTCCTCGACACCACCTTCAAGGGTGCGGTGGACTGCATTCCGAAGAACCTGATCGCCGGCCTGGCGGCCGGTGGTGACGTGGCGTCCACGGCGCGCTGTGCGGTGACCCAGGCGGCGAACGTTCCCAAGTTCGCCCTCGATACCGTCGCCGATGCCCTGGAAATCGCGGGCAGCGCCACCGATGCGGCGAAGGAGGATGTCGGCGAGCTGTCCGGCATCCAGACCTCGATCAACGAGGCCGGGCTGGAGCTCTACAACGTCAAGGGCGAGCTGGATGCCCTGATGCGCGAGGAGCCGGTGCTGCGTGCGGAAGTCTTCGCGCGGACCGAGTCCATCAAGGAACTGGTTGGCGACTACAAGGCGGCGCTGTCGCGCGGCCAGCGCATCTTCCAGAACCTGGTGATCTTCCGCCAGGAGGGCGCGGCGGGCACGCAGCAGTACCGCTATCAGGACATGGCCTTCCGCATCTTCCGCAACGATGCGCTGCAGAAGTACCGGCAGTCGTTCAACCTGGCGGCACGCTATGTGTACCTCGCCGCGTCGGCCTATGACTACGAGACCAACCTGCTCGGTTCGGATTCGCAGGCCGGGCAGAAATTCCTCACCGACGTGGTGAAGGAACGCAGCGTGGGCCAGGTGTTCAATGGCGAACCGGTCTCCGGCAGCCCGGGCCTGGCCAACGTCATGGCGCAGATGAAGCTCAACTTCGACGTGCTCAAGGGCCAGATGGGCTTCAACAACCCGCAGGTCGAAACCAACCGCTTCTCGCTGCGCAAGGAGCTGTTCCGCATCCCGGATGGCGCCGAAGGTGATGCCGAATGGCAGGCCAAGCTGGAATCGATGCGCGTCGACGATCTGTGGCGCGTGCCGGAATTCCGTCGCTACGCGCGGCCGTTCGCGCCGGAGTCGGCGGGACCCCAGCCGGGCCTGGTGATCGAGTTCAGCACCAACGTCACCTTCGGGCTGAACTTCTTCGGCTGGGATCTGGGGCCGCAGGACAGCTCCTACGACTCCAGCCAGTTCGCCACGCGCATCCGCTCGGTGGGCGCCTGGTTCGGTGACTATGCCGACCTGCCGCTGGCCGACGATCCGCGCATCTACGTGATCCCGGTGGGCGAGGACGTGCTGAGGGCGCCATCCGCCGACGACTTCTCCGTGCGCCAGTGGCAGGTCGTGGACCAGGCGATCCCGACACCGTTCCCGATCGGCTCGGACGATCTGGACGACTTCGGCTGGAATCCGCTGAAGGACACGCTGAGCGGATCGCAGACCGACCTGCGTCGCTACGGACGGATCCGCGCCTTCCACTTCAGCGAACCGTTCGACGATTCGCAGGTGACCTCGGACAGCCGCCTGATCGGGCGTTCGGTGTGGAACCGCAAGTGGATGGTCATCATTCCGGGCGGCACCTTCCTCAATGACCCGGTGAGCGGCCTCGACACCTTCATCCACGGCCCGTTGGTGCCGGGAGGTGGCGGCGTCCGCGACGGACACGGTGTCAGTGACATCCGCATCTTCTTCAAGACCTACGCGTACTCGGGGCTGTGATCATGAACCGCCAAATCGCTCGCGTAATCCTGGGGCTCACGGCCGTCGCGGCCTGCAGCCTGGCCACGGCCAAGCTGCAGGCGCCCGACCATGTGATCTACGGCAACGCCACCATCTTCGGGGTCGATGCACCACTCGGCAGCGTCATCGAGCTGCGCGAGATGGATGGCGATGTGCTCGCACGCTACGAGCTCGGTCGGGAAAGCCGGCTGGGCAACCAGTACGCGCTGTACATCCCGATGGACACGGTCGATCCACGTGAGGACGGCCATGCCCGGAAGGGTGACCAGGTCGAGATCTTCATCGGCGCTCAGCTGGCCGCGCGCACGCAGGTGGGTGACGAGGGCGTGGCGGTTCGCCTGGACATTGATCCGCAGAACATGGGAACCGGGCCGGCCATCCGGGTCGACCCGATCCAGGTCATGGAAGGCAATTCCGGACTCACCACCGCGCGCTTCACCCTGCTGATGAACACCACGGCGCCCGACCGGGTAGTCAAGGTGAACTGGCAGACCGCCGCTGATACCGCCACGGCGGGCGCGTCCTGTACCGCAGGCGTCGACTACATCACCCGTTCCGGCCAGGCCAGCATTCCCGCAGGCCAGCTGCAGGCGGTCGTCGACATTTCGGTTTGCGGCGATACCACGATTGAGCCCAACGAGCTGTTCAACCTGCAGCTGACCGGTACCGAGGATGATTTCGGTGTCATCCAGGACGCCAGCGTGCAGGCGACGATCCTTGATGACGACGACCTGCCGGCCATCCACATCGCCGACGTTCGCGTACTGGAGCCGCAGGCCGGCTCTGCTCCCGCAAACTTCCAGGTGACGCTGTCCAGAAGCTCGGCGGTTGATGTCAGCGTCGATTACGCGACGGTCAACGTCACCGCGATGGCCGGTGCGGACTTCACCAACACCAGCGGCAATCTGGTCATTCCAGCCGGTGACACCACTGCCAGCATCAGCGTGGAAGTGCTCGCCGATGCCACGGTTGAACCGCAGGAAACCTTCCGCCTGGCGCTGAGCAATCCGCAGGCCGCGGGTCTGGCAACTGCCTTCGCGACCGGCAGCATCGTTGATCCCAAGTACGATCCGGCGCTGACCGAACAGGATGAAACCAACAGCGATGGCGATGCCGGTGGCCAGCTGGTGCAGCCGGGTGCGATCGCGATTTCCGCGGACGGTCTGTTCGCCTACGCCACCAGCGAGGCGATGGACTCGGTGCTGCTGTTCTCGCGCGATACGCAGAATGGCCAGCTGACCTACATCACCGCGTATAGCGCCGGCGGCGTTGGAGCACCGCTCGATGGCGTCCGCGACGTGGTGATCAGCCCGGATGACAAACACGTTTACGTGGCGGCACGCGCCAATGACGCCGTCGTGGCTTTCTCGCGCAACGTGGCCAGCGGCGAGCTGACCCTGGTCAACAGCCTGCAGGATGGCGTCGGCGGCGTTACCGGACTTGATGGCGCCACTGCGCTGGGCATCAGCGCGGATGGTCGCAGTCTGTACGCCGCGGGCAATACGGGCTCGACGCTGGCGGTGATGGCGCGCGATGCCGGAACCGGTGCGCTGACCTTCGTCGAATCCGAGAAGAATGGCATCGACGATGCCACCGATGCTGGTGGCGCCGTGGCCAACATGGATCGACCCAGTGGCGTGGTGGTTTCGTCCGACGGCAAGCAGGTCTATGTCAGTGCCGCGTTCGGCAACGCGGTCATCGTGTTCACGCGAACCGATGACGTTGGCCAGGCTGACGACGGCAAGCTGAGCTTCGTCACCAGTCATCGTGACGGCCTGCTGGGCGTCGACGGCTTGTCTGGCGCCAGTGACCTGGTGCTGAGCCCGGACGGTGCACAGCTATACGTCAGTGCCGAAGCGGAAGACGCGGTCGTCCTGTTCGACCGCGCGGGCGACGGCAGCCTGACCTGGCGCAAGGCCTGGCGCAAGGGCGAAACCGGACTGGTTGGCCTGAACGGCCCGCGCGCCATCGCGCTGTCGCCGGATGGGCAGGAGCTCTACGTCGCCGGCTGGGACGACAGCAGTCTGACGGTATTCAACCGGACCATCACCGGTACCGGCCCGTCCAACCCTGCCGGCAACCTCATCGTCCGCCAGACGCTGTTCGACGACGAAGGCAGCATCACCAGCATGGGTGGCCCGACAGCCCTGGCCTGCAGCGCGGATTCGCAGAACGTCTATGTCGTGGCGAACATCGACAACGCGATCGTGGTGCTGCGTCGAGCGGCATACGACGCCATTTTTGGCAGCGGTTTCGAGTAGAGGTGTTTCCCGGTGAGGCTCGGCCTGGCTAGCCGAGCCTCACTATCGAAGTTGATGGCGTCTGCGCGCACTCGTTATAAACAACAAGAGGGGAAACGTGTGTCGTCAAATGCTGATCGCGCTGCGGGTGCTACGGCCATAGCCTGCTGATAGGAACGGATTTCCGTTGCGCCTTCGCGATGAATGATGCCCCGTCTTGCGGGCGCCCTGAGTATCGATAGCCAAGATTATCGACTGCTGATTCGTCAGTCCTGTCGGGCAAAGCTGCTTCGCGTCAGTGTCGCTGGCAATCATCAGGCCCGTATTTCGAACCGGCCCTCCATGGCCGCCTCGATCCGGCGATGGACCGGACGTGTAACCCGCCCCATCAGAAGATCCATCCCGCTTCCGACGTCCACCGCAATCCCGCCTCGTTCCTTGACCCAGGTGCAATAGATCTCCGCCCAGGGGCCGGAGCCGACAAGGCATAGCGTTCCGGTCAGGCGGGGCGGCAGCTGGTCGCGCACTTCCTCAAGAAATCTTGATGGCGATGCCACATTCTCGGCGGATGGCTTGTTCGCGACGATCGTGTGGATATGAATTTGAGGGTTGAGGCGAAGCATGCGCGCTGCGAGGCCCTCGTGGCTTGTGATCAGTAGAACGGACTTCGCTGCCCTCAGCAACACCTGAATCCGGGTGATGATTCCGAAGTATAGGTGTGCGCTGGCAATCAGCTTCCCGTCGAGAAGTCCTTTCGTCGCCATCTCAAGTGGTTTGATCGCCCCATACCACTGTCCCAACATTCCGCGAGGGTCCTTTTCCATTCTTGCGGCGAATGTGTGGCTGTCAGTGCCTACGGGTCTCCAAAGCCCAAGTACACCGACGACGTTGGCGGCCTCGATGCTTCGGTGCATCCAGTCACCCAGCATCATGGCGGTAGCGGTATCGACATCTGTCAACGTCGAATGGATCGCCACGCTGCGTGAAACAGCGAAGTGCTCCAGCGATGCCAGGCTCGGATTGTCACCATGGGCGAGCATGGCGGCTTCGCTGTCACCGATGCGTATGACCGAATATGGTTGCCCGCTACGCATGGCCTCCAACAGTGATTCCGTCACCGTTGCAGCGGTTGGTTCCGGCTCCACCAAAAACCCAAGAGTCCGGTATGCCGCCAAAATTGATGGTGGATCCAGGAAACCCGGTTCTGCCAGTATCCGTTTCTGGACTAGCGCGATCTGTGTTTTTATAGGGGGAGAGTTCATGCTCGCAGGATCCTCCTATTCCTTTTCCTTCAGGAGTGCTCCGCATGCGTGGCAATACGTCGCATCTGCAAGCGGGGTCGGGACGTTGCAGGAAGGGCATCGACTTGAGTCTAGCTGCTTCTCCCGCAGTGTATTCGCCAGTTCCGCCGTGTAGATGCCGGTGGGCACGGCGATGATGCCGTAGCCGATCAGGATCAGGATCGAGGTGACGAACTGGCCCAGTGCGGTGTGCGGGGCGATGTCGCCGAAGCCGACGGTGGCCATGGTAACGATGGCCCAGTACATCGACACCGGGATGCTGGTGAAGCCGTTCTCGGGGCCTTCGATCAGGTACATCAGGGCGCCGAAGATCACCACCAGGTTCAGGATGGCGAAGACGAACACCAGCACTTTGCGCCGCGAGCGTCGCAGCGACAGTAGCAGCAGGCCGGCCTCGTCCACGTAGCGCACCAGCTTGAGCACACGGAACACGCGAAGAATGCGCAGCACGCGCACCACCAGCAGATACTGGCTGCCGGCGATGAACAGCGACAGCCAGGTCGGCAGGATCGACAGCAGGTCGATGATGCCGAAGAAACTGCCGGCGTAGCGGACGGGTCGTTTCACCACCAGAATGCGCAGCGCGTATTCGATCGTGAAAACGATGGTGAAGCCCCACTCCAGCGCATAGAACAGCGGCGCGTAGTCGCGATGCAGTTCGGCTTCGGAGTCGAGGATCACCACCAGCACGCTGAGCAGGATGGCGGCGATCAGGACGATGTCGAACAGTCGCGGCGCCCCGGCCTCGTGGTGGAAGATCACGTCGAACACACGACGACGCCAGCCGCGCTGGCTGGCGGGCTGGAAATCGAGGTCGTGCTGTTGTGCCTCGCCCAGGCTTTCGATGCTCATGCCGATACCTTGTCCAGTGCCTGCGAAAGGTCGGCGATCAGGTCGTCCGGGTCTTCCAGTCCAACTGAAATCCGCAGCAGGTCCTCCGGCGAGCGTGGTGTCTTGCCTTCCACGCCGCGTCGCCACTCCACCAGGGATTCGCAGCCGCCGAGGCTGGTGGCGTTGACGAACAGCTGCAGTGCGCCAGCGACCTTGAGAGCGGCTTCCTTGCCTCCGCGCAGCTGGATGCTCAGCATGCCGCCGAAATCGCGCATCTGCGCTTTCGCCAGCTCATGCCACGGTGAACTGGCGAGTCCCGGGTAGTGGACGGCGCCAACAGCCGGATGGGACTCAAGGAAGGTCGCGACCTTCGCCGCATTGCGCGAATGCCGCTCGATCCGGCAGCCCAGCGAACGCAGGCCACGCAGGACCATCCACGCCGCGAACGGCGAGGCATGCAGGCCGACCAGTTCGCGCGCCACTCGGGCGTTGTGCGCGGCGGTACCGTCCTTCGCGAAGCACAGCACGCCGCCGAGCACATCGCTGTGGCCACCCATGTATTTGGTGGCCGAATGCAGGACGACGTCCGCGCCCAGGGCCAAGGGCTGCTGCAGCGCTGGCGTGGCGAAGGTGCCGTCGACCAGCAGCAGCGCGCCGGCGGCATGACTCAGTTCGGCCAGCTTCGGCAGATCGACCAAACGCAACAGCGGATTCGACGGCGTTTCCGCCCAGACCAGCTGCGCCGGTTCGCGCAGCGCGGCCTCGGCAGCGGCCGGATCGGCCAGATCCACCCAGTCGACGCGCCAGCCCCAGCGCTCGGCGAAATGCCGCACTTGCGCCTGGAAGCCGTTGTAGCAGTCGGTCTGCACCACCAGCCGGCCATTGCCTGGCAGCATCTGCAATGCCGCAGCACAGGCGGCGATACCGGAGCCGAAGAACAGGGCATTCTCGGCGCCATCCAGCGCCGCCAGTGCGGTCTCCAGCCGTTGTTGCGTCGGGTTGTCGCTGCGCTGGTACAGCAGTTCATCGCCGCGCGGGCCTTCCGGCGAATGGCGGAAGGTCGAACTGAGGTGGATTGGCGGCGCGACCGCGCCGGTTTCCGCATCCGGTTCGCCGCCGGCATGCACGGCGCGGGTGTCGAATTTCATGGCCGGGCTCCTTGACGTCAGTCGGCAGGATAACGAAAGGCGGGTGGCCACCGCAGCGTTTGGCACGGTTTGGCCTCGCTCTGCGTTATTGGGGCTGACGGTTCCTGCCGGGAACCCGGAGTCCACCCATGTCCGCTGCCTTCAAATTCATTCGCGCCGCCCGCGTTGGTCTGGTGTTGTGCTCGCTGATGTGGCTGGGCCAAGTCGCAGCCACCACCATTAACGTCAATTACGCCACTGACAACAGCGGTCCCGGTTACTGCAGCCTGCGTGATGCGATCAAGGCGGCAAACACCAACAGCGCCGTGCAGGCCTGTCCAGCTGGGCAGGTCGAGCCGACGATTGACGTGATCAACGTCCCGGCCGGCGTCTACTACCTGGCGGGCGGCGACAATTACTGGGATGAGGACGACAATGTCAGTGGCGATCTCGACGTTCTGGGTTCGGTAAGCATCGTCGGCGCTGGTGCGCGCAGCACGGTGATCGTGGCGCCACCGCGTGATCGCGTCTTGCATCTGCGCACCAGCGCGGTGGCTTTGAATATCAGCGTTCAGGGTATGACCCTGGTGGGCGGCAATGTCGCCGACAACCCGGTGGTCGGCGGCCGAAACGGGGGCACGGCGCTGACCTCGGTCACCGGCAGCGTGACGCTGAAGAATCTCGTGCTTCGTGGCGGGCGGGCTCAGGGCGGAGGCAACCTGGCGTCGTACACCAGTACCAATGCGAAGCTGCTGGTCGACAACGTGACGGTGACCGATGGCGAGGCAACCGGCAGCGGTGGCGGCATCTACACATCCGGCACCGCCACGCTGCGCAGCAATGCCCCTCAGATGCGCAACCTCACCATCAGCGGCAACCGGGCGCCAGTGGGCGGTGGGCTCACCCAGAGCGGGTTGCTGGATCTGAATCAGGTCACCATCACAGCCAATCACGGTGGCGGCATCTACACACAATCGTCGGTGGCCGACGGCCTTTGGATCGCCAACAGCATCGTGGCCGGTAATTCGGGTGGCAGCCAGCCTTGGGACCTCTACTGCCAGTCATCGGCCTATAACGCGGCACTGATCTACTGGTCGATGGTGAACACGCGCAGCTTTTACTGCACGCTGGGCGAGAGCGGTGCCATGCCGGCGGCCGATCCTCTGTTGACCGCGCTGTTCGATTTCGGCGCCGGCATTCCCGTGCACGCCCTGCGACCCGGCAGCCCGGGCATGGGCGCAGGGCGACCGAATTATGGCGATCCGGACACCAACTGCCTGACCAGCGATGCTCGCGGGGTGGCTCGCGCGCCGCTGAGTTGCGATATTGGCGCCTATTCGGCCCGATACGACGACAGCATCGATTCCACTGCCGATTTGCCGGACGCGGCGCCTGGTGATGGCTCCTGTGCCGCGATCAATGGCGCCTGCACGCTGCGCGCGGCAGCCATGGAAGCGTCAGCCAGCGGTGGGCGATGGATACTCAGCGTACCCAACGGCACCTACACGCTGACCCGACCGCTGGATACCAACAATGACGCCAGCGGTGGAGATATCGACATCGCGCCGGTAGCCGGAAAGCCGGCGCTGAACTTCGCGCTGATCGGTCAAGGCGATGCGGATGACGTGCAGATCGTTGGTGGTGGCACCGACCGGGTGATCGAAGTGCGTGGCAAATTCAACTTCCACGATGACGATCCCAGCCAGTCGCGGCCACTGGCCTTTGCTCTGGTCAATGCCACTGTGCGCGGGGGGCGGCTCAGCGAGGATCCGTTCCAGATTCCCGAGTGGAATGGTTCGGCGAACGGCGGCGGCCTGCTGTTCAACAACGGACGCTATCTGCTCGACAACGTAGTGGTCCGAGATAACGTCGTGAGCCGCGACGGCAGTGGTTCGGGCGGGCTCATGGTGCAGTTGCGACCCGATGTGGTGGTGCGGCCCTGGGGAGCCAATACGTCGATCTCGGACTACCTGCCGTTTTCCCATGGCATCAGCATGGAGCGCTTCGCGGTGGTCGATAACCATGTGCTCGGTAGCAATGGAGGCACGGGTGGCCTGCTGCTGTCGTACTACCAGCCAAACAGCCAGTTTCCTGCGGCCATCGCATCAATCCGGAACGGAACCATTGCCGGAAACAGTGCGGAGTACACCGGCGGCCTGGTTCTGTCGGGTCAGTACATCGGCGCGACATATCTGACGGTAACCGGTAACGAGGCGACCAATCCCCTATCCAGTGGCGGCGCGTTCTTGCAAGCTGGTCTGATGGCCAACAGCCTGATCACCGGCAACTTCACGCCGTCCGGCCTGAAGGACTGCGAGGTGACTCCGTCATTCCTCGGGCTTGGCTACATACTGCTGGGAACCAGCGCGGGTTGCGCCATTGACGGCGACCTTACTGGTAACCAACTGGATGTCGACCCATTGTTGGGGCCCATGGAGCTCACCTCGGGTGGCATGCCGGTCTATCGGCTGCACCAGGACAGCCCGGCGCTGGACGCCATCCCCTGGCAGGATTGCGCCGATCCTGCCAGCGGTCAGCCGGTGCTGAGCGATGCGCGCGGCGCCGTACGGCCGGAACCCGATGGCTACGTTGCCTGCACGATGGGCGCGGTGGAGGGCAATGCGATCCCGTCGCCAGAGGTGTTCAGCGACGGCTTCGAATAGGTGCTGTTGGGAAGATCACGGCGGCGGTGGATGGGATGCCGCTTCGCGCTCACGCACGCGTGGGTGGGTGGGCCCGAGCAGGGCGCGAAGGGCGTCGAGCTCCTGCTGTCGCCACTGTGGTGCGTCGTCGGTGTGCAGTGCTTCGGCGGCGCGGGCGCGATAGCCCAGCGTCTCGGCCCAGGGGTTTCCACGGGTCGCCTGGCGTTGGCGCAGGGCGCCCAGCGCTTCGTCAATCTCGGTCAGGGCATCGACGCGCTGGGAATCCTGCGGTGTGTTGGCAAGCAGGCGAGCCAGTCCCAGCGCGGCGCGCAGCTGCCAGTAGGCCGGTTCCTCGCGGTTACGCTGGGTGGCGAAATGCGCTTCCGCGGTTTGCAGGGTGGTTAAGGCTTCCTGCGGCCGGCCGGCGGCGAGCTGGATCAATCCCAGCGTCATTTCGGTTACCGCAAGATCGGGTGCGTGCAGGGTCGCATTGATGGCGACCGCGCGCGTGGCGGCAGCCTCGGCCTCGGGCAGGCGTTGCTGGTAGCGGTACAGCGTGGCCAGCACGGCGTGGATGCTGGCGAGAATGGGGTGATCGGCATGCAGGGTGCGCTCGGCAATGTCGCGCGCCGCCAGCGCCTCGCGTTCGGCTTCGTCATGGCGGCCCAGTCCGGTCAGCGCCGCGGCGCGTCCGATCCGTAACCAGGCAAAGCGCGACTCCGGCGCCTGCGGGTCGCGCGCCATCACACGCGCGGCTTCGGCGTAGGCATGTTCCGCCGCGTCGTAGTGATCCAGTCGCAGCGCGCTGGCGCCGAGGTTGTTCCAGTCCACCGCCAGTCGCGGGTCGTCGGGGCCAAGCAGACGCTGGCGTTCGTCGAGGATGCGCTGGAAGCGGGCCTGCATGCCGGCGTTGTCGCCGCGCACGCCGGCGATCTTGGCCAGCGTGGTCAATGCGCCGATGCGGCCCAGCGTGAAGTCCCGGCTGTCGCCGAGCTGCTGGAAGATGGTCAACGCTTCGTTGCTGAGCTGTTCGCCTTCGTCGATGCGGCCGTGCGCCACCGAGTCCATCGCGGCCTGATGCAGGGCGCTGGCCAGCGCCGGATCCGCCTCCGGTCCGAGGCTGCGCAGCTGGGCAATGCCGGCATCCATGCGTGAGCGACCGTCGCCGTCGGCGCCCAGTGAGATCAGCCCGCTGCCCACGGCGACGCGCAGTTCGGCCTGGGTCAGCGGCACCGCGCCCAGCTCTCTTTCCACACGTTCGGCGGCGGCGCGGACGAGGTCGACGGCGCTGGTTGCCGCGCCACCATGCGCCTGCTCCGGGTTGGCCGACTGCAGCAGCGACACCACGAATCGACGTGTTTCCTCCGCCCGCTGCGCCTGCGCCTCGGCCTGCTGCCGGGCCAATTCCGCTGATGAGCGCTGGCGCAGTGCTTCGGCCGTCTGTTCCCGCGCCTCTCGGGCCTGCCACAACGCGGTGCCCAGTCCGATCAGCAGTGCCAGCAGCGCGAAGCCGGCAGCACCAACCCCGGTCCGGTGACGTGAAAGGAATCGACGCAGGCGGTAGCCACGGCTGTCCGGGCGCGCGTCAATCGGCTGGCCGGCCAGAAAGTGGCCGATGTCGCGCGCCAGCGCAGCGGCCGTCGGGTAACGTCGTTCGGGTTCGATCTGCAGGGCGGTCAGGACGATGCGTTCCAGATCACCGCCGACCCGACGCGCAAGGCGTTCGCGCAGCGGGACCTGCTGTCCCCACGCCTGGCGCAGCACGCTGTCGTCGACACGGCGAATGGTCTGGCTGGGTCGTGGCTCGGCTGTGGCCTGTCGCGCGGTGCTGGCATCGTCGTCGGTCGGGTCGCGGCGTTCAGGTAGCTGGCCGCAGAGCAGCTCGAACAGCAGCAGGCCCAGCGCATACACATCCGTCGCGGTGCCGACGGCCTGCCCGGCGCGCTGTTCCGGCGCAGCATAGGCCGGTGACAGCAGCCGAAGGCCGACAGCGGTCCGGTTGGCGTCGGGGTCGTCGTCTTCCAGCAGCTTGGCGATGCCGAAATCGAGCAGGTGCGGTTCGCCATCGGCATCCACCAGCACGTTGCCGGGTTTGATGTCGCGATGAACCACCAGGTGTTGCTGCGCATAGGCCACCGCCTCGCACACATGCTGCAGCAGGCGCAGTCGAGCAAAGAGGTCGAGCGAGTGCTCGCGCGCGAAATCGACAATGTTGCTGCCTTCCACGTACTCCATGACGAAGTAGGGACGGCCGCTGGCATCGATGCCGCCATCCAGCAGGCGGGCGATGTTGGGATGGTTGAGGCGGGCGAGGATCTGCCGTTCCTGCAGGAAGCGGCGCAGGATTTCCTCGCTGTCCATGCCGCGTTTGAGCCGCTTCAGCGCGGCGCGCTGGCTGAAGCCGGCGCCCTCACGCTCCACCAGAAACAGTTCGCCCATGCCGCCGCGGCCGATCGGACGCAGTAGTTTCCAGGCGCCGATGTGCTCGCCGATATCGGTGGCGGAGATGGCGTCCGCGGCGGCACGTTCGTCCAGTGCCTCCCGGACACGTGTGCCGAGTCCCCGATCCAGCGGTCCTTCCCGTGCCTCGGCGGCGAGCAGGTCGCGCAAGGTGGCCGCCTGTGCAGGGTCCGATGCGGCGATTTCGGCCAGTCGCGACTGGCGTGTCTCCGGCGGCAGGTCGAGCAGCGCATCCAGTGCCGCCGACAGCTGCTGCCAGTGCGACATGGCGTCCATGATCAGGCTTCGACGGCGAGGTCGTGGTACAGCAGGACGCGTGCGCGTCGCCATTCGCGCTTCAGCGTGCGCTCGGAGCGGCCCAGCAGTTCGGCCATCTCGGGGAAGGCAAGTCCACCGAAGAAATGCAGTTCCACCAGACGCGACAGACCGGCGTCGTGTTGCTCCAGCCGTCCCAGCGCGGCATCCAGCTGCAGCAGTTCAAGGTCATCGCGCTGCGCGGGTGAGGGCGGTTCCGGCAGCGCATCCAGCGGCAGATCGTCGACGCCTCGGCCTCGCTTGTCGCTGCAGCGCCGCCGCGCGTGATCGATCACGATCTGCCGCATCACCCGCGAGGCCAGCGCAAAGAAGTGCTGGCGATCGGCGCTGCCCACGGCACCGCCGCGCACCATGCGGAGATAGACCTCATGCACCAGGGACTGCGCATGGCCGGCATCGCGCCCACTGCGCAGCAGGTGATGCTGCGCCATGCGCTGCAGATCGTCGTAAAGCAGGTCGAACAGGCGCGACTCGGCCGCCTTGTCGCCATTGCTGGCGGCGGCAATCAGGAGGGTGGTGTCGATGCCGGGTTCGGGCGACATGACCCATCGTGGCACGCGCCGATCATCGCCAACAAGGGCGCGGACGGCCTCGCGCCGACACGGCGGCGCGAGGTCGGTTGCACGTCGGACTCAGTCCGCGAAGGCGTCTCGGAAGGCGCCACGTGCTGCTTCGATCGTGGCGTCGATGTCGCTTTCGCTCATGGCCGAAGACAGGAACCCGGCCTCGTAGGCGGACGGAGCCAGGTACACGCCACGCTGCAGCATGCCGTGGAAGAAGCGGTTGAAGGCATTGATGTCGCAGGCGGTGGCGTCAGCGAAGCTCTCCACTTTCTTGTCGGTGAAGAACAGGCCGAACATGGCGCAGCTGCGGTTGGTGGTGACGGCGACACCGGCATCCCGGGCGGCGGTTTCGAGGCCGTCGCAGAGGCGATTCGTGTTCTGCTCCAGGCGTTCGTAGAAGCCGGGTTCATCCAGCAGCGCCAGCGTGGCGAGGCCGGCGGCCATGGCGACCGGGTTTCCGCTCAACGTGCCGGCCTGGTAGATCGGGCCGTCCGGAGCGATCTGCCGCATCAGGTCTTCGCGGCCACCATAGGCGCCCACCGGCATGCCGCCGCCGATGATCTTGCCCAGCGTGGTGATGTCCGGGGTGATGCCATAGCGCTGCTGCGCGCCACCGCGGGACACGCGGAAGCCGGTCATTACCTCGTCGAAGATCAGCAGCGCGCCGTGTTTCGTGCACAGCTCGCGAAGATGCTGTAGGTAACCGTCCTTGGGCAGGATGCAGTTCATGTTGCCGGCGATCGGCTCGATGATCAGGCCGGCAATTTCGCCGCCGTGCGCGTCGAACAGCGTGGTGGCGGCATCGAAGTCGTTGTACGGCAGTGTGAGGGTCAGATCAGCCAGCGGCGCCGGTACGCCCGGCGAGTTCGGCTGGCCGAAGGTCAGTGCGCCAGAGCCGGCCTTCACCAGGAAGCTGTCGCCATGGCCGTGGTAGCAGCCCTCGAACTTCACGATCAGCGTGCGTCCGGTTGCGCCGCGGGCTAGGCGGATCGCCGACAGCGTGGCCTCGGTGCCGGAGTTCACCATGCGCTGCATCGGCATTGACGGCATCAGTTCTGCAAGACGCTCACCCATGGCGACTTCCAGCGCGTTCGGCACGCCAAAGCTCAGGCCATCGACCAATGTCTTCTGCACGGCTTCAATCACGGACGGGTGCGCGTGACCGGCGATCATGGGTCCCCAGCTGCCGACGTAGTCGATGTAGCGGTTGCCATCGACGTCATACAGGTAAGCCCCCTCGGCGCGCTGCGCAAAGAACGGTTCGCCGCCCACCGATTTGAAGGCGCGTACCGGCGAGTTGACGCCGCCGGGCATGAACTGGCGTGCGCGCTGGAAAAGGTCGTGGCTGCGGGAAGTGTCGAGGCTCATGGAAGGTCCGTAGGCAAAGCAGAGTGGTTTCAGAACAGGTCGGCAAGCCGGCGCGTGGCCGCTTGCGGGTCGTCGGTGTCGAATACCGCGCTGATGACCGCGATCAGGTCCGCGCCGGCGTCGATCAACAGGCGGGCATTGTCGGCGTTGATGCCGCCAATCGCCACCCGGGGCAGGCCGAGCGACTGGCTCAGTGCCAGCAGTTCCGGCGCAGCCTGGACGGCTTCCGGTTTGGTTGGCGATGGGAAAAACGCGCCAAAAGCCACATAGCTGGCGCCTTCCGCGACGGCTCGCTCGGCGAGGTCAAGCCGGTTGTGGCAAGTGGCGCCGATGATGGCGTCGACGCCGAGCGCTGCCCGGGCCGCCGCGATGCTGCCGTCGCCAAGGCCAAGATGGACGCCGTCCGCCCCAATCGCCGTCGCCACGTCGAGGTCGTCGTTGATGATCAGGGCGACGCTGCGGGCGCGGCAGAGCGGCAGCAGGCCGGAAGCCTGCCGGATCCGCGTTGCCTTGCTGGCCGGCTTGTTGCGGTATTGCAGCCATTGGGCACCACCGGCCAGCACGGCTTCGCAACGCATCAGCAGCCGCTCATCGTCCTCATCATCCGGCGTGATTGCGTAGACGCCTCGTGGAGTCGTCTTCGCCGATGTCGGCGTGTGTGCCAGAGCGGTGGCAGGGTTGAATTGGTCTGTCTCGGCCATCATGTGAGAATAGCCGGTTCATGCCGTGATCCCGAGTTCCCGATGTCCGTAACTGCCGAATCCATTGCCTCCGCTGACAACCGCCCGTACCGCATCTGGCTGTGCGTGGTCTGCGGCTTCACCTACAACGAGGCGGATGGCCTGCCGGAAGAGGGCATCGAGCCGGGCACGCGCTGGGAGGATATTCCGGATACCTGGACCTGCCCGGACTGCGGTGTCGGCAAGGAAGACTTCGAGATGGTCGAAGCCGGCTGATTGCCGTCTGCTGCGCGGTGCGGAATCAGTTGATCGAGATGCGGCTGCTGCTCGCCTCGATCAGCGCATTGCGGATCTCGTCGGCGTCATCGGCTTCGGACTGGCGTTCGAGGTAATGCGAGAGGTCGGTGCGTGCGGCCTCGAAGTGGCCGATCTTCAGGTATAGCTGGCCACGGTCACGGTATTCCTCGTCCACGGACGGGTCGAGGCTGAGCATGCGGTCGGAGCAGCGCAACGATTTGTCCCAGGCCTCCCGCTGGTTGTACAGCGCCTTCAGGTTGCGCAGCATGCGCAGCAGAATGCTGCGGCGGCTGGCTGGCGCGAGCAGCTTCAGCAGGTCGGCGTCATCCACGTCCTGGCCGCCGATATGTGGTTTCACCCGCTGGCGAAGTTCGTCCACATCAATGGAGCGGCCGCCACTGTAGGGGTCTAGCACCAGAATGCCATCTTCCATGGGCATACGGATCAGGAAGTGCCCAGGGAACGACACGCCTTCCAGTGGCATCCCAAGCCGATGGCCGATATCCAATTGGATCAGCCCCAGCGAAATCGGAATCCCGAGGCGACGGTCAAAGACCTCGTTCAGATAGCTGTTGCGCGGATCGTAGTAGTCGTCGTCGTTACCGCTGAAGCCCAGCTCCTCGAACAGGAAGCGGTTCACTTCGGCCAGTCGGCGATGGTTGGGCGCCTTGATATCCACGTCGCGGCGCAGCTGCTGCTCGTACTCTTCGGCCTCCGCCTCGTAGCGACCAATATCCAGCTGAGGGTATTCGTCGCGTGCGATCAGCAGAGCGGCGCGCAGCAAGGGGATGTCGCCATCCTTCAGTGTGCAGATGGCGTCCCAAGTCTCCGGCAGGGTGCGGGGCGTTTCCATGTCTTAAATGTGGGCATGATCGCCGCCGGGATCAAGTCTGTCGCCGCCTGGGATATTGCGGCATGATGGTCTTCCGCCAGCGGCTTCAGCCTGGCGGAATCCCCGGTCCCAGCGTAAGTCGGTCCCCTTTCTTGAGCCCGATGGCCTTGGCCTGTCCGGCGTTCAGCTCCAGCACGTAGCGCGCCCGCCCCTTGCTGGGGTACGAGGGGCAGTTCACGCCGCTGCTGCAGGGTGGCGTGTTCCGGCTGGCGGAAACCAGGCGCCATTCGGCATCGAAGTACAGGATGTCCAGCGGAATGTGGGTGTTCATCATCCAGAACGACTGCACCTGTTCGTGTTCGAACAGGAACAACATGCCGTGGTCCGCATCCATCTCGTTGCGATACATCAGGCCCTGCTGGCGCTCGGCATCGTCGTCGGCAATCTCCACGTTGTAACGGTGCCCGTTGATCTCGACCCAGGGCAGGCTCTCCCCGCAGGCGGACAGGCTGCAGGCAAGCAGGCCAATGCTCGCCAGTCGCTGGAACAGTGCACGGTTTCGGTTGTTCATGCCCGGTCTTTGCTAAGGAGTCGCGCCATTTTTCCCGCCCAGGCAGCGTATTGCCAGTGCGGCCACCTTTGGCATCGCCATTTTTTCACTACCCCCTATGCAAACGATGAGTGAGTGGTTAGGATGCGCGCCCCCTGACGAGTTGGCCGGCGAGAGGCTGGTTTGAGCGGATTGGGGGAGGCGGTAAAAAAGGTGGTTCGAGGGTGTTGACGTTCTTCGAATGTACCGTATAATGGGCGGCTCCCTTGGACGAAACGTCCTCTGGGACTCGGGCTTGGCCCGAACGTTCAGATCTTTGACAGTGTGCCTAGATAACTTGTGCGGACGCCTGCGGGTGGATAGCTGTCCATTTCGCAGATGTCTAGCCTTGTCATATGCAATATGCCAAGTGCCGGGACATCTTCGCGAAGCTGAAGTAATTAGAAGCTTTAAGTGAAGAGTTTGATCCTGGCTCAGAGTGAACGCTGGCGGCAGGCCTAACACATGCAAGTCGAGCGGCAGCGGGAGGAAGCTTGCTTCCTTGCCGGCGAGCGGCGGACGGGTGAGTAATGCATCGGAATCTGCCCTGACGTGGGGGATAACGTAGGGAAACTTACGCTAATACCGCATACGTCCTATGGGAGAAAGCGGGGGATCGCAAGACCTCGCGCGGCAGGATGAGCCGATGTTCGATTAGCTAGTTGGAGGGGTAAAGGCCCACCAAGGCGACGATCGATAGCCGGTCTGAGAGGATGATCGGCCACACTGGGACTGAGACACGGCCCAGACTCCTACGGGAGGCAGCAGTGGGGAATATTGGACAATGGGGGCAACCCTGATCCAGCCATGCCGCGTGTGTGAAGAAGGCCTTCGGGTTGTAAAGCACTTTTGTACGGGAAGAAACGCACTCGGTTAATACCCGGGTGAACTGACGGTACCGTAAGAATAAGCACCGGCTAACTTCGTGCCAGCAGCCGCGGTAATACGAAGGGTGCAAGCGTTACTCGGAATTACTGGGCGTAAAGCGTGCGTAGGCGGTTCGTTAAGTCAGATGTGAAAGCCCCGGGCTCAACCTGGGAATTGCATTTGATACTGGCGAGCTAGAGTTCGGTAGAGGGTCGCGGAATTCCCGGTGTAGCGGTGAAATGCGTAGAGATCGGGAGGAACATCAGTGGCGAAGGCGGCGACCTGGACCAGAACTGACGCTGAGGCACGAAAGCGTGGGGAGCAAACAGGATTAGATACCCTGGTAGTCCACGCCCTAAACGATGCCAACTGGACGTTGGGCTCACTTCGGAGCTCAGTGTCGAAGCTAACGCGTTAAGTTGGCCGCCTGGGGAGTACGGTCGCAAGACTGAAACTCAAAGGAATTGACGGGGGCCCGCACAAGCGGTGGAGTATGTGGTTTAATTCGATGCAACGCGCAGAACCTTACCTGGCCTTGACATCCACGGAACTTTCCAGAGATGGATTGGTGCCTTCGGGAACCGTGAGACAGGTGCTGCATGGCTGTCGTCAGCTCGTGTCGTGAGATGTTGGGTTAAGTCCCGCAACGAGCGCAACCCTTGTCCTTAGTTGCCAGCACGTAATGGTGGGAACTCTAAGGAGACTGCCGGTGACAAACCGGAGGAAGGTGGGGATGACGTCAAGTCATCATGGCCCTTACGGCCAGGGCTACACACGTACTACAATGGTGGGGACAGAGGGCTGCAAACTCGCGAGAGCCAGCCAATCCCAGAAACCCCATCTCAGTCCGGATCGGAGTCTGCAACTCGACTCCGTGAAGTCGGAATCGCTAGTAATCGCAGATCAGCAATGCTGCGGTGAATACGTTCCCGGGCCTTGTACACACCGCCCGTCACACCATGGGAGTGGGTTGCACCAGAAGTAGCTAGTCTAACCTTCGGGAGGACGGTTACCACGGTGTGATTCATGACTGGGGTGAAGTCGTAACAAGGTAGCCGTATCGGAAGGTGCGGCTGGATCACCTCCTTTTGAGAAAGGCAGCCTGCCTTAGCGGGCGTCCTCACAAGTTATCTATTCCATTGACGAGTCAATACGGCCTGGGTCTGTAGCTCAGGTGGTTAGAGCGCACCCCTGATAAGGGTGAGGCCGGAGGTTCGAGTCCTCCCAGACCCACCAGTTTGGGAAGGCGTGAGACCTGAATTGGGGCCATAGCTCAGCTGGGAGAGCACCTGCTTTGCAAGCAGGGGGTCGTCGGTTCGATCCCGACTGGCTCCACCAGTTTGGCGGTTGATGGAAACTAGGTACACATAAAGATTAAAGCGGGCTCGCATTGTGGCGGGTCTGTGTTCTTTGAAAACTTGGAATGTAGCGAGCGTTTGAGACGAACTGTCTTACAACGTGTCGTTGAGGCTAAGGCGAAAGCATTAGAGAACCGTCCATATAACGTTGAGGCGACTTGAGGTTATATGGTCAAGCGAATAAGCGCACACGGTGGATGCCTTGGCGGTCAGAGGCGATGAAGGACGTGGCAGCCTGCGAAAAGCGCGGGGGAGTTGGCAACAAGCGTTGATCCCGCGATGTCCGAATGGGGAAACCCACCTGGTAACAGGTACCGTGCACTGAATACATAGGTGTACGGGGCGAACCCGGGGAACTGAAATATCTAAGTACCCGGAGGAAAAGAAATCAACCGAGATTCCCTGAGTAGCGACGAGCGAACGGGGAGCAGCCCAAAAGTCAATTAGGTTTTAGGAAAACGGTCTGGAAAGTCCGGCCATAGAAGGTGATAGCCCTGTATTCGAAAGGGCCTAGTTGATGAAAAGTGAGTAGGGCGGGGCACGTGAAACCCTGTCTGAACATGGGGGGACCATCCTCCAAGGCTAAATACTACTGACCGACCGATAGTGAACCAGTACCGTGAGGGAAAGGCGAAAAGAACCCCGGCGAGGGGAGTGAAATAGACCCTGAAACCGTGTGCGTACAAGCAGTGGGAGCAGACTTGTTCTGTGACTGCGTACCTTTTGTATCATGGGTCAGCGACTTACATTACGTGGCGAGCTTAACCGTATAGGGGAGGCGGAGGGAAACCGAGTCTGAATAGGGCGAATAGTCGCGTGGTGTAGACCCGAAACCGAGTGATCTAGCCATGACCAGGGTGAAGGTGCGGTAACACGCACTGGAGGCCCGAACCCACGCCCGTTGAAAAGGTCGGGGATGAGTTGTGGCTAGGAGTGAAAGGCTAATCAAACTCGGAGATAGCTGGTTCTCCTCGAAAGCTATTTAGGTAGCGCCTCGCACGAATGTTACCGGGGGTAGAGCACTGTTATGGCTAGGGGGTCATCGCGACTTACCAAACCATGGCAAACTCCGAATACCGGTAGACACTATGCGGGAGACACACGGCGGGTGCTAACGTCCGTCGTGAAAAGGGAAACAACCCAGACCTACAGCTAAGGTCCCCAAATCACTGCTCAGTGGGAAACGATGTGGGAAGGCCCAGACAGCCAGGAGGTTGGCTTAGAAGCAGCCACCCTTTAAAGAAAGCGTAATAGCTCACTGGTCGAGTCGGCCTGCGCGGAAGATTTAACGGGGCTAAGCAGTGTACCGAAGCTTAGGGTGCACACTTCGGTGTGCGCGGTAGAGGAGCGTTCCGTAAGCCTGCGAAGGTGTGTCGTAAGGCATGCTGGAGGTATCGGAAGTGCGAATGCTGACATAAGTAACGATAAGGGGGGTGAAAAGCCTCCCCGCCGAAAGCCCAAGGTTTCCTTGCGCAACGTTCATCGGCGCAGGGTGAGTCGGCCCCTAAGGCGAGGCAGAAATGCGTAGTCGATGGGAAGCTGGTTAATATTCCAGCACCGATTGCAATTGCGATGGAGTGACGGAGAAGGCTAGGTGTACCGGGCGTTGGTTGTCCCGGGGAAAGGCGGTAGGTGGATCCTTTAGGCAAATCCGGAGGGTCAACACCGAGCACCGAGACCAGGCTCGATGGAGCTGAAGTCACTGATGCCACGCTTCCAGGAAAAACTTCTAAGCTTCAGATTGCAACGACCGTACCGTAAACCGACACAGGTAGGCAGGGTGAGAATCCTCAGGCGCTTGAGAGAACTCGGGTGAAGGAACTAGGCAAAATGGTACCGTAACTTCGGGAGAAGGTACGCCGGCCGGCGTGGTGACGTGCGTCACTGAGCGCCGACCGGCCGCAGTAACCAGGCCGCTGCGACTGTTTATCAAAAACACAGCACTCTGCAAACACGAAAGTGGACGTATAGGGTGTGACGCCTGCCCGGTGCCGGAAGGTTAATTGATGGGGTTAGCGAATGCGAAGCTCTTGATCGAAGCCCCGGTAAACGGCGGCCGTAACTATAACGGTCCTAAGGTAGCGAAATTCCTTGTCGGGTAAGTTCCGACCTGCACGAATGGTGTAACGACAGCGGCGCTGTCTCCACCCGAGACTCAGTGAAATTGAAATCGCTGTGAAGATGCAGCGTTCCCGCGGCAAGACGGAAAGACCCCGTGAACCTTTACTACAGCTTTACACTGAACGTTGAGTTCGTCTGTGTAGGATAGGTGGGAGGCTTTGAAGTGTGATCGCCAGATTGCATGGAGCCAACCTTGAAATACCACCCTGATGTGCTTGACGTTCTAACCTGGGCCCGTAATCCGGGTCGGGGACCATGTATGGTGGGTAGTTTGACTGGGGCGGTCTCCTCCCAAAGAGTAACGGAGGAGTACGAAGGTGCGCTCAGCACGGTCGGACATCGTGCAGTGTGTGTAAAGGCATAAGCGCGCTTGACTGCGAGATCGACGGATCAAGCAGGTACGAAAGTAGGTCTTAGTGATCCGGTGGTTCTGTATGGAAGGGCCATCGCTCAACGGATAAAAGGTACTCCGGGGATAACAGGCTGATACCGCCCAAGAGTTCATATCGACGGCGGTGTTTGGCACCTCGATGTCGGCTCATCACATCCTGGGGCTGTAGTCGGTCCCAAGGGTATGGCTGTTCGCCATTTAAAGTGGTACGCGAGCTGGGTTCAGAACGTCGTGAGACAGTTCGGTCCCTATCTGCCATGGGCGTTGGAGATTTGAGAGGGGCTGCTCCTAGTACGAGAGGACCGGAGTGGACGAACCTCTGGTGTTCCGGTTGTCACGCCAGTGGCATTGCCGGGTAGCTACGTTCGGAAGCGATAACCGCTGAAAGCATCTAAGCGGGAAGCGCGCCTCAAGATGAGATCTCCCGGGAGCTAGACTCCCCTAAAGGAACCATCAAGACTAGGTGGTTGATAGGCTGGGTGTGTAAGCGTGGCAACACGTTGAGCTAACCAGTACTAATGATCCGTGCGGCTTGATCATATAACCTCAAATCGCTTCGACTTCCTCAACCACACGTTGAGCAGTTCGAAACAAACCTCGCTACATATCCAAGTCCAACGCGAGACGGCGCGAAGCCTACAAGGCTCCCGCGACGCTCCACCGTCTCCCTGGCGACCATAGCGCTGTGGCACCACCCGATCCCATCCCGAACTCGGAAGTGAAACGCAGCCGCGCCGATGGTAGTGTGCATCCGCATGCAAGAGTAGGTCATCGCCAGGGCCTTATTCCAACGCCCCGATCAGCTAACGCTGGTCGGGGCGTTCTCGTTGGGGCGATGGATTACCGGGCATCGCATGACGTTAAGATGATCGCCTGTTCTATCAGGATGGTCGCTTCCAATGCGTCGAGATTGTCATCGCTTCCTTGCCTACTTTGGGCGCCTCTTTGTCCTCTGTGCGGTCGCCGTTCCTGCGGCGAATGCCGCCACCAGTTGCTTGTCAACGAGCTGTTCTCTCAGCTGCACGCCTCCTGCACCCGCGACCATCTCGACATTGATCGCGGCGGGGCAATTTCCGGCGGGTATGAACACGCCGATTGCCTTCGTTGATCCGAACGATGGGAGCACGCGCCGTCTGGTTGCTACGCAACAGGGCGCGATCCTGGTCTGGGACGGTGCCCAGCGGAGCATGCTGCCCGCCCCTTTCCTGGATCTTCGTGACGACGTGGGCGGGCCCGTTCTTTCGACCGGGGAGCAGGGGCTTTTGGCCCTGGCTGTTGATCCCGACTATTCATCAACGGGCCGCCTCTACGTTTTGTACACGCGCAGCGACGGTTACGTGGTAGTTGCCCGCTATGAGCGCGACGTGTCGAATCCGGCGCTTGGAAATCCGGCGTCGGCGACTCCGCTATTGGTAATCGCGCATGGCGCTCCGTTCAACCACAACGGCGGTTGGCTCGCTTTCGGTCCGGATGGATTTCTATATATATCCACGGGCGATGGTGGTGGCAGCTGCGATAGTGGGGCCGGTGCCAATGGAGATGGTCAGAGCAAGCAGACGCTGGCTGGGAAGATGTTGCGAATTGACGTGCGCAATGTCGATCCGTTGGGGACGGCGCCTGATGATTGCAGTGTATCTGCCAGTACTTATACGGTGCCGACCAGCAATCCGTTGGTGGGCCAGGCAAACACTTGCGACGAGGTCTGGGCGACTGGTTTGCGCAACCCTTTCCGCTTCAGTTTCGATCGCGACAGCGGCGACCTGTTCGTTGGCGACGTCGGCCAGAACAAGTGGGAGGAGATCAACATCCTGAAAGCCGGCTCCGTGGCGCAACCCAACTTCGGCTGGGTCTGTCGAGAAGGCTGTGATTCGGCCAGCATGGCGTCGGGATGTGCGATCGATGGTTGCCCGCTCGACTCGGGTACCGATGGCATTTGTGAGTTTCCGCGAGCGACGGGCTTCCTCGATCCGCCTATCTGTCATCGAAATTTCAACCACACGGACGGTTTCCGTTCGATCATGGGTGGCTACCGGTATCGTGGAACCCGCGTTCCCGGTATCGCGGGAGACTATTTCTACAGCGATGCCTACTGCGGCCAGATCTGGAAAACCGACACGCTGGACACCGCCAATCCCGCGGCTATTGCTTCAAGCTGCTGGGCCAGTGGCTATGGCGGCAACTACGGCTTTGCCGAAGATCACCTCGGCGAGCTCTATCTGGTGATGGGTGGCGCCAGCCGGATCGACTGCATCCATAACGGTCGCGGCTGTACTTGGGCGAACACGCTGTTCAGCGATAGTTTTGAAGCCGGAAACTAGCGGGCAGGCGAGGGCTTGTGGCCATTTTCGATATGGCGCGAGAAGTAGGTGCGGTCCAGGCCTTCGGGCAGTGATTTCTTGGGAATCACGATGGCGCGTGTCGAACCGAGGAAAAGAAACAGACGCAAACTGTCCTCGCGGACTTCGTTGAAGCAACTCCAGGCGTAGCTTCCAGCTGTCCCGCTGGATTCGGACTTGATGCCGGCGTCCCCGAGGGAAAGAAGCTGCTCTTCAAATAGAGGATCGCCGCCATCTCCAATTGCATGGCGGATTCGCCTCCAGGTGATCCGCTGCATGGACCAGCGAACAAGCAGGATGGCGGCCGCACATGTGAACACGAGGAGCGCGAGCCCCGCGGGAGCTGCGCGCCTTTGAACGGCGTCGATGAGCGCCGCGGCCGCAACACCCACGGGAATCCAGACCAGTACGTGGTAGGCAAACAACTTTCCTTGCGACATTCCAGCAGCGCGCTGCAACTGATGCAGCAGAGCCCGTTGGAGTGCGAAGTAATCGTCAGCGTCCAGTCGGTAGCGAATCTGCATTGCGGAGTGTCCGTTCAGGTTCCCGGGAAAACAAAAATGGGCTTGCGCAGCATCAGCCAGAAGATGACCAGTACGGACAGGAAGGCCGGCCAGCCGAGGGTGAACCACCAGCGCATCAGGCGGTGGTAGCGCGGCGGCAATGACTGGCCTGAAGTGGCGGCCAAGGCTGCAATATCGCGCACGCGAAGCTGTATCCAGACGACGGGTAGCCAGCAGAGCCCGGTAAGCAGGTACAGCACCAGTGACAACGCGACCCACGGCTGCGTCCAGTCGATGCCGAGTCGGGACAGCATCCAGAACCCGGTGGCGGGTTGGATGATGACGGCGGGTGTGGTGAACAGCCAGTCCGCAAGCACCACATGTCGGGTAGTCACCGCAATCGCGCCCACATCACCGCGGCGGTGCGCCATCCACATGAAGAAGGCCGTGCCGAGGCCGGTCCCGAACAACAGGGTCGAAGACAGCACATGCAGCCATTTGACCAGGAAATAGGATTCCATCGTGGCTCAGCTCCGGTCAGTGGTGGACATAGCGACGAGGATTGCCACGGCGATCACGCCATTCTTGAGCAGGCCGCCGAATGGATCCATCCAGTATTCGGGGAGGGATGCAGTAATCGCCAGCGTGTAGCCGATGACGAAGGCAAGCATCAGGGCGAGGACTTGTGCGGGTCTTCGCGATATCAGCAGCCAGATGCCCAAGACGATGTCCGCCACGCTGAGTGCCAAACCAAGCGACCGCCCCAGCGCGGGTGACATGCCAGCGGCCGTGCTGATCGCATCCTGGGCAGCGGGATCCAGCAGCAGACCGACCAGGCCGGATGCCATCCAGGTCAAGGCGAGCGAGACACGCAGTAGCGGGGCCAGCAGGTACAGGCGGGCATGCCAGCGATCGGCGCTGCTGGCGGGTTGGCTTGCCAACTCGGCGCCTACAGATTGCGGCCGGAACTGGAAATCGTTCGCCAATCGGGCCAGCGCGTCAGGCGCGCAGACGTTGCCGCGATTGAGCATGCGCCACATGGTGAGTCCGAGCGGGCCGCGACCGCTCCATTCGCCGAGCGTCGCACCGACCTCGGCAATCCAGCTGGGAATGCCGACCGCGATGTTTGGCGGCAAACCCAGCCAATGCCGGATAGCGGAAAGGTAGTCGCGAAGCGTAACGGTGGTCGGGCCGCCGGCATCGTAGGGCTTGGAGCGGCGAATGGGTTGGGATTCGATTGCTGCGCAGACCAGCCGTGCGAGATCGCTGGCGGCGACGGGCTGCGTGCACTGGTTTCCACCGGAGGGCAGCAACGTCAGGGGTAACGCGGCAAGGGATCGCAGCAAGGACGTTCCGCCGTAGCTGCTCTTCGCGGAATACACCAGCGAGGGACGGAGAATGACGGACTCGGGCAGGGTGGCGGCAATACGGGCGTCACCCTGATGTTTGCTGGCGACGAACTCGCCATCCGCTGGATTGCCGAGCGCGGAAATCTGGACGAAGCGCTGGATGCCGCGAAGCGAGGCCGCTTCGGCGAGTGCGGCAGGCATGTCGCCATGCAGTATCGGGAAGCGATCTCGCCCGACTTCGCGCAGGATGCCCGCGCAGTTGACGATGGCATCCACGCCATCCAGCGCAGCGGAAAAGGCCTCGGGTCTGGTGGCGGAGGCGAGGTCGAGCGGAAGCCACTCGATGCGTTCGTCACCCTCCGAGGCGGTTGCGCTGCGGGTGACAATGCGGACGCGATGACCCCGCTCCAGCAGGGCGGCGACGATATGCGAGCCGATGAAGCCGCGGCCGCCGGTGACGAGTACGGTCAGTGATGGCGTCGGCCTGTCATCCGCGGCCGACATGCTCTCAGATCCGGTAGCCGGAGTGGATCGCGACGATGCCGGCGCTGAGGTTGCGGTAGTCGCAGCGCTCGAAGCCGGCGGTTTCCATCATCGCCTTCAGCTCATCCTGTGGGGGATGCTTACGGATCGATTCGGCCAGGTACTGATAGGACTCGGGATCACCGGCGAACAGCTGACCCAGCTTGGGCAGCACCTTGAAGCTGTGGAAATCGTACAGCGGGCGGAACCATTCCGGCTTCACCTCGGAGAACTCCAGCACCAGTGCACGTCCGCCAACCTTGAGCACGCGGAACATTTCGTTCAGCGCCTTCTGCTTGTCGGTGACGTTGCGCAGGCCGAAGGCGATGGTGACCAGGTCGAAATGGCGATCCGGAAACGGCAGCGCTTCGGCATTCAGGCGGACGTAGTCGACGCCCTTGAGCATGCCGCGGTCAGTGAGGCGGTCGCGGCCAACAGACAGCATTTCCGCGTTGATGTCGCCGATCACGATCTCGCCGGATTCACCGACGCGTGGCTTCAGCAACGCAGCGATGTCGCCGGTGCCGCCGGCGAGGTCGAGGATGTGATCGCCACGCTTCACGCCGCTGGTGCCGACGAAGTAGCGCTTCCACAGGCGATGGATGCCGAACGACATCAGGTCGTTCATCAGGTCATAGCGGCTGGCCACCGAGCTGAAAACACGGCCGACCAGCTTCTGCTTGTCGCCGGTGGGGACGTCGCGGAAGCCGAAATGGGTGGTGTCGCCGGCTACGGGTTGCTTGTTCTTGTCGTTCATGAGGCGATTATCCCATGGTGGGCCTCAGCCCAGATCGATCGCCTTTTCCTTCTGTTCCTTCAGGCGCTTTTCCAGGTAGTGGATGTTGACGCCGCCGCGCTGGAAGCCGGAGTCGCCAATGATGCGCTGCTGCAGGGGCACGTTGGTCTTGATGCCGTCGACGACCATTTCCGACAGGGCAACGCGCATGCGTGCCAGCGCCTGGTCGCGGTCGGCGCCGTGAACGATCAGTTTGCCGATCATCGAGTCGTAGTTCGGCGGCACGCGATAGCCTTCGTAGATGTGGCTGTCGACGCGCACGCCGGGTCCACCCGGCGAGTGGAAATGCTTGATCAGGCCGGGGCTCGGCATGAAGGTTTCCGGGTCCTCGGCATTGATGCGGCATTCGATGGCGTGGCCGTCAAGCACGATGTCGCTCTGCTTGATCGACAGCTTGTTGCCGGCAGCGATCAGCAGCTGCTCGCGAACCAGATCGACGCCGGTGATCAGCTCGGTCACCGGATGCTCGACCTGGATGCGGGTGTTCATCTCGATGAAGTAGAAGCGGCCGTCCTCGTAGAGGAACTCGAAGGTGCCGGCGCCGCGGTAGCCGATGCGGATGCAGGCTTCGACGCAGACCTTGCCGATCTCGGCGCGCTGCTCAGGCGTGATGCCCGGCGCGGGTGCTTCTTCGACCACCTTCTGGTGGCGGCGCTGCATGGAGCAGTCGCGTTCGCCCAGATGGATGGCGTTGCCCTGGCCGTCGGCGAGTACCTGGATTTCCACGTGGCGCGGGTTCTCCAGGAATTTCTCCATGTAGACCTGGTCGTTGCCGAACGCGGCCTTGGCTTCGCTCTTGGTGGTGGCGATGGCGTTGTGCAGGTGCGCCGCGGTGTGCACCACGCGCATGCCGCGACCGCCGCCGCCGCCGGCAGCCTTGACGATCACCGGGTAACCGATTTCATCCGCAATGCGGGCGTTCTCGGCGGCGTCCTCACCCAGCGGGCCGCCCGATCCAGGCACACAGGGCACGCCGGCCGACTTCATGGCGCGTATGGCTTCGACCTTGTCGCCCATCAGGCGGATGGTCTCGGCACGCGGACCGATGAACACGAAGCCACTCTGCTCGACGCGCTCCGCGAAGTCGGCGTTTTCCGACAGGAAGCCGTAGCCGGGATGGATGGCCTGGGCGTCCGTGACTTCGGCCGCGGCGATCAGGGCTGGCATGTTGAGGTAGCTCTCGACCGCCGGCGCACCACCGATGCAGACCGACTCATCGGCCATGGCGACGTGCTTCAGGTTGCGATCCACCGTGGAATGCACGGCGACCGTCTTGATGCCCAGGGCGTGGCAGGCGCGCAGGATGCGCAGCGCAATCTCGCCACGGTTGGCGATGACGACTTTATCCAGCATGGCGCGGGCCTCAACTGATCACGAACATCGGCTCGTCGAACTCCACCGGCTGGCCGTTCTCGACCAGGATGGCGGTGACGGTGCCGGAGACTTCGGCCTCGATCGGGTTGAACATCTTCATCGCTTCGATGATGCCCAGCGTGTCGCCCTTGTTGACCTGCTGGCCAACGCTGACGAAAGCCGGCTTGTCCGGCGATGCGGCGGCATAGAAGGTGCCGACCATCGGCGAGCGGACCATCTGGCCATCCGGAATCGACGGTGACTCCGCCGGGCGGCTGCCACCGGTGGCAGCCTCGACTGGCGATGCCATGCCCTGCACGGGTGCCGGCGCGGCCATCATCGGAGCAGGCGGCAGGGCGTAGCTGATCGCGCCGGCCGTCTGGCGCGACAGGCGCACCGACTCTTCGCCTTCCTTGATTTCGATTTCGCTGAGGTTGGAGGCCTCCAGCAGGTCGATCAGCTTTTTGATTTTTCGCAGGTCCATGGTGGCCTCGCAGGTAATCCGGTGGAAAAGAAAGTGGTCTTGCTCAGGGCGTGCCGACTAGAGCACGCCGAGCTGGCGCGCCGCAGCCGTCAGCGCCAGGCCGTAGCTCAGCGGGCCAAAGCCGGCGATCACGCCAACCGCGGCATCGGAAAAGTAGGAGTGGTGGCGGAACGGCTCGCGGGCATGCGGGTTCGACAGGTGGATCTCGATGAACGGGATCGCTACTGCCGCCAGCGCGTCGCGCAGCGCCACACTGGTATGCGTGAAGGCCGCAGGGTTGATCAGGATGAATTCGGTGCCATCGCTGTAGGCGGCCTGGATGCGTTCGACCAGCTCGTGCTCGGCGTTGGACTGGAAGGCATCCAGCTTGAGGCCCAGTTCGGCCGCGCGGTGGATCAGGTCCTCGGTGATTTCGGTCAGCGAGGTGCTGCCGTAGACCTCTGGCTCGCGGATACCGAGCATGTTGAGGTTGGGACCGTTGATCAGCAGCAGACGCGACATGATGGCAGGAAGCCCGAAAAAGGGCCGCCAGTGTGCGTGAGCAGGGAGTTGTTGTCCAGTTCGGCGAAGTTCGCTGCCGTTTGACAGGAGTCGGCGAGGTGTTAGTCGGCCGTGGCCCAGGTTTCGACCTCGCCCTCGGCAAAGGGGCCGAGGCGGATGCGCTGGATGACGCCGTCCCGTCCGACCAGCACCGAATAGGGCAACACGCCGCGCTGGTTGCCCAGCTGGACCGAGCTGTCGCGGGCGCTGGCGACGTCGAGCAGGAGGCGATAGCTGACTGGCGTGTCGGCCAGGAAGGCTTTCACGTTGTCGATGTCATCGAGCGCGATCCCTACCACTTGCACGCCGTTGATGCCCTGTTCCCGGGCAAAGGCGTCGAGCACCGGCATTTCCTTGATGCAGGGGCCGCACCAGCTTGCCCAGAAGTTGATCAGCAGCGGCCGCCCGGCGCTGTCGGCAATCGGCTCGAGGCCGCCATCGAGATTGCCGAGCTGGATGTCAGGGAGCGGGTCGCCGCGGCCGACAACCTGCAGGTCGTCCGGCACGCTGGTTCCGGCGTTGACCGCCGTTTGCAGCACGGCCTGGCCGGTTTCGCTGTTCAGCAGCCATGCCGGGCGCGTCTCGAAGACATAGCCCGCCAGCAGGCCGAGCCCGCCGGCGAGCACCGCCGCCAGCACGATCCACAGGTTGGGGCCCACCTTCGCCATTGCTTATTGCGCCGCGTTGCGCAGGGCGGTCGTCACCGTGTCGACGGTCAGCACGGCGGGCAGCTTGATGCCATCGCCACCGCCGCGCGGATACACCACGTAGAGCGGGACGCCAACGGCGTTATGCGCGTCGAGGAAGGCGGTGATTTCGGGATCCACGTTGGTCCAGTCGCCCTTCATGTAAACGGCATTGGCCTGCTTCAGCGCGTCGGCGAAGGCGTCGGTGGACAGCACGGCCTTCTCGTTGGCCTTGCAGGTGACGCACCAGTCGGCGGTCATGTTGACGAACACCACGCGACCCTCAGCCAGATGGCGCTCCAGCGCCTTGGCGTCGTAGGCCTCCACGCCTTCTTCGCTGCCACTGTTGGCAGTGGGTGTCGGCAGCTGATGCAGCTGCCACAGCGACGTGCCTGCGCCGAGCAGACCGATCAGCATCAGTAGAACCGCCCATGGCCGGCGGCGGGTCTGCCAGTGGCTGAGAGCCCAGGCAGCCAGGGCCAGCGCGACCGATGCGATCAGCGCCCAGCCGACGGCATCCGCGCCACGCTGCTTGGCCAGCACCCAGACCAGCCAGGCGGCGGTGAGGTACATCGGGAATGCCAGCGCCTGCTTGAAGGTTTCCATCCAGGCGCCGGGGCGCGGCAGTTTCGAAGCCAGTGCCGGGACAAAGCCGACCAGCAGGAATGGCAGTGCAAGGCCAAGACCCAGGGCCAGGAAGACCAGCAGGGCCAGCCAGGTGGGCGAAGTGAAGGCGAAGGCCAGGGCGCTGCCCATGAACGGCGCGGTGCATGGCGTTGCGACGACCACGGCCAATACGCCGGTGAAGAAGTCGCCGCTCGCGCCCTTCTTCTCCGTCAGCGACTGGCCAACGCCGGTGATGCCCGCACCGATCTGGAACAGCCCGGAGAGGTTGAGGCCGACCGCCAGCATGATCAGCGCCAGCGCGGCGACCACCAGCGGCTGCTGCAGCTGGAAGCCCCAGCCCAGCGCCAGCCCGGCGGCCCGCAGGCCGATGGCGATGCCGCCCACCGCAGCCATGCTGAGCAGCACGCCGGCCGTGTACCAGAGCGCATGCGAACGTGCCTTGGCGTGACTTTCGCCGCTGCTGGCCAGGCCCAGCACCTTCAGCGACAGCACCGGCAGCACGCAGGGCATGAGGTTGAGGATCAGGCCGCCTAGCAGGGCCAGCAGCAGCGCCAGTGGCGCGCTGACGCCGGCTTCACTCGCGCCTGTGGCTGGCTTGGTCGCGGCCGGCTTGGCCATGCGGTTTTCGGCAGCCACGGCCATTTCCGCGGCGGCCAGTTCATCCGCGCTGGCAGCCGGCAGGTCGATGTCGATGGCGCGGGGCATCGGCGGATAGCAGATGCCGTTGTTCTGGCAGCCCTGGACGACGCCATGAAGCGTCATGCTGCCTGCCTTGCCGTCGGTGCGGGCGATGTTCAGCGGCACCTCGATCTGGTCGAAATACACCACGACCTTGCCGAAATGCTCGTCGTTGTGGTCCACGCCCTGTGGCCAATGCGGCTGGCCCAGGGTGATGCCGCTGCCGCCATCGACGCTGAGTTCGACGCGGTCGCGATACAGGTAGTAGTCCGGCGCCTGGGTGAAGCGCAGCAGCAGCTGTGTGGGTGACAGCGCGATCGCCTCGAACTGGAAGGCCTCTTCCTCGGGCAGCGGCAGCTCGTCCACCACCGGGCCTTCGGTCGTGCCCCCGACCAGCGACTTCTGGCCCTGCAGCGCCTGCGTCAGTGGATTGACCGGCGTCGCGCCGGCGGCTGGCTCCATGGCGAAGCCGCCGCTGGTGGTTGGAATCAGCGACTTTGGTGCGTCGTTCGCGGCAGGCAGTTCGACCGTGATGGTCTGCCGGTGTGGCGGATAACAGATGCCGATGTCGGCGCAGCCCTGGTACTGCAGCGTCACGGTCGCGCTGTCGCCGCTCACCGAGGTCAGCGCCAGCGTGGCGTCCACGGCATGGCGATAGGTCTGCACGTCACCGAAGAACTCGTCCTTCTTGTGCTTGCCTTCGGGCAGGTCCAGCTCGCCGACGACGGTGCCGTCCGCGCCGCGAGCCTTGATCCGCCCGCGATACAGGTAGTAGCCGTCGGCGATTTCCCAATGCAGCTGCAGGCTGTCGCGGCTGGTCGCGGTGGCGGTCAGCGCAAAGGCTTCCTCCACCGGCAGCAGGTCGGATTCGTCCACGGCGCGGGCGGACGGCGTGGAAACGAGGGCCAGCAGCAGCGCCGCGGCGGCAGTCAGGTGTCGGAACATGGCGGAAATTGGGGGCTATTCGGCAAATGCGAGGGTCTGGGCACGGATCCACGACAGGTAGGCATCCAGGCCAGCGGCGATTTCGACCGCGATGATCTCCGGGAGTTCGTACGGATGTTGCATGACCACGTGAACCTTGAGCTCATCCAGCCGCTCGCGGCGCGTTTTCGCCAGCAGCAGGTGCTCCTGGTCGCGATGCACTTCACCCTTCCAGCGGTACACGGAGGTCATGCCGGGAAGGATGTTCACGCAGGCGGCCAGGTGCTGCTCGACCAGACTATCGGCAATGCGACGGGCCGTTTCGGCATCGGGGCAGGTGCAGAAAACCAGCAGCTCGGACATGCGTGCGGATCGGCAATCAAAAAAGGAAGCCTACCAGCTTCGTTGGTGCGGCCGACTCCGGCTGGCGCAGAAAAAGAAGAGCCCACCGCATGGGTGGGCTCTTCCATCAGGGCTGGTCGATTGGCTTTGCCAATCCTCGCAGTCTTTGGGAGTCAGCAGTCGATCTGCTCGCCCAGTGCGTTGTAGCAGACGTGCGAGTGGCTGACGCCATCCTGGGTGACCGTGGTCTGGCCGTCATAGGTGTTGCCGGTTGCCGAGGTGGCCGTGGTGCCGTGCTGGATGCCTTCGCCGGTAGCGCCTGTGGTCTGGCTGTCGAAGCGTCCACCGGCGGCGGTCTGGCCGCTGGTGCTGCGGCTTCCGCGGACGTTGCCCTGACCGTCGCCGCTGATCGAGCCGCTGCTGCTGGCGCTGCCGCCGGCGGCGCTGTTCACGGCCGCGCTGCCATCGCGCTGGAAGCTGCCGTCCGCATTGCGCTGGAAGGCGCTGGCGCGGCCAGCGGTGCCGCCAGCGGCGGTCTGGCCAGCGGCGGCCGAGCCACCAACAACATTGCCCTGGCCATCGCTGCGCACGGCACGACCGCGGGCGACCTTGCCGCCGGCCGGCGTCTGCGCGGCGCTGCCGCTGACATGGGTCACGCCGCCGTCGCTGTTGGCTCGCGTTCCGCGGACGGCGGCACGTCCCTGTGCGTCGGCCTGGCCGGCGGTGAAGAACAGCAGCAGAGCAATGCCGGTGATATTGAGGATACGGTTCATGGGTGGTTCTCCGGTTGAAGGGTGGAAGCAGGTTCAGAGCGAACCGAACAGGGTGCGCAGGTTTTCCAGGGCATCGGACAGCTCGGCGAGGCGGTCCAGTCGCTGCAGCAGGATCTGGCGCACGGTGGCCTGCTGCTGCGCGTCGAGATCGTCGTTGTAGAAGTCGATCAGGCGATCACGGATGCTGCGGCCGCTGCTGATGCGGGCGTTGATCAGCGGCTCGCTGAGTGCGGCCAGTGCGTCGAGGTTGGCGTCATCCTTGGCCAGTTCGGTCTGGGCGGTTGCCAGGAAATCCTCCATCTGGTCGCGGAAGGCGTCGCGCTCGGACTTCGAGTCCCAGAAGATGCCGGCGAGCTTGGCCTTCTGGTTGGCGGTGAGGTTGAGTTCCTGCCAGCTGACGCGCATCGCGGCGGCGGTCTGCAGGCGATCCCGGATGTCGCCCGCAAACGCGGAGGTCGACATCGTGGCGGTGAGGGCGGTGGCAATCAGCATGTGGCGGAACAGGGCAATGGGCTTCATGGGAATCTCCGTGTGGTGGGTGCCACTGCAGATTGCCGTCGGCGTCGCTTCAAGGTGTGTGCAATTGCCGGTAGCTGGTAAGCAGATGTGTCCGCAGCGCCCGGTTGAAACATCTGCTTACAAATGGCGTGGCGAGGGCCCCGCATACCTCGCTTGCGGAGGTGCGGCGTCACGTCGATAGTGGTCGCATGGACGCCATGCCAGACCCGCAGGCCAGCATTCTGGTCGTTGACGACGACGCCGAGCTCCGGACGCGCTGCAGCGCTATCTCGAAGGCAGGGCTTCCGGTGCGCTGGCGCACCGGAACAGCGCGGCGGCGATCGATTGCGCGAGCGAAATCACATTGATCTTGATGGTGCTCGACCTCGGTCTGCCGCGGAGGCGGTCTGACTATTGCCGACGCCTGCGCAGCGGCGATTCGCTGCCCATCGTGATGCTGACTGCGGAGGCGACGACGTCGATCGTATCGTTGGCCTTGAGCTGGGCGCCGATGATTACCTGCCCAAACCCGGCAATCCGCGCGAGCTGGTGGCGCGCATCCGGGCGGTGCTGCGTCGGCGCGGCGACATGCCGGCGGCCGCACCGCAACCGGAGAAGGCATCGCAGCGCTTCGGTGTCTGCGAGCTGGACTTCGGCAGCCGCGTCCTGCGCCGCGACGATGGCGAACAGGTGCTGACCTCTGGCGAGTTCGCGCTGCTGTCGGTGTTCCTGCGCCATGCGGGCCAGCCGCTGAGTCGCGATCGACTGCTCAGCCTGACGCAGGGTCGTGACGCTGAGCCCTTTGAGCGCAGCATTGACGTCACCGTCTCGCGCCTGCGTCGCCTGATCGAAGCCGATCCGAAGAAGCCACGTCACCTGCAGACCGTGTGGGGCGTGGGCTACGTGTTCGTGGTCGACGCATGAAGCTGCTGCCGGCCACCAACTTCGGGCGCCTCGTCCTGCTCATTGGCGGCGTCCTGGCGGCGATCCTGATCATCGCCTTGCTGGTGCTGCGTGAAGTATCTCTGAGCCGCGGTGGCGAGCAGATCGCCGACCTGATGGCTAGGCAGGTGATCGCCGCGCGTGCGCTGGAGGCCGGCGGGACTGGACGCCGGCGGCTCCGTCGGATACGGGCGCCATGTTGGAGCTGCGCTTTGCCAGGAAGCCGCCGGAGACGGCAGAGCTGCCGCGGATGGTGTTCCTGCGCCAGGTGCAGCAGCGACTGCTTGAAAAGCTGGGCCCGGAAGCGGAGATGCGCATCGATGATGGGCTGACGTTCCTGTGGATTCAGCGGATGCGCCCAACCAGCGGTGTGGGTCGGCATCGCCTCGCCGGAGTTCCGCCGTTAAGCGGTGATGCTCACCATCTGGGTGAGTGTGAGTGCCCCTGCTGCTGGTGCTGGCGGCTGCAGGCCTCACGCACGAAGCCTGTCGCGCCTGCTCGAACGCCCGGCGGCGGCAGCGGGGAAATCGCCAAGGGTGCGTTCCCTTCCGATGCCAAAGCACCAGCATGCAACGGCGAGATCCGGCGAGCTGGAAAGCCCTGCAGCACCGGCGTGAAGTGGCTCTCATGCAGGCTGCGAGCGCGAACTGCTGCTGGCGGGCGGTCGCACGACCTGCGGCATTGCCGCTGGCGACTGCGCCTTCTGCACGAAATCATCCACTGGTGATGAGGCGGATCAGGCGATGGCGCGGAATGTCGAGGAAATCGGACGCGCTGATTGGCCAGTTCATCGACCATGCTCGCGATGGTCGCGAGGAAGCCCTGAGTCGCGTTTCTCCAATCGCTAAGGCAGGACTGCGTATAGGCCGCCGAGCGCGGTTTCAGGGTATTACCTGACACGTTTGCTGGAACAACGGCGATCGACGTTCGCGCGCTGGCCCTCACCCGAGCCCTGCGCAACCTGATGCGCAACGCCGAAGCGCATGGCCGACCACCGTTCGCGCTGCGGCTGGAGCGGCTTCCGGATCGGCTGCGTATCGAAGTGCGTGATGCGGGGCAGGGCGTCAGCGCGGCGCAGTGGGAACGTCTGCGACGTCCTTCGAGCGCGGCGAGGAACTGCGCGTGGCAGGCTCAGGGCTGGGTCTTGCGATCGCCGAGCGCGTGGCCCGCGTGCATGGTGGCTGGCTGGAACGCCAGCAGCTGCCGGATGGTTTCGTCGTGGCGATCAGCCTGCCGCTGTCGTCGGGCGACAGCGGCAGGGCGTGATCCGTCTCGTTCGCGAGCGGCTTATTCAGCCGTCGGCAAAAGATCAAACAAGCAGGTGCGATGGTCAGCGTGACATTGGCCGTTGCCGAGTCATCACTGCCGTCATTCGCGTGATAGCTGAAGCTGTCGGTGCCGCAGAATCCGCCATCCGGTGTATAGCTGAAGCTGCCGTCAGCGTTCAGCGACAGCACGCCGTGCTAAAATGACATCCGTGATGGCCTCCAGCGTGTCGTTCTCGACGTCGCTGTCGTTAAGTCGAGTTATCGCCCGGCGCGACGACGCTCAGCAGGGTGTCCTGCGTTCCCGCATAGCTGTCGTCTAGGCTCACCGGGGCATCGTTCGCACACTGCACGGTGATCGTTACCGTCGCCACGTTCGAGTCGGCTGCGCCGTCATTGGCGTGGTAGGTGAAGCTGTCGCTACCGCAGAAGCTGGCGTCCGGCGCGTAATGAAGCTGCCATCGGCGTTGAGCGTCAGACTGCCGTGCTGCACGTCGTCATCGAGCACGGCCGTCAGCTCGTCACCATTGGCGTCGCTGTCGTTGGCCAGCACGCCGACAACAGCCGCGCGACGCTGAACGGTGCGTCCTCGCTGCCGAAGAAGCGTTGCCGCGGCGACCGGCGCCCGGTTGAGGCAGTCGATGTTCAGCGTGACCTGACCGTGGCGCAGTCCGCGCTTCCGTCGTTGGCGTGATAGGTAAAGCCTTCTTCGTCTCACCGCAGTATTCCGGATCTGGCGTGTAGTCGAAGCCGCTATTGGTGCAAGGAGAGGGTCAGTGAGCCGAACGGGCGTTCCAGACTGGCGACCGCGTTCAGTGTTTCATCTCGACATCGGTGTCGCGGCTGGTAAGTACGCCTGGCGCCATCACCTGCAGGAGCGGGTTCTGCTGCCGTTGTAGCTGTCTGTTGGCCACGGGCGCGTTGCCGTTGAGGCAGGTCACGCTGATCACCGTCGCCGTCGTGGCGGAACTATTCGCCCGTCGTTGGCGGAAGCAGTTGCCCGTCGCCGCGACCCGGATTTGCGTGTAGTGAAGCGCCGTCGTTGTTGAACACCAGCGTGCGCCGAAGTCGGTATCGTCAATTTGTTACCGCCGTCAGGCTTGTCGCCCTCCGGTCGCTGTCGTTGGCGAGTACAATTTCCGCTTCAGACACCGTGTGATGGAGTCGTCCTCGGCAACGACATATTGCCAGCCATCGTGTTCGGGCGCATCGTTGCTGCGCTTGATTGGTGACATCTTTACGGTGGCCGATCCACCGCCGGCAAGCCAGTAGTCGAAGCTGCCATTGCTGCAGTAGCCAGCGCCTGGCGCGTACTCGACGCCACCGGAAACGATAGTGGCGTTACAAGCATTAGACAGGTTGTTGACCATGGAGACCGTAAGCGGGTTTGCCTGGATCAGGTCAACGCCATCGTTGGCGAAAGCACGTCGATGAACGCTCGCCGGAGCGTCTTCGTTAATCCGCGACGGTATCGCCCCAGGCTGGCGCGCCACCGCTGACGCAGGCGACCGTCAGCGAAACGGTGGCGGTGTCGGTATCAATATCATCGCGGCTTCTGTAGACGAAGCTGTCGGGACCGCAAGAAGCTGGATTTGGCGCAGTAGCTGAAACTGCTGTCGTTGTTCAGCGACAGCATGCCGTGACTCACGTCGTTGCTGCTACCGAGATGCCGCCGGTGATCGACGTGTCGGCCGTGTCGTTGACCAGCACGCCTGGTGCGGCAGGCAACGGATGCAGTGCGTCTCGGTGGCGCTAGAAGGTCATCATTGGCGCTGACTGCCGACAATTCGGCAGGCAGGTGGCGGGCTGGCTGCTGCGAACAGTTTTACTGCTGCCCACTCCGGATGGTCGATGAAGGGATTGGCGGTTGCCCCGGAAGCCGTAGACGACCACACTGCGATCACGCCTGCGATCGTCAACCGGTCCCCGCCGGAAAGCACTGCAGGAGCGTGCTCAAAAAGCCCATATGTAGGCTTTGGCAGATCCGTTGCTGGGTGGCGCCGGATCAATCCTGCGTCGTCGGTTATTCCAGGTCCGGAATATCGCCGTCGTTTGCGTCTTCACTGGCAATGCCTTCGTAGCGGATTGCTACAAAGACGGAACGCGCCATGTCGCCTCGTTGCTTGTGCGCCAAACCCGTAAATACCGCGTTGGGTATGCCCTGAGTTGCCCGGATAGATGCCGGTACCGCCTCCTTCACCATGGTTGGTGATCGTTGATCTTCAGAACAACCGTCCTCTACTTTTCGGCAGGTTCCATAGGTCGGCGTTCCCCCGGTGATTGTTCCGTCCTTGTCGGCCGTGCAGCATGGCTGGTCGCTGTGTGCAAGCTGCTTGGAGTTGCTGAATCCAAGTGACTTTGGCCAAGGTGCTCGCGGTTGTACAGGAGTCCAGAAACGGTTCCACAAGTAGCGGTAATGCCTCGTCCCCGCGACGAGCTGTCCGAGTTGTCCGGCTTGATAGCTGCAGTTTCGGTAGACGTCCAGTATCTTTCCTGGTCGCTCTGGATCTTCTTCTGCAATCTCCAGTATGGGGTATTGGTAGCCGTGAGGTCTGTGCTGCCCTTGATGATGTTGTGCAGCGTGCAAAGCAGTTGTTCCGGCTGCTGGTGTTGACTGTGTCATAGTAGGTGCTGGCTGAACTGCGGCGACGGGTAGTTGACCACCCACCGTGTTGGCTGCCGGTTCTGCATGCCGACGTCGGTGACCTGCGCACAACCGTGAACGCAGAAGCCACCTGCCACCAGCGCGCCGCGCCGGTGTTGATGGCGGCTTTGGTGCCGCCTGGCGGCATGGTTTAGCGAAATGCCGCCGCTGGTGTTGCAGCTCAGGTCGAAGGCGCCTGCAGTCAGCGTGACCGGTTCGCTGAATATCGCCGATGATGTCGCCAGCCGACGGAAGTTGCTGTCGCCATCCGTCGGAGTGGTCGACAGGATGCAGGCGGTGTCGGCCACCGGCGAAGGCGATGCTGCCCGGATCGACAAGCGTGTCGGCTGATCCATCCTCGTCGGTGACGGCGCTGGTGTTGAACGTGAGCGTGCAGTTCTCGCCGGCAAATGAAGTCGCTTGCCGGGTCGAGACCGTAGTCAATCGGTCCACCACTAACGGCGATGCTGGCTGCTGCGATTGCCGCTCACGTAGAGATCTGAACCAGCCGCCGGTAACGTCCACCGGCTCGGAGAAGGCTTCAGCGACAGTTTCGTTGACCTCGGAAATCGCCGGAGTACCGTTGCTGGGCGTGCTGGCAGTCAGCGTCGGGGCATTGTCGATTCTGGTAGTCGGCGGACCAGCACATCGGCCGCCATGTTGTCGGCGGTGCGTCCCGTCGGTCACGTTGGCTGCCACGATGAAGTCAGCGTGCAGCTGTTGCCAGTCGAGCGCCACGCCGGTGTCAGCGTGAAGGTGGTCGGTTCTTGCTTACGTTGAGTCCGATGCTGCCCGCGTCGTTGCAGCCTGAAGCGTGAAAGCGCCGGCCGGCCGTAACGGGCTCGGAGAAGGTGACGCCAGCGTTGTTCACTGGCTGTCGGTGTCGCCTCGGCCGGGTCATCGGTAGCATTGACCGTTGGCGGATTGTCGACCGGGGCGCCGAATGTTTGTCCGTTGTTGCAGGCGCCGAACGTATTAGTTGCCGCCGAATTCCAGGTGAAGTCGACATAGGTGCTGCCGTTGCCGGAAAGTTGCAGCGACTCGCCAACAGCTGTTCCGCCGTCTTCTGCCACGCCAATGTCGGTAGATGTCAGGCCATTCGCCACGCCAGCGGTTGCCGTCAATGCACCCTCATAGCTCAAAAACTGAATGACCGAGCCTCCGACAACCAGGGCCATCGCCTTCGGCCCACTATTCTGGAGTCCATTCACCGGGTAGTTGATGACGCCGAACGCGGGGTTGCCGCTCCCGCAGGAAATCGGTGAACTCGCGGGCACCGAGTCGCTCGTGGAGGCTGACGCGCTCGTGTAGTAGTGGATCGAATACTGGCTGAGGTCTTCGCCAGCTGTCGCGACTACTTCAATCGCTTCGCCTTCGTCGGTACTGGCGTTGTCGTAGTGGATCTCGTTGATGAACACATCCGCGGAGGCGGACAGCGGCAACAGCAGGAGGGCGAGCGTCAGCGACGCGCGCAGGTCGGAAAGGCGCACAGATAGTTCCCCGGAAAACAGCTAGCCGGGCAGCATATCCCGGTTCCGAGTCAGTTTCATGTCGCGCCGCAGCGTGCCGGGAGCCCTGATTGGGGGTGCCGGCACGGGTTTGGCGTCCGTCCGGCGGCGAAGAGCCCTTGAAAGCCTGAACCACGCCCCCATCACAGGGGCCGACGCCGACGGTTCACAGAGCCCTCCGGTGCACGATAAAATGCTGGCACTCGCACTTGTAGAGTGCTGATAGCGGCTGATTTTTCTTTTTTAATCAATTGTTTGCGAGGAAAGCAAGATGAGCGTCAATCTCAAGCCTCTGTATGACCGCGTGGTGGTCAAGCCGATCGACGGTGACACCATGTCCGCTGGCGGCATCGTGATTCCGGATAGCGCCAAGGAAAAGCCGACCCAAGGCGAAATCATTGCCGTCGGTGAAGGCAAGGCGCTGGACAACGGTGACATCCGCGCGCTGAAGGTCAAGGTCGGCGACAAGGTCATCTATGGCCAGTATTCCGGCAGCGCCTACAAGCATGAAGGCACCGAGTACAAGATCATCCGCGAAGACGACATTCTCGCGATTGTGGGCTGAGAGCCGGGATTCGTGGTTCGTCGGAGCAGGCGCGCATGACGCAGCCAGAACGCGAAGCCGATACGAACGCGACCCCTCTTTTTACGAATCCCTGTTTTTCCATTCCAAATTCTGAGGTCTACAGCAATGGCAGCTAAAGAAGTTCGCTTCGGCGAAGACGCCCGCTCCCGCATGGTGAAGGGCGTCAATGTCCTGGCCAACGCGGTCAAGGTCACCCTGGGCCCGAAGGGCCGCAACGTCGTGCTCGAGAAGAGCTTCGGCGCTCCGACCATCACCAAGGACGGCGTCTCCGTCGCCAAGGAAATCGAGCTTGCCGACAAGTTCGAGAACATGGGTGCGCAGATGGTCAAGGAAGTCGCTTCCAAGACCTCCGACAACGCCGGTGACGGCACCACCACCGCCACCGTGCTGGCGCAGGCCCTGATCCGCGAAGGCATGAAGGGCGTTGCCGCCGGCATGAACCCGATGGACCTCAAGCGCGGCATCGACAAGGCCGTCGTGGCCGCCGTCGAGCAGCTGAAGGGCATGAGCAAGCCCACCGCCGACGACAAGGCCATCGCCCAGGTCGGCACCATTTCGGCCAACAGCGACGCCAACATCGGCGACATCATCGCCGAGGCGATGAAGAAGGTCGGCAAGGAAGGCGTGATCACCGTCGAGGAAGGTTCCGGTCTCGAGAACGAGCTGGACGTCGTCGAAGGCATGCAGTTCGACCGTGGCTACCTGTCGCCGTACTTCGTCAACAACCAGCAGTCGATGCAGGCCGAGCTGGACGATCCGTTCATCCTGTTGCACGACAAGAAGATCTCCAACGTGCGTGACCTGTTGCCGGTGCTGGAAGGCGTCGCCAAGGCAGGCAAGCCGCTGCTGATCGTCGCCGAGGAAGTCGAAGGCGAAGCGCTGGCCACGCTGGTGGTCAACACCATCCGCGGCATCGTCAAGGTCTGCGCCGTCAAGGCACCGGGCTTCGGCGACCGTCGCAAGGCGATGCTGGAAGACATGGCCATCCTGACCGGCGGCACGGTGATTTCCGAGGAAGTCGGCCTGTCGCTGGAAAAGGCCACGGTCAACGATCTGGGTCGCGCCAAGAAGATCCAGGTGTCGAAGGAAAACACCACCATCATCGACGGTGCCGGTGAAGGCGATGCCATCCAGGCGCGCATCAAGCAGATCAAGGCGCAGATCGAGGAGACCTCCTCCGACTACGACCGCGAGAAGCTGCAGGAGCGCGTGGCCAAGCTGGCTGGCGGCGTGGCCGTCATCAAGGTTGGTGCTGCCACCGAAGTCGAGATGAAGGAAAAGAAAGCGCGCGTCGAAGACGCCCTGCACGCCACCCGTGCGGCGGTCGAGGAAGGCGTGGTGCCGGGCGGCGGTGTCGCCCTGATCCGCGCCAAGGCTTCGATCGGTTCGCTGACCGGTGCCAACGAAGACCAGAACCACGGTATCGCCATCGCCCTGCGCGCAATGGAAGCCCCGCTGCGCGAGATCGTCACCAACTGCGGTGACGAGCCGAGCGTGATCCTGAACAAGGTTGCCGAGGGCAAGGAAAACTTCGGCTACAACGCCGCCACCGGCGAGTTCGGCGACATGATCGAGATGGGCATCCTGGATCCGACCAAGGTCACCCGTTCCGCGCTGCAGAACGCGGCGTCGATCGCCGGCCTGATGATCACCACCGAAGCCATGGTCGCGGAGCTTCCGAAGAAGGAAGAGCCGATGCCGGCCGGCGGTGGCATGGGCGGCATGGGCGGCATGGACTTCTAAGAAGTCGCTGACTCGATTGAGCGTCACCACGAAGCCCGGCCCCGTGCCGGGCTTTGTGCTTTCGGGGTGGCTGATAGGGAGAAGTCCAGCCTGCGTTCCTGGCGCACAAGGCGTGATGATGAGCCGCGCTCTGCTGCCGAAACTTGAAACCCGAACCGCCAAAACGCGCCAGAAACGTCGCTTGTGCGGTAGTCACCCAAGCGCCAGACTGACCGAACAGGGCCAGCTGATAGTGAGTTGCGTCGCCCGCACCTTGCGGGTTGGGCGGCTGCTTGCCGCTTGCCGGGCTTCGGATTTTCTGTCGATTGAGAGAGCGTCATGAAAGATGACATTGATACCCAGATCGCCGCCGTTGAGGCTGCGTTCGGTGCTGCGCTGCCGGATGCCTATCGCGAGTTCCTGGTGGGCCATGATCCGCGATACCTGATCGAAAGTGATGATCGGGAATGGTGGCTTGCGACGGCCGCGGGCCTGCTCAAGCGACAGGCTATCGACCGGCATGAATGTGCAGCATTCGCCCAGCTTGGCGCGGTCAGCATCATGCTGCGCGAGCTGGGTGTGGGCGCGGTTCGGAACGCCGATGGGTCCGCCGTTTCGCTGGAGCGCCTTGCGGGCGGGTTCGTTATCGGTGAGCAGGACGGCGACTTTCTCTATCTTGATCCGGACGATGGCTTCGGCGTCTGCTGCTATCACCACGACGGCGAAGACGTCGCCCGTTTGGCGCCTGATTTCGCCACGTGGCTCGCGCGCTCCCGGCGCATAGACACCTGCGACGAAGCGCTGGAGGCCGCGGAGCGGGCCGAGGAAGCGCGCCGGGCGACTCGTGACGAGTCGCAGTACCTCGATGAGCTGCTGGCCGCGCTCGTCGAGCTCTGTGATCGCTTCGGCGGGCCTTGCGCGACGGTACTGGTGCGGCGGTCGATTGGTGGTTCGATGGACGAGCTGAAGAGCCGGCTGGTGACGCTGGCCGAAAAGGGAAAGTCCAGGCCGTACCTGGTGGCTGAAGCCGGCTGATCGGTCCTGAGGCAGCAGCGATGTGCGGTCGGATTCCTCTGTGCGCAGTATCACCGTGGCGACGTCCCGAGCAGTCGTTGGGCATCGTGTCGGTAGCTACCGATCACCATAGCCGATCTCGTTGATCTTCACGTCACAGATCTGGACTCGAGCGGGCTGGCGCACACCCGACTCCGGTGTTTTCGAGTGGATCCGGTGTTGCAGGGAACTCGACAGGCAATTGCGCTATCAGGGTCGTGGGGCATGGAGGATATGGATTCTTGATCCAATCGTTCCAGCGTTTCAGCTTTACCGCGTTTCAAATCAGAAACCCCGCTTCGGCGGGGTTTCTTTTTGCGTGGGCGTTTCGTCTGGAATCAGTCGGGATGGCGTTTCGACTGCCGGATGCGCTCGCTTTCCCGGGCGCGCTGGATAATGGCCGCGCGGCGTTCCTTTTCTGCGTTGATTTCTCGCTCCTCCGCGCCCTGGCGGTAGCGCAGATAGACGATCAGCCACACGGCGATCCAGCCGGACCAGCTGGTGAAGGTCAGGAAACCGGCAATGTGGGTATCGGATTCGAGCAGGCCCCAACGTCTCAGCAATTGATGCCAGTCGTGGCCGGTGCCGATGATGGGTAGCACCTGCGCGCGTGCATCGCCCACGTAGATGGCCGTGTTTCGCAGGCTCTCGAAGCCCCAAAGCGTACAGCAGGCAGCGGATAGCAACTGGCGACGACGCAGAAAGTGAACCGTCGTGGCAACCGGAAAAATCATTTGGCCGATACCGCCGCCGAGCAGCAAGATGGTTGTGCCGAAAAAACCAAGGATCTGGTGGCCCGCTTCATGAAACACGAAGTTCACGTTGTCAATGATCGGCACGAAAGTGAATGACTTCACGATGGCCGCCGCCAGGATGACGCCAACTGTAAATCCGATGAACGCGTGCCGTGACGGCGCAGGCCCAAGTCGCTCAATCCACCTCACGGCACGGAAGGCTCCCGGTTGGCGGTGTTGCCCGACAAGAAGTCATCAATCGAGGTGACAAACATGTTGTCGGGCGTTGGCGCATTGCCGGTGACCGACCGATTGGAGGCCGCCGCCAGCTTTTGCACCGGCAACGCCATCCGGGAAAGTTGCGGATTCGGGCTGAAGTCCATGGAGCGCTTCCTGACGGGAATTCGCAGATGGTGCAGGAAGGCGCCGCGGTGTGCCAATCGCAGGCATCGCGAACCGGACTCAGTCCTCCAGGCCGTCGGCGAAGATCATCGGGTCCGCTGGAGCAAGTGCTGCCGGATCGAACTGCAGGCCGAAGTCGACCTTGTCGCAGCTGCTGGTGTTCGCGCAGCTGAAACTGATCCAGCCGAGGTTTTCCGACCAGGCGTAGCCATCCAGCAGGCCGCTTTCCGGATCGACCCGCAGGCCGTAGTCGCTCTTTTCGCAACTATTGGTCTGCGCACAGTGGGTGGTGATCCAACCGGCGTTCTCCGACCATGCGTTGCCAGTCAGGCGAAGCAGGCCGGGGACGTCCGGGTCGTCCTCCAGGTGCAGGCCGTAGGCAACGTCGCCGCAGCTGCCGGTATTCGCGCAGCTGGCGCTGATCCAACCAACGTTTTCCGACCATAGCCAACCGCTGACCTGGCCATCCGCCACGTGCAGGCCGTTGCCGCCGGGACCGTTAGGCTGGGCATCCACCCAGCCAGCGTTTTCGGACCAGGAGCGGTGCAATCCCAGCGCACCCGGATCAACATTCTCGGCACTGGTCGATGTAGCGGCCAGCGCAACGAGCAGGGCCAACGCGGCCTTGAGCCACATCACGGCATTTCCGAGCTGAACACGCTGCAGCCGAGCCGGTTGCCGGCGTCGTTGTGCTTGCTGATGGTTTCGGTCACCAGCGCATTGCCCTGCGGACACGCGATCCCGAACCCGGTGTTGCCGATGAAGCTCGATTGCGCGACGCGCGAGTCAGCGCCCATGCCGACGCCATTGGCACCGTTCTCATTGGCGGTCACGCGGTCAACGGCGATGTACAGGCCGCCGAGGCCATTGACCGTGTTGTGGGAAAAGTCACCGCCATCGACCCGCATGTGCGCGCAGGTGGCGCCGCTGCCACCGTTGTGAGTGGAGTCAACGTTGATCAGGGTGACTGAACCGCTGCCGCAGTTCACGCCATCGCCGTCCAGGTAGCGTATCTGGCCATTCCGGATGGTGGCGTTCTCACCATTGACGACGATCCCGTTGCCATCCATTACTTCAAGGTTGCCTCGCACGGTGAAGCCATTGAGGTCGAGGCTGACGTTGTTGGCGTTGATGGTGATGGCGTCCTGCCCAGGCAGGGCCTGGATGTCGCGCCCGAGGTAGTAGGAACCCGGTTGGTCGATCACTACCGGCTCAAGACTGTTTTGGTCCGGCGAGATCAGTGTGCGTGGTTCGATGTCGGACAGCGTCTTGAACGTCGGTGCCGGTGGGCCGGGAGGGGTCAGCGAGCCGGCGACTGCCGGGCTGCCGATCAGCAGCAGAATGGCGGCGGACAGGATGGTACTGGACGGGCGCATGTCGAACTCCAGGGGGGCTTTCCCAGGAACACGGAAAATCCATGCGGAACGGATCATTCAGAGCATGCGCCGGCAGCGGCAGGCCGCGCGGTTCCCCATGTGGAGTGGCTTCGGAGCGAAGCAGTAGCGGGTCGTGGATGGCGTCAGGGTGCTGGTGGCGTTTCCAGACCGTCCGCGAAGATGGCTCCGGTGTATTCGACCGCGCCCATGTCACAGGTCGGCAGCGGAGCGAGCAGCCCCGGTCGTGGTGCCTGCAATTGGTCGACATCGACCAGTGTTGCCCCCAGTGCATCCAGGCAATCTGGCAGCGCATCCACCACGGCGCTACTGCCCAACGGGAAGTAGTGCGGGTTTGTCGCATTGGCATCAATGGCCTGGAACTGCGTGTCCAGATTCGCAATCACGACGCCAGGGCAGCTTCCGTCATCCGTGTAGTTGCCGTTGCGTGTGCTGGTTCCAGCGCCAGTGCAGGCGACGCCACTGCTGCCGACATTGGCCGCGATGACGCTGCTGTCGAGGATCAGCGTGCCGTCGTTGCCGATGGCGTGGCCGACGGCACTGCCAGGCGGATTGGGTGGCAGGGTTGCTCCGGGCGTGGCGTGGTTATCGATGAGGGTCGAAAAGCTGATGTCGGCCACAGCCCCTGTGCTGAGGTAGATCGCACCGCCAAATGCCGAGCCACCGGGGTAGCCGCCAGTGATTGCGTTGTCGGAAAAACTGCAGTTGCGTACGGATACGCTGCCGCTTGAGTAGATCGCGGCCCCGAAGACGCGGCTTCCGGGCCAGACGAACGAGTCCGCTGCGCCGCCTGGTGCACCAATCGTACGGTTGCCCACGAAGGCACAGCGATCCATGACCAATTGCCCAGCTGAGGCGATTGCGCCGCCGCGAACGTCGGGTCCGGCGAGCGGGAGCCCGGAGTTGCTTCCCTGTATCCGGTTGTTGCGGAACACGGCATCGCGGAGTTCCAGTCGTGTGCTGCTTGCTGCCAGGATGGCGCCGCCCTCCGCAAGGCCATTGGACGTCATGTCCATATGGCTGTCCTGGAATGCGAGCCCTTCCACCCTGACGTCGGCGCTACCGCCCAGCTCCATCAAACGGCCGGCGCCAGTACGCGTCAGGACCGTGGTCATGCCTTTGTTGGCGCTGATGCGCAGCGTGGTATCGATGGCCAGCGCGTCACCGGTGAGCGTGACGACCACCGGTGGCGGCAGCGCCGGGTCGAATAGGATGCGGTCACCGTTACCGGCGCTGTCTACCGCCTCGCGTAGCGTGCAGGTGGCGTCGCAGGTGCCATCGCCGGCATCACCGGTGTCGGTGACGACCCAGTCGGTGCCGAAAGCGTTGCCGCCGATGCTGGCGAGCATGAGTAGCACCATATGTCGAGTCGGCGTTGGCATGCGCTTGATGAGCATATGTCTGGGTCTGCCGGAAGAACGCAAACGCTGTTCAGGGTGGAGGCGGTGGTGTTTCGAAGCCATCCGAAAAGATCACCGGCGTGAACTCAACCGCCCCGAAATCGCAGACAGGTGCGGCGTGATAGGTCATCGGGCGGGTTGCGATCAGCTGATCGAGGACGACGGCTTCCGCGCCCAGTGCATCCAGGCAATCGGGTGACGTGTCGACGGCGTCGCTGGTCGGTAGCGGCGTGAAATGCGGACTTGGGTCCAGGCTGTCGATGGGCTCGAACTGCAGGTCGAGGTTAACCGTCTCTGTGCCCGGACAGCTCGTGTCGCTGGCGAGGTTGTCGGTGCGTTGGGTGATGCTGATGCCTTCGCAGGTGCTGATGACGTCATCGCCAACGATCACGCTGCTGTTGAGCAGCAGATCGCCGTCTGATCGTATCGCTGTGCCGGTTGCCACGCCGGCTGCGCCATCGGGCCCCGTTGTCATGCCAACGCCGCCTGCACCACCCGCGCCGGGCTGGGTGAGGTTCCCGATCAGCGTTGAAAAGGCCATAGTCCCGCTACCGCCGTTGGCGATGAAAATCGCGCCACCGGACGCATCGCCGCCGTCGCCGCCGGAACAGCCATTGACAATGACCGTGCCAAACCCGCCGACGCGGCCGATCGCCTGGTTGTCGTTGAAGGTGCTGTTGAGGATGTCGGTCGCAGCAGTGGCGAAGATGGCGCCACCCTCAGCGCTACCGCCGTCGCCGCCATCGCAATGTTCTGCGAACCCCGCGGTACCGACAGAGCCAATGGCGCGGTTGCCGACAAAGGCGCAGCGCTCGATCAACAGATCGCCATGGGCGGCAATCGCGCCGCCTCGCGCATCGATGGTGCCCCCGAAGTCGGTTGGAGCTACCGATCCTGCTGTTAGGTTGTTGCGGAACACGCAATCACGCAACTCCAGCGTCGAGCCAGTCGTGGTCAGGATCGCTCCGCCTTCGGCTGACGTTCCCGAAGTCAGGGACAGAACGCTTCCATCCTCGTATCCGAGTCCCACGATGCGCACGTCGGCACTTGGTCCAAGTTCGATCAGCCGACCGACGCCGCCAGTCCGTCGCAACACAGTTGGAACGCCATCGTTCGCTGTGATGCGCATGGGGATATTGATGCTCAGCGGATCGCCGGTGAGGTCTAGCTGCAGCGGGTTGGGCAGCGCGAGGTCGAAAAGGATTCGGTCGTCGGCAACGGATTCGTTGACAGCGTCGCGCAGTGTGCAGCTGGTATCGCAGGTGCCGTCGCCATCGTCGCCGGGGCTGGTGACCACTCTCGTGGTGCCGAAAGCGGGTGATGTCATCAGCGCAGCGGCCAGCAGGGAATGTCGGACAGACGACGACACGACGGGACTCCATTTCGGACGCACCCATGATGCCCGATTGGTCTCGACGATGCCCGCAGCAGCCCGGAGCGGCATCTTGCGCATTCGAACCGCAGCCAGCCTATAGTGTGGCGGTCGATCACCATGGGGAGTGGGTCATGGCACGTACTGCCTTGTTCGATGTGCTGCGTCGTGCGGCCGCGCTGTCGCGCTATTCGCGCCTGCACAGGGAACCGCTGGATGAGTTGGTCCAGCGTGCAGCCGAGCAGCGGCTGGATCAGTCGCGCCGGCGCTTTCTCGCCCGCAGCGCTGGTGCGGTCGGCTCTGCAGCCTTGCTGTCCGCGTGCGGACAAACGCTCAAGAAGCCACACGATGTTGCAGGAGACGATCCGGTCGTCGTCATTGGCGCCGGGATCGCCGGACTCACGGCTGCCTGGCGGCTGCGGCAGGCCGGCGTGGCGGTACGCGTCTTCGAGGCGAACAACCGCATCGGCGGTCGCATGTACAGCCTGCGTGATTACTTCCCCTATGGGCAGGTGATCGAGCTGGGTGGCGAGCTGATCGACACCGATCACACGCGCATTCGCGGGCTGGCCACCGAGCTGGGCATCGAGCTGGATGACCTGCTCGCTGTAGGTGGCGAGCTGGAAGGCGACGTCTGGTTTGCTGAAGGCAGACGCTACTCGGAAGCCGATCTGGCGCACGCGTTCGCGCCGCTGGGTGCGGCCATCGATCGCGATCTTGCCACGCTCGGCGATGGCGACATCCTATGGAACGATCACCAGGGCGCGCAGGCGCTGGACGCCATGACGATCACCCAGTGGATGGATCGTGAAGGTGCGGATGGCTGGCTGCGACGGCTGATCGAAGTGGCCTACACCACCGAGATGGGGCTGGCGTGCGACCAGCAGTCGGCGCTGAACCTGCTCACCTTCATCGGCACCGAGCCCGATACCTTCCAGATTTTCGGCGGGAGCGACGAGCGCTTCCATGTGCGCGGCGGCAACGACCGCATCGTGCATGCGCTGGCCGACAAGCTGTCCGATGCCATCGAAACCGGTAGCGCGCTGGAAAGCATCGCGCAGGATGCCAATGGCCGCTACCGGCTGTCGTTGCGGCGCGGCGAGTCATCGATGGAAGTCATGGCATCGCAGGTGCTGCTGGCGATTCCGTTCACCACCTTGCGGCAGGTTCGCATCGACGTGGCTTTGCCGGCGCACAAGCAGCGCGCCATCCGCGATCTGCGCTACGGCACCAACGCCAAACTGATGATCGGTTTCAACGAACGCGTGTGGAATACCCGTTACCAGCAGAACGGCAGCACCTATGCCGACCTGCCGTTCCAGACCACTTGGGACACGACGCGTGCGCAGCCAGGAGTGGGCGGTGTGCTCACCAATTTCACCGGTGGCCAGCATGGCCTCGATATTGGCGAAGGCAAGCCGAAAGCGCAGGCGGATGCCGCGGCGACGCAGCTGGATGCGATCTTCCCCGGCATCCTCGCCGCCCGCGAGGGCGCACGCGAAGTTCGAATGCACTGGCCGACGCAACCCTGGGCACAGGGCAGCTACGCCTGTTTCGGGCCGGGTGACTGGACAGGCATTCGTGGCGCGATGGGCGAGAAGGTAGGCCGCCTGCATTTCGCCGGCGAGCATTGCGCGCTGGATACCCAGGGCTTCATGGAAGGTGGCTGCGAATCCGGTGAAATCGCCGCGGCCGAGATCCTCGCTGGCCGTGGTCTTTCGCAGGCCCTTTGGCAGCGAGTATTCCGGCAACGCACGGCATGAGTCCGCCGGCTTTGCGGTGATTTTCCTGGAGAGCCCGGCGGTGACTCCGGCTCCCCATGAAATTTCGATGAAATTGTTATTGCATCAATAAGTTGCGCGATCCGCGCGCTTGTGGCGTCGCGGGGGGGCGACTACGGTTGGATGGCATCCGCCGTGGAGTCGCCCATGGAACGTCGCGCATCTCTCCATCAACCGTCTCTGTCAGCTGGCCATCGTGCACTGTCGCGATGGCCCAGGGCGGGATACTGCCGCGTCATCGTGGGTCTCTGCCTCCTGCTTGGGAGCGCTGCCGCCTCCGCCGCCACCATCAACGTGTCCCCGGGCGGATGCACGCTGCACGATGCGATCCGTGCGGCGAATGCTGATGCCGCGCGAGGTGACTGCAGCGCGGGGTCCGGTGCCGACACCATCGTGCTGCCGGATGGCCACAGCGTGGTGGTTGGCGGCACGTCGCTGGCGACGATCACCAGCCCGATGACCATCCGCACCGCCAGTGGCGGCATGGCCAGCATCGTCGATGACAGCCATCGCGTGATGGAGATCAGCGGCACCAGCAACGTCACCCTGCAGAACCTGATCCTTTCCGGTGGCGCATGGGACGCCAATGATGGCAGCGGTGGCTCCGGCCTTCGCGTCGACAACAGCAGCGGCGTGCGTCTGGTCGACGTCGACATCGAGAACAACTATCGCCGTGGCGGCGTGACGCCCTTTGGTGGCGGCATCCACGCCACTTCCAGCAGCCTCACCATCGAGCGCTGCAGTTTCTTGCGCAACAAGGTGTCATCGAGCCTGGCCACCAGTCGTGGTGGCGACATCTACCTGAAGGACAGCAGCGCCAGCATCATCGACAGCAGCCTGCGCGGCTATCCGTTCCGCGACGCCGGCTTCTACTACCTGCTGCAAAGTGGGGCCGAAAGGGGTGCCGGCATCTACGCAGAGAACAGCAGCCTGCAGATCAGCGGGTCGCTGCTGGAGAAGCACCTGGGCACCGACCTGCACCTGGCCGATCACAGCAGTGCGCAACTGATCAACAGCACGCTGTATCACGACAACATCGACGTGCGCGAGCGCATCTACCTGGAAGACGGTTCCACGCTCGACATGAATAACAGCACCTTGTTCACCGATGTGTATGGCATCTTCTCGATGACCTGCAGCGGCTGTGATGCGGTCAGTGTGTCGGCCAGCAACAGCGTGTTCGTCAGCAACGGTGCACTGCAGACCTGTGTGCAGCGCAGTCATGTCGATGGCGGCAACGGGCCGCTGCTGTTCAGCAGCAATGTTGCCAACCTGTTTCCTGTCGACGACAGCAGCTGCGGCAGCGGTTTTGGCGTCTCCGAACAGGGTCTGGTGCGACCGCCGGCCGACAACGGTGGGCCGACCTACAGTCCGCGGCTGCTTGCCTATCCGACCAATCTGGCGATCAACAACGGCGACACGGCCAGCTGCGAGGCGCTCGACCAGCGGGGTTTTCCGCGTGGCCTCGATTGCGATATCGGTGCCTATGAGCTCGACGATCAGGCCGATCTCGCCCTCGATCTGTCGCCGGTGACGCCGCCGCCGTACTACGCTGGCCAGCTGATCGAGTATCTGGCGACGGTGAGCAACCTTGGCCCGGCCGATGTGTACGACGTGGATCTGTCGTTCTCGCTGCAGGGAACCAGCGTGGATCATTACACCGGGCTGCATGACTGCAGCGGCCTGCAATGCAGCATTGCAGGCATCGGCAATGGCGGCACTGCCAGCGTCCGGCTCTTCGCGCTCAAGAATGGCGCTGCCAGTTTCGACGCGCAGGGCGTAGTCAACAACCTTACCGGCTTCAGCAGCGATCCGGTGCTTGCCAACAACACCGATGACAGTGGCAATGGCGGCAGTCTGTCACTGGCCTCGGACCTGGAAATCACGCAGATACTGCAGACCGCGTCACCCTATGCGATCGGTCAGCAGCTGACTTTTGCCGTCAGCGTGCAGAACCACGGCCCGAACGCTGCGACCGGCATTGAGGTCACGCAGGCGCTGAGCGACCTGACGCCGGTGTCGAGCTCGGGCTGTGACGGCACTGCCGGTGGTGGTTGCCAGATCAACAACCTCAACAGCGGCGCTACTCGCAATGTCCAGTTCGTGGCGCAGATCACTGCCAGCAAACCGGACAGCACGGTCAGCGTCAGCAGCGCTAACCATGATCCGGATCTGCGAAACAACAGCGATACCGATGTCGCCAACACGGAAACGGACGCCAACATACTGGTGAAGCTGAACGCCATCACTGGCCAGCCTTATCACATCGGCGACTACCTGCAGTTCGAGGCGCAGGTGGTGAACAACGGACCGGATACCGCCACCAACATCACACTGGTGGTGGACGATGACAACCTGGTCATCACCGATGCGTCGGCTCCCTGCAGCATCCTGCCCTGTGTGATCCCCTCATTGGCCGACGGCGCCGACGTCATCATCACCCTGGGTGGCGTCGTGCTTTCGGCTGGCCCGATGGCGTTGCAGGTGGGCGTCCTGTCGGAGCAGAACGATGCGGATCTCGACGACAACACCGACCGCATCGACGCCACCGTCCAGCCGGCGGCCGACATGGAAGTGCAACTTGCCGCGCCCGGACTCGGGCCGTTCTATGTCGGCAGTGTGCTCGACTACACGATCACCGTTCGCAACAACGGCAGTCTCGGTGCTAGCGGCGTTACCGTGGGCGCCAACATCGGCAACCTCGAGCTGCTGTCGGTGGAGTCGCTGAGCTGCAGCGCGCTGCCGTGCATCATCGACGCGATGGAAGTGGGTGCCGCCAACCAGGAGGTGATCGTGGTCCGTGCACGCATCACTGGCGAAGGATCGGCCACCCTGACGACCATGGTCTCGGCCAACGAGTTCGATGACATCACCGCCAACAACCAGGCCAGCACGGCGGCCCAGGCCATTGCCGCACCGAAGCCGCCGGAGGCCTTCCGGGATGGCTTCGAGCCCTACTGAACCGCGCTACTCGAAACCGTCGTAGTAGAGCGTGTCGACATTAGGGAGGATGGCCGTGCTGAGGCAGCTCGGCGTATGGCTGGCGATGTTGCTGGTCAATATGCCGATCTGCACCGGGTGGAACTCGCGCTGGCGGTTCAGCGAGCAGGTGACGAGGTCGCCACAACCACTGCTCATCATCAGACCTGCTCCGCTGGTTGGGCAGGACGTGGCGCCTGACCAGCAGCTGCCTCCCGGTGGTGCGGTTCCGCCAGTTCGACATTTATCAATAGGCTGGAGTCCGCTGCTGCCTGTGTCCGCGTCGGTGCAGTTGTTGTGATAGGCACCAAGCTGGTGACCAAGTTCGTGGCCGAACAACTCCGCCGCTGAACCACCACTCACGCCGTTGCCAGCGACATAGAGGTTCACACCATAGCTGCCAATGGTGACAGTACCAACACCGCCGACGGTGGTATCGAAACCCGTCTGGCAGTACTGGTCGATCCAGGAAACACCAGTGGGGTTTCCGCTGCTCAGGCGACCGGAGACAAGCGTCGCGAAATCACGATCGATGCCGCCGCGGTTGTTTCGCCAATAGTCACCGAACTGGAACATCAGGTACTGCGCCAGAACCGGGCAGGGGTTGGCGCCGGTGCAGTAAGGATCAGTCGAGGTGTTGTAGATCACCGGCGTGGCCATCACCAGTTGCAGCGACAGGTCGCGCTGGTAGAACAGGTTGGTGGCCAGGAACAGCTCCTGCAGCCAGCTCAAGGCTGTGGCGGTGTTGTTGCCGAAATGCCCGCTCATCATCGGGAAGTCGACTTCCACGGCAACCTTGGCCTGATAGCCGGAGACGCCACCCTTGGCGGTTGTTGAGGCCAGGGTGGCCGGCAATTTCAACTGCAATGGCTGCAACGGTGAAGTGGTGAGCTCATCGGTGCCGCAATTGACCGGCACCTGCTCCACGGCTTTGGGGAACAGTGCCAGCCCGGCCTTGCCATCTGGCTTCGCGACCAGCCGCTGCAATCCGTTCTCGTCATCGAGGAAGCCAAATGCAAAGCGTCCGTCGGCTTCGAAGGCCAGTGCGACCTGCTGGCGGCCGCGATCACTGATCAGGAAGTGTCGTTTGGACAGCGTGCCTTCCGGATCATCCTCGAGGGGCTGGGCACCCGCCTGCAACGCGATGGCGTGGAAGTGCAGTTCGGGCAGTCGCTTCAGGTTGGATCTGCGGACCAGTGCGGGGGCATCGCCACGGGACAGCTTGGTCAATGCGCTGACGTCGTCGGCAGACAGGGTCAGCGTGGGTGAAGCCGACCCGGCAGCCTGCAATGGCGTGGTGCCAGCGGCGACGGTCGCCAGTGCGAGCGAAAGTAGGAAGCGGTGGATAGCAGTCCGCATGGTGATGCCCCTGTGTCCGCAGCAAGCTGCACAGGGGCAGGTTACGCCGTCACCGCGGCCACCGCAAAACGTGAAGCGGCGCACGTCGCGCCGTTTCCGGCGCGACTCATCGATAGACTACAGACCGGCCAGCCACTGGTCGTCGGAGCCGTCGCTGATGTCCTCGAACAGGAAGGTCGACAGGTAGCGCTCGCCGGTGTCGGGCAGCATGCAAAGGATGCTGCTGCCTTTTTCGGCGGATTCGGCCACGCGCAGCGCCGCCGCCGCCGTAGCACCAGCGGAGACACCCACGAAAATGCCTTCCTCGCGGGCAAGCCGCAGCGAGGTGTCGCGGGCGGTGGTGTCGTCTATCTTCAGGATGTCATCGGCGATGTCGCGGTTGAGCACGGCCGGGATGAAGTCCGGTGTCCAGCCCTGGATCTTGTGCGGATGCCATTCCTCGCCCTGCAGCATGGCGGCCACCTCCGGTTCGGCGGCGGTGATCTTCACCTCCGGCCGGGCCAGCTTCAGCATTTCGCCAACACCGGTCAGCGTGCCGCCGGTGCCCCAGCCGCTGACGAAATGGTCGAGCCGCTTGCCGGCAAAGTCGGAGAGGATTTCCGCTGCGGTGGTGTTGCGGTGGAACGATGGATTGGCCGGGCTCTCGAACTGTCGCGCCAGGAACCAGCCGTGCTTTTCTGCCAGCTCCCTGGCCCGGCGGACCATGCCGGTGCCGCGCTCGGAGGCCGGCGTCAGGATCACCTTGGCGCCATAGGCACGCATCAGCTTGCGCCGTTCGATGGAAAAGCTCTCGGCCATGGTGGCAACGAAGGGATAGCCGCGTGCCGCACAGACCATGGCCAGCGCCACGCCGGTATTGCCCGAGGTAGCTTCGACAACCGTCTGGCCGGGCTTCAGTGCGCCACTCTGCTCGGCATCGAGGATCAGGGCCAGCGCGAGGCGATCCTTGACCGAACCGCCCGGATTGAAGGACTCGATCTTGGCGTAGACGGAAACGTGCTCGGGGGCAAGGCGCTTGAGGCGGACGATCGGCGTGCGGCCGATGGTGTCGGTGATGCTGTCGAAGATCATGCTGTTCTCCTTGGCGAGGTCGCGCTCGGGCGCGACGCAGGCCGATACGTTAGCGCGTTGCCGCGGGAAATTCAGGCTGCCCGTGGGTGGGCCGAATCCGGTCGCGTTTGTGGTCGGCCGGAAAGTCTGCGGGCATCGATCGGTGGCGAGCCGTACCAGTGGTTGTCGAGGGCTTTTGTCGCCACCTCGCCGACGATGGTCAGGGCAGGGGACTGCAGTTGATGATCGCTGGCTGCAGCCACCACCGTGTCGATGTCGGTGACGATGACGCGCTGCTCGGGTCGGCCGCCGTTCTCGATCAGGGCCACCGGCGTGGCCGGGCTGCGGCCAGCGACCAGCAGGCTGTCGCGCAGCGATGGCAGACGACCGGCACCCATGTAGGCGACCAGCGTGGTTCCCGGATCATCCAGCGGCGCCGGCGCACGATAGCGAGGGCCGTCGAGCGCATCGGCCTGCGCGGTGAACAGGTGCACGGCACGGGTGACGCCGCGATGCGTCAGCGGGATGCCGCTGTGCGCGGCGCACGCGCTGGCGGCGGTCACGCCCGGGATGACCGCAAACGGAATGCCGGCCTCGCGCAGCGCATCGATCTCCTCACCGCCGCGACCGAAGACCAGCGGGTCACCGCCCTTGAGCCGCACCACCCGATGGCCGGCCTGCGCCTCACGCACCAGCCGCTCGTTGATGCGGGACTGCGTGTTCAGGTTGCTGCCCACGCGCTTGCCAACATCGATGCGGCGGGCATCGCGGCGGATCAGGTCGAGGATGTCCGGCGACACCAGGCGGTCGTACAGCACCACGTCGGCATCCTGCAGATGGCGCAGCGCGGCCAGGGTCAGCAGGTTCGCATCACCGGCGCCGGCACCGACCAGCGCAACGCTGCCTGAGTCGGAAGTCGATTGCTGGATCAGTCGTTTCCCGATCAGGCGATCGGCTTCGTCCTCGTGGCCGTGGCGGATCAGCCAGGCGGCATGACCGCGCAGTAGCGATTCCAGAAAGCCGCGTCGCCTGCGCAGGTCCGGCAGCGCCTCGCGGATACGTGCGCGCCAGCGCTCGGTGAAGCGCGCCAGTGCGCCCAGCGACGGTTCCAGCAGCGACTCCAGACGTTCACGCAGCAGGCGTGCCAGTACCGGCGCCGCACCACCGCTGGAAATCGCCACCAGGATGGGTGAGCGATCGACGATGCTGGGCACGATGAAGCGACACAGCTCGGGTTGGTCGACCACGTTGACCAGCACCCCGCGCGCCTCGGCGTCGGCGGCAACGCGGGCGTTGAGCGCGCGATCATTGGTGGCGGCGATCACCAGGCGCTGGCCCGCAAGCCAGCTCGGATCGTATTCGCCGCCAATGTGTCGATATCTTCCGCTGGCGGCGGCTTCCTGCAGCTCCGGGGACAGTTCCGGTGCGCCGATGTCGAGCCGGGCGCCGGCGCGGGCCAGCATGGCCGCCTTGCGGGTTGCGACTTCGCCGCCACCCACCACCAGCACCGGCTGGTCCCTGAGGTCGAGGAAGATCGGATAGTGGCGCATGATCGGCGTCCGGCGGCTTGATCGAGAGGCCTCGCAGGCTTCCAGAACGGCGCTCGCGGCGGAAATGATTGCTGGCCGCATCGATATTCCATTCGCTCATGTGATCCCGGTCACCCGCTTGACCGGGCCGCCGGCATGATGGAAGCTCGAAACCGTCGCGCCCATGCCGGGCGTCTTTTCACTGGATCAAGATCGCGTCATGAACGTCCTGTTCTCCAAACCGATGTGCATGTGTTCGATGTGCTGTTGGCGCCATAGCAGCGCACACGTCGAATTCACCGTGCCCGTCCGTCGAGAACACCGCCATGACCCTGAACCAGCTCCGTTACCTGCTTGCCATCGTTGACGCCGACCTCAACATCACCGTTGCAGCGCGTCGCGTCCATGCCACCCAACCCGGTCTCTCCAAACAGCTGAAGCAGCTGGAGGACGAGCTTGGCTCGCCGTTGATCATCCGGCGCGGGAAAAGCCTTGAATCACTGACCTCGCTGGGCCAGCAGGTGGTCGAATCGGCGCGCCGCATCGTCGGCGAAGCGGACAGCATCCGCACGCTGGCCGACAACCAGATGGAAGTGCCGCGTGGTCGCCTGCGCATCGCCACCACGCATACGCAGGCGCGCTATGTGCTGCAGCACCTGCTGCCGGCCTTCCGGCTCAAATACCCCGAAGTCAGCGTGCACATCGAGCCGGGCGATCCGACCCAGTTCGCCGAACGCCTGCGTCGCGACGAGATCGACCTCGCCATCCAGAGCACGGTGGAGGTGCCGCCGTCCGGCGTGTTCGCGTTGCCGGCTTATCGTTGGGATCGCGTGGTGGTGGTGCCGGAGGGGCATCCGCTGGCCAGCTTCGGGCGGCATATCGAGCTGGCCGATCTGGCCGAGTACTCGCTGACCAGCTACGACAGCTCGCGGCGGCCGGAGTCTTCGCTGCAGCGCGTATTCCGCGGTGCCGGTCTCACACCGAAGATCGTGGTCACCGCGCTGGATGCCGATCTGGTCAAGACTTACGCGCGGACAGGCCTCGGCATTGGCATCTTTGCCGAAATGGCTCTGCAGCCCGAAGACGCCGGCAGCCTGGTGGCGCTGGATGCGGAGCACCTGTTTCCGCCGTGCACGGCGTGGATCTGCCTCGCCGAGCAGCGGCCGCCGCGCGCCTACGTGGATGACTTCATCCAACTGCTGGCCCCGCACCTTCCGGCGCAGGCGCGCGATGCGCGAGCGACCAGGGCGGATGCGATCCCGCAGTGGCGGCACCTGCACAAGCGGCTGCGCGAGCTGATCCGCGTGCAGTCCGACGCGGTGGCCTGAGCCGGCCACCGCGCTTTCCTCCAGCTGGCCTCAGGCCTTCTTCACGAACTCCGACTTCAGCTTCATCGGGCCGATGCCGTCGACCTTGCAGTCGATGTCATGGTCGCCTTCGACCAGGCGGATGTTGCGCACCTTGGTGCCGACCTTCACCACACTGGAGCTGCCCTTCACCTTGAGATCCTTGATCACGGTGACGCTGTCGCCGTCCGCGAGCAGGTTGCCGACGCTGTCGCGGATCACCAGTCCCTCTTCCGTCGCCGCTTCTTCACCCGGCATCCACTCATGGGCGCATTCCGGGCAGATCAGCATCTCGCCGTCGGCATAGGTATAGGTCGAGCCGCAGTTCGGGCACGGTGGCAGGTCGCTCATGGGTTTTCTCTGGTCTCGGCGCCATCACGGCGCGGGCACGCAGCGTAGCAGACCGCCGAGGGGAGGCGAAACGTTGGTGCTTGCGAGGCAGGCCACCAGTGGCGTTGCCCCTCATCGTCCCCCGCTGTCGGCCATCAATTGTCGAAACGGCCATCAACGGCGTAGCATCGCCGTGTCCATCAAGGGGGGACATGCGATGAAACGTCTGCTGGCACCAGTGCTGCTCTTTCTTGGTTCGAGCCATGCTATGGCAACCGTCATACTCGCTGAAGACTTTGAATCTCCGCTCCCGCCGGCAGGCTGGACGCGTACCCAAGAGGTGCCTTCGGTCGGATGGGAGTTCGGCACGGACCTCGGTTCGGCATTCTTCCCGATACCTGCGCACACTCGCTATGCGGCGTCCAACGACGACGCGAATGATGACAACACCACCAACAAGAACAATGCTTCTGCGGATCGTCTGATTACGCCTGTATTGAATTTGAGTTCGTTCGGCGGGAATGCGATTCGCCTGACATTCGCCTATGTGCAATCCGGCGATTACGGGTCGGTTGGTACGGTGGAAGTCAGCCTCAACGGAGGCGCCTTTGCCCAGATTGCCCAGGTACCGTCGACTGCACAGTGGTCGACGCAGAGCGTGTCGCTGGACGCATACGCGGGTCAGTCCAACGTGAGGGTCGCGTTCCGCCACAACGACGGCGGCGGATGGGCAGATGGGTTTGCCATTGATGACGTGCAGATCAGGACGGTGCCGGCGCTCGACGCCGCGATGGAGGGCGTCGGCGGTCCTGCCTACATTGCGACCGGCTTCAACCCGGTCTTCGCCCGCATCTCCAACCAGGGCGGTGATTTGATCAACAGCCTTGGCTATGCGTACAGCGTCGACGGTGGGCCGTTGCAGTCCGCAACAGTCTCGCCTCCCGGGGGTATTACGCCGGGCACCGAGGTCGAGTTGGAGCTGCTTGGCTACGATTTCGCGACCGGTGGTGACCACATCATTCAGTTGATGGTGACCTCGGTGAACGGTGGAGCCGACCAGAATTCCGCGAACGACGAGGCACAAGGTGTGGTCCGGGTGCTGTCTCAGGTTCCGCAGAAGCGCGTGGTGCTGGAGCAGCACACCGGTAGCTGGTGCGGATGGTGCCCAGACGGCACGGTCGTCTTCGAGCAGGCTCAGGGTCTCGGTTCGGGGGTGATCGGCGTATCCATACACAACGGTGACGCCATGACCACAGCGGAAGGCGACCAGGTCGCAAACGCCTTCACCTCCGCTTATCCAACGGGGACGGTTGACCGTACGCCGGCGGAAGGCACGACGGAAGTTATCATGTCGCGGGGGAGCTGGCTGGCGAGCGTATCCCAACGTCTGCAGGCGGTGGTGCCGGCTTCGGTGCAGTTGTTGAATGTGTCGTACGACGCCGGTGTACGCCAGCTTACGGCCACCACGCAGGCGGCGTTCTACGGCAGCGATGGCGGCGACCTGCGGCTGAATCTATGGGTGGTGGAAGACGGCGTAACAGGCGCTGGTTCGGGCTATGACCAGGTCAACTACCTCGATAGCGAGGCGGGCCACCCGTTTTTTGGGGCAGGCAATCCGATAGTCGGCTTCGTCCACGATGGCGTCGTCCGCGCGATGCTGGGTGGCGCCTGGGGTACTGCTGGCGTGATACCGATGTCGGTTGCTGACGGCGGTACATATGCAACGACCTATCAGTACACGCTGGGTCCGGATCAGGTACCGGAGCGGATTCGCCTGGTGGGTGTGCTCAGTCGCTACGGCGCAGGCATCGACCAGCGCGAGATCATCAACGCGACGCAGCAGCGGCTCCTGATAGATGTGTTCGCGAATGGCTTCGAATGACCGTAGCTTCCGAGGTTGAAACGACGGGTCATAGGTTCCTGGTGTGGCGAAAGGTTGCTGGCGAATAGGCGGAATTGGCATGCGGACCAGGGTTGATCGCGCCCGCGGACATCAGCCGCCACTCGTTACGCTCTCGTGCAGTCCGCACTCGCGGATCAGGCCGGCAAAGCGGGTGTCCTCCTCGCGCGCGACCTCGTGGATTGGGCGCGTGCTGTGGCGGTCGCCGATGCTGACGTAGCCGTCGTTCCACAGCGGGTGATAGGGCAGCTGGTGGCGCAGCAGGTACTGATGCAGGTCGCGGTTGCTCCAGTCGAACAGTGGATGCAGCTTCCAGCGTCCATCCTGCAGCATCAGCGGGTTGATGTGGCGACGCGATTCAGACTGGCTGCGGCGCAGGCCGGCAATCCAGGTGCGTGCGCCGAGGCGTGCCAACGCGGCGTTCATCGGCTGCACCTTCATCAGGCGGTTGTAGCGTTCGATGCCTTCGCGGCCCTGTTCCCAAAGTTGGCCATGGCGGATCTCCAGCCACTGCGGCGACAGCTCCGGGCGGATGATTTGCAGATTGAGATCGAGACGATTCTGTAGTTCGTCGACGAAGCGATAGGTTTCATCGAACAGGTAGCCGGTATCGACCAGCAGCACCGGGATGTCGGGACGGATGCGGGTGGCCATGTGCAGCAGCACGGCGGACTGCGCGCCGAAGCTGGAGGAAAGCACATGCGGTCCAGACAGCGTGGACAGCGCCCATGCGATGCGAGTCTCCGCATCGCGCGAGGCCAGCCACGGCTGCAGTTCGGCCAGCGCGCGGGCATCCTCAGCCAGGGTCACGCTGTCGGGTATGGCGGCGAGCGCGCTCATGCGGCCTCCTCGGATGCTTCGCTTGCCAACAGGCCTGCACGCCAGAAGAAGTCGCCGAAATCCTCATCGGCTTCGCGTTCAAGCGAATAGCGTTTGAACAACGCATCCAGCGTGTCGAGGATCTGCGCCTGATCGATATTCTCGCGATGCAGGATGGCAAGGCGCTGGCCTCGTCGATCACCACCGAGATGCAGGTTGTAGCGTCCGGGCGCCTTGCCGATCAGCGCGATCTCGGCCAGATGCGGTCGCGCGCAGCCATTCGGGCAGCCGGTGATCCGCAGGTTGATCGGCTGCTCGCCCAGACCATGCCTTGATAGCCGCTCCTGAACACGATCAAGTAGTGTCGGCAAATAGCGCTCCGCCTCGGCCATCGCCAGCGCGCAGGTTGGCAGCGCCACGCAGCTCAGCGCGTTGAGCTTCAGTGGCGCATCGTTCTGGTGTGCTTCCAACCGATAGCGCGCCAGCAGCGTGTTGATGCGCCCACGCTGCGCATCGTTGACGCCGTCGATGCGCAGGTTCTGGTTCGGGCTCAGCACGAAGCGCGCAAGGCTGCCATCCAGTGCTGTGGCAACGGCGGCCAGTCCGCTCAGACTGCTGCGGGTGTCGTCATCAATGACCCGTCCAGAGGGAATGCGCAGGCCCAGCGACCACAGCCCATCGCGCTGCTGGTGCCAGCCGAAGCGGTCGCCGTTGTGCTCAAAATGGACGGGACGTGGTGACGCCAGCTCGACGCCGAGTCGCGAAAACAGCTCGGCCTTGAACCAGTCGAGGCCTCGATCCTCGATGGTGTATTTCAGGCGCGCGCGCGCGCGGTCGCTGCGATTGCCGAAATCGCGCTGCACGGTGAGCACGGCGCGCGCCACGTCCAGCAGCTGTTCCGGTCGGAGAAAGCCGATCTCGTCGGCCAGTCGAGGATAAGTGTCACGTCGGCCGTGCGTGCTGCCCATGCCGCCGCCGACCAGCAGGTTGAAGCCGAGCAACTGGTCATCCTCGATCACGGCGACGAAGCCTAGATCCTGCGAATACACGTCGATGTCGTTGTACGGCGGGATGGCGATGCCGGCCTTGAACTTGCGTGGCAGGTAGGTAGTGCCATACAGCGGTTCGGGTTCGGCATCACCAGCAACCTGCGTCGTGCCTTCTTCCTCGTCCAACCAGATCTGGTGGTAGGCGCGGCTGGCTGGCAGGAGTGCTTCTGACAGTTCCCGGCTCAGCGCCTGCACGCGCGTCACCGCGCTGGAGGACGGTTCGCCCGATGTGCACATCACGTTGCGGTTGACGTCGCCGCAGGCGGCCAGCGTGTCCATCAGCGCGGCATTCATCGCGGCGATGGTCGGCTTCAGCTCACGCTTGATCACGCCATGCACCTGGAAGGCCTGACGCGTGGTCAGACGCAGTGAGCCGTTGCCGAAGTCGCGGGCGATGCGCGTCAACGCCAACCACTGCGACGGCGTGGCGATGCCGCCCGGTAGTCGAGTACGGATCATGAAGCTGAAGGCCGGTTCCAGTTTGCGCAGTCGGCGTTCCTCGCGCTGGTCGCGGTCGTCCTGCTGGTAGCTGCCGTGGAACTTGATCAGCTGGGTGTCGTCGTCGGCCAGTGCGCCGCTGCGGGCGTCGGCCAGACTTTCCAGCAGCGTGCCACGCAGGCCGCGACTGGCGGTCTTGATTGCTTCGACGGGCGATGATGTGGTCATGATGGCTCCTCGCGGCCTCAATAGACGTCGCGGAGATAGCGGCCTTCGGCGGCCAGATCGTTCAGGCGTTCGCGCGCGGACTCGGCGTCAATGCCGGCGTGGGTTCCGATGATGTGGCGCAGGGCCGCATCCACGTCTGGCGCCATGCGGCTGGCATCGCCGCAGACGTAGATGCGTCCGCTACTCTCAATCCAGTCGAACACGGCAAGGGACTCGGCCAGCAGACGGTCCTGCACGTAGCGCACGCTGTCCCCATCACGGGAAATGGCGACATCAAGGCGATGCAGCGTGCCGCGGCGCAGCGCTTCCAGCCACTCGGCCTGGTAGAGAAAATCCTCGCGCGCATGGCGGTTGCCGAACAAGAGCCAGTTGCGACCCGCGGCGCCGGCCGCCGCGCGCTGCTGCAGGAAGCCGCGATAGGGCGCCACGCCGCTGCCAGCACCAATCATCAGGATGTCGACGGTGTCATCACCGGGAAGGCGGAAGCGCGGATTGCTTTCCAGTTCGATGCGGAGGCGACCCGATTCCTGCAGTCGTGACAGTGCGCCCGACGCCAGTCCCTGCCAGCGACGTCCTTCATGCACGCCACCGAACTCGGCCACGCACAGGTGAACTTCGTCGTCACCGACCTCGGCGCGGCTGGATGCGATGGAGTAGGCGCGCGTTGCCAGTGGTGGTAGGGCGCGAACCAGATCTTCCGCAGTCCATTCGGCTGGCGCTTCGCGCAGGGCATCGGCCAGCTGACGCGAGGCGAGCCAGCGGCGGGTCGCTTGTGGATCGTCATGCAGCAGCAGCTGCGAAAGCGCGCTGCCGCTGTCGCCACGCGTGGCATGCTGGCGGAGGAATTTCAGCGACAGTCGCGTGAGCTCGCGGTGATCGCGTAGCCACTCGCGCAGGGATGCGTGACGGGCATCGGTGGCGACTTCGTCGATGATGACTTCGGTGTTGCCATCGAGACCGGCGGCATCGAGCACCGTCTCCACCAGGGATTCGGGATTGCCGACATGGATGGCCAGTGCGTCGCCTGGCTCGTAGGCGATGCCACTGCCGGCGATGTCGAGCTCGACATGATGAACCACGCGAACGGCGCGATCCGTGGTCAACGGATGGCGGGTGATGACCTCGGCTTCGAAGGGAGTCGCCGGTGTTGAGGTGATCCCGGTGCTGCTCACCAGATGCAGGCGCGGCGTCGGGTTCGCCGTAGCGGCGCTCGCGACCAGTTCGCGTTGGGCAATGTCCAGCGCGCTGTCGAGCCACGGCGCGGCGTCGCCTTCAAAATCGAGGTCGGCATCCACGCGGTCCAGCAGGCGATGGCCGCCGAGCTCGGCCAGGCGTTCGTCCAGCCCGCGCCCGGTGGCGCAGAACAGTGGGTAGCTGGAGTCGCCCAGTGCCAGCACGCCAAAGCGAAGGCCGTCGAGCGACGGGGCACGTCGATTGCCCAGCTCATCGAGGAAGCGACGCGCGTCGTCAGGTGGATCGCCGTCGCCCTGCGTGCTGATCACCACGTAAAGCAGCGACAGTTTGGGCAGTTCACGCGCGCGCAGGTCGGTCAATGACAGCAGGCGGACAGCGAGTCCTTTGGCCTGTGCTTGTTCGGCAAGTCGTTCGGCCAGCCGGCGGCTGTTGCCTGTCTGGCTGCCATAGGCGACCGACAGGGTTTCCCGGGGAGTTGGCGACGTTTCAGCGCCCGAGAGTTCCTGCCGGGATTCCGCGCGGCCATACAGGTAGCCAGAAGCCCACTGCAGCTGCCCGGGTGCCAGCGCTTCGGACAGCTGGCGCAGCTTCGACAGTACGTCGTCGGGTAATGGCGACGGGTGGATGGCTTCGGCGCGAGCCGACATGGTGGTGTCCTGCGTGGATCGGATGGACGCAGGCTAGGAAATGGGGCGCCGGCCCGGGAAAGGATTTGTCGGCATGTGCATATGCCGGACGCGGTATTGCGGGTCGTCGGCAAAAGAAAAGCCCCGCATGGCGGGGCTTTTCAGTCATTGCCAGTGTGCCGGTCAGGCGTCGAGACGGTCGCCCTTCCGACCGCCGCGCAGCTTGACCATCACTGCCGCTGGCAGCAGCAGGCCGAGCAGCATCAGCATCCACTCGTTGAGCGTCGGGATCACCGCCGGGGCCTGGATGGCAGCCGGACCGCCCGGCGCCGCCGCCACGTTGGTGATGGTGCCGGTACCCGGCGAGCCGGTCGCACTGCCCGCGCTGACGGAGCCGATCTGGACGATCACGTCTTCGTCCGGCTCGTTCTCGCCATCGTTCAACGGCGTGATCAGCAAACTGCCGCTGGTGGAGCCCGGCGGGATGATGATCTGGATGCCTGGCGTGCCCGGATCCTGGTCCTCCACGGTGTAGTCGACGCCGAAGGTCGCGGAACCGGAGAAGTTCAGGGTGATGACGATCGGCTGACCGAAGGCGTTCGACAGGTTGACCGTGACCGTGAAGGCGCCACCGCCTTCCGGGCTGCTCGGCGGACCGAGCACCAGGCTGGCGGTCGGCGGCGGGAGTACGTCGGTGATGGTGGCATCGGCCGCCACGTTGCCGCTTTCGATCGCATTGCTGACCGCACTGACATCGGCATGGAAGGGCTCGTCGCCTTCGATGCTGGCGTCGGTGAGTGCGTCCAGCGTGATGTCGCCGCTGAGGCTGTTCGCCGGAATCAGGATCTGCGTGCCGGCAGTCATCGGGTCGTCATCGCCGGCAGTGAAGTCGGTGCCGAAGATGGCCGTGCCGGAGAAGTCGACGGTCACCATCACGTCGACCGTGGTGGTGGCATCGAGTGTGGCGGTCATGGTTGCCGAAGCGCCTTCGGGGAACGGTGTCGGCGCGACTGCCAGTGACACCAGGTTGACCGGCGTGATGCCTTCCACGGCGCCCATGTCAGTGCGACCGCCAGCATCGCGCGGGAAGCCGGCACCGCGCTGGTCATTTGGCAGCGATGCGGTGACAAAGGCCGGGTCACCGGCGTCGACCACCGGGCTGCCGAACTGCGGCAGTCGGGTCAGGGTCGGGCCACCGTTGTCGGCCAGCGGATCCAGCATCGGGTCCGTGCCGGTCAGGTTGTTGGCGCCGTTGAGTGTGGCTCCGGTGGCGTCCTGCACCAGGCTGTAGTCGATATTCAGCGTGCCGTTGGCGTCATTGCCGGTGCCGGTGGCCGTGTTCAGGCCGATGATGCTGTTGGTTGCCGTAGGCACCACTCCGGACAGCATCACGCCACCGCCGTCACCGCCGGTGCTGTTGCCGGTGATGGTGACGTGGTCCATGGCCAGCGCCGAATAGGCGTCGGCGAACAGGCCGCCACCCTGTTGGGTAAAGGCCAGGGCGGTGGAGCTGGTGGCGTTGCCATCAATCGTCGTGTTCTGGACCGATACGCTGACGGGCGGGTTGCCGGTGGTCGACTTCCCGCTACCGCGCTTGCCACCGAAGAATCGGGCGTTGACACCCCTATCCAGCAGGCGTTGCTGCAGGTTCGGGAAACGCTGGCTGCTGGAGGCTCTCGCGCCGCCGCCGCCAAGGGACTGGGCGATGCTGATGCCAGCGCCCTGGACGGCTGTATTGCCGGAAATCGTCGAGTCGATGATCGACACGCTGCCGGGGCCGTAACTCGAGCCGGATGTCGAGTCGATGGCGATGCCACCACCGCTGGTCGCGAAGTTGCCGCTGACGCTTGCCTGGCTGACCGTCACGCTGGCGCCAAAGTCCGCGCCCAGCAGCATCCCGCCACCACTGCCAGGCACATCATCCTGGACGATGTTGCCGGTAAAGGTGCCACTGATGCTGCCAGTGCTGCCGCTGCCGCCCACGTAGGCGTCCAGTCCCGGACTGGTGCCGTAGCTGCTGTTGCCACTGACGAGCGTGTCTGGCGCCATCACCAGCGATCCGGTGAGACCGTACTTGCCGGTGCCCATGGCAACACCGCCCGAGGCCTGCCCGGCGCAGTTGCCGGTGACCTGTGATGCGCCCGTCAGCTGGGTGGAAGTGAAGCTCGACAGCACGCCGCCACCGGCGTACTTGCCGAAGGAACAGTTGGTGGGCGCCTGCTTGGCGGTCTTCACGACGCCAGTAGGCCGGACATTGCCGCCGCTCATCAGGCTATAGAAACCGGGATGCAGTGCGGTCTGGTTGTTGAGCAGATCCAGGCCGTTGCCACTGACGCTCCCGCTCATGGCCACCACGCCGCCGCCTGTCGCTCCTGCGCGGTTGTCACTGAACGTGGTGTTGGTGAAGGTCGCGCTGTCGCCAGCCGCGTAGGGGCCGTACTTGAGCGATGAGGCCAGGAAGATGCCGCCGCCGCCCAGATAGGCGCCATTCTGGCCGAAGGTGGAGTCATCGACGGTGATGGTCGAGCCAAACACCAGGCTGCCGCCACCTATGAAGGCCAGGTTATTGCTGAAATTGGTGCTGTTGATATCAACCAGGACATCAACCGGCGGAGGAGCTACCTGCTCGTCCTTCTGGCCGCTGATCGCGACGGGGCGGTTGCCGCCGCCGGAGTTGAGGGGGCCCACCATGAGGCCACCGCCCATGGAGTAACTCAGCGGCCCGGGTGCGAGCTTGCCATCGGTAGCGGCAGGAGCCCGCAGCGGCTGGTACTGGTAGGGGAAGGCCACGTTGTCGTTCAGGGTGCTTCCCGACAGGCTGACCGAATTGCTGCTGTAGGCACCGCCACTGTATGCGGTGAACGGCACCGCCGCGATGGCACCACCCACCGCCCCGTACGGATCGGCCGCCCTATTGTGGCTGAACTGGCTGCCAGTGATGCTGAGGCTCAGGTTGGGCGCACCGGTGCCCTTCGCGCGCTTGGCGCCTGGTCGCGCGTGAGCCTGGCGGGCCAGCTGAGGCGGCAGTCCAGTGCCGTAACTGTGGTCGCCAGCGAAAATGGCGCCACCGGCACCACTGATGTTGTAGGCGAATTGGCTGTTGGTGATGGTGCCGCTGTAGAAGATGTTGACGGCGCCACCGCGTCCGAATGCAACGTTGCCGACAAACTGGCTGTCGGCACTGATATCCGCCTGTCCGGCGGAAATCGCACCGCCCCAGTCACCGGCGCGGTTGTAGTAGAAGTTGGAGCCATTAACGGTTGCCTGGTAGGCGTTGATGGCCGCGCCATCCCAGCGCTCGGTAGCGTTGTAGGAGAAGGTGGAAGCGCTGACGTTTGCCGAATAGGTACCAACCGCGCCAGCGGAGACATAGGCATAGTTGCCGATGAACTCACTGTTCGTTGCGGTGAACGAGAATGCGTCGACCGCGCCGCTCCAGTAGGCGTAGTTGCCGTCGAACCGGCTGTCGTGGACGTTGACCGTCCTGGATCGGATGGCACCACCGACACCGTAGAAGCCCACGTTGCTGGCGAACCGGCTGTTGCTGACGGTAATGGTGGTGTCGGTCCCGGAATAATTGCCGAGAATGGCGCCGCCGTCGCCATGGGCGTAAAAATGCTGGGCGGTAATGTTGCTGAGCGAGACGTCGTCAGCCGCGACCATGAAACGGTTGTTGCCGCCACCGTCAAACACGAGCTGGTCGCGCGTGCCAGGGCCGACGACGTCCAGGGGTTCGTTCGCGACGACAGTCAGGGGGCTGTCGACGTTGATCGTGCTGCCGATCAGGCTTGCGTCGAACTGGATTTCATCGAGACCCGCGGCACCAGCGGCGCAGTCACCGCCTGTGGTGTCAGCGTTGGCATTGGCGTTGGCCACTGCCTCCGGCATCGTGCAGTTGCCATCGGTGCTGATGGTCCAGTCGGTGCTGTCGACCGTGATCGTGGCGGCGCCGGCGATGCCCGGCAATAGTAGAGCGGCACCAAGTGCTGCGCCAACCCAGGGGGAGGCTCGCGATACGGAGACTCGGCCTGGTCCCAGCTCGGTTTCGATGGCCGAATACAGCGGGTGCTGTGCAAGCGGAAGACGGGTGACGTCGCCCAGACGGACGGACAGGTTGCGCGGCATTGCGGACTCCCCTAAGGCAACGCTGAACAAGTCATCCCGTGATATGCGGTGTTGATTTGGCAGGTTGTGCAGGGTCGGGTTGGTGTTGATGAAGTCGGCTGCGGTGGGATTTTCCGGTCTTGAACGGCGTTTTCGCCGTCCGTTGCGCCTTCCGGACACCGTTATCCCGCGGTTCGCGGTCGGGTGAGGTAGAGGTTGGCCAGACCCAGCAGCACGAAACTCCGGTTGGCATTTTTGTCCAGGCCACGATAACGCACCTTGTTGAAGCCCCACAGCCGCTTGATCACGGCGAAGACGTGTTCAACCCGCGCCCGGATTCTCGATTTGTTGCGATTACGTGAGCGCGCCGCTTCGTCGACCTGCCCGCCCTTGCGCGTTCGTTCGTTGGTGAAGTCTCTCGCCTGCGGTGCGTGTCTACGCATCAGCGGCTTCTGGCTGGCGTAGGCGCTGTCGCCGTACACCCGGCGCTCATCGCCGTGCAGCAGGTCTTCGATCAGGTGTTTGTCGTGGACGTTGGCCGCCGTCACCGCTGCGCTGTGGGTCAGGCCGGTGCGGCTGTCCACGCCAATGTGCAGCTTCATCCCGAAATGCCATTGCTGGCCTTTGCGGGTCTGGTGCATCGCCGGATCGCGCGCCTTGTCGGCGTTCTTGGTGGCGCTCGGCGCGGCGATGATCGTCGCGTCGACAATCGTGCCGGTGCCGATCTGCCAGCCGCGATCCTGCAGCTCCGCGTTGACCTGATGAAACAGTTCGGCGCCCAGTTCGTTCTGCTCCAGCAAGCGGCGGAACTTCAGCAGTGTGGTCGCATCCGGCACCCGCTCGCGACCCAGATCAATGCCGACAAAACGGCGCAGCGCGGTGCTGTCGAGCAGCGCATCCTCGCAAGCGGCGTCGGCCAGGTTGAACCACTGTTGCACGAAGTACATGCGCAACATGCGCTCAAGGCCAACCGGCGGACGTCCACGGCCGGGCTTGGGATAGAACGGTGCAATCACCGCGCACAGTGCCGACCATGGCACGAGACCTTCCATCGTCGCGAGGAACACATCCCGACGCGTCGGACGACGATGCAGCTCGAAACCTTCGGCCTGATCAGCCGCCATCGACAGGGTCTGCTGTTTCATGGTTCATGCGCTATGGACTGAAAGCGATATCTTCGCCGATCGGGATGACTTGTTCAGCGTTGCCCTAAGTCAAACACGCGTTCGTTCCATTCTGGCTGAATTTCCGGGCGGATGTAACCCCTCCAAAAGGAGGGTGTAGGGGGAGGTGCTTGCGCCTGACCAGCGCCTGCCGATAGCGTGTCCGGCCATGAAACTTTCCCGCGAATTCATCCGACTGCCTTTCACCTTCGATGCCGGACGCCTGCGCGACGAGGTGGCGGCCGTGCCGGAATCAGCCTGGAAGCCGCATCCGCAGGGCTTTGCCGGCAACGATGCGCTGCTGCTGGTGGCCGCCGACGGTGAACAGGACAACGACGCCCTGATCGGCGACATGCAGGCGACGCCGGTGCTGCAGCAGATGCCCTACCTGCGGCAGGTGATGGCGCATTTCGGCTCGGCCATTGGTCGCTCGCGGCTGATGCGCATCTCCGACCACGAGGAAGTGAAGTCGCACAGCGACGTCCACTACTACTGGCGCGACCACCTGCGCATCCACGTGCCGATCCAGACCGATCCATCGGTGACCTTCACCTGCGGCGACGAATCGCTGCACATGGGCGAGGGCGAATGCTGGATTTTCGACACCTGGCGCCGGCACCGGGTGGAGAACCCATCCAGTCGCCAGCGCATCCACCTGGTGCTGGATACGCGCGGCAGCTGGGAGCTGTGGCGCACGATCCGGCAGGCGCTGGATGGAAGTCCGGCCATTCGCCACATCGCGTTTGACGCGACGCGCGATGCCGAGCCGATGGTAGAAGGGCCATCCGCGCCGGTGGTGATGTCGCCGACCGAGTTCGGCGATCACATCGATTTCCTGCTGCGGGACCTGCGCGCGTCCGCTTCCGGGCAGGCGGCCGCGGCACTGCCGATGCTGGCGCAGGCGCTTTCCACGCTGCGCGCTCAGTGGCAGGGCCTTTGGCGGCAATTCGGCGCCACCCAGGATGGCTGGCCGCACTACCGGGCGCTGATCAGCCAGGTGCGGCAGCATCTGGCGCGCAGTCCCGGCGTACTGCAGGCGAGCGACGGCACGCCAGCGGCCGAGCTGATTGAGCGCTGGCTGGTCGAGCCGGTGCTGAATCCGGGTTTCGCACAGCCGGGGCATCTGGCTTCACTGGGTCCGCGCAAGGCCGTGGGTCGCGTCGAGTTCCAGCGACCGGTCTTCATCGTCGCCGCGCCGCGCTCGGGTTCCAGTCTGCTGTTCGAGACGCTGGCACGCAGTCCGGACCTGTGGACGGTGGGTGGCGAAAGCCACGCCATCTTCGAGGGCATCGAGGCACTGTCGCCGGCGGCGCATGGCTTCGACTCCAATGCGCTGGACGCTGGCGATGCCGCCGATGCGGTGGTCGAAGATCTGCGCCGGCGCTTCGCCGCGCAGCTGCGCGATCGCGATGGCGCGGCGTGGACCAGCGCCGATGGCCCGGTGGTGATGCTGGAGAAGACGCCCAAGAACGCGCTGCGCATTCCGTTCCTGGCCAGGGCCTTTCCGGAGGCGCGCTTCATCTATCTGGTGCGCGAGCCCTTCGCCAACACCTCCAGCATCCTCGAAGCCTGGCGTTCGGGTGGCTTCATCACCTATCCCAAGCTGCCGGACTGGAAGGGTGGTCCCTGGTCGCTGCTGCTGACGCCGGGCTGGCGGGAACTCGCCGGGAAGTCCCTGGCCGAAGTGGCGGTGGCGCAGTACGAGGCGGCCAATGCGGCGATCATGGAGGCCTTGGGCGAACTGCCGTCCGAGCGCTGGACCGCGGTCAACTATGCGGATGTCGTGGCCGAACCGTTCGAGACCATGGACCGGCTGGGCGAGGTTCTTGGCATCCACTGGGACCGTCCGCCACCGCTGACACTGCCGCAGTCGGCCACCACTTTGACCGCGCCGGAAAGTGGCAAGTGGCGAGCCAATTCCGGGTTGCTGTCGCCGTTCGCCGATCGTCTGACGGCCGTGCGCAAGCGGATTGCCGAGGCTACCGGCATCGAGTTGGCGGATCTTTCCGAAATGGCGAAGCACGGCATGCCGGACGAGCGCGAAGCCGCGCCGCCGGCATCCGAAGACGCTGACGCAGGCAATGCCGGCCAGGTGGCGAATGCCGATATGCGGCAGGCGGCTGCGGCGCCTGCCCAGCAGCAGCTTCCTCCGGACGTGTTGAAGCAGCTGTCCAGCAACCACAGCGCCAGCTTCGCCGAAGTGCTGCGTCGTGGCGGCTGCTCGCTGGCGATCTCCACCTACCAGGCCGGCAAGCTGGTGCTGGCGCGGATGGAGAACGACAGCGTCAATACCGCCTTCAAGTCACTGCCCAAGCCGATGGGCATTGCCGTGGACCAGGGACGTATGGCGGTCGGTACCGCGCAGGATGTGCTGTTCCTGCAGCAGTCGCAGTCACCGCCGCCGGCGCCGGGTCGGACGCCGTCCGACGCGCGCTTCCTGCCGCGCGGTAGCCACGTCACCGGCAACATCGACATCCACGAGATGGCCTGGGTGGGCGATGAGCTGTGGATCGTCAACACCCGCTTCTGCTGCCTGGCCACGCTGGCGCCGGACGCCAGCTTCGTACCGCGCTGGAAGCCGCCGTTCCTCACCGCGCTGGCGCCGGAAGACCGTTGTCATCTGAACGGCCTGGCGGTGCGCGATGGTCGCGTGCGTTACGTCACCATGCTCGGCGAAACCGACACCCAGGGTGGCTGGCGCGAGAACAAGGCCAGCGGCGGCCTGCTCTACGACATCGTCGAGGAGCGGGTGATCTGTCGAGGGCTGTCCATGCCGCATTCGCCGCGCTGGTACAACGGCAAGCTGTACGTGCTGGAGTCGGGCAATGGCGGCTTGTGCGAGATTGATCCGGAAACCGGCGAGAAGGACACGCTGATCGAGCTGCCCGGCTTCACCCGCGGCATGGACTTCCTCGGACCGCTGGCCTTCATCGGCCTTTCGCAGGTCCGCGAATCCGCCGTGTTCGCCAAGCTGCCGCTGACCGAGCGTCTGGACGAGCGTCATTGCGGTGTCTGGGTGGTCAACCTCAACAAGCGCGAGCTGGTGGGCTTCCTGCGTTTCGAGGAGGCAGTGCAGGAAATCTTCTCGGTGAACGTCCTGCCGGGGCTGCGTCATCCCGACCTGCACGTGCCCGGTGAGCCGCTGCTGGCGGACGCCTTTGTCCTGCCGGATGCCGCGCTCGCATCGATTCCGAAGGCCCTGCGGACGTCCGCAGCCTGACATCAACCCAGAAGGAACGACCCCATGAGGGCAATGATCCAAACCCTGCTGCTGGCAAGCTTCGTGCTGTCACTGGCCGCCTGTGGCGGAACCGACGAGCAGGCGGCACAGAAAGTCGCCGCCGCCCCGGTGAACGCTCCTGCTGCGCCGCCGGCGGAACACGCGCAGACCGTCAAGGCGCCTGCGCCGTCGGCACAGCAGCCTCAGCCACCACGTCCTGTCGCAGCGGATGCGGATGCCGACGCCAAGACGGCTGCGGAAGCTCCGCGACGCGCCCCGCGGCGGGAATGGATGGAAAGCCTCAGCGACGCGCAGCGCGACAGCATCAAGGCCTTGCGTGAGCGGACCGCGGAGCGCACCGGCGCGATGCGTGGCGAACAGCGCCAGCAGCAACAGGCCTTCCATGAGGCCCTGGTCGCGGGTGATCGCGAGGCCGCGCTGGCGGCCAGCAATCAGCTGGCTGACTTCGCCGCACAGAGCGAGCGCCTGCGGTTGGAGGAGCTGATCGAGATGTCCGCACTGCTGACGCCGGAACAGCGCGAGCAGATGCCCGCCCAGATGCGCGGCGGGCAGATGCGTGGTGGGCAAATGCGCGGCGGCGGGCAGATGCGCGAGGGTCGTCCGGGGGAAGGGCGCCGTCACGGCGCGCGCGCCGACGACGGCAACTGAGCTGGTCAGGCGTTCTGTCGAGGCAGTCCGGGACGCTGCAGGCGGGCGTCGTCGAAGTACCAGATGCGCCGGTCCAGTCCGCGCGGTGACCGGCCGGCATAAACCAGCGCGCCATGCGGCCATGAGGTGTGTTCCGGTCGCGACTTGAGTGCCGGGCGATCCCACACCGCGCGCTCGTTGTCGCGGCTGAGGCCGGCATTTTCGATTTCCAGGAACAGGCCGATCGGGTAGGCGGGATCGGTACTTTGCTGGTACTCGGCGTTGAGCAGCTGCCGGCTGGCAAAGGCCAGTCGTGGCCCCAGCGTGCCGCGGCGCAGCTCCGGCACGACGAAGGCGCGGAAATAGAACATGTTCTCGCCGAGGAACGGAACCAGTCGCGGCTGCGCGGTGGAGATACCGACCAGCTTGCCGTCCGCGTCACGCGCGGCGCAGACCGCTTCCTGTGCCCGGGTCACCGCCTGTTCGGGTGGAATCCCCGCGCGAGCACGCTGCCACATGGCCTGCAGTTCGACGGAACGCTCATCGCCGACCTGTTGCCACCAGTTCTCGATGTGTATGGCCGTCAATGCGCGATGCTCCGTGGAAGCCGGCATGCATCATGCCTGATCCATTCCGGTAGCCGGGGCATCAGTTCGCTTCAAAGCCATTGCCGAACATCTGCCAGCAGCTCGTCTCTCCGGTTTCGAGGGGGCAGGCGTCGCAGGCATCACCGATGTCATCGCCATCGGTGTCCGGCTGTGCGCCATCGTCCATGGGGCGCAGTGGGTTGAACACCAGCGGACAGTTGTCCAGCGCATTGGCGATGCCATCGCCATCGCTGTCATCCACGGTCGGTTGGCCGTCGTAGATCAGCATGGGAGGAACCTCGAGGCTGCTGCGCTGCGGTATGCAGGTCGGCTCGTCAGGAGGTGCTCCGCAGAAGAACAGCGGGTAGCCCCCGCTATTGTTGGCGGTCAGCGTGGCGAGGTCGATGGCGGCAGCGGTTTCGCGGCTGACACAGGCCTTCTGTGCAGCGCCACAGACAGTGAGGCTCTCGCAGCTGGCGGCACCGAGCGCGTCGAGCAGGCTTGCTCTGCCGGTCATCGGCAGGCCGCCACGCAGTACCAGCGCCACGTCCTGCGGATCGGCGTCGATCACCGCGCGATAACCGCCGTGCACGGCGCCGTTGAACACACTGATGTCGGCCTGCATTCCCGGCGCCAACGCACCAATCGCCGACTCCATGTGGAAGCCGCGGGCGGCGTTGATGGTGCTCATCCGCCACAGTTCGCGGTCATTGAAGCGCTGATCCAGCCACGTCTGGTTGGCCTCGTCGGCGCAGCGCAGTTCGCGCAGGATGTTCATGGAGCCGGTCAGCGTCCAGCGGGTTCCCAGCATCAGCGGCACGCGACTGTTTGCATACAGCACGGCTGGTGCGGGATCGGCGTAAAGGCGGATGTCATAGCGCGGCGACCAAACCACTGACGCACCGCGCTGCTGCAGGTTGGCGGCGTCCTCCGCGCCGAGCGCGAGCATCGCCACCTGTGGCGCCGCCTCGATGCTGTCCACGCCATCCATCGCCTGTCCGCTGAGGCAGACGAACTCGTTGCGGGCGGAGGCGTCGATGCCTTCCGCGATCACCCAGGAGTCCACTTCGGCTGTCGGCGAAGGCAGGTTGGCATAGGCGCAGCTTGCGGTCAGGCGAAGTCCGCTGCTGTCTCCCAGTGGGAAGGTGCTTGGGCGGATGCGGGTGACGCCGAGGGCATCGGCGTCGGCGGCCAGATCGAGGTTGCGCACGAAGCCAGATGCGTTGCCGCTGCCGTTGATCGAGGTGGTGCCCGCCAGCAGGGCGCGCAGTTCGTTCCAGCGGCGCTGGTCGGTACTGCCGCCGCCGGGCGTGCTGATCTGGGTGTGGCCGTCCTGGCCCAGGCGCCATTGATGCCGATGCTCATAGCGCTCGCCGGTGTCGGTGACCGGTGCAAGGTGGTTGTAGGTGCTGTGCTGCTGCGCGTCGATCAGGCCGGGTGAGATCACGCCCTCAGGGCAGTCGATGCGGGAAGCGTCGGCGAAGCCTGGTGTTGCCGAGCAGTCGCAGCCAACGCAGCTGATCAGGCCGTTGTCACCGACCAGTACGTGGCCACCATGCAGAATTCCGGACGGCGTCAGTATCTCGCCGCGCAGTAAAAGGCCGGAGGTTCCAGGCGTCACGCTGCATACTTCGCCGGCGGGTGCGGCGGGAAGGTTGTCCGGACAGGAAATGTCGCCGGCAAGGGCCGTGCCGAACGCTGATGCCGTGAGCACCGCAAAAAGGAATCTGCCCATCCGCATGCATTGCCCCTAATCGTCCCCGAACAAGTCGGAAGTCTATACGGAGCAGGCGACGCAATCGCGACAATGTCGCGGGTGGGATGACGCGGCTGGCTTAGCCCTTCGGAGCCTTGATGGCGATGGCGTCCACGCCCTGGCCCTTGAGCTGGCGACGGGCGTCGTCGAGCTGGCGCAGATCAGCGTAGGGGCCGAGGCGCACGCGGTGCCAGGTGGTGCCGTTGATGGTTTCGCTCTCGATGCGCGCCACCAGGCCACTAAATGCCAGCTTGGCCTTCAGTGCTTCGGCGTCGGCCTTGTCGCGGAAGGCGGCGGCCTGCAGCAGGTAGCGCTGGTCGTCCGCCGGCGCTGCCGGCTTCGGTGCGCGTGCCTGTTCGTCGATCTCGGCATCCGGGATGACGACTTCCTTCTCGGGCAGCAGGGTGTAGAAGTCGTACTTCGGCTTGCTGGCCGGCTTGGGCTGCTGTGCCACCGGTTCGTCGGTGGACGGCGCCGGGGCGGTGGCGTCCGGGTTGGGGCGCGGCAGCAGGCGCGTGTCACCCAGTCCGCCACGCAGCACCACGAAGCCGGCGATGGCGAGGCCGATCAGCAGGCCAGCCAGCAGCCAGGCCCAGCCGGGAATGCCCTTGCGCGAGGATTTCCCGCTGCGCCGGGCCTGCGATTTTCCGCGACGTGCTGCCATGAGGGTTCCTTACATCTTGTCCGGGGCGCTGACGCCCAGCAGGCCCAGGCCGTTTGCCAGTACCTGCTGGGTGGCGAGGCAGAGCCCCAGACGCGCGTTACGCAGGGCTTCGTCGTCGACCAGCACCTGATGCGCGTTGTAGAAACTGTGGAAAGCGGCGGCTAGTTCGCGCAGGTAGTTGGCGACCAGCTGCGGCGCGCGGTGCGTGGCCGCGGCTTCCACCATTTCCGGATAGCGCATCAGCTGGTCCAGCACCGCCTCTTCCTGCGGCTCGACCAGACGCGCGCGCGCGGCATCGGCGGCGCTGCGGTTGAACGACAACTGCCGTTCGGCCAGCTGGCGCATCACGCTGGAAACGCGGGCATGCGCGTACTGCACGTAGTAGACCGGGTTGTCGTTGGACTGGCTCTTGGCCAGGTCGAGATCGAAGTCCAGGTGCTGGTCGTTGCTGCGCATGACGTAGAAGAAGCGCGCGGCATCCGAGCCGACTTCCTCGCGCAGTTCCCGCAGGGTGACGAACTGGCCGGAGCGGGTGGACATCTGCACCTTCTCGCCGCCGCGGTAGAGGATGGCGAACTGCACCAGCAGGATTTCGATCCTGGCCGGATCGAGGCCAAGCCCTTGGGCTGCTGCCTTCAGGCGGGCAATGTAGCCATGGTGGTCGGCGCCGAACACGTAAATGGCACGATCAAAGCCGCGCTCAAACTTCGACAGCAGGTAACCGAGGTCGGAGGCGAAGTAGGTGCGCTGGCCGTTCTCGCGGACCACCACGCGGTCCTTCTCGTCGCCAAAGCTGGTGGCGCGGAACCAGCGGGCGCCGTCGTTCTCGTAGAGGTGGCCGCCGGCTTCCAGCGTGTCCAGCGCGCGCTGCACATAGCCGTCGGTTTCCAGCGAACGCTCGGAGAACCAGCTGTCGAAATGCACGCCGAATTCGCCGAGGTCATCACGGATGTCGGCGAGGATGGCGTCGAGGCCGGCATCGAAGGCGCGCTGGTAACCGTCGCCCAACAGCGACTTGGCGCGGCCGATCAGTGCATCGATGTGGGTTTCCTTGTCGCCGCCCTCGCTGGCATCGGCGGGCAGGTCGGCCATGACTTCATTGGCACCGTGGCGCAGGCCGTCGCCCTGCTTCTGGCGCAGCGCGCGGGCGATGTCGTAGACGTAATCGCCGCGGTAGCCGTTGTCGGGGAAGCGCAGCTGCTCGCCGCAGAGTTCGAGATAGCGCAGCCACACGCTGGTGGCGAGGATGTCCATCTGCCGGCCGGCGTCGTTGACGTAGTACTCGCGCTGCACCTCGAGGCCGCTGGCTTCCAGCACGCTGGCGAGGCTGGCGCCGTAAGCCGCGCCGCGCCCATGGCCGACGTGCAGCGGGCCGGTCGGATTGGCGGAGACGAATTCCACGGTGACCCGCTGGCCCAGCTCCTGCCCTGATCGTCCGTGCTCGGCGCGACCATAGTCCTCGCCCAGTTCGCCAATGCGGCGCAGCACGCCCAGGCGGCAGCTCTGGTTCAGGTGGAAGTTGATGAAACCCGGCCCGGCGATCTCGATCTTCTGCAGGTTGTGCGACTCGGTCAGGTTGGCGACGATCGCCTCCGCCAGGTCGCGCGGCTTCATGCCGACCTGCTTGGCCAGCAGCAGTGCCACGTTGCAGGCGTAGTCGCCGTGCTCGCGCGAGCGGGTCCGCTCGATGACGAAGTCCGGCTCGCCGTCGTAGCTCAGGGTGCCGGCGCGCTTGAGATCGAGCAGCGCCTGCACCACCAGTTCGCGCAGATGTTCCTTCACGGGTCAATGTCTCTGGGGTGGGCAGAACCCGATAGTTTACGCCATCTGGGCGGTCAAACGGGCTTTTCCGGAGCCAGAATGCCTGCCGGGGCATGCTTCCCGCGGCTGTCATCCAGCTGAAACATTTCCGAAACCTCGACGCAATCGCGCCTGCCTAGTCTGCGCGGCGTCGCCCGGCTGTCCCGGGCGCGCCTTCCGAACCGCTGCCCGCAATCGTCCGGAGTCGACATGGCAATCCCCTTCGCATCTGGCCGGCTGGCCGTTTTGGCGCTGGCCCTCGTGGCAGGCGCCGCCCCTGCACGCGCCGCGGACGAGTCGCTGGCCGAGTCGCTGGTTCGCCTGCGCGGTGAAGTCGAGCAGCTCAATGGCGAGCTGGAGCAGCTGCGCCAGGAGCAGCGCACCACCCTGAATGGCCTCACCGCCCAGAAGGCGGAGCTGGAAGCCAGCGTCGACCGCCAGCAGCTGGCGGCGCGCGAGCTGCGCGAGAAGCTGGCGGCCAAGGATGCCGAGGCCAGTGAGGCCGGTGCCGAGAGTGATGCCCTACAGCCCGGCGTGCTGGCCGCGGCCGACGCACTGAAGGCGCATATCGAGGCCGGTCTGCCGTTCAAGCAGGCCGAGCGCGCGGCTGACGTGGACGCCTTCAAGAACGACGTGATCACCGGCGCCATTCCGCCGGCACGCGCGGCCAACCGGCTGTGGGCGCTGTACGAGGACGAGTTCCGCCTCACCCGCGAGAACGGGCTGTTCAGCCAGACCATCGACCTCGGCCGTGAGCGCGTGCTCGCCGACGTCGTCCGTCTGGGCAGCATGGCGCTGTACTTCAAGACGCAGGATGGTCGCGTTGGCCTGGCGCAGCGCGCTGGCAACGGCTGGCGCTTCGTCACCGTGGATGACGCCGCCGATCAGGAGCGCATCAACGCGCTGTTCGACGCGCTCCGCAAGCAGATCCGCCAGGGCTGGTTCGAACTGCCGCTGGCTGCCAACGGAGGAGCACGCTGATGCGCGCCGCCCGCACCCTTTCGATTGCCTTCGCCCTTCTGCTGCCGTTCGCGGCCACCGCACAGGACGCCACACCGGCCGAATCGACGCCGGCCACGCCGGTTGCCGCGAAGGCGGCTGATCCGGCGGTTTCGCTGGAACAGGCGTACAAGAAGGAATTCGCCCTGCTGCAGGCGCAGAAGCGTGAGCTGTCCGCTCGTATCGCCGAGGTGAAGAAGCAGTTCGACGCCGATCGGGGCCGCCTGGAAGGCCAGATCAGCAGCCTGGAAACCCGCGCCATCACCGCCAAGGCGGAAGCCGAGAACCTGGCCGGCGAGCTGGCCCGTGCCGATGAGCGCACCGCCGCCAATGCCGAGAACAGCGATCTGCTGGCGGCGACCATCGAGCAGGCGCGCGCCACGCTGGACGGCTTCGGCGACAACAGCCTTGATGCCGCCGAATTCAAGAATGCTGACGACCTCGGCAAGCTCAACGCCATGTTTGGCAGCGCGACCAGCCTGCTGCAGCAGCTGGGCCAGATCCGTCGCGAGGAAGGCACCTTCTATCTCGGCGATGGCAGCGAAGTGAAGGGCACCGTGGTGCGCTTCGGCAATATCGCGCGCTTCGGTGTCAGCGACCAGGGCAGCGGCGCGCTGGCGCCAGCTGGTGGTGGCCGCTTCCGCCTGTGGAACGCGCCGGCGGAGGACAGCGCGAAGACGCTGGCCAGCGGCAAGTTGCCCGCGCAGCTGCATGCCTACCTCTACGAGAACGCCAATGCGGCGGTCAGCGAGCCGGAAGCCAAGACCGCGATGGGCGAAGTGCAGAAGGGCGGCCTGATCGGCTGGGTCATCGTGTCGCTGGGTATCCTGGCGCTGGTGCTGGTGGTGCTGCGAGCGATCTTCCTGAAGCGCGCCGGCGCCAGCATCCAGAACATCATCGACGCGGTGACGCCGAAGGTGCGCGCCGGCCAGATCGATGACGCCATCGCCGCCTGCAAGCGCTTCAAGGGTTCCGCTGCCCGCGTGGTGACCGCCGCGCTGCGCAACCTGGATCGCGAGCGCGAGCACATGGAGGACATCGTGTCGGAGTCGATCCTGCACGAATCCACGCGCCTGAGCCGCTTCGGCGCGGTGATCACCGTCATCGCTGCCGTCGCGCCGCTGCTCGGCCTGCTCGGCACCGTGACCGGCATGATCCAGACCTTCGACGTGATCACCGAATTCGGCACCTCCGACGCCAAGCTGCTGTCCGGCGGTATCGCCACCGCGCTGGTCACTACCGAGCTGGGCCTGATCGTGGCCATTCCCTGCCTGCTGTTTGGCAGCCTGCTCAATGGCTGGGCGGATCGCCTCAAGGACGACATGGAAAAGGCCGCGCTCAAGGTCATCAACCTCGCCCAGGACGTGCGCAACCCGGTCACCCGGGCCGCGGCCTGATTCCGTCGACCACGTCATCGTCCGGTAGACCGACATGATCAGCGGCGCGCAACAGGGCTGGATCGAGGCACTGCAGGGCTACCTGGGATCAGGTGGTCTGGTGATGCCGGTGCTGGTGCTGGTGACCATCGTGCTGTGGTACGCCATCGGCTGTCGCTGGGCGCTGCTCAATCGTGGCAGCCGCAAGAACGTGCGCGTGATGATCAAGCGCCGTGAAGATGGCCGCAGCAAGTCGCTGAAGGGCATTGTCGACATGGCGGTCGCGCGCGGCGTGACGCTGGCGCGGCAGCAGCCCGAGGCGCTGCGCCGTCGTCTGGATGATGCCTTCGGCGAATTTGACGCCGACCTGCGCCGATACGCCACGACGGTTACGGCGATGGTCGCCATCGCACCGCTGCTGGGGCTGCTCGGCACCGTCGCCGGCATGATCGAGACCTTCCGCTCGCTTGGCGACATGACCATGTTCTCGCAGTCCGGCGGCATCGCCTCGGGTATCGCCACCGCGCTGTTCACCACCCAGATGGGCCTGGTGGTCGCCGTCCCCGGCGTCATCGCCAAGGCCTTCCTCGACCGTCGCGAAACCCAGATTGCCCACGATCTCGAGCAGATCAAGGACATCCTCGTCAGCGGCGTCGAACCGCAGGAGTCATAAGCCATGTTCCGTCGTCGCAATGCCGCCGCTGCCCGATCAGAAGCCGCCGTCGACCTGACGCCGATGATCGACATGACCTTCATCCTGCTGATCTTCTTCATGGTGTCGACCACCTTCGTGAAAGATATGAAGGTGGACATCAATCGTCCCTCGGCCAGCAGTGCGACGGTGGCTTCCACCAAGGCGCCGCGCCTGTACATCGACCGCCAGGGCGAGGTCTATCTCGACGGTGAGCCGATCCGCATCTGGGTGATCCAGTCGCGCCTGCGGGACCAGCTGAAGGGCATGACGCAGAAGTCGGTGCTGGTGGTGACCGATGACCAGGTGCCGTCGGGCCGTCTGGTGCAGGTGGTTGACGAGGCACGTCGCGCCGGTGCCGAGGACGTCGGCGTCGCCACAGTGCTGGAAGCGGGCGAAGGCTGATCATGAGTTCGGCGACGCCAACGCGACGCATACGCCTGGCCGGCCTGCTGGCCGCCGTGCTCGGCACCGTCATGGTGCTGACGCTGCTGGTCAGCATGAATCGTCAGTTCAAGAAGCCGGCGGACGATGGTGACGAGGGCGTCAGCAAGATTGCTGTCGTCAAGAAAGAAAAGCCCAAGACGAAGGACGTCGTGCAGCCCAAGCCGAAGCCGCGCAAGCAGCCGCCGCGTCAGGCGCCGGCGCCGCTGGTGGGCCTGGATAGCGGGCTTTCCGGTCTGGATTTCGGATTGCCGTCCTTCGACGACAGTGGCATGGATCTCGGCAAATCGCTGCTCGGTGACAGCGGTGATGTAGTGATGACCGACGACAGCGTCGACCAGCCACCGCGCCCGATCCAGCAGAGCCCGATGCAGTACCCGCCGCGCGCCAAGGCGCAAGGTGTCACCGGCTACGTGCTGTTGAGCCTGCTGATCAGCCCGACCGGCCAGGTCGAGCAGGTCAAGGTGCTGGAAGCGCAGCCGGCTGGCGTGTTCGACGACGTCGCTGCTGCGGGCGTGAAGACCTGGAAGTTCGAGCCCGCCATGTACAAGGGCGAGCAGGTGCGCGTCTGGGCGCGGCAGAAAGTCCGCTTTGACCTCTCGTCATGAGCGCCGTCGCCGTGAAACGAATTCTCTCCACCTTGCTGCTTCTGTTCGTCATCGTCACGCCGTTGCGTGCCGCCGAGGACAAGTCGAGCGAGGTCAACTACGTCGACCTCGCTTCCGTGCTCGCGGGCGATGGCGAATACGCGCGCGCCGAAGCCGCACTGGCGCATATCGATCCGGGCACAGAGGCCGAAGACGACAACGTCGACTGGATCAAGTACCACACCGTGCGCGGCATCGTGGCGCTCAACCAGGAGCAGCTGCCGCTGGCGATCGAGTCCTTTGATGCGGCCATCGCCGCCGGGCAGGCCGACCCACTGATCCACCTCTACCGTGCCCAGGCTTTCTATGGGCTGGAGCGTTTCGAGGACGTGCTGTCTGCGTTGAGCGCCGCCGGCGATAGCGTCGAAGCGCTGACGTCGACCTGGATCATGCGTGCGCAGGCGCAGTGGATGCTGAAGCACCACCAGGATGCGCTCGACACGCTGGCGGAAGCGGGTCGCCGCTTTCCGGAAAACAGCCAGTTCGAGCGTCGCCAGGTGTTCTACCTGATCGAGCTGGGCCTCAACGCCGAGGCCGCCGAAGTGGGTCGCCACTACCTTGGTCGCAGCGAGGGCAAGGTCGAGGACTACGTCGCCATCGGTACGGCGCTTCGTCGTACCCGCGCCTACGATGGCGCACTCGGCTTTCTCGAAAAGGCACGACTGATGTTCCCCGGCAACGGCATGGTCGCGCGCGCGCTGGCGCAGACCTGGGCCGAGAAGGGCAATCCGCTGGCCGCGGCCGAGATCCTTGCGCAACAGGCCGAGTTGGAGCCGGAGCTGTTCCCGGAAGCCGCCGAACTGATGCGCCGCGCTGGGCATCTCAGCCGTGCGCTGACGCTCAACGCGCGTATCGCCGATTCGGCCAAGAAGATGAAACAGCGCGTCGGCCTGCTGCTGGCCATGCGCCGCTACGAGGAAGTTGCCTCATTGGAACCGGCGTTGGCTCGGGCGCGCCTGCTGGACGACGAATCCCTGCGTTACGCGCTGGCCTACGCCTACTACCAGGGCGGCAAGTTCGATGACGCCGAGCGCAACCTCAAGGCGTTGAAGCAGCCGGAGTTGTTCCGCAAGGCCACCGAACTGCGTCGCCTGATGCAGGATTGCGCTGACAATCGCTGGACCTGCAGCTGAGCGACCACGACCCATGACTTCCTCCGGCATGAAAAAGACGCTCGGCATCGCCACGCTGGCCCTGTCCCTCGCCATCCGCAGTGCGCTGGTCAGTGCTGCAGAAGCGCCTACCGCCGTAGCGGCGTCGACTGCGCCGGCGCAGCTGAACCTGCAGCTGTTCGACGACCAGTTGCCGGCGGGCGGCCTGGCGATCCGCATCGACGATCGTGCTGCCGGCGAAAGCAACGAGGACGGCGCTGCCCTGCTCGACGTGGCGCCGGGCAGCCACCTGCTGACGGTGCTGCGCGACGGCAAGGAAGTGCTGCGCGTGCAGCTCGACCTTGTCGCCGACGAGAACGCGCAGGTCATCGCCACGCTGTATCCGGATGATCCGCTGTCCGCACCCAGCGTGTTCATCGAGAGTTCGCATGCGGACAACGCCGCGGCAGCCACGGATACCGTGGCGGCTGACGGTCCGCCGGGCCGGATCGCCGGTCGCGTGCTCAGCGTCGAGGACGGCAAGCCGGTCGCCGGCGCGCGCGTCTATGTCAGCGGCACGCCACTGGACATCGTCACCGATGCCGAAGGCCGTTACGAAGCCACGTTGCCGCCGGGTGACTATTCGATCTCCGTCATCGCGCCGCAGTTCAGCAGCCAGACCATTGACGGCATTGCCGTGGCCGCCGAAGCCGAAGTCAGCCGCGACGTTGAACTGACGCCGGCTGGACTGGAGCTGCCGGAGTTCGTTGTGCTGGAGCCCTTTGTCGAAGGCTCGCTTGCCGCCTTCGTCGAAGAGAAGCGCACCTCATCGGCCGTCACCGACATTCTCGGCGCCGAGCAGATCTCCCGAAACGGCGATTCCGATGCCGCAGGCGCGCTGAAGCGCGTCACCGGCCTGACCTTGGTCGATGGCAAGTTCATCTACGTTCGCGGCCTCGGCGAACGCTATTCCTCGACGCTGCTCAACGGCGCACAGATTCCGTCACCCGACCCGACCCGCCGCGTCGTCCCGCTGGACCTGTTCCCCACCGAAATCCTCAGCGGCATCGTCGTGCAGAAAACCTATTCCGCCGACATGCCCGCCGAATTCGGCGGTGGCACCATCCAGCTGCGCACCCGCGGAGTGCCGGAGAGCTTCCTGCTCAAGGTGGGCGCAACCATTGGTTACAACGATGGCACCACTTGGCAAGACGGCTTGCGCTATGACGGTGGTAGTCAGGATTGGACGGGCTTTGATCGCGGTACCCGCGCGGCGCCAGATGGATTGCTCGATCCCACGCTGACCCGCGACGCGACTGAGCTGGAGCAGCTTGGTGAAAGCCTCGCTGCGCAGGGTTACACCATCCAGCCGGAAAACATCGGCCTGGATAACGGTTTTGCTGCTGCGATTGGCGATGATTTCAAGTTTGCGGATGACAGTTGGCGGTTGGGCTATATCGCTGCCTTCCGCTATTCGCAGAGCTGGGACAGCCGTACGGAACAGCGTTACGAGTATGGGATCGGCGGCGGTCAGTTGAATATTTCCGAGGACTATCAGACGGAGCAGACACAGCGTGAACTGGACGCCAGCGCCTTCCTGTCTGCCGGTCTGGAAGTGGGTGAACATCATCGGGTGACGGCGACGTGGATGCAGTTGCGCCAGACCAATGATGAAACTGCGAACGACACTGGCCTGCAAAGCTCGGGCAACGTCGAGCGTAACTCCACGCTGCAGTGGATCGAGAATGCGTTGCAGACGCGACAGCTGGACGGCGAGCATTCGTTCCCCGGTTTGCACGACCTTCTGTTCAAGTGGCAGTACACCGATTCGGCAGCGTCCCGCTATGCTCCGAATCGTCGCCAGTATCGCTTCACCTACAACGAAGTTGCCGAGCAGTTCGAGTTCGAGTTCTACAACGAACAGCGTTTCTCCCAGCTGGATGACAATGCCAAGGAAGCGCGGATCGATCTGGAGATGCCGTTTGCCTTTGGTGAAGAGGCTAGTGTGAAGTTGATGACAGGCGGTACGCGCCTGAGGCGTGATCGCGACTCGGTGATTCGTCGGTTTACGTTTCTTGGCCGTCTGCCACGAGGGGTGACCGACCTCGAAGATTTGTTCAATCCCGATTTCATTGGGCCGGATCGAAATCGCGACCTGCGTCTGCAGGACCGGACGTTGCCAACAGATTCATACACGGCAAGCCAGAAGCTGGATGCCTGGTATGTGGCGACGGATGCTTCCTATGGAGATTGGCGCCTGAACGTCGGCGTGCGACAGGAACAGATGCTCCAGGAAGTGGTGACTGTGAAGCCCTTCGATCCTGACGCCACCCCGGTGGTAGGCCGCATTGATGCTACGGACCTGTTGCCTGCCGGCACCTTGACTTGGGCCTATTCGGACAATGCACAGCTGCGGTTGGCGTACAGCAGGACCGTGTCCCGACCAGATATCCGCGAACAGTCTCCGTCCGACTTCATCGATCCGTTGCAGAACATCCGTGTCCAGGGCAACCCGGACCTGCAGCAGGCGGATATTGAGAGCCTCGACCTGCGATGGGAGTACTACTTCTCATCCACCGAGAGCATTTCCGTCGCGTTCTTCCAGAAGGACTTCACTCGTCCAATTGAATTGGTGGGCGTGCCGGCTTCCGGTGATCTACTGCAAATCCGCAATGCGGACAGTGCGGTCAATCGAGGTGTCGAGCTGGATGCCTACAAGAGCCTCGGGTTTGCGTCGAGCTGGTCATTCCTGCCGGGATTCATGAAGTCGCTGCCGTGGAATGACGTTTACGTTGGCGCCAACTACGCCTACATCGATTCGACCATCGACCTGGGTGACAGCCAGGGCATTCAGACCAATGCGGCGCGACCGCTTCAGGGGCAGTCGCCCTATGTCGCCAATTTCTCCCTGGCCTACCTACATCCGGAAGGCAACATCGAGGCGACGCTTCTCTATAACGTTTTCGGTCAGCGCATTTTCAAAGTCGGCGTGAATGGCCTGCCGGATGTCTACGAGCAGCCGTTCGGCCAGTTGGACTTCACTCTGAGCGCCAAGCTGCCCTGGGATGGCTGGAAGCTGAAGACCAAGTTCAAGAACCTTCTCGATCCCGAGCAGCGCTTCACCGTCGGCGAGCTGCCCTACCGCAGCTACCACAAGGGGCGCGAGTTCAGTCTCAGCGTCGAGTGGAAGTTCTGAGGGCGGTCGCAAAAACGACGCTGTAACCCAACCGAAATACGCCTGCACCAATGCTGAAACTTCCGGTGCCTAGAGTGGCGGGCTGACGGCGGCGAAAACGCTGTTGACCCCTTTCTGAACCCGAGGATTTCCCATGCGTAACATCAAGCGGACCCTGCTGGCGCTTGCCTGCGGTGTGGCCATGTGCGGTTCGGCCGCCGCCTACAACTTCAATGAGACGATTGACGGTGCGTGGACGGACAACAGCTCTATCGGCACCAACAAGGGTGTTCTGATCGATTACATCACCCCGGCCAACGTCTTGTTTTTTGCTTTCTTCACCTATGACGCCGACGGCAACCCGATCTGGCTGGCAACGAGTTTCGTTGCCGACAACAGCGTTGACACCTATACCAGCATCCCGGTCGTCACCTACACCGGCGGTGAGTTCGACGCGGCTGGTGCGCCGGCCCAGCAGGCCATGGGCACAGTTGATATCAACTTTGCCTGTGACCAGATCACCATGGATTTCCATCCGGCTGAGGGTACGGGCCTGAACGATGCCAGCTTCAATCTGGTTCGCAGTCTGGGTCTTGATCCGCAGCGCGCTTCCGAGTGCGCCGTTCCAGTGGAATCCTGCCCGGTGGGCACCACGGTCGATGGCGATAACTGCAAGCTGCCGAGCAGCATCACGGGTGACATGTTCCTGCCCTACGGCAAGAACTACATCATCGAGGGCGAGGTTGACGTCGAAGAAGGCGCAACCTTGACGATCGATCCGGGTGTCACTTTGGTGGGTTCGGAGAATCAGGATGTGCCGAACTTCCTGGCCGTGTTGCCAGGTGGTCGCATCTACGCCAACGGTACTGCCGATCTGCCGATCACGTTCACGGGCCCCGAGCCGGTGGTGGGTTCCTGGGCGGGTCTGGTGCTGGCAGGCAAGTCAATCTGCAACGTCGGCAGCGCCGACGAGCCCTGCGCATTCGAGGCCGTCCCGACGATCACCTACGGTGGTGACGAGCCGGAAGACAGCTCCGGTGCGCTCCGCTATGTGCGTATCCTCTATGCCGGTCAGGCCGTCGCTCCCGACGAAGAGCTGAACGCACTGACGCTGCTCGGCGTGGGTTCCGGTACCGTTATCGATCACGTGCAGATGGATCATGGTCTGGACGATGGCGTCGAGTTCTTCGGCGGCACCGTGACCGGTCGTTACATGGTCTGCTCGAACATGGCTGACGACTGTTTCGACATCGATCAGGGCTTTGCCGGCAAGCTGCAGTTCCTGCTCGCCTATCAGGGTGAAAATGACCTGTTCACCGGCGACCCGAACGGCATTGAGGCCGACAACAACAAGAACAACAACGACTTGTTGCCGCGCAGCCATCCGATGGTCTCCAACATCACCCTGGTGGGCAGTTCCGCTGCCACGGCGGGTGAAGGCCTGCGTCTGCGTCGTGGCGTCGGTGGTGATTTCGCGAATCTGGTGGTTACCGGTTACAACGACCACTGCCTGAACCTGGATGATGCCGGCACCTTTGCGCTGGGCAGTGCTTCCACCCAGGGCGAGCTGACCATGAACCACAGCTTCGTTGGCGAGTGTGATGCGGGTGCCTTCGAAGACAAGGACACCGATCCGTATCTCGTCAGCTCCTGGTACAACGTGGGTGCAGGTAATGGCCAGGGTGATCCGATGCTGAGCGTGTTCCTGCCGCAGGCTGGTTCGCCGGTGCTGAGTGGCGGCCAGACGTTGTCCGATCCGTTCTTTGTGCCGACGACCTATCGTGGCGCCTTCAGTGGCCCGACCGACAACTGGCCAGCTGGCTGGACGGTCAACTTGCCGGAATAATCCGACGGGAAAAGGCAACACGGAGCGGCCGGGCAAGGGATTGTCCGGCCGCTTTCTTTCGTGGATCTGCCGCCGGTTGGGTGACGGTGGCAAGGACTCGCGGCTTCAGTCGCTGAGACTCAGACGCGAGAAGCTCACCAGTACGTCGTTGCCGGAGCGCTCGCCCGGTTCGGCGAATTCATCGCGCAGATCATCGATCAGCTTCCGCAATCGGGTTGCGTTGGCGGCCTTGCCGTCGGCATAGGCCTCACGCCCTAGCGTCGAGTGGAAGCGGTGAAGGGTGAAGAAGTAGTGTTCCTGCCCGTTGGTCAGGAAGCGCAGGCAGGGCTGCAGTGCCTCGGTGCTGTCGAGTCCGCGTCCAGCCAGCATTTCGCGCTCGCGGCACAGGCGCGCCGAGCTTTCGGCAAAGCTGGGAAAGGCTTCACCCACATTGGCGGTGTCGAGGTCCGATGCGATCAGCGCCAGACGCAGGCCACGCAAGACGTCGGCGTCCTCCATCAGCGCCGGGTCAATGGCGTTGACGACCTGCGGCAGGTCGGGCGCCAGGGCGCCACCAGAGGTGACCACTTCGGCGGCATTGAAGCGGGATGGTTCCGGCGCGGGTCGCGGGTCGAAGGTGGAGCCGGCGATCATCAGCTCCAGCGCCACGTACTGGTCGCGGTCGCGCTGGGCGTGGAATCCGCAGGCATCAAGGATGCGTGCCGTCTCGCTGATGCTGGCGGCTTCGTTGTTGCCCACCGGCCGGGAGAAGTCGGCGGTTTCGCGCTGGCGCAGGTCGTGGCACACCGCGAACAGCGCCAGGGCCAGCCAGTCAGCCAGCGGCAGGGCGTCAAGGCCGTGCCGGTCGATCAGGCGGTCGATGCGGCGGAACAGGATTTCCTGGGCGTGATGTTCGTTGTGGTACGGATGGAAGTCGGTGCTGGCGAGGCCATGACGTTCGCCGAAACGCGCAAGCCCGAGGCGCAGGGCGTCCTCGTGGCGGGCAATTTCCGCCGCACTCGCGTCGCCAAAATGCGCCAGCAGCCGCTGCCGGCGCTGTGTCAGCGCCGCCTCGATGTTTTCCCCATGCTGTGTCAGCCACGCGCGCGCGCTGCCTATGTCGGGCAGTCGCTGCTCGACATCGTCGCTGGCGAAGTCCGGAGCCAGCCCAAGGATCACCATCCGCCCCCGCTGATTGCCACCTCGAAGGCCGCAGTATAGGTGCAGGGCGCGGCAGCGAGAAATCGGGGCCAGACCGGCCCTTGTGCTTACAACCAGCCGCGCGCGGCCAGGGACACTGGTGTCCCGTCGCCGACGACGAAATGATCCAGCACGCGAACGTCGATCAGCGTGAGCGCGTCGCGCAGGCGCAGGGTGATGGCACGGTCCGCCGCGCTGGGTTCGGCGACGCCACTGGGATGGTTGTGGCCGAAGATGACGGCGGCGGCGTTGTGGTGCAGGCAGCGCCGGACCACCTCGCGCGGGTGCACCTCGGCGCCATCGATGCTGCCGCGGAACAGCTCCTCGAAGGCGATCCTCCGGTGCCGGGTATCGAGAAACAGGCAGGCGAAGACTTCCTGGCGGTGGTCGCGCAGGCGGCTGGCGAAATAGTGGCCGGCATGCTCGGGATCGCGGATAGCGTCCTCCCGATCCAGTGCCTGCGCCAGATGCCGCGAGGCCAGTTCCAGCGCGGCCTTCAGCTTGGACGCGTGGGCTGGGCCCATACCGGGCAGGGCGGCCAGTTCGGACGGCTCCAGGCTCAACAGGCCGCGCAGCGATCCGGCAGTCCCCAGCAGCCGGCGACCCAGGTCCACGGCACTTAGGCCACGGGTGCCGGAGCCAAGGAATACCGCCAGCAGCTCCGCTTCGCTCAGCGCAGCGGCGCCGCAGGACAGCAGCTTCTCGCGGGGGCGTTCGTTTTCGGGCCAGTCTCGGATGCTCATGCCGACAGGTTGACGATTGTCGACGACCCATCCCATCGGCCTCCGCCCCGGCATCCGGTAAGCTATCCGCCGGTATTCGGGTAGGACAATTCCGACGTGAGTTCCACATCCTCCGCGACGCGCGTGCTGCTGGGCGTGGCTGGTGGCATCGCCGCCTACAAGTCGGCCGAGCTGGTGCGCCGTCTTCGCGACGGCGGCGCCGAAGTGCGCGTGGTGATGACCGAGTCGGCACGGCAGTTCGTTGGCGAAGCCACCTTCCAGGCGCTGTCCGGACATCCGGTGCGGACCTCGCTATGGGATGCGCAGGCCGAGGCGGCGATGGGTCACATCGAGCTGGCTCGCTGGGCGGATCACCTGCTGATCGCGCCGGCAACGGCGGATCTGATCGCGCGGCTGGCGGCGGGCGTCGCCGACGACCTGCTCACCACGCTGGTCTTGGCCAGCAAGGCGCCGCTGTGGCTGGCGCCGGCCATGAACCAGCAGATGTGGGCGCATCCGGCGACGGCCGAGAATGTCGCGCGCCTTCGCGGGCGTGGCGTTCGTCTGCTTGGACCCGCTGATGGCGAGCAGGCCTGTGGTGATATCGGGCCGGGCCGCATGCTGGAACCTGCGGTGATCGCCCGGGCCGTACTGGATGGAGCTGGCGCCGGTGACGAACTTTCGCCGCTGACCGGGATGCCCATCCTGATCAGCGCGGGGCCGACCTACGAGGACATCGATCCGGTGCGCTACGTCGGCAATCGCAGTTCCGGACGCATGGGTTACGCCATCGCCGAGGTGGCCGCGCAGGCCGGTGCCGAGGTGACGCTGGTCAGCGGTCCGGTGGCTCTGTCGGCGCCGTTTGGTGTCCGCCGCATCAATGTTCGCAGTGCGCTGGAGATGCAGGCCGCCGTCGACACCGAGCTCGAAGGAAAGGCCGCGTTCATATCGGCAGCAGCGGTCGCCGACTTCCGGCCCGCAGTGGTGGCGGGCAGCAAGATCAAGAAAGGCGACGCCAGCCTCAGCATTGAACTGGTTCGCAATCCGGACATCCTGGCCGAGCTCTCGGAGCGGGCGGAGAGGCCGTTCCTGCTGGGTTTCGCCGCCGAAACCGATGACGTGGAGCAGCACGCGCGCGGCAAGCTGGCGCGCAAGCGGCTGGACATGATCGCTGCCAATCGCGTGGGCGTGGATGGCTGTGGTTTCGAGTCTGCGGAAAACGCCATGACGGTCTACTGGAACGGTGGCGAGGCAGATATCGCCCTGGCCGACAAGCGCGACGTGGCACGCCAACTGCTGATCCTGATGCTGGCGCGGATGGCCGAAGCGGCAAAACCTGGTGATGCGGCATGACGTCGATTGACTTCAAGGTACTGGACCCGCGCCTAGGTCGCGATTTCGCCGTGCCCGATTACGCCACGGCCGGCTCGGCGGGCATGGATCTGCGTGCCATGGTCGAGACCACTACGGTGCTGCAGCCGGGCGACTGCGAACTGCTGCCGACCGGCATGGCCATCCATATCGGTGATCCCTCGCTGTGCGCGGTGATCCTGCCACGCTCCGGTCTGGGGCATCGGCAGGGCCTGGTGCTGGGCAATCTGGTGGGGCTGATCGACTCCGACTATCAGGGGCCGCTGATGGTGTCCTGCTGGAACCGGGGTACGGCGGCCATTACCATCGAGCCGGGGGACCGGATCGCGCAGCTGGTGTTCATGCCGGTGGCGCGCGTTGGGCTGCGTCAGGTCGATGAATTTGCCGACAGCGCCCGCGGTGCTGGCGGATTCGGACATACGGGAACGAAATAGGCGCGGGGCAGGAAGCCGCCGCAGGCCAAACGGGGATTGTTGATGAGCGACAAAGCGAAGCCACGCCGCAAACCGAAGCCGCTACCGCCATTCGCCTTGCCGGTGATTGGCGGCGTGTTGGCCTTGCTGGCGCTGTTCTTCATCTGGCGCGGCATCGGCCAGATGGGTGCCGAAGGCGCCTCGGCCCGGATCGATGGTGCGCGTGACCGTCTGGTCGCCGAAGTGGCCGCACAACCCGGTGCGCCCCGGCAACAACTGGCCGGCATCCTGCAGGCACCAGCGCTGCTGGCATCGGTGAAGGCCGGTGAATATGTCGAGGCGGCAAAGTCCATCAGCGCGCAGTGGCCGGAGCTGAAGGGCGCGGCCGTGTATTCGCCAACGCTGGACGAAGCCTTCAGCGGCAACCTCAAGGCATTCGGCTATTCGCGGCTGGCCGTGTTGCAGGAGGCTGCCAATCGCAGCGGCGCGGCCGAGGCGTTTTCCGGGAAAGCGGGTGCGGTCAGCCTGGAGTTGGCCGCGCCGATCCATGACCGCGGCCAGCTGATCGGTCTGGCCTATGGCGAACTGCCGCTGCCGGGCCTGACCAGCATGATCGCCGAGCGAACCCCTTCCGGCAGTTACATGGCGTTGCGGCAGGGCGATGCGGTGCTGGCGCAGGCCGGAGACGAGTCGCTGGCGAGCATCGCCGCGCTGGTTCCCGTGCCCGGCACGGATCTCCATATCGCGACGGCCTATCACGAACCCGAGCCGCTGTTCGGGCTGGGTGGTGTGGCGCTGCTTGGCGTGGGCGTGGTCCTGCTGCTGTTCGCGGCGGTTGCCTTCATGCAGTGGCGGCGCGGTCCGAAGGTTGTTGTCGTATCCAGCGATGAGGACGAGGACAGCGACCAGGTGCTGGATGAGGCCGCGGCCGTCTCAGCTGATGACTCGGTGGAGAAGGTGGTCGCTGCAAAGCCGGTGGCCGTCGCCAGCGGCGTCGAGCGCAGCATTTTCCGTGCCTACGACATCCGCGGCGTGGTGGGCGACGGGCTCAATGCGGACGTGGCTCGGCTGATCGGCCAGGCCATCGGCTCGCTGATGCGCGAAAAGGGCCTGAAGGAGATCGTCGTTGGTCGTGATGGGCGCCTGTCTGGCCCGGAGATGTCGGCTGAGCTGATCGTGGGTCTGCGCAAGGCCGGCTGCGACGTCATCGATATCGGCCAGGCGCCGACGCCGGTGGTGTACTTCGCCACGCACCATCTCAACACCGGCAGCGGCGTGGCGGTGACCGGCAGCCACAACCCACCGGACTACAACGGCTTCAAGATCATGGTGGGTGGCGAGACCCTGTCAGGTGACGCGATCCAGGACCTCTACGCGCGCATCGCCGAAAATCGTCTGGAAAGTAACGGCAAGGGTGGACTGCAGCACATCGTGGTTGATGAAGACTACGTCAATCAGATTGCCAATGATGTGCAGGTTGAGCAGCCGATCAAGGTCGTTGTCGACGCGGGTAACGGCGTGGCCGGTGGTATTGCCCCGCAGGTCCTGGAGGCCATCGGCTGCGAGGTCATCCCGCTGCATTGCGAGGTCGATGGCGAGTTCCCCAACCACCATCCGGACCCCAGTGATCCCGACAACCTGCGCGACCTGATCGCCTTCGTGCAGAAGCTCGATGCTGACATCGGCCTGGCTTTTGATGGTGACGGTGACCGCCTCGGCGTGGTGACGCGCGAGGGTGAGATCATCTTCCCGGATCGACTGCTGATGCTGTTCGCCCAGGATGTGCTGATGCGTAACCCCGGTGCCAGCGTGATCTACGACGTGAAATGCACCGGGCACCTGACTGCGCACATCCTCCGTCATGGCGGCAGTCCGATCATGTGGAAGACCGGTCATTCGCTGATCAAGGCAAAGATGAAGGAAACCCACGCCGAACTGGCCGGCGAGATGAGCGGGCACTTCTTCTTCAAGGAGCGCTGGTTCGGCTTTGATGACGGTATCTATTCAGCGGCGCGACTATTGGAAATCATCGCCATGGACGGGCGCGATGCCAGCGAGATCTTTGCCGACCTGCCCAAGGGCGTCAGCACCCCGGAACTCAAGATCCAGATGAAGGAAGGCGAGCACTACGCCTTCATTGATCGTTTCCAGAAGCACGCCAAGTTCGAGGGCGCCAAGCTCTCGACCATCGATGGCATCCGTGCCGACTGGCCGGACGGCTGGGGACTGGTCCGCGCGTCCAACACCACGCCGGTGCTGGTGCTGCGTTTCGATGCCGACAGCCAAGAGGCGCTTGATCGTATACAGGAAGCATTCCGTGGCCAGCTGCTGGCCATCGACGCGGCGCTGGACCTGCCTTTCTAGAGCCGGGTGCTACGCACGGCTGTGCGTAGAAGTCTTTTCGCAGCAGCTTTTATCCTGTTGTCTGTGCGATGCGAAGGTGGCTGAGCACGCTGCAAGGCAGACCTATTTGGCGTTTCGTTCCGCCTGTTTGGCCTCTGCTTCGGCCTTGACCTCGCGATAGTGGACGATGGCCGTTTCGTGGTCCGTCTTGAGCAGCTCACGCTCTGATTCGCGGCGCTTCAGGTATTCGGTCTGTTCACCCAGTTGCCGGCGCGCCAGTTCGATCGACTGGTTGATGCTGGCTGGCACGATCTTGCCAGCCTTCTCGAGGCCAGCAGCATGGGCCAGCAGGTCGGTCAGGCTCTTCTGCTGGCTCTGTACGCCCATGCGCGCGGATTCGATGCTCTGGTCCAGCAGATCGAAGCGTTCCTGATAGGAGCGTTCCAGTGCGGCTTCATCGGGATAGGACGTCAGCAGCATGTCGTCCTGGCGTGCCCGCTCCTCCGCCAGTTCCGCCTGTTTGGCGGCCTCTTCGGCGGCAGCTTCCTGGGCGGCGCGCTCCTCGGCGGTCATTGCGCGTTCGGTGTTCTTCACCGTGATGCCCTGTTCATTCAGTTCCGAGCGTGCGTTGTCCACGGCCTCCGGCGGTACCTGATCGCTGTAGTGGACCTTGCCGTCCTTGTCGGTCCAGCGGTACAGCTTCTGGGCGCTGGCTGGTGAGGCAACAGTAAGCAGCAGTGCGCCGGCAGTCGCGATCGCAAGGGCTTGGAATCGGGTCATGGTTCGTTTCTCCGGATGCCGGTGCTGCGCTCAGTCGGCGCAGCCGTAGCGCTCACGATACGACAACAGGCGTTCATGGTGCTGAATGCTGTCTGCATCATCGCGACTGAAAGCCAGTAGATCGCCCAGATTCGCGACGGCCGTCACGTCGATGCCGGCGTCCTTGGCCAATTCCTGCACGGCGGAGAGCTCGCCCTGTCCACGTTCCTGACGATCCAGCGCGACCAGAACACCAGCGACTTCCGCACCAGAATCCCTGATAAGGGTCAGTGATTCCCGGATTGCCGTGCCAGCGGTGATCACGTCGTCAACGATCAGGACCCGTCCCTGCAATGGCGCCCCAATCAGCTGGCCGCCCTCGCCGTGCTGCTTGGCCTCCTTGCGGTTGAAGGCCAACGGCACGTCGCGCCCGCGCCTTGCCAGTGCGATAGCCACCGTCGTCGCCAGCGGTATGCCCTTGTAGGCAGGGCCAAACAGCATGTCGAATCTGATGTTGGCGGCGCCGATCGCATCGGCGTAGCACTCGCCGAGCGTCGCCAGCGCCATCCCGCTGTCGAAAGCGCCGGCGTTGAAGAAATAGGGGCTGGTCCGTCCGGACTTCAGCGTGAATTCGCCGAAACGCAGGGCACCCTGCTGGATGGCGAGTCGTAGGAATCGCTGCTGGTGACTGTCCATGCTGGTAGTGATGTGGACCTGGTGGCCATGATAAAGCCTGGCCCTCGCCGCTCACAGGGCGGCAGTCGTCCTGATAGGCTTGCGCCTTTGCAACCACTTCGGATGTCGCCTTGAGAATCGTCAGTTTCAACGCCAACGGCCTGCGTGCCAGCGCGCGAAAGGGTTTCTTCGACTGGTTCGCCGACAACGACGTCGACGTGCTCTGTGTACAGGAGACCAAGGCGCAGACACCGCAGCTTATGGTGCCGGAGTACCTCCCGGACGGTTACCACGCGCATTTCCGGGATGCGACCACCAAGAAGGGCTACAGCGGCGTGGCCATCTATTGCCGGGAAAGGCCGGACGAAGTGCGTACCGAGCTCGGCTGGGCCGATTTCGACGAGGAAGGCCGCTACATCGAGGCGCGCTTCGGCAATCTCAGCGTGGTGTCGTTCTACATTCCGTCCGGCACCTCGGGCGAGGAGCGGCAGGACTACAAGTACCGCGTGATGGAATGGCTGAAGCCGATCTTCGATGAATGGCTGGCGAGCGGCCGCGACTACGTGCTCTGCGGTGACTGGAACATCGTGCGCAGCGAGCGCGACATCAAGAACTGGAAGTCCAACCAGAAGAACTCCGGCTGCCTGCCGCCGGAGCGCGCCTGGCTCAATGGTCTCATCGCCGACCGGGGTGGCGACGGCTCACCGCAGCCCGACGGGTCCGATGCCAACCCGGGCTGGGTCGACGCCTACCGCCATCTGCATCCCGAGGGCGAGGACTACAGCTGGTGGTCGCAGCGCGGCCGCGCACGCGACAACAACGTCGGCTGGCGCATCGACTATCAACTCGTCACACCTTCGCTGCGTGATCGCCTGCAGCGCTGCCAGATCCACGCGGAACCCAGGTTGTCGGACCACGCGCCGTTCGTGGTGGACTACGCGTGAGCGCGACTGCTGGCGAGGACGAAGGCGACAAGACCGCGCCACATGGTTGGCGCGGCATCCTCAAGGCGTTCTCGACGCCGTCGGCGGCGACGCTGTTTTTCCTGGGCTTTGGCTCGGGCCTGCCTTTTCTTCTCGTTGGCTACATCGCATCGACCTGGATGCGGGATGTTGGTCTGGAACTGGGGCTGATTGGTCTGGTCAGCTACGCCAGTCTTCTCTACACATTCAAGTTCTTCTGGGCGCCTCTGCTGGATCGATTCAACGCGCCATTGATCGGCTTCCTCGGGAGGCGGCGTGGCTGGCTGATCCTGTCGCAGATCGTGCTGGTGTTGGCGTTGACGGGCATGGGCTGGCTTGGGCCGCAGGCCTCGTTGAGTCTGTTCATTGCCTGCTTGGGTCTTGCCGCAGCTGCCGGCGCCACCCAGGACACGATGGTCGATGCCTATCGCATCGAGATCGCCCCGCAGTCGGCCCAGGCCGCACTGGCAGCAACCTACACCCTGGGCTATCGCATCGCGCTGATCGCGTCGGGTGCCGGCGTGCTCTATCTGGCTGAATTCTGGAATTGGCGCAACGCCTACTTCACCATGGCGGCGCTGATGTTGGTGCCATTGGGCGCGGCGCTAGTTGCGCGCGAACCCGACCAGCTGCATTCACGACCGCAGCGGACACTGCTGGAATCCTTCATCGATCCGTTTGTCGAGTTCTTCCGGCGCAATGGCTGGGTGTTGGCGTTGGCGCTGTTGGCCTTCGTGGGTCTGTACAAGCTTCCGGACCAGATGCTGGGTGTGATCGCGGGGCCCTTCTACCTTGATACCGGCTTCACCAAGGCGGATATCGCCACCGTGTCCAAGCTGTATGGCATATGGATCGGCATTGGCGGTGCGTTTCTGGGTGGTTTCGCGGTGGCGGCCTGGGGCATGCGGCTGCCTTTGCTGATCGCCGCGATCACGGTGGCTCTGTCCAATCTGCTGTTCATTGTGATGTCGCTGCACCCGGGCGAGCTGTGGACCTTCGTGCTGGCGATTTCGGGCGACAATCTCGCGCAGGGCTTCGCCGGTACGGTGCTGGTGGCCTATATGTCGAGCCTGTCCTCGCGCTATTTCACCGCCACCCAGTACGCGTTGCTGAGCTCGTTGGCCAACCTGCCTGGCAAGCTGATCGGTGGTGTTTCCGGTTTCATGGTGGAATCGTGGGGTTACACTGGGTTCTTCATCTTCAGCACCCTGTCCATCGTGCCGACCCTGCTGGTGATGGCCTGGTTGTGGCCAAGGCTTAGCCGTTCAGCTCCATCGTGATAATGTGACAGCGCCGGGCGGCGAGGGGGCCGCGGCACATACTGGAATCGACTGACCAATTACATGCCTGACTTCCTCCTCAAGGACATCGACAGCAGCATCGCGGATCGCGTGAAGCGGTTGGCGCGCGAGCGCGACTGGCCAATCAACGATGTCTTCCTGCATCTGATCAAGCAGGCACTGGGCATGGAAAACCCCGACCCACCGATGCCCGGCGATATTGCGCGGCTGGCGGGTACGTGGGAAGACGACGAGAGCAAGGCGCTGGCCGAGGCGATGAACGCGCTCAAGGGCCTGCCCGACGATCAGCCGTACTGACGGCGTTTCGCCAGCTCAACCCAGTGGCCGCAGTCGGGCGGCTTCAGCGTCAGTTATGCCGGGAAAATGCCACCGAGGATGCGATGTCCACTCGCGCCGGTGACGGCTGGTTCGTTGCCGGGCCGACCTGCCAGCGTCTCTTGGGCCAGCCAGGCGAAGGTCGCCGCTTCGATGTAGTCCGGGTCCAGGCCCAAGGCTTCGGTTGAATCGACGCTGATGTCCGGTAAGCGTTTCGCCAGACGACGGATCAGCGCGCCATTCTTCCAGCCGCCACCGCAGACCAGCACGCGTCGACAGTCCGGCAGCCAGCGCTCCAGGGCGTCACGGATGCTGGCTGTAGTGAAGTCGAGCAGGGTGGCGAGCACGTCTGCCGGATTCAGTGTCGAGCCATGTGCCGAGAGCTGTCGTTGCAGCCAGGCCAGATGGAACTGTTCGCGCCCGGTGCTCTTCGGCGGCGGTTGGCGAAGGTAGGGTTCGTCCATCAACCGCTGCAGCAGGGCCGCCTCAACCGTGCCCTGGCTTGCGAGTCGGCCGTCCGTGTCGAAGGGCTGACCGTAGTGTTGCATCACCCAGGCGTCCATCAGGGCATTGCCCGGGCCACAGTCGAAGCCGAGCACTGGTTTGCCGGGCTGCAGCAGGGTTAGGTTGGCGATGCCGCCGATGTTGAGGACGACGCGCGCTTCGCCTGGATCGGCCATCATTGCCGCATGGAAGGCGGATGCCAGCGGTGCGCCCTGGCCGCCCGCGGCCATGTCGCGACGGCGGAAGTCGGCCACGGTGGTGATGCCGGTCTTTTCGACGATGCGGGAAGGGTCGCCAATTTGTAGCGTGAAGGGCCACTCGCCGTTGGGCCGGTGGCGGATTGTCTGGCCGTGCGAGCCAATGGCTGTGACTGCGGCGGCCTTGACGCCGGCGTCCGCGATCAGCTGCAGCGTGGCCCGTGCAAAGCAGTCGGCAACGCGGGCGTCCAGAACCCCGAAGTCGTCGACGCTGATGGCACCATCGGGATCCTGGGCGACGGCCAGCAGCCGGGAGCGCAGGTCATCGGGATACGGAAACGTAGCGGCCGCAAGAACCCGGCAGTCCGGGTCGAAGCGGACGAGGGCGGCATCAATACCGTCCGCGCTGGTACCGGAAATCAGTCCGACGTAGAGGCCGTCGGCCGCCGCCTGCGGGCGATCACTCACCGCTTGAGCAGGGCGAGCGGCTTGTCCGCGCTCAGCAGCGCCAGCTGCGCCATCATCGGACTGGTCTGCGCATTGAAGCGGGCCAGCTCGGACTTCGGCAGCGGTTCCGGCTTGGGCATGGTCACCGTCAGCGGATTCTGGTGCACGCCCTTGACGCGGAATTCGTAGTGCAGGTGCGGTGCCGTGGCGAGGCCTGTCATCCCGACGTAGCCGATGGTGTCACCCTGCCGGACGCGGCCGCCGGTGCGGTACTTGCCGAATTTCGACATGTGGCCATACAGGGTGGTGTAGCCGCGGCCATGATCAACGATCACGCAGCGACCGTAGCCGCTTTTCCAGCCGGCGAAAGCGATGCGCCCGTCGCCAGCCGACATGATCGGCGTGCCCGAGCGCGCCGCGTAGTCCACGCCCTTGTGCGCGCGGACCTTGCCGAGGATCGGGTGCTTGCGCGCCGTGCTGAAGCGCGAGCTGATGCGTGCGAACTCGATCGGCATGCGCAGGAAGCTCTTCTTCATCGGCCGGCCTTCACGGTCGAAATAGGCGTCACGGCCATCGGCGAAACGGTAGCGGAAGGCGCTGAACTCGCGGCCCTGGTTGACGAAGGCGGCAGCAAGGATGTCGCCGCTGGAAACGCGCTCGCCGTCGCGGTAGACCTCGTCGTAGACCACGTAAAAGCGGTCGCCGACGCGCAGGTCCTGGGCGAAGTCGATGTCGTAGCCGAACACCTTGGCCAGCTCCAGCGTCATCGCATTGCTCATGCCGGCGGCGTTGGCGGACTCGAACAGCGAGCTGTCGATGACGCCGTTGGCCACCTTGACGCGACGCTCCAGTTCGCGCTGGATGCGACGTTCCTTCACCTTGTCGCCGTCCAGGGTCAGAACCACGCGGGTGGCGGCATCGACGTCGAACTGCAGTGACTTCAGCTTGCCGGGCTCCGGCGTCAGGAAGGCGAACTGGTCACCCGGATGGATCTTCACCAGCGAATCGCGGGTGGATTCGTTCTGCAACAGGCGGTACAGGTCGCGGGAGGACAGACCCTGGCTTTCGAAAAGCTCGCCCAGCGTCTGCCCGGGTTGGACTTCGGCGGTCACCCAGCGTTCGCGGCTGCTGCCGACGTAGAGATCGGTGGCCAGCGAGCCGGTGTCCAGCCCCTCGACATCCAGTGGTGGCAGTTCCAGGGGGATCGACTCGCGCACCTGCGGCAACTCGCCGCGCATGGCCACGGCGAAACCGGGAACGATGGCGATGACCAGCATGATGGCGGCCAGGATGCAGCCGAACAGCAGCCAGTGTTCACGCTGCCAGCTGGGAATCTGCTTGATGGCTGCGCTGGCCCGTTGCCCCACGCGGGCCGGCAGCGGCCTGCGTTGTGGAGAAAGGGGCGTCCCGGCGCGTTCCGGCGTGGCGTGGTGACGGTCGGCCGAATGCTGCCCCTGAGTCATGCTGCTGGTTTCCCGGTGAAGTGCTCGCGCTACGATACTGGCAGCGACAAAGCACGGTCAAACCCTTGTTCGCGCTGGAAATTCCAGCCTGAACGGTTTAACGTTGAATTAACGCTTGGTGCACGTTTTTCATCCCGAAAGACGCGTCCAGCCCCCACCAACTACCTTCTTCGTCGATTCGTGGTCCAGTACAGGGTCACGATGTCGGCGTATCCGGACGCCAAGGAAGCAGCAACGTGAGTGACATCAATGACGCGATCGAGCAGATTGCCCGCGGCACGGTCGACCTGATCAAGCGCGAGGATCTGGAAACACGTCTCAAGACTGGGCGCCCCTTGCGCATCAAGGCTGGTTTCGATCCGACCGCGCCCGACCTGCATATTGGTCACACCGTGCTGCTGAATAAAATGCGCCAGTTCCAGGACCTGGGGCACGAGGTCATATTCCTCATCGGCGACTTCACCGGGATGATCGGTGATCCAACCGGCAAGAACGCCACCCGCAAGCCGCTGACCAAGGCGGACGTTGCCGAGAACGCCAAAACCTACGCCGAGCAGGTCTTCAAGGTGCTGGATCGCGAGCGGACCGAGGTGCGCTTCAATTCGGAGTGGTTCGAGAAAATGAACGCGGCGGACATGATCCGCCTTGCCGCCCAACACACCGTGGCCCGCATGCTGGAGCGAGATGACTTCAACAAGCGCTATACCGGTGGCCAGCCGATTGCCGTGCACGAGTTCCTGTATCCGCTGGTTCAGGGTTATGACTCGGTCGCTCTGAAGGCGGACGTGGAGCTGGGCGGTACCGACCAGACCTTCAACCTCCTTGTGGGGCGCCAACTGCAGGAGCAGGCCGGGCAGCCGCCGCAGATCGTCCTGACCCTGCCGTTGCTGGAGGGCACCGACGGCGTGCAGAAGATGTCCAAGTCACTGGGCAACTACATCGGTATCAACGAGCCGCCCAACGCCATCTTCGGCAAGACCATGTCGATTTCCGATGAGTTGATGTGGCGCTACTACGAGCTGCTCAGCTTCCGCTGTTCGTTGGCCGACATTGCGCGCATGCGCGAGGAAGTCGCTGCCGGCCAGCGCAACCCGCGTGACTGCAAGGTCGACCTAGCCAGGGAGCTGGTGGCGCGCTTCCATGACGAAGCGGCGGCTGAGGAGGCCATTCGTTACTGGAACGAAACCATTCGTGGCGGCCAGATGCCGGACGACATTCCGCTCAAGGAGATTGCGGCTCCTGCAGAGGGCGTCCGAATTGGCGTGTTGTTGAAGTTGGCCGGACTGGCGCCGAGCACCTCGGAAGCCATGCGCAAACTGGCGCAGCGCGCTGTCCGCGTGGATGGCGAAGTGGTTGAGGACCGTGACCTCAGCTTCCAGCCGGGTGCCGAGTTCGTGCTGCAGATGGGCAAGCGCCAGTTTGCCAAGGTAAAAATTGGCGCCGAATAAGCATTTCCCACCAGCAGCGTGAAATTTCTTCCGCCACCCCCTATGCAAACGATGAGTGAGTGGTTAGGATGCGCGCCCCCTGACGAGTTGGCCGGCGAGAGGCTGGTTTGAGCGGATTGGGGGAGGCGGTAAAAAAGGTGGTTCGAGGGTGTTGACGTTCTTCGAATGTACCGTATAATGGGCGGCTCCCTTGGACGAAACGTCCTCTGGGACTCGGGCTTGGCCCGAACGTTCAGATCTTTGACAGTGTGCCTAGATAACTTGTGCGGACGCCTGCGGGTGGATAGCTGTCCATTTCGCAGATGTCTAGCCTTGTCATATGCAATATGCCAAGTGCCGGGACATCTTCGCGAAGCTGAAGTAATTAGAAGCTTTAAGTGAAGAGTTTGATCCTGGCTCAGAGTGAACGCTGGCGGCAGGCCTAACACATGCAAGTCGAGCGGCAGCGGGAGGAAGCTTGCTTCCTTGCCGGCGAGCGGCGGACGGGTGAGTAATGCATCGGAATCTGCCCTGACGTGGGGGATAACGTAGGGAAACTTACGCTAATACCGCATACGTCCTATGGGAGAAAGCGGGGGATCGCAAGACCTCGCGCGGCAGGATGAGCCGATGTTCGATTAGCTAGTTGGAGGGGTAAAGGCCCACCAAGGCGACGATCGATAGCCGGTCTGAGAGGATGATCGGCCACACTGGGACTGAGACACGGCCCAGACTCCTACGGGAGGCAGCAGTGGGGAATATTGGACAATGGGGGCAACCCTGATCCAGCCATGCCGCGTGTGTGAAGAAGGCCTTCGGGTTGTAAAGCACTTTTGTACGGGAAGAAACGCACTCGGTTAATACCCGGGTGAACTGACGGTACCGTAAGAATAAGCACCGGCTAACTTCGTGCCAGCAGCCGCGGTAATACGAAGGGTGCAAGCGTTACTCGGAATTACTGGGCGTAAAGCGTGCGTAGGCGGTTCGTTAAGTCAGATGTGAAAGCCCCGGGCTCAACCTGGGAATTGCATTTGATACTGGCGAGCTAGAGTTCGGTAGAGGGTCGCGGAATTCCCGGTGTAGCGGTGAAATGCGTAGAGATCGGGAGGAACATCAGTGGCGAAGGCGGCGACCTGGACCAGAACTGACGCTGAGGCACGAAAGCGTGGGGAGCAAACAGGATTAGATACCCTGGTAGTCCACGCCCTAAACGATGCCAACTGGACGTTGGGCTCACTTCGGAGCTCAGTGTCGAAGCTAACGCGTTAAGTTGGCCGCCTGGGGAGTACGGTCGCAAGACTGAAACTCAAAGGAATTGACGGGGGCCCGCACAAGCGGTGGAGTATGTGGTTTAATTCGATGCAACGCGCAGAACCTTACCTGGCCTTGACATCCACGGAACTTTCCAGAGATGGATTGGTGCCTTCGGGAACCGTGAGACAGGTGCTGCATGGCTGTCGTCAGCTCGTGTCGTGAGATGTTGGGTTAAGTCCCGCAACGAGCGCAACCCTTGTCCTTAGTTGCCAGCACGTAATGGTGGGAACTCTAAGGAGACTGCCGGTGACAAACCGGAGGAAGGTGGGGATGACGTCAAGTCATCATGGCCCTTACGGCCAGGGCTACACACGTACTACAATGGTGGGGACAGAGGGCTGCAAACTCGCGAGAGCCAGCCAATCCCAGAAACCCCATCTCAGTCCGGATCGGAGTCTGCAACTCGACTCCGTGAAGTCGGAATCGCTAGTAATCGCAGATCAGCAATGCTGCGGTGAATACGTTCCCGGGCCTTGTACACACCGCCCGTCACACCATGGGAGTGGGTTGCACCAGAAGTAGCTAGTCTAACCTTCGGGAGGACGGTTACCACGGTGTGATTCATGACTGGGGTGAAGTCGTAACAAGGTAGCCGTATCGGAAGGTGCGGCTGGATCACCTCCTTTTGAGAAAGGCAGCCTGCCTTAGCGGGCGTCCTCACAAGTTATCTATTCCATTGACGAGTCAATACGGCCTGGGTCTGTAGCTCAGGTGGTTAGAGCGCACCCCTGATAAGGGTGAGGCCGGAGGTTCGAGTCCTCCCAGACCCACCAGTTTGGGAAGGCGTGAGACCTGAATTGGGGCCATAGCTCAGCTGGGAGAGCACCTGCTTTGCAAGCAGGGGGTCGTCGGTTCGATCCCGACTGGCTCCACCAGTTTGGCGGTTGATGGAAACTAGGTACACATAAAGATTAAAGCGGGCTCGCATTGTGGCGGGTCTGTGTTCTTTGAAAACTTGGAATGTAGCGAGCGTTTGAGACGAACTGTCTTACAACGTGTCGTTGAGGCTAAGGCGAAAGCATTAGAGAACCGTCCATATAACGTTGAGGCGACTTGAGGTTATATGGTCAAGCGAATAAGCGCACACGGTGGATGCCTTGGCGGTCAGAGGCGATGAAGGACGTGGCAGCCTGCGAAAAGCGCGGGGGAGTTGGCAACAAGCGTTGATCCCGCGATGTCCGAATGGGGAAACCCACCTGGTAACAGGTACCGTGCACTGAATACATAGGTGTACGGGGCGAACCCGGGGAACTGAAATATCTAAGTACCCGGAGGAAAAGAAATCAACCGAGATTCCCTGAGTAGCGACGAGCGAACGGGGAGCAGCCCAAAAGTCAATTAGGTTTTAGGAAAACGGTCTGGAAAGTCCGGCCATAGAAGGTGATAGCCCTGTATTCGAAAGGGCCTAGTTGATGAAAAGTGAGTAGGGCGGGGCACGTGAAACCCTGTCTGAACATGGGGGGACCATCCTCCAAGGCTAAATACTACTGACCGACCGATAGTGAACCAGTACCGTGAGGGAAAGGCGAAAAGAACCCCGGCGAGGGGAGTGAAATAGACCCTGAAACCGTGTGCGTACAAGCAGTGGGAGCAGACTTGTTCTGTGACTGCGTACCTTTTGTATCATGGGTCAGCGACTTACATTACGTGGCGAGCTTAACCGTATAGGGGAGGCGGAGGGAAACCGAGTCTGAATAGGGCGAATAGTCGCGTGGTGTAGACCCGAAACCGAGTGATCTAGCCATGACCAGGGTGAAGGTGCGGTAACACGCACTGGAGGCCCGAACCCACGCCCGTTGAAAAGGTCGGGGATGAGTTGTGGCTAGGAGTGAAAGGCTAATCAAACTCGGAGATAGCTGGTTCTCCTCGAAAGCTATTTAGGTAGCGCCTCGCACGAATGTTACCGGGGGTAGAGCACTGTTATGGCTAGGGGGTCATCGCGACTTACCAAACCATGGCAAACTCCGAATACCGGTAGACACTATGCGGGAGACACACGGCGGGTGCTAACGTCCGTCGTGAAAAGGGAAACAACCCAGACCTACAGCTAAGGTCCCCAAATCACTGCTCAGTGGGAAACGATGTGGGAAGGCCCAGACAGCCAGGAGGTTGGCTTAGAAGCAGCCACCCTTTAAAGAAAGCGTAATAGCTCACTGGTCGAGTCGGCCTGCGCGGAAGATTTAACGGGGCTAAGCAGTGTACCGAAGCTTAGGGTGCACACTTCGGTGTGCGCGGTAGAGGAGCGTTCCGTAAGCCTGCGAAGGTGTGTCGTAAGGCATGCTGGAGGTATCGGAAGTGCGAATGCTGACATAAGTAACGATAAGGGGGGTGAAAAGCCTCCCCGCCGAAAGCCCAAGGTTTCCTTGCGCAACGTTCATCGGCGCAGGGTGAGTCGGCCCCTAAGGCGAGGCAGAAATGCGTAGTCGATGGGAAGCTGGTTAATATTCCAGCACCGATTGCAATTGCGATGGAGTGACGGAGAAGGCTAGGTGTACCGGGCGTTGGTTGTCCCGGGGAAAGGCGGTAGGTGGATCCTTTAGGCAAATCCGGAGGGTCAACACCGAGCACCGAGACCAGGCTCGATGGAGCTGAAGTCACTGATGCCACGCTTCCAGGAAAAGCTTCTAAGCATAGGTATAACAAGACCGTACCGCAAACCGACACAGGTAGGCAAGATGAGAATTCTAAGGCGCTTGAGAGAACTCGGGTGAAGGAACTAGGCAAAATGGTACCGTAACTTCGGGAGAAGGTACGCCCTTAGACGTTAATGGACTTGCTCCATGAAGCGTTTGAGGGCCTCAGAAACCAGGTGGCTGCGACTGTTTATCAAAAACATAGCACTCTGCAAACACGAAAGTGGACGTATAGGGTGTGACGCCTGCCCGGTGCCGGAAGGTTAATTGATGGGGTTAGCTTATGCGAAGCTCTTGATCGAAGCCCCGGTAAACGGCGGCCGTAACTATAACGGTCCTAAGGTAGCGAAATTCCTTGTCGGGTAAGTTCCGACCTGCACGAATGGCGTAACGACGGCCACACTGTCTCCACCCGAGACTCAGTGAAATTGAAATCGCTGTGAAGATGCAGCGTTCCCGCGGCAAGACGGAAAGACCCCGTGAACCTTTACTATAGCTTTACACTGAACGTTGAGTTCGTCTGTGTAGGATAGGTGGGAGGCTTTGAAGTGTGATCGCTAGATTGCATGGAGCCAACGTTGAAATACCACCCTGATGTGCTTGACGTTCTAACCTCGGCCCGTGATCCGGGTCAGGGACCGTGTATGGTGGGTAGTTTGACTGGGGCGGTCTCCTCCCAAAGAGTAACGGAGGAGCACGAAGGTGCGCTCAGCACGGTCGGACATCGTGCAGTGTGTGCAAAGGCATAAGCGCGCTTGACTGCAAGATCGACGGATCAAGCAGGTACGAAAGTAGGTCTTAGTGATCCGGTGGTTCTGTATGGAAGGGCCATCGCTCAACGGATAAAAGGTACTCCGGGGATAACAGGCTGATACCGCCCAAGAGTTCATATCGACGGCGGTGTTTGGCACCTCGATGTCGGCTCATCACATCCTGGGGCTGTAGTCGGTCCCAAGGGTATGGCTGTTCGCCATTTAAAGTGGTACGCGAGCTGGGTTCAGAACGTCGTGAGACAGTTCGGTCCCTATCTGCCATGGGCGTTGGAGATTTGAGAGGGGCTGCTCCTAGTACGAGAGGACCGGAGTGGACGAACCTCTGGTGTTCCGGTTGTCACGCCAGTGGCATTGCCGGGTAGCTACGTTCGGAAGCGATAACCGCTGAAAGCATCTAAGCGGGAAGCGCGCCTCAAGATGAGATCTCCCGGGAGCTAGACTCCCCTAAAGGAACCATCAAGACTAGGTGGTTGATAGGCTGGGTGTGTAAGCGTGGCAACACGTTGAGCTAACCAGTACTAATGATCCGTGCGGCTTGATCATATAACCTCAAATCGCTTCGACTTCCTCAACCACACGTTGAGCAGTTCGAAACAAACCTCGCTACATATCCAAGTCCAACGCGAGACGGCGCGAAGCCTACAAGGCTCCCGCGACGCTCCACCGTCTCCCTGGCGACCATAGCGCTGTGGCACCACCCGATCCCATCCCGAACTCGGAAGTGAAACGCAGCCGCGCCGATGGTAGTGTGCATCCGCATGCAAGAGTAGGTCATCGCCAGGGCCTTATTCCAACGCCCCGATCAGCTAACGCTGGTCGGGGCGTTCTCGTTGGGCGGTTAAAAAGCACCGGAAATGCCGCTGTTGCTTGAATGCTGGCGACAATGAAGCGGAGTCGCGCAAGGGCGAATACGTCGCAACAGCCGAAGCGTGCCCCTCAGGTCAACGCGTTCAGAAGGCGTCCTGCGCCGTCTTCGAGCAAAGCTTCGGCCACGGCGATGCCGAGGGCGATGGGTGCGTCGATCGGGCCGCTGGCTGTCTGGCGCATCAGCTCTCCGGTGGTAGCGTCGCCGACCAGTCCGGTGAGGTGGAGCTGATCGCCGTTGCGCTCGGCGAACGCCGCGATCGGTACCTGGCAGCTGCCCTGCAGGCGACGGGTCATGGCGCGCTCGGCGTCGACACGCGTCGCGGTTTCAGCATCATGAAGCCCGGAGAGAACCTTGTTGATGGAGTCGTCACCATCGCGGATCTCGATGGCAATGGCGCCTTGTGCGGCAGCCGGAAGCCAGTCGGGGGCAGAAAGGCGCTCGCGGATCCGCTCGTGGAAACCGAGGCGTTCGAGGCCGGCCGCAGCCAGGATGATGGCGTCGAAGTCGCCGCTGTCGAGCTTGGCCAGACGGGTATTGACGTTGCCGCGAAGGTCCAGGAGCCGCAAGTCCGGACGGCGTGCGCGCAGCTGGGCCTGGCGACGCAGCGAGGAGGTGCCAACGCAGGCGCCTTGCGGCAGGTCTTGAAAGCGTTCGAAGCGGTTGCTGACGAAGGCGTCAAAGGGGTCGGCGCGATCCAGGATGGCACCGATGGCGAAGCCGTCTTCCAGCTCCATCGGCACGTCTTTCAGCGAATGCACGGCAATGTCGGCATGGCCGGCCTGCATCGCGACTTCCAGCTCCTTCAGGAACAGCCCCTTGCCGCCGATCTGCGCCAAGGGGCGATCCAGCACCTGGTCGCCGCGGGTGCTCAGCGGAACCAGTTCGATGTGCAGTCCAGGATGAAGCTGTCGCAGACGCGCCGCGACATGCTCGCTCTGCCAAAGGGCAAGCGCGCTCTGGCGCGTGGCGATACGCAACCGTGCAACCATCGGCGACGTCTCAGTGCCCGCGAACGCGCTGGCGCAGGCCAGGCAGGCTGCGGCGGCTGACTTCGAGTTCGGCGTCCACGCTGCGCAATACGGCGCGAGCCTGGCCGTCGGCATCGCGGCGCAATTCCATGAGTTCGTCGGCGGCGATCAGGCAGTTGCGGTGGATCCGCAGGAACATGTCGCCAAACTCCTTTTCCAGTGACTTCAGCGATTCCTCGATCAGGTCCTCGCCGCGGGCGTGGTGGACGATCGTGTACTTCTCCTCGGCCTGCAGGTAGTAGACCTCCTCCAGTGGGATCAGTCGCAGGCTGCCTCGCATGCGAGCGCAGAGATGGCTGCGGCGCTTCTCCTCGCCCTTGATCTCGCGCCCCAGCGCCACGACGTTGTCGCCGCTGAGCTGCGCGGCGCGCTGCAGTGCCTGCAGCAGGCGCTCGGCGCGTACCGGCTTGACGAGATAATCGATCGCGCGGGCTTCGAACGCGGCCAACGCGTGCTCATCGTAGGCGGTGCAGAAGATCACCGCCGGCGGAGGATCCAGCGTGGCCAGGTGACGTGCGGCTTCAAGCCCGTCCACGACGGGCATGGAGATGTCGAGCAGCACGGTGTCGGCGCCAGTCTCGCTCGCCATTTCCACCGCCTCGCGACCATTCGCCGCTTCGCCAACAATTTGAACGCCGGAGGCATCGCGCAGCAGGTCGCGCAGGCGCTCACGTGCCAGCGGTTCGTCGTCAGCGATCAACACTTTCATGGACATGTCGTTCCTCTGCAGTGGTGGTGACGGGTACCGGGGCGACGTGATCAGGCCGCCGCCGCCAGTGGCAGGGCAAGCGTGCACTCATAGTAATCGTCACGACGGTCGATCGTCACCCGCGCGGCGTCGCCGAAGTGATGGCGCAGGCGCTGCTCGATGCTGGCCTGCGCATGGGAATTGCCGCTGGCGCCGCGCAACCGTGGCGTCGGATTGCCGATACGGATCAGCAGCTGCCCGGCTTCGACATGCAGGCCAATATGGATGCAGCCCCCATGTTCCAGGCGCGCTACGCCGTGGATGATGGCGTTCTCCAGCAGCGGCTGCAGGATCAGGCGCGGCATCTGCAGATCCAGCGGCAGATCGCCATCGCGCTGCCATTCGACTTCAAGACGATCACCCAGTCGCAGCTTCTCGATGGCGAGGTAGCGCTCGCCCAGCGTGATTTCCTCATCCAGCGATGCCGGTCCCTGGCCGGCGCCCAGCGCGGCGCGGAACAGGTCTGCCAGATCCTCGATGGCGCGCTCGGCGGTTTCCGGGTCACGCCGCACCAGACTGGCGATGCTGTTCATGCTGTTGAAAAGAAAATGTGGGCGGATGCGGGCCTGCAGCGCTCGCACCTCGGCGTCCGCCTTGGCCTGCACCTGCTCCGCCCACTGCTGCTGGACATAGAAATAGCGTAGCGCCGCGGCGCTGATGACCGCCGCCAGCGCCGCCACGCCGCCGACGAATACCGCCTGGTATTCGCGGGGCAGTGTCATGTGCAGGCCGATGCCGGTATCGATTTCGTGCAGCAGGTAGGCGCCCAGTGCGGCCATCGACACCGGCTCCAGCCAGGCAATCAGCGCACCGAGCCAGACCGGCAGCCGATGCAGCAGCGGTCGCGTCTTGCAGAGGAGCAGGGCCGAGCTCAGCGCCAGCCACTGCGCGAACAGACTGGAGGCGTAGAAGCGCGGGAAATCCCAGATGCCTTCCTGTGATGGCGCCAGCGCCAGCAGCAGCACGACGATCTCCGCTGCCACCATCATCGCCGTCAACGCCGGTAGCCGGCACAGGTCTGGCAGCCATTCGCGCGGGCGCTGCATCGTTGCCATGTTCAGCCGCTGCGGAAGCGCTGGCCCATCCAGGCGGCGATATCGGCGATCTCCTGGGCGGATACTGAATGCGGCATGGCATAGCTGTGCCACTCCACGTCGAGTCCCAGTGCGACCAGCTTCTCGCGGCTCATCAGCCCCAGCGCCTGCGGTACGACCGGATCCAGTGAGCCATGCGCCATGAAGGTGGCGAGTCCCTTGCTGGCCTCGGACTGTTCGTCGGAGCTCTGCTCGGCCATGGGCAGGTAGGTCGACAGCGCCATCAGGCCGCCCAGGTGCTTCCCGTGACGTAGTGCTGCAGCCATCACGATCGCGCCGCCCTGTGAAAAGCCGGCCAGGATGATGCGTTCGTCGGGAATCCCGCGCTGGTTTTCCCGGGCGATCAGCGCTTCCAGCTGCGCGATGGATTCGCGCACGCCCTTCTCATCCTGCCGCATGGCGATTTCGGTGCCGAGAATGTCGTACCAGGCACGCATGGCCATGCCGCCGTTGATGGTGACCGGGCGCACCGGCGCATGCGGAAACACGAAGCGGATCGCCGGCCAACCGCGCTCCAGCAGCTGCGGCACGATGGGCTCGAAGTCGTGGCCATCGGCGCCAAGGCCATGCAGCCAGATCACCGACCATTGCGGATTAGGCCCGGTTTCGGTTTCGACGGCGGGAAGCAGGGCGGCGGTATCGCTCATGGAATGGTCAGCAGTCGGGACAGTCGGCAGGATAGCAGGCGGCCAGCAGCCATCGGCATGCCGGAACGCGTTGTCTCGACCACCGAGACCCGGATCGGCCACACTGCGGTCACACCGCATCGCAGCCAAACATGTTCTTCCTTCACTACGGCAACGACATCGACGGACTGGCCATCGATCTCGCCGCTCGCCTGGCCGAGCCGCGGGATCTCGCAGCCGTGCTGTCGCCGGAAGTGGTGCTGGTGCCACATGCCGGGTTGCAACGCTGGCTGCAGTTCCGGCTGGCGGAGCAGAACGGCGTCGCCGCGAACATCCGCTTCCTGCGCCCGGGTGAACTGGTGTGGAACCTGCTGCACGCCGCGGCGCCAATACTTGGGCACACCGCGCTGCCGGAACATTCGCCCTGGGATGCCGAACGCCTGCGCTGGCGCCTTCTGCGCGACTTCGAAGATCGCGGGCAGCTGCCGGTTTCGCTGCAGGACTACTTGCAGGGCCGTGACGCGGAGGGAGGTGATGATCCGGTTCGCGCCTTCCAGCTGGCCGATGAAATGGCATCGGTGTACGACAAGTACCAGGCCTGGCGGCGTGACAAGGTGATGCGCTGGCAGCGTGGGGACATCGATGCCAGCGACGACTGGCAGGCACGGCTGTTCCATCGTCTTGCCGGCGCCATTGATACGCCGTCGCGTGCCGCACTGCTGGACAGCTGGCTACGTCATTTCGGGAACGGCGCCATCACGCCGCCGGCATTGCCCGGACGGTTGTTCGTGTTTGGCTGCCTGAATGTATCGCCGGACGTGCTGCGCCTGCTCGGCATCGTCGGGCAGCACATCGATACGCGCTTCTACATGCCGACGCCCTGCGCCGAGTATTGGGGCGATGTGAAGGGCGAGCGCGAGCGCCTGCGCGAAGCCGGGATCGATGCGTTTCCCGTTGACGAGAACCCGCTGCTGTCACGCATGGGTCGGGCTGGCCGCGACGTGGTGGCGCAGATCTTCAGCTACGAACAGGTGCAGCCGGCCGGCGAGATCGAGTCCCTGCGCGAGCCGGACCCCCGCGCATCGCTGCTGTCGCGGCTGCAGGCCGACGTGCTGTGGCGGCGCGATTCGCGTTCGGATGCTGGCGATGCGCCCGGTCCGGCCGATCCGCGGTTGGCCGCCGATGGCAGCCTGCGCGTGCATGCCTGCCATGGACGCCTGCGCGAGATCGAAGTGCTGCACGACCAGCTGCTGTCGCTGCTGCAACCGCGCGACGACGGACAGCCGCCGCTGCGGCCGCGCGACATCGCCGTGCTGACGCCCGACATCGATGCCTATGCTGATGCGATCCACGCGGTTTTCGGCGGCATCGAGGCAGACGATCCACGGCACATTCCTTTCAGTCTTGCCGACCAGGGCCTGCTATCCGAACACCCACTGCCCGGCCTGTTCCTGCGCCTGTTCGAACTGGCCGGCTCCGGGCAGCCGCTGAGCGAAACGCTGGACCTGCTCGCGCTGCCAGCCCTGCAGCGTCGACTCGGGATCGATGCGGCCGGCGCCGCACGCATTGGCGACTGGCTGCATGAAGCAGGTGTGCGCCATGGTCGTGGTGGGAATCGCGACGAACCTGACGCCTTCAGTTGGGCCTTCGGTACGGATCGTCTGCTGCTCGGCATGGCCAGCGGCGATCCGGCCCACGGCGAACGGCTGGCGGGCATTGCGGGGCTGCCGATCATCGAGGGAGCGAACAGTACCGTGCTCGATGCCGTCCTGCAGCTCAATGCGCTGGTGGATCGCCATGCGGCGATGCTGGCGCAGCCAAAGACGGCGTCGCAATGGCGCGACGCGCTGCTGCGCCTGATCGACGACCTGCTGCCGGTTGACGCCGATGACGAGGAAGGGCTTCGCGCCCTGCCCATGTTGCGGGCGCAGCTCCAGGATTGGGCCGGCTCGGTAAACGCGGTTGATCCCGGATGGCGACTGCCACGCGAGATCGTGCGTGCCGCCTTGCGGCAGCAGATCGATGCCGTCCGGCCAAGGCAGGCGCTGCTGGGCGGTGGTGTCAGCTTCGCCGGCATGGTGCCGCTGCGCAGCGTGCCGTTCCGCATGATCTGGGTGCTGGGCATGGACGATGGCGCCTATCCGCGTCGCGAGCCGGGCGGCGACCTCAACCGCCTGCTGGCGGACCTGCGCGATCCGAAGCGTCGTCGTATCGGTGACCGCTCGGTGCGCGAGGACGACCGCTTCCTGTTCCTGCAGCTTCTCTGCGCGGCGCAGGATCATTTCCACGTGAGCTATGTCGGCTTCGACGCGAAGAGCGGTGCCGAGCTGCCGCCGGCTGCGCCCGTACTGGATCTGCTCGACGCTGCCAGTGCGTGTTTTGACGACCCGAAGCAGGCCCGCCAGGCCATCCACGTGGCGCATCCGCTGCAGCCTTTCGACGCGTCACTGTTTGACGGCAGTGACTCGCGTCGCGCCAGCTTCAGTCATCGCTGGCTGGACGCCGCACGTGCTGCCCATGCCCCATCCCTGGAAGCACCACCGTTCTGCGCTTCGCCTCTTGACGAAGAAGTGGGCGAGGAGTCGCTCGAACTCGATCTTGCCGAACTGCTGGCGTGGTCGCGTCTGCCACCGCGAGCCTTCCTGCGTGATCGCCTCGACATCGCATTGCCGCGCATCGATGAACTTGAGCTGGATCGCGAACCGCTGGCGCTGGCCGATCCGCTGGAACGTTCGCAGCGGCGCCGGGCGCTGCTGGATGCCTGGGACCATCGCGGCGACGTGGACTGGGAGGACAGTCTGGCCTCGCTGCGGGCGCAGGCCCTGCTGCCCGCTGGTGCGGTCGGGCGTCGCGTACTGGCCAACGGCGTTGCCGACATCGCGCCGCTATGGCGAACCTTCGACGCCTGGCGTCGCGAACAGGCGGCGTTGCCGGCAGAGCTTCCGGCCTTTGCTTGCGACGGTTTTCGTGTGCATGGACGTCTGCCCTGGCTGGGCGCCGGTGATGGCGCTCGCGAGGCGGCGTTGATCGAGGGCGGTCGAGTCGATGGCCGTCACTTGCTGGCGTTCTGGCTGCAGCACCTGTGTCGCCAGGTGGCCGGTGTCGGTGGCGACAGCTGGTTGTTTGGTCTGCATGAAAAGACAGCGAGCCGCTGGCAGCTGCCAGCGATCACGACGGGGGCAGCACAGAAGCCGCTTTCGGCATTGCTTGCCTGCTATCGCGACAGCCAGCGCCACCCGCTGCCGCTGTTGCCGCAGGCGGCTGCGGAATTCGTCAGCGCGCTGCGTCCCTCGGCGAAGAAGCGAAGCACCGAAGGCATGCCAGCGCCGACAGCGTTTGGCCGGCTGTGGTCGGAACAGGGCGCCAGCCAGTACGAAGCCGATGATCCCGCGGTGCTGCTGGCGTTCCGGCCGTATCGCTTCGCCGACCTGGAGTTCGATGATCCACTGGCAGCGCGCTTCCGCGAGATCGCCTGCCGCGTCTTCGAGCCGCTGTTCGACTGTCTGTCCGAACCGGAGCCGCTGGCATGAGCATGCTGCCCGGCGACGAGCTGCTGGCCAGCGATGTCGGCCTCAACCTGCCGCTGTCCGGCCTGCGCCTGATCGAGGCCAGTGCGGGCACTGGCAAGACCTTCACTCTGGCGACGCTGTACCTGCGCGCACTGCTGGTCGAGCGATGGCGCGTGCCCGAGGTGCTGGTCATGACCTTCACCGAAGCCGCCACCGCCGAACTGCGGCAGCGCCTGCGTGCCCGTCTCGCCATGGCCGCGAATCAACTGGCCAGTGCCCGCCGCGATCCCGCCGTTTTGACGGATGACGCTTCGCTCGAGGCCGAACCCCGGCTGGTGCGCGCCACGCTGCGTCTGGCGCTGGCCGGGGATGGTGATGCGGCGAAGCTGGATGCGCATCTGTCGTTATGTCTGCTGGACCTCGACCAGGCGCCAATCTCCACGCTGCACGGCTTCTGCCAGCGCGTATTGTCCGAACATGCCTTCGCCAGCGGTCATCTGCTCGATCCCGGCGAACTGGATGGCGATGATCGCGCCCGTCTGCAGGAAGTCTGCGACGGGCTGTGGCGCGACATCGCGCAGGCCGATGACAGCCGTGCTGAAGCAATGTTGTTGCTATGGCGTCGTCCCGAGGAGATGGCGGACAGCCTTCGCAGCCTGTTGGCGCAGGATGCGCCGTTGTCGCCGCCACCAGAAGCCGTCACGGAAGATGTCGACGCCAGCCTGGCCCGGGCGCTGGCGCGGCTGCAAGCCATTCATTCCGCGTCGCGGGACGAAGCGGTCGTCCTGCTGGCGGACGCCATGCCCGGTCTCAACGGAGTGAGCTACAAGGCGCCGTCGGTTGCGGCGGCCTGGCGTTTGCTGGACGGCAAATTGCGTCTGCCACTACCGCCGGACGACTGGCCAAAGCCGTTGCACCTGCTCGGACAGCAGCATCTGTCCGACAAGACCAAGAAGGATGGACGAACACCGCACCACGCGCTGTTCGATGCGGTCGACGCGGTGGCGGTGGCGGTCGAACGGCGACGGGAGGCCATGCAGGCGCAGGCCATCAACCTGCTGCACGAGCTGCGCGCCGAAGCGGCTTCGCGACTGGCCGAGCTGAAGCAGCGTCGTCGCGTGCGCAGCTTCGATGACCTGATCGATGATCTGGATCGTGCACTCGAAGATGGTGGGCGTGGCAAGGCATTGGCGGCTGCGATCCGTCGCGCGCAGCCGCTGGCACTGGTCGATGAATTCCAGGACACCGATGATCGCCAGTGGCGCATCCTGCAGCGGCTCTATGCCGGTCGCGACGATGCGACGCTGGTGCTGGTGGGCGATCCCAAGCAGGCGATCTACCGCTTCCGCAATGGCGATATCCACACCTACCTGCGCGCCGCTGGCGAGGCGGGTGAGACATGGCGGCTGGATCGCAACTTCCGTAGCCGTCCATCGCTGGTTGCCGCGGCAAACAGCCTGTTTGGCGCGCGACGCGACGACGCCTTTGTCGATCCGCGAATCAGCTTCCATGATGCGCTGGCCGGTCTGGATGACGACAGCGCTCTGTTGCGAGGCGACGCACCGCCGCCGGCATTGACCCTGTGGTCGCCACCATCGACCGATGATGGCAAGGATCGGCGCAAGGACGAACTGTCGAAGATCGCGCTCGACGCCACGGTGGCTGACATCGTTGGCTGGCTGGACGCAGCGCGTCGCGGTGAGGCGACCGTTGCCGATGGTGAAGGCAGACGTCCGCTGCGAGCCGGCGACATCGCCGTGCTGGTCGGCACGAATATCGAGGCGACCCGCGTGCAGCTTGCCCTGGCGCATCACGGCGTGGCCGCGGTGCGCGCCGGGCAGGAGAGCCTGTTCGCGACCGATGAAGCCGTCGAACTGCATCGTCTGTTGCGCGCACTGCTGCGCGACGGTGACGGTCGCGCCCTGCGTGCGGCATTGGCCACCGATCTGATTGGCCTTGATGCCGCAGCGATCGCAGCGCTGGACGACAGCACGGCGGGCGTTGCCGATGCGGACTTCGATCTTGCCGTGGTCAGCGAGTGGCGCCGCTGCTGGCGCGAGCGTGGGACGCTGGCGCTGGTGGATCACCTGCTGTCGACGGCGTCGTTGCGTTGGCTGCGTCGCCGCGATGGCGCGCGTCGTTTCGCCAATACTCGGCACCTTGCCGAACTGCTCGATGCCGCCCGTGCCCAGCTGCACGACCAGACCGACGTGCTGCGCTGGCTGGAGCAGCAGATGGCTGATGCCGATGCCCGCGACGAGGCGCAGCAGCCGCGACTTGAAACCGATGCCGACCGCGTGCAGGTGATGACCGTGCACAAGAGCAAGGGTTTGGAGTTCGGCATCGTCTACCTGCCGTTCATTGCACTGCCGTCGGCTGGCGGGCTACGCGACACCCTCAAGCTGTTCCGCTTCCACGATGCGGCCGACCAGCAGCACTGGCGCGCCTGCGTTGGAACGGTCGAATCGGAGGCGGATCGCGCAGCGCGTGAGGCGCTGGCGCAGGAGGAACTGGCCGAGTCGGTTCGCCTGGCGTACGTCGCGTTGACCCGTGCGCGCTGGGCCGCGCGGGTGTTCTGGGTGCCGTATTCCAAACGCCCGGACTATGGGCTCAGTCGCCTGTTTGCGGCGGAAGGACTGGCCCAAGCGCATGCCGGCGAATGCCTGGATGCCGTGGCCGCTACCTGCCCGGAGGCGATCCATCATCAGGCACTGGATGTCGACGCTGGCGTATCGCCCAGACTGTTGCCGGAACCGCGTGAAGCCCATGCACTGTCGGCGCGGGTGGCTGCAATGCGACCTGCGGATGACTGGCGCCGGCACAGTTTCAGCGCGCTGGTTCGCGGAGTGGATGCGACGCTGCTCAATGATGCCGGTGCGGAGGACGAAAAGCCGGCCGGCTCCGATGTCGATGCTGGCGTGATGGTCGAGGACGAATGGCCGGGCAATGCCGGTCCGGCCGGTCCCGGTTTTGGCAACGCCGTGCACGCGCTGCTGGAATCCGCGTCGTTCGCTGACTGGCGCGATGGCGAAGTGCTGCGCATGCCAGAGGCCGCCGAAAAGGCCCTGCTGGCGGCGCTGCAGCGCGAAGGCATCGACGCGGATCGCATCGAGAATGCCGCCAGCGCGAAGCAGCAGGCGCAGCGGCTCGCGGTGGCTGCACTGCTGGCACCGCTGCCGACCATCGCTGGCGGAAACCTGCGGCTGATCGACCTTCCACCAGCCCAATGCCAGCCGGAACTGGAGTTCGAGCTGCGGCTGCGTGCCAGTCGTGGCGAAGACCTGCTGCGACTGTTGCAGGCGAATGGGTATCTCGTTGGCGTGACGCGGTTCGGCGCACGCGCGGAGCGCCTCGAAGGTCTGCTGCACGGCTTCATCGATCTGGTTTACCGGGACGCTGACGCGTTCTACCTGCTCGACTACAAGACCAACCGCCTGCCGGCCTACGACGACGCGGCGCTGGCACTGGCCATGCGCGAACACCACTACGATCTGCAGTACCTGCTCTACGCGCTGGCCCTGCATCGCTGGCTTCGGCAACGTCTCGGCGCGTCGTACGATCCGGCGCGGCATTTCGGCGGCGTGCGTTACCTTTTCATGCGTGGTCGCGTGGCTGGCGAAGCGTCCCTGCCGGCAGCGCAGGGCGTATTCGCGGATCGACCGACTGAACAGCTGCTCGACGCCATGGACGCCCTGTTCGAAGGCAGCCCGGGAGATCTTGCATGAGCGCGGCGGCATTGAAGCAGCTCCGTGACGCCGGCGTGCTGCGCGAGGTGGATCGTGCGCTGGGCGATCTGGTGCTGCGCCGCCATCCCGAAGCCGCGCCCGAGGTCCGCGATGCGGTTGCGCTGGCCGCGGCGCTGGCCAGCCGATCAGTGGTTGCAGGCCACAGCGGACTCCGTCTCGATGATCCGGCATCGACGCTGGATGCGCTGCCTGCCGGTGAGCTCGACGCCGTGGCTGATGCGGGCCTGCTGATGGCCGAACTGGCGCCCGACGCCGATGCCTGGGCGGCCCGGCTGCGACAGTCGCCCTGGGTCAGCGATGACCCGGGAACGACTGCGCTGCTTTGCCTGCAGGGCGAGCTGCTGCAGCTGCGTCGCTATGCGGTCTACGAGCAGGGCGTGGCCGAGGCGCTGCTTTTGCGCGCATCTTCCACCGGGCTTGCGGTGGATGTCGTGGCGGGCGTGATGTCGTCGCGCTTTGAGAAGGCGGATGAGCACGATGCCCGGCAGCGGGCAGCCGCGGCGATCGCGCTGTCATCGAGGCTGTTGATCCTCTGTGGTGGGCCGGGCACCGGCAAGACGCACACGGTTCTGCGACTGCTGGATGCGCTGGTCGCGGCTGATCCGTCGGTCAAGCGCATCCACCTGGCCGCCCCCACCGGCAAGGCGGCGTCACGCCTGGATGACAGCCTGCGCCAGCGCCTGCCGGCCATCGACCGGGACGGCCGCATCACGGCGGCGCTGGCGGGTGCTGGAAACATGGGGTCGACGCAGACGCTGCATCGCCTGCTTGGTCTGCGCCCCGATGGCAGTTCGCCACGCCATCACGCCGGTCGACCGCTGCCAACCGATCTGCTGGTGGTGGATGAAGTATCGATGGTCGACCTGCCACTGATGGCTCGCCTGCTGGATGCGTTGTCGCCGGGCGCGCGACTGCTGCTGGTTGGCGATCACAACCAGCTGGCGTCGGTGGAAACCGGCGACGTGCTGTCCGCCCTCGACTCGGCCGCAGCTGGAGGTGGGCCACTGTCCGGGCATCGCGTCACCCTGCAACACAACCATCGCTTTGGTGCCGGCTCGGCCATCGGTCGTCTGGCCGATGCCGTGTGCGTGGGCGATGTCGCCGCGGCACGGGCACTGCTGGATTCGGAGGCGGCATTGCGTCTGGAAGGCAGCAGCGTCGGCCATGTCCTGTCGAGCTTGTCGGCGCGCGTCGCGACGCTGCACGCCGGCCTGCAGGCTGCAGCCAGCCCCGAGCAGGCGCTGTCGTTGATGGACGACTACCGCGTTCTCTGCGCGTTGCGACGGGGGCCGCTGGGCGCCGACGCGATCAACCGGCGCCTTGACGCGGGCCTGGCGTCGAAAGCCGCTCGACTCGGCAGTACCCACTACCCGGGACAGTTGCTGCTGATCCGCGAAAACCAGCCGCGACTCGGTCTTGCCAATGGCGATACCGGTGTGGTGCTGGCAGCGGCGGATGATCGGCTCGAGGCCTGGTTCCGCGATGCGCAGGGCCAGCCACGCGCGCTGCCGCTGGCATTGCTGCCGGCCCACCAGCCGGGCTGGGCGCTGAGCGTGCACCAGGCCCAGGGTTCCGAGTACGAGCACGTCGATGTCGTGCTGGGTGAGGTGGGCAGTCGTGTGCTTGGCCGGCAGCTGCTCTACACCGCCGTCACCCGCGCCCGCCAGACCCTTGCGGTGATGGCCGGTCCCGGCGTGCTGGATGCGGCGATCAGTCGTCGCCTGATGCGGGTCAGTGGGTTGTCCTGGCGACTGGCAACCTCGGGCGATGACGCGGGGTAGGATTTTTCCTACCCCAGAATCAGGCTTTTTCCGATTTTTCCGAACGCGACCGGCGCGCATCCTGAACCTGTCGCGGGGGACACCGGTTCTGGCACCACCCCCGGGGTGTCGAATCGAGGTGCCGGCCTAGTCCGGTAGCGACGCGGTACCGCGCGGCACGCCCTGCTCCCGGCAACGGGAGTGGGGCGTTCTTGCTTGCCTGTCCGCCATACATCGCGGACCCGGTTGGTGGTCGCGAGGAAAACCCCATCGCTATACTCGCCCCATGCCCCGGCGGCGAAGACCGTGCATCCAGACCTGACACGCTATCGCTTCGGCGATTTCGAGATCGATCCTTCCGCGCAGCAGCTGCTGCGCGACGGCGAGCCGGTTCCGGTGCAAGGGCTGGTGTTCGACCTGTTGCTGTTCCTGGTTCGGCATCCCGGCGAAGTACTGTCCAAGGAGCGCTTGCTGGCGGAGGTCTGGGATAACCAGCACCTCACCGACGCGACCATCGCGCAGGCTGTGCGCAAGGCGCGTGCGGCCCTTGGCGACGATGGCCGTGCACAGGCATTCATCCGCACCGTGCATGGTCGCGGCGTGCGCTTCGAAGCGGCAGTGGACGTGATCGAAGTGAGCGCGTCCCCGGCAAGAACATCCGCACATCCCGTCCCGCCACCGGCAGGACAGCACAAGATCTACTGGGCTGCGGCCATCGTGCTGATGGCGGCAATGGGCGTGGGTCTTGGCGCCTGGCGTTTGTCGGCTGCCCCGGAGTCATCGACAGCTGGCATGGCGGTCAGCGAGTCGCCCGCCGTTGCGCCAGTACGCGTGGCGGTGTTTCCGTTCGACAACGCCACCGGGGAGAGCGATTTCGACTGGTTCCAGACCGGACTGGCAACGGCCACCCGCGACCTCATCGGTCAGTCGGCAAATGTCGAGGTGCTGGGTCCGGCCGAACTCGACGAAGTCCCCGACGGTGAGCTTTCCCGTCGCGCCGGATTCGTTGGTGCCGCGCACGGCCTGCAGGCATCAGTGTCGCGGGTCGATGGTCAATTCGTGGTGGGCTGGGCGCTGGCGCAGCCGACGATGGCATCGACGGAGGGTCGCTTCGAAGCCGCTGATGCGACGCTGATCGCCCGCGAGCTGGCGCGCGTGGTGTTGGAGGCGATTGATGGCCGTTTGCCGACGCGGGTGCCGCGCGAGCTGGACCTCGGCGATCCGCTGGCGGTCGAACTCTACAGCCGTGGCCTCGAAGCCAGCATGCACGATGATCGCCGTCAGGCAGTGGCGCTACTGGATGCGGCACAGGCACGGGCGCCGGATTCGATTCCGCTCAAGGTAGCCGCGGCGCGGGTCGCTTTCGATCCGGCGGATGTCGGTGCATCGGTGCAGCGCTTTCGCGGGCTGCTGGACGCCCTGCCGGTATCGGCACGCGACGCCCGCGTCCGCCTGCAGTTCGAGGTGGGCAACCTGCTCTGGTATGCCGGTGAGGTCGACCAGGCGGTTTCGCTGCTGGCCGCTGCTCTGGTCGAGCCCGGCATCGACCCGCTGCTGCGTGCGCGCATCCTCAACAGCCTCGCTTTCGCCGAGCAGTCGCAGCTGCACTACGACGCCGCCTGGGAGCACGCGCGGGAGGCGGAAGTGCTGCTGCGTGAGCAGCAACGGCCGTATTTCCTGAGCATGGCGCTGACCAATCTTGGCTATCTCGCCGAGGACATGGGTCGGATTGCCGAAGCAGGGCGCTATCACGAGGAGGCCATGCAGATCCGCGAGCAGCACGGCTTTCCGTCACTGATTGCCGCATCGCGCTATGGCATTGCGCGCATCCTGCGCCGTAGCGGTCGTTTCGAAGAAGCGGCCGTCCAGCTCGAACGCGCTCTGGAAACGGCCGTGGAGCTGGAACTGCTCCACGACGTTTTCGACAACTATGAGGAGCTGGCGGAGGTGCGCATGCGTCAGGCCAGCTTCGACCTCGCAGCGCAGATGCTCGATAGCGCACGCGAGGTGGCGCACGGAAATGATGACGCATTGGGTCTGGCCTGGGAGCGCCAGGTGCGAGGTCGGCTGGTGCTTCGGCAAGGCAAGGCAGGCGTGAACAGCATCGCGGCACACGAAGCGGTGATCCGCGACTTCGAGGCCATGGGTGAACGCCAGGACGCGCTGCGAGCGCGACTGGAGCTGGCACAGCTGCTCCTAGCAGTGGGCGATGTCGGCGCCGCTGGACGACCACTCGAGGTCGTGCTCAATTCCGGTGAGGGTTTCCGGAACAATCCGGTGCTCAAGCTTGAATATGACCTGATCGACGCACAGCGGCAGGCCCTGTCGGGGCAGGCCGAACCGGCGCTCGCCGGTATGCTTGGCGTGGTGCGGCGCGCGCGCGGCATTGGCGTCCTGGACATCGAAGCCGAGGCGGCCATCGTGGCCGGCACGCTGGCGCTGGAGCTGGGTGACATGGCCACGGCCGGCCGCATGCTCGGCGTCGCGCGCGCCTGGTCGCCGGGCTATTACCGCACCGTGGCGCTGGCCGACGCGCTGCAGGCGGCCGAGGCCGTGGCGACGCACTAGGGCGGCAATAGCGTCATCTCGATGTCGCTGGCTTCACCGTCCGGTGCATGCAGCAACAACAAGTGATCACCACCCACCGCGATCAGCTGCGCAGTGAAGCGGACAGTCGAACCGGGTTCGACATCGATACGCTTCCAGCCTTTCAGCAGCAGCTCGTCCGGTGAGGCTTCGCCGCGCACGGGCCTGTCGACGAACAGCGCAGCCATCTGCCAGAAATCAATGTCCACCGGGCTGTAGATCGCCAGTCGTCCGCTGCGAACGGTTACCGTGCCGGCCACCTTCGCCTCGCGGCCGTACTGCATCACGTCGCGCGAGGACGCCAGCCGGTGGCGGAAGCGGCCGACCAGGTGCTCGATCGTCACCGTGCCGGTGATCCGTGGCGGCCCGGACAGGCTGCGCGCCACCGTCAGACTTCCGTCAACGCCTTCGACATAACCATCACCCGATGGTGGCTGATCGACGAACTGCAGGTTGCGCAGGTAGTTCGCCTTCAGCGTGCGCGCCTCGCGCTCCTGGCAGTCGCGCGGCGACAGCCGGCCGCAGTCCGCCGCCGCCGACGCAAGGTCGCAGAACAGGGCGAGTCTCAGTGCGAGTCCCGAGGCGACGGCGCGCACGCCCTGCATGCTCATGGCACCGCAACGCATCCGATGGTGGCTTCAAAGGCCTCGGGCACGCTGGGATTGTCGTTGACCATCCGACACTGGAGCGTGGCAGGCCCTGCATCACTCCCGAAATCGCTGATCCGCTCGCTCACCAGGCGCAGTGCGGACAGCGTCAACAGCGGATTGCACACCGCGATGACGGGGATGTCGTTGTTGTCCGCGCAGCTCACCGTGGCCACCACCTTGCCCGCGCTGACGGCGGCCTGACTGGTGTAGTACAGCACCTGCGTCTTGCGTGCGTAGAGTCCTCCGTCGATGTCATCGGGCGTGATGGTGCCATCGCGAATGTCCGCCGACGTGACGACGTCGTCCTCGATCTGCGACGTGCCAATGGCATTGTCGGCGATCTTGAGGCGCGTCACGGCCTGATTGGACAGCTTGGCGGTGCCGACGGCGAAGTTGGCAAGGTCGTCGTGAAAGATGTTGCCGTCGGCGATCTTCTGGGTCGTCACGGCGTTGTCCTGCAGCGCAATGTTGTCCACGGCACCAGGCGCGACGAACAGGGTTTCGATGGCGAACGGTGCGGCGCCGATGCGTTGGCGCGGCGTCAGCGTGGTGTAGGCACCGGCGCCGGTTTCGCGCACGGCAATCTCCAGCCAGCGCGGCGCCGCGTTGAACGGGCCATCGCCGAAATCCAGCTGCACGGTGAAGATGCCGGCATCGACATCCACCGACGACAGCGACTGGTCGACGCCAACCTGACCGCCAGCGATTTCGTCATCGAACAGCCGGAACTGGAAGTCGTGCAGGCCGTCTGCCGGTTGTCCGGCATTGCCGAGCCGGCCCTGATAGGTGAACTGGGTTTCGGCATGGGCAATGCCGCAGGCCGTGATCAACACGATCAGAAGCAATCTCGGGATGACGTTCATGGCGTGTCCTCGAAGCCGTCGGAAAACAGGATGTCGCCCACAGCGGCGACGTCGGGCGACCAGTAGCCGCCGTCGAGCGTGAAGACGCCGCCTGTGGTGCGGCCCGCCGCCACCTGGTCCAGCGTGCCGTCGAGCTGCCAGCTACCGCCGCTGGCGCGTCCGCCGCCGGGCGCGATCACCTGGCGCTGCATCTGGAAAGCTGACGCGCCATTGGCCACATTGGTCGTGAGTGGCTCTTCGGCGAACGCCGCAGCACTGTGCAGTGCCGCCAGGACCAGGACCGGGAAGAGCAGGCGCTTTTTCACGATTCAATTCTCGAAGCCATTCCTGAAGATCGACACACCTTCGACGCCAAGCGAAACTTCGACCTGGCTGTCACCGGCCAGGGTGATTGTGCACCGCAGGCTGTCGCCGGACACGCTGTCGCAGCCGGTCCATCCGCTGACCACCGTCCCGGGCTGCGGCGTGGCCGTCAACACGATGACGTCGTCCACTGCAAAGCCGGCGCTGCAGGTACCGCCGCAGTTGATGCCCGATGGCGCGCTGGTGATGGTGGCATCGAGGCCAGCTTCGGCCAGCGACTTGCTGACCTGCAGCGTGGCCGGTACGGCAGCTGCCTGAAAGTTGGCGGTGGCGCTGAAGTTCTGGTCCATGGCCAGCGTGCAGTCACCGGTACCCGACGCGGCGCAATCGCCCGACCAGCCGATGAACTCGTAGTCGTTGTAGGCGGAGGCAGTCAGCGTGATGATCGTGCCGTCCGGCAATTCATGGTCGCAGGGGCTGATGCTGGTGTAGCAGAGCACCTTGCCGTTGCCGTCGATGATCCGGCCATTGCCAGGAGCTGCAAGGTTCAGCATGCGGGCAATGGGATCGGTGCCTGGCTGGTATTCCACGGCGCCGATGTCGCATTCCGCGTTGCCGCCGCTACTGTCGCCATCGACAGGACGTGCGTCGCCGCGCTGATCGATGCCGAGTGTCGCGCCGAGCAGCTGCGTGCAAGGGCCATCCTTGCCGCCGTCGATGGCGAGACCGCCGGGGCGCGGGAGGAAGGTTTCCAAAACCAACGCGCCGGTGTTGTCGCCGTAGTCGCCGAGGTCGAATACGCCGGGATCGGCCACGTTGCTGTGGTCAGTGCCGGTGCTTGTGCAGGTGGTTCCGGCATCGATGTTGTAGCCGGACGACTGGTAGGCGCCATCGTTGGACGTCTTGCAGGCCGGATCGCCGCTGCTTTCCGGACTCCAGACGATGCTGTGAGTCATCTGCACGTTGCCGCCGCTGCCGGCAAGGATGACTGACTCGATGACGTTGTTGGTCACGCCGTTGTTGATGAAGGTGCTGTGGAACACGCCGGTGGTGCCGTTGCGGACGTAGAGCGCGTTACCGTTCGCGCTGGAGGTCCGGTTGCCGCTGAAGGTGCTGTTGGTGACGCTGGCAAGGAAGCCATTGATCGCCACGGCGCCGCCGGTGCCCGCGTAGTTGTCGGTGAAGGTGCTGTTGCTGATCGCCATGATGCCGCTGGCGCCACCAATCCAGTAGACCGCGCCGCCGATGTCGTTGCTGGCGCCAGCGATGTCCAGGTCGTTGTCATGGAAACGGCTACGGTCGATGCTGACCGATCCCACGTTGGGCAGGTAGACCGCACCGCCGTTCTCCGTGCCGTGATTGCCGATAAATTCCGATCGGTCGATTTCGACGCTAGCCGGCGCCGAGTAGGGGTGATAGCCATCAATGCCAATGGCGCCGCCGTAGCCCAGGACGCTGTTGTCCTCGAAGTCACTCTGGATGACCCGCAGCACCGTGGCATTGCCGGAAGGCAGCCGCATCCCGATGGCGCCACCGACGTCGCCGCTGCTGTTGTCGCGGAAGCGGCAGTTCTCCACGCGTACCGTGCCGGCTGTGTCCACCAGTAGGCCGGCGCCGGGCAGGGTTTCCTTGCCGTCGGCGATGGTCAGGTTGCTGATGGTGATGTCATGTGTGTCGTTGGGCATGTTTACGTAGAACACGCTGCTGACGCCCAGGCCAGAAACCGTGGTTGCATCCTTGCCGCCGCCGAGGATGGTGACTTTCTCGGTGATCGGCAGGTGCTGGGTAACGCTGATCGTGCCGCTCAGCAGCACCCAGATGGCGTCGGTTCCGCCGCCGGTACCGGCCGGGCAGTCGTCGACAGCGGTGTTGGTGTTGGCTGCAATCACCGCCTCGCGCAGCGAGCAGTTGCCGTTGTCGGTGACGGCATCTTCCAGCGTGTCGACGCTGATGATGGCGGCCGAAGCTGCGTTGGCGCCAAGGCCAAGCGTTGTGGCACAGAGGATGATGAGGACGTGTCGAAGAAAAGTCTTGCAGTTCATGTCGGATATCCTTGTATCTGACGCTTACTCGAAGCCGTTGGCGTAGATGTCGGTGGTGTTGGCGACGAAGTGCGCGGTGACGTTGCGGGTCTGGTCGATCTGGACAACGCAAGCACCGCTGCCGCTGCAGTCGCCGCTCCAGTGGTCGAAGTCGAAGCCGGGGTCGGGAGTGGGCGTGAGCGTGACTTCCGCGCCGTCGGCGTAGTCCTCGTTGCAGTCGCCGGGGCAGGCGATGCCGGCTGGTGAACTGACCACCGAGCCGCTGCCGACAACGCTCACGTCCAACGTCCAGGCGACGTTGAAGATGGCGTGGACGGAGCGCGCGGCATCCATGGTCACCACGCAGGCGCCACCGCCTGTGCAATCGCCGGTCCAGTTCTGGAGCACCCAGCCGACGGCAGGGTTGGCGGTGAGCGTGACTTCCGTACCGGGCGAGTAGATTTCAGAGCAGTCCGCACCGCAGCTGATACCGGCGGGTGAGCTGCTCACGTTGCCGCCCGCAGTTTTCGACACGTTCAGCGTGTGGCCAACGGAACTGAAGCTGGCGCTGACGTTGCGCGCTTCGCTCATCTGCAGCACGCAGTTGCCGGTGCCCGCGCAGTCGCCACTCCAGCCATTGAAGGCGGTGCCCGGCGAAACATCCGGCGTCAGCGTGACCTGGCTGCCGACCGGGATGTAGTAGTAGCTGCACTGTGGCTCGAGGCAGGCGGGGCGATCACCATCGACCAGGATCTGCCAGGCGGCGGGGCCGCTGTCGCTGGTGCTGATGTGTAGCGACACAGGGATCGACTCCACTGCCCCGCGATCGCACAAAGCTTCCCCGTGGCCATCGCCTTCCTGCGGGCGCGGCCAGCCGAGGATGTCCTGGGTAGTGGTGTGGCCGAAGCCGTCGTCGCAGTCATGGGTCGCCTGGTCGATTTCCTGATTGACCCGTGTCAGTCGATGAAAGCCAACGCCGCCGGCGGTGGTCGCCAGTGCGGCCAGCGACGGGGCAACGTCGTAGTCGTCCTCGCCGGTGAGGCCGGCTGACGTGCAGTCCGGATCGCCGGCAATCCAGGCAATCGTGTTCCAGCCAGCGCTGTCCAGCGTGCCGTGGCAGTTGCCACTGACAACCGTGCCGAATGCGGTGCCACCCACGGTGCGTGCGGTGTTGTAGGCAAGGATGCTGTTGCGGATATCAGTAGCGATTCCGCCATCGCTCCAGATGCCCCCACCATCACCGCTGTTGTTGTCGCCGGGGCCGGCAGCGTTGTAGACGATGGTGCTGAAATTCACCAGCAGGTTGCCCTGCAGGTGGAAGATGCCGCCGCCGTACAGTGTGGCCTCGTTGCTGCTGACGGTGCTGTTCTCAAGCAGCACCGCAGCGCCGGTCGACACCATCACTCCACCGCCGCGCTCGGCGTCGTTGTCCACGAAAGACGACTTGCGGATATCGGTATCGGCATTGATGAAATACGCGCCGCCACCACCGGATGCGCTGGCGCTGTTATCAATCGCATGGTTGTCGTGGAACGCGACCGCCTCAATGATCGCGTCCTTCACGCCGTTGTTCGCCGTGCCCAAGACGTACAGGCCGCCGCCGAATTTCGCGATGTTGTCGAAGATCTCCACGTTGGTCAGGCGCAGGCCTTCCGTACCGTAGACGCCGCCACCGTTGCCGATGGTCCAGCCTTCGCTGACTCTGGCATCGCGAATCCAAAGGCCGCCGTTGAACTGCAGCACGACGCCGCCATTGTTGGTGGCCTCAACGGCGCTATTACCTCGCAGATCGAGCTTTTCGAGGATGGTCTGCGAGGGCGTGGCGGTCTGGATGCGAAACAGTGGTGTGTTCTGGCTGCTGGTTCGGGTGATCACCGGATAGTCGCCGCTGACTGAATCCGGCACGCCGCTAATGGTCACCGTCTCGGTGATCACCAGGTTGTTGGCGAAGTAGGTGATCGGGGAATAGGGAACCGAGATCACCTGATGCCCGGCAAGGGCATTGGCTTCTTCAACGGCTGCACGCACGCCGCAGAATCCGTTGGTGTCCGCACAGACGCCGTCACCGGGGCTGGCGTCCGCCAGGCCTGTCTGCGTGTTTACCACCAGGCTGGTGGCGTTGAGGGTGACGCTGTCGTAGTTGTCAGCGAGGTCCGGTTCCGGAACGGCGTTGTCCGTCTCGCTGGGTGCTGCAAGGTTCAGCGAATAGCTGCCGGTGCCGGGAACAGTGAAAGTGAACGGGCAGTTGAGCTGTTCGCCCGGATCGAGGAAGACGACAGTCCAATCCACCGAGTCGACGCTGCTGGTCGTGCCCGTGCACTTGCCGACGCCGGTGGGTGTCATCGTGCTGAACAGCGACGCCGTGCCGTACAGCGAGACCGGAATGTTCCAGGCGGTGGCCTCACCATCGTTGCGCAACACCACGGTCAGGTCGGCCGCGCCCACTGACGGATAGGCACTGGTGCTGATCCTCGCCACTACGTCCGGCGCCAGCACTGCGGTCAACAGCCCGTTGTCGCGATCGTCCGCATCGCCGCTGCAGCCGTCGCAGGCCATGTTGAGGCGCATCTCGACCGGCGAGGTTGCCGGCGAGGTCGGCAGCAGTTCGATGCTGCAATCGATGCTGGCGCCGCCGTTCAGATCCGGGACGCCCGACCACTGGAAGTCGCTGCCGACCTTGCTGAAACTGCCCGGGCAGTCGTGGCCGACCAGTTGCAGACCACCGTACAGGTCGAGCGGTCCCAGGCTGCCGGATAATCCGGTTACCGTGCCGCCGGTAATCGTGGGCTCGATATGGATCGTGAAGGTCGCGTTGTCATGACCGATGAACACCGGATCGGGCGTCGCATCACCCAGGCTGATGTTCAGCGGATTGGCGACGGCGAACGTCGACGCGCCTATTGCGCTGGCGAGCAGTGACGTAACGACGATGTGCTTGATGGACATGGCGGGTTCTCCGGCGATCAGGGTTGCGAGGTTTCGGGTGTGTCGGCGGCGGTTGAGGCGTGTGGTGAATCGGTCAGCGTCTGCAACGTCAGGTCGGATGTCGTGACGGCGGCGTCGGAAGGTGCGGACTGCACGACGGAGTCCGTGCACGTCGTGTCGCAGCGCGTCTGGATGGCGCCGAGATCGCAGCGCTGCAGGTCATGGATGGCCGGCCGCGGCTGCTGTCGCAGGTCGGTCAGCAGCGGTTGATCCGGCGTCGTCGCATCGAGATCGACGTCGGCGAGACAACCGCTTCCGCCGGCATCAATCGCCGGTGATGCCAGAGACGGCATCGCCATCACGCGCAGGCCGCCCCAGGGCAGCGGACGCATCGTTGTGGTCATCGCGGCTGCGCTGCGCAGTACCAAGTCGTTGTCGGCAGAGCGTGGCTGGCAGCCGGGGTCGGGACCGATGAAGTTCGCGGCATCGGCGAAGATCTCACTCCCCGCGCACTCGTTGCCGAAGGTCATTGCCAGCACGCGATTGGCACTAACGATGCTGTTGCGCAGGCGGACCTTGGCTTTGCCTTCACTCAGAAGTCCGCCGCCGATCTGCTCGCCGCCTGCATCGGCATTGGCGACGTTTCCGATCACGCTGCTGTTCTGCAGCTCGGCGACACCGCCGCTGATGGCCAGACCACCGCCGCCGCGCGCGGCCAGGTTGCCGCGCAACAGGCTGTTGATCAGCCACAGCTCGCCGCCGCTCTGGTGGATGCCACCGCCATTTGCCTCGCTGCGATTGCGCGACACTTCGCTGCGCTGCAACCAGACGCGACCACCGGTGATGTGCAGGCCACCGCCGTCAGCGCCACGGTTGTCGGAAACCAGCGAATCGACCAGCCGCAGCTCGCCGCCGCGGACGTCGATGGCCGTCGAACCGCCATCAACGAAGCGGCAGCGCAGGCAGTCGACATGGCCGGCCACCAGGCGCAGCGCAGGCACGGCCCGCTGTGTCGTGGCGATGGTGGAGCCGATGCGCAGGTCCGCGAGGCCGGCGGACTGCTGCGGGTCCTGCATCGCAAGGAGGCTGCCAGCGTCGCTGCCGAGGCGGATGTCGAGGCCGCTGAGACGGATGCCACCGTCGCCTTCGATCGCGAACAGCGGACGCTGCGCGGTCGTCGATGCCGTCACCGGCAGCAACCGTTCGGTATTGCCGAGCAGCTCGGTGCCGGCGGGCACGCGGATGGTCTCGCCTTCGATGCGCAGGCGGCTGCCGGCCGGCAGCCGGTCCAGCAGGATGCGATGCTTGCCGGCCGGCAGGGACAGCAGCTGCTCGGCGGCGGCACGCAGGCTGCACTGCTCGTCGGCGCGGTCGGCATCGGCATCGCAGCGGCCGTCACTAGTGTCTGCGTCGGCGATGTCAGCCGTGATGTTGATCCGGAAGTCGGTCGCGGCCACTTGCGCAACCAGGCCAGTCAGACAGGCGGCAGTCGCCAGCCGTGGCAACAGTTGGAGGCGTCGAGCTGGCTGAAATGGCGCGAATCGGAACATGCCGGCCAAGGTGCCGATTCCGTCGCGCGGGGTCTTGATCAGGCGCTGACCAGTTCATGATCAGTCGTGAACTGTCTTAAAAGTCAATGACTTGAGAAATCCGTTTTCGGCGTCGATTCCCCGCTGACGGGGCAGAGCGGGGAACGCCATACGCGCAGGAAGTGTTCGTCGGATAGGTCATTCGTTGGATTGACTAGTGGTGAATGATCGTTCATTCTCCGCGTCCAATTTCTAAACTAACGGGTTTCCCAATGCCTCGTTTGATCGTTTCGCGCACGGCTCGTGTCGTGCTGCTGTCGTCTGTCCTGCTGCCTTTGACCCTGCTCACTGCCTGCGCTGGCGGTGACGGTGGCGCACAGCAGGCTGGTCAGGGCATGCCCGCGCCGGAGGTCACCGTGGTGACCCTGCAACCGCAGCCGATCACCCTGCAGCGTGAGTTGCCGGGTCGCGTGAATCCGCATCTGGTGGCCGAGGTTCGCCCACAGGTTGGCGGCATCGTTGCCAAGCGCCTGTTCGAAGAGGGCAGTCTGGTCGAAGAAGGCAGCGTCCTGTACCAGCTGGACGATGCGGCCTATCGCGCTGACGTGGCAAGTGCCCAGGCCGCGGTCAATCGTGCCCAGGCCGTGCTGAAAGCCGCTAGGCTCACCGCCGAGCGCAATGCCGACCTGCTCACGCGCGGGCTGATCAGCCGTGAGGCCAACGACAACGCGGTGTCGGCGCTGGGTACCGCGGAAGCCGATGTCGGCGTCGCCCGTGCCGCGCTGCAGAGCTCCCGCATCCGCCTTGGCTACGCCAGCATCGTGGCGCCAATCAGCGGTCGCATCGGCAAATCCTCGGTGACCCAGGGTGCGCTGGTCACCGCCAACCAGGAAACGCCGCTAGCGACGATCAATGCCGTCGACCCGGTATTCGTGGATCTCACCCAGTCCAGCAGCGAACTGCTGGCCCTGCGTCGCGACATCGACAGCGGTTCGCTGCAGCAGCCGGAAGCGGTGGCCGTGGAAATCCTGCTGGAGGATGGTGCCCGCTATCCGCAGGCGGCGACGCTGGCCTTCACCGACGCCACCGTCAATCCGGAAACCGACAGCTACCTGCTGCGCGCGCTGGCGCCGAATCCGGATGGCCTGCTGATGCCGGGCATGTACGTGCGAGCGCGCATCGTCACCGGCCAACGTGAGAACGGCCTGCTAGTGCCACAGCAGGGCGTCAGTCACAACGCCCGCGGTGAGCCCCAGGCGATGCTGGTCGGTGCCGATGGCAACGTCGAGCAGCGCGTGATCCAGGTGGGCGGGACGCTGGGCGATCAGTGGATCGTCGAAGGTGGCCTGGTTGCCGGTGACCGTGTGATCGTCGAAGGCCTGCAGAAGATCCGCCCCGGCTCGCCGGCTCGCCCGGTGGAGCGCGGCGCCGCGACTGCGGCGGCGGCCAATCCGGCTTCCCAGACCAGCAACGGCAACTGACCCATGGCCCGCTTCTTCATTGACCGGCCCATCTTTGCGTGGGTCATCGCCATCATCGTCATGCTGGCCGGCCTGCTGGCGCTCACGCGCCTGCCGATTTCGCGCTATCCGACAATCGCGCCGCCGACTATCACCATCAATGCCAACTATCCGGGTGCTTCCGCGCAGGCGGTGGAAAACTCGGTAACGCAGATCATCGAGCAGGCGATGACCGGCCTCGACGGCATGGAATACATGGCCTCGACCAGCGACTCCAACGGGTCGGTCTCGGTCACCATCACCTTCAGTTCCGGCACCGATCCCGACATCGCACAGGTGCAGGTGCAGAACAAATTGCAGAACGCCACCGTGCTGCTGCCGCAGATCGTGCAGCAGCAGGGTCTGGGCGTGAACAAAGCCAGCGCCGGTTTCCTGCAGGTGATCGGCTTTGTCTCCGACGACGGCAGCCTGACCCGGCAGGACATTGCGGACTTCGTCTCCTCGACGCTGGTCGATCCGCTGAGCCGCGTTCCTGGCGTTGGCGGCGTGCAGGTGTTCGGCGGTCAGTACGCCATGCGCATCTGGCTCGATCCGGGCAAGCTCGCCGCCTACCGGCTGACGCCATCGGACGTGGTAGCCGCGATCCAGGCGCAGAACGCGCAGGTCGCTGTAGGTCAGCTTGGCGGCACGCCGGCCGTCGACGGCCAGCAGATCAACGCCACCATCACCGCGCAGGATCGCCTGCGCACGCCACAGCAGTTCCGCGACATCTTGCTACGCAGCGGCACCGACGGTTCGACGCTGCGCCTTGGCGACGTTGCCCGCGTCGAGCTGGGTGGTGACAGCTATTCGGTGATCAGCCGGTACAACGGCAAGCCGGCGTCCGGCATCGCGCTGCAGCTGGCGACCAACGCCAATGCGCTGAGCACCGCGACCGGCGTGGCCGAAAAGCTCAAGGAACTGCGTCCGACCTATCCGGCCGGCCTGCGCGACATGATTCCCTTCGACTCGGTGCCGTTCGTTCGCGCCTCGATCACCGAAGTGGTGAAGACGCTGGGTGAAGCCGTGGTGCTGGTGTTCCTTGTGATCTTCCTGTTCCTGCAGAACTTCCGCGCCACGCTGATCCCGACCATTGCCGTGCCGGTGGTGCTGCTGGGCACGCTGGGCATCCTGCTGGCGCTGGGATTCTCCATCAACATGCTGACCATGTTCGCCATGGTGCTCGCCATCGGTCTGCTGGTGGATGACGCCATCGTGGTGGTGGAGAACGTCGAGCGCCTGATGAGCGAGGAAGGGCTCTCGCCAGTAGAGGCCACGCGGAAGTCGATGGACCAGATAACCGGTGCGCTGGTCGGTATCGGCCTGGTGCTCGCCGCGGTGTTCGTGCCGATGGCATTCCTCGAAGGCTCCACCGGTGTGATCTACCGGCAGTTCACTGCCACCATCGTTTCCGCCATGGGTCTCTCCGTGCTGGTCGCGATTGTCCTCACACCGGCGCTCTGCGCCACGCTGCTGAAGCCGCTGAAAAAGGGCGAACATCACGGCGAGAAGGGTTTCTTCCGCTGGTTCAACCTGAAGTTCGACGCCGGAAATCGCGGCTACCGCAAGCAGGTGCGCGGCATTCTCGCGCGCAGCGGTCGCTTCCTGGTGGTCTACCTCGGCCTCGCGGTGGCGATGGGCTTCCTGTTCCTGCGCGTGCCGTCATCGTTCCTGCCCGACGAAGACCAGGGCGTGCTGTTCACCATCGTGCAGACGCCGGTAGGTTCGACCCAGCAGCGCACGCAGAAGGCCATGGAGAAGGTCGAGGACTATTTCTTCAAGAACGAGGCCGAGCACATCGAATCGGTGTTCGCCGTGCAGGGCTTCAGCTTCTCGGGCAGCGGCCAGAACAACGGCATGGCCTTCGTGAAGCTGAAGGATTGGGAGGAGCGCAAGACGCCGGAATCCTCGGTGCAGGCCGTTGCCGGTCGCGCCATGGGTGCGCTGATGCAGATCAAGGATGCGATGGCCTTCGCGGTGGCGCCGCCACCGGTGATGGAGCTGGGCACCACCGGCGGTTTCAACGTCTACCTCAAGGACTATTCCGGACAGGGCCACGATAAGCTGATCGCCGCACGCAACCAGCTGCTGGGCGCCGCCGCGCAGAGCAAGCTGCTGACCGGCGTACGACCGAATGGCCAGGAAGACACGCCGCAGTTCCGCCTCGATATCGATACCGAAAAAGCCAGCGCGCTGGGCGTAGCGGTATCGGAGATTAACAGCACGCTTAGCCTCGCCTGGGGCGGCCGCTATGTCGATGATTTCGTCGACCGCAACCGCGTCAAGCGTGTCTACGTGCAGGCTGACGCGCCTTTCCGCATGACTCCGGACGACTTCAAACTCTGGTACGTGCGCAACGGCAGTGGCGAGATGGTGCCGTTCTCCTCCTTCGCCAGTTCGCATTGGGACTATGGCTCGCCGCGCCTGGAGCGCTACAACGGCGTGCCGGCGGTGAACATCACCGGACAGGCGGCGCCGGGCGTCAGCTCCGGCGACGCCATGACCGAGATCGAGCGCCTGGCTGCAAGCCTGCCGGAAGGCTTCGGTATCGAGTGGAGCGGTACTTCCTACCAGGAGCGCGTCGCCAGTTCGCAGACGCCGATGCTCTACGCGCTGTCGGTGCTGATCGTGTTCCTGTGCCTGGCCGCGCTCTATGAGAGCTGGTCGATCCCGACGGCGGTGCTGATGGTGGCGCCGCTTGGCATCCTCGGCACAGTGCTGTTCACTTGGTTCCGCGGCCTGGAGCGCGACGTCTACTTCCAGGTCGCCATGCTCACTACCGTCGGCCTGTCCAGCAAGAACGCGGTGCTGATCATCGAGTTCGCCAAGGAGAACGTCGAGAAGGGCATGGATCTGGTGGAAGGCACGCTCGCAGCCGTGCGTGATCGACTGCGCCCGATCCTGATGACGTCGATTGCCTTCGGCTTCGGCGTGCTGCCGCTGGCCCTGGCAACTGGCGCGGGTTCCGGTGCACAGCGCGCCATCGGTACGGGGGTGATCGGCGGCATGCTGTTCGGCACCTTCCTCGGCCTGTTCTTCATCCCACTGTTCTTCGTGGTGATCCGCCGACTGTTTCATCGCAGCCACGCGACGAGTGACGCGGCATGAGCGCTCGGCTGAATGACACGGAGGCCTGTGATCCCAAGGATCGCGGTCAGCAGCAACGCGAGCGCATCCTGTATGCGGCCAAGCGTTGCTTCATCGACAACGGCTTCCACGCAGCCAGCATGGCCAACATCGCGGAGACGGCCGGCATCAGTGCCGGCCTGATCTACCGCTACTTCGAGAGCAAGAGCGCGATCGTGCAGGCGATCATCGAAGGCCAGCTGGTAGAGCGCCAGGAAAGCATCGCCAGCCTGCAATCCGAACAAGACCTTGCCGAGCGTCTGCAGGAGCTCTACCGGGCCTGGCGCGATGGCGATGCGTCGGTAATGAACGCGGCCTTGTTCCTGGAGATGACCGCCGAGGCTACCCGCGACGAGCGCATCGCCGCTGCGCTGGCCAATGCCGACCGGAGCTGCGGCGATCAGTTCATGGCCTGGGTGCGGAAACGCGCCGGCGCCCGAGCAGCCTTCGTCGACGAGCACAGCCTACGTGTCCGCGAACTCGTGCTGCTGGCCTTCATCGAGGGGCTGGCCGTACGCGCCGTACGCGAGCCGGACTACGATCCGGAACTTGTCGCCGCTGCCATCCGTTGCGTCACCGAAACCCTGCTCGACGTTGACAGCCGCTCCGCTGCCTGAAGCCGGTGCCTAGCCGGCGAATGGATTCCGCAGAAGCCTAGCGACGTCCTCGGGGCGTTGTCCGGGCACATGCGGGATCCGTCCGAGGCAGGGTACGTCCATGTAGCGTTCGAGGATGACCAGGTTGTCCTCCGCGGCGCTGAATGCCGGGTCGACGTGATTGCCGATCCAGCCGATCAGACGGAAGCCGTCGGCCTTCACTGCGCGTTCCGTCAGTCGCGCGTGGTTGATGCAGCCCAGCCGCAGCCCAACCACCAGCACTACCGGTAGATCGAGCGCACGCACCAGGTCGCGTTGCTCGATGTCCTCGGCGAACGGTGCATCCCAGCCACCGACCCCTTCCACCACCAGCGCGTCGACCTGGTGTCGAAGACGTCGCGCAGCGGCCAGCATCACGTCAAGCTGCAGCGTGACGCCCGCTTCGCGCGCGGCGATTTCCGGCGCTTGCGGCAGCGGCAGCGCATACGGATTGATGTCGTCGTAAGCGATGTCGGGTTCGCCAGCCGCCTGCAGCGCCAGCGCATCGGCGTTGCGCCAACCGTCAGGCGTCAGTTCGCAGCCGCTGGCCACCGGCTTGAAGCCTGCGCAACGCCGACCATCAAACCGCGCCCGAGCGACCAGCGCCGTGCTGGCAACGGTTTTCCCGACCTCGGTATCGGTGCCGGTGATGTAGATGGCGTTCATTGTCATGCGTCCTTGCGTCGGGCGTATCGCTGCCGCACGCGGCTTCCGATCATCCCGCTGAAACTCATCAGCGCGTAGCAGTAGCCCGGAAGCGCTGGCCAGAAGTAGCTGTTGGATTCGGGCATCAGCAGCGCTGTCAGTCCTGACAGGCCGCCGGTGATCGGGATCAGCCAGGCGCGCGCCAGGTTGCCCCTCAGCTCCAGACGTTCCGAGCGGTTCAGGGCGAGCGATGCACGTTGCTTCCACGCATGCCGGTTGAGCGCAACCATCACCAGGCCCAGCGTCGCCCAGGCAATCGCGTAGATCAGGAACATCCAGCGCAGATCGTCGAAGCTCGACAGCGTGAAGCCCGCCGGCAGAGCACCGCCGCTGATCCAGTTGAACAGGCCGCCGAAAATCATCCGTAGTGGATAGACATAGACCATCACCAGGAAAACCAGCAGCAGGCTGAGGCCCGTGGTGGCGGAATCATCCAGCCCGTAGCGGCGGCTCCAGCGGGCGTGCAGATGCCAAAAGTTCGCGATTACCGCGAAACTGGCGGCGAAGGCGGGGATGCCTTTGAGCGCCTCGATCAGCGCGCTGATGCTGTCGGGAAGGCTGTCGAAGGAGATCACCAGCATGGTGACGGCGAAGGCGAATGCCGCGTCGACAAAGGCTTCGAGGCGGGTGACCTCGCTGCCGCGCTCGCGCAGCGGGCCATCGTCCTGACTGGTTCCGGAAGCGGTGGTGCTCATGCGCGCAATGTATCACCGCACTTTTCGGCCTGGCAGGATGATCGCCAGTGAATTGATAGACTGACAGCTTCGACGCGCCGCTAGCGCGAACCGAATGAGGGAAAGTCGACATGTTCCAGGCAAGCGCCCTGAGTGGCGACAAGGCCAACCAGTACTCGCAGCTGACCGACATGGCGCGCGCGCTGATGCACGGCGAGCGCGACCGCATCGCCAATGCGGCCAACCTGTCGGCGCTGGTGTTCCACAACCTGCCGGACCTCAACTGGGTCGGCTTCTATTTCTATGACGGCCGCGAGCTGGTGGTCGGGCCGTTCCAGGGCCAGCCGGCCTGCATCCGCATCGCGCTGGGCCGTGGCGTTTGTGGCACCGCCGCCGCCACGCGTGAAACCCAGCGCATCGCCGACGTCGATGCCTTCCCCGGCCATATTCCCTGCGACTCGGCTTCGCGGTCGGAGCTGGTGGTGCCGCTGTATCGCGGCGATAAGCTGATCGGCGTGTTCGACCTCGACAGCCCGATCCCCGACCGCTTCGACGCCGACGACCAGCAGGGTCTGGAAGCGATTGCCGCCGCCTGGCTGGAAACTTTGGAGGACGCCGCATGAGCAGCGACGAAAAGATCCGAAATATCGGCACCAAGTCCGCCGCCTGGCTGCGCCAGGTCGGCCTGCGTGGCCTTGATGACCTGCGTGAGACCGGTTCGGTCGAAGCCTTCCTGAAAGTGAAGCGTGCCGGCTTCCGCCCCAGCCTGAACCTGCTCTACGCCATCGAAGGCGCCCTGCAAGATTGTCACTGGCGCGAGCTCGGCGAGGACTGCCGCACCGCACTCCTATCTGCTGTCGATGCTGCCGACGATCCCAATGCCCTTGCCGCGGCCAAGCGCCCCGGCCCCTGCCGAGACGTTACCGCCCGCACTGCGTCGTTGTACGAAGACGACGATGACGGTGCCTCGGACGGTCATCGCGACGACTGACATGAATCTCAGCACAAGGCTTTTGGTATTGGCGACGCTTGTCGCAGTTCACTTGCCATCCTCAGCTGGCGAAATATCTGGTGTCGACGATATTGAGCAAGCGCTGCGAAGCAGTCGGTTTGTTAATTTCTACTTCGTATCCCGGACCGAAAAGTACGACTACGATCGGCAAGAAATGGAAGCGCACGCGGGTGTCGCCATCAAGCGAAGCTGCGGCTGGAATTGCGCGAGCTTCATGGGTCCTGTTCTCACACACCTACGCGACTCGATGAAAGTCGAATGTCCTGCGGGTCAGCAAGGGGTGTTGGGCGAAACCGTTCAGTATCAGGACGCCTGCTTGGGTGACCACAAAGCGAATTCATGGTCTGGTTGCCTTGTGTCACACGGCGTTCCGATACGAAGAAAATTTGAAACTGACGAAAGAGATGGAAGTGATCAATACGTTGATGATCGCTTCGAAGAAAGAGGGACGAAGCCTCAAGAGTTGGCTATCTCTGCAGCTGAATGACCTCTCATGCAGTGGTCAGAACTCGTTTCAACATATCGGGGCTGACGCACGATTGCCGATTACGCAATTGGTTGGCTGCTATTACGCTGGCCTCGCCGCCGCAGTCCCGCATCCCTCGCGCGGCCCAGGCTGGCGTAGCGGCTGATAACGTCGAAACACGTCGCCGGGTGCGGCAGCGGTCTGCCACATCGCGCGGTGTTCGCGTTCATGAAGCGCTGGTCGATGACCTGGTCCATGGCTACTCAGGCCGTCCCAGTAATCAGTGTGCGTGTTGAGCAGCACGATGGGGATTGAACAGATGCCGAGGCGCTTGAGCGTGATCGCCTCGAACAGCTCTTCCAGCGTGCCGCAGCCGCCGGGAAGCGCCACCACGGCGTCGGAACCAGTGAGCAGGCGGTGCTTGCGCTCGCGCATGTCCTCGACCAGCTGCAGTTCGCTCAAGCCCGGATGACCCCATTCGAGGTCGTCCATGAACTTCGGCAGGATGCCGATGACTTCACCGCCGGCGTCCAGCGCGCCGTTGGCCACCGCGCCCATTGACCCTGTCGAGCCGCCGCCGTAGACCAGTGTGTGGCCGGCTTCGCCGATCAGCCGGCCCAGCTCGCGGGCATCGGCGTGGAAGGCGGGATCGCAGTGGGCGCTGGAAGCGGCATAGACACAGATGCGCATGGCTGGCTCGTCATCGGCAGGGTTGGCAGGACGGCCACCTTACGGCAGCCGGCAGCGCCTCGCCAGCGTCGAATCAGAGGTCCTCAAGCCCGTCCTTGAACAGGCCGTCGTGCATCTCCACGGCCATCAGCATGGTCACGGCCTCGCTGGCGGGGCTGTCGAGATCCTCCGCGCCCGCCAGGATCACGCGTTGTTCCGACCAGGTGATGTCGAGGGCGTAGTCTCGGCCGTTGTCGATCCCGTCGGTGGCGTCCATCGGAAAGATGCGCGTGCCGGGCAGCGGGCCATCGCGGTTGAAGCGCGGATCAAGCTGGCCCTGCTCATCGAAGGCGATGACGACGGGATCCCACGTGACGTCGACATCGGTGGCATAGCCGGTGGCGGCAAAACCGCCGTCCGGGAGGTGCATGGCCTTGTACACGAAAATTGGCCTGCCACCGTCTATCCCGCCGTTGAGTCCGGTTCCCCAGCTGCCGTCGATGGTCTTGCCATCCGCCGACAGCAGCACGGCCCCGACTTGTGCGTTGCCACCGATCGCACCGCGACCGAACGTGGCGATCCGGCCGTCATCCAGCAGCACCATCGCGCCGCCACGGACCCAGGACGAGGCCACATTGTCGCCGTAGGTGATGATGTTCTGTCCGTCATTGGGGCCGAACGACGAGTTGAGGTCGCCGTCGGTGGTGGCTTCGATGACGAACCAGCGGGTGTCGCTGGCGCCATAAAACACCGTGCCGAACATCAGGATGCGGCCGTCCGGTCGGATGGCCATGTCTTCCAGCGTGGCACCGGTGGCGCCAATCGGCTGCACGTAGAACACGCCGTTGAGGCCGAAGTCGAGGTCGATCTGGCCGTCGCTGTTCACTCGCACCACGCCCGGAAAGTGGCTGTCGTCCTGTTCGGTACGCCAGCCACCTACGTAGATGTGGCCGCTGGCATCCATGGCGATCTGGTTCTGGAAAAAGTGGGGGCCGTTGATGAGTGGCGCCAGTGCGGTGCAGCCGCTGTTGCCGAAGGTCGGGTCGAAGGTGCCGGCGGCGGTGATCCGGCACAGCACGCGGTCGACCGGATCGAACTGGCCGTCCTGGAACACGAAAGCGGTGACCAGCAGCTTGCCGTCAGGCTGGTAAAGCGCATTGTCCACGTCGAGGCGGCGCGGATCGCTCCAGTTCAGCAGGCGCAATCCGGCGACGTTGCTGGTGCCGAAGCTGGTGTCGAGCGTGCCATCCGGGTTGAAGCGGGCCAGGCCGATCCGGCTCGCTGGCGTCATGTCGACGTCGGAGACGTAGGCCACCATCATCAGTTTCCCGGTGATCGGATTGCGCTCCACGGCGACGGCATAGCTCGTGGTGCTGTCGTAGCCAGGAGCGTATTCGTTGTTGAAGTTCTCGCGGACGATGCCCTGCACGCCGAATTTTTCTTCCAGCCGGCCACGTTCGGCCAAGGCGGAAAGCGGAATCAGGGCAAGGGCCAGCAGGATGAGCGGTTTGGCGGAGAAATGACGCATGGCGAAGTTTCCTTGGGGCACGTCATCTACATGCGCAACCGGTACCCCCGAGGGATCACGGTGGCGAAAATTCGTCCTGCGGCATACTGGGGGCCGCTTTCCACGGGATCATCGCCAATGCGACACATCCAGCGCGGCCTTGTTGGCCTGTTTCTCCTTCTGCTGCTGTCTGCCTGCGCCAGCCTGCCCAACCGCGAGCCGCTGAACATCGACGTCGCAGGCATCGAGTCGCTGCCGGGCGAGGGCATGGAGCTGCGGCTCGCAGTGAAGATCCGCATCCAGAATCCGAACAACGTCGACATCGAGTACGACGGCGTGGCGCTGACGCTGGACCTCAACGACCGCCAGCTCGGCAGCGGCGTGAGCAGCCAGGTAGGCGTGGTGCCGCGCTATGGCGAATCGGTTTTCACCGTGCCGGTGACCATCTCGGCCTTCTCGATGATCAACTGGCTGTCTGGCGCCATCGAGCGGCGTGGCGATCCGAACCGCGAGGTGAGCTGTTGCGCGCGCGCAAGCTCGAAGGTGGTCCGTTCGGCACCCGGCGCTTCGGAGGCCAGCGGGCAATTCGAGCTTCGCCCAAACGGCGCCGAATTTCAATGACCTTCGAGTCAAGACCATGAAGCCTTTACCGTCACCGTTGTTGCTGTTATGGCTCGCGCGCTGGCCGCGCATGTCGCCACCGCCGAAGAGCCATCGTCAGCGCAGGCCGGCCATCACGCCATGATGATGTCGCTGGCTGATGGAGCCACGGAGCCGGGCATTAGTTACGCCTTTGCGGCCATCGCGGAGGCTGGTTCCCGCATCCCGCAGGCAGGCCGATCCGGATACCGACTGCCGTCAGCATCGACGCCTGCGCGAGCATCTGGTGGATATGGACGAAGTGACCCTGTAGCCGCCGGCGTGGGCCACCGAAGAGACGATGACCGCGTCGTGTTCCGGATCACTGGCGCCGGCCGCACCCGCCAGGCGATCCAGTCCATGGTGCTGACTCCACGCCGCCGTGCTGGCCGAAAGCACGCCGCGCGGAAGCGTGACGCGGAGCGCACGTGGAAGACGGCGCGGTCAACATCGTGCGCGCGAGGATGCCGGCGCAGCGCCAGCGCATCCGGGCGCTGGGCTTCTTCGGGATGATGACCCTGGGCCACAGCCACCCGCTGCACCACATGATGATGGCGCGCGGCATGCGCCATGGCTCCTGAGGGCGGCAAGCGCGCCGTCCGGGCCGAATAGGCGAACCCGGTAGCGGAAAAGCGCCGCGACTTGGGTTATGGTGCGGTGCATCAACCGCTTCGGAACGCCACATGTTCCTGTACCAGTTCCACGAAATGAACCGCGCCCTGATGTCGCCTTTCGCCTACTGGGCGGAAGCCAACGCGCGCGCCTTCTCCTCACCGGAAAGCTGGCTGTCGAAGCTGCCGGGTGCGCAGCGCTTCGCGGCCGGCAACGAACTGCTGCACCGAATCGGCAAGGACTACGAAAAGCCGGCGTTCGGCATCCACGAAGTCGAGGTGGATGGCGAGCCATGCCCGGTCGTGGAGAAGGAAGTCACGCGCACGCCGTTCTGTCGGCTGCTGCGCTTCAAACGTTACACCGACGACGCGGAGAGCATCAGCGAGATGCGCGGGCAGCCGAGCGTGCTGGTTGTCGCACCGCTGTCCGGTCACCACGCCACGCTGCTACGCGACACCGTGCGCACGCTGCTGCAGGACCACAAGGTCTACATCACCGACTGGACCGATGCGCGCATGGTGCCGACCAGCGAAGGCACCTTCTCGCTGGATGACTACGTCGCCACCATCGAAAACTTCATCCGCTTGATCGGCGGTGCGGTGGGTTTCGACCAGCTGCACGTGATGAGCGTCTGCCAGCCAACGGTACCGGTACTTGCCGCCGTATCGCTGATGGCAGCGCGTGGTGAACCGACACCGCGTTCGATGGTGATGATGGGTGGGCCCATTGACCCCCGCGAGTCGCCAACAGCGGTCAACAACCTTGCCACGCAGAAACCACTGTGGTGGTTCGAGACCAACCTGATCCACCTGGTTCCAACCAACTTCCCTGGTAGTGGTCGCCGCGTGTATCCGGGCTTCCTGCAGCACGCCGGGTTCATGGCGATGAACCCGGAGCGGCACTTCACCTCGCACTGGGACTTCTATCAGGACCTGGTCAAGGGCGATCTCGACGATGCCGATGCGCATCGCCGCTTCTACGACGAATACAACGCCGTACTGGACATGCCGGCACGCTACTACCTGGACACCATCCGCACCGTGTTCCAGGAGTTCCTGTTGCCGCGCGGCCTGTGGGACGTCAATGGTGAGCGGGTGAAGCCGGCGGCAATCAGCGGTACCGCGCTGATGACCATCGAAGGCGAGCTCGACGACATTTCCGGCGAGGGCCAGACGCGCGCCGCACACAAGCTGTGCACCGGTATCGACGACGCCGAGCGCGAGCACTACACCGTGCCCGGCGCCGGCCACTACGGCATCTTCAGCGGCCGCCGCTGGCGCACCCAGGTGTATCCGCGGGTGCAGGACTTCATCGCTCGTTCGGGTGAGTCGCGCAAATCCGGAAGAACTTCCGGCCGCGGTAGGAAACCCGCTTAGACGTGTCCTTGCGCGGCCGCGTAAGGTTGAAATGCGTGCCGGCGCTCGCTCGCCGCGTGACGATTGCATACCATGCCGTATGCATCGCGCCGGTCAGGGTTTGCGTCTCATGAGCATGATGACGTCGTGAGTAGTCCGGGTTCAGTTCACTTCCAGCTGTTGGGAGACATCAAGGTCTTCGCTGATGGCCGGGAGCTGAGTATTCCGCCGTCGCGCAAGACGCGTGCGCTGCTGGCCTATCTGCTGATCACCGGTGCGCCGCAGCGTCGCGAACGGCTCTGTGAACTGCTCTGGGACGTGCCGGACGATCCGCGTGGCGCGTTGCGCTGGTCGCTGAGCAAGCTGCGTGGGGCCATCAGCGAAGTCGATGGCGTCGTCCTCAATGCGGACCGCGAGCGTGTCGCCCTGGAGGTCGGCGATGCGAGTATCGACCTGCATCGTTATTCGCAGCTGATGGACAATCCTGCGGCCGACGTGGCCTCCCTGAGCGAGGCTTGGAAAGCCTGCCAACAGGGCCTGGTGCAGGATTGCGACCTGCCGCGGCTGCAGGCCTATGGCGCCTGGCTGACGCGCGAGCGGCTGGAAGTCGAACGCCTGCGGGTGCGGTTGGCGCGTCGCCTTGCCGGCATGACCAACATGCCCGCGGATGAGGCCGTCATCTGGGCCGATGCCTGGCGCCAGGATGCGCCGCACGATCCGGAGGCCGCCATCGCCAGCGTGGTCGCGCGCTTCAACATCGGGCAGATGAAGGAAGCCAAGGCGCTGCGGCATGAGCTGGGCCTGCAATTCCAGTCCATGAACCTGCCGCTGCCGGACTGGCCGGATGAGGCGCCGCAGCCGGTCGCGCCGGTTTCGCTCGCGGCGACGCCCGAGGAGGCGGACCGCGCCTTGCGCCTGCAGCAGCGGGTCCGTTTTGCCAGCGCCGGTGACGGCGTCAGTCTGGCCTGGGCGTCGGTGGGCGACGATGAGGCGCCGGTGCTGGTCAAGGCCGCCAACTGGCTGTCGCACCTGGAATTGGACTGGGAGGCGCCGATCTGGAGTCCGCTGTATCGCGAACTGGCGCGCGCACGCCGCTTCATCCGCTACGACGAACGCGGCTGCGGCCTGTCCGACTGGGACGTGCCGGAGATCAGCTTCGAAACCTTCGTCACCGACCTCGAAACCGTGGTCGATGCCGCCGGGCTGGAGCGCTTTCCTTTGCTCGGCATCAGTCAGGGCGCATCAGTCTCGATCGAGTATGCGGCCCGACATCCGGAGCGCGTGTCGCACCTGATCCTGTTCGGTGGTTATGCCGCTGGCTGGCGGCACCTTGCTTCGCCACAGGAGGTGAAAGAGCGCGAGGCGGTGATGGTGCTGACCGAAGCCGGCTGGGGCCGCGACGATGCCAGCTACCGGCACCTGTTCACCAGCAGCTTCCTGCCGGACGCGACCACCGAGGAGTTGAGCTGGTTCGACGACTTCCAGCGCCGCACGACCTCGGCGGCCAACGCCGTGCGCTTCCTCGAAGCCTTCTCCACCATCGATGTCCGTCATCGCCTGGCCGAACTGCAGGTGCCCACACTGGTGCTGCACAGCCGCGGCGACCACCGTATCCCGCTGGCCACCGGTCGCCAGCTGGCAGCAGCCATCCCCAACGCCGAGTTCGTCGGCCTGGAAAGCAACAACCATCTCCTGCTGGGACGTGAGCCGGGTTCCACCGCTTTTGTGGACGCCATCCGGCAGTTCCTCGCCCGCTGAAGCCTGCCCCGCCGGCCGTTTCGGGCCGAATTCCGTCGTTTCCACGCTGATTACCACGCTGGCTCAAACGACGCGGCGGTCTGATGACGGCGTCAAAACGGGGCGCGGCGCCTGTCGCCGGCCCTCAAGCGGCGCAGGAGTTCACATGAAGACCACATCGCGAGCGCTACTGGATTCACTCCGGCCATCCCCAACCCGTGCGGGGAGCATCGCCCCCGTGCGGCCGCACCGCTGGGCCCACGGAACGGGCCTGGCGGTGTTTCTTGCTTTCTGCACGGCCCAGGCGGCTGTGCCGCACCTGGTCGCGCCGGTATCCGGTCCGAAAGCCGCCGTGCGGCATGCCTGCATCAGCGATGGCTACGCAATTGGCGGAAAAGCCCAGGGCGATCACAAGCTGACCTGTGGTGCAGAAGCAAAAGCCCGGTTGCCGGTGCCGGTTGCGGCGCCTGCCCGGGATCCTGGCAGTCGGCTCAGCATTCGCGGCCTGAAGCGCCTGATCGAGCGCTGAGCGCGCCCGACTTCCCGGTCCGGGATCGCGGAGGTCGTCATCCTGCATCCAAACGCCTTGTCGTTGCGTAGGAGTAGGCAAACCCGGACGACCGCTCCTGTACGATGCCGCCAATCCCTTCGCCAGAGGAATGTTCGCCCTTCGAGGCAGCACGACGCATGTCAACGGCAAGCAGCACGCACAACGATGCAGCGGCCTGGTCGGTAGAAATGTCCGCCATTGCGCAGCGGCAGGATCGCGACAGCTTCATGCGCATCTACGATCATTTCATGCCGCGCCTGTGCCTGTACCTACGTGGCGTGGGCGCCGTGGAGAGCGTTGCCGAAGAGTTGGCGCAGGAAGCGCTGCTGAGGCTGTGGCAGAACGCCGCCGGCTACGACCCGGCGAAGAGCGCGGTCAGCACCTGGCTGTTCCGTATCGCTCGCAACCTGCACATCGATCACGGCCGTCGTCGTGACAACCAGGCCGCGTCGCGTGGCGAGCTGGATGACAGCAGCTGGTGCACCGACGCCGAGGTGACCGAGGACCAGGTGGACCAGGCTGGTCTGCAGCGGCGGATCGACGAGCTGTCGGCGGTGCAGGCGCGCCTGATCCGTATGTCGTATTTCGAGGCCAAGAGCCACCAGGAGATCGCCGGCGAGCTGGACATGCCGCTGGGTACCGTCAAATCGCACTTACGTCGGGCGTTTGAGCGCCTGCAGCAGGAACTCGGAGAAGGGGCATGACGCCGCGTCACCATCTCGACTCATCGACCATCATCGGCCACGCGTCCGGAGCACTCTCGCCCGAGCTGTCGGCCATCGTCGCCACGCATCTGGAAGGCTGCGCGGAATGCCGTCAGGCCATGTCCCATGCCGAGCGCGTGGGTGGCCTGCTGGTGGACCAGCAGCAGTCAGCGACGGGCGGCATGTCGCGACATGATCGGCTGCGCGACGCCATGCTGAAGCGACTGGAGCAGGCCGCTGCGCCGGTTCGGCCCGCCGAGCCGGTTGAGCCCTCTCGCGATCCTGACCGCTTGCCGGCGCCACTGCATCCGTATTTCGGAAGTTCCTACCGCGCGCTCAAGTGGCGCTGGATGGGGCCGGGCATGCGCTACATCCGCACCACTGGTCCCAGTGGCGGCACCTTGCTGATGCTGAAGATCGCGGCTGGCAAACATATGCCGATGCACAGCCACGGTGGGACTGAAATCACCCAGATCCTGCGCGGCGCCTACGATGACGACCTGGGTCATTTCGCGGCTGGCGACGTGGCCGATCTCGACAGTGAGGTCACACATCAGCCGGTCACCTCGGCTGGTGTGGAGTGCATCTGCGTGGCCGCGCTGGACGCGCCGCTGCGTTTCCCGGGCTGGTTCGCGCGCAAGCTGCAGCCGATCTTCGGCATCTGATCTGGCTTGCGCATCATCCTGCTGGCCATGCACGACTGACGCGCCTCACACCTGCTGACCATGCATCCAATCACCCCGTTGCTGCGTAGAGGCATGCAACCGAAGGGAGATGGCAATGGAAGGCACGGTGATCGAGGACAATCCCCCGCAGCGGCGTTCGCCGCTGGCTCCCGTGCTCCGCTGGTTCGATACCAGTGTGCAGGTGGCCGAAGTCGATCCCGAAGTCGATGACCGGATCGACTGGCTACGGGCGTTGCCCTTCCTTGGCCTGCATGTCGCCTGTCTTGGCGTGTTCTGGGTTGGCGTTTCGACGACCGCCCTGGTTACCGCACTGCTCCTCTACGTCGCGCGAATGTTCGCGATTACCGGTTTCTATCACCGCTACTTCTCGCATCGTGCGTTTCGTACCTCGCGACCGGTGCAGTTTGCCTTTGCGCTGCTGGGCGCATCGTCCGTGCAGCGCGGGCCACTGTGGTGGGCGGCACATCATCGGCATCACCATGCCCATGCGGATACGGATGCCGATCCGCATACGCCGCGGAAAGGCTTCTGGCGTAGCCACGCCGGCTGGTTCCTCACCCGCGGTGGATTTCGCACCGACACATCGCGTATCCGCGACCTGCTGACCTTCCCGGAGCTGCGCTGGCTGGACCGCTACGACACCGTCGTTCCGGTACTGCTGGCGGTGCTGCTGTTCGTGATCGGCACGGCGCTGGAGCACTGGGCGCCGTCGCTCCATACCAATGGCCCACAGCTGCTGGTCTGGGGTTTCTTCGTTTCCACCGTCGTGCTGTTCCACGCGACCGTCACCATCAACTCGCTTGCGCACCGCTGGGGCCGGCGCCGCTTCGACACCGGTGATGACAGTCGCAACAACTGGTGGCTGGCGCTGCTGACCTTCGGCGAAGGCTGGCACAACAACCATCATCACTACCCGGCCAGCGCGCGCCAGGGCTTTCGCTGGTGGGAGATCGACCTGACCTGGTACGGACTGCGCCTGATGCAGGCGGTGGGTCTGGTCCACAGCCTGAAGCCGGTGCCGGCTGCGGTGCTTGCCAAGGCGGAGCACTGAGATGCGTATCGCGATCATTGGAAGTGGCATCAGTGGTCTTTCCGCAGCGTGGTTGCTGTCGCGTCAGCACGAGGTGGTGTTGTTCGAGGCAAACGACTATCTGGGCGGACACACCGACACGCATGACGTGGAGGTTGCCGGCCAGATGCTGTCGGTGGATACCGGTTTCATCGTGCACAACCCCGTGCACTACCCGCTGCTGACGCGGTTGTTCGATGAGATTGGCGTGGCGTCGCAGGAAACCACCATGAGCTTCTCGGTGCAGGATGCTGCCTCCGGGCTGGAGTACAACGCCACCTCGCTGGACACGTTGTTCTGCCAACGCCGCAACCTGGCGTCCTCGAGCTTCTGGGGCATGTTGCGCGACCTCGGGCGCTTCTATCGTCATGCACCGGCGCTGCTGAAGCTGGATGGGCCGGGCCCGACTATGGGCGAGTATCTGGAAGCCAACCGTTATGGCGCGGCTTTCCGCGACTATCACCTGGTGCCGATGGCGAGCGCGCTGTGGTCGTCGCCGGCCTCGGGCATTCTCACTTTCCCGGCCAAGTACCTCGTGCAGTTCATGGCCAACCACCATATGCTGCAGATCGCTGGCCGTCCGCCATGGCGCGTGGTGAAAGGCGGTTCGCGCTGCTATGTGGACGCCATGACGCGCGATTGGGGTGTGCAGGTGCGCCTCCAGGAGCCGGTGTGGCGGGTGCATCGCGATGCCCAGGGCGTGACCATCAGTTCCGAAGCTGGCAGCGAACGCTTCGATCAGGTGGTTTTGGCCTGTCATAGCGATCAGTCATTGGATCTGCTGGACGATGCAACCGATGCCGAGCGCGAGGTCCTGGGTGCTATCACCTATCAGGATAACGACACGGTTCTGCATACCGACGCATCGTTGCTGCCAAGCCAGCGTAAGGCCTGGGCGGCGTGGAACGCATTCCTGCCGGCGAATCCTTCACAGGTCTGCACGGTTAGTTACTGCATGAACCTGCTGCAGGGGCTCACCGTCGATACGCCCCTGGTCGTGACGCTGAACCGCACGCAGGACATCGACTCCACGAAAATCCTTTGCCGCCGCGGCTACAAGCATCCGGTCTACACGCACGAGGCGGTCGCCGCACAGGTGCGCAAGTCCGAGATTCAAGGTCGACACCGCACCTGGTTCGCCGGCGCCTATTGGGGCTGGGGGTTCCACGAGGATGGCATTCGCAGCGGCGTCGAGGTGGCGCGTGCGCTGGGTGTGTCCTGGGGCGAAGTTAGCGGGGTCGAAAGCAGGGTGCCCTCGGCACTGGAGGCGGCAGCGTGAGCACGATGGCCAGCGCCATCTATGAAGGTCGCGTGAGGCATCGGCGTCATGCGCCACATGCGCATGCCTTCCAGTACCGCATGGCGCAGCTCTATCTCGACCTCGACGAAGTGGACACGGCCTTCCGTGATCGCTGGCTGTGGTCCGTCGAACGCCGCAACCTGGCGAGCTTTCGTCGACGTGACTTTCTCGGCGATCCGGATCAGCCGCTGGCCGAGTCTGTCCGAGACCGGGTGCAGCGGGCCACCTGCGAACGCCCATCCGGCGCGGTCCGCCTGCTGACCCATCTCCGCTACGCTGGCTACAGCTTCAATCCTGTCAGTTTCTACTACTGTCACGACGGTGACGACGCGCTGCACAGCGTCGTCGCCGAGATCACCAACACGCCATGGAAAGAACGCCACGCATACGTACTACCGATTGCCAGCGCGACAAAGCGCGGTCGCGCCTTTCACTGGGAGTTCGATAAGTCCTTCCATGTGTCGCCGTTCCTGCCCATGGATCGTCGTTATTCGTGGTCATTCACCGCTCCGCAGGCCGATCTCAACGTGCATATGAATGTTGCCGACGGTAAACGGCGTGAATTCGACGCCACGCTGTCGCTGCAGCGGCGATCGCTGGACGGTCGCAATCTTGCACGCGTGCTCTGGCGCTATCCGCTGATGACCGCGCAGGTGATCGCCGGCATCCACTGGCAGGCGCTGCGCCTGTGGCTAAAACGAAACCCCGTGTACGACCACCCGTCCCACCAGGAGAAACACGCATGAACAGCGTTGCTGCATCCGCTTCGTCGAGCAGCTTTGGTGCGCTTGATCGCTTCCTGCGTTCCCGCCTGCTACGTGAGCTGGATGCGCTGCAGGGTGGCGAGATCGAGTTGTCTGATGCACTCGGCAACATCCGCCTTGGAGCACCCGGCGGGGACGCGCCCATTCGTCTCGAAGTAAACGGACCGGCGTTCTACCGGGCACTGGCCAGTAACGGTAGCGTGGGCGCTGCCGAGGCCTACATGGACGGCGATTGGGACTGTAGCGACCTGGTCGCCTTGGTTCGCTTGCTGGTGCGCAACCGCGATCTCCTCGACGGCATGGAGCGTGGTCCCGCGCGGCTCGGTGGCTGGGCGATGAAGGCCTGGCACGCGCTGTGGCGGAACACCCATGCCGGCGCGCGCCGCAACATCGCCGCGCACTACGACCTGGGCAATCCGTTCTTCCGCCTGTTCCTGTCCGACGACCTGATGTATTCCCTCGGCGCTTTACGCAGGGATGACGACACGCTGAGGCCGCATCAACTCGCAAGCTGTCGCGCATCTGCGAGAAGCTTGAGGCTGACGGCGGAAGACCACGTTGTCGAGATCGGCACCGGCTGGGTGGTTTCGCGATCCATGCTGCTCGCGAGGTCGGTTGCCGGGTGACCACCACGACCATCTCGCGCGAACAATACGAACTCGCCCGCCAGCGCGTCGACGAAGCCGGTCTGCAGTGACCGCATCACGGTGCTGTTGTCCGACTATCGCGACCTGCAGGGCCAGTACGACAAGCTGGTGTCGATCGAGATGATCGAGGCCATTGGCGCGCAGTACCAGGAAACTACTTCGCCACGCGCTGCGGCGCGGGCTGCTGAAAACCCGACGGCATCGCGCTGGTGCAGGCCATCACCATTGAGGACCACTGCTACCAACAGGCGCTGCGCTCGGTGGACTTCATCAAGCGCCACATTTTCCCCGGCTCCTTCATTCCGTCGATCAGCGCGATGCTCCAGGCCAAGACACGCAGCAGCGACCTGGCACTGGTGCACATGGAGGATTTTGGCCTGTCATAGCGCGCGCACGCCGCGACTGGCGCCAGCGGCTTTGAGTCAAGGCGCGACGAGGTCCGCGCGCAGGGGTTCGACGAGCGCTTCATGCGCATGTGGCGGTTCTATCTTGCCTACTGCGAGGGCGGTTTCTGGAGCGGTCCATCGGTGGCGCACCTGTTGTTTACCAAGCCCGGCTATCGCGGGCCCTACCTGCCCGGCATCATGGCGGCGTGAGATGGCCTTCTGGAGCAACCTGCTGGGCTACCAGGTGACGTGGCTGCTGACCGTGTGGAGTGCCGGTCGCGGCATGGCCTGGATTGGGATGCTCGCCTGCGTTGGTTTCGTGATCTGGCAGTGGCTGGCGTCACCGGTGCGCTCGGCCGATTCGCGGGTGCTGCTGGCGGCGCTGGCTTGTGGGCTGCTGATCGACGGTGGACTCGCGCTCAGCGGGTGGCTTCAGTACGCCTCGCCGGAGCCCGCGCTGCCGGCACCGCTGTGGATCGTGTTGCTATGGGGCGCTTTTGCGCTGACCTTGAACCATTCGATGCGCTGGTTCTCGATCCGGCCTGGTGGCAGCGCTGTTCGCTGGCGGGCGGGCCGCTGGCCTATCTGGCGCAGCGCGCGGTTTTTCCGCGGTGACGTTTCCCGATGATGCGAGGGCTGCTCTTCTGTTTCTGGCCCTGACCTGGGCTGCGGCGCTGCCGCTGTTGTTCCGCATCTCCCGCGGGTCCACCCGTTCGGCATTCCGCATGGAGCGCCCGGCATGAGTGTCTGGCAACAGTTGATCCTGGTCTGGGTCATCGCTGCGATCGCGCAGAGCCTGGCCTGGGTGTGGCAGCACCGGCGCCGCAATGCCGGCATCGTCGACGTCGTCTGGTCATTTGGCGTTGGCGCGGCGGCGCTGCTGGTGGCGGCCACGGGCACGGGTTCCGTGCTTCCCCGACTGCTGCTGGGCGTGCTCGGTGGCGTCTGGGGTCTGCGTCTCGGTCTGCACCTGCTTCATCGCGTGTGCGGCGAACCTGAGGATGGCCGATACCAGCAGTTGCGCCAGCGCTGGGGCGATGCGCCGCACAAGTGGCTGGCCATGTTCCAGTTCCAGGCGCTGCTGATCGCCCTGTTCTCGCTGCCATTCCTCGCGGTCGCCACCAATCCCGTGCAGAGCTGGAACGCATGGTTCGTTGCGGCGATGGTCGTGTGGCTGGGCAGCGTCGCTGGCGAGGCCATTGCAGATCGCCAGCTGGCCGGCTTCCGCACCGATCCCGACAACCGCGGTCGCACCTGCCGGCGTGGTCTGTGGCGCTATTCCCGGCATCCCAACTATTTCTTCGAATGGCTGCACTGGTTCGCCTACGTGCTGTTGGCGGTCGGCTCCCCGATCGCCTGGCTGGCGTGGGCGGGTCCCCTGGTGATGTACGTCTTCCTGCGCTGGATCAGCGGCATCCCGTTCACCGAAGCGCAAGCCTTGCGTAGTCGTGGCGAGGACTACGCGCGCTACCAGCGCAGCACGCCGATGCTGTTTCCGTGGTTCCCCGAGGAGGAGCGATGAACACCCGTACCGATACCATGGAGCTGGCCATTGACCAGCCTGCTTCCGGCCTGCTTGGACTGGCCGAGCGTGGCCTGCTGCCGGACGCGCTGCTCCGCGCCGGAATTCGCCGGCTCTGCACCCAGCGCCTGCGTGAGGAGCACGCCGATGATCCCGCAGCGGCGTCACATCGCAATGCCCACTTGATCAATGAGCTGCGCCGAAGCCCGGTGGCGATCCATACCGATGCTGCCAATCGCCAGCACTACGAACTGCCGCCGGAGTTCTTCCGCCAGTGCCTCGGGCCGCGACTGAAATATTCGGGTTGCTACTACCCGACGGGCTCGGAGTCGCTGGGCGAAGCGGAAGCCGCGATGCTTTCGCTCTACGGCGAGCGTGCCGAGCTGGCGGATGGCCAGGACATCCTTGAGCTGGGCTGCGGCTGGGGATCGCTGACGCTGTGGATGGCCGAACAGTTTCCGCAGTCGCGCATCACCGCCGTGTCCAATTCTTCGACGCAGCGGAAGTTCATCGAAAGCCGCTGTCGCGAGCGAGGTTTCACCAATGTGCGCGTGGTCACCAACGACGTGAACTGGCTGGAGATGCCGGACGCGTCTTTCGACCGCTGCGTGTCTGTGGAAATGTTTGAACACATGCGCAACTACGCCACGCTGCTGAACCGGATCGGCGGCTGGCTGCGCCCCGGCGGCAAGCTGTTCGTGCACATCTTCTGCCATCGCCAGCTGCTGTATCCCTTCGAGACCGAAGGCGAGGACAACTGGATGGGCCGGCACTTTTTCACTGGTGGCCTGATGCCGGCGGCCGACACGCTGCTGTGGTTCCAGGATTCGCTGCGCATCGAGGACCGCTGGCTGCTCGACGGTACGCACTACCAGCGGACCGCCAACCATTGGCTTGCCAACCAGGACCTGAAGCGGGACGCCGTGATGGCGATCCTGCGCGAAGCCTATGGCGACGCCGCCACGTTGTGGCATCAGCGCTGGCGCATGTTCTGGATGGCCTGCGCCGAACTGTTCGGCTATGACCAGGGGCGTGAGTGGATGATCGCGCATTACCGCTTCGCGAAGGCGTCATCATGATGCCGCGTCTCGCCATGCTGACACTGATAGCTGGCAGTGTTGCCGCCGGCTTGGCCGGCTGTGCGTCGCGGCCGACCATTCCTCCAGTCGCCAATGTCGACCTCGATCGTTTCATGGGCGACTGGTACGTCATCGCGCATATCCCGACCTGGCCGGAGCGACATGCTTACGATGCGGTGGAGTCGTACCGCCGCGGCGACGACGGCCGCATCTACACGACCTTCCGCTACCGCAAGGGCAGTTTCGACGAGCCCTTGAGCACTATGCATCCGGTCGCCACCGTGGTGCCGGACACCGGCAATGCGGTCTGGGGCATGCAGTTCGTCTGGCCGATCAAGGCCGAGTACGTGATCGTGGACCTCGATCCCGACTACAAGTTGACCATCATCGGCCGCAGTGATCGCGACTACGTCTGGTTGATGGCCAGGACGCCGACCATCCCGGACGCGGAATTCGACAAGGCGATCCGCAAGATCGCGGCCCTCGGCTACAACACCAGTGAAATTCGCATGGTCCCGCAGTCAGTCCGAATGGACGCAGCTGGGTCAGGGTGACATCCAGCAACCTGCACGCTTCTGCCCCAGCGAAGCAGGCGCGGCAATGGATTGCTGCCATGGACGCTCAAGACCCTGCGCGACTAACCGGCTTGAACATGTGGATGTTGGTAGTCGAATATCCCATGCGTTCGTATAGCGCCCGAGCTGCGGAGTTGTGACCGAAAACGTGCAGTGCAACACCGCCAAGACCTTGTCCCTGGGCTACTAGGTCAAGGGCGTTCAGCGCCGCGACTGCATGACCTTCCCGCCGGTGTTCGGGGTCGATGTAGATGTCGTAAACGTAAGCAACGGGTTGATTAGCGCGTATTTGTGACGCGTACCACAGCGATCCAACAGCTGTCTGTTGTGCGCCAATGCGCAGTACCAGGAACCAATGGTGCTCAGTACGACGTCCATCTGGTAGCAGTGATCGAAAGGACGCCTCGGCCTGAGCGAGAGATTCTGATTCGCTCCATTCGCCGGAACGGACTTTCTCTGCAGCATAATCGGCGACTGATCGCTTGGAGAATCTTTCGAACTCGCTATCCGTCATTGGCACGAGAAGCATGGCTCGATGGCTCCTGCTCTACTCGACGGTGACCGACTTGGCCAGGTTGCGCGGCTGATCGACGTCCGTGCCGCGCATCACGGCGACGTGGTAGGACAGTAGCTGCAGCGGCACGCTGAACAGCACCGGCGCAGCGATCGGGCCGGCTGGCGGCAGCTCGATCACGTGGCCGCGGTCCATGCCGTGGCGCACCGTGCGATCGACGAACACGTACAACTCGCCACCGCGCGCGTGCACTTCCTCGAGGTTGGACTTCAACTTGTCCAGCAGGTGGTCGTTGGGTGCGACGGCGACCACCGGCATGTTGGCGTCGACCAGCGCCAGCGGGCCGTGCTTGAGCTCGCCGGCGGCGTAGGCCTCGGCATGGATGTAGCTGATCTCCTTGAGCTTGAGCGCACCTTCCATCGCCACCGGGTAGTGCGTGCCGCGACCGAGGAACAGGGCGTGCTCCTTGGGCACGAAGGCTTTGGCCAGCTCCGCGATCTCCGGTTCCAGCTTCAGGGCTTCGGCGACCAGTCCAGGCAGTGATTCCAGCTCGGCGACATGAGCTGCGTAACGATCCTTGTCGAGCCCGCGCACCCGCGCCAGCTCCAGCGCGAACAACGCCAGCGCGGTGAGCTGGGTAGTAAAGGCCTTGGTCGAAGCCACGCCGATTTCCGGACCGGCGCGGGTCATCAGCACCAGGTCGGATTCGCGCACGATGCTGCTTTCCGGCACGTTGCAGATCGCGAGGCGTCCGCGATAGCCGCGTTCGCCGGCCAGCTTCAGCGCGGCCAGCGTGTCGGCGGTCTCGCCGGACTGCGAGATGGTGACGAACAGTGTGTCCTCGCTGACCACCGGCTCGCGGTAGCGGTACTCGCTGGCGATCTCGGCGGTGCAGGGCACGCCCGCCAGCGATTCGATCCAGTAGCGCGCGACGAGGCCGGCGTGCAGGCTGGTGCCGCAGGCGACGATGTGAACGGCGCGGGTGCCTTCCAGCAGCGCCTGTGCATCGACACCGAGCATCTGCGTGAGGATGTGGTTGCCGGCGATGCGGCCTTCCAGCGTGTCGGCGATGGCCTGCGGCTGCTCGTGGATTTCCTTGAGCATGTAGTGGCGGTATTCGCCGCGCTCCACCGCGTCGAGGTTGAACGACGATTCCTTGATGTCGCGTTCGACGGCGTGGTCGTCGGCGTCGAAGACCTGCACGCTGTCCTCGCGGATCTCGACCAGATCGCCTTCCTGCAGGTAGCTGAAGCGGCGCGTCAGCGGCAGCAGTGCGTGACGTCGGCCGAGGTACTGCTCGCCTTCGCCGTGGCTGACCACCAGCGGCGAGCTGCGGCGCGCGCCGATCAGCACGCCGGGTTCGCGCTTGGACATCACCGCAATCGCATAGGCGCTGTGCAGGTCACAGCCTTCGACAGGGCTTCGCGCAGGCTGAGACCGCCGTTCTATCAGGTGCTCGATCAGGTGGGCGATGACTTCGGTGTCGGTTTCGGATTCGAAACGAAGCCCGCGGCGCTGCAGTTCCTCGCGCAGCTCGCGGTGGTTCTCGATGATGCTGCTGGACCACCGACAGGCCGTCGCCGGACAGGTGCGGATGCGCGTTCACGTCATTCGGCGCACCGTGCGTCGCCCAGCGGTGTGGCCGATGCCGGCGACGCCCTCCAGTGGTGTGGCGTCCTGCAGCGCCTGCAGGTCACGCACCTTGCCGTAGGTGCGCAGACGCTCGATGTGACCGTTGCGCAGGATCGCGATGCCCGCGGAGTCGTACCCACGATATTCCAGCGCCTGCAGGCCGGAAATGATGTCCTTGACCACGTCGCGTCGCGCGCTGATGCCGACGATGCCGCACATACGGTGATTCCCTTCGGTTGATGGCGCCATTGTAACGGCGCGGTCATCGGCGAATCCGGGCAAATCGCGGGCAATTGCGGCGCGACGGAGGCCGGACTGTCCGCCGCGGCTGTCCGATGCGGACGCCCGGACGCTGCGGCCGCCAACAAAAAATCAATAAAAATCAACAAATTGATGTTGGCACGAATTCTGCTGTGATGTTCCGTGGACCTTATCGCCAAACGGACGACCGCATTCCCATGATTCGAGACACCGCCGCCCAGGATCGTCGCATCGACACCGCACCACGTCGCCCACTCTGGCACTGGCTGCTGGGTGCTGGCCTGCTGCTGGCCGTGGCCATGCTGCTGTTTTCCGGTGTCGGTGGCTGGCTGTCCGGCGAGCGCTCGATCTCCGCATCGCGCCTGCGCATCGCCACGGTGGAGCGCGGCACGCTGGTGCGTGACGCCGTGGTCAATGGGCGCGCGGTGGCGGCGGTCAGCCCCACCGTCTATGCGCCGGTGGCGGCGACGGTCGAGCTGCTGCATCAGGCCGGTGATCGCGTGCAGCGCGACGACGTGCTGGCGCGGCTGGATTCACCCGAGCTGACCAACGAGCTGGCGCGCGAGCGCTCGACGCTGGACCAGCTGGCAGCGGCCGCCGGGCGTGCCGAGATCATGGCCCGTCAGGCCAAGCTGGAAGCCCGTCGTGAAGCCGACGAAGCGGCCATTGCACTGACTGCGGCCGAGCGTGACCTGCAGCGCACGCAGCGCGGTTTCGAACTGGGCGCACTGCCGCAGATCGACGTGCTGCGCGCCGAGGATGCGAAGAAGAGCGCGGAGATCCGCAACCGCAATGCGGCTTCGCAGCTGACCCTGTCCAACCAGAGCAGCGACTTCGATCTGGAGACGCAGCAGAAGCTGGCCGAACGCCAGCGCCTGCTGGTCACTGATCTGGAGCGCCGCGTCGCCGACCTTGAAGTGCGCGCGCCGGTGGACGGCATCATCGGCACGGTGGCGGTCACCGACCGCGCCCGCGTCGCCGCGAACAGCCCGCTGATGACGCTGGTCGACCTGTCACGCCTGGAAGTCGAACTCACCGTGCCGGAGTCCTACGCCGATGATCTCGGTATTGGCATGACCGCCGAGGTCAGCATCGGTACCGAACGTGCCAACGGCCAGCTGTCGTCGATTTCGCCGGAAGTGGTCAATGGCCAGGTGCTGGCACGGGTGCGATTCGATGGCGAGCAGCCGCCGGGACTGCGGCAGAACCAGCGCGTCAGCGCGCGCGTGCTGATCGAGGAGCGTCCCGACGTGCTGATGCTGGCGCGCGGTCCCTTCGTCGAGCAGGGCAGTGGCCGCTATGCCTGGCGCGTCGAGGACGGCATCGCCAGCCGGCAGAACATTCGCCTCGGCGCCACCAGCGCGCAGGCCGTCGAAGTGCTGGATGGCCTGTCGCTGGGCGACGAGGTGGTGGTTTCCGGTGCGGACACATTTGGTGACGCCGAGAACGTCCGCATCAACTACTGACGCATGAACGATTGAGTCCCTGAAACGGAACCGCCCCCGGCGGCATCCAACCCCAACCCCATCGACGACATCGAGACGTGGCGTCGACAAATCGCAGCAAGGAGAACCGCGATGCTGGTCATGAAGGATCTGAGCAAGGTGTACCGCACCCACCTCATCGAAACCCACGCCCTGCGTGGCTTCGACATCAACGTGCGCGAGGGCGAGTTCGTCGCCGTGACCGGACCTTCGGGTTCGGGCAAGACCACGTTCCTCAACATCGCCGGCCTGCTGGAGGAGTTCACCGGCGGCACCTACGAGCTGGACGGCGTGAATGTCGCCGGGCTGGATGACCGTGCGCGCTCGAAGCTGCGCAACGAGAAGCTGGGCTTCATCTTCCAGGGCTTCAACCTGATACCCGACCTCAACCTGTTCGACAACGTCGACGTGCCGCTGCGCTACCGCGGTCTGCCGTCGGCCGAGCGCCGTCGTCGCATCGAGGACGCGCTGTCCCGCGTTGGCCTCAGTTCGCGCATGAAGCACTACCCGGCGGAGCTGTCTGGCGGCCAGCAGCAGCGCGTGGCGATCGCCCGCGCTCTGGCTGGCGATCCGCGCGTGCTGCTGGCCGACGAGCCCACCGGCAACCTGGATTCGCAGATGGCGCGTGGCGTGATGGAGCTGCTGGAGGACATCAACGCGCAGGGCACCACGATCATCATGGTGACCCACGATCCGGAGCTCGCAGCACGCGCGCAGCGCAACGTGCACATCGTCGACGGCCAGATCACCGACCTGCTGCAGGAGCCGGTGCTGAAGGCTGCCGAACATGCCGCCGAGCGTGCTGCCGTGGCAGCACAGGGCTGAGGAGGGCGCCATGTTCCGCTACTACCTATCCCTGGGTTTGCGCAGCCTGCGCCGCAACCCGATCCTGACCGGCCTGATGGTGCTCACGCTGTCGGTGGGCATCGCCGCCAGCATGTCGACCCTGACCGTGCTGCACGTGATGTCGGGTGACCCGATTCCGCACAAGAGCGATCGCCTGTTCGTTCCGCAGTTCAACTACGGCGAACTGCGCGGCTACGATCCCAACGAGGACCTCGACCAGCAGGTCGCCTACACCGAGGCGCGCAACCTGCTCGACAGCGGCTTTGGGGTGCGTCGCGTCGCGGTCTACGGCATGAATGGCGCGTTGCGCACGCAGGATCCCGATTTCCAGGCCATCGTCGGCAACGGCCTCGCCGCTTCCCGCGATTTCTTCGCCATGTTCGAGGTGCCGTTCCTGCACGGTGGCGTGTGGTCGGAGGCCGACGAGCAGAACGCTGCCGACGTGGTGGTGCTGAGCCGGAAGATGGCCGAGCGCCTGTTCGGCAAGACCGACGCCGTGGGTGAGCGCGTCCGCATGGGCGAGAACTTCTACAAGGTCGTTGGCGTGCTCGACGACTGGCAGCCGCTGCCCAAGTACTACCGCCTGATCAACGGCAACGGCGGTGCCTTCTACGGTGAAGAGGAATACATCGAACCCTTCGCCACGGCGGTGCGTCACGAGGAAGGCAACAGCGGCAGCAACAACTGCACCGGCAAGGGCCCGGATCCGGGCTGGCAGGGCTGGCTGGACTCCGACTGCACCTGGATCCAGTTCTGGTTCGAGACCGAGTCGGCGTCCGACCGCCAGGCGCTGACCGAGTACCTTGGCGCCTACATCGACGAGCAGAAGCAGTTGGGTCGCTTCGAGCGTCCGTCGCGGATCGCCGTCAGCAACGTGATGGAGTGGATGCAGCTGCTCAACGTGGTTGGCGATGACAGCCGCATCTCGACCTGGCTGGCCTTCGGCTTCCTGCTGGTCTGCCTGGTCAATACCGTCGGCCTGCTGCTGGCCAAGTTCACCGCGCGTGCCGGCGAGATCGGCGTGCGCCGCGCGCTGGGTGCGTCACGCGGCGAGATCTTTGCCCAATACCTTATCGAGGCGGCCGTGATCGGCCTCGTTGGTGGCGTGGTCGGCCTGCTGCTGGCCTTCGGTGGGCTGGCGCTCATCGCCAAGCAGTCCAACGCCATGTCGATGGTGGCGAGCATGGACTGGGAGATGCTGCTGCTCACCATCGTCCTGGCCGTGGTGGCCAGCATTCTTGCCGGCCTGCTGCCGACCTGGCGCGCCTGCCAGGTGCTGCCGGCCATGCAGCTGAAGTCGCAATAAGGAGACCACCATGGAACTGCGACCGATCTTTTCCACCCTGATGCGCAACAAGACCGGTGCGATTCTCATCGCGCTGCAGGTGGCGCTGACGCTGGCCATCGTCAGCAACGCACTGTTCATCATCACCCAGCGACTGGAAATCGCGTCACGCCCCAGTGGCGTGGATGACGAGGGACAGGTCTTCGAAATCGGCATTGCCACGCTCAATGAGCCGGAAGACCCGGTGGCGCACCAGGAGCGCGACGAGGCGCTGATCCGCGCGGTGCCGGGCGTCGAGGCGGTGGCCTGGAGCAACCAGGTGCCGCTCGGCCAGTCCGGCTGGGGCATGGGTCTGTTCAACTCGCGCGAGCAGGAACAGTCGACGTCCTGGACGGGGCTGTATTTCACAGCGGGTCCACTGGTGGACGTGCTGGGACTCAAGATCGTCGAAGGCCGTGACTTCACGCCGTCCGACGTGGAAACCGTGGACTTCGACAAGGAGCGCCGTTTCGGCGGCAAGGCCATCGTCAGCGCCGCGCTGGCGAAGCGGCTGTCACCGGAAGGCAGCGTCGTTGGCAAGACCGTCTACGTCGGCAATGGCGAGGATGCCAGCGCCATGGAGGTGGTTGGCGTGGTCGAGCGCCTGCAGACGCCCTGGGCGCAGACCGATGATGATGGCGAGATGAGCACGGTGAGCGCCATGCGCACCACCGAGCGCTTTTCCCGCTACGCCGTTCGCGCGGCGCCGGGCGAAGCCGAACGCGTGCAGCGTGACGTGGAGGCGGCACTGCTGGCGTCCGAGCCGGGACGGCTGGTGGTCCGCAACCGCACCATCGCCGAGAACCGGATCAACCGCTACCGCTCCGACAAGGCCATGGCCGGCACGCTGGTGACGGTGACCCTGCTGCTTCTGGTGGTGACGGCCAGCGGCATCGTCGGCATGGCCAGCCTTTGGGTGAACCAGCGACGCAAGCAGATCGGCGTTCGCCGTGCACTGGGCGCGACGCGCTTCGACATCCTGCGCTACTTCCTCACCGAGAACCTGATGATCACCGGTGGTGGCGTGCTGATCGGCAGCATCCTGGCGCTGGCCCTGAACCAGGTGCTGGTCAGCCAGATGGAGCTGCCGCGCCTGCCGCTGGGCTATATCGGTGTCGGCGTCATGGCGCTGTGGCTACTGGGTATCCTGGCGGTATACGGCCCGGCGCGACGCGCCTCGCTGGTGCCGCCGGCCGTGGCCACGCGCGCCACCTGAGTCCGGGCGGGCGACGGTTCCCTGCCGTCGCCCGTTTCCCGTCGTTTCGCGCCTGCCATCGAATTCGCGGCGGCACGTTGTCGGTTCCTCTTCCGCTAAGCTTGCGCCATGTCCAACGCCATCATCCTGGTCATCGATGACAACCCGGCGGTCGCCACCGCGCTGTCGGTCCTGTTTTCCCTGCACGACTTCGACACCATCCATGCCGACACGCCCGAAGGCGGTTTGTCGATGCTGGAGCGGCGCGACGTCGACCTGGTCATCCAGGACATGAACTTCACCGAGGACACCACCTCGGGCGAGGAGGGCGAGGCGCTGTTCGCGACCATCCGCGAGCGCTTTCCCGACCTGCCGGTGATCCTGCTGACCGCCTGGACGCAGCTTTCCAGCGCAGTCGATCTGGTCAAGGCTGGCGCCAGCGACTACATCGGCAAGCCCTGGGATGATCGCAAGCTGCTGGCCAGCGTGGCCAACCTGATCGAACTGGGCCGCTCGCGCCAGGTGTTGAAGGCGCGTGACGCTGCCGACCGTCGTTCGCAGCAGAGCCTGCGTGAGCGTTTCGATCTCTGCGGCATGGTGTTCGCCGATCCGGCTACCGAACGCATGCTGTCATTGGCCTGCCAGGTGGCGCGGGCCGACGTGCCGGTGCTGATTACCGGACCCAATGGCGCGGGCAAGGAGTGCATCGCTTCGATCATCCAGGCCAATTCCGCGGTGAAAGGCGGACCTTTCGTTACGGTCAACTGCGGTGCGCTGCCGTCGGAGCTGATCGAGGCCGAGCTGTTCGGCGCCGAAGCCGGCGCGTACACCGGCGCCAGCAAGGCGCGGCAGGGCAAGTTCGAGGCCGCTGATGGCGGTACGCTGTTCCTCGACGAGATTGGCAACCTGCCGCCCAATGGCCAGATGAAGCTGCTGCGCGTGCTGGAAACCGGACGCTTCAGCCGGTTGGGTTCGAACAGCGAGAAGCAGGTGAAGGTGCGCGTGATCAGCGCCACCAATGCCGACCTTCCGGCAATGATCCGCGACGGCAGCTTCCGCGAGGACCTGTTCTATCGCCTCAACGTCATCGAAGTGGAGCTGCCACCGCTGGCGAAGCGTCCGGCGGACATCCTGCCGCTGGCGCGGCTGTTCCTCGGCGACGAGCACGAGCTCGGACCCGATGCTGAAGCGGCGTTGATGCACTACCGCTGGCCAGGCAACGTGCGCGAGCTGAAGAACGTGATGCAGCGTGCAAGGCTGCTGGCGTCAAGGCCCGTCGTCAGTGCCGCCGATCTCGGACTGCCGGCGGCGACCGCCGCAGCAGCGGTCGTTGGCATGGCCGACGATGATCCGGATGCGCAGGACATCCGCGCCGCGCTGGAGCGCGCCGGTGGCGTGATCGCGCAGGCAGCGGCCGAGCTGGGCCTGTCGCGACAGGCGCTGTACCGGCGCACGGACCGCCTGGGCATCGAGCGCTCCTGAGATGGCGGGCCGCCTGAGGCGACGATCGCTGTCGGGCAGGCTGCTGCTGCACATGCTGCCGGTGATGGCGCTGGCGCTGCTGCTGCAGTGGCTGCTGGCCGATTGGCTGCAGGACGATGGGCTGGCGTTGCTGTTGAGTCTGATCGCCTTGCTGCCGTTGCTGCTCTGGGCGGTGCGTCGGGCGATCCGGCCGCAGCTGTCGCTGTTCCGCTCGCTGGCCGGTACCGTCAACAGCTATCGCGACGCTGACTACAGCTTTGGCATCAACTGGCCCAGCGAGGACGAGCTGGGCGAGCTGGTGCGCGCACACAATGCGCTGGGTGACACGTTACGCGAGCAGCGTCTGGATCTGGTGCAGCGCGAGCTGCTGCTCGACACCATGCTGCAGAACACGCCGGTGGCGATGCTGCTGTTCGATCTCGCCGATCGTGTGATCTACGCCAATCTTTCCGCCCGCCGCGTGCTCAACGATGGCCGGCGCATCGAGGGCATGTCGCTCGCGCAATTGCTGGAAGGCGCCCCATCGGCGCTCGCCGAAGCCATGGATCGCGGTGGTGACGGGCTGTTCACCGTGGCGACGTCCGACGGCGAGGACGAGGACATCTATCATTTGTCGCGGCGCGGCTTCCGGCTTAACGGCCGTCGACATGAGCTGGTGTTGCTGCGTCACCTGACTTCCGAGCTGCGTCGCCAGGAAGTGCAGACCTGGAAAAAGGTGATCCGCGTCATCAGCCATGAGCTCAACAACTCGCTGGCGCCGGTGGCTTCGCTGGCGCATTCCGGCGGCGAGCTGCTCAAGCGCGGCCAGCCGGAACGCCTGGGTCCGGTACTGACCACCATCGAGGAGCGCGCGCGTCATCTGGAGCGCTTCATCCAGGGCTATGCGCGTTTCGCCAAGCTGCCGTCACCGCAGCTGGAAAGGGTCAGCTGCACCGAGCTGGTCGAACGCCTGCACGGAGCGGCCGTCTTCTCCATGGACGGCGACATTCCTGACGCCATGCTGCGCATCGACAGTGCGCAGATCGAACAGGCGCTGCTCAACCTGCTGAAGAACGCCGCGGAGTCGGGCACCGAGCCACACGAAGTGCAGCTGCGCATCCGTGCCATACCTGACTGGACGCGCATCGAAGTGCTGGATCGCGGCAGCGGCATGTCCAGTCAGGTGCTGGCCAACGCGCTGCTGCCGTTCTATTCCACCAAACGCGATGGCACCGGGCTTGGCCTCGCACTGGCGCGCGAAATCGCTGAGGCGCACGGCGGCAGGTTGCTGCTGCGCAACCGTGATGGCGGCGGACTCAGCGTGTCGATGAGCCTGCCGGCCGTTGACTAACCGCGGCGAGGCTCAGCTGCCGATCTTGCCCTGGAGGTAACGCTCCAGGCCCACACGCTCGATCAGGCCGAGCTGGGTTTCGATCCAGTCGATGTGCTCTTCCTCGGATTCGAGGATGGATTCGAACAGCTCGCGGCTGACGTAATCCTTGACCGTCTCGCAGTAGGCGATGGCGTCCTTGAGGTCGGGCACGGCGGCCATTTCCAGCTTCAGGTCGCACTCCATGATTTCCCTCGGGTTCTCGCCGATCAGCAGCTTGCCCAGCTGCTGCAGGTTCGGCAGCCCTTCCAGGAACAGGATGCGCTCGATCAGCTGGTCGGCGTGCTTCATCTCGTCGATGGACTCATGGTGCTCATGGTCCGCCAGCGCGTTGAATCCCCAGTCCTTCAGCATCTTGGCGTGCAGGAAATACTGGTTGATCGCGGTCAGCTCGTTGGTGAGCGCGCGATTGAGGAATTCGATGACCTTGGCGTCACCCTTCATGGCGGATCTTCCCTGAGAACGGATCAGGCGTCAGGGTAGCGTGTCGGGCGTGTCGGTGCGGTAACGAAAATCGCACGCATTTGCGGGCGACCACTGGCTCGCTGGACGGATGCACTGTGTCCGCCCATCGGCGGGCAGGGTCAGGCTGCCTCGAGGATGGGCAGGGTCAGGCGCTGGCTTTCGGCATCCAGCAGCTGTTGGGCGAGCCCAGTGCAGGTGCCGCAGCCAGTGCCGAGACCGGTATCCATGGCGAGGTCGGCTACATCACGCACGCCGGACTCGGCCGCTGTGCGGATGGCGCGATCGGTGACCCCATGGCAGATGCAGACGTACATGAAAAACCTCCGGACCGGCCGCTTCTGGCCAGATGAGATTATTCAAATACAAATGAGAATGATTGTCAATCATGATTATGGCTGGACTCCCCGTACAAAGCCTCATGCCATTGGTGCTAGCAGGCTTGCGATCAGCTGATCCTTCTCGCACCCTTCCCATGCAGTGCGCGAACCACCATCCTCTCGGACCCTTGACGTCACATTGCTCGGGGTTCCTTGCGCATCCGGCGGATGCCAGGTGACGCGTCGCCCTTTTTCAAACCGCAACCATGGATTCCATTGATATGGCCACGGAAGGCAGCAGCGTTGTCCGAAAGAAGAAGCGGCAGGCAATGGCCTTGCTGGATGCCAACCGCCTCCATGAGGCCGGTGACCTGCTGCTGCAGATTTGTCATTTGGAAGAGGGCGAGCCCGAGCATTGGATGCTGGCGGGTGTGACCATGGGTCGCGTGGGGCAGATGAACCAAGCAGCTTCCTGTTTCCAGAAGGCCACCATGCTGCGGCCCGATTTCCCGGAGGCTCACTACAACCTGGGCAAGGCGTTGAAAGGGCTTGGTCGCCTGGAGGTGGCCGCATCCAGTTACGAAGCTGCCTTGCGACTTCGCCCAGGTTGGACGGACGCGTTACTCAATCTTGGGAATATCTTTGATCTTCTCGGCCGCCTACGCGAGGCTGCCTCATGTTTTCAGCGGATGCTGGAAGCCAGTCCGGGGCATCCGGCGGCGCTGAAGGCCCTCGGTAGTGCGCTGATGTCGCTGGGTGAGTTCGAGGAGGCCATGGCCTGTTTCGAGAGGCTCGAGCTCATGGAGCCGGATAACCTCGATGCCCGGATTGGCAAGGCGAAGGTCCTTGAACGCCGTGGCGACATTGGTCAGGCATCCACGATCTTGAGGCCGCTTGTCGAGGCGGGCACCAGGAATCTCGAGCTCGACCTTTTATATGCCTCCATGTCCGAACCGCGGGCCGCGATTGCGCTGCTGGAGCCTTGGGTTGCCCATGTGGGAAAGGAGATCGAGCAGCGGCCCGGCGCCAGCCTGCATTTCCGGCTCGGGGCGCTCCACGACGGCATTGGGGAGTACCCCAAAGCGTTCGAGCATTTCCGGAAAGCCAACAGTTTCAAGGCGAACCCTTTCGATCTGTCCGCTTTCTCATCCTTCGTCGATGACATCGTTTCAGCTTTTTCCGTCGAATCCATGTCGATCGCGCCGCGCGCAACGCACGGATCGGAGCGGCCCGTGTTCATTCTTGGCATGCCGCGATCCGGCACCACGCTGGTCGAACAGATCCTGTGCAGTCATCCAGACGTATTTGGCGGAGGCGAACTCGATGACATTCGCCGCATTTCGCTTGAAATGCTGGGTGCTGACCGCGGTGGCCGAATTTCCTCGGACAGCCTGGCTGCTTTGGACGCTGACAGCTGCAACCGCCATGCCTCCGGCTACCTTGATCGTCTGGACGATCTCGCAGGCCACTCGGTGCACGTGACCGACAAGATGCCCCAGAATTTCATTGGCGTGGGAGTGATCGCATTGCTTTTCCCAAACGCGCGGATCATTCACTGTCGCCGCGATCCTATCGATACCTGCCTGTCCTGTTTCTTCACCGATTTTGGCGCATCCCATGATTACACCGGCAACCTCGAAATCCTTGGCGGTTACTACCGGCAATACAGACGCCTGATGGATCACTGGAGCGATGTCCTGGGCATTCCGATGCTTGAGGTCGACTACGAAACCCTGGTGGAGGATCAGGAAAGCGTGACGCGCAGTCTGCTGGACTATTGCGGCCTGGAATGGGATGAACGATGTCTGCACTTCCATGACAACAAGCGGGTCGTTTCAACGGCCAGCTACAATCAGGTTCGCAAGCCGATCTACTCGCAGTCGGTGGGGAGGTGGCGGAACTATCGGCCCTATCTGAGCCCGCTGATCGAATCATTGGGAGGCGGCTGAAACTACTTCAAGTCAATAGGTTGAAGCGCCTCCCAGACGTAGTGAATATCAGCGCTTGCGACGCGGGCGGCGGTGGCCGCCGTCGCGGCGGTCCGGCAGTGCCGGGGCGGTGTCGAGGATGTCGCTGCCGCTGGCCAGCTGCTGTGCGGCAGGCGCCAGGTGGAGCAGGGCGCGGTGATAGACGCCGCGTTTGAAGTTGACGACGTTCTGCAGCGGATACCAGAAGTCGACCCAGCGCCAGGAGTCGAACTCGGGCGACTCGGTCGCATCGAGCTTCACGTCCTTTTCCTCGCCGACCAGGCGCAGCAGGAACCAGACCTGCTTCTGCCCGATGCATAGTGGTCCCTTGCCATGGCGCAGGCAGCGCCGCGGCAGCCGGTAACGCAGCCAGCCAGGCGTGCTGCCCAGCAGCTCGACATGATGCGGCTGCAGGCCGGTTTCCTCGGCCAGTTCGCGATACATCGCCTCTTCCGGCGTCTCGTCGGTGTTCATCCCGCCCTGCGGGAACTGCCAACCGTCGCGACGCACGCGCCGTGCCCAGAACACACGACCGTCGTCGTGCATCAGCACGATGGCCACATTGGGCCGAAATCCGTCCGGATCAATCACGGGACGGTCTCCAAAAGCTTCTCTGCTGACGACAATGCCACAGCGCCGATGCACTGTCACCGCATCATTCCTGAAAGCGTGACGCGGACGTTGACATCCCCGCCTCGGCCGTGGTGTCCTTCGGGCCATGAATCCGTCAACGCCATCGCCGGACCAGATCGCAGCCTTCTTCGGCCCGGCGTCACGCGTTGTATCCACTGGTACGACCATTACCGTAACCCTTGTCCAAGGGGTGCGGTGGCTCGTGTCGATCTGAAGCAACGAGCACACCGCACCCGGTCCGGGTTGCGGTGGCATCGCATCCGGAACGGTGGCGGCCCTTGATTAGGAGCCCCAGATGCCACCCTCGCCAACATCGCCCGCCGCCAACAACGCCAAGCACTGCCATGTCCACAAGTTCGGCGGCAGCAGCGTTGCCGATGCGACACGCCTGCGTAGCGTGTGGGAGCGTGTCCGCGATGGTGCCACGCGCAGCGCGGTGGTGGTGTCGGCCCTGCGTGGCGTCACCGATGAGCTGGTCGGCCTGATCGATGCCGCGCGGCGCGGGCAACCCGATGAGGCCCGACAGGCAGCCCTGCTGCAGCGCCACCACGAGGTCGTAGACGGCCTCGGGCTGCGTGATCCGGCGTCACTGCATGCCGCCATCGACAATGCATTCGAAGCCTTGCCGGGCTGGCTGCAGGCACTGTCGACCAGCGACGATGCGTCGCTGTCGGCGCGTATCCATGGACTGGGCGAGACCGCCAGCTCACTGCTGCTGCAGGCGGTGCTGGCTGAGGAAGATCCGACATGGCGTCGACTCGATGCCCGCGAGGTGCTGGTGGTCCGCCAGGGTGAGCTTGGCGCCGTGGTGGACTGGGAGGCATCCAGACAGCGTTTCCGTGACTGGGATGCGCAGCAACGGGACGCACCACTGGTGATTACCGGCTATGTCGCCAGCGATGCCGCCGGACAGCCGACAACCCTGGGCCGCAACGGCGGCGACTATTCCGGTGCCATCTTCGCCGTGCTGATGGATGCCGATGAGCTGACCATCTGGACCGACGTCGACGGAGTGCTGTCCGCCGATCCGCGCCAGGTGGGCGATGCGGTCTGTCTTCCAGCACTGTCCTATCGCGAGGCCTGCGAACTGGCCTATTTCGGCGCCAAGGTGCTTCACCCGCAGAGCATCGCGCCGGCCATGCAGCAGGGCATTCCCATCCGCATCCGCAATGCGCAGCAGCCCGGAGTGCCGGGAACCTTGATCTCGTCCGTTGTCGGCGGCGGCGACGCCGGGCATCCGGTGAAGGGCCTCAGTCTGGTGGAAAACCTGGCGCTGCTGGAACTGTCCGGCACCGGCCTTGCCGGCGTTCCCGGTACGGCCGAGCGTCTGTTCGCTGCGCTGCATGCTGCCCAGGTGTCGGTGATCATGATCTCGCAGGGCTCCTCCGAACATTCAATCTGCTGCGTCATCCGCGATGACCAGCACGAAGTGGCGCGCGAGGTGGTGCGGCAGGCTTTCGCCGACGAGCTGGCCGGTGGGCAGGTGGCCGGCGTGTCGGTGTCGCGAGACATCAGCGTGCTGGCGGCTGTCGGCGATGGCATGGCGGGCACGCCGGGCGTCGCGGCGCGATTGCTGGGTGGCTTGGCGCAGGCGCGCGTCAACGTGCGCGCCATCGCGCAGGGTGCGGGTGAGCGCAACATTTCGGTGGCCATCGAGCGTGAGCATGCGCAGCGAGGACTGCGCGCGGCACACGCGGTGTTCTGGTTGTCGCCGCAGAGCATGTCGGTGGGCCTGATCGGTCCGGGCAACGTGGGGCGTGCGCTGCTCGGCCAGCTGGCCGCCTTCGAAGCCAAGCGCGCGGCGCACCCGCGCGAAGGCCTGCGCCTGCGTCTGCGCGCGCTGGCGAACAGCCGGCAGATGCAGTTGGCGGAGCTGGCGTGGAGCGACATCGATGACGCCTTTGATCCACGCGCCGTCCTGGCTGATGCCGAACCGCTGGATCTGGATCGTTTCACCGACGAAGTCGACGCCGAGCACATCCCGCATGCCCTGATCATCGACTGCAGCGGCAGCGACGCGGTGGCCGCGCGCTATCCGGAATGGTTGCGCCGCGGCATCCACGTCGCCACGCCGAACAAGCATGCCGGCGCCGGCCCGCTTCCGCGCTACCGAGCGATCCAGGAGGCGACGCGCGCCGGCGGACAATTCCGCTACGAGGCTACCGTCGGCGCCGGCTTGCCGGTGATCCAGACATTGCGCTCGCTGCTCGATACCGGCGACGAACTGATCGCCATCGATGGCCTGTTTTCCGGCACGCTGGCCTGGCTGTTCAACTGCTTCGACGGTAGCCGGCCATTCTCCGAGCTACTGCTGGAGGCGCGCTCGATGGGTTACACCGAGCCCGATCCGCGCGAGGACCTGTCCGGCATGGACGTGGCTCGAAAGACGGTGATCCTCGCGCGCGAAGCGGGCATCAATATCGAGCTGGATCAGGTCAGCATCGAGAATCTTGTGCCCGAGCCGCTGCGCGGCGTGCCGCTGGACGAATTCCTCTCACGTGTCGGCGAGCTGGACGCACCGTTGGGTGAGCGGCTGGCGGCAGCAAAGGCAGCGGGCGGCAAGCTCCGCTACCTTGCGGAACTGGACCGCGATGGCAACGCGCGCGTCGGTCTCACCATGCCGGCGGATGATCATCCCAGCCTGCACGGCCGCCTTACCGACAACCTGATCCAGTTCCGCACGCTGCGCTACCCGGAGAATCCGCTGGTGGTGCAAGGTCCCGGCGCCGGCCCCGACGTCACTGCCGCAGGCGTGTTCGGCGACATCCTCACCATCGGTCACGCACTGGGTGCGCGCGCATGAGTGAGGCGGCACGGAGCGACGGCTGGTCGCGCGCCTTTGCGCCGGCCAGCGTTGGCAACATCGGCGTGGGCTTCGACCTGCTGGGCTTCAGCATCGATGGCCCGCGCGACGTGGTATCGGTTCGACGATCCGGCGGCGACGGCGTGCGCATCCTGCGCATTGAAGGCGATGTGCCGGGAGCGCGCGATCTGCCGCTGGAGGCCGAGGCGAATACCGCCGGCCGCGCGCTGCTCGAATTGCGTCAGGCTATCGGCGCGGGATTCGGATTCGACGTGGTGATCGAGAAGGGCATCGCGCTCGGTTCCGGGCTGGGCGGTTCGGCAGCCTCCTGCGTGGCGGCGCTGGTGGCGGCGAATGCGTTGCTTGAGCGGCCGCTATCGCGCGATGAGTTGTATCGCTTCGCGCTCGATGGCGAATCGGTGTCCAGCGGTAGCCGACATGGCGACAACGTGGCGCCGATGCTGCTCGGCGGTGTGGTCATGGCGCTGGAAGATCGCATGATCCCGTTGCCGGTGCCCGACTGGCTGTGGAGTGTTGTCGTGCATCCCGACCAGGTCCTGCATACGCGACGTGCACGCGAGGTGCTGCAAGCGCCATATTCGCTTCACGATGCTGTCGCCCAGAGTCGCCATCTCGCGCTGTTCCTGACCGGGCTGCAGCGCGAGGACCGGCGCCTGATCGGCGAAGGCCTGCGCGACGTGCTGGTCGAGCCGCGTCGCTCATCACTGATTCCCGGTTTCGACGCGGTCAAGGCTGCCGCGCTGGACAGCGGCGCGCTCGGCGCCAGTATTTCCGGTGCAGGACCCAGTGTGTTCGCCTGGTTTGAATCGCGTGATCTTGCCGATGCGGCAGGTCATGCGATGCAGCAGGCCTTCGCGAACGCGGGCTTCGCTTCGCGCTGCTACCTGTCGCCGGTCGCAGGCCCGCGCAGCGAAAGTCTGCCCGCCACAGGAGTATCCGCATGATGTTCGTCAGCACGCGAGGCAAGGCGCCCGAAATCACCCTGGATCGCGCACTGATCGCCGGACTGGCACCGGACGGTGGTCTCTATGTTCCGGAATCCATTCCCGTTCTGGATGCGGCGATCATCGAATCGCTGGCGCGCCAGCCTCTGACGAGGGTCGCGGTTGCCGTGCTGTCGCCCTATTTTTCCGGTTCGTCGCTGGCAGCGAAGCTCGAGTCCATCTGCGAACAGGCATTCGACTTTCCGGCACCGCTCCGTGCGCTGCGCAGGGACGGCGATCATCTGCTGGAGTTGTTCCACGGACCGACGGCCGCCTTCAAGGACTACGCGGCCCGCTTTCTCGCAGGCTGTTTGTCGGCGCTGCGTACCGATGACGATCCGGAGACAACGATCCTCGTGGCCACGTCCGGTGACACCGGCGCGGCGGTTGCCGCGGCCTTCCATCGGCGACCGGGCTTCCGGGTGGTGATCCTCTATCCCGATGGCCGTGTCTCACCGGCGCAGGCGCATGGACTCGGCTGCTGGGGCGATAACGTGCAGGCCTTCCGCGTCGCCGGCAGCTTCGATGACTGCCAGCGACTGGCCAAGCAAGCGTTGGCGGATGAGTCATTGCGGCAGGCATGTCCGTTGACCACCGCCAACAGCATCAGCCTTGGTCGCCTGCTGCCACAGGCGGCCTACTACGCGAAGGCGGCGGTTGATCACCGGGCCGCGCACGGCGAAGTGCTCAACCTCATCGTGCCCACCGGCAATCTGGGCAACGCCTGTGCCGCATTGGTGGCCAGGCGAATGGGCTTCCCGATAGGCGAGCTGCGACTGGCCACCAACGCCAATCCCACGCTGAGCGAATACTTCGACGGCGACGACTATCAGCCACGCGACGCCATCGCGACACTCGCCAACGCCATGGACGTCGGCGCCCCCAGCAACTTCGAGCGCCTGCGCTACTGGTACGCCGACGACAAAGCGCTACGCGAGGCTGTTCGTGTCGACCGCGTTGATGACGACACCATCCGCTCCGTCATCGGGGACGCGCCTGGGCAGGAAGCCATCATTCCGTGCCCGCATACGGCGACCGGGCTGCACGCGCTGCGGCAGCTTCGTCAGGAAGGCGATCAGCGCGACTGGGCAGTTGTCGCCACCGCACATCCCGCCAAGTTCACCGGCATCGTCGAGCCGCTGGTGGGGCAGATCATTGCCCAGCCACCCTCGCTGGAGGCAATGGCGGAACGTCCAAGCGGGGCCGAGCCACTGCCGGTCGACTACGCAAGTCTGAAAGCGGCCCTGCTGGGCGTTTGAGCATCGAATGCTGTGGCGGGTGCTTGACGCCGGCAGTTTCGATCCTGATAATTCGCGGTCCTCGCCGCAATGGCGACGGCGGATGGCTATGTAGCTCAGCCGGTTAGAGCACAGCACTCATAAGGTTCGGGTCATCGGGCCTTGTAGGCGGTACAATTTGCACTCAGTGGCTATGTAGCTCAGCTGGTTAGAGCACGGCACTCATAATGCCGGGGTCGGTGGTTCGAGTCCACCCATAGCCACCATATCTTGCTGATTTCACAGCACATTTCCAAGAACAACGTTCGTCACGCTTGTGGCAAGTCAGGTGTCACAGGATTGCTCGTGTCATTCATTCCGAGCGCATTGTCGCGATCTGGAAGGCTCGACGGGCGCCTCCTGGCATTGGCCGAAAATTGGCCTGTGACAGTTTCTGTGACACCTCCAAGTGTCACAGGCGTTCCGAGTTTTTGGAAATGACCCTGGCAAACACCACGGCTAGGATCCCTATTTCTCACAGGGGAGCCCTTGGCCTTACCTCTGTTTCTAAGCTGCGAG
>JACKOX010000003.1 GCA_024233975.1 Rhodanobacteraceae bacterium
TGATGTCCACCTGCGGGCGGCCGCTGTTGCGGCGTTCGGCGATCATTTCCGGCAGTCGATGCAGGGTCTGCGGGCCAAACACCAGATCGACGTAGGGCGCGCGCTTGATGATGGCGTCGCCTTCCTGCGAGGCCACGCAGCCGCCAACGCCGATGATGACCTTGTCGTTCTTCTTCTTCAGCGTCTTCCAGCGACCGAGCTGGCTGAACACCTTCTCCTGCGCCTTCTCGCGGATCGAGCAGGTGTTGACCAGGATCACGTCGGCCTCGGCCTCGTTGTCGGTGAGTTCAAGGCCGTTTTCGGCGGCGAGTACGTCGGCCATCTTGTCCGAGTCGTACTCGTTCATCTGGCAGCCGTGGGTTTTGATGAAAAGCTTGCCGGCCATGGGGCGACCCTGCGCTGTGTGCGTCTGAAATGAAGTAACCGCGCAGTTTATCAGCTGCTGGGGCAGTGTCGTATCCAATCGCCGCCGCTCGCGACGCAATTGTCTGACTTCGGATGTTCTTGAGCCGACTGGTGATGATTCGGCGTGCCTTGTCGATGGTTTCTGATTGGCTGGATTGATCGTGGGAGCCCGCCGCGCAAGAGGGTGTCTCTGGCCAGAAGTTGCCGTTTACATCCAAAAATTGACCGTTTATCCGCCTTCTTTGCAATAAATGTGAACTAATTCACATTTTGACCTCGGGCTTGGCTATCGTTTGCCTGTCGTCAGGATGCCTGCACTCCCTATGCAGTGCGCCCGGCGGCGCGGCGACGGCCGCCGGTTGTCGCCCTCCCCAGACGTGCTGCGTCGCGGTGGTGTGGGAAGGCTTTCCCCGAGGCTGACTCCGCCACCGCGACCAGCGCGGCTTGGCTTTCGCGCGGCATCGGCCGAAACTAGGGGCCAGATTCGCGGTCCATGGCGGTTCATGCGCCTTTTCCTGCTGCTAACGCTGATTTCCGCTGCCGGCATATCCCAGGCCGGCACGCTGTACCGTTGCAAGGGCAATGGCGGCGAGACGGTCTATTCCACCGAGCGCGGTGGATACAGCGACTGCAGGAAGATCGAGAGTTTCGACGCGCCAAAATCGCCGACTCGGGTGTCGTCCAGCTCTGTCGGCAACAGCGCACCCCGCGTCGAGTTTCGTACTGCGCCAGCCGGCAGCCAGCCCGTGGCGCCACCCAAGTCCAGCGGCGCGCGCGTCACCCGTGGCGCGGTCTATCGCTACGAGAAGGATGGCGTCACCCACTACACGAACAAGGCCCCGGGCAGTGCGGCCAAGGCCAAGCTGCTCTTCAGCTACATCGAAACCTGTTACGCCTGTGGCGCGGCACCGGGCATCGACTGGAACAAGGTGCCACTGAATACCGCCGCCTTCGTCACCGAGGTCACGGCGTCCGCGCAGATGGCGGGCGTCGATCCGGCCCTGGTGCGCGCGATCATGCACGCTGAAAGCGCATTCAGGCCCAACGCCGTCTCGCATGTGGGCGCACAGGGGCTGATGCAGCTGATGCCGGACACGGCAACCCGTTTCGGCGTCAAGGATGCGTTTGTTCCGTCGGAGAACATCGCCGGTGGCAGTCAGTACCTGGCCTGGCTGATGAACCGCTACGACAACGACATCACCCACGTTGCCGCGGCCTATAACGCCGGCGAAGGCGCGGTGGATCGCCACGGTGGCGTGCCGCCATTTGACGAGACGCAGCGTTTCGTCGAACGCGTCGGCATCCTCTACGACCGCTATCGTGATGCGCTGCGCGGGACGGCGACGACCGCGTCGGGCGTCGCCAGCAGCAGCGGGTCTGCCGGAGCCAGCCAGTAGTCCGTTCGTGATTGCGCCGGGCGACGTGGTCTATCGCGATGACGTGATGGTTTCGAGTTGTGCTTCTGCCCGACGGGTGAACACATTGTCCGCACTGAAATGCTTCCGGATCGTTGCGACGTCCGCGTGTGCCTGTTTGCGGTCGCTGTCCTGATGTCCCAACTGTCGCCTGCAGAAGGCCAGCGTGAGTCGCGCTTCGGCCAGACGCCATTCGGAAGCATCTTCGCGCGCCGCACTGGTGTCCAGTCCGCGTTGTGCCATCGCCAGCGCCTCCGGTGAGGGATTGGCCTGACAATCGAGATCAGCCACATGCGTCAGTACCGGTCCCAGAATCGGATGGTTCGCGGCTTCGGCAATCGATAACGCTTCGTCCAGCAACTTGCGCGCCGTCACGGCATCGCCCTGCGCCAGCTTGACCATTGCCAGGCTGTTGAGCGGGTATGCGAGGTCATCGAAACCTTCCGTGCGGAACTTGCGATCACTGGCGATGGCGTCGTTGAGCATCGACTCGGCGCTGCTGAGGTCGTCGGTTTCCAGTGCCAAACGGCCGAGGTTGTTCTTCAGCGTGCCGACTTCCGGACTCAAGGGGTCGTAGAGGCGTTCGGCAATGGTCAAGGAGTGCTGCCATTCGCGGCGTGCGGTTTCCATGTCGCCGGCGAAGTAGGCGTTGCTGGCTCTGGAGACAATGGTGGCGAGGCTGTCAGGATGGCTTTCGCCGAACACCGTTGCCAGTTGGTTCAATGCATCGCCGAAATACGCATCCGCTTGTTCGTGATTTCCGGCGAATTGGCTCAAAATGGCGAAACCATTCAAAGCGCTTCCTCTCGTCAGGGCTGCGTCTTCCCGACTCAGTCGGGCCGTATTGGCTATGTTGAGTGCGTGCTGGAAAGCCTTTTCGGCTTCGTCATCACGCTCCTCAAAAAGTAGCGCATTCCCCCTGATGATCTCCGCGCGCGCGCGCTGCGAGTCCGTCGGTTTCGACTGAATTTCGGACGATGTAATCGGGTCGAGCGCAGACAGAGCCGCCCCGTAGTCACCGCTCAGGAAATGCAGGTTCGCGAGCTCCAATTTGGTGTCTACCTGCTGTGCTCTTGTTTCCCAACTGGAACTACTTGAGGGAAGCACCGCTAGCGATTGAAGCAGCAATTCTTTCGCGCGCCGATAAATTCCCAAACTTGCATAGGCTTGTCCCATGGTCGCCAAGTAACGAGATTTGATCGCCGGCCGATCAAACGGCGTGTTGTCGATTCGTGCGACGGCGCGGTCCAGAACTTCCCGCACGGTGACCTGATTACCTCGCGACTTGCCTGCATCAGCAAGTTCAAACACCGAAAGCAGGAAGTTTCGGGTCTGTCGTTCCGAGGTCAGTTCCAGCTCTGCCCGGGCCTGTGCTTCTCGGGCTGTATCGCGGGCGCGTGTTGCCTGCCAGGCAAGGAAGGCAAAGCAGGCAGACAGCGCCAGCGATACTGCAATAGCTAGACTCCAAAGCCGTTGTCGGTGCCTAAGGTCTCGCTGTCGAAGCTCATCGAAGCCAACGTCGAGCAGGCCAGCCACCAGTTTGAGAAAAGCGGCCGAGAAGCCGTCGCCCTGCACTCGCGCATCTGCCGCGAGTGGTTCCAGCAATTCCGAGTCGTTGTCGGCGGGGTCGCTGAGGACGAGCGGTAACGGGAAAGCGGCGTCCGTAGGCCTCTCTCGCGGATCGGCGGCCGGATCACCCGCTACGACAAAGGCGAGCACGGGCCGATCAGGATGGCGCAGCCTGAAGCCGCGGACTTCCTCACCGACCCAGTGCGAGGCCACGGCTGCAGGTGAGCAGACCACGATCAACGCAGCGGATTGTTGGAGCGCTGCTTCGATGGCCTCGGATAGTCGGCTGGCACCAGCCAGTTCGTCTCGGTCACGGAACACCGGCTGGATGCGTCCAGGGCGCGCCTTGCCATCTGTATCATTGGTCTTTAGGCCGTGTGGTGGGCGGTAGCGCTCCAGCCGACGATGCAGTCGCCTGACGATAGCTTCATCGGTATGGCTGTAGCTGATGAAGGCGCGATAGCGTGGGAGGGCGATGCTCTCGGTCATCTTCAGCGGGCTTGCAACATCGATGCATCCCTATTCAAAACGGCCGTTGAAAATGGTGGCCGCCTCCAGGCAGGCGGATCCGATGTCGTCCAGCTCGCCATTCCACAGGCCGGCGTACTCGCCGTCGAGAAAGCAGAAGTATTCGCCATCAAAATCGTTGCCCGCGGCACTCCATAGCGTTGCCGATCCCTGCTTGATCGCGGTGCTGCCATCAAGCACCAGCGGCTCGGGCGGGAAAGGGTCCAGGTCCAGCAGGCCGTAGAGGGCGACGACGGTGACTTCGTTCGGGAACGAGAAGAGGGCCCATTGGAAACTGGGGCCGTCAAAGAGGAAGTCACCCGTCATCCAGGTGTAGCGGACTGCGGTGACGGCATCGCCACTGTTGGCGCCGATCATGGTCCGCAGTGCGGGCTCGGGCGGATCAACGAACTCCAGGTCATCACCACTGAATTGACCCGGCAGCGTGTACTGGCAGTACATATTGTAGGTGTAGGCGGTATCGCCGATTCCGTGGAACCGGAAGGCCCCCCAATCGAGTGGCAGGCTGGCGGCGGCGTTTCCGGAAAGTGCCAAGGTTCCGGGGCAGTTAACGCTACCGAAAGCCTTCTGGTCGCTCCAACCGCCGGCGTCGACGCGAGTTGAGCGCCTTGTTGCGTTAGCTGAGTCGCATGGCATCAGCAAGACAGCAATGATGCCAAAACGAAGGACACTCCGACTGCAAAGCATGGCAAACCTCACAAGTGTGGGCCAGCCGGGCCAGCATAGCGCTGTCATTTGCCCTTCGCCATGGCACGGCGATGGAGGGATAAGATGATCCGGAGCGTTCCGGTGGGCAGGTTCTTGCGGGTTTGGGGATGGATACGACGGCGCTGACATCGTTGCTGGAAGAAGCTGCCGAACGGCTGGTTGATCCGGAGCGGTTGGGTTCGGGTCGGCTGGCAGCGTTGGCGCGACGTGCCTTGTCACTGGGCCATCCACTGCTGGCCTGCGAATGGCTGTTGTCGCATCTGGATCTGTGCGAAGGCGATCCTGACCTCAGATACCTGATGGCGCTGGCCGAAGTCCGCATCGGTGGCTATCGCGAGGCGACTCGCTGGCTGTCACCGTTGCTGGACGCGCCGCTGGACACGCAACGGCGGATCGATGTGCTTTCGTTGGCCGGGCGTATCGCCAAGGATGCCTGGCAGCGCCTGCCCGAAGGCGGGCCGCGTGACCGGGCATTGGATGATGCGGTGGCGCGATACCGGCGGGCCTGGGAGGAGAGTCGCGATCCTTTCCCCGGTATCAATGCGGCAAGCCTGCTCCGGCTCTGGGGTGACGATCAGGCATCGATGGCCTTGGCTACATCTGTTCTGCAGCGAATCGATCAAGAGCCCGGTGCCATGGACGCCCACTGGCGGGAAGCCACACTGGGCGAAGCCATGCTGCTCCTGGGCCGGGTGGATGCCGCGGCGCAACACTATGGTCTGGCAAGGGAGTTGGCCGGTCCGCGCAGCGGTGACGTGGCTGCCATGCGTCGTCAGCTGTCGCTGCTGGCGCGCGAGTTGCCGGCCGCCGACGAGCTGCGCGAGATGCTTCGCCTGCCGGCGGTGCTGGCCTTCACGGGTCATATGATCGACCGAGCGTCAGCGGAGCGGCAGCGTTTCCCCTCGGCGCTGGAGCCGACCGTTGCCAGCGCCATAAAGGCTCGTCTGGACGATCTGGGCGCCGGCGTCGGTTATTGCTCGGCAGCCTGCGGTGGTGACCTGCTGTTCATCGAGGCCATGCTGGCGCACGGTGCCGAGGTCAACGTGACCCTGCCGTTCGCGCGCGAGGACTTCGTTGCCAGCAGCGTGGCGGTGGGTGGCGAGGGCTGGGTGCCGCGTTTCGAGGCGGCAATGGCGAAAGTCAGTCGCATCGACTACGCCGTGCCGGAGCGGCACCTTGGCGACGATGCGCTGTATGGCTACGCCACCACGTTGATCCAGGGCGCGGCGCGCCTGCGAGCCCGCGATTTCGACGATGCGCCGCGGCTGCTGGCGGTCATTGACGCGGAGGGCGGAGGCGGTCCGGGCGGAGCCATCGACACGGTGTCGGCCTGGAAATCGGCTGGACTGGCGGTGGACGTCGTCGACCTGACACAGCTCCGAAGCGAGGCCCGCGTGTCGGTACTTGAAACGGTTCGAGCGGTGCCCGTTCGGGAGGCCGGCGCATTGGATGCCGGGAAGGTGCTGCATCGCGAAGTACGCACCATGTTGTTTGCTGACGTGGTGGGCTACAGCCGCCTTTCCGAGGAGCACACGCCGGCGTTTCTGGTCGGATTCCTGTCCCGCGTCGCACAGCTGGTTGACGGCATGCAGCCGGCGCCGGAGCTGGTGAATACCTGGGGCGACGGCCTGTTCATGGTGTTCGCCGATGCCATGGCGGCCGCGGACTTCGCGCTGCAACTGCGTGACATGGTGACCAGCGTCGACTGGGCAGCGGAAGGACTGCCAGCGGACCTGCATCTGCGCATCGGGCTGCACGTGGGGCCGGTCTATCCGGCCGACGATCCGCTGCTGCATCGGCGCAACGTGTTCGGCACGCAGGTGACTCGGGCCGCGCGGATCGAGCCCATTGCCGCGGCGGATTCGGTGTTCATCAGTGCCGAGGCGGCCTACGCGCTGGCGGCGAATGGTCAGGACCGGTTCTGCGCCGACTACCTGGGCACGCTGCCGCTGGCCAAGGGCTACGGCAGCCAGCCGATGTACCGGCTGCGGCGCGCCAGCGACATGTGCTGAGCGGTGCTGTCGACGTCGATCAGCCGGCGGGCAGCAGCAGGTTCGGGTCGACCTGGCTCAGCGAGTCCCGGCTGGGGCGCTGGCTCAGCGTGAGTTCGGCGTTGAACGGGACGCCGGCGCGAAGGCCGTCGAGGCGGATGGATGTGCCGGGCTTGAGTGCGGCCTCGCGATCGCGGAGGTCATTCTCGTCGGCGATGTCGGCGCCGTCCAGCTGCAGCAGCACGTCGCCGGGCTCCAGACCCGCCTGGTCAGCCGGTCCGCCACGATAGATGTTGGTGAGTGCGACGCCACGGGGCGCGCCCGGCGGCAGGCCGCCCGGCATCACCGGCGCATCGCCATATTCGGCACCCAGCCAGCCGCGGATCACTACGCCGTGTTCGACGATCTGCTCCAGCACCGATTTGGCGGTGGCCACCGGAATGGCAAAGCCGATGCCCTCGGCGTCCGGCAAAAGGCGCGACAGCACCGCCGTGTTGATCCCGACCAGCTGGCCGCGCGCGTTGATCAGCGCGCCGCCGGAATTGCCGCGGTTGATGGCGGCGTCGGTCTGGATGAAGTCCTCGTAGGTGCTGAGCTTCAGCTGCGTGCGGCCAAGGCCGGACACGATGCCCTGGGTGACCGTCTGGCCCAGGCCAAAGGGATTGCCGATGGCGAGTACCACGTCGCCGACGCCGAGCGGGATCTCCGGGTCCAGCGTGGCTGCGGGCAGCTCGCTGCCATCGATACGCAGGACCGCGAGATCGGTATCGCGATCCGAGCCGATGATGCGTGCCTTGGTCACGCGGCCGTCCTGCAGCACCACCATGATCTCCTCGGCATCGGCGATTACGTGGTAGTTGGTCAGGATGTAGCCGTCGGCCGACACGATCACGCCCGAGCCCTGGGCCTGTTCCAGGCGGCGCTGCGGCTGGCCCAGGGTGATGCCGGAAAAACGCTGCATCAGCGGATTGGGTACCAGCCGAACGGTGCGCTGGGTGACGATCTTCTGCGCATAGATGCTGACCACCGAAGGCGCCGCACGGTTGACCGCGTCCGCATAGGACACCGGGCCATAGCCGGGCGCCGCGGCTGATTCTGCTGGCACCGCGGTGGCGGTGCCTTCCGCCGTTGCCGGCAGTCCGGCACGTTGGCGCAGTCCGTCGCCCAGGCCGGGATAGAACCATCCCAGCACGAACGCCAGCGCCAGCCCGACGATCGCGGCCTTGAGCAGGAAAGTGGCGAAATGGCGATAGGGCTTCATCAGCAGCGGGGATTGTTGAAGGGGCGGAATTGTCGCACGGGGCCGTGAAACATTGTCCGGCCGGACGGGCATCCGCTAAACTAGCGCGCTTTACGGCCTCTTTCCGGGGTCACAGGTCACGTTCCGGGCCAGCCCTCAGGGCCGGTTCAGCGGGCCTGGGATGGGGATTTGCTTGCTGCAGGACCTGTCTTTTCGCGCGCCGCGAGTGGCCGCGGAACACCGGAAGCTGGCCGGAACCGAACTCCGGAACCGGGTTTTGGCCCGGTTCCTGCCATGTTTAACCGTATTTCAACTGTATTGCGGAGAGCCGGATGGCTAACCAAGGCGTCAATTCAGGCCGCCGCCGCTTCCTGACTGCCAGCACTGCCGTGGTCGGCGGCGTCGGCACGATCTTTGCGGCCGTACCTTTCATCAAGTCCTGGGAACCCAGTGCCCGAGCCCAGGTGGCCGGTGCGCCGGTCGAGGTGGACATCAGCAAGGTCGAGCCCGGCCAGCGACTGACGGTCAAGTGGCGCGGCAAGCCGGTCTGGCTGGTGCACCGCACCGAGGAGCAGCTGGCGGCGCTGGGCAAGCACGACGGCCGTCTCAAGGACGCCGGTTCGGAAAACACCGAGCAGCAGCCCGAGTACGCGAAGAACGCCCTGCGTTCGATCAAGCCGGAGATGCTGGTGCTGGTCGGCATCTGCACGCACCTTGGCTGCGTGCCGCGCTATGTGCCGGAACTGGAGCCGCAGCCCTTCGATTCGGAATGGCCGGGTGGCTTCTTCTGCCCCTGCCACAACTCGCGTTTCGACCTGGCTGGCCGCGTGTTCGACGGCTCGCCAGCGGGTGCCAACCTGAAGGTGCCGGACTACCACTACGTCGATGACCGCAACATCGTGATCGGCGTCGCGCCGCAAGGAGCTGCGTGATGAGCAACATGATCTCGCGAGTCAGCAATGGCGTGATGGACTGGGTCAACGCGCGCGCGCCGGGAATGATGCCGGCCTACCGCAAGCACATGACCGAGTACTACGCGCCGAAGAACTTCAACCTCTGGTACTACTTCGGTTCGCTGGCGCTGCTGGTGCTGGTCAACCAGATCCTCACCGGCATCTGGCTGACCATGAACTACACGCCGACCGCCGAAGGCGCCTTCGCGTCGGTCGAATACATCATGCGCGACGTGGAGTGGGGCTGGCTGATCCGCTACATGCACTCCACCGGTGCCAGCGCCTTCTTCATCGTGGTCTACCTGCACATGTTCCGCGGCGTGATCTACGGCAGCTACCAGAAGCCGCGCGAGCTGGTGTGGGTGATCGGCATGGTCATCTACCTGGCGCTGATGGCCGAGGCCTTCATGGGCTACATCCTGCCCTGGGGCAACATGAGCTACCACGGCGCCGCGGTGATCATCAATCTGTTCGGCACGATTCCGTGGATCGGCGATGACCTGACGCAGTGGATCCGCGGCGACTTCGTCGTCGGCGAGGCCACGCTGAACCGCTTCTTCGCCCTGCACGTGATCGCCATGCCGATCGTGTTGTTGCTGCTGGTGGTCCTGCACCTCGGCGCGCTGCACGAAGTGGGTTCCAACAACCCGGATGGCGTGGACATCAAGAAGGGCCCGAAGGGCAACCGCTGGAGCGACAAGGCCCCGGCCGACGGCATCCCGTTCCACCCGTACTACACGGTGAAGGACCTGTTCGGTGCCGGCTTCTTCCTGATGATCATGGCCTTCATCATCTTCTTCGCGCCGACGCTTGGGGGCGTGTTCCTGGAGCACGACAACTTCACGCCGGCCAACCCGCTGGCGACGCCGGAGCACATCAAGCCGGTGTGGTACTTCACTCCGTTCTACGCGATGCTGCGCGCGATTCCGAGCCCGATCGGCGGCGCCATCGTGATGGGGGCGGCAACGATGATCCTGTTCCTGTTCCCATGGCTGGACAAGAGCCCGGTGCGCTCGATCCGCTACCGCGGCCTGTTGTCGAAGGTGCTGATCGGCCTGTTCGTCATTGCTTTCGTGACGCTGGCCTGGCTGGGCATGCAGGCAGGCAGCACTGTCCAGACCTGGACGGCGCGCATTCTCACCTTCTACTACTTCGCCTTCTTCATCACCATGCCGATCTGGACGCGCATCGACGCGACCAAGCCGGTTCCGGAACGGGTGACCACGCATGACTAAGCGCAGCCTGTCGACATTCCTGGCGACGACCTTCCTCGCCCTCCTGCTGCCGCTGACCGCGATGGCGAGCAGCGAAGGTGGCCTGGAGCCGTCCTACGCCGACATCGGCAACCGGGCCTCGCTGCAGCGTGGCGCGGCGCTGTACATGAACTACTGCGCGGGTTGTCATTCCCTGCAGTACCAGCGCTATTCGCGCATCGCCGAGGACCTGGGCCTCAGCGAGGAGCAGGTGACGGCCAACCTCATCTTCACCGGCGCCAAGGCTGGTGAGACGGTCAAGGTGGCCATGGATGCCGGCGACGCCGAGGCCTGGTTCGCCAAGACCCCGCCGGACCTGAGTCTGGAAGCGCGTTCGCGTGGCGAGGACTGGATCTTCAACTACCTGAAGTCCTTCTACATCGACGAGACGCGCCCGCTGGGCTGGAACAACAAGCTGTTCCCGGGCGCCAGCATGCCCAACGTGCTGTGGGAGCTGCAGGGCATCCAGCGTCCGGTCTACGGCGAAGCCGAGCACGGCGCGCAGCCGCACCTGGAGAGCCTGGAGCTGGCCAAGCCGGGTACGCTGGACCACGAGCAGTTCGACCGCGTCGCCCGCGATATCAGTGCTTTCCTGCTCTATGTGGGCGAGCCTGCGGCGATGCAGCGTGAGTCCAAGGGCGTCTGGGTTATCCTGTTCCTCGCGTTCTTCACGTTCGTGGCCTGGCTGCTCAAGAAGGAGTTCTGGCAGGACGTGCATTGACGCAACACGGCGGGTCGCCGTTTGCCAGACCGCGACCCGGCTGATCCGCTTGACGGCAGGGGAGAACAGTTCCTATGGCAACCAATCCGCGCATGCGTAATGCCCTGACCTTGTTCTCCGCACGCGACTGCGTGCTCAGCCACCGCGTCCGGCTGGTGCTGGCCGCCAAGGGCGTCAGCTACGACCTGATTCCGGTGGATCCCACGGATCCGCCGGAAGACCTGATCGACCTCAATCCCTACCACACCGTGCCGACACTGGTGGATCGTGACCTGGTCCTGTATTCGGCGTCGGTGGTGACCGAGTACATCGACGAGCGCTATCCGCATCCGCCGCTGATGCCGGTGGACCCGCTGTCGCGCGCCCGTCTGCGCCTGGCCATGCTGCGTCTGGAGCATGACTGGGTGCCACATGTGCAGGCCGTCCAGTACGGAACCCGGACGCAGGCCGACGCCGGCCGCAAGCGGCTCAAGGAGCTGCTGCTGTCGTCGCTGCCGCTGTTCAAGGCCTTCAAGTTCTTCCTGAACCCGGAAATGAGCCTGGCCGACTGCGCGCTGGCGCCGATCATCTGGCGGCTGCCGTCGCTGGGCATCAAGCTCGATCGCGACATGAAGCTGATCGAGGACTACGGCCAGCGCATCTTCAACAACCCGGGCTTCGCGCGGAGCCTGACCGCCGAGGAACGCGCCCTGCGCGAGACCGACTGATGTCCGATACACCGGTGCCGATGACCTCGAACCGCCCGTACCTGATTCGGGCGATGTACGAGTGGATCAGCGACAACGCGATGACGCCCTACCTGCTGGTCGATGCCGCGGCCGATGGTGTCCACGTGCCGCCGCAGGCGGTCAAGGACGGCCGCGTGGTGCTGAACATCGCCCAGCGGGCGGTTGCCCGGCTGGAGCTGGGAAATGACTGGATCCGCTTCCAGGCGCGCTTTTCCGGTCAGGTCTTCCCGGTGGAAGTGCCGATTTCCGCGGTGGCGGCCATCTACGCCCAGGAAAGCGGGCAGGGCATGATGCTGCCAGCCGAGGACGACGATGCCGCCGTGGCGCCCGGTGAGGACAACGACAACGGTGACGACGACAACGGCGGCAGCAAGCGCCCACCGCATCTGCGCGTCGTCAAGTAGCCGGCATCTGGCGCGGTTTCGCTGGTCGCGAAGAGCTCACCCTCGCACCTTCCAAGGCTTCAGAAATCTTCCCGTGGCTCGGGGCTTTGCAGCCACTGCAGCTCCGTGCCGAGCATCGCCAGCGCCGCGCGACGGCGGTCGCTGCCACGCTGCGAATAGTCGTACCGGTAGCGACGGCTGATCCGCAGCCGCCCGTCGGCGTTGCGCGCAAGGCCGATGCGATCGAGGCTGACGGTCTGGTCCAGCAGCTGCACGCCGCTGCGCTGGCAGGCCTGTGCCGCCAGTTGGCGCGCGCGTTCATGGGCGTCCCGCGCGCTGCTCCACAGCGCCGCACCGAGGGCAAACAGCAGCAGAATGATCAGGGTTCCGGTCATCGGCGAAGTGTCCTTCGAAGCGCCATCCCGGCACAAGCGCACCGCGGGTTTTGCCGCATCGCGGCCGGCAGCATATGATCGGGCCAGAGCGACGCCCCGGGGAGGGCGTTCATCACGCCTTGCAGGCATCAACGAAAAGGGAATGCGGAAACATGAAGCTGCTTTTTCCGAATGGGGAACATTCACAGGTTCTGTTGAGTGATGGCGTCAGCCGCGTGGGTAGCGATGCGGCCTGCCAGGTCAAACTGGCATTCGACGGTATCGAGAGCGCGCACGCGGAGTTCAACCTCGCCAATGGCGCGCTGAAGCTGCGCCCGCTGGGTTCGGGGCAGACCAGCGTCAACGGTACGCCGATCATGGCGGAGACCGTGGTGAATCCCGGTGACCGGCTGGCCTTCGGCGACGTCCAGGCGCGCGTGGTGGCCGTCGAGCGTGCCTCCTCGGCGCCGAAACCGGCCAAGGTGGATGTCGACGACACCGGCGCGACCAAGCTGCGCATGGCGCTGCCCAAGCTGATCCTGCGTGGTGTTTCCGGCGCAGCCTTCGGCAAGACCTTCCCGGTCGGCAAGGAAATGATCATCGGACGCCAGCACGACTGCGACATCCCGATTCCGGCCGAGGAAGTCTCGCGCCACCACGTTCGCATCAAGCCGGGCGCGGAAGGCCTGCTGATCGAGGATCTGGGCTCCGCCAATGGCACCTACATCAACGGCAAGCGCGTACAGCAGGGCCTTCTGAAGCCCGGTGACGAGCTTCGCCTGGACAGCATCCGCTTCATGCTGATTGCGCCGGGCATGGAAATCCCGCGCGGCAGCGACAAGCCGGCATCGACGCCGGCACCAGCAGCGGCCAGTGGTGGCAGCAAGCTACCGATGATCATCGGCGTGCTGGTTGTCCTGGCGGTGATCGCGGGAGCTGTCTGGTATTTCGCGCTGCGCTGAGCAGCGCCTGCCGACCTTGAACGGCCAGTCCCGGCTGGCCGTTCAGCCCGTCGCCACGACGCGCATGGAAAGGTCCACCGCGCGGATGTGCTTGGTGATGGCGCCGATGGAAATGTAGTCCACGCCGGTCTCCGCGATGGCGCGCAGGCCATCACGTTCGATGCCGCCCGAGGCTTCCAGCTTCGCGCGGCCGGCGTTGAGGCGCACGGCCTCGCGCAGCGCGTCCAGGTCGAACTCATCCAGCAGCACGTGCGCGACACTGGCGGCCAGCGCCTGCTGCAGTTCGTCCAGCGTTTCCACTTCGCAGATCAGCGGTGCATCGGGATGCAGCTGTCGGGCACGCTGCACCGCGGCGCCGATGCTGGCGGCCGCGGCGATGTGGTTTTCCTTCAGCATGATGGCGTCGTAGAGGCCCATGCGGTGGTTTTGCCCGCCGCCGGCGCGCACGGCGTATTTCTGCGCCTCACGCAGGCCGGGCAGGGTCTTGCGGGTGTCGAGGATTACGGCGCCGGTGCCTTCGATCTGCGCCACATGGGCGGCGGTGGTCGTGGCGGTGGCGGACAGCGTCTGCAGGAAGTTCAGTGCGCAGCGTTCAGCACTGACCAGCGAGCGGGCCCGCCCACGAAGTCGGCACAGCACCTGATCGGGCGTGACTGCCTGTCCTTCGTCGACTTCCCAGCTGATGCTGACGCCGGCATCAATCTGCCCGAAGCAGGCATCGAACCACGGACGACCGGCGATGACGGCAGCTTCACGCGAGATGACGCGTGCCTCGACCAGCGCATCGGCTGGCAGCAAGTCGGCGCTGAGGTCACCGCTGCCGATGTCCTCCGCCAGTGCGGCGTTGACACAGTCGAGGATGCTTTCGCGGGGTGGTGGTGCGAGGTCGCTGCGACCTTCGCGGCGCTCAGTCACCGCTGACCCGGGCGTCGTCGCCTTCGCCGTCGCTCGCATCGGACGCGTCATCGGCAATGGCTTCTGCCGCTGGTGCGCCACCCTGCAGCTCCTCAACCACGGCATTCAGCGCGCGGCGCAGCAGGCTGGCGGCTTCGAGCACCTTGGCCAGCCCTTTCTCGAGATCCTCGACGAGGTCGATCGGGCGACGCTCGCCGACCTTGAGGCCGGTGCGGTTGACGAACAGGCAGCGGCCGCTGATCGGGCTGATCCAGGACAGCTTGGCGCGCTCGACTTCGCCGTCCTCGCCGGTGAACTCCACCCAGGTTCCAGGACGAAGGTCGCGGATGCGTTCGAGCGTGGCCGGGTCGATGTCATCCGGCAGTGGCTGGTCCTCGAGGTCGAGGTCAGCGCCGGGGCCGAAGTCGGTGTCCTCGCTGGCCTCGTCGCCGCGCTGCAGGTATTCGGGTGGATCGATCTCGCCAAGACGCCAGGCCAGAAGCCCGTTTAGCTCGGTGAGCATGTCCTCGATTTCGCTGTCGTGATAGGCGACGGTGGTCAGGCCCTGGCGCAGTTGCGTCTCCAGCATGCCCTTGCGACTGCGCAGGCGGTGCGCGTCGTCCGGGCTGCTGCTCGCCTGGGTGCACCAGATCAGTTCGTCGGCAAAGCCCAGCGCATCGGTGTAGGCCTCCGACTGCTCGCCCTGGCGCAGCCACAGCAGCACCAGATAGTTGGCCCAGGGGCGGTTGAGCACCTGGCGGACCCAGGGCAGCGGCTTGGTTGCCTGCAGGCGTACCTGCAAGGCTTGCCGGACCTTGCGCCGCGCCAGTTGCAGGCGCTCGCGGCCCATGGCGGCCTCGACGGCGCGCTGCTCCGACAGTTCCGCGCGACGCCGCGTGGCATCGACAAAGCCGCGGAATTCGCGCAGGCCGCGCTCGAAGATGCCACTGTCGCCTTCGTACTTGCCGACGACGGTGTCCACCACGCTGCGGATGCGCGACAGCATGCGTCCGCCGGGATCGGCGTTCGCGCTCCAGCCCTGCGCGGCCTGGCCCAGCTCGTCCAGAAGCAGGCGCGCCGGATGCTGCTCGTCGCTGAGCATGCCCGGCTCGCTGAGCGCGGTCTGCAGCATGGGCAGGTGCATGCGCGCCAGCGTCGGCTGCAGCGGTTCGGGCAGGTTGTCGTCCTTTTCGACGTGCTGGAACAGCAGGCCCAGCAGGTCGATGGTGTGTTCGTCCTGGCTGCTGAGGCGCGCCTCGGCGGCACCCAGACGCTCGCTTTCGCGCAGAATCTGTTGCTTCAGCGTGCCAGCCTTTGGCGCATGGTCGGGATGGTTGGCGACCTGACGCTGCACGCGGGTCAGCGCGCCGAGCAGCGTGGCCGCGGACAGGCCTTCGCCTTGGGATTGGGTGCTCTTCGACGTGCCCTGAAGTTCGGCGCGACGCCGCGTGATCAGTTCCAGTGCACGGCCAACCAGCGCGGTGGTCTCCGCCGCCAGTTCGGCGTCATCGTGACGCTGCTCGGGTGCGGCGGAGGCCATGGATTCTTCCGGACGCGACTTGCGGCGCTCGGACAATGGCGAGCTTGCGCTCAGCGTGGGCAGCACGCCGGCGTCGGCCAGCTGGATGTTGATCTCGGAATACAGCGTGCCCAGCGTGCCCAGTACGTGCCGGTCGAAGAGCTTGTACAGCACCAGGCGGGCTTCGGTGTCGAGGTCCAGCGGCTCGCAGGCGTTGGCGAACGCCTTGCTGATGCGCGCCGGGCCCACCGGAAGATTGGCTTCGGAAAGCTGCACGTCGCCGAGCAGGAAGCCGAAACGCTGCGTCAGTGCATGCAACGCTCTTGCGTTGCTGCTTTCGGCGCGCTCGATCATGCCGCTGACCGCGACCGTCTCTTCCAGTTCTTCCTCGGGGACGAGGCTCAGCGCATCGGCGCCGGTCGGGCGGGGTGCATCGCGGGTTTCCTGCAGCCGGTCGATCAGCCGCGCGAGGGTGGCGCGCTCCAGATGGCCGCGCTGCCGGCGACATTCGCGCATGCCGTTGAAGAAGGCCTGCTGGCGCATGCCGTCGGTACAGTGCTCCGCCATCTCGAACAGGCTGTCGTCAGCCGCATCGAACAGCGCTTTCAGGGCCGGCGTCAGGCGCGCGCGCAGCAGCTCGCCAAGCGACGTCAACAGGCGTTGGACGGCTTCACGGGTCATTGGCGGTGGCGTCTGGAACTGTGGCACGCGGTGGAGTCGCTCTCACGCAGTTGTCCACCGTTGACTGTAGGCGCTTGCCCCGGCCGGATATGTGACCGGGATCGCGGGATCGGGGTCGAAAAGTGCGAGCGGCGCATTGGCGGGTCTCAACGGGCCAGGCTGTCGATGCTTCGGACGTCGAGGGCTTCCTCGGCCAGCAGCACCGGGATGCCATCGTCGATGCGGTACACCGTCTTGCCGTCCCGGGTGATCAGGCCGTCCTGGATCACGTCGCGCGTGGTCTCGCCGGCGCCGGTTGGCAGGCCATCCTTCGAGATCGCTGCGTTGATGCGCTCGCGCTGCGTGGATTGCAGGGGTAGCAGGGGCTGCTTGCTGCTCGGGCAGCAGAGGATGTCCAGCAATCGCTTGTCGAGGGCCATGAAGTGCTTTGCCGCTGAGGGCAGTTCCTTGTCAGCGCTGATTCTCTCAGGAATGCCCGCTGCTTCCAACATTCCGGCCCCGATGCACGGGCGCCGCCTGCATTTGGATGAGCCGTCCTGCGGACGCGGCAGTCGGCAGCCTTTACAATGTCGTTTTGACGGGAGCCAGCAATGAGCTCAGGCAGCAGCGGATCGCCGTCGGCGGCGACCGCCTCCAGCAAGGCCCTGGTCGGCGTGGTCATGGGGTCGCGATCCGATTGGGACACCATGCGGCATGCCGCCGAGATGCTGGAAAGCCTCGGCATCGTGCACGAGGTCGAGGTGGTGTCCGCGCATCGCACGCCGGACAAGCTGTTCCGCTATGCCGAGACGGCAGCCGCCCGTGGCCTGCGCGCGATCATCGCCGGTGCCGGCGGCGCGGCTCACCTGCCCGGCATGCTGGCGGCCAAGACTGCCGTACCGGTGCTCGGCGTGCCGGTACAGTCGAAGGCGCTCAATGGACTGGATTCGCTGCTGTCCATCGTGCAGATGCCGGCCGGCATTCCGGTGGCGACCTTCGCCATCGGCAAGGCCGGCGCCAGCAACGCGGCGCTGTTCGCCGCGGCATTGCTTGCTGTCGACCATGCGGATATTGCGGCGAAGCTGGACGGCTTCCGCACCGCGCAAACCGACAAGGTACTGGCCGACCCCGACCCGCGCATCGAGTTGAACTGAGCAACTGACATGAGCACCACGATCGGCATCCTCGGTGGCGGCCAGCTGGCCCGCATGCTCGCGCTGGCTGGTGCGCCGCTGGGTCTGCGCTATCGCGTGATGGACAGCAGCACCGACGCCTGCGCCGGGCAGTTCGTGCCCATGCAGGTGGGCGACTACCGTGATGAGGCGGCGCTGGCGGCCTTCGCCGATGCGGTCGATGTAGCCACTTTTGATTTCGAGAACGTCCCGGCGGAGAGTGCGGAATGGCTGGCGCAACGCGTTCCGGTATTCCCCAATCCGCGTGCGCTGGCGCTGACCCAGGATCGCCTCGCCGAGAAGTCGTTGTTCGTCGAGCTGGGCATACCCGTACCGCCTTTCGTGGACGTGGACAGTCGCGATGCGTTGCAGGCCGCCGTTGACCGGATTGGCGCTCCCGCGATCCTCAAGACGCGGCGTCTGGGCTACGACGGCAAAGGCCAGTTCCGCCTGCGCAGCAACGATGATGTCGATGCCGCGTGGGAGGCGCTGGGTGCGCAGGCGTCAACTGTCGGACTGATCCTCGAAGGTTTCGTGCGCTTCGAGCGCGAGCTGTCGGTGGTCGCCGTGCGTGGCCGCGACGGCGAGTTCAGGCACTGGCCGCTGACCGAGAACTGGCACGTCGATGGCGTGCTGTCGGCCAGCCTGGCCCCCGCGCATGTCGACGACGCACTGACGGCGAAGGCGGTGGCGCATGCACGCGCCATTGCCGAGTCGCTGGACTACGTCGGCGTGTTCGCGCTGGAACTGTTCTGTCGCAACGGTGAACTGCTGGCCAACGAGATGGCGCCGCGCGTGCACAACTCCGGGCACTGGAGCATCGAGGGCGCGGAAACCTCGCAGTTCGAGAACCACCTGCGCGCCGTGCTCGGCCTGCCGCTGGGCAGCACGCGCATGGTTGGCCAGGCCTGCATGCTGAACTGGATCGGTGAGCTGCCCGAGGCTGCACCGATCCTGCGCGAAGCCGGCGGCCACTGGCACGACTACGGCAAGTCATCACGGCCCGGGCGCAAGGTTGGTCATGCCACGCTGCGCGCGGACAGCACCGCTGAACTCGCGGAAAGCCTGCATTGTGTCGGCGAGGCATTGAGTCGCGAAGCGCAGGTAGCCCCTGTGATCCAGGTGCTCAAGGGCAGCAGCTGAGCGTCAACGACGAGGATTCATCAGTTGTCTGCAATGAAAGGACGGACGTTCCTACTGCGCCTGTCGCTTGAGCAGTTGCTGCAGTTCATGGGCCTTCCCGTCCAGCAGTTGGGCAAGGTAGAGGTGTAGTGCCGCGTATTCCCGGCTTGCCGCAATGGATGCAGCCAGCGCCGGATCGTCGCCAACCTTGCGGACCAGGAGGTCTTCGTCTACCGGGCCTTCTGGCGACAGTCCGCGTGCGATGCCCAGCTCGATGAAGTGGTTGCGCATCGGGAGGATGGTTCGCGTCTGTGTGCGGTCGAGCGCATTCACCAGATAGTAGTATTCGCGCAGCTTTCCCAGCACTTCGCGATCATCGAGCAGGTCGATCTTGCCTGAGCTGACCAGCGCGTCGAAGGCGCTGCGGTTGGTGTCGTAGACATAGAAGCCAACCACCAGCGGCCAAAGGCGATGTCGTTGGAATTCCGTGAGCGGCGCCTGCTCGGGAATGGCGAAGCGCTCGATGCCATTGAAAATGTCGTCGGCACTTGAATCGGAGATGGCGAATTCTGCCGCAAGCTCCGGGTGACCTGCCTCGCGGAGGATGTGCGTCGAGGCAGCGATGCGGGTGAGGGCAGAGACCCGCGTGCGCGAAAGCTCTTCGATGTCGGCGCGGATGTCATCCGCGATGTCGTCCATGTAGCGCGCTGCTGACCGTCGGTCTGCCGCCGCCTCGTTCCAGTTGGCGGCCTGGATGCCGAGAAAGACGCCGAGCACCAGCAGCACGAACTCGATGGTGATCGCGGTCCAGTTCTGCTCGCGAAGGTGTCGAACGAGACGGCGCGTGATCATCGCGTTCCCAGCTCCCTCTTGTACGGCGCAACGTTGCCTATGGGAGGGCTAGAACAATCCTCCGGTGCGTGCATCAGCAACGACAACGGCCGGGTAATCCCGGCCGTTGTGCGATTCCCGGTTGTCGCGCCGGCTTACGCCATCTGGCTGGCCACGAATTCCCAGTTGACCAGGTTCCAGAACGCCTCGACATAGTTCGGGCGGGCGTTGCGGTAGTCGATGTAGTAGGCGTGTTCCCATACGTCGCAGGTCAGCAGGGCCTTGTCGGCGCCGGTCAGCGGCGTGTTGGCGTTGGAGGTGCTGACCAGCGCCAGACTGCCGTCCGGACGCTGCACCAGCCAGGCCCAGCCGGAGCCGAAGGTGGTGATCGCGGTCTGCGTGAACTGCTCCTTGAATGCAGCGAAGCTGCCGAAGGCGGCGTTGATGGCGTCAGCGACCTTGCCTTCCGGCTCGCCACCGCCGTTCGGCGACAGGCAGTTCCAGTAGAACGTGTGGTTCCAGATCTGGGCGGCGTTGTTGAACATGCCGCCCTGCGCCTTGCCGATGATGTCCTCCAGCGACATCGATTCGAACTCGGTGCCGGCGATCTGCTTGTTCAGGTTGTTGACATAGGCCTGGTGGTGCTTGCCGTAGTGGTAGTCGATGGTTTCGCCGGAAATGTGCGGCGCCAGCGCTTCGCGGTCATACGGCAGCGGCGGAAGTTCGATAGCCATGGTGGCCTCCTTGCACGAAAAGAGTGGGGTGGTGGCCGGGCGTCGCCGGCCGATCTGCCGTAAAATGATAGCAAGCCGGCAGCGCCCCTCGCGGCGACCTGCCAACCCAGACGACCCGCCCGGCCGCAGCGCCGGCAGCTTCCAAGGAATTTTCATGACGGCAATGGACCGCATCCAGGCCGAGATCAGCGCGCATCCGGTTATCCTGTTCATGAAGGGGACACCGCAGTTCCCGATGTGCGGTTTTTCCAGCCGCGCGGCACAGGCGCTCAAGGACTGCGGCGCCAGTTTCCATTCAGTGAACGTGCTGGAGGATCCGGAAATCCGCGCCAACCTGCCGCGCTATTCCAACTGGCCCACGTTTCCGCAGCTGTTCGTCAACGGCGAACTGATCGGCGGCTGCGACATCATCGTCGAGCTGCATGACAAGGGCGATCTGGCGCGCATCGTCGGCCAGTCGCAGCACGGATAGGTCGAGCATGCATCAGACCACCGACTTCTCGCTGCCCGCCGATGCGCTGGCGGATCGCGTGGTGCTGGTCACCGGCGCACACGGCGGCCTTGGCGCGGCCGCGTCGCTGGCGGCGGCCCAGGCCGGGGCGACCGTCGTGCTGCTGGGACGTCGCGTGCCCAAGCTGAATCGCCTGTACGACCGCATCCTTGAGTCTGGCGGGGCGGAGTCGGCGATCTATCCGCTGGACATGGAAGGCGCCACGCCGGCCGACTACGAGGAAATGGCGCAGCGCATCGAATCCGAATGCGGGCGCCTCGACGGCATCCTGCATGCCGCCGCCGAGTTCCCTGGGCTGACGCCGTTGTCGTTGACCGAGCCACAGGACTGGCTGCGGGCGATCCACGTGAATCTGTCGGCGCCGCTGTTGCTGACTCAGGCCTGCCTGCCGCTGCTGAAGCAGGCGCCGGATGCGGCGATCGTGTTCGTCCAGGAGCCGCTTTCCCAGGTCGGGCGCGCCTATTGGGGTGGCTATGGCGTGGCCAAGCACGGCCTGAATGGCCTCGTCGGCGTGCTGCGCCATGAATACGAAGGTACGCCGCTGCGCATCAGCGCGCTGCAGCCCGGGCCGATGCGCACGCCGCTGCGCCAGCGCGCCTGGTCGGCCGAGGATCCCGCCCGCTGGCCGGGTCCGGAAGTCTATGCGCCGGCCTGCGTGCACCTGCTGGCCGGGCTTGCCTCGCCGGCAACCGACGACGATGGCCTGCTGGTCGTACGCCACGATCCGCCCAGTCCGCACTGATCCCGGTTTCCAGCACCATGTCCGTCGTTTCCGCCGCCATCCTGCTGTTCCTGATCCTGGATCCACTGGGCAACGTGCCGCTGTTCCTCAGCCTACTGAAGGAGCTGCCGCCGTCGCGCCGGCGGGTCGTGCTGGTGCGGGAGCTGCTGATCGCGCTGGGCGTGCTGCTGGTGTTCCTGTTCGGCGGGCAATACCTGCTGGCCCTGATGCACCTGCGTCAGGAGTCGGTTTCCATCGCCGGCGGCATCATCCTGTTCCTGATCGGCCTGAAGATGATCTTTCCGCAGAAGGAAGGGATTTTCGGCGATGTGCCCGAGGGTGAGCCGTTCATCGTCCCGATGGCGATCCCGGCGGTTGCCGGGCCCTCGGGCATGGCGGCGGTAATGCTGATGGCCAATTCCGACCCCGGGCGGCTGGCTGACTGGACCCTGGCCCTGTTCCTGGCCTGGTTCGGGACCGCGGTGATCCTTTTCTTCTCCACCTATCTCTACAAACTGCTTGGCCAGCGGGTACTTGTGGCCGTGGAGCGGTTGATGGGCATGCTGCTGGTGGCCCTGTCCGTGCAGATGTTCCTGGACGGCATCGCTGCCTATCTGGCGCCGTCCGTGGGGGCGGGCTGATCGCCCGGGAGGACGTTGGCGCAGGGTTTTGTGCTGGCTGACGGCTCCGCCCCCGATTTGTGGCTCAGTTAGTTACAAATCTGAAAGATTTTGCTGTTAAACTACCGTTAACCTGCCCGACGAAGGCTGTCGACAGGTGGGAGTTCGAAGGGGAGTTGCCAGTTCAAAGCGTCGATTCGGCATGCCGAATGGGCTTTGAACTGTGTAACCGCCGCGGCAGGAAGCCGCACTGAATGCTTTTGTGACTGATAGGAAACCAACCATGATCAAGCGATACGGAGTCCAGCTGTTCCTCGGACTGCTGCTTGCGCTGTTCGCCACGGTGCCTGCGTTCGCGCAGTCCACGTCGGCAGCGCTCGGCGGCCAGGTCACTGCCGCCGACGGTACGCCGCTGAGCGGCGCCGAGGTAGTGATCGTCCACACGCCTTCGGGCACCACCTCCCGCGCCACCACCAATGCCGACGGCCGCTATGTTTCCCGCGGTCTGCGCGTGGGTGGTCCGTACACGGTCACCGTGACCAAGGACGGCTACCAGGGCAAGGCGCAGGAAAACGTCTTCCTGACGCTGGCGGAAACCGGTCAGGTCAACACGCAGCTGGTCAGCTCCGCGCCGGAACTGGAAGCCATCGTGGTCGTGGCCTCGGCCAATGACTCCGTGTTCTCGCCGGAAAACACCGGCGTCGGCACCTCGATCGGCGGTCGCGAAATGCAGATCATGCCGCAGGGCAGCCGCTCGGTTGACGACGTGGCCCGTCTGGACCCGCGCATCACCGTTATTGATCAGGCCGGTGGTTCGATCTCCGTTGCCGGTATCAACAACCGCTACAACACCATTTCGGTCGACGGCATGTCGCAGAGCGACCCGTTTGGTCTGAACGCGAACGGCATGCCGTACACCGGCAGCCCGATCTCGGTTGACACCATCGAAGCCTACGACCTGAAGGTCTCCGACTTCGACGTGGCTTCCGACACCGTCGGCGCCACCGTCAACGCGGTCACCAAGTCCGGTGGTAACGACTTCCACGGTTCGGTCTACTACGTCTACAAGGACGCCGGTAGCATGGTTGGCGATCGTGACGGCCAGGACTACAACCTGTTCGACACCGACGAGACCAAGGGCCTGACCATTGGTGGTCCGATCATCCAGGACAAGCTGTTCTTCTTCGCTTCCTATGAAGAGCAGACCATCTCCAACTTCGGCGGCGCCTCCTCCTCGGACGGCGTGGCCAATGGCTATGTCAGCCTGGATGACGTCAACGAGGCGATCGCCATTGCCAGCAGCCTCGGCATGCAGCCGGGTGTGTACGGCTCCACCGGCATCAATCTCGACAACAAGCGTTACCTGGGCAAGCTGGACTGGAACATCAACGAAGATCACCGTGCCAGCCTGACCTACCAGCAGACCGAAGAGTTCCGCCCGTCGCCGTACGACGCGTTCTCCGACACGGTCGTGCTGTCGAGCCATTACTACAACATCAACAACAAGACCAGGAACCTGACGCTGCAGCTGTTCAGCGACTGGTCCGACAAGTTCTCCACCGAGTTCAAGATTGGCCAGAACAAGTTCGACCAGGTCAACGGCAACCCGATCGACCAGCCGGAAGTCGAGGTCGAGACGGCTGACGGTGGTTCGATCTTCATCGGTGAAGACAACAACCGTCACGAGAACCAGATCAACACTGATCGCGTTTTCGCCAACCTGGCGGGCACCTACTACGCGGGCAACCACACCATCAAGGGTGGTTTCGATTACCTGCGTCACAAGGTGTTCAACCTGTATGGTCGTGACCTGCATGGTTCGTATGTGTTCACGAGCCTTGAAGATTTCGCCAGCGGCAACTACGACGTCTACAACCTTCGCACGCCGGCTCCTGGCTACACCGTGGCGGATACCGCTGCCGCGCTGACCTACAGCCAGTTCAGCCCGTTCATCCAGGACACCTGGCAGGTCAATGACAACCTGTCGATTGTCTATGGTGTTCGCGTGAACATCCCGAAGGTGAACAAGGCGCCGGTGACGACCCCAGGCTTCGAAGAGGCGTTCGGTTTCCCGAACAACTACAAGCTGGGTTCGAGCAACAAGGTTGTCCTGCCGCGTCTGGCCTTCAACTACCAGTTTGACACCGAGCGCTACTCGCAGCTGCGTGGTGGCATCGGTGCGTTCCAGAGCATCCCGCCGTTCGTCTGGCTGGCCAACCCCTACCAGAACAACGGCGTGACCGCGCTGTCGTACCGTTCGTTTGATCCGTCTTCGGCGCCGTTCAGCCCGGATGCGTTCAACCAGAACGTGCCGGCCGGTGGCCGTCCGAGCTACCAGATCGATTCCATCGATCCGGACTTCAAGCTGCCGACCGTGTGGAAGATCAGCCTCGGTTACGATGCCGAGCTGCCGTGGTGGGGCCTGGTCGCAACGGCCGAGTTCCAGTCCATCCGTGCCAAGGACGCTGTGTTCTATCAGGCTCTGAACATCGGTGATCCGGTGGGTACGCTGGCTGACGGCCGCTACTACTTCTACTGCACGCTGGGTTCGCTCTCGAGCTCGAACAAGTACTGCAACCGCAACACGGACTTCGACACTCGCTCGACGGTTCTTGGCAACACCAACAAGGGCTTCTCGAACTCGGTGACGTTCTCCTTGAACAAGCCGATGTCGAATGGCTGGTACGGCAACCTCAGCTACACCTACACCGACGCCAACGAAGTGGCTTCGGACGGCAGCTCGCAGGCTTGGTCGAGCTACCAGTATGTGTCGCGCGTCAACCCGAACCAGGAAATTGCTACCACTGCCGGTCGCCTGATCCGCAACTCGATCAAGGCCTCCATTGGTTGGGAGCACGCCTTCTTCGGCGACTACATGACCAGCATCACGGCTTACTACAACGGTCATGATGGCCTGCCGTACACCTGGACCATCAATGGCGACGCCAATGGCGACGGCATCTTCCAGGACCCGGCCTACATCCCGATGGTTGACGATCCGAACGTGAGCTATGGTTCGGCCACGCCGGAGCAGATCGCTGCGTTCCACGAGTTCATCTCGAGCAACTCCTACCTGAACTCGCACCGCGGCCAGATTGCTGACCGTAATGCTGCTCACTATCCGTGGGTCAACCAGCTGGACCTCGGTTTCCAGCAGGAACTGCCGGGCTTCTTCAAGGAACACAAGACCATCCTGCGTCTGGATATCTACAACTTCCTGAACCTGCTCAGCAGCGACTGGGGCCACACCATGGGTGAGACCTTCTCGGACAACACCCGTTTCCTGGCTCGTCTGGGTGGCCTGAATGCCGATGGCACCTATGTCTACAACCTGGGCAGCGAGAGCAACCCGTCGTGGGAGAATCTCTCCATCTACGACGCCAGCACGGCATTCCCGTCGCGCGTGGTTTCCCGCTGGTCGGCCCTGCTGACCCTGCGTTACGAGTTCTGATTCACCACTCGTAAAATAGCTGTCTTGGAAACGGCCGGGGAAACCCGGCCGTTTCTTTTTTTGAGGGCTGGTATTGCCTGCAAGTCCTGGTCGGGCTTGACCATCAGAATCAAACGCGGCACCGTCGCGGCAGTTGCCGCCCTATGGCGGAAAGGGGAAAACCATGATCAGCCCGGGCGTTTTTCGCGAATTCGTTCCTACCCACACGCTGCCGCCCGGTGATCGCGCGGAGCTGGCGAAGTCCAGCCACGTCATCACCTACCAGCCGGGGCAGGTGATCTTCCAGCGCGGCGAGGCGGCGACCACGGTGGTCTATCTGGTGTCTGGCGAGGTCGAGCTGGTCAGCGAGCGTGGGACGCGCCGCGTCGCCGCCGCAACCGAGGAGGCCCGCCATCCGTTGTCCGGTGGCGCGAAGTACCTGAACACTGCCACGGCCTTGCGCCCGTCGCAGCTGCTGTTCGTTGATCGCGACAAGATGGACGTCATGCTGACCTGGGCGCAGACCGGTGTGGTCGAAGTGCAGGAGCTCGATTCCAGCGAACCGGGTGACTGGATGAGTGCCATGCTCTGCAATCCCGTATTCCAGCGCATTCCCGCGGCGAACATTGCCCAGGTGATCGCCAGTGTCGAGATCCTACAGGTCGCGGAAGGTCAGACCCTGATCAACCAGGGCGATACCGGCGACTATTACTACGTGTTGACCGAGGGTGCCTGCGAAGTGCTGCGCCGCGAGGGTGACGCGGACCACCAGCAGATCGATGCGTTTGGTCCGGGTCGGGGCTTCGGCGAGGAGGCGCTGGTTTCTGGCGAACCACGAAATGCCTCGATCCGCGTGACCCGGGCGGGCAGCGTGGCGCGGCTGTCGGCGGATGATTTCCGCCGTCTTCTGCGTGATCCGCTGCTGTCGACCACCACGCTGGACAAGCTGCCGGCGCAGGTCACGTTGGTCGACGTGCGTCTGCCCGAAGAATTCGGTCGTGGCCGCCTCCCCGGCGCGCTCAACGTGCCCCTGCGCTCCCTGCGGGGCGAAGCAGCCAGTATGGACAAGAGCCGCCCGCTGGTCGTGTACTGCGATACGGGCCGGCGTAGCGCCTCGGCGGCGTTCCTGTTCAGCGAGCGCGGATTCGATGTCCGTCTGCTCAAGGAAGGCGTCAGTCCCGAGCAGATGACCGAGTCCTGATAACCCGCTCATTACCGGAAAGTATCGGGGCAATTGTCCCGCACTCCGCCCTGTGTCATCCTCGCCGGCTCACTAATCGACGAGTACAGGAAAAGCGATGGCGCTTGAGACGGTCAATACCCGGATTTTCCCCACCAAGGGCGGCCTTGACGTTCTGTCACGCGAGGAGGTCAGCCGACTGCGTGACGTATCCACGGGCGGGCAGCATGAATTGCTGCGGCGCTGCGCACTGGCGGTGTTGACCTCGGGCAGCCACAACGATGACCCGCGCGCTGCCAGCGAGCTGTATCCGGATTTCGACATCCAAGTGCTGCAGCAGGATCGCGGCGTCCGTTTCGAGCTCAGCAATGCGCCGGCCATGGCTTTCGTGGACGGCGAGATCATCGGTGGTGTGGCCGAGCTGCTGGTGTCGGTGGTGCGTGACATCGCCTATGTCGCCGACGAGCTGGATGGCGACGGCGCCTTTGACCTGACATCCTCGTCGGGAATCACCAATGCCGTCTTCGAGATCCTGCGCAATGCGCGCGTGATGCGTCCGCGCGTCGATCCGAGTCTGGTGGTCTGCTGGGGTGGTCATTCCATCTCCCGCAGCGAATACGACTACACCAAGACCGTCGGCTACGAGCTCGGCTTGCGTGGCATGGACATCTGCACCGGCTGTGGTCCTGGCGCCATGAAGGGGCCGATGAAGGGTGCCACCATCGCCCACGCCAAACAGCGACGCACGGGCAATCAGTACATTGGCATCACCGAGCCCGGCATCATTGCCGCTGAGTCGCCGAACCCCATCGTCAACCGTCTGGTGATCATGCCGGACATCGAAAAGCGCCTCGAAGCCTTCGTCCGTATGGGCCACGGCATCATCGTGTTTCCGGGTGGCGTCGGCACGGCCGAGGAAATCCTCTACCTGCTGGGCATCCTGCTGCATCCGGACAATGCCAGCGTGCCGTTCCCGCTGGTGTTCACCGGGCCGGCCGCATCCGCAGCCTATTTCGAGCAGATCGACCGATTCCTCAAGCTCACCCTGGGCGAGGCCGCGTCGAGCCGCTACCAGATCCTGATCGACGACCCGGTGGGGGTCGCCCGGGCCATGAAGGCCGGTCTGTCCAAGGTCAAGCAGTTCCGCATCGAGCAGCGCGACGCGTTCTTCTTCAACTGGGGCCTCAAGATTCCCGAAGCCTTCCAGTTCCCCTTCCTGCCGACCCACGAAAAAATGGCGGGGCTCAATCTGCACCGCGAACAGCCGGCCCATGAGCTGGCGGCAGACCTGCGGCGCGCCTTCTCCGGCATCGTCGCCGGCAACGTCAAGGAAGACGGCATGCGCCGCGTTGAGGAATACGGTCCCTTCCAGATCGACGGCGACAAGGACATCATGCGCGCCCTCGACGTCATGCTCCGCTCCTTCGTCGAACAGCGCCGCATGAAGATTTCAGGCGAGTACCGCCCCTGCTATCGCGTAGTGGCTTGAAGGCCATCTGGGCGACGAGACGTATATCCAAGCATCAACGATGCGAAGTGTGTGAAATATGGCTTGCGCCATGCGGGTCGCGACGACTAGTCGTTCCAGCAACGCTGTACGGTCGTTGTGTTGGTTTTCGTGACAGTACCGGCCGCAAAGGTATATATGAAGTTGCCACAGCGATCAGAGCTTTGGGCGCCCTGTCGGCTGGCGGTCAACGTATATCCGGTTGCCGTTTGGCCTGAGACTCTGAATGCATAGTTGTCGGTGGCAGTCAGCGTCGGATAGTTGGCACTGGCCGGTGACGTATTGGCATAAGTGGGATTGTCCGCACGCCAGCGTTCCATTTGGAGGGCGAGTGACTGTAAGCCCGATATGGCGTCGGCACGTCGGCTCTTAGCCAATTGCTCAGTGAACGCCGGAATTGCAATTGTCAAAATAATGGCCGCGAGGGCCACTACAGTCATCAACTCGATCAGCGTAAAGCCACGCGATTTGCCGTTCATCCCCGTATTCTCGCCGCTGGAAAAAGGTGAGTCTCCATCGTAACTCCGTGTTTCCGCCGGAGAAAGCCATCCGTCGTTTTTGCGCTTCCGTCCGTCATCTGGGGTGTGGTTTGAGCTACTCTGCGAGACTAGGATGTCCGCATGACAGAGAGGGGCAGATTGTGACCAACTCCGAATTTCGCGACCCATGTCACAAACCGCGTGCACGTAAGCTCTCCTTGCGCTACGTGGCGGGCGTCACATTGATTGAACTCATGGTCGGAGTCGCCTTGATTGCCATACTTGCGGCGTTGGCGGTCCCTTCATTTAATGACTTCCGGGAGCGCGCTTCACTGCGTGGTGCGGTGGAACAGTTCAGTAGTCGTTTGGCTGAGGTTCGCAACGAATCTGTCAAAGAGAATGCGATCAAGACAGTGGATTTCACGACAATTGCGCTACCAAATGATGTCACTCGATCTGCGCTCAGTATGACCAGTGACGATGGCGACGGCACGGTCCGCGTCAATCCACGCGATGGAATGCTCACGGCCGACAGTCAGGCCGGCAACGTGGTGCTCAGTATTGGCAACTACCAACTTCAGTTTTCGGTGACACCGTTGGGGCGATCCACTGTCTGTGCGCCCTCCGGCCACTCTGTGCCGGGATACAAGGATTGTTAGTCATGCGTATGTTCTCTCTTCGAACTCCGGTGATTGGGCGGCAGCGAGGTTTTTCCGTTGTCGAGATCATGATTGCAATGGTGGCGAGTCTGATCGTCGTTGGCTCCGTTCTAGCATTTACGGTGTCGACCGTGCAGAGTAATACAGAGAATGTTCAGGCTACCCGCCTCTCTCAGGACCTGCGGGCGGTGATGGGCTTGGTGACGCGTGAGTTGCGGCGTGCGGGATATGACGAAGGTTCGTTGGACGGAATCGGTCGCGGTACAGCTTACGTCTCCCCGTTCTCCACGATGCAGATTGTGGCCAATAGCGCTTTGGGTTGCGTGACGTTTGCCTATGACAAGGAAGGTGGAACGGCGGGCTCAATTGATGCTGATCGTGGTGAGCTGCGGGCGTATCGTCGCGCCGTCATAAATGGTGTCGGGGTTATCCAGATGCGTACTGGAGCGAATACCTCCTGTCAGTCGGCTGGCGGTTGGAACAATTTGACAGACCCGCAATCTTCCGACGTAACTGCTTTTACTTTGAACTTGCCATTGTCGGCAGTCGTTGGTGGCAGTCCCCTGAGCGATATCGGTGGAGACGTTCCCTTAAGAATTCGCAACGTCGATATCGTCTTGAGCGGGCGTGTCGTGGGGCGTCCGGAAATTGTCCGCACCATGGATAGCAGGGTGCGAGTGCGGGCAGATTGTATTCGAACCAACTTGGATGACTGCAACGCGGTGCCAGCTCCATAGTCCCTGCGTGTGCTAGTTCGCTATGTGTCTAGGTGGATACCATGAATAGAAGGCTAATTCGACGCGTTTCCAAGCTGAGGCAGCGCGGAATCACTACGATCATCGTGGCGATCTTGCTCCTGATCATCTTGAGCGTGGTTGTTTTCTTTGCCACTTCGGTGGGTATTTTCGATCAGCGAACGGCGACCAACGAGAACCGCGCACAACTAACACAGCAGGCCGCGGAGGCTCGTTTGAATCTGGGCATTGAGTATTTGAAGGCAAATGCGGCCTATCTGACCTCCGATGACGAGGGTGATCCCTTGGTCGCTACGGATGATGGGTGGCTCCTCGCAGGGTCGGAGAAGTGGGTGCCGTGCACTACTGCTGCGCCAGCTAATCAGTTGGATCCGTGTCTCTCCATTCGCGATACCGCGCGTCGGAATCTGATGTACCGATATGTCTCGGGTGGAAGTACTGCTTTGCCGTATTCGGCGGCAATGCCTGGTGCAGATGTGGGTAACGTGGGTAATTTCCCAATTACAGGTAGGGTGGCGGCCACGCTTTGTCGGTTTGATATCGATGACCCGGCACTTCCTCGTTGCTCTCTCGACCCAGCGACGCCTGGCATGATTTCCGTGACGGTCGTGTCCGAGGCAGACATGCGTAACGCGGCCGGAACGATAGACGAGAATGCTAATGCCGAAGTTCAGGAGACTGTTGGGACGTATCGGATAATCGGTGGTGCGGCGTCCGTACCATTGGTTGCTTCGGGAACCATTGACGGGACCGGCAATGCGCAGATCGTGCCAAACCCAAATGCTGGTGGTCCTGGCGTTCCAGCTTCGATTTGGGCACCTGACGATGTCGACATCGCCAACGGCTCAATGAGTACTTGTCAGATGGGGGAGTTTCTGGATTCCGTCGGTGCGGATATCGATGATTTGTTCACGGTATGTGCAGGTAACAACCAGTGCAAGTGCGACAAGACCAACTCTCTCTCCGAGAAGACTCAGGGCGGTGGTTTTGGCGAGAATATCGATATTCTGGATGTGGATGGCATGTCAGAGGGGGTTCTCCCAGACATCACCTACTTTCCTCGCGAACCACTGGATGATCCAGCCGACCCGTTGGATGATTCTCTATTTGAGTGGATCTTCGCTCAGGATGTCGTTGCCGAGGGTGCGATTAATGTCTCGCAAACTTGCACGGACAGCGATGGCGGGACCGATTGCGCCAAAGCTGCTCTTGATTCGTTAAGTCCGGTCGTCCTTGGTTCGTGTGCCGAGTTGAACGCGGCTTCGAGTGGTTTGTACTGGTCAAAGAGCGCTTGTGATTTTCCGAACGGAGCAATTGGTGCCCCCGACCATCCGGTGATCGTCGTGGTTGAGAACGAGTTGAGGGTGAATGGCAATACACAGATCTACGGCATGATCTTTGTCCGTTCATCAACCAACAGCGCGGTGCTCAATGGCAATGGGAACATCGATATTTTTGGGTCGGCCATTGTCGAGGGTGCTGTTCAGAAAACAAACGGCAGTATTCGGTACATCTACTCCGAACAGGTTGCGCAGAACATAAATAATTCACCCGCGTTCACCCGTTTCGGAAAGGTTCCGGGTAGCTGGCTCGATTCGAGCACATCTTTCTAGGAGCGAGCCATGAAACTTTCAACCATCAAAACCGCTCGTCGCAATGGTTTCAGCCTTATCGAGGTGTTGATAGCTGTAGTCATCCTGTCCGTAGGGTTGTTGGCGCTGGCCGCGTTGCAGATCAATATTGTTCGCAGCAGCGCAGAGGCCAAGGCGCGAAGCACCGCTCTGTCCTTGGCACAGGAAAAATTGGAGCAGGTTCGCGAGTTCCGTTCACGCGGTACCGATCTCGTCGGTTGTCCGTTGGCAACGCAGGATGTCTGGCCTGAGAAATACAGCTGTATTGATTCTGGGGCGGATGCTGCTGCCTTGTCGGTTGGAGGGACGAACTTCACCCGAACCTGGCAGGTGAGTCGTTTTGTGTTCAATGATGCGAGCGGCACATTCGGCACTGCCATTGGCAATACAGCTACCGATTCTGCGATCAACACGTATAACGCTGCGAATGCCACGAAGTATCGTCCCGGAACGGAGTTCAAGCGGGTTGATGTCAATGTGGGTTGGACGGACGCTGAGGGCAATCCTCGGACACTTACGATTCGTGACAGCGTCAGTGCGGCTAGCCCATCCGAAAGCTCGCGTGCTCGTGCCCGCCAGAAGTCGGGTGTTCGCAGGCCTCAGGTTCTCATCCGGGATCCGAGTCTTGAAGACGGCGTCATTCCCATCGCCATCGGCGGCGGGACTGACACGGCTGCAACCAACCCAAGGCCGGAGATCGGTGGGCGCGATGGCGACCTTATCGAGACCCGCTTCGACATTTACACCTACAAAGGTGCAGACAACGACAATGCTTTGGTTCAGTCGCGTGTTGAAACCGTGGTTGTTGGTTGTACCTGCCAAGAGGGCGGCGGAGTAGCTCCGGGTTACAGGCCGACAGTGTGGAATGGAAATCGGTATGTGGCGCCCGAGAAGACTGGTTCAACGCCACCAGCGCGGCATGCGTCCAGCACCGTGCGCGCTGAGAGTCAGTATTGCGATGTGTGTTGCCGGGATCACCACGACGCCAGTTTCACTGGTCCCAAGTTCTCCCCACGGCGTGCGAGCCATTCGCATCTCGTGGATAACAGTGGCGTGTATCAGGAGGCTTGTCGCCTGATCCGTGTGGACGGCATCATGCGGGTGGCGGCAGACCCCTATGCGGATTACTTCAATCTGTTGGCTACCAATAACAATGCGAATGACCCATATCCCAGTAGTGCTGCAGAGGGCCACTATCAGGATATGGTGATTGACTACCTCGATAACCGTGTCGTGACTCCGTCTTCAGGCTATAACAATGCTGTCGGCAATGCGGCGGTAGCGGGTTTCGAGCTGGCAAACTCCATCAATGATCCGACGCAGATTAGTGTGCAGCAGAACAATGCGTCGAAATGGCTGCATGCCCGCGGACTCTATTTTGATTGGCTTGAGTCCGACGCTATTGGGGTTATCAATGACGCCAAGTCCAATTGTGACTTGGTGAATTCGACCATGGAAGCCTGTGTGCTGGTGCATGTGCCATTTACTTCGATCAACCTGTCGGAGTTGTCTCGATGGGGATCCACGGCGCCCACGGAGGTTCGAGTTTCGAACGGGGAGTTTAAGACGGCATTGAATGAGGATGACCCGGTAAGAGGGCATGTGACTACCAGAGCCGCCGCGCCAGGTGATATCGAGACGGTGACGACGGAAATCACCTATACAACGGCCGGTTTGGCAGTGGTGCCAGCGATAAACGCAGATGACACCGTGGCCAGTGACACTCAGGAATTTCGAGTTTCTGGTGGAGCCCCGCCAGTCGGTAGTCATGTTTTTTATGTAAATACGACGGGCTATACATACTCGAATTCGAGCGCGTTGTGGCCGACCATGACGGTGCTGGCACCCAATCCTCTTTGTGAAACTGCTAGCGATACGAGCGCGGTGCCATATACCTGTTCTTCAAATGCTGTAGTAGGAGCCAGTATCCCGCTTGTAGTGACGGGCTATAACTACGGGAGTTCGATAACTTCGAATGCGGCAATCACTTGTACTGGGCCATTTGCCGACAAGACCTATACGGGTTCTTATACCGTTCGGACCTGTAGCAACTATGAGGTGAGTTCGGCGACAGGCTCAGGCGCAATTGGGCCGGCAATGCCTAGTGACGGACTGATTGATGAGTCGACTACGATCACGTTCCCTTTGATAAATAACCTCGATACTGTCACCTTGGGCTTTAGGCTCCAGGGCACGACAACTATTCCTTCTACCTGTACATATACTTGTACTCAGGATAACGGTACCGGGAATTCGTCTGCGACTGACTGCAAGAACGCGCAGAAGACGGTGTTCACGGTAGTGCCTGGAGAGTGTCCATAACATTCGGCCCCTCCACCTACCAACAAAAAGCCCGCCTTTCGGCGGGCTTTTTGTTGGTAGGTGGAGGGGCCGAAGATTGTGGCGCCCGGCGCGGAGCAATGATTCAAGTGCCGGTAATCCCCCCGCTTTTAGCGGACTCCAGAAGTGGAGTTAGGGCAACGCTGAACAAGTCATCCCGATCGGCGAAGATATCGCTTTCAGTCCATAGCGCATGAACCATGAAACAGCAGACCCTGTCGATGGCGGCTGATCAGGCCGAAGGTTTCGAGCTGCATCGTCGTCCGACGCGTCGGGATGTGTTCCTCGCGACGATGGAAGGTCTCGTGCCATGGTCGGCACTGTGCGCGGTGATTGCACCGTTCTATCCCAAGCCCGGCCGTGGACGTCCGCCGGTTGGCCTTGAGCGCATGTTGCGCATGTACTTCGTGCAACAGTGGTTCAACCTGGCCGACGCCGCTTGCGAGGATGCGCTGCTCGACAGCACCGCGCTGCGCCGTTTCGTCGGCATTGATCTGGGTCGCGAGCGGGTGCCGGATGCGACCACACTGCTGAAGTTCCGCCGCTTGCTGGAGCAGAACGAACTGGGCGCCGAACTGTTTCATCAGGTCAACGCGGAGCTGCAGGATCGCGGCTGGCAGATCGGCACCGGCACGATTGTCGACGCGACGATCATCGCCGCGCCGAGCGCCACCAAGAACGCCGACAAGGCGCGCGATCCGGCGATGCACCAGACCCGCAAAGGCCAGCAATGGCATTTCGGGATGAAGCTACACATTGGCGTGGACAGCCGCACCGGCCTGACCCACAGCGCAGCGGTGACGGCGGCCAACGTCCACGACAAACACCTGATCGAAGACCTGCTGCACGGCGATGAGCGCCGGGTGTACGGCGACAGCGCCTACGCCAGCCAGAAGCCGCTGATGCGTAGACACGCACCGCAGGCGAGAGACTTCACCAACGAACGAACGCGCAAGGGCGGGCAGGTCGACGAAGCGGCGCGCTCACGTAATCGCAACAAATCGAGAATCCGGGCGCGGGTTGAACACGTCTTCGCCGTGATCAAGCGGCTGTGGGGCTTCAACAAGGTGCGTTATCGTGGCCTGGACAAAAATGCCAACCGGAGTTTCGTGCTGCTGGGTCTGGCCAACCTCTACCTCACCCGACCGCGAACCGCGGGATAACGGTGTCCGGAAGGCGCAACGGACGGCGAAAACGCCGTTCAAGACCGGAAAATCCCACCGCAGCCGACTTCATCAACACCAACCCGACCCTGCACAACCTGCCAAATCAACACCGCATATCACGGGATGACTTGTTCAGCGTTGCCTTAGGCTGCGAGTGCCAGTTTCTGCATGGGCGTGATGCCGCCGAGGGCCATGTTCGGGCGCTCGTGGTTGTATGTCCATAGCCAGCGGGTGGCGGCTTCCTGCACGTCCTCGATGCTGTCGAACAGCCATTGGCTGAGCCAGCCATAACGCACGGTCCGGTTGTAACGCTCAACGTAGGCATTCTGTTGCGGCTTCCCGGGTTGGATGTGATCGATCCGGATGCCGCGCCGTTCCGCCCAGGCCAACAGCAGGCCACTGATGTATTCGGGCCCGTTGTCGCAGCGAATCGCCTTCGGTAAGCCTCGCCATTCGATGATCTGCTCCAGAGAGCGGATGACCCGCTCGGCGGGGAGTGAAAAATCCGCTTCGATGCCGAGTCCCTGACGGTTGAAGTCGTCGTGACCTGCCCCCAATAGCCGTACCAGGGATTACCCGCTCTCGGTATGGACTGGCGCGTACGTTACCCGTCGCGTCAAGCGTTACCCTCGGGCACGGCAAGACCTCCTAGGACACTGGTCTGGCCTAAGAGGTTGATTCTTTATGGAGATTGGGTCGGCGTGAAACCGCCTGAAAGTGCAGAGTGGCGCCCAAGGTAGGACTCGAACCTACGACCCCCTGATTAACAGTCAGATGCTCTAACCGGCTGAGCTACTTGGGCGCGGAGCCGCGTATTCTGGGGGATGTTGGCTGTCGCGTCAATGCCGGGTTGCTCCTTTGGATGGCTTCCGCCCGGATCTCACCAAGTTCCGGTGTTTGCTTGCTGCCGGGTGGTACGTCCCCGGTCTTGAAGATGTTTACAGCGGGCGAGTTGGGTGAGCTGTCTCGAACGCTACGGGTAACAGGCCACCATTGTGCTCTTGACGGCGCTGTCGGTTGTAAAACACTTCCATATGGTCGAACACATCAGGCCGCGCAGCACCGCGTGATGGGTAGACTTTTCCGCGCACGCGTTCCTTTTGAGGCTGCTGAAGAAGGATTCGGCGACCGAGTTGTCCCTGCTGTGTCGTTCACCGATGGTCAGCGAGCTGTCGTTTTCCCGTTGTAGCAGCTCACCGGCAAGTCGCCGCCACCCGGGCCGAATCCGGTGCTGCGTCGTGCAGGTTGCCGCGGTTGCTGAGGACAAGGGCTGTGGCCTTCGTCGGGCCTCGCCCATCGCACAGCGTGAAGCTGACATTGCTACCGGCGTTGCTGCCGCTGCTCTGGTAGACGATCCGGGTGCGGCCCGTGCTGCTACGCAGGGCCACATGGCCCGGTAGTGCCTCCTGCAGACTGAGAATGCGCTCGTCTTCGGCGTGTTCGCGGTCGCCGTCGGTATCGAGGAAGGCGATCCAACCGTCATTCCAGCTGGGATCATCCAGGCACTGGCTCCCATTGCTGGACGGACAGATCACTGCTCGCGTGCCGGTGACGGTGGCGCGGGTGGCGGCGCGCTGTAGCGTAGTCAGCAGCGCGGAGCGAACCTGCTGGGCATTGGCGGCTTCGATGCCGTCCTGGAAGCTGGGGATCGCTATTCCGGCCAGTACGGCCATGGCCGCCAGCGCCATCAGGATTTCCATCAGGGTGAAGCCGGTCTGGCTGCGGCTTGCTGCAATCGGTTGCTGTGCGGTGGACATCTGCTGACTCCAGTTGAGATTTCCGCAGGTTGCGGTTTGGTGCGTTTGCCTGCCATCGGTGCAAGCCGCGTCAGTCGGTAGGATTTGTCCGACGGATTCCTGATTTGCGGGGCACCACTGATAGCCAGCCAGTTGTGGCAGCCGCGGCGACGGGAACGCCTCGCTATACTGGGCGTTTGCAGTTTGCGGGGCCTTTCGATGTCCGACTTCTCCGAGCGCTTCAAGCTCGTCGCGCCGTATCAGCCGGCCGGTGACCAGCCGGCGGCGATCCGGCGGCTGGTGGATGGCTTCGAGGCGGGTCTGGCGCATCAGACGCTGTTGGGCGTGACCGGCTCCGGCAAGACTTACACGATTGCAAACGTAGTCGAGGCGATCCAGAAACCCACGCTGGTGATGGCGCCGAACAAGACACTGGCCGCGCAGCTGTATGGCGAGTTTCGCGAATTCTTCCCGGAGAATGCCGTCGAGTACTTCGTCAGTTACTACGACTACTACCAGCCGGAAGCCTACATCCCGTCCTCCGACACTTACATCGAGAAGGACTCGAATATCAACGAGCACATCGAGCAGATGCGGCTTTCGGCGACCAAGGCGCTGCTGTCACGCAAGGACGCGCTGGTGGTGGCATCGGTCTCGGCAATCTACGGCCTTGGTGCTCCGGCGGACTATCTGTCGTTGCGCCTGATCCTGTCGGTTGGGGAGCGCATCGATCAGCGAGTGCTGATCCGCCACCTGACGGACCTGCAATACACCCGCAACGAGTTCGAGTTGCGTCGCGCTACCTATCGCGTGCATGGCGAGACCATCGACGTGTTTCCGGCCGAATCGGAAACCGAGGCGCTGCGCATCGAGTTTTTCGATGGCGAGATCGAGCAGCTCTCGCTGTTCGATCCGCTGACGGGTGAGGTGATGCGAAGGCTGCCGCGCTACACGATCTATCCGAAGTCGCACTACGCGACCACCCGTGAGCGCGTGCTGAGCGCGGTCGATGCGATCAAGATCGAGCTCCGCGAGCGCTTGGAGCAGCTCTACGCGGCCAACAAGCTGGTGGAAGCACAACGCCTGCAGCAACGCACGACCTACGATCTGGAAATGATGGCCGAGGTGGGCTACTGCCAGGGCATCGAGAACTACTCGCGGCACCTGACCGGGCGCAATCCCGGGGAGCCGCCACCCTGCCTGTTCGACTACCTTCCGGCTGACGCGCTGCTGGTCGTTGATGAGTCGCACGTGACGGTCCCGCAGATCGGCGGCATGTTCAAGGGTGACCGCGCGCGCAAGGAGAACCTGGTCGAGTACGGCTTCCGCCTGCCGTCGGCGCTGGACAACCGACCCCTGAAGTTTGCCGAGTGGGAGGATCGCTCGCCGCGCACCGTCTTCGTGTCTGCCACGCCGGGTGACTACGAGCGCGAGCATGCGGGCGACCAGGTCGTCGAGCTGCTGGTGCGGCCGACCGGATTGGTCGACCCGGAAGTCGAGGTACGGCCGGTGGCGACGCAGGTGGATGACCTGCTGTCCGAGGCCAATGAGCGGATCAAGCTCGGTGATCGCGTGCTGGTCACCACGCTGACCAAGCGGATGGCCGAGAACCTCACCGAATACCTTGCCGAGCACGGAATTCGCGTGCGCTATCTGCATTCGGACATCGACACCGTGGAGCGGGTCGAGATCATCCGGGATCTACGCCGTGGCGAGTTCGACGTGCTGGTCGGCATCAACCTCCTGCGGGAAGGGCTGGACATGCCGGAGGTGTCACTGGTGGCCATCCTCGACGCCGACAAGGAAGGCTATCTGCGTTCGGCCAATTCCCTGATCCAGACCATCGGTCGCGCGGCCCGCAACGTGCGCGGCAAGGCGATCCTGTATGCCGACCGGATGACCAGGTCGATGGACATTGCCATCGGCGAGACATCGCGTCGCCGTGAGCGCCAGCTGGCCTACAACGCCGAGCATGGCATCACGCCGAAGACCATCGTCAAGAAGATCGCGGACATCATGGAAGGCGCGCGTGGCGATTCCGACTCACGCTCGTCCCGGCGTCGGGTTGCCGAGCAGCGAGAGGATGCCTACCACGATCTGTCGGCCAGCCAGCTGGCACGTCGGATCAGTGAAATGGAAACGCGGATGTTCCAGCATGCCCGCGACCTCGAATTCGAGGAAGCAGCAGCCTTGCGTGATGAGATCGAAGCCTTGCGCGAGCGGACGCTGAAAGCGTGAGTGGATGGGCGGGCCTTGCCATGGCCGCAACGATGGGTCGTCAACCGCGGCCGCCTGAGGCAGAATCGATGGGTCGCCGGGCCACGAATCGGGTTCGGCGCGCTTTTTTCTCAATCGCAGGAGTGAATCATGGGAATCTTTGACTTCATGAAGGGTGCTGGCGCCGCGATTTTCGGCAGTGGCGAGCCGAAGGACGACGCGGACACCTATGTCTCACTGCGAAAGCAGGTGGAAAACCACGGCATCAAGACGGAAGGCGTCGAATTCAAGGTTCACGACGCCGGTGTCGTGACGATCACTGGCGCCGTGCCGGACCAGGACACCCGCGAAAAGATCGTGCTGATCGTCGGTAACGCCAAGGGCGTCGCGCAGGTCGATGACCAGCTGGCCATTGGCGTTCCGATGGAAGGCGGCGCCGTTCCGACGCTGGCGGAGTCCAGCGATGGCAGTGGCGGTGGCGATGCCGGCGAGTGGACTTCCAAGACCTATACCGTGGTGAGCGGCGACACCCTGTCCGGTATTGCCAAGAAGATGTACGGCAATGCCGGCAAGTACATGGTTATCTTCGAGGCGAACAAGCCGATGCTCAGCGACCCGGACAAGATCTACCCGGGCCAGGTCCTGCGCATTCCGCCACTGGAGGGTTGATCCAGAAAATCTTGCGATCAGCTATTGAGCGCAGGGCGGCGGTGCATTACACTGCCGCCCCCTCCGACGCTGCTTGCGTCGGCGCCGGCACCTCCGCAGCCGGCCGCAGCGGGGTTGTAGCGAGATTCGGGCGGTTAGCTCAGCGGTAGAGCACTACCTTGACATGGTAGGGGTCACAGGTTCGATCCCTGTACCGCCCACCACTTCGAAAGAACGGCAAAGGCCACGCGAACGCGTGGCCTTTGCCGTTTCCGATGTCCGGTTTGTCGATTCCGACGGCTTTACCTGGAAGCGTCTGGGATGACGAATCGCGCAGCGTGCAGCTGGTCGTAATACTCGCGGCAGATTTCGGCGGTTTCGGCGGCTTCGCCGGTGAGTTCGGGGCGTTTGCCGGGTGGGCGTGGGTGGTGGAAGCCGGTGGACTGCTGCACCTGGCCATACCAGTGCGGCGCCCAGACGCCGTCGGTGTCGCGTGGGCCCGAGGGCCAGGTCAGCATGCAGTCCATGAACGGCACGCCGACATCCTCGCAGATGGCCCGGAGGTAGGCTTCCGGCGCCTTCAGAAAGTCGCCGGCGTCGATCACCGTGGGTGGCTTGCCCTTGGCTTCGGTGAGCTCCTCGAACAGTTCCACCTGCTGTGGCAGGCCGATGTCCTCCGGCGTTACCTCGTCGCGGGCCTTGGTATAGGAGGAAATGACTTCCACCGGGTCGCGGATCAGCAGGATGTTGTGCAGGCCTTCGATCCAGTCGTGGTCGATGTGGTCGAGCAGGTGGTGCGCCATGTGCTTCTGGTAGAACACGTGCTTGCCGCCGGGTGCGGGTCCGGTCAGTGTTTCCACCACCTTTCGCCAACTGGTTTCACCGGACTCGATCACGGCGTCCCGCGCGGGATGGTCGAGCCCGGTTTCGGCCAGGTAGTGCGCGTAGAAGGGCTCGTCGATGACGGCGCAGTCGCTGCGGTTCTCCCAGGCTCGCATCATGGCGGTGGAGATGTTGCGTGGTCCCGACCACATGGCGATGCGGACCGTGTCGTTCACTGGTTTGCGGGCACGGGGCATCAGTTCGACTCCTGTTGCTGCTGGCTGGCTACGTCGCTGTCGACGTGGCGCTGATAAAGGGTTTGAAGGTGCTCGGTCATCGCGCCGCGCTTGCCATCGCCAATGCGGCGGCCGTCGATCTCGGTCACTGGTACCACGCCGGCGTAGGTGCCGGTGACGAAGGCTTCGTCGGCAGCATAGGTGTCGCTGAGGCTGAAGCTGCGCTCGTGCGCGGGGATGTCGTTGGCGCGCGCGACGGCCAGTATCTGTGCGCGGGTGATGCCGTCCAGGCAGTACTGCCCGGTGGAGGTCAACAGCTCGCCCTTGCGCACGATGAAGAAGTGCGTGGAATTGCAGGTAGCGACAAAACCCTGCGGGTCCAGCATCAGCGCCTCGTCGGCGCCGGCCTTGGTGGCCTGGATGCAGGCGAGGATGCAGTTGAGCTTGCTGTGGGTGTTGAGTCGCGGGTCCTGCACGTCCGGCGCGCCGCGGCGCACGTGCACGGTGAACAGGCGGATGCCGTTCTCGACGGTTTCCGGCAGGGCTTGCTTGTACTCGGGAATGATGACGACCGTGGAGGGGCCGACGCAGACGCGTGGATCCTGATATGGCGTACGCTTCAGGCCACGGGTGACCATCAGCCGTACGTGCACGCCGTCGCGCATGTCATTGGCCTCCACGGTTTCGTGCAGCGTACGGGTCAGCGCAGCGCGATCCAGGCCGATGTCGAGGTCCAGTGCCTTGGCTCCGTCGTAGAGGCGGTCCAGATGTGCGTCGAGAAAGGCGAAGCGGCCATGGTGCAGGCGCAGGCCTTCCCAGACGCCGTCGCCAAGGATGAAGCCCGAGTCGAACACTGACACCGTCGCCTGATTGCGCGGCACGAGATGGCCGTTGACGTGGATTAGCACGTCGGCATTGCGCGGGTCATCGTGGTACTCGTGGGTGCCTGTCGCCATCGGTTACCGTCGTGCGGTTCAGAGAACACTGTCTGGCGCGATCTTAGCGGCATCAGCGCGTCTGGCAAGGGTTGCGCGCGGTGATTGAAACCTCCTGCGATGGGTGGGAAAATACAGGGCCGGATCGGTCGGTTTTGCGGCTCCGCTGCAGGAGTCCGATCAGATCCATTTTCGATGGCGAGCAACCGAGGTGGCCGCGGCGAGATCCGCGAGTCGAGCGTGTGACATGAGCACTACCCGTATCGACAACTGAGTACGACGCAATCGCACACCTCGAGGGCGCGTTTCGCCCTTTTTTGTTGCCCGCGAAACCGTTGCCAGTCCTGGCTGGCGGTTCGCCATCGATTCCAAGGAAAGCCCCATGATCCAGATCACGCTCCCCGACGGCAGCCAGCGTCAGTTCGACAGCGCGCCAACGGTCCACGACGTCGCCGCCAGTATTGGCGCCGGTCTGGCCAAGGCCGCGTTGGCCGGCAAGGTGGATGGCCGACTGGTCGATACCAGTCATCGCATCAACAGCGATGTCGCGCTGGAGATCGTCACCGAAAAGCATCCCGATGCGCTGGAAATCATCCGCCACTCGACGGCGCACCTGCTGGCGCAGGCTACGCAGCGGCTGTTCCCGGATACGCAGGTGACCATCGGTCCGGTGGTGGATAACGGCTTCTACTACGACTTCGCGCGCAAGGAACCGTTCACGCCGGAAGACCTGCAGAAGATCGAGGCCGAGATGGCGAAGATCGCCAAGGAAGCGATTCCGGTGTCGCGCAGCGTCATGCCGCGCGACGAGGCAGTGACGTTCTTCCGCGAAAAGGGCGAAGCCTACAAGGCCGAGATCATCGAGAGCATTCCGGCCAACGAGGATCTGTCGCTGTATGCGCAGGGTGATTTCATCGACCTTTGCCGCGGTCCGCACGTGCCCAGCACCGACAAGCTCAAGCACTTCAAGCTGATGAAGGTGGCCGGCGCCTACTGGCGTGGCGATGCGAGCAACGAGATGCTGCAGCGCGTGTACGGCACGGCCTGGCTCAGCAAGGATGACCTCAAGGCCTACCTGACGCAGCTGGAAGAGGCCGAGAAGCGCGATCACCGCAAGCTGGCAAGGCAGCTCAACCTGTTCCACATGCAGGAAGAGGCGCCGGGCATGGTGTTCTGGCACCCCAAGGGCTGGTCCCTGTGGCAGTCGGTGGAACAGCACATGCGCGGCGTGTATCGCACGGCCGGGTACAAGGAAGTGAAGGGGCCGCAGATCCTCGACGTGTCGCTGTGGAAGAAGTCTGGCCACTGGGACAACTACCAGGACAACATGTTTTTCACCGAGTCGGAGAAGCGCGAGTACGCGCTGAAGCCGATGAACTGTCCCGGCCACATCCAGATCTACAACGCCGGGCTGCACAGCTACCGCGACCTGCCGATCCGCTACGGCGAGTTTGGTGGCTGCCACCGTAACGAGCCCTCCGGCGCGCTGCACGGCATCCTGCGCGTGCGCGCCTTCACCCAGGACGACGGTCACATCTTCTGCATGGAGTCGCAGGTCGAATCCGAAGTGACCGCCTTCCACCAGCAGGCGTTGAAGGTCTACGACGACTTCGGCTTCAAGGACATCGCCATCAAGATCGCGCTGCGCCCGGAGAAGCGCCTGGGCTCGGACGAGGTCTGGGATCGCGCGGAAGCGGCACTGCGAGCGGCGTTGTCGGCCTGTGGCGTCGAGTGGGAGGAGTTGCCGGGCGAGGGTGCTTTCTACGGACCGAAGATCGAATACCACCTGCGCGACGCCATCGGCCGCGCCTGGCAGCTGGGCACGATGCAGGTCGATTTCATGATGCCCGAGCGTCTCGGCGCCGAGTACGTGGACGAGCACAGCAGCCGCCAACACCCGGTGATGCTGCATCGCGCCATCGTCGGCTCGATGGAGCGCTTCATCGGCATCCTGATCGAGCACCATGCCGGTGCCATGCCGCTGTGGCTGGCTCCCGTTCAGGCAGTGGTCATGAATATCACCGATGCGCAGGCCGAATACGTCCGTGAAATGACCCAAGCCCTTGTAAATGAAGGTTTCCGGGTTGAAATGGATTTGCGTAACGAGAAAATCGGCTATAAAATCCGCGAACACAGCCTGCAGAAGGTTCCCTATCAGCTGGTGGCCGGAGGCCGCGAGATGGAAAATGGGACGCTGGCTGTGCGCACACGCAGTGGGGAAGACTTGGGAAGTCTGTCGCTGACCGATCTGGTCGCGCGCCTGCGTACGGAAAGGGATCAGAAGTCGTAACAGCGGCGTTTTTCGCCGGCTACGGCGGTTCGGGCGGCTTCGGCCGCCCGCACGTGTTGGGGCTGACCGCGTTGTCGGGCAGCAGCGGGCCAGGAGGCCCGGCGTGCCGCCTGGGCGGCGATCGCAACGAGCGGGATGGGCGGCTTTGCCGCAGGTTCCGGGCAGCGTCAGGCAGGATGCCGGGCGTCTGCGTTTTTCACCGGTTGGAGGAAGCGCGAATCAGTACCGAAAAGAGAGATCGCAAGAACGCCGAGATCCGTGTCCCGCGGGTCCGGGTGATCGATGCCGAAGGCGAGAACATTGGCGTTCTGGAGCGCGACGACGCGCTGCGGATGGCGGAGGACTCGGGCCTCGACCTGGTCGAGATCCAGCCGAATGCCGATCCGCCGGTTTGCCGGATCATGGATTACGGCAAGTTCAAGTTCGAGCAGCAGAAGAAGGCCCAGGCGGCCAAGAAGAAGCAGAAGCTGGTCGAAATCAAGGAACTGAAGTTTCGCCCCACCACCGATGATGGCGACTTCCAGGTCAAGCTGCGTAACGCGCGGCGCTTCCTGGAAGACGGCGACAAGGTGAAAATCACGATCCGTTTCCGCGGACGCGAGATGGCCCACCAGGAGCTGGGTCTTCAGATGGCGCGGCGGGTCGAGGAAGAACTCGGCGAGGAAGTGACGGTCGAACAGCGGCCGCGCCTGGAAGGGCGGTTGATGGTGATGATGCTGTCGCCGAAGAAGAAGTAAGTTTTCGCGAAAGATCGGGCGTCCTGCCGCGACTTTCGCCAAAGCGGCAAAAAGCGTGGTTTTTGCCGCTTCCTGTTCGCCAGCTTTTGCTGTCGGACGCTGGGCCATCCCTGGTCCGGTTTGATCCCGGAGCCGTTGTATTCGGCGATGGGCCACGAGCACGGAGCAACAAACAGCCGACCGGGTGAATCCGGCGGCAACAACAAGCAGGGTCGAGCAGGACGGAAAGAGCAGCCAAGGCTGCCGCTCGGTCAGGTGACAAAACACAAATAGGGAAAATCCGATGCCCAAGATGAAAACCAATCGGGCGGCGGCCAAGCGCTTCCGGAAGACCGCTTCCGGCAAGTTCAAGTGCGGCCACGCCTTCAAGAGCCACATCCTCACCAAGATGTCGACCAAGCGTAAGCGCGGTCTGCGTGCCCCCAACCACGTGCGCAAGGAAGACGCTGGTCGCGTCGCGCGCATGCTGCCGTACGCATAAGGGAGGATTGAGAAATGGCACGAGTCAAGCGTGGTGTTATCGCCCGTCGCAGCCACAAGAAGGTGCTGCGCATGGCGAAGGGCTACTACAACGCCCGTCGCAAGGTCTTCCGCGTCGCCAAGCAGGCCGTTACCAAGGCCGGCCAGTACGCGTATATCGGTCGTAAGCAGAAGAAGCGCCAGTTCCGTTCGCTGTGGATCACCCGCATCAATGCGGCTGCGCGCGTCTATGGCATGAGCTACAGCCGATTTATGAACGGCCTCAAGAAGGCCGATATCGCGCTGGACCGCAAGGTCCTGGCCGACATCGCGGTGCACGACATCGCGGCGTTCGGCAAGCTGGCCGAGCAGGCCAAGGGCGCGTTGTCGGCCTGATGTTTCAGGCCTGACGAGCCGGCTGCGGCCGGTTCGCACCACAAGGTGGCCGCCACGGCGGCACGCAACACCACACGTGGGGAAGGGCTGATGTCCTTCCCCACGTGCGTTTCGGGATCCGGAAAGTGTCCTTGCCGGGTTCCCAATTCAAAGATTCCGGGTCGGCGCGAGCAGCGCGGCGGCCCCGCATGGAGCGAGCAATGAGTGACACTGGCGACCTGAAGACGCAGTTGCTGGACGAAGTGGCCGCGGCTGCCGATCTTGCCGCGCTGGACGCCGTCCGCGTCCGCGCGCTGGGCAAGCAGGGCGTGATCACCGCGCAGCTGAAGAGCCTGGGCGCGATGGATCCGGAGCAGCGCAAGGCGGCAGGCGCCGAGATCAACGTGGTCAAGCAGGCGCTGATGGACGCCATCGCGGCGCGCAAGGCCTCGTTGGAGGCCGAGCGACTCAATGCGCGCCTTGGCAGCGAGCGCATCGACGTTACCTTGCCGGGACGCGACGGCGGCCGCGGTAACCTGCATCCGGTCAGCCGCGCGCTGGAGCGCATGACGGAGATCTTCGCCCGCCTTGGCTATTCGATGGCCGAAGGACCGGAAATCGAGGACGACTGGCACAACTTCGAGGCGCTGAATTTCCCGCCGCACCATCCGGCACGCGCCATGCACGACACGTTCTATTTTCCTGACGGTCGCCTGCTGCGCACACATACCTCGCCGGTTCAGATCCGCGCGATGAAGGGGCAGACGCCGCCGGTGCGCATCATCGCTGCTGGCAAGGTCTATCGCTCGGACTCCGATCAGACCCACACACCGATGTTCCACCAGATCGAAGGCCTGCTGGTGGACGAGACGTCGAGCTTCGCCGACCTCAAGGGCACGCTCCAAACCTTCGTCAACGCCTTTTTCGAGCGCGACTTCGAGATGCGCTTCCGTCCCAGCTATTTCCCGTTCACCGAGCCGTCGGCCGAGCTGGACATCCGCTGGGATCGCGCCGACGGGACCAGCGGCTGGCTGGAAGTGCTGGGCTGCGGCATGGTCCACCCGAACGTGCTGACCGCCTGCGGCGTCGATCCCGAGCGCTACACCGGTTTCGCCTTCGGCATGGGCGTGGAGCGCTTCGCCATGCTGCGCTATGGCATCAACGACCTGCGCTCGCTGTTCGAGAACGACCTGCCGTTCCTGCGCCAGTTCGCCTGAGCCTGCTTCCGGGTCTTCCCCGGATCGACACCAAAACAACAACGAATTCCGGCTGCTGAATCATGAAATTTTCCGAAAACTGGCTGCGCGAACTGGTCGACATCCCGGTCGGGCGCGAAGAGCTGATCCATCGCCTGACCATGGCCGGCCTTGAGGTCGAGGAAGCCGAGCTGCGCGGTGAGGGCCTTGACGACATCCTGGTTGCCGAAATCACCGCCTGCGCACCGCATCCCGATGCCGATCGCCTGCAGGTCTGCCAGGTGAGTGATGGCTCGACCATGCTGGAGATCGTCTGCGGCGCGCCAAACGCGCGTCCGGGTATCCGCGTGCCGCTGGCGCCGGTCGGTGCAACCTTGCCGGGTGGCCTAAACATCAAGATCGCGAAACTGCGCGGCGTGACCTCCAACGGCATGCTGTGCTCGGCCAAGGAGCTGCAGCTCGAAGACGACGCCACTGGCCTCATGGAACTGCCGGCTGATGCGCCGGTGGGTGCCAAACTGGTCGAGTACCTCAAGCTGCCGGACGCCTGCCTCGAACTGAAGCTGACGCCGAATCGCGCCGATTGTTTGAGCCTCAGCGGACTGGCCTACGATCTGGCCGCGCTGTTCGGCGGTGATCCAAAGCTGGTCGATACGCCGCAGATCCAGGCGGTTCAGCACGACGAACTGGCCATCGAGCTGGAAGCTGGCGCCGATTGCCCGCGCTACTGCGGCCGGATCATCCACGGCATTGATCCGCAGGCGACCTCACCACTGTGGCTGAAGGAGCGCCTGCGTCGCGCCGGCCTGCGGCCGATCAGCCTGCTGGTGGACATCACCAACTTCGTAATGCTGGAGCTTGGTCAGCCGATGCACGCCTTTGATCTCGCCACGCTGAGCGGCCCGGTTGGCGTGCGTCGCGGCAAGGCCGGTGAATCGCTGAAGCTGCTCGACGAGCGTGACGTGTCCGTTGACGAGGAAGTGCTGTTGATTGTTGACGCGAAGGGCCCGGTGGCGCTTGCGGGCGTGATGGGCGGTTTCGATACCCGCGTCACTGACGCCACCCGCAGCGTGTTCCTGGAGAGTGCGCATTTCGCGCCGTCGGCAATTGCCGGTCGTGCGCGTCGCTACGGCCTGCATACCGACGCCTCACATCGCTTCGAGCGCGGCGTCGATCCGGAGTTGCCGCGGCGCGCCATCGAGCGCGCCACCGCGCTGGTGCTTCAAATCAGCGGCGGACAGGCTGGGCCGGTCACCGAGGCGCAGCTGGCCGATTGCTTGCCGCAGCCGCAGCCGGTGCGCCTGCGTCGCCAGCGTCTGTCGCGCGTGCTGGGCCTGTCGGTGCCGGATGCCGAAGTTGAGCGCATCCTCCGCGCGCTGGGCATGAGCGTGGCATCGAATGACGACGGCTGGATGGTCACCGCACCGACGCGCCGTTTCGACATCGAGCGCGAGGAAGACCTGATCGAGGAAGTGGTGCGAGTGCATGGCTACGACAAGGTGCCGACGCATGCGCCATCCGGTGAGCTGCGTCTGGCGCCGTTGCCGGAAGGCGAGGTGCCGGCATCGCGTTTCCGTCACCAGATGGCGGCGCGCGACTACGTTGAGGCGCTCAACTACGCCTTTCTCGCCGAGGCCACGCTGGCGGCCTGGCAGCTGCCGGAAGCGCCGGTGAAGCTGGCCAATCCGTTGACCGAGGAACTGGGCGTGATGCGCAGCGCGCTGACGCCGGGGCTGGTGGAGACGCTGCGTCGCAACCATGCCCGACAGCAATCGCGCATCCGACTGTTCGAGATCGGCCATGTGTTCGCGCAGGGCGACGGCGAACCCAACGAAACCGCGCGCATCGCCGCCGTATGCAGTGGTGCGGCGCATGCTGAGCAATGGTCGGAGAAGGCGCGCGCCGTGGATTTCCACGACCTGCGCGGCGATCTGGAAAGCCTGGCGGCGCTGGCGAATGCGTCGCTCGCCTTCGAACCGCTGATCGACTGCCCATGGCTGCATCCTGGCCGTGCCGCGTCCATCCGCCGTGATGGTGCGCCTGTCGGCTGGATTGGCCAGCTGCATCCAGCCTTGCAGCAGCGCCTGGATCTGGATATCGACGTGCTGGCCTTCGAGCTGGATCTGCCGGCGCTGCAGCGTCGCGACGTGCCGCGGGCGAAGCCGGTGTCCCGATATCCGTCAGTACGTCGCGATCTGGCGGTGATCGTCTCCGAAACGACGCCGTGGGCCGCGCTGGAAACCAGTCTGCATACGGCGCTGGGTGAGCGCCTGCGCGAGGTTCGCCTGTTCGATCAGTTCGCTGGCGGAAGCTTGGAAAGCGGTTTCAAGAGCTTGGCTATGGGCTTGATTTTGCAGGACGTTTCACGCACATTAACGGACAGTGACGCGGATGCTGCCGTGTCGGATGCACTGACCGCGCTGGGGCGCGACTGTGCTGCACGTTTGAGGGGGTGACATGGCGCTGACCAAGGCCGATATGGCCGACCGTCTGTTTCTGGACGTCGGTTTGAACAAGCGTGAAGCCAAGGAATTCGTGGACGCGTTCTTCGATACCTTGCGTGATGCGCTGGAGCGTGGCCAACAGGTCAAGCTTTCCGGTTTCGGCAATTTCGACCTGCGCCGCAAGAACCAGCGCCCCGGGCGCAACCCGAAGACCGGCGAGGAGATACCGATCTCGGCCCGTACCGTGGTCACCTTCCGTCCTGGCCAGAAGCTGAAGGAACGCGTCGAGGCCTACAGCGCCGCGGACGCGGACGGCTCGGCATCGATGGGAGGCGTCCATGCTTGACGCTGGCGGCAACCGCGAATTTCCGCCGATTCCGGCGAAGCGCTACTTCACCATCGGTGAGGTCAGCGAGCTGTGTGACGTCAAGCCACACGTGCTTCGCTACTGGGAGACCGAGTTCCCCAGCCTGAAGCCGGTCAAACGTCGCGGCAATCGCCGCTACTACCAGCGCCACGACGTGCTGACCATCCGCCAGATCCGTGACCTGCTGTACGAACAGGGTTACACCATCACCGGCGCGCGCCAGCGACTTGAAGGCGAGACCGGCCGCAACGAGGCCGCCATTTCCACCCAGATCGTGCGCCAGGTGCGCATGGAGCTGGAAGAAGTGCTTCAGCTGCTGCGGCGCTGATTCGGGGATCAGTTTCAGGGCAGGGCCGCCGCGGTATCCGCAGGCCGGCCAACACCGTATAATCCCGCCTCCGCGGCATCGCCCGTGGATGTGACCATCGAGTGATCGCGCGTCGGGGCGTAGCGCAGCCTGGTAGCGCACTACAATGGGGTTGTAGGGGTCGCGAGTTCGAATCTCGCCGCCCCGACCAGTCGCGATCCACTCATACCTCTCTCGCCGCCATCGCTTTCGGCGGTCGAAGTCCCCGAATTCCTGTCACTAGCTCTGTCAGCCGACCAGCGCGTTGCTGAGCCGAACGTAGTCGGGTACGGCGATGGCCTCGGCGCGGTCGCCGGGATCAATGCCCACGCTTTCCATCTGCTCCGCCGTGGCGACCTCGCGCAGTGTGTTGCGCAGGGTCTTGCGACGTTGGGCGAAGGCCGCCTTCACCAGTGATTCGAAGTGTTGATGGTCGCTGATGCCAATGTCGGCTTCGTTGCGCGGCAGCAGCCGGACCACGGCGGAGTCGACCTTGGGTGGTGGCGAGAAAGCGCCGGGTGGGACGTCGAAGAGGGCTTGCACGCGGCAATAGGCCTGCAGCATCACGCTGAGGCGTCCGTAGACCTTGCTGCCGGGATCAGCGGCCATGCGGTCCACCACTTCCTTCTGCAGCATGAAGTGCATGTCCTGGATCGCCTGGCGATGCGCCAGCGCGTGGAACAGGATCGGCGAGGAGATGTTGTAGGGCAGGTTGCCCACCAGCCGAAGGGGCTGTCCGCCTGCGATAGCGCTGAAGTCCACGGTCAGCACATCGGCGAGCACCACATCCAGTTCGCCCAGTCCGGAAACGCGCTCGGTGAGCGGACCGATCACGTCGCGATCCAGTTCAATCACCGTCAGCTTGCCCAGCTTCTCCATCAGCGGACGCGTGATTGCGCCGAGGCCCGGGCCGATTTCGACGACACGCTGGCCGGGGCGCGGGTCGATGGCGTGGATGATCAGATCGATGTAGCGGCGTTCGTGCAGGAAATGCTGTCCGAACTGCTTCTTTGCGCGGTGACTCATACGGCCATCCGTCGCGAGCCGGCCATGCGGATGGCGGTTTCCGTGGCGGCGATCAGGCTGCCGGGATCGGCAATGCCGCGTCCGGCACGGTCCAGCGCGGTGCCGTGGTCCACCGCAACCCGAACGAAAGGCAGGCCGAGGCTGATGTTGACGGCGGTTTCGAAGCCGCTGTGCTTCAACACCGGCAGGCCCTGGTCGTGGTACATGGCGAACACAGCGTCGACATCGCGCAGGCGCTGCGGCAGGAAGGCCGTGTCCGCCGGCAAGGGGCCAACGAGATCCATGCCTTCGGCGCGCAACTGCTGCAGCGCCGGGGCGATGACCCGGATTTCCTCTTCGCCCAGCAGGCCGTCCTCACCGGCATGTGGATTGAGACCAAGTACCGCGATGCGCGGCACGGCAATGCCGAAATCCTGCTGCAGCGCGCGATGCAGGATGCCCAACCGGCTGCGCAGCCGTTCCGGCGTGACCGCATCCGGCACCGCCCGCAGCGGAAGGTGAGTGGTCAGCAGCGCCACGCGCAGGTCGGGGTTGGCCAGCATCATCACCACGTCGTCGCTGCTGGCACGCTGCATCAGCCACTCGGTAAGGCCACTGAACGGGCGGTGCGTGTTCAGGCTGGCCTTCTGCAGCGGGCCGGTGATCATGCCGTCGAGCTGGCCGGAAAGGCAGGCATCGGTGGCGGCCTCCAGTGCAGCGAAAAGGCTGGGAGCATTCGCTGGATTGGCTGCGCCGGGCGGCTCAAGAATGCCGTGCGGGAATGGCACCACCAGCAGGCGGCCCGGCTGGTGGGCAGCGACATCGGCGTCGAGATCGGCCGCCGCCAGCGTCCTGCAGCTTAGCGGCAGGCGCAGCGACAGCGCGGTGTTGATCAGGCAGTCCGGGTCGCCGAAGCAGACCAGGCTGGCAGGCAGCGGACGCTGTGCCAGCTTGACGACCAGCTCCGGACCGATACCACCCGGTTCGCCTGGCAGCAGGGCCAGGCGCGGCAATGCCGCCATTTCACGCTCCCCTTCGCGTGGCCCAGCGGGTGCGGCGTGGACCGCTCAGCCCGTCAGGCGGTTCTCGATGTAGGCCTCCGAGCGCAGTTCGCGCAGGAAACTTTCGTACTCTTCCTCGGCCTTGCGCTTGCCGACCGTTTCGCGGGCCTGGTTGCGCTTCAGCTCTTCGGTGACGTCCTGCTCACGCTCGCCCAGCCGCTTGATCAGGTGCCAGCCGACGTTGCTCGGGAAGGGCTCCGAAACCTCGCCATCCTTCAGCGTGGTGATGACTCGGGCCACCGAAGCGCCGTAGTCCTCAAGCTTGAACCAGCCCATGTCGCCATCGAGGTCGCGGGTGCGCGTGTCCTCGGAGGTGGCCTTGGCGACGGCACCGAAATCCTCGCCGCCGCTGGTGACGCGATCACGAATCGCATCGATGCGGGTCTTGGCTTCCGCGTCCGAAACCAGCTCGCTGCGAAGGATCACGATCGACTGTGCGTGGTACTCGGTGGCGGTCTGGCGCGCGTTCTCGTCGCGGCGCTCGATGATCTTCAGCAGGTGGAAGCCGCTCGGCCCACGCATCGGCTCGGTGACCGTGTCGACAGGCTGCGTGCGCACCACTTCGGTGAACAGGCGCGGTACTTCATTGACGTTGCGCCAGCCGAGATCGCCACCGTCCAGCGCATTGGGCGCGTCGGAATAGCGGATGGCGGCGGCCTCGAAGGCCATGCCGCCGTCAATCTGGCGCTTGATGTCGGCGATCTTGCTCTGCGCGGCTTCGACGTCCACTGGCGAGGCGCCGTCATCGACGGCCACCAGGATGTCGCCCAGATGCACCTGGCCACCGCTGTTGGCCTGCGAGGCCAGCTCCACTTCCACCTCGGCGTCGCTGACGTTGACCCGGCTCTGGGTCAGGGCCTGGCGAAGACGCTGGACGGTGAGCTCATCGCGCAGCGTTTCGCGGAAGCCGCTGAAGCTCATGCCGTCCGCAGCAAGCTGGCTGCGCATGTCGTCGGTGCTGATGCCGTTTTGCTGGGCGATGCCGCTGACGGCCTGGTCGAGCTCGGCGTCGCTGACGCGGATGCCGTTGTCCTCGGCACGGGTGACCTGCAGGCGCATCAGGATCAGGCGGTCCAGCACCTGCCGCTCCAGCACGTCGGCAGGCGGCAGCGCGTTTTCCTGGCCGCGGTACTGGGCGCGGATGTTGGCCACGGCCTGGTCCAGTTCGCTGCGCAGGATCACGTCCTCGTCAACCACCGCGACGATGCTGTCGATCGCCGTCGTAGGCAGCGCCTGCGCGTGCAGTGACGGGGCGGCGACACCCAGCACCAGGCCTGCGGCGAGGGCGGTACCGGTCATGCGGCGCAGGACGGTTGGTGTGAGCTGCTGGATAAGGTGCTGGAAGAGGGGCGTCATGCGTAGCGTCATGGGTCGCTTCGGGTCCGTTCGAATGGGTTGGCCGGCAGTGTGCCGGAGCGCAGGGTAACCGTCGCCAAACGGCCGAATGCCGGCCGCGGACGGAGGCTCAGCGCGGATAGCCAAGAATAGCACGCTCCAGCAGTTCCTCGGCCCCGCGGCCAAAGGCGCCGAGGCCCTTCAGCTCGATCTCGAAATACAGGCCGGTGTTCTTGTCACCTTCGCGATTGCGGATGTAGTTGCGGGCCAGTGCGCGCACCGCCACGCAGCAGTCTTCCCACTGCAGGCCGGCAAAGGCTTCCAGCGTCTCGCTGTCGCGCAGCGAGTAGTTCCAGCGGCCGACCACGCGCCAGCGCTCGTTGATTGGCGCGAGGAAGGTGAAGTCGGTCTGCTCCAGGCGGCCGCTGCGATAGCGGTAGGCCAGGTTGGCGACACCGGTGCCACGGAAGCGGTACTGCGCGCGAACGCCGGAAAGCTGGGTATCGTGGCTGTCGCCATCCCACTGCTGGGTGACGCCGACGCGCCACTTTTCGCTGAGTTCGCTGCTGAGGTCGGCCACCAGTGCGGAGTTGGTGCCCATGTCCGGCGGATTGCCGGGCAGGCCGACGCGCGGCGTGTCGAAATAGTGGATCTGGCCGATGCTGGCGCGCAGGCGCTCGCGACCGGTGGATTCATCGAACAGGCTGCTGGAAACCGCCAGCGTCAGCTGGTTGGCGTCGCCCTGGCGGTCGGCGCCGGAGAAGCGGTTGTTGCGGAACAGCTGGTCGAAGCTGAAGGTCAGCTCGCGGGTATCGAATACCGGCAGGGCGTCCTGGTCGCGGTAGGGCGCGCGCAGGTAGTAGATGCGCGGTTCCAGGGTCTGGATGTTGTTGCCACCGAACAGGCTGGTGCCGCGCTCGAACAGCAGGCCGCTGTCGAGGCTCAGGATCGGAACGCCTCGGTCCGGCGCACGCTGTCCGACCTGGTCCACGTAGCCGCTGTCAAGGTGATAGGCGGTGTAACGGTAGCCGAACTCCGGACGCAGGAAGCCCCAGCTGTTCTCCAGCGGCATGCGCAGGTAAGGGTAGAGATCGAGGCGGCGCGCGCCGGGCAGGGTTTCGTGGTCGAAGGCGACCAGTTCGCTGCGCAGGCCGACTTCGAGCAGCTCGCTCCAGTCCGACTTCCAGCCAAAGCGCGCGCGCGGCAGGCGGCGGAACGGCTGCTGAGCGTTGATCACGAACGGATCGGTGACGTCCCAGGCTTGCAGCGCCACGCTGGCCCACCAGCTTTCGCCACGACCATACACGCCCGCCGAACTCTGCAGCAGGCTGGTGCTGGTGGCCGACAGCGAGTCGCCGAAGTCCTCGAAATAGCGGTCGTCGGAGACCTGGTTCAGGTTGACCCGCAGGTCCCAGGTGTCGCTGAGGCGGCCATTGTGGCGCCAGGTGAAGCTGCCGCGGTCGCGCCCGTTTTCCTTGTCGTTCGGTAGCCAGCTGGCGCTGAATTCGCCGCTGTGCTGTGCGGTGAGGTAGCGGAACTCGCCGCCCAGCATCAGGCCGCGGTGGCCGAGGCTGCGCAGCGTGAGCGTAGCGTCGTAGTTGGGCGCCAGGTTCAGGTAGTAGGGCAGTGACAGGTCGATGCCGGTGTTGTCCGATGCGCCAAGCCGCGGATACAGGAAGCCGCTGCGGCGGCGGTCATCGATGGGGAAACTCAGGTACGGCAGCCAGAACACCGGTACCTTGCCAAGGTGCAGCACCGCGCCACGGGCGCGCCCCTCGCCGCTTTCCTGGTCGAGCTCGATGCGGTCGGCGCTGATCCGCCAGTGCGGGTTGCGCGGATCGCAGGTGCTGTAGCTCACCTGTTCGAGGTTGCTGAGCTGGCCCTGCATCGTGGCCTTGGCCGCCTCGCCGTTGCCGCGCGCTTCGACCAGCTGGTAGCGGATGTCGTCAAGCTGGGTGCGGTCGGCGTCGAGTTCGCCCTCGATGTGGCTGGCGGTCAGCAGCAGGGCGTTGTCCTGGTAGCGGACGTTGCCGTCGGCGCGATAGCGGCGGCCTTCGGTGTCGTAGAACAGACTGTCGGCGCGCAGCTGCTGGTCGGCGCGGCGCAGCTCGACGTCGCCCTCGGCGTGGTACTCGGACTGGTCCGCCACGTTGAAGTACTTCGCGTTGATGTCCGCTGGCGCGTCCTCGCGCGCCAGGCCGGCATCCGGCAGCGGCTCGAACAGCGAAGTCAGCGGTCCCGGCGAACACAGGCGCCAGGCGGTGTCGTCGGCGGCGCGAGCGTGGGGGACGGCGAGGACGAACAGGCCGGTGAGTGGCAGGAGTCGGCGGAAAGTCACGGGCATCCGATGTCGGCGTGGGGCGCCTGACGCGGCGCAATGGCCGCCAAGGATGCCGAATCGCCGTGCGCCGGGCAATCCGCGGGCGCTAGCCGACGCGCAGCCAATGCCCGTCGGACAGGCGTTCCTGCGGCCGGAAGCGGCGCTTGTAGTCCATCTTGGGGTGGCCGTCGATCCAGTAGCCGAGGTACAGGTACTCCCGCCCCTGCTGCCGGGCCTGCTCGATCTGCTGCAGCACGGCGAAGGTGCCGAGGCCGCGCGCCGACGCGTCGGCATCGTAGAAGGTGTAGACCGCCGACAGCGCGCGCGGCAGCACGTCGGTGACCGCCACCGCCAGCAGTCGCTCGTCGGGATCGCGCAGGCAGAGGAAACGCGTGGGGCTCCAGTCGCAGCGCAGGAAGCGCTCGAAGTCGCTGGCATCGGCGTCGTCCATGCCGCCGCCGGGATGGCGCTGGCGCAGATAGCGTTCGTAGAGCGCACCGATTTCCGGCGTGTGCCTCGCTTCGGCCCATTCCAGGCGAAGGTCGGCGTTCTGCTGCAGGCAGCGGCGCTGCGAGCGGTTCGGCCGGAATTCCCGCACCGGCACCCGCACTGGCGTGCAGGCCTGGCACTGGGCGCAGTTCGGTCGATAGACGTGGCCGCCGGATCGGCGGAATCCATTGCCGAGCGCCAGCGGATACAGGCGCTCGATGTCCGGCGCCAGCGGGTCGATCACCAGGTTGCGCGAACGCCGCTGCGGGTAATAGCCGCAGTCGTGTTCGAGCGTCTGGAAGACACGGATCCGGTCGGATTTCATGCGGCCATGCTACGCCGGCTTCGGCTGGCCTGTCCGTAGCCCGGTCGGGAATCGCAGGATCGGTCAGGCCGCGACAGGGGTGGATGGACACGTGTGCGTAGAATTGGTCGTCACCTTCCCGCGCGGCAACCATTGCCCACGTCCAGACATGAGTGCATCCGACCGCCAACCCGCCGATGTGACCCGCCTGCTGGACGCCGCACGGCTCGGTGACGAGGATGCCTGGGGGCGGCTGCTCGATCTGGTCTATCCGGAGCTGAAGCGGCTGGCGCGAAGCGCGCGCTTCGGCCGTGGCGACGGCACGCTGGACACCACGGCGCTGGTCCACGAGTGCTACCTGAAGCTGGCGCAGGCGGAAGGTGCGCCGCGTGATCGCGGGCATCTGTTGAGCCTCGCGGTGCGCATCATGCGCCAGCTACTGGTCGACCACGCGCGCGAGCGCATGGCGCTCAAACGTGGCGGCGATGCCATTGCGGTGACCTTTGACGAGCAGCAGCTGCCAGATGATTCGCCGTTCCTGCAGCTGCTGGAAATCGACCAGGCGCTGGAGCGCCTCGCAGCGGTCGAGCCGCGACAGGCGAGGGTCTTCGAGTGCCGCTACTTCGGTGGTCTCAACGACGAGGAAACTGCCGTGGCGCTGGGCATCTCGCCGCGCACCGCGCACCGCGACTGGGATGCCGGCCGCGCCTGGCTGGCGGCGAATCTGTAGCCGCTGTCAGTTGCCGCCGGCCTTGTTGCTGCCCGCCGCCTTGTCGCGGAATGCCTGCAGGTCGTGAAGCAGCGGATGGTCGGCGGACATCCCGGTCCGCATCGAGGCCAGCGTCTGGTCGAGCAGGGCAAGGCCTTCGGCATGCCGCCCCTGTGCCAGCAACAGCCGGGCGCGGCTGCCGTCCACCGACAGTCGTCGCCAGTCATCCTCCGGAAGCGATGAGGCGGCCTGGCTTGCGCGATCCAGCGACTGCCGCGCCTGGTCCAGTCGTCCACTGGCGATCAGCGCATCAGCACGACCGCGCAGCAGGTTGACCATCACCTGCGGAATGATCGCGTCACCCTCGGCAATCATCTTTTCGGCGTCGTCATAGGCTGCAAGCGCTGCGTCGGCGCGACCATCGCGCAGGCGCGCGGTGGCGAGGTTGGACAGCGTGTTGGCGATTTGCGATGTCGATGACATCGGGTTCGCCCGGTAGCGCGCCAGCAGGTCCGCAAACAGCACTTCGGCTTCGTCCTGCTGGCCGAGTGCCGACAGCGTGTAGGCCAGCTCGTTCTGCATGAACAGCGAATCGAGCGCGTCCGGACCATAGCGACCGCGCTGCAGGTCGAGGGCCCGGCGCATGGTGTCGATTGCCTCGTCGCCGCGTCCTTCCGCCCGATAGCTGTGCCCCAGCGTGACCAGCGCCTTCAGCGTGCTCGGATGGTCTTCGCCTTCCGCCTGTCGCAGTGAATGCCAGGCCAGCTCGGCGTCGGCGCGCGCCTGGTCGGCGTGGCCGGCGAACACCAGCGACATGGCGGCCAGCAGCGAGGCTTCACCGGCAAAGGTATTGGCTTCGCCGGCGCTGGCGACGATGTGCTGGCGCAGTTCGCGGAGGGCGTCGATCTGGCTGTCGTCCATGCCCTGGCCGGAGCGCGCTTCCAGCCGGCGCAGCTCCCATTGCAGCGTGCGGATGTCCTCGCTGCCATAACGGCGCGTGGCAGCGTCCATGACCATGTCGAGTTCGGCTTCGGCCTGATCGTGTTCCTGCAACGTCACCAGCATGGCCGCGCGCAGGCCGCGCGCAGTGATCGCGGTGTCCTCCGCGCCGGGCGTGGCCTCGGCCAGCGCGATGGCGCGGTCGTACAGCGCACGGGCGTGGTCATCGTCACCGAACTCGAAACGCAGATTGCCCTCGGTCGTGAGCAGCGAGGCCAGAACCGCCGGGTGGTCTTTCAGTCGCGTCTCTATGCGCGATTCGGCCGCATCCATCGCCTGCCGCACGGTGGCTTCCGGTGCACCCGGGGGGCGGTTGAGCGGGTTGGCGGCGCCGAGCAGGTCGTCATTGAGGAAGCGGTTGATGGCCTCGGTGGTGGCCAGTGCCTGCTCGGCGCGATCACGCTCCGTGGCGGCGATATCGCGCTGCTGGCGGGCAAGGTCACGCTGCTCACGCAGGCGCAGCGTGAACCAGCTGCTGATGCCGACCAGCATCGCCAGCGCCAGCAACGTTGCCGTCGACGCCAGCGGATGTCGCTGCAGGAAGCGCTGGCCGCGATAGAGGGCACTCGATGGCCGCGCATTGACTGGTCGATGCGCGATGAAGGCCTGCACGTCGGCGACCAGGGCATCGACGCTGGCGTAGCGCGCCGTCGGTTCATCGGCTTGGGCCTTGTGCAGAATCGCGGCGAGATCTGCTGGTAGCGATGAGGGCAGAGGTGCATTCGCTGCCTTATGTCTGTCGCGCCCTTCGTCCGCGTCATTGGCTGGCAACCGGGTGGCTTCGACGATCGTCGCCTGTTCGATGCGGTCCGCGCTCAGCAGGCAGGCCAGCAGCCGGCCCAGCTGGTAGATGTCGGAGGCCACGGTGGCCGGCTCGCGGCGCAGCTGTTCGGGACTGGCGAAACCGGGCGTGTAGGCGCCGTCGCCCAGCGCATCGCCCTGGCCCAGCAGGCGGGCGATGCCGAAGTCCAGCAGTTTGACGCTGCCATCGGCATCCACCAGCACGTTGGAAGGCTTGATGTCGCGATGGATCACGCCACGCGCATGGGCGAAGGCCAGCGCCGAGCACAGCTGCAGGAACAGTTCGAGCCGCTGGCGTCGGGGCAATGCGCCATTGACGCAGTGGTCGTCCAGCCGTTCGCCCTCGACGTATTCCATGGCGAACCACGGCCTTCCGTCCTCACCGCGGCCACCATCCAGCAGTCGGGCGACATGCGGATGGCGCAGGTCGGCCAGCGCCTGCCGTTCGCGACGGAACAGCGCCTCGCCTTCGACACCGGGCGCCGCGGCCTGCATGCACTTCAGCGCCACCTGCTGCCGATATTCGCCATCGGCGCGTTCGGCCAGGTAGACGATGGCCATGCCGCCACGGCCCAGTTCGCGGACGATGCGGAACAGGCCGACACTGTCGCCGGGCGCCAGCGCCGCCGCCGCGTCGCGCGAGGCGAGCAGTGATGCCGCCACCGCGCCCTGCAGCGCGCCGCCAGTCTGGAAGTCGTCGGGAGATATCGGCATCGGGCCTCCGTGAACCTTGAGTCTAGCGGGCATTTCGTGGGCGATGGCAGAAACCGTCCGCGTTTTCCGTGACCCGATCAGAACCCGAGGCCTGATCCGATGCCTGAGCCAAAAGCATTGCCGTCAATCCGTCGATCTGGCGTACGCATCCTGCCAGCGCTTGCATGCATCTGCCTGTTTGCGACTGCGGCCAGGGCGGCCTCACCCAGCCTGTCCCTGCATGCTGACCTCTATAGTGGGCCGAATGCGCCATCTGGTGGCGGCGTGCAGGAGGCTGTTGGCTTCGACGGACGCCACTTGTTCGTCACCAACAGTCGCGAGGAAGGTGCCGAACTGTGGGTGAGTGATGGCACGGCGGCGGGTACGCGGCGGCTGGCCGATATCTGTCCCGGTGCCTGCAGCAGCGATCCCAGGAATTTCAGCGTGGTGGGGGATCGCCTGTACTTCGATGCGGACGACGGCATCCACGGGCGCGAACCGTGGATGCTGCGCGCCGGCTCCGACCAGCCGGAGTTGCTGGCGGACATGATGCCGGGGATCGAGAGTTCCAACCCAGGCGTGATCCGCGCCGTCGGCATGACCAGCAGTTTCCCCGCCGAGTTGCGCACGCTGTTTGTTGGCAAGCGACCTGACGTCGGCCGCGAGCTGTTCCGCATCGAGAACGACACCGTGCTGCTGGATACCGACCTGGTGCCCGGGCCGCTGGATTCCGGTGTGGACAGCCCGGTGTATTTCGGCAACCGCATGCTGCTGACGACCATCTTTGCTCCGGGTGCGTCCGGCGAGGTCCCCGTCGTGCTCAATTACCCGGCGAGCCTGGATGCGCCGGCCACGCCCGATGCGCTGGTTGGCTTTCCGACCGGGGGCGCCGCCACCTCTCTGACCCTCTATCCGGTGGGCAATGGCAACGTGGTGATCCGGCAATTCAATGACGCCCTGTGGGGCGCGCTGGTCGGCAATTCGGGCGGTGCGCAGGTCTTCAGCGGCGACGTCACCCAGATCATTGCCACCGACAGCGGGCCCGTGTACTTCACCGACAGCGTGGACAAAACTCTGCATGTCAGCGATGGCACGGCCGCCGGAACCAAGGCTATCGGCCCCGCCGCCTCCGAGCAGTTGACCGGGCTTCCCGGTGGCATCCTGGCGTTCATCGCACCGCTCACCGACAGTGCGGATCGCGAAGTCTGGCTGAGCCTCGGGACTGCCGGCCTGACAGGCCTGTACGCGGAGGTCGTTCCGGGCAGTGCCGGACTGCCTTCGCACGCGCGCTTCGAGGTGCCGGCGGATGGCAGCTTCCTTTATCTGATCTTCGATGGCGATATCTGGCGCATCGATGATGGCGGCCCGCAGCGCATTGCCGTTGATCCAGGTTTCAGCTCGACCTTCGCCTTCCGGGCGGCGGAAGGACCGTCGCTGTTGTTCAGCGGGATCGGCAACGAGCCGTTCATCACCGATGGGCTGCCCAACGATGTCCGCCAGCTGGCGGACGTGCGCAACGACTTCGGGCACTCCTTCATGCGTCCACGAGGCGTGATCAATGGTCGGGTGATCGGTGATGCGGTGAACTCCGGTGCCACGTTCAGCGCCGAGCGAACCGTCTCGGTGAGCACGGCATCGCCGGTGTCTGTCGAGCAGATCGAGACGCGAGCATTGCAGGAGCCAGCACGGCGCCTGGGATCACGGCTGCTGGTCAAAGGGGATGTGGTGCTGTCCACCGACGGCACCAGTGCCGGCACCGAGCGTCTTCAGATAGCCGGCAAGGTCTCCGGTGGATGCGCGGTGGTCGATGGCAATCAGCTGTTCACGGTGACCAGCAACAACGACTTCACCATGGTGCTGCGACAGACGGACGGAACACCGGCAGGGACGTCAGCGCTTGCCGAATACGCGTTTTCGTCATTGATTGCGGGATGCTCGCCGGACAATCCGCCCCTGGCTGGGATGGACGGACTGCTCTACCTGGCGGGTTTCACAAACACCGACGGCCCGCTGCTGAGCTGGGACGGCGCGACCCTGAGCGATGTCGATGTCAGCCCAGCCACGTCGCTGCAGGGCGGTCTGGTTTCGCTGGGTGACCGGCTGCTGTTCGCTGCCAGCGAAACGGCGCATGGTCGTGAACTGTGGCGAACCGACGGCACCGACGGCGGCGCCTTCATGGTCAAGGACATCATGCCCGGAACCGTCGGATCATTGCCGGCGGGAGAGCGTCGCCTCGGCAATCGCATGCTGTTCATCGCCACCTCGCCAGACGGGCGGGAGCCCTGGAGCAGCGACGGCACCGCCGCCGGGACGCAGCAGCTGCGCGATATCGCACCCGGTGCCGCATGGTCGACGAATGCCGCTTCCGGCGTGTTCCTCGACAGCAATGACACGCACGCACTGTTCCGGGCCGCGGCGCCCAGCGGGAGCCCCGATTTCGGCTGTCCATTGTTCATCACCGATGGCACGCCGGCCGGCACGCGCTGCGCGCAGAACCGGGATGGTCCGTCGCCGCCGGTGCCGATGTCACCGGCCACCGCCGCCGCGTTCACCGCCAACGGCAGCATCGTTTTCGTCAGTGCGGATGCCGACAGCGGCGAGGAAATTCGCGTGTTGCGCGACGGCGTGCTGGTGCCGGTTCCCGGCGGCGACTTGCGGCCGGGCGCGGACAGCAGCGGCGCGGGCTTTGGCGGCACGCTGGTGGTGGATGGCGACGTGGTCTATTTCGGCGCCAACAGTGGTTCCGGCGGCTTCGAACTGTTCCGGCTGGACGTGTCGGCGCTTGGCCCGCCCGGGCCGCTGTTCGTCAACGGCTTCGAGGACTGAGCCGGGCGCCGTCTCGCAACCGCCATCGTTTCCATGAGGCATGGCAAAAGCCGCCTGCGTTTTCCGTGACCCCTGTCAGAAGCCTCTGTCGGAGTTCGTCATGCCGTTTCGTCCTCTTCTCATGTCTGGCCTTTGCATCCTTGCGATGCCGGCTACCGCCGCGCCGCAGTTCTTCGGCCCGGTTCACTACACCTCGGCCGCCGATACTCCGGCCGGCTTTGCCGACGGCGAAACCTTCATCGAGGATTTCGAGGACGGCGTCGTCGACCCGCGCCTGCACATGAGCAGCGGCAGCATCTTCGGTCCGGGCGGGATCAGCGACTCGGTGGATGCCGATGACGGCGTCATTGACGGCAGCGGCAGCAACGGCCGCAGCTTTTTCACCTCGCCGCCGCTGACCATCAGTTTCGACGCGCCGTATCCACGCTCGGCGGGGATGGTGTGGACCGATGGCGGGTTTGGTGCCGCAGTCAGTTTCGAGGCCTTCACGCCAGAAGGCGCATCGATGGGCGTGATCGGGCCGTTCGTCATTGGTGACAACAGCAACGCCGGCGGCACCGATGAGGATCATTTTTTCGGCGTGCGCGCCATCGGTGGGGTCGGCAGCATCCGCATCAGTCACAACACTGGCGGCCTTGAAATCGACCATGTGCAGTTCAGCGTGGCGCTGCCGGTGGAGCCGGCCATCGTCAGTACGTTGGAGGACGGTGATTTCGCGGTGTACCTGCCGACGCCGGGTAGCGGGTTGCCATCGCCGGCACAGCAGCTCATCGACACGCAGGGCGTACGGCCGCATGGCCTGGCCCTCGTGCTTGGCAAGGAGCCGCTGTTTGCCGATTTCAATCAGCCGCGGCTGCTGCGCCCCGATCCGCCCAACCTGGTGGACGACAAGCTCATCACGCTGGCCCACCGCAGCAACGGCAACGGCACGCTGGCCGTCGAACCGAACGGACGCTATGCGATCAGCGTTGGCATGGCCAGCAATGGCGCGGGCGAGGGCTCGGTGCTCGATTTCAGTACCAGTCCGCCCACCGAAACGGCACTGCCGGCGATGACCGTGCTGCCCTTCGTCACTGCCGCCATCGATTTCGATCCGCAGGGCCGCGCCTTCATCTGCCACACCACCGGCGTCAGTGTGCTGAGCCGGCCCTACACCAGCATCGACTTCACCATGCCGTTCCCGCCGGCGCTGCAGTCGCCCAGCATGTGCCGGCTGACTCGCGACGGCAGGCGGCTGTTCGTGACGCGCATGCTCAGCGAGAGCGGTCCCAGTGTGAACGGCGTGCGGACAGCGACGGCACCGTTCTCGGCCAGCAGCCCGTTCACCGTGATGCCGGCGCCAGCCGACGTGCAGGGTCTGGGACCGATGGCGGTGTCGCCGGACGGGCAGGCGCTGATCGTTGGCCAGCAGTTCCTGTTCCCGCCGGATTTAATCGGCACCCGCGCCCGTGCGTTCCTGCTGCGCGCGCCGTTCGATGGCAGCACGAGTTACGAGGAGCTGACTCTGCCGGCCAGTACCACGGGTGAGAACTGCACCGACGCCGGCAGTCCGTTCGATTGCCCCGGCTTTGAGCACATCGAGGTCAGCGCACACGGCAACCTGGCCGTGCTCACAGGTAACAGCAACCGCCACATTATTGCCGGCACCGCCGAGGGCGTGCGCGCGGTGTTCTTCGAAACCCCGTTCAACGATGCCACCCGCATTGCGCACGCCGTGCAGATGGTCGAAGGCGACGGCTTCGCCGGGCGCGGTGCTGGTGGCGTGCGTTTCCAGCCCTGGCAGCTGTTCCGTGACGGACTGGAGGACTGAGTCATGCATCGTTCGTCAGCACGATTTCCCTCCACCGGCTTCCGGTTGCCCTTCGTTTTGGAGAGTCCAGAAATGTTCCAGCGTTTCGTCCGCCGCCTGAGACTTGTGTCGGTACTTGCTTCGGCGCTTTTCATTGCACTTCCCGCCAGTGCGCAACTGCTGGGAACCCGATTCACCTACCAAGGCTATCTGGAGGACGGGGGTGTTCCCAAGAATGGCGACATCGATCTGGCCATCAACGCCTTCGACGCGGCAAGCGGCGGCGCGGTCATTGGATTCGCCAAGCTGGAATCGGTGCCGGTCAGCAACGGCGTGTTCACCGTGCAGCTCGATTTCGGCAACAGCACATTTCTCGGTACGACGGTGTTCCTCGACATGCATGTCCGCGAAGACGCCGACGGCGACATGGCCTCCAATGACAATTTCGTGCAGTTGAGTCCACGCCAGGAACTGACGCCGACGCCCTACGCCCTGCATGCCGAGTCGGTAAGCATGGATGCGATCAGCAGCGCGGAGATTGCCGATGGCAGCATCACCGCCAGCGATGTCGACACCACCAGCACTTCGGTGGGTCTGCAACGGCGTTTGGCAGGGAGCTGCAGCACGGGTTCGGCTCTGAGTGACATCAGTGCCTCCGGTGCACCGAGTTGCACGCCCGTGATCCAGTCGGTGGTAGGGATCAACGGGATCAGCGCGGCCACCTCACAGGGTCAGGTCACGCTGTCGCTCGATTCGGCGACGGCGCAGCAGCCCATCCAGGGGCGCTGCGTTCCGGTTGGCGATGCGGCGGTTTCCCACATCAATCCCGATGGCAGCGTGGCCTGCACCTACCTGACCTCGCCCTCGGCTCAGAGTCCGACCGCTGTTGATACCGCGACGACACCGGGTGCCCACCTGTCGGCATTTCCGGCGAAGAGTTCCAGCAACTTCGCAGCGCCCGCGGTGGCCTTCTACGACGCAGCTCAGAAAGAACTTCTGCTTTCTGTCCAGGGGGGAGCCACACAGGTGATTGACACTGCGGGCGATGTGGGTCAATTCGTCAGCTTGCGGGTCATCAATCGTCGGCTGGTGATGGCCTATTACGATGCCAGTGGCGGCAACCTGAAGCTTGCGGCCTGTCAGTTCAATGATCTGGATTGCAGCAGCGGCGTGGAGCTGGTGCGCACGCTGGATGCCGTGGGTGATGTGGGCCGCCATGCCGAACTGCTTGACCAGCGAGCCGCCTCCAGCAGCACGACCGGCCTACTGGATGTAGGCGTCGCCTACTACGACGCCAGCAACAATCGTTACAAGTTCGCGCGCTGCACGAATGCCGACTGCAGCACCGCGGGCAATGTCATCCTGAATGGTCTGGTCCCGCCCAACCTCAACGACGCCGATATTGCCGCCGACCGCCGCGCAATTCCGATAGCCACGAATGCCTCGTTCGCGGTCGCGCTGGAATCCAATCAGGTTGCCCTCATTCGCTGCCAGGATCGCGCCTGCAGCAGCTTCGTGAAGGCTGATATCGCAGCGCCATCGGTCGGCAGCAACCAGGGGAAGCGACCGATCTCCATGGCCACCCGGTATGACGCTGCCGGAAACGCCTTCAAGCATTGGGTCGGCTACGTCAATCAGAACGGCAGCTATTTCGCGCAGTATTGCGAAGACGCCGCCTGCAGCAGCGGCAACCGGCGCTTGATCCGTGTGCGAAACAGCATAGCGACGAACTTTTCGGTGCAAGCGGTACTCATGCCGTCCCTGCAACCCTTGTTCGTCCTGGCATCCAGCACGGGCGTGAGCCTGCACCCGGTGCTGGATGCCAACCCGCGCCCGGATGTGGGCGAAGACCTGGGAGAAAACGCGACCGCGTTGCCTGCGAATGTGCAGGCACTGGATATGGCCGCACCGTTGGGCGATAGACCCGGTTTCACCATGGCAAGCCTGGTCTACCTCGACCCTTCAGATGGCGAGATCAAACGTCTGGGTTGTCGCCGTCAGGACTGCAGTGAGCATTGATGATGTCGACGCATTGCTCGTTCCGGCGTCGCGTGGGACTGTCTTGCCTGCTGCTGGCGCTCTCATGGCCGGTGGCGTCGCAATCGGTACCACCTTCTGAAGGCGGGGCCTATCGTCTGCTGCGCATGCGGGTGGCGGCAGGGACGATGGAGGTCGTTTCGCCCGAGGCCGGAGCGCCTCGCTACCGGCTCCAGGCAACCGTCGGGCAGGCAGAGGCCGATCCTGATGCTGCCGTCTCGCCACGCTATCGCCTGCGCGGCGGTTTCTGGGCGGCGCGGGGCATTGGTGATACGTCGCAGACGCTCTTTTCTGACGGATTCGAGGATTGATGGTTTGCAAAAAACGAACGCCCCGCAGGATGCGGGGCGTTCGTTGTTACCACGTTGGCGCTGACGCTTACTCGAACATCGAGTTGGCGTTGACGGTGCGCACGCTGTCGGCCTTGAGGCCCAGCGGCAGCTTTTCGATCACTTTGTCCTCGTCCAGCAGCGACTGCGGTTTGTCGCTGTTGTAGGTCATCGGCGACACCGTGTTGTCGATCAGCGCCTTTGACAGTTCGTCGGCATTGGCGCTGATGAACACGAACTGCGCAGTGGACGGGTCGATGTATTTGCGGATCGACGCATTGACCTGCTCCAGCGTCAGCTTGTCGAGACCACCACGCACGTAGTCGATGAAGTCCGCGGTGCCGAACCAGCGCGAATCCAGCGCATAGCCGAGGCGCGCGTCCTGACTGGCGGTCAGGATGGCGACGTACTTGCGCAGGAAGTTGCGGGTGGCCTCGAAGTCGGCTTCGGGGATGCCGTTCTTGCGCAGGCCGTCCAGCTCGAACAGCGCGGCGCGTGTGGCGAACAGCGCGTCGTTGTTGGTGCGCAGCGGCCGCAACCAGATCTGGAACAGGTCGTTGTCGCGCGCGTAGTTCGGCTGCGGCTTCATCATGTACATGCCGTTCGGGAAGTACTCGATGTAGGCGTAGTCGCCGTAGTTCATGCCGCGGGCTTCGCGAATGCGGTTGTAGAGCAGGCCGGACGAATTGCGGTGCTCGCCGAGGTAGCTGCGCACCAGCCACAGCGCGACCCAGTCCGGATCGCCGCGTTTGAGGTCCATTGGCCAGCCGAAGCTGACGGCGACGGCCGGCGTCTGCTTCTGGATCACCAGCGCATGGCGCGCCTTGGCCGGCGTGGCGGAAACCGCGTCCATGGCGACATCCTCGGCATTCGGCAGCGACGCAAGGTCGGCCAGCAGGCGATCGCCGAAGCTGTCCGGGTAGTTGCCGGCCAGGCCGACCAGCAGCCGCTTCGGGCTGAAGTTGGCGGCGTAGAAGGCGCGTACGTCGTCCAGCGTCAGCTTTTCCAGATCGCCGGCGGAACCCATGTTCAGCGTGCCGTAGGGATGCTCGGGACCGTAGACCTCTTGGTACAGGGCCTCCTTGCCGAACTCCTCGTCGTTGTTGCCGCGCAGGCTGACGCGGATGGCGTTGAGCTGCTGCTGCTTGATGCGCTGGAAGTCGTCCTCGCGGAAGCCCGGCGTCAGCAGCTGCTCGCGCACCACGTCGTACCAGGCATCGAGGTTGTCGCGATGCACCTGGCCGCCGAGTACGAGCATTTCCTTGTCCACCTGCGCGCCGAAGCCGGCAGCCAGCGGGTACAGGGTCTTCTGGATCTCGGCGATGCCGCGACGCTCGCTGCCACCGTCGGTGAGCATCGAGGCGGTCAGCCAGGCCAGGCCCTTCTTGCCGGGCGGATCGAAGGCCGCGCCGCTGTGGAAGATCAGGCTGACGTCGACCAGCGGCGAATCGCTGTGCTGCTCCAGCAGGTCGATGTCCGGCTTCGGCGCGTTGGCGACGGCAGCGACGCCGGCATCCAGCGAGCCGAAGTTGTCGGCGCCGGCCAGTGACTCGGCGTTGGCGATGCTGACCTCGGCGCGGTTGCTGTCGACGAACACGCGGTTGGCGACGTCGATGATGTCCTGCGGCGTCACCGCGTCGAACTGCGCGTAGAGCTGGTTCAGCGTCTCCGGATTGCGGTCGAACTGGACGAAGCGCGCCAGCGTGCCGGCAATGGCGGCGGCGGAATCCATGCGTGCGGCGAAGCCGTACTTCACCCGCGACTTGGTCTCGGCCAGCAGCGCCGGATCAAGCGGTTGGGTGCGTGCCTTGACCAGCGTGTCGCGGATCGCATCGCTGACCGCCTGCGCGTTCTCGGCGTCGGTGAGGCGCGCGATGATGCCGAATAGGGCCGGGTCCTTGTTGAACGGCGCGTCGCTGAAGAACTGGTCCACCCAGCGCTGCTCGACCACCAGCTTCTGGTACAGCGCCGAAGTCTGGCCGAAGTACAGCTCCGACAGCAGCATCAGCGCGGGTACGTCACGCGAGCTGGCCTCGAAAGCCGGTGCGCGGAAGCCCAGCAGCAGGTAGGGCAGGGTCGGGCCGTCGAAGTTGACGTGTTCGTAGACCGGACCGGCCAGCGATGGCTCTGCGGGAATGTCGGCGCTGTAGCTGCCGCGCTTCCACGGACCCCAGTACTTCTTGACCATGGCCAGCGTGGCGGTCGGATCGACGTCACCGACGATGATCACGCTGGCGTGTTCGGGCCGGTACCAGCGGTCGAAGAAGGTCTTCGCGTAGTCCATCTGGTTGGGCATGTTCTCGATGTCGGCGAAGAAGCCCATGGTGGTGTGCTTGTACGGATGCACGCTGAAGGCGATGTCCGACAGACGCTCGAAACCCTTGCCCAGTGGGTTGGCGTAGTTCTTCAGGTACTCACCCTTGACCGCCAGTGCCTCGGTGCGGAACTGCTCCTCGCTGTAGTCGAGATGCTGGAAGCGGTCCGCTTCGATCTCGATCATCTTTTCGAGGTCGTCGGTGGTGAAGGTGGTGTAGTAGTTGGTGAAGTCGTCGGTGGTGTAGGCGTTCTGGTCACCGCCGGCCGCCTTGACGATGGCGCCGTAGGCATCCGCCGGGTAGTTTGGCGTGCCGCGGAACATCATGTGCTCGAAGAAATGCGCGAAGCCCGACTTGCCGGCCTCGACTTCGTTGCGTGAACCGGTCTGCATCGGAATCTGGATGCTGACCACGCCCGGCGTGTCGGTTCTCACGACGATGACCTTGAGGCCGTTGTCCAGCTCGGTCATCTGGTAGGGCAGGTCGAACATCTTCGCCGGTGCGTCGTCGGCACGGGCAGGGCCGGCAACAGCGACGCCGGTAACGGCAGGCAGCATGGCGAGCAGCGTCGCCAGCAGGAAGCGCGAGATCATGGTGACTCCGGGAACGAAACGAACTGCGAATTAGATCACAGCGTCGTTCAGCTTTCAGCGCGCGGCCCGCGCGCGCTGAAAGCTTCGCCTCAGACCGTACCGTTGCCGATCAGCCCCATCAGCAGGCCTGCGCCGCCGACCATGGCGCCGATCACGATGCCGACCCAGGCGTTGCGGCGCTCGTCGCGACGCGCCTGCATGGCCAGTTTCGCGTCGACGCGATGCTCCATGGCGTGACGGCGATGCAGCACGCGTGGCAGCCAGTAGAGATTCATCAGGCCGAGGCCGGCGATCAGGCCGACAAAGCCCACCGAGACCATGGCGTTGGAGTCGTGGATGGCCGCGGCCAACATCATGCCGCAGAAGCAGAACACCAGTAGCGAGCCGGCCAGGCCAAAGCGCAGCAGGCCGCGGCGCTCCTCGGCGTCGATGGCAGTGATCCAGTAGCGGCGCAGGCCGAAGAACACGCTGGCGAGGCCGGCCACCAGCGCGAACACCACGCCGCCGGCCACGCCAATGAGGAACTTCGGCGCGGTACGGCTGGCGGCTTCGGCACCCATGGCCAGCTTCGGCGCGAACTTCGGCGCCATCTTGGCCAGCATGCGGCCAAAGTTTTCCGATCCGGCCGCTAGACGGCCGAATCCCTTGCCGGCCGCACCGGCGCCGCTGGCCAGGCCGGCCGCGGCGGCGGGCGCGCTGACCGACAGACCGGCGACGATCAGCGCGGTGAAAGCCACGCCGGGGGCGCTGGCCTTCGCCATCTCGCCGAGTCGTGTCAGCAGGTCATCGCGCAGTGACTGCCGCGCGCGCGACAGGCGCTTGCGCACGGCGGCGTCGCGGATGCCCAGCAGTTCCGCCACCTGTTGGCTGGATTGGCCTTCGCGGTAGTAGATCAGAAGCAGCTCGCGCGTGTCCTCGGGCAGCTCGTCGAGCAGCTCGGCCAGCACTTCGGTTTCCTGCTGGCGGTTCATGCGGTCGGCATGGCCAAGGCCCGGATCAGCCACCGTGGCCAGCGCCACGTCGAAGTCGCCGCCGGTGCGCTCGCGCTTCTTTGCGCGCAGGTGATCGCGGGCCAGGTTGCGGGTGATCTGCCGCAGCCAGGGCAGGAAGCTGGACGACTGGTTCAGCTGCGGCAGCTTGCGCCAGGCCTTGATGAACGCGTCCTGGGCGATGTCCTCGCTGACCGGCACGTCGCGCACCATGGCCAGCGCGATCGCGCTGATGCCGCCCTGGCAGGCCGCCACGATCCGGCCGAAGGCGCGCTGGTCGCCGCTCTGCGCCAGGGGCAGCTGCTGGTTGATCAACTGGTCGAGGGCTTCGCCGTTCATGTCGTTTCTGTGGGTGCTTCTGCCGGAGGTTCAAGTCCCAGACGACCGCCGGCCGCCATTGTGACCATCAGCCGGAACATTGCCGCAGCACGGTGACTGCAAACGCCACGATCAGCGCCATGTACAGCAGCACGCGGGTCGGGCGCAGGCCCTTGTGGGGCGTGTCGCGGTTGGCGAACACCGGGATATCCTGCACGGCATCGGTCTGGCCCGGGCGCGTGGAGGCCAGCAGGCCGGCTTCGCGCAGGATTTCGCGGGCCTTCGGCTGGTCCTCGGCCTTGACGATCCACAGCGCCGGGTCGGGACGCGAGCGCTTGTCGTCGCGGTAGCTGAAATTGCGCCGGTGGCCGTCCTTGTAGTTGCGACCGTCGCTGATATAGACCTCGATGCCGGCCTCGCGCAGCATGGTGGCGACGCCTTCGACGTTCTCCAGGCGCGGTGAGCTGAATACCTGCCTCATGCGCTGGCCTCCTTCGGCGGCTTCACCCGGATCAGGCCTTCCTGCGCGGTGGAGGCGATCAGGCGGCCGGTCCGGTCGTAGATGCTGCCGCGCGCCAGACCTCGCCCGCCGGAAGCGCTGGGACTGTCGCAGGCATACAGCAACCAGTCGTCGATGCGGAACGAGCGGTGGAACCACATGGCGTGGTCGAGGCTGGCCATCTGCACGTTCGGCTGCAGGTAGGAAATGCCGTGCGGCAGCGTGGTGGTGCCGATCAGGTGGAAGTCCGAGGCGTAGGCCAGCAGCGCGCGATGCATCACCGGCGATTCATCGATGGTCGCCACCAGCCGGAACCAGACCTGCTGGAACGGCGGTCGCTTGGCTGGATTCAGCTCGTTGCGCGGATACACCGGCCGGAACTCGAACGGCCCGGTGCCTGACAGCCAGCGCTGCAGCTTGGGAGGCAGGCGATCAAAGATTTCCGCCGGCGGCACCGGTGACGGTTCGAGGTCTTCCGGTTGCGGCACTTCCGGCATCGACAGCTGGTGCTCCACGCCCGGTTCGGGTCCCTGGAAGCTGCAGGCGAAGTTGAAGATCGGCTTGCCGTGCTGGATCGCCACCACCCGGCGCACCGAGAAACTGCCGCCGTCACGCGAGCGATCCACGTCATAGATGATCGGATGGTCGACATCGCCGGCGCGCAGGAAATAGGCGTGGCAGGAATGCACGTGGCGAGCCGGATCGACGGTCTGCTGCGCCGCCGACAGCGCCTGCCCAAGCACCTGGCCGCCGAAAACGTATTTTGTGCCGATGTCGCGGCTCTGCCCACGGAACAGGTCCAGTTCCAGCCGTTCCAGCTGCAGCAGGTCCAGCAGTTCGTCGACCAGTTCGTTGCGTACTTTGGTCACGGGCATCGTCGTCCGGCATTTCGAGGGCGCCAATTATGACGGAATCGGCGCCCTCGCTTTTCCGCGCACCGATGGCGCTGCGGTCAGTCGGCGCTGGGTCGGACCAGCATGTGCTTGGCCAGCTTGCCGTGCAGGCGGCCGATACCGCGCGCCAGATGCATGTAGGCCGTGAGCACCACGGCGCCGAACAGCAGCGTGAACGGCAGCATCCACAGCTGGAAATCCGGGTGCCAGTCGTTGATGGTCAGGATCTGGACGCCGGGCACGAGGTGCTCGATCAGCGGCGCGAAGGCGATGCTGAAGGCGCTCGACAGCACGACCGTGGTCAGCGTGAAGTAGACAATGCCCAGCGGCATCATCAGCAGCAGGTAGGCGGTGCCGATCCAGGTGCGCGGATCGCTGAACATGGCGCCGATCCGCGCCAGCCAGCCGCCCTGGTGTGGCAGCTGTGCCGGACGTCGCGGCATGCGCTGGCCCAGCAGGGTTTCCACCAGCCGCCCTTCGATCAGCATCAGCAGGCGCAGGCTGCCGATGAACAGCACCAGGAAGGGCAGGCCGATGATCAGGATGGCGAAGCCCAGCGACAGGCCAATGCCCGTCGTCGTCCAGGAGAAATAGAACACGCCGGTGGCCAACGCCAGCAGCATGTAAAACAGCGCGCCGTAGGCGCTGGGGTCGGTGTAGATGGCGAGCACCCGGGCCAGCGGACTGCTGGCTGGTCGCGGCGGTGGCGGCTTCAGCGCGCGGGTGATTTTGATCTCGGTGTCGCGGTAAATGTCCGCGACCTCATCCGGCGCGCCATAGCTGCCGGCAACTTCCGCGAGCACTTCGGCCTCGCTGGTGCCCGGGCGCTCGGCGATCATGGTGCGGATGTGCTCCTCGGCGTCGTACAGCGCGTCCTGGACCAGTGCCGGGTCGGCGCCGCGCAGCGCTTCGCGCAGTGCCTTCAGGTAGTCGTCGAGCGTGTTCGGCGTGGCGTTCATTGCGGCTCTCCTTCGATGGCGCCTTCTTCAATCGGGGTTCCTTCGATCATCCGGTCGACGGCGTCGCGGGTGTCGTTCCAGGCCTCGCGCCATTCCGCCAGCGCCTCTCGGCCGAGATCGGTGATCCGGTAGTAGCGGCGCGGCGGCCCGCTGACGGACGGCTGCACCTCGCTGGACAGCAGGCCGGAGGCCTCCAGGTTGCGCAGCACCGGATACAGGGCGCTCTGCTTGCCCAGCAGCACGCCGCCGGCGCCGGTCTCCAGCGCCTTGGCCAGCTGGTAGCCGTACAGCGCCTCGTCGCTGCTTCCCAGCACCGCCAGCAACACCAGCGCCACCGTCCCGGAGCTCAGCTCGCGCTGGAATTTCTTCAGATGTGCGTCGGTCTCGCCCATGGCTAACCACACCCCATTGATAATATGAAATCAATGATAGTGTTAATTCAACAATAGTAAACAGGACTGATGGCCTATGCGGCCAAGAAGGCGGGCTCGCGCGGCGTAGAGGAGTCGAACTGGAGGCCGTCAATCAGGTGCCCTCGACGGCTGAATCCTGCGCAGAACTCCGCGTCGGCTACTGGACAAGCCCTTTGACGACGCCCTGTAGTTTCGCAGCTGCCCGGGCTCCGGCTTCGGTAAACAGCCAGCCCGCAACGAAAAGATTCACGATGACCGAAAGCCAGAAGTCGAACTGGAATGATTTCTTGCTGGATTTGTGCCGAAGCCACTGCTGCGCGAGCAGAGCGCCTGGCCAGCCGCCCAGCAATCCCAGCAGGATCAGCGTGGATTCCCTCGTGCGCTGACGTCCATTCACGGCGGCAGACTTGTCCATGGCATAGAACCCGAAAGCCAGCATGCTCATGGCGAAGTAGATGAGACCGACGATGGGCGGTAGCCTTTCGGTAAAGACGCTCACTCCCAGAACGGCGAGAAACGTCGCAGCAAATAACAGTAAAGCGGCATTCGCGCCGTTGCCTTTGGTGGGTCGGACGTTTGACTTCGCGTAGCTCACGTCTACCGCCCGATAGCGATCGCGATCATCGGTTGCGAGTCGAAAGAGCAGCCTGTCGCCCACCGCCGGTCTGCGCCGGCGTCCGGTTATGTCATTGATGTGCACGAACACCCGGTCGTGGCTTCCGTTGGTGGTGATGAAGCCAAACCCTTGCTCGTCCCGCCATTCGGTCAACTGGCCCGCGAAACGCTGGCTCATGGGTGAGGTTTGTCGCGTGTCAGTGAAGTGCTTTCAAGCACGCGCCCCCATGGAAACAACGGCCCCGGATCCATCTTTCGCGATACTTCGGCGCTAGGATCATCGCTGGCTTCGACCCTGTTGGTATCGAGGTCCTCATGGCCGGCAATGAGGGTCAGCGTGGGGACTTCGTTGCGCAGGCGCTGCAGCAATGCCTCGAGCGCGACGATTTGCGCTTCGCTGTAGGCCTCGCTCATGGCCTGATAGCGGCTGTCGTACCAGTTCGGGTAGCGGCCGATATTGACCAGTTCGATGCCGATGCTGCGCGGGTTGTAGCCGCGAGTGTGGTTGGCGACCCGGTCGATGCTGACGAAGCGGTGCACGCTGCCGTCGCGGTCGATATAGAAGTGGCCGCTGTTGCCGGTGCCGGATTCGTACAGTTCGCGCTCTCCGTATTCGCGTGCCATGGCGAGGTCGGGCAGCTCGGTGCAGTGGATCACCACCAAATCGATGGCGCTGCGTGGCCGCTCGTCGAGACGGGATTCGTAGGCCAGTGGCCAGTCATGGATGGCGAGATCGACGGGCATGGCGTTCTCGGTTCCGCCGTGTTGGAAGCTGGCTGCATGCTAGCATCCGTGCCTTCGAATCAGGCCGTGGGAGGCCGTCCGCATGCCGCTTCCAGCTGACACCGCACTGGGCCGACTGATGCGTCGATTCAGCGCGCCGGGTCGCCTGGACTGGATCGGCCTGCGACCGGCGCGTGATGTGCCCATGCGCGCCGTGGACAGCGCGGAGGTCATCGACGTGACCGGCCTTGATGGCGACCGCTACGCCGGCGGCAGCGGCAAGCGTGCGGTGACGCTGATCCAGGCCGAGCACCTGCCGGTGATCGCCGGGCTGTCCGGTCACGAGACCATCGAGCCGGCGACGTTGCGACGCAACCTGCTGGTCAGCGGCATTCCGCTGGTCGCGCTCAAGGGTTTGCGGTTTCGCATCGGCGAAGCGGTGCTGGAAGGCACCGACGACTGCGACCCGTGCTCGCGCATGGAGGATGCGCTGGGCGAGGGCGGCTACAACGCCATGCGCGGCCACGGCGGCATCACGGCGCGGGTGATCACGCCGGGTCGCATTGCGGTCGGCGACGCGGTGACGCCGTTGCTGGACGACTGAAGTCAAACCATCCGAACACCAGGACATCGAAAGGAATCCCATGCCCGGCCACGCCATTCTTTCCCACGGCCTCAACAGCAGCCCGCGCGCCGCCAAGGTCAGCGCGATGGCGGAAATCGCCGAATCCATGGGCTGGACGACGGAGCGACCCGATTACCAGGATCTCGATGCCACGCAGGATCTCCGCCGCATCGATGACCGCATCGAGCGCCTGCTGGCGCACGCGCGAACCTGCGGCGAACGTCCGCTGGTCTTGGCCGGCAGCAGCATGGGCGCTTTCATCTCGGCGCTGGCCAGTCGCGATGTCCGCGTCGATGGCCTGTTCCTGATGGTGCCGCCGGTGGTGATGGACGGCTACCCACGACAATTGGCCGCTGCCGCGGTGCCGACCACGGTGATCCACGCCTGGGGTGACGAGATCATTCCGTCCGGCGACGTGATCCGCTGGGCGTCGCAGCGCCGCGACAAGCTGATCCTGGTCGATGACGAGCATCGCCTGACCAACCACGTGCAGTTCTGCGCCGACGCCTTCGGCCGCTTCCTGCAAAGCATCGACTGATCGCAAGATGGCCTTCTTTCTCAGCTGCGCGCGCGGCCTCGAATACCTTCTGGTCGACGAAGCACTGGCGTTGGGCGCCGACAAGGCGACGGCAGCGCTGTCCGGCGTCAACGTTGACGGCGACATCGCCTGCGCGCAGCGCCTGGTGCTGTGGTCGCGACTGGCCAACCGCGTGCTGTGGCCCATCGCCGACTTCGAGTGTCACAACGACGCTGATCTGTACGCGGGCGTGCAGGGCATCGACTGGCGCGAGCACCTCGATGCCGACAACACGCTGGCTGTCGATGCCTCGGTCAGTGGTTCGGAACTCACGCATTCGCGTTTCGCCGCACAGCGGGTCAAGGACGCCATCGTCGACCAGTTCCGCGGGCAGGGCGACGTCCGGCCGTCGGTGGATGTCGACGCGCCGGATCTGCGCCTGAACCTGCGCGTGCATCGCGGTCGCGCCACGCTGTCGATCGATCTCGGCGGCGGCAGCCTGCATCGTCGCGGTTGGCGACAGGGGCAGGGTGCCGCGCCGCTGAAGGAAACGCTGGCCGTGGCCGTGTTGCTGCGTGGTGGCTGGAAGGACGATGCCGCTCGCGAGCAGCCATTGCTCGATCCGATGTGCGGCTCGGGCACGCTGCTGGTCGAGGCGGCACTGATCGCCGCCAATGTCGCGCCGGGTCTGCGTCGCGCCGAACGCGGCCAGCCCAGTCGCTGGAAGGGCTTCGATGCCTCGCATTGGGATTCACAGGTTAGCGATGCCGCTGCTCGTGCGAAGGCTGGACTGGAAACCTTGAATTCTGAGCCACAACGTCTCGTTGGTTTCGACATCGATCCGCAGGCCATCGCGCAGGCGCGGGAGAACGCCGAAGCCGCCGGTGTTGCGGACGCCATCCGCTTCGAGCGTCGCGATCTGGCGACGTTGTCGGCTGAATCGTTGGCGCAGCCCGCTGATTTGGCTGGTCGCGCCGGCCTTGTCGTCTGCAATCCGCCCTACGACGAACGCCTGGCCGCCGATGCGGCGCTCTATCGCCTGCTCGGTGATCGACTGGCCGACAGCGTTCCCGACTGGCGTGCCGCACTGCTTTGCGGCACCGAGGAACTGGCCTTTGCTACCGGGCTTCGAGGCAAGAAGCGTTACGCGCTTTACAACGGCGCGCTGCCGGTGTGCCTGCTGATCGTCGACCCGCTGCGGCGACCTGTGCGCGAGCCGCGCGAGGAAGCGCCGCTCGGTGAAGGCGCGCTGATGGTCGCCAACCGCCTGCGCAAGAACCTCAAACAGCTGCGCAAGTGGCGGGAGCAGGAAGGTGTCAGCTGCTTCCGTGCCTATGATGCCGACCTGCCGGAATACGCCGCCGCCATCGACGTCTATCGCGATGCCGACAGCGGTGCGGAATGGCTGATGGTGCAGGAGTACCAGGCGCCGGCAAGCATTCCCGAGGCCGATACGAAACGCCGGCTACAGGACCTGCTGGCTGCAGCCCGCAATGTGTTCGAACTGCCGCGCGAGCGCGTCGCCGTGAAAACGCGACGCACCGGCAAGGGCGGCAGCAAGTACGGTCGCATGGCGAAGCGCGATGAGTTCTTCGTCGTCCGTGAAGGCGACGCGCGACTGCGAGTGAATCTTTACGACTACCTCGACAGCGGCCTCTTCCTCGACCACCGCCCCACGCGCCTTCGCATCGGCGAACTGGCAAAGGGCAAGCGCTTCCTCAACCTGTTCTGCTACACCGGCGCCGCCAGCGTTCACGCCGCACTCGGCGGTGCGTCCACCACCACCAGCGTCGACCTTTCGGCAACCTACCTGGAATGGGCTGCAGCGAATCTCGCCGAGAACGGCATCCGTGGTGCAGGTCATCGTCTGGCACAGGCCGACGTCATGCGCTGGCTGGCCGCCGAGCGTGGCGAGTACGACCTGGTGTTCTGCGATCCGCCGACCTTCTCCAACTCCGCGCGTGCCGGTGATTTCGACGTGCAGCGCGAGCATGTCGAACTGGTCCGGCTGATCATGGCGCGCCTGTCGCGCGATGGCCTGCTGCTGTTCTCCAACAACTTCCGCCGCTTCAAGCTCGACCCGTCCATCGAATCGGACTACGCGGTGGAATCCCTCAGCCCGGCTTCCATCCCGCCCGACTTCTCCCGCAACCCGCGTATCCACCAGCTATGGGCGATCCGCCACCGTTGAGTTGCTCAGCGTGATGCCTGGATGTCGCTTTTTCCAGATCCGGAACGTCGCTTTCGTGGCGTGCCCATCGGGCGTGCTTCCACGGCCTTGGAGCGGGCCTGGGTCAGGACGAAGACGGTGGCGGGCGGCATGTTCCACACGGCAAAGCCGCCGCGGCGATTGCGTAGTTTCAGCGCCTGCTGGACGTCCTTGGCGACCGGACAGACCGGGCCATAGGTGAACTGGATGAAGCGACCGCCGGGTCGCAGCATCGAGAACGCCGACTCGAGGATCTGCTGTTGCAGTTCATGGCTCATCGACAGCAGGCCGAGTCCGGAAATCACCGCGTCGACCTGGCCTGCGTCCGCATAGCCGGCCTTCTTCGCCACTGCCGGCAATTCGCGAGCATCGCCCAATGCCACGTGTACGTCGGGGAAGCGGCGGCTCAGGTGGTGGTGCAACTCCTCGTTGAGTTCGACCACCATCAGATTGTCATCCGCGATGCCGTGGTCGAGCAGGGCGCGGGTGAACACGCCGGTGCCGCCACCGAGTTCGATCACGCGTTCGCAGTTGGGTGGCAGCTCTTTCACCATCAGTCGCGCCAGCTGGCGGCTGGATGGCGAGATCGCAGCGATCGACAGCGGATGCCGCAGCCACTGGCGGAAGAAGGTCCAGGCGCCGGGTGGCGGCGGTTCATGGCGGGAAGGTTTCGAACTCATGGGCAAAGGATAGCGCGCCTGTATGCGATTCGTGTTGCGTCGGTCGTCATGTCTGTGTTGCGCCGCGGTTCAGTGCGGCCTTGGCAATCTGGTGCCCATTCTGGAACCGCGTTCGGGTTTCCTTGTCGAACAAGGCGATGTGGGCGTTGTACGCACATAGCCGTGCGGGAACCAGAGACGATCGTCACCCCTGTTGGTGACCGTCGAGACCATTCACGCGAAGCCCGTCGTCAAAGGAGTGTCGATGATGTCCGCGAAAACCCTGATTCTCACCTTCCTGGGCCTGGCCCTGGTCGGTTCGATTGCCGCCCTGGCCGACGAAGGCGTCAAGGGCGAGCCGCTGCGTCCCTACGTGGCCTGCATGGATCCTGCGCAGGTCCGCGGCTGGACGCGCATTGATGCCGACGAGTTGCTGGTCGATGCCGGTCGCAGCCGCTACCACATCACGCTGGATACGGCCTGCGCGGATCTCGACTTTGCCACTGGCATCCGCTTCGACAGCAAGGTGGCTGACTCCGGTGGCCGCATCTGTGGCGATCCCGGCGACAACGTGGTGCCGCTGGCGAGCACCGGCCATTCCACGCCCTGTTCGATCAATCGTATCGCGCCGGTGACCAAGTCGCAGTACAAGGATCTGCTGGAAGGCAAGTCGCGACCGGGTGGCGAACAGGCCGGTTCCCAGCCGCTCTCCGAGGCCATGGCCGCGCGCGGTCTCTGACCGCGGATTCACAAGGTTCATCTGGACGATTCAGTCAGAAACGACCCGACCGAGCAGGATCGAGTCCTGCACGCCGTCGCCAACACGCCAGCGTGCGCGGGCGCGCCCCTCTTCCTCGAAGCCCAGTCGTTTCAGCAAACCTAGCGATGCCGAATTGTCAGGGTCGACATCCGCTTCGAAGCGGCGCAGGTCGAGTTTGTCCTGGCCGTAGCGCATTGCCCGCGACAGCGCTTCGTTGGCCAGGCCCTCGCCCCAGCGGTCGCTGCGCAGGGCAAAACCGACCTCGCAGCGACGATGGCTGCGATTCACGAAGAATAGCGTGACGGTGCCGATCAGGCGGTCATTGCTACCTTCGGCGATCGCCCACTGGAAGAGCTGACCATTCAGCGCATGCTGGCAGATATGGTCGATCAGCTCGGTTGCCTGCGCGCGATCCGTCCACGGCGGGTGGCTCCAGTAGCGCGTCACCTTGGGGTCGGAGAACACGGCGAACAATGCTTCGACATCGGTCTCACGCGGCGCGCGCAGGCGCAGGCGCTCCGAGTTCAAGGTCGGCAGCACGGCTTCCAGCGCCTTGCCCGCACGGCCGCCAGGAAGCAATCCCGTGGACTCGCGGATCAGCACGTCGAAATAGCGACGATCCTCCACCGCACGCGGTCCGCCATTGTCGAAGTCATCCCGGCAGCCGGGATTGCAGAAACCCACCGTGCGCCCACGATGGCGCGTCAGCGAATCGTCGCTGACCGGTTCACCGGATCGGGGGCAGAAGCGGTTGAGGGAGGTCGTCATGGTAGGAAATCGTCAATGCGAGGGAGTTGTGCCCTTGAAGCGTGCCTAGCTTTCCGACTCGTCAGTTTGGGACGATGGCTTGAGAGGTTCGCAAACGAAATCGGCTTTGATGCCTTCGCGCGGATTGCTGAAGTGATTGGTGCAGCGATGTTCTTCGGGCAAACGCTTCGTCAAGCTGATGGTGGTTGACGAGTAGTAGCAGACAACCCAAAGGTCGACACCTGAGACATCCCAGGACTCGGTTCCCGGAACGGACCAGTTGTCGCCGCGAATCTCGGATGATGGTTTTGGCTTCCCGAAATGGTCGGGATAGCCCAGAAACACGTCAGCGTCCTGAAACGAGCGTTGATTCGGGAAGTTGATGGTCTGCCACCCGGGAGGTGTGTCGACCAGCTCCTGCTTCACTTCGATGCTGGGTGGGCAGAAAGGCTCGCTATCCGCTTTCGCGGGGGAAATCGCAATTGCAAGCGCTAGAAGGTAGAACATTGGTTTTCCGCTTCGTTCGTGTTGGCAGCTGTTAGGCGATTTTTCACGTGCAGGGAAGCGAAAAGGGCGCGGCGTGCAGGCACGCCACGCCCTTCGTTACATCATTTCGCCGCCAACGAAGGCTCATCCCAACCGCACTGCTTGCCCTTGTTCTGCTCTTCCAGCCAGGCGTTGAGCGGGGCGAAGTAGTCGAGGATGGCGCTGGCGTCCATTTCTTCCTTGCCGGTCAGTTCCTTCAGCGTCTTCTGCCAGGGCTGGCTCTGGCCCTTCTGCAGCATGGCCCAGAAGCGCTGGCCGGCTTCCTTGTTGCCGTAGAAGGTGCAGGTGTGCAGCGGGCCGGTGTGGCCGGCGGCATCGCACAGCGAACGGTAGAACTGGAACTGCAGGATGTAGGACAGGAAGTAGCGCGTGTACGGCACGTTGGCCGGCACGTGGTACTTGGCGCCCGGATCGAAGAAGTCCTCGCCGCGGTCGCCCACCGAGGTCACGCCCTGGTACTTCTCGCGCAGGTTCCACCAGGCCTGGTTGTAGTTGTCCGGCGTGATGCGGCCGTCGAACACGCCCCAGCGCCATTGATCGATCAGCTTGCCGAAAGGCAGGAAGGCGATCTTGTCCAGCGCCATCTTCATCTGCGCGTTGATGGTGGCCTTCTCGGACACCTTGGGTGCGTCGACCAGGCCGATCGAGGCCAGGTATTCCGGCGTCATGCCCAGCACCATGGTGTCGCCGATGGCTTCGTGGAAGCCGTCGTGCGCGCCGCTCTGGAACAGGGGCGGCAGGTCGTTGTAGGCCAGGTAGTAATAGATGTGGCCGAGTTCGTGGTAGATGGTGGTGAAGCTGTCCTCATTGGGCTGGATGCACATCTTGATGCGCACGTCGCCGCGGTAGTTCATGTCCCAGGCGCTGGCGTGGCAGACCACGTCGCGATCACGCGGCTTCAGGAACTGCGATTTCTGGAAGAAACTTTCCGGCAGCGAGGGCATGCCCAGCGAGGTGTAGAAGTCCTCGGCGCGCTTGACCATGGCCTGGTCGTCGTAATGCTGCTTGGCGAGGCCGGCGGTGATGTCCAGTTTGCCGGTGCCCGGATAGGGTTCGACCAGATCCCAGATGTTGCCCCACTGCTGCGACCACATGTTGCCGGTGAGGTGGGCCGGGATCATGCCGTTGATGCTGCCACGCTCGCCGTACTTCTCTTCCAGCTTGCCGCGCACGTAGCACTGCAGGTTCTGGTACAGCGGCTTGACCTGGTCCCAGAGACGGTCGGTTTCGGCCTCGAACTCGGCCGGGCTCATGTCGTAGCTGCTGCGCCAGAATTCGCCGGCGTTGGCGTAGCCCAGTTCCTGCGAGCCTTCATTGAGCAGTTCGGCCAGCTTCTGGTAGTCCGCGCGCATTGGCGGGCTGATGGTGCGCCAGCCCTGCCATGCGTCGAGCTGCTTGTCGTAATCGCGGCTTTCGCGCAGCACGTCTTCCAGCTCGCCCAGTTCGCGGCACTGCTTTGCGTCGCCTTCGCCGGTGCAGTACTTGCCGGCGCCATATTCGCCTTCCAGCTTGGAGGCAATGCGCGTCAGTTCGGCCAGCTTGGCCTTGTCCTTCGGCGCCGGCATCGAAGTGGAGCGCTCCAGCAGCTTCAGCGCGCGACCAGTGGCCGGATCGATGCCTTCCACGCCGCTGAAGGTCGCAGCCTTCTCGGTGTTTTCTTTCAGCCGCGCCAACGAGCGCTCGTTCGCCTTGGCGGCCAGCAGCTGGGTGTCACCGTTGATGTAGGTGGAGGCGACCCACTGCGCGGCGGCTTCTTCGGGATAGTTGTCGCGAAGGTCCTGGTTGACCTGCTTGATGAAGGCCTGGGCATCGGCCGCGGTGGCGGCTTTCGCATCAACGGCCTTGGCGTTGGAGTCGTTCTGGCAGGCGGACAGGAGCAGGGCTGACGACACAGCCAGCGAAAGCAGCGAAATCTGGAACTTCACGGGACACCTCGGGGTTTTGCGGATCGCGCCGACAGGGCGCGGCGAACCTTGAAGGTTAGCCCGGATGCGGTATCAGGTCACGGGAATCGCCCCGCTGACCCTTTACAACTGCTCAGGCGGCGTGCGCCGGCAGCAGGTTGCGCTGGCGTAGCCAGTCGAAGGCGTCGTCAGCGTCCTGCTCGAAATAGGCGCGGGCCGAGCCGAGTCGGAAGGTGTAGCCCCAGCGGTCCATGTCGTCGAGGACACGATGGCGGCCGACGCCGGGAATTTGGTCGCCGAGCAGTGCCTGCAGCACGCAGACGGCGTTTTCCTCGTCGATGCTGTCGGTGGCGTCGGTGTGGACGGCGGCGCGGCGCTCGGGCGGCAGCACGATCAGGTGGCAGGTCTCGTGCAGCAGCGAGTGCACCGGCGTGTCGGCGCGGGCGTAGACGGTGCTGCCGATCAGTCCGGCTTCGGGCGCGCCCCAGTAACTACCGGGAATCTCGGCATCGTGGGGCAGCAGTTCGAGCTTGAGGTCGTAGCCGGCGAGCAGGGCGGCTACCTGGCTGGCGTCGATGTCGCCCAGCGTCAGCACGGCTTCCACAGCGGAAGCCGTTGCCGCATCAGGCGCTGGCGTCGTCATCGGGCAGCGAGACGGTCAGCTCCAGCACGTCGTGGCCGCCGTCCTTGTCGACGTTGATCTGCACCGCGTCCGGATCGACGTGGACGTACTTGCGGATCACCTCGAGGATTTCGCGACGCAGCATCGGCAGGTAGTCCGGCCCGCCGCGCGCGCTGCGCTCCTGCGCGACGATGATGCGCAGGCGCTCCTTGGCGACCGAGGCGGAATTGGGCTGGCGCTGGCGCAGGAAGTCGAAAATACCCATCTCAGCTCCCGAAGAGTTTGGAGAGCAGGCCCTTCTTCTCGACCTGGGTGAAGCGCATCGGGCGTTCCTCGCCCAGCAGGCGCGCCACGGCATCGCCATAGGCCTGGCCGGCGGCGGACTGCTCGTCGAGGATCACCGGAACACCGGCATTGGAAGACTGCAACACTTCCTGTGCTTCCGGGATCACCCCCAGCACTTCAAGACCAAGGATTTCCTGCACGTCGGCGATCGACAGCATGTCGCCGGTGGCGACACGGGCCGGGCTGTAGCGGGTCAGCAGCAGGTGTTCCTTGACGCGCTCGCCGCTCTCGGCGCGCTTGGTCTTGCTGGATAGCAGGCCCAGGATGCGGTCGGAGTCGCGCACGCTGGAGACTTCCGGGTTGACCACCACCACTGCCTGATCGGCGAAGTACATGGCGAGGTAGGCGCCTTTCTCGATGCCGGCCGGCGAGTCGCAGACGATGAAGTCGAAGCCGTCGGCATCGAGTTCGTCGAGCACCTTCTGCACGCCTTCCAGCGTCAGCGCGTCCTTGTCGCGGGTCTGCGAGGCGGCCAGCACGTGGAGGTTCTCGAAGCGCTTGTCGCGGATCAGCGCCTGCTTGAGCGTGCACTCGCCGTTGATGACGTTGACGAAGTCATACACCACGCGGCGCTCGCAGCCCATGATCAGGTCGAGGTTGCGCAGGCCGACGTCGAAATCGATGACCGCGACTTTCTTGCCCTGCCTGGCCAGGCCGCAGGCGAGGCTGGCGCTGGTCGTGGTCTTGCCGACACCGCCCTTGCCCGATGTGACGACGATTTTCTCAGCCAAGTTTGCATCCTCCAGTATTGCTCGATGGGCGATCTGGCCCATTCATTACCCTGATTTGATTTCGCGTTTCGATGCTGCGGCTGGTCGAGCCGCCGGCGTGGAACATGCGTGTCATGCGTCCATGGCCTCGATGCGCAGTGTTTCACCATCCAGCCAGACCTGCACGGCCTTTCCCTTCAGCGAAGGGTCGATGTCTTCCAGCACGCGATAGTTGCCGGCGATGGCGACCAGTTCGGCGTGGAATTCGCGGCAATAGATGCGAGCATCGGTGGCGCCACCGGCGCCAGCCAGCGCGCGCCCGCGCAGGGCACCGTAGACGTGGATGTTGCCGTCGGCGATGACTTCCGCACCAGCACCCACGGTGGCGGTGACCACGAGGTCGCGGCCCTGCGCGTAGATCTGCTGGCCGGAGCGGATCGGCTGGCGCTCGGTGCGGCCAATGGCTTCCACGGCGGCGGTCGGGGCGGATCGCGGCGCTTCGGCGGCTGCCTTCGGCCTGGCCGGTTCCGGCGTCGGCGCGGCGACTTCGCCGCTGCGTTCGTACTGGGCGCGGAATTTTGCCAGCGACGGCAGGCCGAGTTGGCGTGCCAATGCTTCGTTGCTGCTGCTGCCGAAGGCGATGCCCACCGGGCAGACGCCGGCGTCCCGCAGGCCATCGAGCAGGGCGCGGGCCTCGTCGGCACTGGGCGTGCTGCTGAGTGAGCCGAAGTCGACGATCACCGCGGCGCGGTCGAACAGGCCCGGCGCCTTGGTCACCCGGTCAGCCATTTCGGCGACTAGCGCCTCGCGATCAAGTCGAAGCACGCGCAGGTTGGCGATGCTGACCTGGCCGAATTTCAGTTCGCCGGCGAGCTCTCCGGCGGGTGTGGCCGTCACGCGCCGGTTCCCGTCGCGAGCTGCGGACGATCACCCGCCAGTTCGCGACTGTGCAGCCATGGCAGGTCTGGCAGGCCCTTGGCGTTGTCCAGATAGGTTTCACGCACCCACGCGTAGCTCGGCAGTTCCTTGACCAGCAGCGAGACGCGGCGATCCAGGCCCGGCATCACCTGCTGGCCGTCCTCGTGGAAACCATAGGTGCCGTGGAAGAGCACGGCGACGTCGTTGCGCGGCTCCAGAAACACCTCGCAGCACAGGCGCGGCACGCGGACTTCGGAGTAGCTGGTGATGTCGGCGTAGAAGGCGCGACCCAGACCGGCGCCGCGGCGGGCGCTGGCGATGACGATGCGGTCGATGTACATGAACGCGTCGTAGCGTTCCTTGAACCAGCGGAAGTTGGGACTGTCATACGGCGCGCGCTGGCCCAGCGCGATCAGGAAGCCGGCCAGGTGACCGTCCACCTCGCCAACGCGGAAGTAATCGGCGTGGTCGAAGAAGAAACGGATGCGCGCGGCGTCCATCGGCAGGATGCCGGGGCCGGCGGCGTTGTTCAGGGCAAGGACGGAATCCAGCTCGTGCTCCTGCACGTCGCGGATGAGAATGGACATTCCTGTCTCCATGGTTCTTTCGCCCGGCATGCCTGCCGGACGGCGGATTATCGCACGACCGCCTCCGCGGCGAATTAGCGATTGGTTAAGCTTTTTCGGATTGATCCCGGACGTGCCTGGTCCGGCGGCGTGACGGCTGGCCAGGAACGGCCTTCCGACACGATGACGGCAGGCGCGGGATGGCGCGCCTGCCGTCGGTACTGCTGTCGCGCCGGGATCGGTCCGGCGATACGGCTCCGCTCAGCGTCTCAGGCGGCTTCGGCCTGCGACTTGCGCGGGCCCTTGGTCAGCGCCACGCGGATGCTGTCGATCACCAGGTCCACTTCATCCTCGCGGATGTTGAAGTGCGGGGTGAAACGCAGCGAGTTGGCGCCGCCGTGGATCACGCCGATGCCGTTCTCGCGCATGAATTCCTCGGTGGAGCCGGCGCCGTAGCACTTGAAGCTCGGGTCCAGTTCGCAGCTGAACAGCAGGCCTGTTCCCTGCACCTTGGTGATCAGGCCGCCCAGCTCGTCCTTCAGCTTGTTCAGCTTGTCGACGAATTCACGGCCGCGGCCAACGATATTCGCGCGGACGTCATCGGTCAGCTGCTGCATGGTGGCAACGGCGACGTCCATGGCGCGCGGGTTGGTGGTCATCGTGTTGCCGTAGATGCCCTTGCGGTACAGCTCGGCGGTGGCCTCGGTGACGGCCAGCACGGACAGCGGGTACTGCCCAGCGTTGAGCGCCTTGGAGTAGGTCTCCATGTCCGGGGCTTCCAGGCCCTCGAAGCCAGGATAGTCGACCACCGACAGCACGCCATGGGCGCGCAGGCCTGCCTGGATGGAATCGACCAGCAGCAGCGTGCCGTGGGCCTTGGTCAGCTCACGCGCAGCGGCGTAGAACTCCGGCGTCAGGCCGCGGCCCGGATCGCCTTCACCCATCACCGGCTCCAGGAACACCGCCTCGATGAACCAGCCCTTGGCGTCGGCATCGGCGAAAGCCTGCCGCAGCTGTTCGACGTTGTAAGGCTCGACGGTGATCAGCGCGCTGTTGTCGCGGTAGCTGGCGAGGTTCGCTTCGTAGGCCTTACGGGTGGAATCCGAGAAACGCGCCGGGCGATCGGTACGGCCGTGGAACGCGCCCTTGACGGCAATGCGCTTGATCTCGCGGCCGGCATGGCGCGCGCCGGGTTCTGTCATGGTCTTGGCATTGACGTCGGCCAGTCGGCTGGCCAGCGTCACTGCCTCGGAGCCGGAGTTCAGGCACAGGAACTTGCTGTACGGATTGCCGCCGCGCGTGCGGCCCAGCTCTTTCTTCAGCGCTTCGGACAGGCGCAGCTGGCTGGTGCTCGGGGTCATGATGTTGGCCATCACCTGCGGGCGCGCCAGCGCCTCGCTGATGTGCGCCGGATTATGGCCAAAGCCCAGCATGCCGTAGCCGCCGTTGTCGTGGATCACTGCACCCTTGAGAGTGACGATCCACGGGCCCTGAGCGGCCAGCGCCACGTAGGGGTTCACCGCGTCATCGGCGTAGAAATTGACGTAGTCGGCCTGGATGCGCGCCATCTGCGCTTCTTCATCGAGCTTCAGCAGGTCGTCCATCTCGCTGCGCAGTTCGAGGAAGCGGTCGTGCGCGCTGTCCACTGCGGCGGTCAGGTCGGGGTGGTCCTTGGCGAAACGCTCGATGGTGGCGTCGTCCAGACCGCGGGTGCGGATGGCGCCACCGTAGTTGCGCAGGTCATTGAGTTTGTCGATCAGCGTCATTTCTGTCCTCCGGATGCCGGAAACAGCGCCGGCGCGGCCATGCACCGTTTCCGGGGCCGCGTGCACTGTTTCCAAGCGAAAATAAGGGCTTGCGAAGACGGCCAGTCTACCACGCGGCCCTGTCGCGACCCAATCCCGGTCCCGGCCGGGGGTGGAATTGGGCGATAATGAGCGGCTACTGGCGTCGCCGTGACCATTCCCGCGTCCTGTGACGGCCTTCACTTTTCAAGCCCCTCAAGATATCCGCCTTGAAGAAATCCGATTTCGACTTCGCGCTGCCGCCCGAGCTGATCGCGCAGCGCCCGCTGGCCGAACGCAGTGCGTCGCGCCTGCTGCACCTCGACGTGCCGTCCCGGCAATTTCACGACCGCCAGTTCCGCGATCTGCCGGAGCTGCTGCAGCCCGGTGACCTGCTGGTGTTCAACGACACCCGCGTGTTGCCCGCGCGCCTTTATGGCCACAAGGAAACCGGTGGCGCCGTGGAGATCCTGGTCGAGCGCCTGCACGACGACCACGAGTTCAGTGCGCAGCTCGGCGTCAGCAAGAAGCCCAAGGAAGGCGGCATCATTGAACTCAGCGACGGTAGCCGGCTGGTGGTGCAGGGTCGTGACGGCGAGTTCTTCCGCCTGCGACTTGATGCTGCCGAAACCGTCGAGCAGCTGCTGCTGCGCGTGGGGCGCATGCCGTTGCCGCCCTACATCGAGCGCGATACCGACGACGCTGACCTTGACCGCTACCAGACCGTGTTCGCCCGCGAGGCTGGCGCCGTGGCCGCCCCGACCGCCGGCCTGCATTTCGACCAGGCCATGCTCGACGCACTGGCCGCGCGCGGCGTGCAGACCGACTACGTGACCCTTCACGTCGGCGCCGGCACCTTCCAGCCGATGCGTGCGGAGAACGTGCACGACCACACCATGCATCGCGAATGGCTGAACGTCGGCGCCGAGCTGGTGCAGCGCATCGAGCGCACGCGCGCAGCGGGCGGTCGCGTGATCGCCGTGGGCACCACCGTGGTTCGCGCGCTTGAGAGCGCCACGCGCGACGGCAAGCTGTATCCGTTTGCCGGCGAGACGCAGATCTTCATCTTCCCGGGTTATCGCGTGACCAGCGTCGACGGCCTGCTGACCAACTTCCACCTGCCGCAGTCCACGCTGCTGATGCTGGTGTCGGCCATGGCCGGACGGGACTTCATGCTCGATGCCTACCGTCATGCCGTCGAGGAACGCTACCGCTTCTTCTCTTACGGCGATGCCATGCTGATGCTTCCCGGTCTGATGCCGGCGGACGCGCAGCCCGAAGGAATCCACGCATGAGTCGCATGAGCTTCGAACTGCTGGGCAATGACGGCACCGCCCGTCGCGGTCGCCTGAGCTTCCCGCGTGGCAGCGTCGAGACGCCGGCCTTCATGCCGGTGGGCACCTATGGCACGGTCAAGGCGATGAAGCCGGATGACCTCAAGGCCATCGGCGCCGAGATCATCCTCGGCAATACCTTTCATCTCTATCTGCGCCCCGGACTCGACATCCTTCGTGCGCAGGGCGGCATGCACGGTTTCGCGCGCTGGGACCGGCCGATCCTCACCGACTCTGGCGGCTTCCAGGTGTTCAGTCTGGCCAAGCGACGCAAGATCACCGAGCAGGGCGTCACCTTCGCCTCGCCGGTGGACGGCAGCCGTGTTTTCCTCGGTCCCGAGGAGAGCATGCAGATCCAGAAGGTGATCGGCTCGGACATCGTGATGATCTTCGACGAATGCACGCCGTACCTGGTCAACGGCGAGCCGGCCAGCGAAAAGGTGGCGCGCGAGTCGATGGAGCTGTCGCTGCGCTGGGCCGAACGTTCCAGGCGCGCACACGAAGGCAACGACGCCGCGCTGTTCGGCATCGTCCAGGGCGGCATGTACGAGTCATTGCGTGATCGTTCCGCCGCCGGCCTTGTCGATATCGGCTTCGATGGTTTCGCGGTCGGTGGTCTCGCGGTTGGTGAGCCGCAGGACGAGCGCGAAAAAATGCTGGATCACGTCTGCCCGCAGCTGCCGTACGACAAACCCCGCTACCTGATGGGCGTAGGCCGGCCGGAAGACATCGTCGAAGGCGTGGCGCGCGGCATCGACATGTTCGACTGCGTCATGCCAACCCGCAACGCGCGCAACGGCCACTACTTCACCAGCTTCGGCACCATCCGCATCCGCAACGCGAAGTTCGAGAACGACCCGCGGCCGATTGATCCGGCCTGCAGCTGCGCGGCCTGTGCCGGCGGCTTCAGTCGCGCCTACCTGCGCCACCTCGACCGCTGCAACGAAATGCTCGGCCCGATGCTGGCCACCATCCATAACCTTCATTACTACCAGCAGCTGATGCGCGAGATGCGCGCCGCGATCGAACAGGGCGCCTTCGCCGAATGGCGCGAACGCTTCTACGCCGGCATCCGCGCCGGGGAGGTCGCGTAGCGTCCGCAGCCCTTGAGGTGCGGCCGGGGCGACCCCATGTGGCATACTTCGGCGTCTTTGGCGCCCGGAATGCGTCGGGGAGGGCGTATGCCACTTCCCGCGCTTGGCATGTCAATTCGAACAACGACAATTACTTAGCGAGATTTCGATGGATTTCCTGCTCGACGCAATCATCCCGCCGGCCATGGCGCAGGCGGCTGGCGCCGCCCAGCCCAGCCCGTGGCAGCCGATCATCATGCTCGGCGTGTTCTTCCTGATCTTCTGGTTCTTCCTGATCCGCCCGCAGATGAAGCGCGCCAAGGAACACCGCGAGCTGCTGTCGCAGCTGGCCAAGGGTGACGAAGTGCTGACTTCCGGCGGCATCCTCGGTCGTATCGATGCACTGACCGACCTCTACGTCACCATCGAGATCGCCGACAACGTGCGCATCCGCGTGCAGAAGCAGTCGATCAGCGCCGTCCTGCCCAAGGGCACGATCAAGGCGGCCTGAGCCGGTTTTTTTCCGCCGGCCACGATGCGCCGGATCCTTTCCTGAATCGACCGGCGCCCCAGGCCCGGTCCCGCGGTAGACAGTCCCATGCTTGAATTCCCCCGCTGGAAGTACGCGCTGGTCATTATCATTGTCCTGTTCAGCGCGCTCTATGCCTTGCCCAACCTGTTCCCGCAGGACCTGGCTGTACAGGTGTCCGCCAATCGTGGCGGCGTCGTGGACGAAGCGCTCAAGGAGCGTATCCAAGGCGTGCTGGAAAAAGACTCGCTGCCGTTCAAGAGCATGGAGCTGGATGGCGACACGCTGCTGGTTCGCACCGACACGCCGGATCACCAGCTGACCGCTGCCGACGAGCTGCGCGATGCGCTGGGCAACGACTACGTGGTGGCGGTCAACCTCGCCAGCACGGTGCCGGGCTGGCTGTCGGCGCTCGGCGGGAAGCCGATGTTGCTCGGTCTCGACCTGCGCGGCGGTGTCCATTTCAAGATGGAAGTCGACCAGCGCGCCGCGCTGGACAAGCGCGAGAACGGTTTCGCCGATGACATCCGCTCGCTGCTGCGCGATAAGAGCATCAAGTACACCGGCGTGACGCGCAATGCCGAGGGCATCCATGTGCAGCTGGCTACAGAGGATGCTGTGCCTGCGGCCATCGCGCAGATCACCAGCAACCTGCCGCAGCTGGAGATCGCCGAAAGCGGCGACAACAGCCTGACCGCCCACATCCGCCCGGCCGAGCTTCGCGCCATCACCGACGCGGCGCTGGAGCAGAACATCGGCACGCTGCGCAATCGAATCAACGAGCTGGGCGTGGCCGAGCCGATCATTCAGCGCGAAGGCTCCTCGCGCATTGTCGTGCAGCTGCCGGGTGTGCAGGATACGGCGCAGGCCAAGAAGATCCTCGGCTCCACCGCCACGCTGGAATATCGCTCCGTGGTCGATGGTGACGCCTATGCAGCACTGAGCAGTGGCAACGTGCCGCCGGACGCGCGCATCTACTACCGCAAGGAAACCGATGGCTCCGGCAACCGCATCCCGGTGCTGCTGTCGAAGAAGATCATTGTTTCCGGCGACCAGCTGGTCAACGCCACCTCGGGCGTCGACACGCAGAACGGCCAGCCCGAAGTCAACGTCACGCTTAACAACGTTGGCGCCCAGCGCATGCTGGAGTTCACCACCGACAACGTCGGTCGCGGCATGGCCGTGGTGTTCATCGAGCGTACTCCGGAAACCAAGGAAGTGGACGGCAAGGAAGTCCGCACCACCAAGGTGACCGAGGAAGTCATTTCGGTGGCAAACATCCAGGGCGTGTTCGGCAAGCGATTCCGCACCACGGGCCTGGAAAGCAGCAAGTACGCCAGTGACCTGGCCCTGCTGCTGCGCGCCGGTTCGCTGGCCGCACCGGTGGACATCGTCGAACAGCGTGTCATCGGCCCGACCCTCGGCCAGGAAAACATCGACGCCGGCAAGATGGCGATCAGCATCGGCTTCCTCGCCGTCTGCGTGCTGATGATCATCTACTACCGCCTGTTCGGCGTGATTTCGGTGATCGCCCTGTTCAGCAACCTGCTGCTGCTGACCGCCGCGCTGTCGGTGGTGGGTGCCACGCTGACCATGCCGGGTATCGCCGGTATCGTGCTGACGCTGGGTATGGCCATCGACGGCAACGTGCTGATTTGCGAACGCATACGTGAGGAGTTGCGCAACGGCAACACGCCGGTATCCAGCATCAAGGCCGGTTACGAGCGTGCCTGGACCGTCATCCTCGACTCCAACGTCACCAAGCTGATCGCGGCCATTGCGCTGTTCTCGTTCGGCTCTGGCCCGGTCCGCGGCTTCGCGGTGGTGCTGTTCTTCGGCGTGCTGACCTCGATGTTCACCTCGGTGACCATGAGCCGCGCCATGGCCACGTGGATCTATGGCGGTCGCAAGAAACTGACTTCGGTCTCCGTCTGATCGGCCGACAGGAATACATACGATGGAATTCTTCAATCCCAACGCCAACGTCAACTTCATGGGTATCCGCCGCGTCACCGTGGCGATCTCCATCCTGCTGATCATCGGTTCAATCATTTCGCTGGCCACCCGCGGCCTGAACTTCGGCCTCGACTTCACCGGCGGCAGCCTGGTGGAGGTGGTCTACCAGGAGCCGATCGAGCAGGACGCGCTGGCGCATGACCTGGAAGCCGCCAAGATCGAAGGCGCGGTGATCCAGCGCTTCTCCAGCACCGAGTTCTCGATCCGCCTGCCGCCGGATGTGCTGAGCCAGGAGGAAATTGACGCCGCTTCTGCCAACGCGGCCGATGGCACCAGCGCCGTTGATGCTGCCAACAAGGCAGTGACCGACAAGGTGAAGTCGGCGATCACCGCCGGGGGTCGCTCGGTGGAAGTGAAGCCCAGTGTCTTCGTCGGCCCGCAGGTTGGCGCCGAACTTGCCTACAACGGCATCGTCGCCGTGCTGGTGGTGCTGACCGGCATCATGATCTACGTCGCCATGCGCTTCGAGTGGCGCTTTGCCGTGGCTACCGTGGCCGGCGAATTGCACGACGTAATCATCACGCTGGGCTTCTTCTCGTTGACTGGCATGGATTTCGACCTGACCGTGCTGGCGGCGATCCTGGCGGTCGACGGTTACTCGGTGAACGACAAGATCGTCGTCTTCGACCGCGTCCGCGAACTGTTCCGCTCCACGCGCAAGCTGGACACGCTGGAAGTGCTGAACAAGGCGGTCAACTCCACGCTGTCGCGTACGATCATGACCTCGCTGACCACGCTGCTGACGGTGGTTGCGCTGTTCCTGTTCGGTGGTCCGACCCTGCAGGGTTTCTCGCTGGCGCTGATCGTCGGCATCGTGGTGGGTACGCTGTCCTCGATCTTCTTCGCCTGCCCGGTGCTGCTGAAGCTGGGCGTGACCAAGCAGGACCTGCTGCCCAAGGCTCGCGACGACGCCGAGCTGGCGCGTCGCCCCTGAGCGGATTCGACACCGCAGCAACAAAAAAGCCCCGCCAGATAGCGGGGCTTTTTCATGTCTGGAGGTCGTGCCTGCTCAGTCGCGGAATACCTTGGCGTAGCCGCTTTCCACCAGCGAGCGCTGCAGCGCGTCGGCAACCTTGATGTTGCCGGCAACCAGGTGTCCCGATTCGATCACGTCCGGACCGCCGAAGTAGTCGCAGCAGCGGCCACCGGCTTCGCGAACCAGCAGCACGCCGGCGGCGACGTCCCAGGGCTTGAGGCCGGCCTCGAAGTAGCCGTCGCTGCGCGCACAGGCAACGTAGGCCAGGTCCAGCGCGGCGGAGCCGGTGCGGCGGATATCCTCGGCATCGCGAAGCAGGGCTTCGATGGCGCCCAGCTGCGGATGCAGGTTGGCGCGGTCGCGCGGCGGGAAGCCGGTGGTCAGCATGGCGCCGGAAAGGCCATTGCGCGGGCTGACGCGGATGCGGCGGTCATTGAGGAAGGCGCCGCTGCCGCGCGAGGCGGTGAACAGCTCGTTGCGCAGCGGATCGAAGATCACGCCGTGCTGCGGCTCGCCATTGTCGAGCATGGCGATCGACACGCAGAAGTGCGGGAAGCCGCGCAGGTAGTTGCTGGTGCCGTCGAGCGGGTCGATCACCCAGACGTAGCGCGACTGCCCACGCTGGCCACCTTCCTCGCCGAGGAAGGCATGGTCCGGGAAGGCACGTTTCAGCTCGCGTATGATTTCGGTTTCGGCCTGGGCATCGACTTCGCTGGCGTAGTCCTGCCGGGCCTTCTCCACCACGTTCAGCGACTCCAGACGGCTCATCTGGCGCAGGATCAGGTTTCCGGCCTGACGTGCGGCCTTGATCATGAGGGTGACGGCTGGCTTTTGCATGCGGAAGGCAACTCCTGATGGCCTGGGAGTGGATGTGGTGTCGATTTGGAAAGAGAACGCCGCCCGTTCAACCAGGTTGCCGGGCGGCAGCAGGCGCGTAAGGTACCAGAATGTCAGAGAAAACGCCCGATTCAGTGACTCATCCAGTAGCTGCGAGCGGTATCGACCTCGCCCCGGACCTGCGCGAAGCGCTGTCGCGGGTGCGTATCGTGCTGGTGGCGCCGTCGCACCCGGGGAATATCGGCGCGGCGGCACGCGCGATGCGGGTCATGGGCCTGTCGCGGCTGGTGCTGGTGCAGCCGCAGCGTTTTCCCGACCCCGAAGCCAGTGCGCGCGCTGCCGGTGCCGACGCCTTGCTGGAAAACGCCACGGTATGCGAGTCGCTGGACGAGGCGCTGAAAGGCTGTGTGCTGGCCTTTGGCTGCACCGCCCGGCAGCGCGGCGTGCCGCTGCCCGAACTGGCGCCACGCGCCGGTGCTGAGCGCCTGCTGGCGGCATCCGCCGATGGCGACGTGGCCCTGTTGTTCGGCCGCGAGAGCAGCGGCCTGGAGAACAGCGAGCTGCAACGCTGCCAGAGCGCCGTGCACATCGCCACCCAGCCGGAGTTCGGCTCGCTGAACCTCGGCGCGGCCGTGCAGCTGCTCTGCTACGAGCTGCGCCTGGCCGCGCTGGCGGCACTGGATCAACCGGAAACGCCGGCATCGTCGGATGCCGTGGATCGCCGCAGCGACCCGCCAGCGACGCAGGACGAGCTGGAAGGTTTCTTTGTGCACCTGGCCGACACGCTCGATGACATCGACTTCCACAAGGGGCGTGGCAGCGAGACGGTTCTGGCACGGTTGCGTCGCCTCTACCTGCGCGCCGACCTCGATCAGCGCGAGGTGCGCATCCTGCGCGGCATCCTTGCGGAAACCCGTCGCGCGGCGGGTCGCGGTCAGCAGAGCGAGTGATCGGGCCGAAAAGTCGGCACGCGAGCACGCTGTCGGGTACGCTATCCGTGCTCACGCCGGGTGAGTGAATTGAACAGGTGTCCTTTGCGTCGTCTCGGAGATCTGGGGAAGCGGGCGAGCGGGCTGCAGGCAGGCCTCGGACGCGGCGTGTTGTTCGCCATCGCTCTGCTGTCGGCCGTACTGGGTTCGCCGGCTCTGCTCGCACAGGACGACCACAGCAGCATCCTGGTGCTGGGTCGCGTCAGCGATGATCCCAAGAACCACTACGCCCAGCTGAAGCCGCTGCTCGACTACGTGGTGCCGCGCATGCATGACGTCGGCATCCGCGAAGGTCGCATCCTGATGGCACGCGACGTGCAGCAGATGACCAGCTACCTGCGGCGCGGTCGCGTGGACTGGATTTCCGAAACCGCCTCGGCAGCGCTGACCTACGTCCAGCGCGGTGGCGGCCGCATGCTTGTGCTGACCGAGCGTTCCGGTGTTGCCGAATACCGGACCGTGTTCTTCACGCGGCGCGATAGTGGCATCCAGAGTCTTGATGACCTTCGCGGCCACAGCATCGCCTTCCAGAATCCGTTCTCGACCAGCGCCTATGTCGCGCCGGCCATCCAGATCATGGACGCCGGCCTGAAACTGGAAGTACTGCTTTCGCCCGAGGATCGTCCGGCGCCGGACAGCGTGGGATACGTGTTTGCCCAATCGGAAGGCAATATCGCCACCTGGGTGCACAAGCGCCTTGCCGATGCTGGTGCCTTCAGCAACCTCGACTGGGAAGATCTGGACGGCCTCCCGGCACACATGAAGCAGGATCTCGTGGTCATTGCCGAAGGCGAGGACTACCCGCGTGGTGTTGAAGTCGTCCGTGATGGCCTGCCGAAAGCCGTCTCCGAGCGACTGCGCGAAGTGCTGCTGGAAGCCGGCGATGATCCCGCAGCGCGTGAACCGCTGCAGCGCTTCTTCAAGACCACGCGCTTCCTGCCCATGAACGAAGCCGCCGAGGAAGACCTGCGACGGCTCAGCGTCGGCGCGCGGCGCGTCCACCGGGAGCTGGAATAACCATGCGCGGTGGTCTGCACCTTCGCTTCCTGATCGGCATGCTGGCGACGCTGCTGCTGGTGCTCGGCGTGATGGGCGGCGTGTGGTGGCAGCAGCGCGCGGCGGCACGTGAGCAGGCGCAGATCAGCCGCGAAGCCATGCACCAGATGGCCTTCACCAGTATGGAGCGTCGTGGCGAGGGACTGGCGAACCTGCTGGCTGATTCGCTGGTCAATCCGCTGTATTACTTCGACATGGTGCGCATCGGCGAGGTGGTCCGCTCGGCGCTGCAGCAGCCGGACGTGATGTACGTGCTGGTCTTCGATGATCAGGGTCGGGTTGTGCATGACGGTTCGCATGACGTGCCCGATTTCGGCCAGGCCATGGACGATCCGCTGGCCGGCGCCGCCGTCGAGAGCAGTGAGCTCAAGGTGCAGTGGACCGATCGTCAGGTCGACGTCGCCCAGCCCATCTTCATCGGTGACGAACGTATTGGTGGCGTCCGCGTTGGCCTGTCATCGGCGGGCATGGCGACGCTGGAACGCGACGCCGTGGCCACGCTGTCGCAGCGCAGCGAGCAGGCCATCCAGCGCAACCTGCTGTGGATGGCCGGCCTGTTCGGCACGCTGTTGCTGATTGGTTTCGCCGTGTCGATGCTGCTGTCCCGGGGCGTTCTGCGGCCCATCGGTGAACTGGCCCAGGCGGCGCGCCGCATGGAAGCCGGTCACTTCGACCTCAAGCTCGACAGCCAGCGCAATGACGAGATCGGTGACCTGATCCGCGCCTTCGGACGCATGGGCGACAGTGTCAGCCGGCATGATCGCGATATCCGTCGCATTGCCTACGGCGACAGCCTGACCGGGTTGCCCAATCGGTTGGCCTTCCGCGAGCTGCTGGACGAAAGCCTGCAAAAGACGTTGGCCAGCAAGGCGGAGCTGGTGCTGATGTTCGTCGACCTCGACGACTTCAAGCGCATCAACGACAGCCTGGGCCACGACGCCGGTGACGAAGTGCTTGGCCAGTTCGCCGAGCGTATCCGGCACAGCGTGCACCTCGGCGGTGATCAGGATGCCGTGGTCGCACGCTTTGGTGGCGACGAGTTCGTGGTGAAGCTGGGCGGACCCAATGTCCGTGACGCGGCCGCGCACGTCGCCGAGGCCATGCTGGCCGAACTGCAGCAGCCCATGCTGTTGCAGGGGCGCCAGGTGTTCCTTGGCGCATCCATCGGTATCACCGTCTGTCCGCAGGATGGACAGAGCTCCAGCGTCCTGCTGAAGAACGGCGACATCGCCATGTACCAGGCCAAGCTGGCGGGCAAGAACTGCTATCGCTTCTACAGCAAGGCCATGGATCACGCCGTGGGTCGCCGCGTGCAGATCGAACACGATCTGCGCGGTGCCTGGGATCGCGGCGAGATGAAGCTGGTCTATCAGCCGATCTTCCGCCTCGACAGTGGCCAGCTGGTGGGCGCGGAGGCACTGCTGCGCTGGCAGCATCCCGAGCTCGGCATCATCCCTCCATCGGTGTTCATCGATGTGGCGGAGCAGACCGGACTGATCGAGTCACTGGGGAGCCTGGCGCTGTCGCAGGCCTGCCAGGCGGCGCTACGCTGGGTGCGGGAGGGCGCGGCGCCATTCGTTTCCGTGAACATCTCGGCGCGCCAGCTGCGAGCCGGCAACCTGCCGGAAGTCGTTGCCGGTACGCTGGCTTCCAGCGGCCTTCCACCGGATCGCCTGCATCTCGAGCTGACCGAAACCACCGTGCTCAGCGACGAGGAACAGGCGATCAAGACGTTGGAGCGTCTGCGTGAGCTCGGGGTGAAGATCTGGCTGGACGACTTCGGAACCGGCTTCTCGGGTCTGAGCCACCTACGCCGCGTGCCGGTGGATGGCGTGAAGATCGACCGCAGCTTCATCGCCGATGTGCTGCGCGACCCGGATGACCTGGCGCTGACCTCGGCCATCATCGCCATGGCGCACTCGCTGGGCATCACCGTGGTGGGCGAGGGCGTGGAGAACGAAGGCCAGTTCGCCGTGCTCAAGGAGCGTGGTTGCGACCACGCACAGGGCTACTGGCTCGGCCGCCCGATGTCCGGCAGCGAACTGGCGCGGCGACTGGTCAGCTGAACGCGGCGCGGACGCCGTCTGATGACGACGCCCGCGACGTTGAGTACTCAAGACAGGGTGCGCAGGGCGAGATTAGAAGTTCTCGTTGTTGCGACGCATGTCGTCTTCGGTTGCGGCAACCGCACGGTCCCGCGCCGCTTCAGCGGCATCAATGGCGGCGTCGAAGTTCGCTTCCGCCGTCTCCTCGCAGCGATCACGGATCTCGTCCTGGAAGGCATCGCATTTCTCCAGGGCGATCTTGCGGGTTTCCTTCGCCTCCGTTGCCAGGACCTTGTACGAAGCCTCGGCGCGCGTCTTGTCGACGTTCGCCTGTGCTTCCTGCAGCTCGTCGCCGGCCTTGTCGGCGGTGGCAGTCAGACGGTCGTTGGCTTCGCGCATCTGCTGAGCGCCTTCCTGACGCGCTTCCGCGACGTTCTTCTGCGCTTCCTGACGGGCTGCGTTCACGTCACGCTGCGTCTCCGAGGCCGACTCCTGGCAGGCAGCCAGGCCCAGCAGCAGGGTCGACGAAATCAAAAGGGAAAGGGGGCGGATGTTCATGGCGATCTCCTGGAAAGCGCTTCAGTGGAGCGCGGGCAGGAAAGCCTGAGCAAGGGTCATGCCATCCGGTAACGAGCTGAATTGAAAGGGTGTTTTCGGAGCGGCGAAGTCGTTCCTGCGGCGAATCTGGGCAGCTTGCACGCCCGTCGTCGTGCGGCCGTGCAGGTTGCGCGAAGCGGATCGGCTACTGGCGCATGCGCTCGAAATGGATCCGGCCGTCGCCGTCCAGCGAGCCGCACTGCTGGAATCCGCTACGTTCCAGCACACGGATGGACGCGGTGTTCTCCGGTGTCGTTCGCGCCCGGACACATCGCACCGTCGGGATGTCGAAGGCACGGGCTACCAGTGTTTCCGACAGCAGCGTGGCCAGTCCGTGTCGCCGCCATTCCGGCAGGATCGAGTAGCCGATTTCGACCCCGCCATTCTCGTCCGGTGGGCCGAAATAGCCACCCGCGCCGACCAGAGCGCGGATGGGTTCGTGCGGCGTCAGGGCGTACCAGCCGTACCAGCCTTCGGCTGCCGTGCCTCCGGACTCCAGGCACTCGAGGAAGTAACGCATGGCGTCCTGGTCATACTCGCCGCATGGCCAGTCCGGCGAGACGCTGGCCTCAAGGAGTTCACCAAGGCGATGGGGTGCTTCCAGCTCCGTGCGCAGGTGCAGCGTCGTGCTGGGGATCAGGACCAGACGACCACAGGTGGATTCGATCAAATGCCTGGCGCCTACTCGTAGGCCGAATCATGTACCGCACGCACCGCACGGCCGCTGGGGTCGATGATGCCTTTCAGCGATTCGTCCCACTCCAGCGCGGCGGCGGTGGAGCAGGCCACTGACGGGCCGCCCGGCACCAGCTGCGCGGCCCAGGGCTGCGGGTAGTGCTGCTCGAACAGCTCGCGGTAGAAGTAGGCTTCCTTGGTCGCCGGCGGGTTGTAGGGGAAGCGGAACGCTGCCTTGGCGAACTGCGCGTCGCTGACCTGTGCCTCGGCATGCGCGCGCAACGAATCGATCCAGCTGTAGCCGACGCCGTCGCTGAACTGCTCCTTCTGCCGCCACAGGATGCGGTCGGGCAGGTAGCCGGCGAAGGATTCGCGCAGGAACTGCTTTTCGATGCGCTCGCGCTGCTTGCCGGACAGCTTCACCGACGGATCCAGGCGCATGGCCACGTCGATGAAGTCACGGTCGAGGAACGGCACGCGGGTTTCCACGCCCCAGGCCGACATCGACTTGTTGGCGCGCAGGCAGTCGAACAGGTGCAGCGCATCCAGCTTGCGCACGGTTTCCTCGTGCAGCGCACGCGCGTCGGGCGCCTTGTGGAAGTACAGGTAGCCACCAAACAACTCGTCCGAACCTTCGCCGGACAGAACCATCTTGATGCCCATCGCGCGGATGCGCCGGGCCATCAGGTACATCGGCGTAGAGGCTCGAATGGTGGTGACGTCGTAGGTTTCCAGGTGATGGATCACGTCCGACAGCGCGTCCAGGCCTTCCTGCACGGTGAAGGTCAGGTTGTGGTGCACGGTGCCGATGTGGTTCGCCACTTCCTGCGCGGCCTTGAGGTCGGGCGAGCCTTCGAGGCCGATGGCGAAGCTGTGCAGCTGCGGCCACCAGGCCTCGCTGCGCTCGTCGTCCTCGACGCGCCGAGCGGCGTACTTCTTGGCGATGGCGGCGATCAGCGAGGAATCGAGGCCGCCCGACAGCAGCACGCCATAGGGCACGTCGCTCATCATGTGACTCTTCACCGCCGTCTCCAGCGCCGAGCGCAGCGCCGCGTGGTCGCGGCTACCGCTCTCGACGGCCTTGAACTCGCGCCACTCGCGCACGTACCACTGCTGCGGCTCGGGGCCGATGCGGCTGTCGATGAAGTGGCCCGGCGGGAATTCCTTGGCATCGCGGCAGACCGGTGCCAGCGCCTTCATTTCCGAAGCGACCACCAGCTGGCCGTGCTCATCGTGGCCGTAGTACAGCGGGATGATGCCGATCGGATCGCGGCCGATCAGGTAACGGTCCTCGGCGGCGTCCCAGAGGATGAAGGCATACATGCCGCTGAGATGCTCGAAAAGGCCGGCGCCGTGCTTGCGATACAGCGGCAGGATCACCTCGCAGTCGGAATGCGTGGCGAAGGCGTAGTCGGGGAAAGCAGCACGCAGCTCGCGATGGTTGTAGATCTCGCCATTCACCGCCAGCACCTGCTGGCCGTCATCCGACAGCAGCGGCTGCGCGCCGGAATCCACGCCGACAATGGCCAGGCGCTCGTGCGCGAGCACCGCGCGGTCGTCGGCGTACACGCCCGACCAGTCGGGGCCGCGATGACGCTGGCGGCGGGAAAGGTCCAGCGCCACGCGCCGGGCCTCGGCCACGTCGGTGCCGAGGTCAAGAATGCCAAGGATGGAGCACATGCGAGGGTCCAACTAGTTGGGAGGCGACCCGCGAGTGTAGCCAAGCCGCGGGCGGTTTCCCATGGGTTGGTGAGGGCTGGTATCGCTGATGGATGTATCGCGACGCTGTGGGCGTGGCAGTTCGAGAAGTGTTCAGTCTGGATATGGCTAGTCTGTGCTCCGAGGAGCCTCGTGAATCTGATCGCTCGAGAGGGCGGGGATCAGCGCGCGGGGACCAGTGATCCGTCAAACACAATGGGGAAGTGATCATGAAGAACGGGAAGTCTCGTCGCGTCGTCCTGCGTCATCGGGTGCTGGCTGTAGCGATTGGTGCTTGCCTGGCAAGCAGCGCGTTTGCGGAATCATCAGACTGCGATGCGCCTAGCTCGGATACTTCTGAGTCCGAGCTTCCCGTTGTTCCGTCTGGCAGCCTGTTTGGGCGGGCACTTCCCGGTTCCACGGTCACGATCAGGAGCGAAAAGACCGGCGAGATCCACACCGCGCTAGCGATTGAGGACGGCACCTATCGGCTGGCGCGAGTGCCGGTTGGCGAGTATCAGGTGACTGGATTCGGGGAACCTGGTCAGGTTGTCGCATCTGTAAGAAGCAACGTCCGTATCTCTGCTGGAATCGGGACGCCAGTCAGTTTTGCCGGATCGATCGAGCTTTCTCCAATTCATGATGGCACCTTCGCCGCTGCCGTCGAGATCGACGTGACCGAACCAGCGTCAATCTTCACGACGCGCGGGCGCCAGCTTCGGGAAATTCCGTTGCGTCGCGACATTGCGGATGTAGCCCTTCTTGCACCCGGAACCGTCCGTGGCGATTCGGCATTCGGAAATCTGGGATCGTTCGGTGGATCGTCTGTCGCCGAGAACCGCTACAGCTTCAACGGATTCAACATAACCAACCCGCTCAATGGCCTTGGCTTTACGCAGGTGCCGTTCGAGGGCATTGCCGAGCACCAGGTGATGAGTGGTGGCTGGGGCGCTCAATATGGCGGTGCGACTGGCGGCGTGGTCAACCTGAGTTCCAGGCGCGGCACCAACGACTTTCATGCGGGCGCCAGCTTCTACTGGTCACCGCAGTCGTTGAGCGAAACCGATCCCGATCTGTTCGATGGCTACGGCAATCGTCTGGCCAACCACAGCAAGGACAATGGTTGGAATTACACGGCGAATTTATGGGCCAGCGGCGCGCTGGTCCAGGATCGACTGTTCGCCTACGCGCTGGTTTCCAGCTCGGAGTCCCAGGCCAATGCTGGGGCCAGCTCCGAGGCCACGTCGGAGCAACCGAACTGGCTGGTGAAGCTGGACTGGAACATCAACGACGATCACCTGCTTGAGTTCACGGCAGTCAGTGACAAGCGCGATGTCGATACCGACTATTACGCCACGTCATACAACGACGACCTGTTGCCGTCACGCGATGCCTTCTTGGGCAGTGCTCACCAGCGGCTGGGTGGCGAGACCTACATTTTGAAGTACAGCGCTTACCTGACCGACAACTTTGTTCTGTCCGCGCTGGCAGGAACCAGTCAGTCGGCTCACGGAAACTTCACTACCAGTGCCAGCGGAATAAGCGGCGAAAGCGGCAATGGCTGCCCTATCATCATCGATGCACGCACTTCGGTTGGAAGTCCGGTTGTTGGCTGCAGTGTCAGCAGCTTTGTTGGCCGTAGCGACGCCGAAGAGCAACGTGACCAGTTCTGGGTTAAAGGCGAGTGGCAGCTGGATGCGCATCAACTGACGGGTGGTCTCGACTGGGATCGCTCCTCGGCGGTGTCCGGGCAGTCGTATTCGGGCGGCACCAGTTGGCGCTACTCCGACTACTCGGGTGACAGCTACCTGGCGCTCCGCAGCATCTACACGTCAGGTGGCGAGGGTGAGCAGAAGCAGACCTCGGCCTTCATCCAGGACGACTGGCAGCTGACGGATGATTTGGTTGCCCAGCTTGGCCTGCGCTGGGAGCGCTACGACTATCGGAACCCGGTGGGCAGCATGCTTGACAGCAAGGGCGAATGGCAGCCGCGTCTGGGTTTTGCCTGGGACGTGAATGGCGATTCGAGCCTGAAGGTCTTTGGCACTGCGGGTCGCTATTCGATGCCGCTGCCAGCTGGCGTAGTGGCCCTGGCAGCCGGCTCTGCTGTGATCAGCCAGGATTACTTCACCTTTACTTCCGTTGACCCGGTTACCGGCGCGCCAACCGATCCCGTACCACTCTTCGGCACGGTGCCGGGCGATGGTCCGGTCGGGGCAAAAGATCCTTCAACGATCGCCTCCAGCAATCTCAAGGCCATTTCGCAGGACGAGTACATCCTCGGCGTGCAGAAAATGCTGGGTGATCACATCAGTGTTGGTGTTCGCGGCATCTATCGCGATCTGAAAAGAGCTGTTGACGATACGTGCGACTATCGTCCGGTGATCCAGTGGGCTCTTGATCACGGTTTCACCGGGGACGGTGGTATCTTCATCAGTCCCGCTGATCGCACGCAGGAAAGCGACATCGCCGTCTACAACCCGGGCTTCTCGTTCTGCCGACTGCTCAATCCGGGTTCCGATGCGGCATTCCGCATGGACATCAACGGCGATGGCCAATTCGAAACGGTCGAAATCGGCGCCGACGACGTCTGGCAGGCCGACAATATATTCGGCATGTCAGCTGGCACCGCCATGCTTCCTGTGAAGGCCCGGCGGGACTATCGCGCCATCGAGGTGTTCTTCGAAGGTGTTTGGGATCGGCTCTGGATGCAGGGTTCGTATACATTGGCCAGGAGCCGCGGCAATACGGAGGTGGGCGTGCGCTCTGATACCGGCCAGGCTGATGTCTTCCGCACGGTGGACTTCGACTATCCGGAATTGGCGTCAGGCTCATACGGTTATTTGCCGAATGATCGTCGGCACACGATCAAGCTTTTTGGCAGCTACGCCATCAACGACCAGTGGTTGCTGGGTGGCAACCTTCTCGTGCAGTCAGGCCGGCCTTTCAGCTGTCTGGGTTATCTGGGTAACATCCAGACATCGACAGGGAACGAATACTTCTCCTGTGATCTGAATTCCGATGTAACCGGTGGCCACGACAATGGCAGCACCATCGTCCCGCGTGGATCGGCGGGTCGTACGCCCAGGATGTATTCGCTGGATCTCAACGCTCGTTATATGCCGGCATTCGCAGACGGTGATCTGACGTTCCAGATCGACGTGTTCAACGTCTTCAATCGCCATACGGCAATTGCTGTGAACGAATACGGCGAGGACCGTAATGGGAATCCACAAGGCGGTGGCAATTACGACAGTGGAGAGCCGAGGCCCTTCCTCTACGCGCAAGCCACCGATTGGCAGGCGCCGCGATCAATCCGCCTGTCGGCTCGCTACGAGTTCTAAGCACTCGGCCGGCAATACGCCGGCCGATGTTTCATGAAGGGATTTGGTTGGAAGGCCGGCTTCAGCCGGCCTCCACCTGCACGGCATCCACGCGCTGGAAGCCGCGGGGGAGCATGTTGCCGCGGGCGGCGCGTTTGCCGGCGTAGGCGTCGAGGTCCGCAGGTTTCAGGATCAGCTTGCGCTGGCCGCAGTAGAGGACGAGTTCGCCGCGTTCCGGAACGCTGGCGACGGCGATGACGCGTTCGTCGCCGGATTTCAGCTTGGCTGGTGGCACGTTGATCAGCTTGTTGCCTTTGCCGCGATCCAGTTCCGGCAGTTCGGCGATGGGGAACACCAGCAGGTGGCCGGCCGAGGTGATGGCGGCGACGCGGTCGGTCTTGGCGTTGTACACCGCCACTGGTGGCAGCACCGCTGCGCCGGCCGGCGGGTTGATCAGCTGCTTGCCAGCCTTCTGGCGGCCGACGAAGTTTTCGAACTTGGTGACGAAGCCGTAACCGTGGCCCGAGGCCAGCAGCCAGCGCTGGTCGTTGTCGGCAATCGCTGCGCCGATGAACTGCGCGCCAGATGGCGGCGAGAAACGGCCTGACAGCGGTTCACCATTGCCGCGCGCCGAGGGCAGGCCGTGCGCCAGCGTGGAATAGGCGCGTCCGGTGCTGTCGAGGAAAGCCGCCTGCTGGTTGCTGCGACCGCGCGCGTAGTGCTGCAGGGCGTCGCCTTCGCGGTAGGACAGCGAGGCCGGGTCGATGTCGTGCCCCTTGGCGGCGCGAATCCAGCCCTTCTGCGACAGCACGACGGTGACCGGCTCACTGGCCATCAGGTCGGTTTCGTTTAGTGCCTGCGCGGCCTCGCGTTCGACCAGCGGCGAGCGGCGATCATCGCCGTGGCGTTTGGCGTCAGCTTCCAGTTCCTGCTTGATCAGCTTCTTGAGCTTGGCCTTGGATCCCAGCGTGGCTTCGAGCTGCTTGCGCTCCTGCGCCAGGTCTTCCTGTTCGCCGCGGATCTTCATTTCCTCGAGCCGCGCCAGCTGGCGCAGCTTGGTATCGAGAACATAGTTGGCCTGTTCGTCGCTGAGGCCGAAGCGCGCCATCAGGACGGGCTTGGGCTCGTCCTCGGTGCGGATGATGCGGATCACCTCGTCGATGTTGAGGAAGGCGATCAGCAGGCCGTCGAGCAGGTGCAGGCGACGCTCGACCTTGTCCAGGCGGTGCTTGAGGCGACGGGTGACGGTGTCGCTGCGGAACTGCAGCCACTCGGTCAGGAGTCGCTTCAGATTCTTGACCTGCGGGCGGCCATCGAGGCCGATCAGGTTCATGTTGACCCGGTAGCTCTTTTCGAGATCCGTGGTCGCGTAGAGGTGGCCCATCAGGCTGTCGATGTCGACGCGGTTGCTGCGCGGCACCAGCACCAGGCGCACCGGGTTCTGGTGGTCGGATTCGTCGCGCAGGTCTTCCAGCCACGGCAGCTTCTTGGCGCGCATCTGCTGGGCGATCTGCTCCAGCACCTTGGACGGGCTGACCTGGTGTGGCAGCGCCGTCACCACGATGTTGTTCTGCTCGCGCGCGAAAACGGCGCGGGCGCGCACGCTGCCGTTGCCGGTTTCGTAGATGTCGAGCAGGTCGGCGCGCGGCGTGATGATCTCTGCCGCAGTGGGGTAGTCCGGGCCACGCACGTGCTCGCAGAGATCGCGCACCGTGGCGTCGGGATCGTCGATCAACCTGATGCAGGCGCTGACCACTTCGCGCAGGTTGTGCGGCGGCACGTCGGTAGCCATGCCGACCGCGATGCCGGTGGTGCCGTTGAGCAGGATGTGCGGCACGCGCGCCGGCAGCCAGGTGGGTTCTTCCAGCGTGCCGTCGAAGTTGGCGGTCCACTCCACCGTGCCCTGGCCCAGTTCGCCCAGCAGCAGTTCGCTGATCGGCGACAGCTTGGACTCCGTATAGCGCATCGCCGCGAAGCTCTTCGGATCGTCAGCTGAGCCGAAGTTGCCTTGGCCGTCGACCAGCGGGTAGCGGAAGCTGAAGGGCTGCGCCATCAGCACCATCGCCTCGTAGCAGGCCGAATCGCCGTGAGGATGGAACTTGCCGATCACGTCACCGACGGTACGCGCGGACTTCTTGGGCTTGGACGTGGCCGAGAGCCCCAGCTCGCTCATCGAGTAGATGATGCGCCGCTGCACCGGCTTCAGGCCGTCGCCGACAAAGGGCAGGGCGCGGTCGAGAACGACGTACATCGAGTAGTCGAGGTAGGCGCGTTCGGCGTATTCGGCGATGGGGATCTGTTCGAAGCCGTGGAAGGCGGCGCGGGTGATGTCGGTCATTCAGGACGTGCTTGATGGTGGTTCAAGCCGCCGATTGTAACGGGAGCCGTCTCGCAGGCGGAGACATGCGCTGCCCGCAAGGGAAATTGGGACCCCGCAGTCAGCCGCTGGGCAGGCCGCCGGTACGCTCCAGCGCTTCCACGCGCAGCTGCTCGTTGGCATCGAAGCCGGATTCGCGCAGCCGGTTCAGCGCCTGCTGGCGCGCGTCAGGGCTGAGCGAAGCGTCATCGAGGATGCGCTGGCGGGCGCTGGCGTAGTCGCCGAGGCGACGATCCCAATCGGCACGCTGCTGGTCGAGTGCGGCCAGACGGTCGGCGGCGTCTTCGCCCCACAGCGCCGCGCGCTCTTCGTGGCGAGTGGCTGCGTCCATATCGAGCTGGTCGAACTGCTCGGTCTGTTCTTCGGCCAGTCGCGCGGCGTTGGCTTCGTCGCGGCTTTCGCGCTCGGAGGGCGAGCGCTGTTGATCCAGTTCGGCCAATTGCCGCGAGCGTTCGACTTCGCTGAGGTCGGGATTGGTCTCGATGGCGCGACGGGCGATGGTGTCAGCCAGCAGGCTGTTCTCCTCACCGAAAAGTGAGTCAGCCGCGTCCCCGAACCACGCGTGCTGCAGTTCCCGCAGTGCGGCGAGGCGTGCGGCCGGATCGTCGGGCAGGCTGCTGTTTTCCAGCGCCTGGCGCAGGCCGATATAGCGATCGAAGGTATCCAGCGCGGCATCGGCAATGGCGTTGCCGTGTTGCTCGCGCAGGTCACCTTCGAGCAGGCGGCGAATCTCGGCGGGGCTGAATTCGCCGCTGAGGCTCAGGTAGTAGTCGAAGCGACGCAGCAGTTCGGCATCGAGCCGCAGTTGGCCATTACCGTCCAGCGCGACGTCACCGTCCACGTCGCTGCCACGCAGCGAGCTGTGATGGAGGCGTTCTCGCAGTGCAGCGAGTTGCGCGTCGTCCGCTTCGGACTGCGGTGTGACGACGATGGGCTTCGCAGATTCGGCACGTCCTAGCTGAGGCGTAGTCGCCGCGGGCGCGTTACCGGGTTCCACCGGTGAAGGCGATGCCGTCGCGTCGGCGGTCCTCGAAGGCTGGTGCGTGGTCCACCAGAACAGACCGAGGGCGACAAGGGCGGCGCCCAGCAGGACGCCGCCCCGTCGAAATCGCCGTCGGCTAGTGGCAGCACTCGACATGCGAGGAAGCTCAGAGCCCGGCGTTCTTCAGCCGGTTGGCGTGCGCGCGCAGCACCGATTTCGGACTTGAGGCGAACCAGCTGGTCAGGCCGAACACCTGGTTGACCTCGTCGAGGTGGTTCCAGCCGTAGTCGTCACGCAGCACCACGCCCATGTGCGAGGAGCACTGGCCAACCAGGCCATCGTTCTGCTCCCAGCCGAAGAACAGGCTGCTGGCGCCGAGCAGAGGGTCGCTGGCATCGAGCACGTGCGTCAGCACCGAGGTGCCGCCCCAGGAGTAGTAGCGGATGCCGTTGACCTTGGACGCGCCCTGGCCGCAGCTGCTGGTCGGGATGCCCTGCGGGAAACGCGCGTTGAAGTCCGCCGCGCCATCGCTACTCAGCGACACCAGCGCACCCAGCGCGTCCTGCGGGTCGTTGTTGCCGGACATCACCGCGATGAAGGTCGACAGCGCGTTGACGAAGCCGGCGACCAGCGCACGGCCGGTCGAGCCGGGCGGGAAGGTCGTCGAGAGGCCGTCGGCCACTGCACTGCCCTTGTGCGGGCTGCCGATGCTGGTCACCGAGGCGACAAGGTCAGGACGCACGGCCGCGACGTAGCGGATGGTCGGCCCGCCGTGGCTGTGACCAACCAGGTTGAACTTCTGGTAGCCATAGATGGCGCGCAGGTTGTCGAGGTCGCGGATCAGCTGCTCGCCGCGGACTTCGCTGTAGTTGCTGGCCGAGTAGCTGGCCACGAACACGCGGGCACCGCCGGAACGCAGGCTGGACGGCATGCCGTACCAGTAGTCGTAGACGCCGAGGATGGAGTCGAAGCCCAGCAGGCCGTGCGCCAGCACGATCGGATAGCGGGTCTGCGTGTAGGTCGAGGCCTGCGCCGATGGCGCCAGCGTGACGAACAGCGATAGGCAGAGCAGGGCCGCGGCAGTGCGGCCGAAAAGACGTCGAAGCATGATCCCTCCCCAGGTCATGTCGTTGGTTGGACTATCCGTTGGCGCCTCCCGCGCCGCGTGGCGAATCCCTTCGCGTCGGTTCATTCCCCTGTTCTGACGTCGGACCACCAGGCGATAGTCAAACGCATGAATCAAACATACGTTCGAATTGTGACCGCCGTCAAGAACTGCTTTGATTCGGTCTGGCGATGGGCGCTGGTAGACTCGGGACTTCGTCGCGATTGCTGCTTCCCATGCACAACAGCCAGCCCGCATCCACGGCGACGCTGATCGGGCGTATCCACGCCGGACACAGTGAGGCTCGCGACGAACTGTTCGCGCGCTGCCTGCCGATGCTTCGCCGCTTTGCACGGGGGCGCCTGCCCACCGGACGGCGCGATCTCGCCGAGACGGAAGATCTGGTCCAGCTGACGCTGATGCGTGCACTCAACCGGCTGGACGACTTCGATGCCCGCGGACGCGGCGCCTTCTTTGCCTACCTGCGCACCGTGATGCTGAACGCCGTGCGCGAGGAGCTGCGGCGCCTGCAGCGGCATCCGCATGTCGATGGCGAACCGGATGAGCATGCCAGCGCTGGGACGCTATCCGGAGACCTGATCGAAGACAGCGTGGTCGCCAACGCGATCGGCGGCGAGACGCTGGCGGCCTACGAGCAGGCACTGGAAAAACTGGACGAACGCCAGCGGCAAGCAGTGATCCTGCGCGTGGAGTTCGATCTCAGCTATGCGGAGATCGCACTGGAGCTCGACTGTCCTTCGGCGGACGCGGCGCGGATGCAGGTTGCCCGTGCCCTCAAACGGGTGGCGGAACTGATGCCCTGAACGTTCGTTTCGTCGCTGCCCGGCATTCAACCCGGAGTGGCGATCTGCCATCTGTCGTCCGGAGGCGAGGTAATTGAACAAGAGGAGGGAGGTTCACATGCAGCGTATCGTTTTCCGCATGCTGGCTGGTGCCATGCTGGCCGGCGTCGCACCATTCGCCGCGGCGATTTCGCCGGGCGTGGTGATTACCCAGCTCAGTGACATCCAGCAGCCGAATGGCGATGCCGCCGGGCTCAAGGTGTCGGCCAATGGCGCTACCCTCTGTTTCGTTGCGGATCGTGATACCGACGAGGCAAATGAGCTGTTCTGCAGCGATAGCGGCAATCCACAGACGGCGACACGGATCAGCGGTCTGCTGCCGTCCGGGAGCGCTGCCACCTATGTGACTCTGAGCAGTGATGGTTCGACGGTGTACTACCTCGCGCCGGAGCTGAATGGCAACAAGGTGGAACTGTTCCGCGCACCGACCGATGGCAGCAGTCCGGCAACCCGCTTGAATGCCCAGCTGCTTCCGCCGGATGGCGATGTCAAAAGCTTCGAACTGCTGGAAGCTCAGCAGAAGGTGATTTACAGCGCCGCCGCGGAAACCGACAACGTCTTCGAACTGTATGTGGTCGATCTGGCGATGCCGGGGCAGGCGACCAAGCTGAGCGGGCCGGTAGTGGCCTCGGGAACCGGCGTCAAGCAGTTCCGCTTCGACGAAAGCACGTCACGCGTCTACTACACGTCCGAGCAGCAGGAGGTCGACAAGATCGAACTCTATGGCAACGCGCTGGCCGGCGGTGCGTTGGTAAAGCTGAATGCACCGATCAACAGCGGCGAGTTCATCGGCTCCTTTGGATTCATTCCGGGTGGCGCGCAGATCCAGTATCGCGTGGTGCCGACCACCGGTCCGCTCAACACGTGGGTGGCTTCGGCGACGCAGTCGGGCACCGCCTGGCGGCTGAATCAGACGCTGCAGTCCAATGGTTCAGCCACAGTGGTGACCACGTCGCCCGATGCCAGTCGCATCGTGTTCGTCGCCGATGCCACGGTCGACAGCCGTTTCGGCCTGTATTCGCGGGCGCTGGACGGCAGTGAGCCACTGCCGGTCACTATCGACAGCGCGATCATCGAGTTCCCGCCGATGACCCTGAACACACTGCCACGGGTGGACTATCTCGACGACAACACACTGCTTTACGTGGATGCCTACAACAATGACGGCATCGGCAAGCTGGTCACCCGGGATGACGAGGCTGCCAGCAGCCCGACGGTGCTGAGCGGTTCGCTGGATGTCGGCGACTACCGGATTGCGGGTAATCGTGGCGAGGCGGTGGTTGCCTACGATGCTGCTGGCGTTTCGAACCTGGCCAGGGTGGCGCTGGACGCCAGCGGCGCCACGCCGTTGACGTCGATTGTGGCCAACGCCGGCGTCATCGCGCTGTCTTCCATCGATCCCGCCGGGCGCTACTGGGTGTATCTCGCCGATCCCACGGTTCCTGATCGCCGCGAACTGTTCCGGATCGATCTGGATGCTCCCGGCGTGACCACGCTCAGCTCGACGGCGAGCGGTTTTCTCGGCGTGAATCGGGCCTCCGCCAGGTCGGTGGTCGACGGCGGCTGGGTCTGCTTCGACGAGGACCATTTCTCCAGCATGACGCTGATCAGTCGCTGGGTGCTTCGCTGCACCGGTCGTACCGGTGTGCCAGTCAGGGACATGGCACAGATGAGCGCCTCGATCATCAGCTCGGTCGAGCGCAACTACAGCGAGATCCTGCCGGCACCGGACACGCCGGATCGGGTCTTCTACGCTGCCGACATACCAAACGACGACCAGTACGAGGCCTACCAGTCCGAGATCAACACCTTGCTGTTCGCGAACGGGTTCGAAGACTGAGGTCGCCCGGATGTCCGCGTCGCCAAGTGACCCGACCGATGCGGCCGAACGCGGTCTGAGCGAGGCGGCGGAAAGCGTTGCGGATGGATATGGTGTTGATGTCGCGGTCAACGTTGATGGTGAATCGGGCCGGGTAATGGGAAACCTGGCCAGATTGTCGGCGCTGCGCCAGGCATTCCGGCGACTCGACCAGGATGGCGAAACGGACTTCGCTGGGGAAACGCGGGACTTGCCGCGCGAGTGGGGACACCTGCGCATCGCGGAGGCGCTGGGTCGCGGTGGCTTCGGTACGGTGTACCGCGCCTACGATCCCCTGCTGGAGCGCGAGGTGGCGCTGAAGCTGCGTCGCGAGGATCGTTCCAACCAGGAAGCGTCGCCGGCGACCCGCGGCTATATCGACGAAGCCAGGCGGCTGGCGCGGGTTCGACATCCGAATGTGCTGGCCGTGCATGGCGCCGGTATCCACGACGGGCGCGCGGGCCTGTGGTCGGACCTGATCGAGGGCGAGAGCCTGGAGCAGCGGCTGTCGCGGGGCCCGCTGTCGCGTGACGAGCTGCTCGCGCTGGCGAGCCAGCTGCTGCAGGCCCTCCGCGCCATCCACGATGCTGGCCTCGTGCATGGCGACCTCAAGGCGGCCAACGTGATGTATGACGACGGGCGGGCCGTGCTCATGGACTTTGGTGCCGCCCATGCCGTTGGCGAACGGCCGCGGCAAGGGTCGGTGGACTGCATGGCGCCGGAGCTGCTCGCCGGTGAGCGCGGCGATGCCCGCGGTGATCTGTATTCGCTGGGTGCGCTGCTGCGACGGGCTGCGGGGGCGGAAGATGGCCCCTCGCTGCGACGATGCCTGGGTCGCTCCTTTGCCGCACTGATCGAGGACCTGATGGCGACGAAGCCGGATCACCGTCCGGAGGCCGCACAGGCCGCGCAACGATTGCAGGCGATCACGAGTGCGCCTGCACGCCGACGACGCAGGCTCGGCGTCGGGCTGGTTATTGGGAGCCTGCTGATTGGCCTGCTGGTCAGCCTGGTCGCGCTGCAACGCGTCCGCGAAGCGCGGGAGCGCAGCGACCGCATCAAGGAACTGCTGGTTTCCGGCATCCAGAACGCGGCGCCGACGCGGCAGACTGGCCCCGCGTCGCTGCAGACCATGCTGGATTATCTGGCCAGTGAAGCGCCGGAACGTCTCCAGGATTTCCCCGAAGCCCTTGCTGACATGCGCCTCGTCATCGGCTCCGGCATGGCGGATCTCGGTGAAGTCGAGGAAGGACTGTTGGTTGCGGAGGTCGGCCTGCAGGTGTTGCGGGAGCAGCCCGACGTCACCGATCTCCACCTTGCCAACGCCTACAACCTGGTGGCGATCATGCGCGGCAAGCTCGGCAGGACCGCGGACGCCCGGCAGGCGGCGGAGCAGGCCATCCACCTCTTGCAACAGCTGCCTGAAGGGGATCAGGGGCGGCGTGTTGGTCTGATCCGTACGCGCAGCCTGCTGGGCAACCTGCTTACCGACGAGGGCGACTGGCTGGGTGCCGTGGCCGCGCATCGCGCCAACCTCGCGGATCGCACCGCGTTGCTGGGTCCCGACGCCACGGGGCTGGCGGTGGATGAATACAACCTGGGCACTGCGCAGACCACCTGCGGTGACTTCAAGGGCGCCTTGCAGAACCTGGAACGTGCCGCCGAGCGCCTGCGTGATGCTGGTGCCGCGGATTCCGCCCGCATGGCCTACGTGCTGCATGGGCAGGCCGTCGCGCTCTTGCGCCTTGGGCGGTTGGAGGCGTCTGCGGACATGGCGGATCGCGCGGACGCCCTGTACCAGCGTGTTCTCGGTCCGCAGCATGTCTCGGCGATACGGCTGGCCATTTTCCGTACCGAGTGGCTGCGCCTGAGTGGCGAACCCGAGCAGGCCTACGCACGCTACCGGGAGCTTGTCGCCGATCCGGCAACGCAGGCGCTGCTGAATACCTCAATGCGGCTTTATGGCGTCGACATGCTCGTGGATGCCGGGCGCTATGCCGAAGCGCGGGTGGCGCTGGACGAGGTGCGTGCGAACCAGCGTCCGCTGGATTTGCCGTTGCAGCCGTATATCGACGCTGTCCGTACGTGGATTGACGCGCAGGCAGACGACGGGGTATCGGCACCGCTTGACGCGACGACGGCCGCCGCGCGGATCCGCGCCGCCACGCTGCACATGCGCGACAGCGGGTACGGCCAGCTTCCCCAGCTCGCGCGAATGGATGACTGGGTCGCCCGGCTGGATCGCTGAACCAGGCGAAGCGGCCGCGCAGGGTCAGGCGGAGGCGCTACTCGAATCCGTCGCTGAACACGTCCACGGGAAGTGCCTCGTAGGCGCCGACATCCACGGTGACGCCCTGTGTGCGCGGACGGCCCAGCAAGTCGTAGTCGGGCAGGCCCCAGTTCGAGTCGAATGGCGGCGGGAAAGGAATCAGGGCCGGTGGCTTGATGCCTGTGTCGATCAGCGGCGAGCCGACGTCCGGGGTGAAATCGGTGAAGTTGAGGAGGCCACCGACGAACATCGGGTCGCCGGTAATCTGCCCTGTTTCCGTGGTGATGCTGCCGACGCGGACGTCGATCAGGTTGTTGCGCAGGGTGACGTTGCCCTCACCGGACAGTTTCAGGTCGGTGACATCGTTCCCCTGGATCACGTTGTTGACCAGCAGTGCATTCGTGTCCGTCCACAGGAAGATGTAGACACCGCCCTGAGCCGATGCCGCGCTCGACTGTGTGGCGTTGTTGATGATGGTGTTGGCAGTCAGGTAGATGCCGCTGTCACCGTTGCCGATGACCGCTTCGATGACGCCACTGTTCACCGCGTCATTGCCGACGAAAAGGTTGTTGCGCAGACGGATCAGCGAGCCGCCCGCTTCGAGCGCGGAACCATAGTCGGCGGTGTTGAACAGGAAGGCGCTGCGCTCCACTCGCAGCTTTCCGGTGAAGTTGGCGCTGCGGATTTCCAGTCCGCCACCCCGACGGGTGCCGCCTTCGGATGGATTGCCACGAAAGAAGGTGATGCCTTCGATCACGATGTCCGGCGCGCCATCGGGAATGATGCGCAGCACCCGCTCGCGATCCTCGCCATCGAGAATCGTATCGAAGCTGTTGTAGGCCTCGCTGCGGAAGCCACAGGGGTTGCCGAAGAAGGCGGTCCAGCCGCCGGAAAGCGTGAGGCTAAGGCCGTCACCGTTCACCGGCGCCAGTTGATCGAAGTCGAATGGCCCGCCGACGGGAGCCGGATAGGTGCCGACAGCGACCCGGACCACATCGTTCTCGCCATTGACCGCCGCGGTGTCGAGAGCGTTCTGCAGTTCCGCCGTGCTGGTGGCGCAGAACGTCGCGGCATGGCCGGCAGGAGACAAGGCCAGGGCGCTGGCGAGGACGAGCAGGCGGTTGTTCTGGATGGACATCGATGGCTCCGCGAGGTGCATGTGTCCAATCCAAATGTCGAATGGGGGCAATCCGAACACCGCGGAACGTGACGACGGAGAAGCAGGACTTCATGCGGCCGCTGCCATTTCGTTCCCGGGGGCCATTGATATGTCCAAAGCTTTCCTGGCGATCGGTTAATCTTTTCGACCATGACAGCATCAGTACACCACTCACGACTGCTGATCCCCATCGTCCTCGGCTCATTGGCGATGATCGGGCCGTTTGCCATCGACACCATCTTCCCGGCGTTTCCAGCCATCGAGGACGACCTGTCGGTGGGTCGGGTGGCCATGCAGCAGACGATCAGTGTCTACCTGCTGTCCTACGCCTTCGGCAGCATTTTCCAGGGGCCGATGTCGGACTCCTGGGGACGCCGCCCGGTAATCCTGGCTGGCCTTGCCATCTTCGGCCTGGCCTCGCTGGGCGCGGCCTTCGCCCACAGTTTCACCATGTTGCTGGTCTGGCGCGGTGTGCAGGGCGCTTCGGCCGGCGTCGGCATGGTGGTGGGGCGCGCGATCATCCGCGACCTCTACGAAGGCGACGACGCACAGCGGTTGATGAGCCACGTCACCATGATCTTCGGCATCGCGCCGGCGATCGCGCCGGTGATCGGTGGCTGGATACTGCCCTGGGCTGACTGGCACGGCATCTTCTGGTTCCTGGTCGGCTTCACGCTGCTGCTGATGGTGATGACGGCGTTTGGTCTGCCGGAGACGCAGCCGCCGGCACGACGCTATCCCATGCATCCGGCCAGCCTGCTGCGCAACTACGTGGCGATCCTGCGCAACGGGCGCTTCGTGCTCTTGTGCGTCTGCGGCGGCTTCAATTTCGGGGCGATCTTCCTGTACATCAGCTCGGCGCCGGCCTTCGTGCTGGATATCCTCAAGCTCAACGAGCAGCAGTTCGCCTGGTTCTTCGTGCCGACCATTGCCGGCATCGTGTTCGGTTCCTTCCTCAATGGCCGGCTGGCGGGTCGCTTCAGTGGGCGTCGGACGGTGAACCTGGGTTTCCTGCTCTGCGGGATCGCCGCGACCGGCAATCTGCTCTATAACCTGCTGATCGAACAGCCGACGGCACCGTGGGCGGTGCTGCCGGTGATGCTCAATGCCATCGGTGTGGCGCTGGTGTTTCCGCTGCTTACGCTGGCCATGCTCGACATGTATCCGCGTCAGCGCGGTGCGGCCGCGTCCATGCAGGCGTTTATCGGGCTCGGTTTCAATGCGGTTATCGCCGGCGTGATCGCGCCGCTGGCGCAGCATTCGACCCTGGCGCTGATGCTGACCGCTGGCGGTTTCAGCCTGGCTGCCTGGGCACTGTGGCGCCTGTACCTGTTCCATCGACGCGAGGATCCGCTGCCGGTAGATACCGAAAGCGTGACGCCCGGCCCGGCGGAGCGGGTGTAGGGCACATCAGGCACATCAGCGGCGACGCACTTCCCAGAAATAGATGGGCAGGCCGGCCAGCACCAGAACCGCGCCCCAGATCAGCGACTCCGTGCCGATGCCGGCCAGCGCGTAGAGACTGAACATCAGTGCCAGCGCCGCGACGATCCGCCCGGCACGAAGCTTGCGCAGGGCGGCGGCGCTGCTGAAGGCATAGGGCAGCAGGGTGGCGGCAGTCGACAGCAGCATGGCGAAGCTGAATAGCTGCACCAGGCTGCGGCTGAAATTGGCCATCACCAGCAGCGTGGATAGCACGCCGACGATCAACAGGCCGGTGCGTGGCGTGCCGTTGTCGTCGGTGCTGGCGAATACCCGCGGGAAAAGCCCGTCGCGAGCCGCGGCCATCGACAGCTGTGCGCCTACCAGCACCCAGCCATTGAGCGCGCCGAAGATCGAGATTGCGGCGACAACGGCAATGCCGACGCCGGCCGCCGGTCCCCACAGGTGACTGGCGGCATCGGCCATGGGGGCACCGGATTGCACCAGCTGTTCGCCGGGCAACAGGCCGATGACGGTCGTGCAGGCAAGGATGGTGGCGATGCCGGCGATCAGGGTGCCGAGCAGCGTGGCGCGCGGGATGGTGCGATCCGCGTGGTCGATGGCACCGGCTGGCACGGTGGCGACCTCAAGACCAAGGAATGCCCAGAGCGTGATGGCCACGCAGGCGTGAGTCACGGTGAACAGGCTTTCACCGCTCGGGTTGAACGGCTGGTAGTCCTTCACGTCCACATAAGCCAGCGCGACCAGGCCGAACAGCAGCAGCGGCAGCAGCTTCAGCAATGTGGTGACCAGCTGCACCCAGCCGGCCTTGCGGGTGCCGGCCAGGTTGGCGCCAACGCAGATCCACAGCGCGGCCAGCGCACAGGCCGCGGATCGGAGTGGCGTGGCGGTCAATTCGGGAAATATCGCGCCAATGCTGCCGGCGAACGCAACGGACAGCGCGGCGAGGCCGCACCAGATCGAGATCCAGTAACTCCAGGCGACGATGAACCCGGGCAGCGGACCGAAGGCGTGGCGAGCGAAGACATAGGGGCCGCCGGTGGCCGGGATCTTGTGGGCGAGGCGGGCGAAGGTCAGTGCCAGCAGCAGCGCGCCGCCAAGGCTGATGCCCCAGCCGAGCAGGCTGGCCGCGCCATATGGGGCCAGCGTAGCGGGCAGCAGGAACACGCCGCTGCCGATCATGCTGCCGATCACCAGTGCGGTGGCCATCCACAGTCCGAGCGGGCGTTCCCCGGTCATGTTGTTCCCCTTTTTCCGTCGCTACCAGGTGATTTCCCGCCACGCGCGACGCAGCAGCTCGTGGAAGTGATGGACGCCGGTTTCACGCAGCGGATTGAGGCGACCTGGCACGTAGGAGCCGGATGCCATGCCGCGCTGCACGTCCTCGCAGATGCCGAGGTCTTCGTGCTGCACGTCGTCACTGAATTCGAGGTCGGCGGCGCGTCGTGCCTCGCCATCGGCGCTGTCGTCGAGCGGGTAGTAGAAATCGAAATCCACGCGGCAGCGATCAACGCCGAGTGGAACGACGCGATTGGTCTGCAGTCGCCCCGGCAGGATGTTCAGCATGGTGTTCGGCCACAGCCAGTAGTACAGCGCATCACCGTTGCCGTAGAGATCATCGCGGCTTTCCAGCGGGCTCCACTGCAGCGAATGCCATTCGGCCAGTTCGGTGCGATAGCTGCGATAGTCGAGCAGGCGGTTGAGCGAAGGGTGCACGTGCGGAACGTGGTAACCCTCCAGGTAGTTGTCGACGTAGATCTTCCAGTTGCAGGCCAGCTCGTAGCTGACCCGATGATGGTGGCCATAAGCAGCGAGGCCGCGCTCCTTCCCCAGGCGCGTCTCGATGCCGGCGACCAGTGCATCGAAATCCATGGCGTGGTCGGCATCGATGGCAGCGAATACCAGACCCTGCCAGATGCGGACCGGCAGTTCGGGCAGGCGGATCTTCGACACGTCGAAGTCGATAGCGTCCTTCATTTCCGGCGCAGACTTCAGCTGACCGTCGAGGCCATAGTTCCAGCCGTGGTAGCGGCAGCGCAGCGAGCGCGCGCCGCGTCCATCCGCGCAGGCGATCGGTCCGGCTCGATGGCGGCAGACGTTGTGGAAGGCGCGGATGTCGCCATCTTCGCCGCATACCGCAAGGACGGGCAGGCCGGCGCAGTCCATGACGACGTGATCACCGGCGTCGGCCAGCTGGCTGACGTGTGCCAGCAGATGCCAGCTGCGCGAGAAGATGGCCTGCCGGTCCAGCGCCGTCATGCCTGGCTCGACATACCAGTCGGCTGCCAAAGAGGTCGCCGTGGCGGCCGTCTGTTCGGCGAGGTCGCGTTGCATGGCGTCGTTCAAGCTCATGTCGCGCAGTATCGCAGCATCGCGGGTCGCTGCGGCAGGGCCTTGCTCAGAGCGCCAGACCAGCCTGCAGGCGCTCGCGCACCGGCGCGAAGCTGCGCCGATGTTCGGGGCAGGGGCCGTGGCGCTTCAGCGCGTCGAGGTGGAACGGCGTGGGATAGCCCTTGTGCGCGTCGAAGCCATACTGCGGATGCGATTCGTGCAGCGCCAGCATGTAGCGGTCGCGGGCGACCTTGGCCAGGATCGAGGCCGCGCTGATCGCCGGTTCAATGCCGTCCCCGCCAACGATGGCACGCGCCGGGCAGGGCAGGTTGGGCGGCAGCCTGTTGCCGTCGACCAGCGCTTCCATCGGTGCGGGCGACAGGGCCTGCAACGAGCGACGCATGCCGGCCAGCGTGGCCTGCAGGATGTTGATCTGATCGATTTCCTCTCGCGACACCAGTTCGATATGCCAGGCGAGCGCCCGCTGCTGGATCAGCGGAAACAGGGCTTCGCGGCGCGTCTCGGTCAGTCGCTTGGAATCGTCCAGTCCGTCGATGGGACGTGACGGATCGAGGATGACGGCCGCGACCGCAACCGGCCCGGCCAAGGGGCCGCGGCCCGCTTCGTCGACGCCGGCGATCAGTATCGTCACCGCTTGCGCCTTGCCTGCAGCAGTCCGGCAACGGCCTCAGCGGCATTGCGGCTGGCGTCGCGCCGCAGCTCGCTGTGGATGCACTGGTATTCGGGCATCAGATCCGCCTGCGTGGTCGACGGGTCGGACAGCAAAGGTAGCAGCGCCGCCGCGAGCTTCTCACCGGTGCAATCGGCCTGCATGCACTCGGTGACCAGATCGCTGCCGGCCAGCGCATTCGGCAGGCTGAAGCGGTCGACGCGCATCATGCCGAAGGCGCGGACGATGGCATAGGTCAGGCCGGAGATGCGGTAGCCGACGACCATCGGCTGCTTGGCCAGAAGGGCTTCCAGCGCCGCCGTGCCGGACGCCAGCAAGGTAGCGTCGGCGGCCATCAGCACCTCGCTGGCGCGGCCGTCGAAGACTGCCGTGATGTCGTCCAGCGAGTGGTCGGCCAGCGCCTCGTCGATCAGCTGACGACAGGCGCCGTTCGCGGCCGGGATCATCAGTCGCAGGCCTGGTAGCTGGTGATGAAGCCGTTGGGCGGCATCGAGGAAGGGCGGCAGCAGGCGACGCAATTCGCCCAACCGGCTGCCTGGCAGTATGGCGAGCAGCGGCGAGCCATCAACGCCGAGTGCGGTGCGCGCCGCGCCGCGATCCGGTTGCAGCGGAAAGCGATCGGCCATCGGATGACCGACGAAACGTGCTTCGACGCCATGCGCGGCGTAGATCGGCGGCTCCATCGGAAACAGGCAGAGCACGCGGTCGGCGCTGCGCCCGATTTTCGCAGCGCGCTTCTCCCGCCATGCCCACACCGACGGGCTCACATAGTGCACTGTCGGAATGCCGGCTTCCTTGAGGCGGCGTTCCAGCCCGAGATTGAAATCCGGTGCATCGATACCGATGAACACGTCCGGCTTCCATGTCAGAAGCCGCTGGCGCAACTCCCGGCGCAGTCGCAGCAGACGCGGCAGGTGGCGCAGCACTTCGGCGAGACCCATCACCGCCAGTTCGCTGCAGTCATGCCAGCACTCCATGCCGGCGTCGCGCATGCCCGCGCCACCGACACCGGCGAAGGTCGCGTTGGGGAAGCGCTGGCGCAGTGCGTCGATCAGTCCCGCACCGAGGCCATCACCGGAGGCCTCACCGGCAACCAGGGCGATGCGCAGCGGTGATTCGTCGGCCGCAGCAGCAGACCGCGAGTCGTCCGTCGCGGCGCCGCTCATTCAGCGCACCAGCGAGCGCTGGCTGCCCTCGATGAAGTCCAGCATCAGCTTGACGTCCGGCGCTGTCGTCGCGGCTTCCGCCAGCTGGCTGCGTGCTTCGGCCAGCCCCAGCCCGGACTTGTAGATGGTGCGGTAGGCGCGCTTGATCGACTGGATGCGCGCGCTGTCGAAACCGCGGCGCTTCAGGCCTTCGCTGTTGATGCCGCGCGGTTCGGCATAGGTGCCGGCGACGGTGACGAAGGGCGGCACGTCGCGATTGATGACGCTGCCCATCGAGGTGAAGGCGTGCGCGCCGATCTGGCAGAACTGGTGAACCAGGGTGAAGCCGCCGAGGATGACGTAGTCCTCCACAGTGACGTGTCCCGCCAATGATGCTGCGTTGGCGAATACCGCGTTGTTGCCGACGATGCAGTCATGCGCGATGTGCACGTAGGCCATGATCCAGTTGTCATTGCCGATGCGCGTCACGCCACCGCCGTCCTCGGTGCCACGATTGAAGGTGACGAATTCGCGTATCAGGTTGCGGTCGCCGATGATGAGTTCGGCGGATTCGTTGTGGAACTTCTTGTCCTGCGGGTCGCCGCCCAGAGCCGCGAAGGAGTGGATGCGGTTCTCGCGGCCGATGCGCGTGGGACCGTCGATGACGACGTGTGGCCCGATGACCGTGCCGTCGCCAATCTCGACATCGGCACCAATCACGCAGAACGCACCGATGCTGACGTCCTTGCCGATACGGGCAGCAGGATCGATCTGGGCGCTCGGATGAATCATCAGGCGTCACGCTCCGCGCAGAGGATTTCGGCGGAGGCGACCTCGCTGCCGTCGACCAGCGCGCGGCATTCGTATTGGCCCATGCGCCGGCGCATGCGCAGCAGCTTCACTTCCAGGCGCAGCTGGTCGCCCGGAACCACGGTCTTCGAAAAGCGCGCCTTGTCGACCTTGACCAGGTAGTACAGCTTGTCACCGCCGCCACTGCCGTCGTCGGAAAGCTGGGTCAGGAGGCCGGCGGCCTGCGCCATGGCTTCGATCACCAGCACGCCGGGCATTACCGGGTGTCCCGGGAAATGGCCCTGGAAGAACGGCTCGTTCATGGTGACGTTCTTGATCCCGGCCAGGCTTTCGTTGGGCGTGATTTCAATGACCCGGTCGACCAGCAGGAACGGATAGCGATGCGGCAGCATCGTCATGATCTGGGTGACGTCGACGGGGAGTTGGATGCTGCTGTCGTTCATTCCTCGGAATTCCTGGTATTGCGGCCGCTTGGTGCGGCGTTCTGGTCGTTTTTGTCAGTCGTGCCTGCGCTTGTTCAGGCGCTTGAAGTTCACGGCGCTGCGCCGCCATTCGTTGTTGGGCATCAGTGGCGTGCCCGACGAATAGGTGCCTGGCTCACGGATGCTGTGTGTCACCAGGGTCATGGCCGTCACCGTTACCTTGTCGGCGATTTCGATATGGCCTGCGATGCCAGCGCCGCCAGCAATCAGGCAGTAGCTGCCGATTTTCGCCGATCCGGCCACCGCGCAACAGCCCGCCATGGCCGTGTGTGCACCAATCACCACGTTGTGGCCGATCTGGATCTGGTTGTCGAGGCGTACGTCCTCGCCGAGAACGGTGTCATCCAGTGCTCCGCGATCGATGCAGGTGTTGGCACCGATCTCGCAGTCGTCGCCGATCACCACGCCGCCCTGCTGCGGCACCTTGATCCAGCGGCCTTCGTGCATGGCAAGGCCGAAACCGTCGGCACCGAGCACGGCCCCCGGATGCACGATGACGCGTGCGCCGATCCGCACACGGCAGACCAGGCTGACGCGCGATACCAGGCGGCTGTCGCGGCCCACCACGCAGTCCTCGCCGATCACGCAGCCCGGACCGATCACTGCGCCGGCTTCGATACGCGAGCGCGCCCCGATACTGACGTGCGCGCCGATATGCGCGCTGGAATCGACAACGGCATCGTCGGCGATCACGGCACTCGGGTGCATGCCGGCCGGTGCGGCAGCGGCTGTGTCGAACAATGCGGCGGCGCGGGCGAAGTCGGCATAGGGATTGCGCGACAGAAGGGCAGGGCCCTTCCAGTGTTCGCGTTCGTCCGGATGGATCACCACGGCACCGGCTCGGCAGTCGGTCAACTGGCCGCGATAGCGCGGGTTGGCGAGAAACCCCAGCTGCGCCGGTCCGGCGTTGGCGAGGGTGGCGACGCCATCGATAGCGATTCCGGCATCGCCGTCCATCCCGATGCCCAGCACTTCGGCGATGTCGCCCAGCCGTCGCGACATCAGCGCGGCTCCTGCGAAGACTGGCGAAGACGGTCGAGCACGCGGTCGGTGATGTCGACACGACCACTGGCGTAGATCACCGGGCTACCCACCACCAGGTCGTAGCCGGCTTCGCGCGCGTACTCGGCGACGCTGGCCTCGATGTCCGGCCAGGCCTTGTCCAGCTCCTGGTCGATGCGGGAGTTGAGCTCCTGGCTGAGCCGATCACGCGTCCGTTGGATGGAGCTGCGCAGGGCGTCGGCTTCCTGACGCAGGTTTCGCGCGTCGTCCGTGCTCATCAGGTCGGCTTCGCGGCGGATGCGGTCGTCGAGTTCGGCGAGTCGCTTGGCATCGGCGTCCAGGGCGCGGTCGCGCTCGGCGAACTCGGCCTGCAGCTGGGCGCGCGCCGCCACAACCTGCGGCGCGCTGTCGATCAGCCGTTGCATGTCGACGTAGGCGATACGTCCACCGCCTTCCTGCGCGAACGCCGGGCCGACGGCGAACAGCATCGGCCACAGCAACCAGCCGAAGCGTCGGCATCGCGCTGTCGGCTGCCCGTTCATCCGGATGGTCCCCGCTACGCCTGCCGTCGCTTAGAACTGGGTGCCGAAGGAGAACTGCAGACGCTCGACGCGGTCATCATCCTGCTTCCGCAGCGGTTGCGAGAAGTTGATGACGATCGGGCCGACCGGTGCCTGCCACTTCAGCGAGATGCCGGCCGATGCGCGGAACTCATCAACCGAGAAACTGGCGGTATCGGCAAACACGTTGCCGAAGTCGACGAATGCCGACAGCTGGGCCGCGTTGCTCTTGATCAGCGTCGGGAACAGCATTTCCAGCGTGCCGGTGGTCTTCAGCGCGCCACCCAGCGGCTGGTGGTAGGTCGGGTTGAGCTCCGACGTGAAGGTCGGGCCCAGCGTGTTGTCTTCGAAACCGCGCACCGAGCGGACACCACCTGCGTAGAAGTTCTCGAAGAAGGGCAGGCCATTTTCGGAAGCATTGCCGTAGCCATCGCCGTAGCCGAGGTCTGCCGAGGTCAGCAGCACCAGCGAACGCGACAGCGGCCAGTACTTGGCGAACTGGTAGCTGAGCTTGTAGTACTCCTGCGTCGAACCCGGTAGCGCCACTTCCGCGGAGACGCGATGGTAGGTGCCGCGGGTCGGATTGAAGAAGGCGTTTCGGGTGTCGCGGGAATAGGCCAGCTCGGTGCGCCAGGCGTGGAAGGTACGCCGACCAACCTTGTTCTGGATGTAGTCCACGATCGGATCCGGGGTCAGGCCCGGAATGACGTTGATCTGGTTCTTGTCGATGCCGATGGTCGCTGCCAGGGTGTCGTTTTCAGTCAGCGGGATGCCGAAAACGGTCTGGAACGCGCCGTTGTTGCTGGTGTAAGCCGCGATGTTCGCCTGACGCTGGTCCAGCTCGCGATAGACGATGTTGTAGCCAACCGACAGGCCATCATCCGTGAAGTACGGATCATAGTAGGAGAAGTCCAGGCGCTTGACATAGGCGTTGTTCTGCACGGTCACGCCAACGCGACTGCCGGTGCCGAAGAAGTTGTTCTGCACCAGCGAGACCGAGGTGATGACACCCGACAACTGCGAGTAGCCGACACCGAAGATGAAACTGCCCGAGTTGCGTTCGGTCACGCTGTACACCACGTCGACCAGATCATCGCTGCCCGGCACCTTGCGGGTGTCGGCCTTGACGTCTTCGAAGTAGCCGAGTCGCTGCAGGCGGACCTTGGAGCGGTCGATTGCTGCCTGCGAATACCAGGCACCTTCGAACTGGCGCATTTCGCGACGGATCACCTCGTCGGCGGTCTGCTGGTTGCCGTTGAACAGGATGCGGCGCACGGTGACGCGCTGGCCCGGCTCGACGAACAGGTTGATGTCGACCGTGCGGTCTTCCTTGTTGATGGTTGGAATCGGGGTGACATTGGCGAAGGCGTAGCCGACGTTGGCCAGCACGGTGATGATGCCGTCCGAACTCAGCTCCAGGATGCGCCGCGAGAACGTATATCCCTCGCGCGCCAGCACAAGGCGCTCGACCTGGTCCATTGGAACGATGGTGTCACCGGTGATCTTGATCTTGCCGAACTTGTAGACCTCGCCCTCGGTGACGTTGGCGGTGACGAACATGTCACGGCGGTCAGGGCTGATCGAAACCTGGGTGGAATCCAGGTTGAAGTCGACGTAGCCGCGATCCAGGTAGTAGGAGGACAGCTTTTCGAGGTCGCCGGACAGCTTCTCGCGCGAATACTGGTCGTCCTTCTTGTACCAGCTCAGCCAGTTGTGGGTGTGCGATTCCCAGGCGTCGGTGATCTGGTCGTCGGTGTAGGTTTCGTTGCCGACGATGTTGATGTGACGAAGCTTGGCCGGTTTGCCTTCGGCGACGGTGATGGTGATGTCGACGCGGTTGCGGTCCAGCGTGTTGATCGCCGGATCGATGCGGACGTTGTACTTGCCGCGGTTGTTGTACTGGCGGGTCAGTTCCTGGGTGACGCGGTCCAGGCTGAGCTTGTCGAAGGTCTCACCTTCGGCGAGGCCGATTTCGGACAGGCCCTTCATCAGCTCGGGCGTCTTGATGTCCTTGTTGCCGACCAGGGTGATCTTGTTGATCGCCGGGCGTTCGGCCACGGTGATCACCAGGATGTTGCCCTGACGCTCCAGCTTCACGTCCTGGAAGAAGCCGGTCTTGAACAGTGCCCGGATGGCTTCGGCGCTCTTGGCCTTGTCCATGCGGTCGCCCTTTTCCAGCGGCAGGTAGTTGAAGACGGTACCGGCGGAAATACGCTGCAGGCCATCGACGCGGATGTCGGAGATGACCCAGGAACCGTCGTCCGGGAGCAGCAGCTGTGCCTGCGCGGGCTGCAGGACAGGCTGGGCGACGGCGGCCAGCGAAATGGTCAGGGTCAGGAGGGTGGAATGTCGCGTCATCGTCACGTCCATTTTCAGGTGCGCAAGGACACGTCGCGCCATGGCTGGCGCCACGTGTCCGGAATGGGGTCAATCCCCGAGGGCTTTTCGTTGTCGATCAACGAGCTAGGTCGACATAGAAGGCCAGTCCCATCAGGCCGGCAAGCAGGGCCAGACCGACGTACTGGCCCGCAATCAGCACTCGCTCACTGACCGGGCTGCCCTTTATTATCTCAATAAGGTAATACAGCAGGTGTCCGCCGTCCAAGATCGGGATCGGCAGCAGGTTCATGATGCACAGGCTGAGGCTGATCACGGCGAGGAAGTAGAGGTACCAGTCCATGCCGATGCTGGCCGTGGCATTGGCGCCCTTGGCGATGGTGATCGGTCCGCTCATGTTCTGGACGGACGCGGCGCCGGTGAGCAGGCGGCCAATCATTCCGAGGCTCTTGGCGGTCAAGTCGCGGGTATCGGCGAAGGCCTGGGACATGGCGTCAATCGGGCCCATGCGGCGAACCGTGGCGTCGGCCTGGGTTATGCCGATGATCCAGCGCGGCTTGGCCGTGCTGTTATCCAGTCGCGGCTGCAGCCGGTAGATCTGCTCGCTGCCGCCATCGCGGCGCACGAGCAGCGATAGCGCCTGGCCCTCCGGATTGGCGGCAATCGCCTTGCTCATCTCGCCCCAGGTAGATACCGCTGTTCCGTTGACGCCGATGATCTGGTCACCCTGGCGGAGGCCGGCCTCCTTGGCGGGGGAATCGTCGGCGAAACCGCCGACCGTCGCGTAGGTCCAGCGCGGGGTCAGTCCGGTGGCGCCGATGGGGTTGGTCTGGTCGAAGTCGGCCGGCAGCTTCGACAGCTGCAGGGTTTCCTCGCGCGGGGCGCCGCCGTCCCGTTGCACGGACAGCTCGACATTGCGATGGTCGATGGCCGCGATGACCAGTTCGGAATAGACATGCGACCACGTGGGCACGGGCTTGCCGTCGACCGACAGGATGCGGTCGCCAAAATGCAGTCCGGATTCCGCGGCAATGCCAGTGGTTTCGCCGACGTAGGGCAGGCGATCGCTCTTTCCGAGCATGTGCATGCTCCATAGGAGGAACACGCAGAGGATCAGGTTGAACAAGGGGCCCGCGGCCACGATGGCGAAGCGGCGCCAGACCGACTGGCGGTTGAAGGCCTCATGCACCTGCTCCGGCGGCACGTCGCCTTCGTATTCGTCGAGGAACTTGACGTAGCCGCCCAGCGGGATCATCGCCACCTGGTATTCGGTGCCGCTTTTCGCTGTGCGGCGCCAGAGCGGGCGACCGAAGCCCACAGAGAAGCGCAGGACGCGGACGCCCAGCTTGCGGGCCACCCAGAAGTGCCCGAATTCGTGGAAGGTGACCAGGATGCCGAGGCTGACGATCAACCACCAGATGGAGCCGACGATTTGGTTCATTCAATCAATCCGTGTGCGTCAGTGTCGCCGCGCGGCCTGCAGCTCCGCTTCACGACGTGCGGCGGCGTCCAGCGCGATGAGCCCTTCCAGTGAATCGCTGTCGCCGTCCAGTCCCGCATCCAGCGTGGCGGCAATCACTTCGGGAATGGACAGGAAACCCAATTGCCGCTGAAGAAAGGCTGAAACCGCGACCTCGTTGGCCGCATTGAGGATGGTAGGCGCGCCGCCGCCCTGTTCCAGTGCCGAATAGGCCAGATCCAGACAAGGAAAGGCATGGCGGTCGGGTGGCTCGAAATCAAGGCTTCCCAGCGCGGCCATGTCCAGCGCCCGCACGCCGGCGTCGATGCGTTCAGGCCAGCCGAGGCCATAGGCCAGCGCCGTGCGCATATCCGGTTGTCCCAGCTGGGCCAGCAGCGAGCCATCGCGGTAGCCGACCAGCGAGTGCACGATGCTCTGCGGGTGGACGACCACCTCGATCTGTTCGGGTCGAGCGGCGAACAGCCAGTGTGCCTCGATGACTTCCAGGCCCTTGTTCATCAGGGTGGCGGAGTCGACGGAGATCTTCCGGCCCATGTCCCAGTTGGGATGGGCGCAGGCCTGTTCCGGCGTGACGACACCAAGCCGCTCACGCGACCAGCCGCGGAAGGGGCCGCCGGAAGCGGTCAGCACAATGCGCTCGACGCCGGAATGCGCATCCGCGACCGCCTGTGGCGACGGCAGGCATTGGAAGATGGCGTTGTGTTCGCTGTCGATGGGCAGTATTTCGGCACCATTGTCGGCAACTTCGCGCATCAATAGCGCACCGGCAACGACCACCGATTCCTTGTTGGCGAGCAGCAGGCGCTTGCCGGTGCGCGCGGCGGCCAGGGTGGAGCGCATCCCCGCGGCGCCGACGATGGCGGCGAGTACAGTGTCGGTTTCGGTGTCGCCCGCAGCGGCTTCCAGTGCTTCCGGGCCGGCTTCGGCGATGCAGTCCAGGTCGGACAATGCGGCTTTCAGGTCGGCCAGACGTGCCGGGTCGGCGATGATCGCCCGGCGCGGTTTGAAGCGATGACAAAGCGCCGCCAGTTCGTCCACGCGGGTGTTGGCGCTCAGTACCGTCGCCTCGAAGCGGTCCGGATGCCTTGCGATCACATCCAGCGCCGAGGCGCCGATGGAGCCGGTGGCTCCCAGGACGGCAACACGCCTCATGTCGATCTCACAAGCCCAGCAGCCAGCGACCCAGCGCGAACACCGGCACCGCCGCGACCACGCTGTCGAGACGATCCATGATGCCACCATGGCCCGGGATCACCGCGCCGGAGTCCTTGGCGCCGGAATGTCGCTTCAGCAGGCTTTCGAACAGGTCGCCCATCACCGAGGCCACGGTGGCCAGCCCGGTGATCAGCAGCAGTGTCGGCCAGCGCTGCTGGTCCATGTCGAGCACGAAGCTGGCGAGCAGGGCGAACAGCAGGCTGCCGGCAATGCCGCCAAAGAACCCGGCCCAGGTCTTTTTCGGGCTGATCACCGGGGCCAGCTTGGCACCACCGAAATGTCGACCGCTGAAATAGGCACCGGTATCGGCCACCCAGACCAGCATCACGCTGAACAACGCCCAGACCGGGCCATCACCCGGTGCGGCATGCAGCAACGCCAGTGCGCACCAGGCGGGAATCACCGCCAGGCTGCCGGCCAGCAGCTTGATCATGCGGTTGCGGCGGTTGTCGGCCTCGCCGAAGTGATAGGCGAACAGCAGCCACGCGCTGGCGACCAGCCACCAGATGCCGCCAATCACCGTGATCGGCACGAACCATTGTGGCCATCCGGCCCATGCGAGGGCGGACATCAGCAGGGCGTGGGCGAGCACCACCACGGCACGCTGCTCCCGCTTGCGCATGCCCACGAGCCGCGTCCATTCCCACAGGCCGGCCAGCAGGATGGCGGCCCACAGCGCGAGAAAGGCCGGTGACGGCAGGAACAGCACGGCGCAGATCGCCAGGGGCGCCATCAGCAGGGCGGTGATGATCCGCTGCTTCATGCTGAGGCTCCCACAATTGTCTTGTCGCTGACCTGCTCGCTGGTCTTGCCAAAGCGGCGCTCGCGACTGGCGAAGTCAGCCATGGCGCCATCCAGCGTCTCGCGGCTCAGGTCCGGCCACAGGGTGTCGGTGAACCACAGCTCGCAGTAGGCCAGCTGCCAGAGCAGGAAGTTGCTGATGCGCTGGTCCCCGCCGGTGCGGATGAACAGGTCCGGTGCCGGCAGCTCGGCCAGTGACAGTCGCGACGCAAGCGCAGCCTCGTCGATGCTGTCCGCGGTGATACGCCCGGCGGCGACGTCTTCGGCAAGGCGACGGCTGGCCTGGGTAATGTCCCAGCGTCCGCCGTAGTTGGCGGCGATATTGAGCTGCAGCCGGGTGTTGCCGAGCGTCAATGCTTCGGCGCGGTCCATCCGCTGGCGCAGGGCTTCGGCGAATGCGCCGCGCTCGCCGATGAAGCGCAGGCGGACGCCGCGGCGGCCCAGATCATCAACCTCGCGATCCAGCGCACGCATGAACAGCTGCATCAGCGCGCCGACCTCATCGGCCGGTCGCTGCCAGTTCTCGCTGGAGAAGGCGAACAGGGTCAGGGCCTCGATACCGTGGTCGAGGCAGTAGTCCACGCAGACATTCACGGCCCTGGCGCCGGCACGGTGGCCGATGCTCCGCGGGCGGTGGCGACGCTGCGCCCAGCGGCCATTGCCGTCCATGATCACCGCCAGGTGGCGGGGGACGATGCTGGCGCTCGCGGCTGGCTGGGTCACGACAGATCCCGACATCGCGGGATCAGATTTCCATCAGCTCGGCTTCCTTGACCTTCACCACCTCGTCGATGTCCTTGACGAAGCGATCGGTCAACTGCTGGATGTCCTGCTCGGCGCGGCGCTCCTCGTCCTCGGTGATCTCCTTTTCCTTCAGGAGGTCCTTGACGTGCTGCATGGCATCGCGGCGGATGTTGCGCACCGCCACCTTGCTGTTCTCGCCTTCATGGGCAACCTGCTTGCCGAGGTCACGGCGACGCTCCTCGGTCAACGCCGGGATGTTGATGCGGATGACCGTGCCGGCGGTCGTCGGGGTGATGCCGAGGTCGGAGGCCAGGATGGCCTTTTCCACCGGACCCACCATGTTCTTTTCCCACGGCGTGATGGTCAGCGTGCGGCCATCGGTGGCGGCCACGCTGGCCACCTGGCTCAGCGGCATGTCCGATCCGTAGTACGACACCTTGATGTGATCGACCAGCGCGCTGCTGGCACGGCCGGTGCGCAGGCGGGTCAGTTCGTGGCGCAGGGATTCGACGCTCTTGCCCATGCGGGTCTCTGCGTCCTTGAGGATGTCCTTGATCATGGCCTTGTCCGGTCGATTCCGGTGGTGTCCCGGTGATGGTTGACGGCGGGTTGGTGATGACAATCGGCCATTATAGGCGATGCCGGCGCGCCGGGTTGTCGCAGCCGCGACGGCTCGCAGGGCGCGATTCAGTCCTCGCGGGTCACCAGCGTGCCGATGTCCTGGCCCTCGACGATGCGTCGCAGGTTGCCCGGCACGGTCATGTCGTAGATCCGCAGCGGCACGTTGTAGTCACGGCACAGCGCGATGGCGGCCGTGTCCATCACCCGCAGGTTGCGGTTGATCACTTCCTTGTAGCTCAGGCGCTCGAAACGCTTGGCGTCGGGGTTCTTCTCCGGATCCGAGTCGTAGACACCGTCGACCTTGGTGCCCTTCAGCAGCAGGTCGGCATTGATTTCGATGGCGCGCAGGGCGGCGGCGGAATCGGTGGTGAAGAAGGGGTTGCCCGTGCCGGCGGCGAACAGCGTCACCCGGCCTTTCTCGAGGTGGCGGATGGCGCGGCGGCGGATGTAGTCCTCGCAGACCTCGTTGATCTTCAGTGCGCTCATCACCCGCGCGAAGATGCCGACCTTTTCCAGTGCGTCCTGCATGGCCAGTGCATTCATCACCGTGGCCAGCATGCCCATGTTGTCGGCGGCGACCCGATCCATGCCCGAAGCGGCCAGACCTTCGCCGCGGAAGATATTGCCGCCGCCGATAACCAGGCCCACCTGGACGCCGGCCTCGCTGACTTCCTTGATCTCCTTCGCCATGCGCTGGATCACGGCAGGGTCGATGCCGTAATCGGCCTGACCCATCAAGGCCTCGCCGCTGAGTTTGAGGAGGATGCGGCGGTACTTGATGGCGTCGGCGTTCACGGGGCGGCTCCGTCGGGGCAGGCAAAACGCCGGCATTCTATCCGAATCCGGGCAGCAGGCGTGGACGACGGGCAGATATCGGCCTGTTGCTGGCGGTCGCCGGCGATTCAGCCGAACACGTCCAGTGCCGCCTGCAAGGTGCCGATGTTGAGTGCGGCGAGGCGCTCTGGGTCCTGGTAGCCGCCGCCCAGAACGATGAGCAGCGGAATGCCGAGGTCGTGGGCGATGCCGATTACCTTGCGATCGCGTTGCTCGAGTTGCGCCGAGGACAGGCCAACCCGGCTTTTCGGGTCGTCGCGATGGCAGTCGACGCCGGCCTGGAACACCAGCAAGTCGGGTCGGGTGTCCACGATGTGTTGCCGGATCTCCGAGATCGAATCCAGATAGCGCTGGAAGCCGTCGTCCGCCACATGCACGAGGTAGTTCCAGGCGCGCTGGTGGCCGAGGCAGCCGAAGCGGGTGCCGAAGATCGAGCCCTGGTATAGGTTCTCCAGCCGCTGGGCGAACTCCTCGGTGCCGTTGCCACCGTGCTCGTCGCAATCGATGACGAAGACCTTGTGATCAGGCCGGTGGTGGGCGAGCAGGGCGATGCCGTTCAGGGCGCAGTAGCCGGAGCCGCGCTCGAAAACCGCATGGTGGAAACCTCGCGCCAGATTGATGGCGATGCCGCTCTCCATCGCCTGTTCGGATGCCAGCAGCTGGCCGGACAGCATCCAGTAGAACGCATTGCGAACCGTCGGTGACCAGCGCACGCCCTGGCTGGAAGCCAACGGCTCGATGCCTTCATGAAAGGCGAGCAGATAGTCCGCCTGGTGCAGGCCAAGCAGTTTCCCGCGATCCAACGGTGATGGCTCCAGCAGCTCGATGCCCGGCAAGTCGCGCAGTCGTTTCGCGACGATCCCAAGCCGCGCCAGCGTGGGTGTGTCGGCTGCGGCGTAGTGCGGGGAGTAGAAGGCCTTGATCGACATCAGCGGCTGCTTTGGCATTCGTCCGCGGCGACGCGACGCAGGTCGTCGAGGGTGGTGCTGCCGGGTGACAACATGCCAAGCCGGTCCTGTGCCTCCATTTGCGCGGTAAAGGTGCGGCGGCGGTCATCCGGCGCCAATGCCAGCGTGGTCAGTCGGAGAAAGCGGGCCTCGATGATGCCCTCCATGCCCATCAACAAGCCATGTTCCGTTGATCGTCGGGATGGTGCTTGTTCTAGCGTGCGCAAGGCGAACAGGCTTCCCGGCGGAACCTCAATCCGACCGATGCAAAGTGGCGCCATCGCGATGGCGGAATGCGATTCGCCGAGGTTCATCTTCTCTACCAGCAGCGGCTTGCCCGTGTCGTCCACGAAGATGTTGATCGCGCCGCCGCGGCGGATGCGGCCATGGGCTATTTCGAGGAAAAACTCTTCGGCACGCGTGCAGCTGCCGATGTCGGGTTTTTCCAGCATCGGCGCGAGACAAGCGGAGTCGCTACAGCGGCGGAACAATATCTGCAGGATCAGGCGTAGCAGGATCTGACTTTCCGGCACTAACGGAAGGGCCGCGCTGCGTCGTTCCAGATCGAACAGCCGACGGAAGCATCGTGATGGTTCGCTGTCGGGTAGTGCGTCCAGCAGGTTTTCACGACCGCGGCCGAGCTCCCGCCAGCCGCTGGCGCCTGCCTCGACCAGTTGCGCGGAAAGCATCTCGGTGGCGCGGCGTGGCCAGTCGAGAAAGAGTTCAAGATCCAGCGTGTCGTTGTCGTCCGGGGTACTGTTCACGAAGGTGGACAGGTGTCGCGTCGCCTGAGTGTATCCGCAGCCACGGCGATCAGTTCGATGGCTGGGATGCTCATCGAGCATTTCCTGCAGTCGCCGGCAGAGCGGCAACCCGGCGTCGGAAAACAGCTGGCACAGTGGATGGGCCATGTGTTGGCGTCGGCTCCGGGGAACGCGGTCGGGGTTGTGCCAAGTCACCTTGGCATGGGCGGTGGAGGGTCGTGGTGTGGCTGGAAATGCCGCACGACGACTGGGGCCGATGCGCCACCCCGAGGCTCGGATACCACCCCGGGGAGGGCATCGATCAACGCTCGTCTCAACCGAAGTCCAGGGACTTCTCGAACGTGCGGATTTCGTGCCGCGCCATGGCCAGGTTTGCCTTGCCGCGATCCAGTACCACGTAGAGGAACAACTGCTGTGCCGATTCAAGCGGGCGGATGATGTGGTACTGCTTGGTCAGGCTGATCAGGATGTCCTCGATGGTGTCGTTGAGCTTGAGGTTGTTGGCCACCTTGCGCTTGGCGCGTACCACTTCACTGTTGCCTGCGGCGGCAACTTCGAGATTCACGCCGGCACCATCCCCGGCGAGCATCATTCCGCTGTCCGCGTCCACCAGGGCGCTGGCGACATAGCCGTCCATCGAGCGCAGGGGTTCCAGGCTGACTTTTGCCATTTCAGTTCTCCTTCGAGAGAGTGTTGTTGGATGTGTCGGATACAGCTCGCCCGGTCATGGAGATCACCCGGACTGTCCCGCCGCATCGCCCGTGTCGAGGATGGCGGCAAGATCCTTGGCGGCATCCAGACTTTCCCGCAGCGTCAGCCCGATGGGCTCGCTGGAGTCGGCCAGGACGCCGAGAATGAAGGTTCCACTGGCGCAGGGCATGCGCACGGCGACGATGCAACCACGCGCGGTCGCGACAAGGCTGTGCTCGGGAATCGACTGGAAGGCTTTTTCTGCGAAGGACTGACACAGCGCGAGCAGTGCGCCATGGAGTTTCGCGGCGGCGACGGCATCAAGGCCGCCATCGGCGCTGGCTTCGGCCATGGTCTTGCCGTCGCGAGTGCACAGGCAAAGCTGGCGCAGCCACGGCCGTGACTGTCGCAGCCTGTCGAGATGCGCCTGGCTTGCGCGGAGTCGCGCCGTGAGCCCGTCCACCCGGAAGCTTTCGTCAGCCACGGCGGATCGATGTCCCTGACTGCGCGTGGAGCGCCGCGGTGACGCGGTTGGCTTCGGGGAAAGTGGGGCTGGCCAGCAACTGCACGCCGTTCTCCTCTTGCTTCAGAGGTGATCGGCAGGGTTTGGGCCGAGGATTCGTGCACCGGCTGCGGCTTTGCGGCAGCCATTGGAACGATGGGCGGCCAGTCGCGTGGTTGGGGCGATTGGCGGCGTTGATTGCGACCCTACGCTCGCCCCGAAAAAATGGCAAGGGGCGTCACGGCGACATCAATTCTCCTGTTGGATCACGTTCGGCGGCGTTGCGCGGGTGCCTGAGATGAAGTGCTCGCGCTTCATGGGACGAGTCACGCAGGGGGCCACGGACATGCGCTACCTTGGAGTGGGTCACGACTCCTGCGATGCCTGCCCTTGAAAAGTCCCGCCTGGATATTCTGGCTGTTCCTGATCGCCAACCTGGTGTTCCTGCTGGCGTTGGGCGCGCATCTCGCGCTCGACTACCGCTCGCTGCATTCCGTGGAAAAGTGGGTGGCTGATGGGCAGGAAGATTCGCGGGACGCGGAGCTTGTCGAGCAAGCGCGCGCGATGCTCGCGGATGATCAGGCCACGGAACAGGAGCGTCATATCGCCGGCATGGTGCTGGCGAGTGTTTCGGCAAATGCTCTGCGCAAGGATGAGCTGCTCGACCAGCTCGGAAGTGGCGGTGGGCTGCTGCGTCATGGTCTGGTCATGCTGGCGACGCTGCTGGTTTTCAGCGGAACACTCGTCCTGCTTGCGCGCGCCCGGCGGCGCGACCGCCTGAATACGCTTCGCCATGACGAAGCCGTAGGTTCGTTCAACTACCTGCTGGAAAAGGCACCTCTCGCATTCGTTGCCTGGAACAACGAACGCGGCGTGCTGCTGTGGAACGAAGACGCCGAACGCCTGTTCGGGGTGCGCCGCAACAACGTGCTGGGTGCGCCAATGCCGGCGTCCGCGAAAGGTGTCGCCATTGCCGTTGAAGAGGCCATGACGGAAGGCTCCAGCGCAGTGACCATGGAGCTGGATCTTGGCGCGAGGCAGGACCTGTCGATGGTGGTGGCGGTGGTCGCGACGCGGATGCAGTCGGCCGATGGGACGCCCACCTATTCGGCGGTGATCGAGGATCTCACCTCGCAGCGCCAGCAGGAGCAGCGGCGGCTGGCGGTGGTCCGTCAGCAGCGTGATGCCCTGGTTCGCGAGGTGCATCACCGAATCAAGAACCACCTGCAGGGTGTTGCCGGCCTGCTTCGCCAGCATCTGGGCGACAAGCCGCTGCTGCAACCGCTGCTCGAATCGGCCACGGCGCAGGTGCTGACCATCGCCGCCGTGCATGGCCTGCACGGCGAGCTCGAAGGTGGTGCGCTGGATCTGCTGGCCTTGCTGACGCGCATCTCCAGTTCGATCTCGACCGTCACCCACGCGCCAATCGTCCTCGAGCAGAGTAGCCAGCTGCTGGGCGGGGCGCGAGTGGCGGAAGAGGAGACCGTGCCGGTGGCGATGATCATCAACGAAGTCATCATGAACGCCGTGAAGCATCGCGTACGCAATGGTCCCGATGGGGTGATCCGCATATCGGCTGCCAGCGATGGCAATGAGGTGCGGATCATCATCAGCAACCAGGGATTCCTGCCGCCGCGTTTTGATCTGGATCTGGGTAGCCAGGTGGGCAATGGTCTGTCGCTGGCGAAGTCCTTGATGCCCACGTCGGGCTCCCGCCTGTCGCTGCAGGAACACGGCGAGCGGGTGATCACCACTTTCGAGCTGGCGCCGCCCGTGCTGTTGCCGGGTGGGCCGGATGCGCAGTTTGAACGGAGCAATCGGTATGAGTGACAGGAAGCAGCAGCTGCTGCTGGTCGATGATGACCGGCTGATTCTGGCAACCACGGCCGCCGGCCTGCGTTCGGCTGGCTATGAGGTTCGAGAGGCGTCGTCGGTCGATGCCGCAATGGCGCTGTTGGCGAAAGGTGAGTTCTCGCCCGACCTTGCGCTCATCGATATCCGCATGAGCGGGCGGGACGGTTTCGATCTGGCACGACATCTGCGCGAGGAGAACCGCGTGCCGTTCCTCTTCGTCAGTGCGTACGGTGATGCGCCGACAGTGGAGGAGGCGACGTCGCTGGGTGCCGTGGGTTTCGCGGTGAAGCCGATCGACATGCCGCAGCTGCTGCCGATGGTGGAGGCGGCAATCGCCCGCGGGCATGACCTGCGCAGCCTGCGTGACACCGGCCGGCAGCTGGAGGTGGCGCTGGACCAGAACCGCGGTGTCAGCGTCGCCATCGGGATTCTCATGGAGCGCCATCACCTGGATCACGACACCGCACAGCGACTACTGCGTGAGCGCGCGCGCGCGGAGCGGCGCAAACTCACCGATATCGCGGCGGAAGTCGTGGCTGCCTGCGAGCTGCTTTCACGAAAGCGGCTGGGACCGGAACCTGGTTGAGCTTCGCGCAGGAAACGCGCTTGCCATTTGTCGCGTCGGCGCGTAGGGTCAGAGCGGAACCCGGTGGCGCCTTTTCCTTGCGCCGAATGGGTAACCGCAGGACTGCCGCGAAGCCGCCGTCCGTGCCAAAGATTCTCGGCCGAGCCCCCGCCGATCACCTCTTGGACTGGAGGAGAACGGCGTGCAAGCGTCCTCGATCGACTACCGGATTTCTGCCAACACCGCGGCGGACGCCGGCTCACCCCACGGCATTGCCGCATCTCGAAGCACCCTTCGATTGGCCGTGCTCGGCCTCAGTCCGGGCGAGAGGCAGCTGCTGCGTGCCATCGTGGACGTGCTGGACAGCCGTACCGAAGCTCGCTGGGAGCTGGTCGATGACGACAGCGATTGCGATCTGCGACTGCATCGGCCGGGCATCGATCTGCCGCATGCCACCGCTACGCTGACCGGCCTGGTGCTGTCCGAAGACGAGTCCATGCCGGCGGAGCCGGGCGTGCGGCTGATAATGCCACCGCGGGTAATGGCGGTGATGGAACTGCTCAACGACGCCCATGACCGCTTGCGCCAGCCGCGTGTGGAACCGGCAGTCGATGAGCTGATCGAGGCCGAGGCAGACGACGGCAAGTCGCTTGCCTCGGCGCTGGCCCGACTGCTGGAGAATCGCCTGGAACATTCGCTGAGGGCGCGGATTGTCGGGCACGGCACGCTGTTCCTTTGCCGGCAGGCGCGCACCTTCTGCACCGACTTTCCTCTGTCACAGCTGCAGGACGCGCTGTCACAGCATCGTTTCGTGATGACCAGCATTCCCGATGACCTGCCGGAATTGCGCAGCGTCATTGGCGAGGGACGCCCGATCGACGAAGTGCTGTGGACGATCGGCCTGGCGACCAGTTGGGAACGCAGTCCCGAGCGGCTGAGCCAGGCCCGGTTCCGTCTGCGTCGCTGGCCCAACCTGACCCGCCTGTCGCACCGGCCGGAGCATATCCAGTTGTGCGCCGTGATTTCGACGCGGGCGATGACGGTAGCGGAGATCGCCAGTGCCACTGGCCTGCCGCTATCGGACATCCGCCATTTCCTGCATGCCTGCGAGCTGTGCGGGCTCAGCGAGGAGTGTGGAATGGATGGCGCGGATCTGCTTCCGGTGGCGGCGGTGCCGGCAACGCAGGCGCGCTCGGGTGCACTGGGAGGTCTGTTCAGCAGGCTGCGGCAGAGCCTGGGTCTATAGCGGCCTCCGGACGCGCCAGTTCTTTTCGGGCGCACAGGCGGGGAGGGATCACATGTCGCAGGAATACATTGTTCTGGTTGCCGGCCCGATGGGCGCCGGCAAGACCACGGCCATCGCCGCCCTGAGCGAGATTCCCGTCGTTCGCACCGAGGCCCGCAATACCGATCTCGCCCGTCATTCCAAGGCGCTGACCACGGTGGCGCTCGACTATGGCGAGATCACCTTGTCCGGTCACGACAAGGTGCGCCTGTATGGCGTGCCGGGACAGGAGCGCTTCGACTTCATGTGGAAGATCCTGGAGCGACGGGCGCTGGGCCTGATGCTGCTGCTGGACAACGCGGCCCCCGATCCCATCGGCGACCTTGATCGTTACCTCAAGGTGTTTGCCGACCTCGACCAGCGGGGCGCGATGGTGATCGGCGTGACGCGTACCGACGTCAATCCGCAGCCCGATACCGAAACCTACAACGAGCGACTGCGGGAATCCGGTCGTGTGCTGCCGGTGTTCGCGCTGGACGCGCGCGAGCCCAGGCAGGTTCGTACCTTGCTGGGCACGCTGGTTGCCCTGGTCGAGGCGCGCGCCACGACGGTCGTTTGAACCTTCACATGGAGCCAGGGAACCTCGCGAATGAACGATGACCCGCATTTGCGGCAGGCATGCCAGCAGCAGATCGAAACCCTCGTGCAGCAGACGCTTGGCGTGGTGTCGGCGTCGGTTGTCAGTGGCGATGGTTTCGAGGTGGCGTCGTTGCTGCGCGATGACATCAGTGGCGACAAGCTGGCCGCCATGGCCAGTTCACTGCTCGCCCTGAGCGAGGCTGTGGTGCAGGAGCTGCGCATGAACAGCTGCCGGAACATCATCATCGAAAGCGACCGTGGCCATGTCGTGGCCCTGCGCATTCCCGCCAGCGAACACGAACTGCTGCTCTGCGTTCTCTGCAACGACTCCGCCAGTCTCGGCGCCGTGCTGTTCGCCGCGCGTTCCACGGCACAGGACATCGGGCTGGGTCTCGAACAGCGGGCCGATGCGTGAATACCCCGTCGTCACATGTCCCGAGCGCCGGCTCTTCACGCGTTCGCATCGCGGAGGAGGTCGCCAGTGGCTGAGCTGTCGCGAGCGCTTGACCGGCTGATGCGGATACAGGGCGCCACGGCCGCCGCGATCGTGGACGCCAACAGTGGCATGGCCATGGCCAAGGCCGGTGGTGGTATCGACCTCGACGCCGCTGCCGCCGGCAATACCGTGGTGCTGCGGGCTAAGCTGGAGGCCATCAAGGCGATGGTGCTTCGTGATCAGATCGAAGACATCCTGATCACACTGGGTCGGCAGTACCACATCATCCGGCCGCTCAACTGGCGCAGCGGCAAATTCATCTACCTGGTGCTGGACAAGGGCCGTGCGAGCCTGGCAATGGCGCGTAGCGGCACGGCGGAGGTGGAGTCGGAGATGCGGTTTTGAGCCGTGGGCGTTCCTGCCTGATGCCGCTGGCGATGCATGCTGGCGGACGCCGATCATGGTCGGTGTGCTGTGGGCCAATGGGGGAACAGGGGAGCGAATGGTTGCAAGGGAATGCGACGACGTGTGGGGTTTGAAGCGACGGTCGGTTCCGGGTGTCGAAGAAATCCCGGATGGGCTCGACCAGCGCAGCGCGCGGCCTGCGCTGGTGGCTGCTGGCGTGACCCTGATCGCGGCGGTGGCGTTGACCATCCTCACCACTACCATCGCCTTCGAGGTTCTCGGGTCGGCCACGGCATATATCAGCGGGGAGGGGCATTGGTCGCGAAGCCGGGTCCTGGCCGAAATGTTCCTCAACCGCTACGGGCAGAGTGGTGATCCGGACGACCTGGCCAGTGCAAGGCGGGCACTGTCGGTGCCGCTGGGGGATCGCATGGCGCGCAGGGCGCTGGACAGCGACCCACCGGACCTTGCCCGCGCCCGAGTCGGGTTTCTGGCTGGCCGCAATGCGGAGGACGACCTCGACCGCATCATCTGGATGTATCGCCATGTTTCCTGGGCGCCGTATTTTTCCGAGGCGCTCGACGCCTGGGCGGCAGGCGACCGCAAACTCGACGTGATGATCGATGTCGCGGACCGCATGGAACGTCACTGGCGTGATCCCGAAGCCGGTCCGATCGATGCCGGGCTGCAGACGGAGCTGGACCAGATCGCCATCGACCTCGCGCGTGACGAGCGCGCGTTCGGTAGCCTGCTGACCGAGGGTTCGGAATGGTTCCGCCGGGTCTTGCTGTTGGGTTACATCGTGTTCTTCCTGCTGGTGGCGGCCTTCACGGCGACGGTGTACGTGATTTCCCTGCGACGGATCCGCTCCACAGAATCCCTGTATCGCGCCGCCTTCGTGCAATCGGTCATGGGCATGGCCAAGCTGTTGCCGGATGGTCGCATCGTTGCGATCAACAAGCCGTTGGCAAAGCTGCTGCGGCTGCCGTCGAGCGCGGCCATCGGAAGGCCTTTCGAGCGCTTTCTCGGCGGAGCGGATGGAACCGCCGGCAGTGCAGGGCAGCGACTGGAATGGTCGGTGTCGATGGAGCCGGTCGAACGGCAGATCGTGCGGGCGGACGGTTCCCGGGTCTGGTGCCGGATCAGCGTGTCACCGGTGACCGATGATGATGGCGGCAACAATCCCCGCCGGGTGTTCGTCATGGTCGAGGATGTCACTGAATCCCGGCGCCTGTCCGAGTCGTTGGCCTATCAGGCCAGTCACGACAGCCTGACCGGCCTGATCAACCGCCGGGAAATCGAACGTCGCCTGAAAGGACTGCTTTCCGCGCCCGATGCGGACCAGCGGCGCCACACGCTGTGCTACGTGGATCTCGACCAGTTCAAGCTGATCAACGACACCTCCAGCCATTCGGCGGGAGACCAGCTGCTGATGCTGGTCGCCAGCACCCTGCCGGAGCATCTGCGTCCCGGAGACTGGATCGGTCGCCTCGGTGGCGACGAGTTCGCCGTCCTGCTTCGCGATACCCCGGGTGATCGTGGCCGCGTCATGGCGCAGTCGCTCAACCGGGCGCTGTCGGAAACCTCGCTGCTCTGGGAGGGGCGGCATTTCAACCTGACCTCAAGCATGGGTCTGGTCGAGATCAATTCCGATACGCCATCCGTGTCCTGGCTTCTGCGTGCCGCCGATACGGCCTGCTACCTGGCCAAGGAAGGCGGGCGCAACCGGGTGCACATGTATGTCGAGTCGGATACCGAGGTCGCCCGGCGACAGGATGAAATGAGCTGGGTCGGGCATACGCGCGCGGCCATTGCCGAAGGTCGCCTGCGGTTGTTCGCGCAGAAGATCGTCGCCCTGCAGGGCCATCCCGAGGACAGCCTGCAATACGAAATCCTGGTGCGGCTGGAGGATGCCGACGGCCAGCTCTGGCAGCCGGGATCCTTCCTTGGTGCTGTGGAACGCTTTGGTCTGGCGCAGGAAGTTGATGTGCGGGTGGTGGAGCTGACGCTCAACACCCTGTCAGCGTCTCCACAGCATGTGGCGCGGCTGAACCTCTGCCACATCAATGTATCCGGGCAGTCGGTGGCGTCGGCCGCCTTTCGCAGCCGGATCATCGGTCTGCTGGATCGCTGCAGCATTCCGGCCAACAAGCTCTGTTTCGAACTGACCGAGACCTCATCCATCGGCGTTGGAGGCGAGGCGCGCGCCTTCATTGATGCGATGCGTTCCCGCGGCTGCCGGGTAGCGCTGGATGACTTCGGCAGCGGGTTGTCCTCGTTCGCCTACCTCAAGACACTGCCGGTGGACATCCTGAAGATCGATGGCATGTTCGTCCGCGACGTCGAGACGAACCCGCTGGACATGGCGGTGGTGAATGCGGTGACCGCGGTGGGCAGGGCGCTGGGCAAGGTGACGGTGGCGGAGTGGGTTGAATCCGAAGCCACCCTGCAATGCCTGCGCGAGGCCGGTGTCGATCGCGCTCAGGGTTTCGTGCTGCATCGGCCCTGTCCGCTGGAGGAGCTGGTTGCCGATTGAGCGGTTGCGCTCCGGGCACGCAGGTCCCGCAATGATGTCCGGAAACGAAAAGGCCGCGACGAATCGCGGCCTTTCCGTGTTGCCGGTTGGCTATGCCGGTCTCAGACCTGCATGGCCTTCGCCACTTCGGCGGCGTAGTCCTCTTCGACCTTCTCGATGCCTTCGCCGACCACCAGGCGCTCGAAGCGCACGACGTCAGCGCCGGCGGCCTTCAGCGTGGCCTCGACGGTCATGTCGGTGTTCAGCACGTAGGGCTGGCCGTACAGGGTGTTCTCGTTGACGATCTTGCTGGTCTTGCCGCTGATGATCTTCTCGAGGATCTCAGCCGGCTTGGCGCGATCCTTCTCGCTCATCTTGGCCAGCTCGATTTCCTTTTCCTTGGCGATGAAGTCGGCCGGCACGTCGCTCGCCTTGTTGTAAGGCGGGCTCATGGCCGCAACGTGCATGGCGATGCCGCGGGCCAGCTCTTCGTCGCCGCCGGCCAGTTCGACCAGCACGCCGATGCGGCCGCCGTGGATGTAGCCAACCACGGTGTTGCCGGTCTCGACGCGGATCATGCGACGCAGCTGCACGTTCTCGCCGACCTTGGCGATCAGCGCGGCGCGGCCTTCCTCGACGCTGCCATTGGCCATCGAAGCGGCCTTCAGCGCGTCGATGTCAGCGGCGCCGGATGCCAGCGCGGCGGCGGCAACGGCATCGCCGTAGGCGACGAAGTTATCGTCCTTGGCAACGAAGTCGGTCTCGGAATTGACTTCGACCAGCACGGCCTTGCCGCCATCCTGGGCAAAGAACACGCGGCCTTCGGCGGCAACGCGGTCGGCCTTCTTGTCAGCCTTGGCCAGGCCGGTCTTGCGCAGGTGCTCCATGGCGCCTTCGATGTCGCCGTTGAGCTCGGTGAGCGCCTTCTTGCACTCCATCATGCCGGCGCCGGAACGCTCGCGCAGTTCCTTGACCATGTTCGCAGTGATCTGCATGGGGTTACCTCAATGTGATGTCGTGCCGCGGCCATGACCGCAGACACAGGGGAAGCGGGAATTGCGGGGTGCGACGCACGCGGCGAACCGCGTGCGTCGAGGCGACATTACTCGGCGCTGGTTTCAGCCGTGTTGTCGTCGGCCTTGGCAGCGGCTTTCTTGGCCGGAGCCTTCTTCGCGGCCGGCTTCTTGGCCGGAGCCTTCTTGGCCGGAGCGCGCTTCTTCGGGGCTTCGGCTTCAACGACGATCGGGTTGCCGTCGGCGTCGAGCTCAACGAAGTCATCGTTGCCGCCCTTGGCGGTGATCGGCGCGGCGGCCTTGCCTTCCAGTACGGCGTCAGCGGCGGCGCGGGCATACAGCTGCACGGCGCGGATGGCGTCGTCGTTGCCCGGGATGGCGTAGTCGACCAGGTTGGGGTCGTAGTTGGAGTCAACCACGGCGACCACCGGGATGCCCAGCTTCTTGGCTTCCAGCACGGCGATGTCTTCGTGGCCGATGTCGATCACGAACAGCACGTCCGGCAGGCGGTTCATGTCCTTGATGCCACCCAGCGACTTCTCCAGCTTCTCGCGTTCACGACGGCGCGACAGCACTTCGTGCTTGACCAGCTTCTCGAAGGTGCCATCGGTCTCGGCGGCTTCCAGCTCCTTCAGGCGGGCAACCGACTTCTTCACCGTGGCGAAGTTGGTCAGCGTGCCGCCCAGCCAGCGGTTGGCGACGAACGGCATGCCACAGCGTGCGGCCTCTTCCTGCAACGCTTCGCGGGCGCTGCGCTTGGTGCCGACGAACAGCACGGTGCCGCGCTTCTGGGCAACGCCGGAGATGAAGTTCATCGCGTCGTTGAACAGCGGCAGGGTCTTCTCGAGGTTGATGATGTGGATCTTGCCGCGGGCGCCGAAAATGTACGGGCCCATCTTCGGGTTCCAGTAACGGGTCTGGTGACCGAAGTGAACGCCGGCTTCCAGCATCTGGCGCATGGTGACTTGGGGCATCTGAAAATCCTCAAACGTGAGCCCGCCGCCGGAAAGGTAGTGGCGGTTCGTGGCTCGGGGTTGGTCCTCCCCGCGGCTGCCGTTTCGACCTCATTCCAAACCGGATGAGGCACCCCGAAACGGGTTGGCGACGCGGGTGTGTATTCACCGGTGACGTCCGGCGTGGACGGCTGAAGGGCGAAAACGCCCGACAAAGCCCGCGAATTATAGGCGGCTGGCAGTTGGCGGCGCAAGCCGCGATAATTGGCGGATGAGCGTAACCATCAAGACCCCCGAACAGATCGAGAAGATGCGCGTTGCCGGCCGCATGGTCGCCGAGGTGCTGGACATGATCGGTGAATACGTCCAGCCGGGCGTGACCACCGAAGAGCTGGATCGCCGCTGCCACGACTTCATCGTCAACGAGCTGAAGGCAATCCCGGCCAACGTCGGCTACAAGGGCTTTCCGGCCACCAGCTGCACGTCGGTCAACAACGTCATCTGCCACGGCATCCCGAGCCCGGCCAAGATCCTCAAGGACGGCGACATCATCAATATCGATGTCACCGTCATCAAGGACGGCTGGCACGGCGATCACAGCCGCATGTTCTTCGCCGGCGAGCCGTCGGTGCTGGCCAAGCGCCTGGTCGAGGTGACCCGCGAGGCGATGTGGCGCGGCATCCGTGCCGTGAAGCCCGGCGCCACGCTGGGCGACATCGGTCATGCAATCCAGACCTATGCCGAAGGCGAGCGCTTCTCGGTGGTTCGCGAGTACTGCGGCCACGGCATCGGTCAGGTCTATCACGAGGATCCGCAGATACTGCACTACGGCCGTCCCGGCGCCGGCATGGCGCTGGAAAAGGGCATGTGCTTCACCATCGAGCCGATGATCAACGCCGGCGCGCGGCATACGCGACTGCTGCCGGACGGCTGGACGGTGGTCACCAAGGACCGCTCGCTGTCCGCGCAGTGGGAACATACGGTGACGGTGACCGACGACGGCGTCGAGGTGCTGACGCGGATTCCCGGAGACGACAACGTCCCCTAGCGGATAGGCACCGACCCGGCCACGATGAGCAGCAGCCCGCCAGATTCGACGGTGTCGCCCAGCGCGGCGCGGATCTCGGCGTCCTTGGCGGATGCGCTCACGGATGCCGACTGGTTGGCGGCGGCACGCGAGGCGCTGGCGCAAAGCAGCGAATCACTGGGTGCCGATTTCGAACGCGGCATGGACATCGACCGCCTGCTGGCGCGGCGCGCCCGGGATGTCGATGCGGTGCTGGTGGCGGCGTGGCGGCGCGCCTTGCCGGAGAACTCACCGGCCTGCCTGATCGCGACCGGTGGCTACGGTCGTGGCGAGCTGTTTCCCGAGTCCGACATCGACCTTCTGGTGCTGGTCGAATCCGCCGATGAGGCGCTTTTTCGCGACGGACTGGAGAGATTTTTCGCCAGTCTCTGGGATATCGGCCTGTCACCCGGGCATGCGCTGCGTTCGCTGGAACAATGCGTGCAGCTGGCCGCCGACGACCTGACGGTGGTGACCGCGCTGATGGAAGCGCGGCTGCTGGCCGGTCCGCCCGAGGCCTTTGATGCACTGATGATGGCCATTTCTCCGGACCGGATGTGGCCTGCCTCCGACTACTTCCGCGCCAAGCGGCAGGAGCAGATCGAGCGCCACGCACGTTACAACGACACCGCCTACAACCTGGAGCCCAATCTGAAGGACGGCCCGGGCGGCTTGCGAGACGTGCAGACCCTGCTGTGGATGGCGCGGCGGCTGCTGGGTCGAGGTGGCCTTGCCGCGTTCGCCGCCAGCGGCGCGCTGGGTGAGGACGAGTTTGGCACGCTGGAGCGCGAACGTCGGGCCCTGTCGCGCCTGCGCTTCGGCCTGCATCGGGTAGCCGGACGCCGCGAGGAGCGCCTGCTGTTCGAACACCAGAAGGAATTGGCGCGGCTGTTTGGCTTCGAGGACCGGCACCGGGAGAACCTGGCGGTCGAGCAGTTGATGCAGGGCTTCTATCGCAGCGCCGCACTGGTCCTTCGCCTGAACTCGCGCATCCTGCAGCGCTTCGAAGAGCATCTGTCCGCGGCCAGTGGCGAAGGCCCGGAGGCGCCCGTTGCGCTGGAGGATGGTTTCGAGATCCGCCGTGGCTACCTGGCGGTCGCCGATGTTTCGCGGTTCCGTCGCGAGCCGCTCAGCATCCTGCGCCTGTTCCAGGTCTGGCAGCGGCTTCCTTCGGTATCCGCGCTTCACTCGGAGACCGCGCGTGCCCTGGGCGAGGCGCTGGATGTCGTCGGCGACCAGCTGGATGGCGATCCCGAGGCGGCACGCGAATTCATGGCCATCGTGCGCGGGCCCGGCGCGGTGGATCAGCTGTCGCGCATGGCGCGTCTGGGCGTGCTCGGTCGCTACCTGCCGGCTTTCGGGCGTGTGTCCGGCCGAATGCAGTTCGACCTGTTCCACGTCTACACCGTGGACGAGCACACGCTGGCGGTGCTGCGGAACATCGCCAGTTTCGCCAACGAGAAATCCGCCGACCGCTTTTCGCTGGCGCACCAGGTATGGCCACGCCTGCGCAAGCCGGAGCTGCTGTTGCTGGCCGGCCTGTTCCACGACATCGCCAAGGGTCGAGGTGGTGATCACTCGGAACTGGGTGCGGAGGATGCCCGCGCCTTCGGGCAGCAGCATGGATTGACGGCGGCCGAAACCGACCTCATCGAATGGCTGGTGCGCCAGCATCTGCTGATGTCGGTCACCGCTCAGCGCAAGGACATTTCCGACCCCGAGGTGGTGCAGACCTTTGGTCGGCAGGTCGGTGATCGCGAACGCCTGGACTACCTCTACCTGCTCACCGTGGCCGACATCGCCGGCACCAGTCCGAAGCTGTGGAATGCCTGGAAGGATCGCCTGCTGGCCGACCTCTACGCCGCTACGCGCTTTGCCCTTCGCCGTGGGCTGGAGCATCGCGCCTACGCCGAGGAGCGCATCGCCGAGACCCGCGAGGCGGCCCGTGAGCGCCTGCACAAGGCCGGACTCGATGACCAGCGAATCGACGCGGTGTGGGCCGAGTTCCCGGACGAAAGCTACCTGCGCTACCGGCCCGAGCAGATCGCCTGGCAGACCATCGGCATCGCCGGGCATCACGCGCGTCATCCTGACGATGACAATGCCGCGCTGGTGCTGGCGCGCCCGCATCAGCGGCCGGGTGCGCTGGAAGTCTTTGTCTACTGCCCGGATCGCGACGGCCTGTTCGCCACGGTGGCGGCGGCGCTGGATCGTCTGGAGCTGCCAGTGGTGGAGGCGAGGGTAGTCAACTCGCTGCGTGGCATGAGCCTCGACACCTTCCAGGTGGTCGACACCGGTCGCGGCGTGATCGATCCGGAACGTCGTGCCCAGGTGATCGTGGATCGCCTGGATCGCGCGCTGGCGAAGACGCCATATCGCGTTGATCCCGTGCGCCGCGCGGTGCCGCGCCAGTTGCGCCACTTCCGCATGCCGGCGCAGGTCGAGTTCCGGCAGATACCCGAGCATGACGTCACCGAGCTGAGCCTGGTCTGTGCCGACCGGCCCGGCCTGCTGGCGCAGGTTGCGGCGGTGCTGCGTGAACATGACCTCCGCGTCCACGACGCACGCATCGCCACCTATGGCGAGCGCGTCGAGGACATCTTCCAGATCAGCGACGAGGCGGATCACGCCATCGTCGACGAGGCCCGACTTGCCGCCCTGCGGCAGGCTCTGGTCGAATGTGTCGACTCCGCCTACGGAAAGGAAACCGGGAAAGCCTCATGACTGTGACCACGCCCGCCACGGACGCCGCGCTGGCCAAGCGCATCAACGAAGCCTGGGAATATCGCGCCGAACTCGGCGACTGCGACTGGACGTCGCTACGTGGCGATATCGACGCGGCCATATCCGGCATCGAGGCCGGTCGGCTGCGCGTCGCCGCGCCATCAGCCGGTGGTGGCTGGGTCGTCAACGAATGGCTGAAAAAGGCGGTGCTGCTGTATTTCCGCGTCACCGACACCGAAGTCATGGACGGCCAGCCCGCGCCATTCTGGGACAAGGTGCCTGCACGCTTCGCCGGCTTTGATGCGGCGGCATTCAAGGCGGTTGGCGCACGGGTAGTGCCGGGCGCCATCGTGCGCCGCGGCGCGCACATCGCGCGCGACGTCGTGCTGATGCCGAGCTTCGTGAACATCGGTGCCTACGTGGGCGAGGGCACCATGGTCGACACCTGGGCAACGGTGGGCAGCTGCGCGCAGATTGGTCGCAACTGCCACCTTTCCGGCGGCGCCGGGATCGGCGGCGTGCTGGAACCGATCCAGGCCGCTCCCACCATCATCGAGGACGACTGTTTCATCGGCGCGCGCTCGGAAGTGGTCGAGGGCGTGATCGTCGAGCGCGGCAGCGTGATCGGCATGGGCGTTTTCCTCGGACAGAGCACGCGCATCTACGATCGTTCGACCGGCGAGATCAGCTACGGCCGCGTGCCCGCTGGCAGCGTGGTCGTGGCCGGCAGCCTGCCGGCGGCAGACGGCAGCCACAGCCTCTATGCGGCAGTTATCGTCAAGCGCGTGGATGAGAAAACGCGCAGCAAGACCTCGATCAACGAGCTGCTGAGGAGCGCGCAGTAGTGGCTTTGCGATTGGTCAAGAGCGATAGCAACAGCGCACCGAAAGCTGCGCCATCGACTGATGGCGTGGTGCTTTACGGTTTGAGCAGCTGCGACACCTGTCGCAAGGCGCGGCGCTGGCTGGATCGCAAGGGCATCGATTTCCACTTCGTCGACTATCGTGCCGAGCCGGTTCCCAGCGACACGCTGCGTCGCTGGGCGGACGAACTGGGTGGCTGGGACCAGCTGATCAATCGCGCCAGCACCACCTGGCGGCAGTTGCCCGAGGCACGCAAGTCTCCGGGTTCCGGGGCCGAGTGGGTTGTTCTGCTTCGCGATCACCCGGCGCTGATCAAGCGCCCGGTGCTGGTGACGCCGGATGGTGCGGTCAGCGTGGGGTTCAAGGACACGCTTTTCGCGGCCCGCTTGGGCACGGCCGCGCCATGAATGCGCTCACGCCGGACGCTGGCGAGGCCACGCTGGCGCTGGCCGAGGATCTGATTGCGCGGCAGTCAGTAACGCCCGATGACAACGGCTGCCAGTCGATGATTGCGCAGCGTCTCAGTGCCGCCGGGTTCCACATCCATCGCCTGGAATTCGGTGACGTGTCCAATCTCCTGGCCGTCCATGGCGATGCGGGACCGAGCCTGATGTTTCTGGGACACACCGACGTGGTTCCGCCGGGTCCGCTGGAGGATTGGGACAGCGACCCGTTCGAGCCGAGTCGTCGCGATGGCTGTCTGTATGGCCGAGGAGCGGCCGACATGAAGGGCGCCGTGGCGGCCATGACCGTGGCGCTGGAGCAGCTGGCGCCGGCCATGGCTGGTCGACCGGGCCGCCTGATGCTGCTGCTGACCTCCGATGAGGAAGGCCCGGCCCAGGACGGCGTTCGCCGCGTGGCGCCCTGGCTAAGGGACCATGGGCTGGTGCCCGACTATTGCGTGGTGGGCGAGCCGTCGTCGGTCGAGCGGCTGGGTGACCTCGTGCGGATCGGGCGGCGCGGCTCACTGCATGGCCGCCTGCGCGTACACGGCGTGCAGGGGCACGTGGCCTATCCGGACAAGGCGCTCAACCCGATCCACGCGCTGGCGCCGGCACTGGCCGAACTGGTGGCGCTGGACTGGGATGACGGCGTGGTCGAGAACGGCGTCCAGGTGTTCCCGCCGACCAGTTTCCAGGTTTCCAACATCAATGCCGGTACCGGTGCGGACAACGTGATCCCCGGTCGGCTGGAGGCGCTGGTCAACTTCCGCTTCTGTCCGGCATCGACGCCGGAACGGCTGCGTCATCGCGTGGAAACCATCCTGTCGCGCCACGGCGTTGACTACACAATCGGCTGGCGGTTGTCCGGCGAACCCTTCCTGACTTCGCCCGGACGGCTGCGTGAAGCGGTGGATTCGGCGGTGATGTCGGTCTGCGGCATCCAGTCCCGCGCGGATACCGGTGGCGGCACGTCGGATGGGCGCTTCATCGCGCCGCTGGGCAGTGAAGTGGTGGAGGTCGGGCTGGTCAACGCCAGCATCCACAAGGTCAATGAGCACGCGAACCTGACAGACCTGCGGCGCCTGCCGCAGGTCTACCAAGCCATCGGACAAGCCCTGCTGCTGACCGACTGAATCCGGGTGCTGGCGCCGTCAGGGTTGGCGCGGAGGTTGGTGCGCTGTCAGGACGCCATCGTCGTCGCGCGGCGGGCGGCGCTGCCGTAGGTGCCCTTCAGGCGACCCAGGAAGCCCAGCACCTCGCGGTGAACACCGTTCATGCTGCCCTGCTGCGAACCCTGGGTTTCGTGGAAGACGGTGGCCAGCCAGACGGCCAGGCCGCGGTTGCGCAGCTGCGGCACGGTGGAACGGGCGCGACCCAGCGCCTGCTCGGCGGCATCGCCCCAGGGGCGGTCCGGATCGCTGGTGTTGGACGGCTGCGGGCCGCGGTCGATTTCCTGCTGGGCAAGCAGCGCCAGTTCCAGCTGCTCCTTGCGATTCATCGAGTCGATCAGCTTGGCCACCTCGCGCGCCTGGCGGGTGAGGGCCAGAGGCCGGGTCATTTCGTAGAAGCGGGTGATGAATCGCATGCGCTGGCGTCTCCGGTGGTCCCGTTTCGGCGGCCTCTGGAGGGTCGTCGTGGCGGGAGGCTTCCCTGTAGCTTGTGTGAATCAGTTCACAAAAATCCGTGGTCGATGCGGTCGTTGTCGTGACGAAAGTGACGCTAGCACCGACTGGAGGCGCAGATTGTGATGGAATCCCGCAGAAATTGCCAGTAGCTGACGATATGCGTCAGTTTTTGTCAGTCAGCCCAGCAGGCGGCCCAGAAGGTCGAGAACCTGCTGTGACAGCAGCACAAAGACGCCGGCGGCGACCAGGCTCAGAATCCAGGCCACCACCATCAGCCGCCCGTCCCGTTCGAGCAGGGCCAGGCAGAACAGCAGCATGAGGACGCCGAGCGGGTAGTTGGTGAACGGAATCGGCAGCGACAGCAGCACGCCGCTGATGGCAATCAACAGGCCATTGATGGCCTGGGCAAGGCGCGAACTGGTCAGCAGTGGCCAGCGTGGCCGTGCCAGGCGTTCAAGCCGCTGCAGCCAGCGACCGCGGCGGTCGAGGAACTGCTGCAGGCGCTTTCCGTCCAGCGGTTGCTGGCGGATTTTTCCCGGCAGCCAGGGATGCGACTGCAGGAACAGCAGCTGCAGGCCGATCAGCGCGCATAGCGGTCCGGTGATCGCGCCGACCGGCAGCGGCAGGAAGGTCGGCAGCGTGACCAGCAACAGCAGCACGCCGAAACCGCGGGGTCCGAAACGGTCGACCAGATCGCTGAGGTGGAGGGGCTGCTGTCGGGCTTCCGTGGCAAGGGCGGCCAGCAACTCGCTGACACTGTGGGCCTGAAGGTCAGCCGGCTCGTCGTCCGCAGGGTTCATGGCGAACGCCGCTCGGCGATGGCCTCAGGCCGACGGGTCGGTGGAGCCGCGGGTATCGGGATCCGCATCCGGAATCGGGCTGACCAGCAGCTTGTCGATGCGGGCACCGTCGAGGTCGACCACTTCAAAGCGCCAGCCGGCCCAGTCCAGCCATTCGCCGGTGTTCGGGATGCGGCCGAAATGCGCGATCACCAGCCCGGCCACGGTGTTGTAGTCGTGCTCCTCGTCCTCGGGCGTGCTGCTGAGGTTGAGCAGCTCCTGCAGGTCTTCCGTGGAGACGCCACCGTCGAGCAGGTAGCTGCCGTCGGGACGATCTACCACCTGCGCCTCGGCGCTGTGCTCACGGGCGTGCTGCAGGCGGCCAATCACCGCGCTCAGTAGGTCATTGACCGTCACCAGGCCCTGGATGTCGCCGTATTCGTCGACCACCAGCGCCAGTGTCTGCACCTCGTCGCGAAAGATTTCCAGCAACGACATGGCACGCGTTGACTCGGAAACGAACAGCGGGGGCTTCATCACCGCGAACAGATCGGGGATCTCCTTGCCGATGCGGCCAGCCAGCGCCTTGGCCTCCAGCACGCCCAGCACTTCCTGGTCGCTGCCGCGGTACACCGGGTAGCGCGAGTAGGGCGTTTCGCGCATCACCTGCAGGTTTTCCTCGACCGGTGCCTCGGCGTCCAGCCAGGTGACGCGGATCCGCGGCGTCATCAGGCTTTCCGCCGTACGGTCACCCAGGCGCAGCACACGGTTCATCATGTTGCGCTCGTCGTCGTCGATCACGCCCTGCTCGTGGCTTTCGCTGACCAGCAGGCGGATTTCCTCTTCACTGACCTGCGACGCATCGGGCGGACGCAGGCCGATCAGACGCAGGATGGCGCGGGTGCAGAACGACAGCGCCAGGACGAAGGGCTTGGCCAGCTTGGCGAAGAAGTCCATCGGATAGGCGACGGCCGCCGCGATGGGCTCGGGATGCAACGTGCCGATGCGCTTGGGCACCAGTTCGCCGATCAGACCGAACAGGAACAGCATCAGCAGGAAGCCGCTCACGAAGCCGATCTGGTCAGCGTAGGGCGCCAGCCAGTCGACATGCGCCAGCGGCTCGGCAATGCGTTCGCCCATGGATTCGCCGCCGAAGTAGCCGGTCAGCAGGCTCAGCAGGGTGATCCACAGCTGCACCGCGGAAAGAAAGCTTTCCGGATGTTCGGCCAGATGCAGTGCCTTGCGGGCGCGGCGGCTGCTTTCCGCCATCTGCTTGAGTTTGATCTTGCGTGAGGTCAGCACCGCCATCTCCGACATCGCGAAGAAGGCGTTGAACAGCATCAGCAGCAGGACGATCAGGAGTTGCGCAATCATGGGCTGCCGGCTTCAGGTGCTCGCCGGCGGGAGGTCTCCAGGCTGGTGGCGCCGACGTCGCGACGCGCGGAATGGCGCGCCACTATGCCACAGGCGGGCATCCACCCGCCCGTTACCGAGGTCACGCGCCGAAGTGGTGCGCGTTCCACCACAGATGCACCAGGATGCTGGCGATGTAGCCCAGCGCGATGGCCCAGGTCCAGCGCAGGTGGCTGAAGAAGGTGTATTGGCCCTTGGAAGCGCCCATCAGCGCCACGCCGGCGGCCGAGCCCACCGACAGCAGGCTGCCGCCGACACCCGCGGTAAGCGTGATCAGCAGCCACTGGCCGTGATCCATGGTCGGGCTCATCTGCAGTACCGCGTACATGATCGGGATGTTGTCGACGATGGCCGACAGCGTGCCCATGGTCACGTTGGCCCAGGTCGGTCCCAGCTGGCCGTAGAGATCGGCCGAGGCCAGCTCCAGGTAGCCCATCGTGGCCAGGCCGCCCACGGAGAGCAGCACGCCGTAGAAGAACAGCAGCGTGTCCCACTCGGCCTTGGCGATGATGTTGAAGATGCTGAAGCCCTTGAAGTCCGCGCGTGACTCCGGCTCGAAATAGGCCAGCTCGCGGCGGGCGATGCGGAAGGAATACAGCTTCAGCAGCGCCAGGCCGGCCATCATGCCGAACACCGGCGGCATGTGCAGGAACTGCTTGGCCGTCACCGTGATGGCGATGGTCAGGCCGAACAGGCCGCAGATCACGAAGCCGCCGATCTTCACGTCGGCATCGTCGATGCCGGATTCCGGCTTGCCCTTGGGCAGCGCCATCGACATCAGCGCCGCGGGTACGAACCAGTTGACCGCCGACGGCACGAAGATGCGGAAGAACTCGAAGAACTCCGCCTTGTGCGCCTGCCAGACCATCAGCGTGGTGATGTCGCCAAAGGCCGACCAGGCGCCACCGGCATTGGCCGCCACCACGATGTTGATGAAGGCGATGGCGATGAAACGCTGGTTGCCGCGCGCCACGGCCAGCACCACCGCCGACATGATCAGCGAGGTGGTCAGGTTGTCCAGCACCGCCGACAGGAAGAACGACAGCACGCCGGTCACCCAGAACAGTGGCCGGTAGCCCAGGCCCCGCTTGGTCAGCTCCGCGCGCAGCGCCTCGAACACGTTGCGCTCGGTCATGGCGCTGACATAGGTCATCGCCACGATCAGGAAGAAGAACAGCTCGGTGAACTCGAGGAAGATGTGCCGGAATGCGGTAGAGGCGACATCCGGACCCAGCGCCGGGTCACCGGCCGCATGCACGGCGATCAGCGTCCAGATGCCGGCCGCGCCGATCATCACCGGCTTCGACTTCGCCAGGTGCAGGCGCTCCTCGAACACCACCAGCAGGTAGCTGATGATGAAGATCAGCAGCGCCGCCCAGCCGATCGGATGCTCCGTCAGTCCCAGCGAAGAGCTGGTGGCGGTCTCCGAGGCGGAGGCAGCGAGCGGAAACAGCAAAAGGAGTGCCGCCCAGGGCAGCACGTTTCGGGGAAGGAAACGGAGCATGGCGAGGAGCCGTCGGGAATCGAAGCCCAATAGCTTAGTCGTCTCCCGCCAATGCTGAAACCCTCGACGGCGCCGCGCAGGCGCTGCCGAGGGTCAATATTCCCCAGCTCAGCCGCTGACCGCCGCCTCGAAGTAGCGCGAGTTCCACCAGAGGTGAACCAGGATGCTGGCCGCGTAGCCGATGGCGATGGCGGGCGTCCACTTCAGGTGACCGAAGAAGGTGTATTTGCCGCGCGCCTGACCCATCAGCGCCACGCCGGCGGCGGAACCGACCGACAGCATGCTGCCGCCCACGCCAGCGGTCAGGGTGACCAGCAGCCACTGTCCGGTGTCCATGGTCGGGTTCATCTGCAGCACGGCGACCATTACCGGGATGTTGTCGACGATGGCCGAAAGCACGCCAACCAGTACGTTGGCCCAGGTGGCGCCCAGGTCGCCGTAGAAGAAGCCGGATGCCATGGCCAGGTAGCCGCAGAAGCCCAGCGCGCCGACGCACATGATCACGCCGAAGAAAAACAGCAGCGTGTCCCACTCGGCCCGTGCGATGTACTCGAAGCTGTCGAAGGACTCGACTTCGCCGATGTCACCGTAGTTTTCGGTGTCGAACAGGGTCTTCTTGTGCGTCTTGTTGAGGTAGTAGCCGAAGATCTTGAGTAGTGCGAGACCGGTCAGCATGCCGAAGAATGGCGGCAGGTGCAGGAAGTTGTGGAAGCTGACGGCGATGAGGATGGTCAGGCCGAACAGTGCCATCACGGCAATCGCGCCGCGCTTCATCTGCACGTGGTCGGATTCGGCCCGCGGCTTCTCGTTGGGCACCGCGAAATGCATCCACGCTGCAGGCAGCAGCCAGTTGACCAGCGACGGGACGAGCAGGGCGAAGAAGGTGGCGAACTCGACCAGGCCCTTCTGCCAGACCATCAGCGTGGTGATATCGCCGAACGGACTGAAGGCGCCGCCGGCATTGGCTGCAACCACCACGTTGACACAGCCGATGGCCACGAACTTCACATTGTCCTTGCCGACCGCCAGCAGCACCGCGCACATCACCAGCGCAGTGGTGAGGTTGTCGATCAGCGGCGACAACAGGAAGGCGAGGCCGCCGGTAATCCAGAACAGCTGCCGGTAGCCGAAGCCGCGGCTGACCAGCCAGGCGCGCAGGGCCTCGAAGATCTGCCGTTCGCTCATGGCGTTGACGTAGGTCATCGCCGCCAGCAGGAACAGGAACAGCTCGGCAAACTCGATCAGGTAATGGCGGACCGCTGCCTCGGCCGAATGCGTGTCGCCGGCCTGGCCCATGACCCAGGCCAGAATCGCCCAGATGACGCCGGCGGCCAGCATTACCGGCTTCGACTTGCGCATGTGCGTGAATTCTTCGAGCACGACCAGCAGGTAGGCCAGGGCGAACAGGCCGATGGCCGTGTAGCCGGCCCAGCCATGCCCCAGCACGCTGCCGGGATTGCCGCCTTCGCTGGCGAAAATCAGGCCGGGCAGGGCCAGCAGTAACCCCAGCAGAGGCAGGATGGTCAGGGTGCGGATAGCGGGCTTGGATCGGGGCATGGTTCGGCTCGTGGAGTCATTGATGCGCGAGGCTGGCCGCGAACCTTGCCGTGACGCGGCGCCGTAGGCAAGTCATCTGCTCGGCTCGCGCGCGCGCAAAGCAAATAGGTATCAAATCGACCGTGGTGGCTGGCGCCTGTCACCATGCTGTCACGAAATTGACTTATTCTGCGCCGCGAATTCATCTGGACCAGACCATGTCCCATATTGAAGGCCGGCCGGAAGCCGGCAACCGTCCGCGCAGCCTGAACAAGGCGCTGATCAAGGGCGGCTACACGTTCTATGACCTGATCCGCAAGGACAAGCGCTTCTACACGATGCTGATGGCGTTCTTCCTGATCGCCGGCGCCACGTATCCGTATCCGTCGATCGCCATGTGGGTGGGCTTCCTGTTCGCGGGCTATTCGGCCATTGCCAACGACTCGATCCAGACCATCGGCACCTTCCTCGCCTCGAACCGGCATCGTCCGTGGTGGTTGCTGTGGCTGTTCATCGGGCTTGTGTTCGTGGCGACGGTTGGCTACAGCTGGTGGGTATACAGCGGTGACGTCAGCAACCAGCGCCTGGCGGCCAAGGGCTTCAGCGAGGCGCCGACCAGCTTCAACTTCCTGCAGATCGCCGCACCGCTGTTCCTGCTGGCGCTGACCCGCATGAAGATCCCGGTGTCGACCACCTTCCTGATCCTCAGCTGCTTTGCTGCCAGCGCCGCGGACCTCGGCGCGGTATTGACCAAGAGCCTGGTCGGCTATGTCTGCGCCTTCGTGCTGTCGATCATCATCTGGCGCCTGTTCACCCGGAACATGGACCGCTGGTTCAAGAACCCGGCGGCTTCCTACTGGATGCCGATCCAGTGGGTTGCCACGGGCCTGCTCTGGTACTCGTGGCTGTCGCAGGACGCGTCCAACATTGCCGTCTACCTGCCGCGCAGCCTGAACTGGGAGCAGTTCGCGGCTTTCGCCGGCGTGATCTTCGTCGGCCTCGGCATCCTGTTCTACATGCGCGGCGACAAGATCCAGGAGATCGTCGAGGAGAAGACCGAGGTGGTCGACGTGCGTGCCGCCACCATCATCGACTTCATCTACGCGATCATCCTGATCTTCTTCAAGGGCTACAGCCACATGCCGATGAGCACCACCTGGGTATTCATCGGCCTGCTTGCCGGCCGTGAGTTCGGCATCGCGCTGGCGCGTCGCGACGTGGATCGCCGTACCTGGCGCCTGATGTACAAGGACCTGCGCAACGCCAGCATCGGCCTGGTGGTTTCGGCGCTGGTGGCGTTCGGCGCCAACCCGCATATTTTCATCGGTCCATTCAAGTAGCCAGCGTTACGGCTCCGCGTTGAAACGCAGACCCCGCCGAGTGCGGGGTCTGTCGTGTCTGGTCCGCCGGAACGTCACGGAAACGTAACCCGAAGGTTACCCGCCCATTGCTATGATGGCCCGATCAGGCGACATGTCCGTTGTCGTCAGGCGCAGGCGCAAACCGGGGGATGGCGATGTTTTCGTTGCAGGCGATGTTCGGCAAGGGCACCCATTTCTACGGCCTTCTGGAAGCCGCCGCCGAAGCGGCACGCGACAGCACGCGGGCATTGCTGCGGTTGATCGATCCGCAGACGCGTGACAGTTCGCTGGAGGAGTTTTCCCTGGCGCGCAAGCGTGAAAAGAACATCGCCGCGGAAATCAGCCAGGCGCTGGTGGATACCTTCGTCACGCCACTGGAGCGCGAGGACATCGAGGCGCTGGGAACCGCGTTGTACAAGGTGCCCAAGGCCGCCTCCAAGTTTGCCGACCGCTACAGCATCGCGCCGGAGCGGGTCGCCGACTTCGACTTCATGAGCCGGGCCGCCCTGCTGGAGAACGCCGCTGACCTGGTGGTCGAGATGGTGTCCGAGCTCCGTCACATGAACCTGGACCGGATGAAGGCGCGCAACGACCGCCTGCAGGCCATCGAGAGCGAGGGCGACCGGCTGATCCTGGAGTTGTACCGCGACCTCTACACCGGTGGACACGACGCAGTCACGGTGATGATGGCCAAGGACCTGTTCGAGCTGCTGGAAAAGGGGCTGGACCGCTGCCGCGACGCCGGCAACGTGGTCTATCACATCGTGCTCAAGAACAACTGAGGGCGCTCGGGTGTTGACCCTGTTGCTGCTGGTGATCGCGGTCGCCCTGGTGTTCGAGTACATCAACGGCTTCCACGACACTGCGAATTCCATCGCCACGGTGGTGGCCACCAAGGTGCTGACGCCGATGCAGGCGGTGATGCTGGCTGCCGGCATGAATCTTGTCGGCGCGCTCTGGGGCGAGGCCGTGGCCAAGACCATCGCCAGCGGCCTGGTGGATACCGAATTGGTCGCCATCACCTCGCAGCTGCTGATCTGCGCGCTGAGCGGCGGCATCGTCTGGAACCTGATCACGTGGCGCGTCGGCATGCCGTCGTCGAGCAGCCACGCGCTGATCGGCGGCCTCTGCGGCGCGGCGCTGGCCGGCGCGAATTTCAACTGGCACGCCATCATCTGGTCGTTGCCGGCCGAACCGATTTGGAAGAGCAAGGGCCTGTTGTGGAAGGTGGTCGTGCCGATGTTCAGCTCGCCGGTGCTGGGTTTCATTGGCGGCTTTGTGATGATGGGGCTGCTGTTCGCCATCATTGCGTGGATGGCGCGGCGAAAGGGCTGGCTCAAGCGCGCGGCGCGACCGCGTTGGGTCAATGCCTTCTTTGGGAAGGCGCAGATCGCTTCGGCCGGCTACATGGGCTTCGCCCACGGCCTCAATGACGCGCAGAAGACCATGGGCATCATCGCGCTGGCGCTGGTGTCGGCGTCGACCGCCGGGCAGTTGGACGGGTTGCCGTCTTGGCTGGGCTTCCTGAAGCCGTCACAGGCGGCGCTGGAACATGGCGATATCGATACCTGGATCAAGGTTGCCTGCGCGCTGACCATGGCGGCAGGCACGGCGGCCGGTGGCTGGCGCATTATCAAGACTTTGGGTCACAAGATGGTCAAGCTACATCCGATCCACGGCTTTGCCGCGGAAACCAGCGCGGCTTCGGTGATCACGCTGGCTTCCAGCTTCGGCATTCCGGTGTCGACCACGCACAACATTTCCGCCGCGATCATGGGCGTGGGCACGGCCAAGCGATTCAACGCGGTGAAGTGGGGCGTGGTGGAGCGGATGGTCTGGGCATGGCTGCTGACCATCCCCGCCGCGGGCGGCGTGGCGTTCCTGCTGGTGGAAATCGCCCGCGCCGCCGGCTGGATGTGAGTCGGCGGCCGGTTTAGAACAGGTCGCCGCCAGCCGAAAGGCCGCGCTCCATCTGGTCGCCGAGGCCACCGATCTCGAGGATCAGGCGATCGACTTCCGAGGCGGTCAGCGTCTCGTAGGGGCGGTTCTCGCACAGGTGCAGATAGGGCACGTCATCCAGTTCACTGATGGCCAGGTAGCCCACGCGCTGGCCCCAGTTGAACTGCAGGGCGCGCTTGGGCTCGATGCCGGTGATCGGTGCGATGGCGGTGCTGACACGCAGGTAGCAGCGGTCGTCGTCGCCTTCGATCTCGGCCAGGAAGATGCCCTGCTGGCGTGAGCCGCCCTCAAGGCTCAGGCGCAGGCCGATCAGGTAGGGCTCGCTGGAGGTGACCTGGTAACGGCCGGTGACGTGGCTGCGGATCTGCTCGAAGTTCTGCATTGGAGGGTTCTTTTCCGGGATCGGGTTCGTGGGCGCGGGGCCCAATGTCTGGGAGCCTTATGCTATCAGGCCATCAGGGTGCAGGGACGGCGGAACGGGTGAAGGCGTGCAATTGATCGACCAGTATCGCGAGGCCATTGAAGCGGCCATCGCGGCGATTCCGGCGGGGAGTGTCAGCAGCTATGGGGCGGTGGCCCGTCGCGCCGGCATTCCGGGCCGCGCGCGGTTGGTGGCGCGCCTTCTTGCCGAGGGCGGTCATGCGGAACTGCCCTGGCATCGCGTCCTGCGTGCCGATGGCCGCATCGCGTTCCCGGCGGGCTCTCCGGGCTTCCGCGAGCAGCGTCGACGCCTGCTGGCCGAGGGTGTCGAGCTGCGCGACGGGCGGGTCATCGCCGCAGCCGTTGTCGAGGAAGACGGGAATCTGGACCGTCTGTTGTGGGGTTAGGTGCCGGGATTTGAGGAAAATCACGAAAAATCAATGCAGTGTGTGAAAAATGGTGGCTTTTCTGACACGTCAGCTGTCTCCGTTATGGCGACAAGCGGTCGAATTAAAAGAATGAACGGTAGTTAAAATTTGTAACGTGATTGTGCAAGCCGTCACAGATCGGGATCGGCGCAAGCCGTAGATTCGTGGCTCTCGTTCGGGGGATATCGAGATGACAAGGCAGGACCGATGGCTTCGGCGAAGTTTCTCCGCATGGCTGCTGATGCTGGCCATGCCGGTTGCTGCGCAATCGTCCGGCGTGTTTTCAGCTGGCTTTGATCGCAGCGCGGACCGTTACGATGCCGATGCCGCGCGTTTCCTGACCCAGTCGACCTTCGGTCCGACCTTCGGCGACATCGCCCACCTGCGCGCGATCGGCAATACGGCCTGGATTGATGAGCAGATGGCGTTGCCGGCGACACATCATCTCCCGCGTCTGCTGCCCTCCGGCGATTATGGCGACTACTACACCGTGGCGCGGCAGGAAGCCTGGTTCCGCACCGCGCTGGATGCCGACGACCAGTTGCGTCAGCGCGTTGCATTCGCACTTAGCGAAATCATGGTCGTTTCGGATCGCGGGGCGCTGGCGGGACAGGTGTTCTCGTTGACCAGCTACTACGACATGCTGGTAGACGGCGCCTTCGGCAATTACCGCGACCTGCTGGAGAACGTCACCCTGCATCCGGCAATGGGCGTGTATCTGTCCATGCTCGGCAATGAGCGGCCCGATCCAGTGGCCAACGTCCGGCCGGACGAGAACTATGCCCGCGAGGTGATGCAGCTGTTCTCGATCGGTCTTGAGATGCTGAACCTGGATGGCAGCATCAAGGATGGTGATGCGGGTACGCCCGGCATCCAGCCGATTCCCGCCTATGATCAGTTCGTGGTGAAGGGGCTGGCGCACGTGTTCACCGGATGGAACTGGCTGGAGTGCGCCAACCCCGAGAACTGGAATGCCCCCTGGGAGGTGCTTCCGGACATCCAGGCGACCTCCGGCTGGCGTTCACCGATGCAGGCCTGGGCCGGCATGCATGACGATGGTGAAAAGCAGCTGATGAGCTATTCCGGCGCTGGCCTCGGTTCGCCGATCGTGTTGCCGGCAGGCGGTACGCCGGAGGCGGGCCTGCAGGATGCGCTGGATGTGCTCTTCAACCATCCCAACGTCGGGCCGTTCATCTCGCGCCAGCTGATCCTGCGGCTGGTGACCAGCAACCCGAGTCCGGCCTACATCGCCCGGGTGGCGGGCATCTTCAACAACAACGGCAGTGGTGTTCGGGGCGACCTTGCAGCCGTGGTGAGGGCGATCCTGCTCGATCCCGAAGCGCGTGCCGGCGACCGCCGGCTTTCCGAGACGGGCGGCAAGCTCCGCGAGCCGCTGGTCCGAGTCACACACATGCTGCGGGCATTGAATGCGGTGATGCCAACCGGGCGCGTCTATCCCTGGGGACCGGAGCAGGATTACGGGCAGGCAGCACTGCGCTCGCCGTCGGTATTCAATTTCTTCACGCCGCACTACAGCCTGCCCGGCGAAATCAGCCAGCGCGGCTTGGTGTCGCCGGAATTCCAGATCACCACTGACACCACCATCGTCTCCACCACCAACCAGATCGCGGCCAACATCTACTGGGCCTACCTCAATCCGCCGGATACCGACGACTACGACGGTTTCGTGGTCGACCTCGGACCCGAGGAGCCCTTTGGCGATGACCCGGCGGCGCTGGTCAGCCGCTATGACCTGTTGTTCATGAATGGCTGGATGTCGCCCGGGATGCGCCAGCTGCTGATCGACCATGTCGCGGCGATGTCGAACGACGAATGGCATCCCGACTACCGCCGCGAGCGCGTTCAGGATGCGCTGGTGTTGATCCTCACCTCGCCGCAGTACGCGGTCCAGAAATAGGAGCGGACATGAAACGTCGCGATTTCCTCCGCCGCTCCCTGGGAACCTTCGCCGGTCTGGGCGCTTATGGCGCGGCCGGCACGCTGGGCAACCTGAAGCTGTTGGGGGCGGCCATGGGCGCCGAGCACCTCGGCAAGGGCATCCCGGACTTCAAGGCACTGGTCTGCATCTTCCAGTACGGGGGTAACGACCCCTTCAACACCATCATTCCTCGCGACAGCGCCACGCATGCCAACTACTCGGCATCGCGCGGGCCGCTCGCGATCAGTCAAGCCACCGCCGCTGCACTGCCCCTCAATCCCGCCGTGGCGCCGGCCGGGGGAGGTCAATATGGCCTGCATCCCGGCATGGGCCGCCTGCAATCCCTGTTCAACGGGGGGCAGTGCGCGGTGGTGGCGAACGTCGGACCGCTGCTTCATCCGATCACCAAGTCGCAGTATCAAAACGAAACTGTCCCGATCCCGCCACAGCTGTTCTCGCACGATGACCAGGCCCACCAGTGGCAGACCGCCTGGCCGGATTCCGCAACCAGCACCGGCTGGGCAGGGCGCATGGCAGATGCGCTGATCGATGCCAACAGCAGTTCGCAGGTATCGATGTGCATGTCGCTGTCCGGCAGCAATACGCTCCAGGTAGGCAATGTCGTGCAGCCATATTTCGTCGGTGCCAATGGCCTCGACAGCGTGTTCTTCGTGGAGAACGAATGGAACCAGCAGCGTCGCGACACGTTCCTCGCCATCCAGCAGTTGGCACAGCAGCAGAACGCACACGTGTTCGAGCGCGCCTATGCCGGCATCATGGATCGTGCGCTCACCAACCACGACCTGATCCAGGCGGCATTGGCGAGCACGCCGGCGCCGAGCGCGGTGTTCCCGGACAATTTCCTTGGGGCGCAGCTGCGCATGGTCGCGCGGATGATCTCGATCCGCGCGGCATTGGGCATGCAGCGGCAGATCTTCTTCGTCTCCGACGGCGGCTACGACACCCACGATGACCAGCTGGCACAGCATTCGACACTGCTGCCCAACGTGTCGGAATGCCTGGGTGCCTTCTATGACGCCACGGTGGAGTTGGGCGTGGCGAACGACGTCACCGCCTTCACCGCCAGCGATTTCGGCCGCACGTTGAGCGTAAATGGCGACGGCACCGACCATGGCTGGGGTTCACACCATTTCGTGGTGGGTGGTGGTGTCAACGGCGGTCGCTTCTACGGCACCATGCCGAGCCTGGTGAATGAAGGTCCGGACGATGCCGGCTGGGGCCAGATCATCCCGACCACCGCCGTCGACCAGCATGCGGCGACTCTGGCGCGCTGGTTCGGCGTGTCACCGGGCAACCTGGCCGACGTGGTTCCCAACATCGGCAACTTCGGCAGCAGCGACCTCGGATTCATGGCCTGAACGGCGCCCACAGCGGTGCACCATGACTCCCGGAGCTTGTAATGCGGGCTGACGACCCCGACAGTTAGGCTTTGGCAGCCTGTCCAGACGCGGGCGCCTCGTTCCCGCCGATCACCGGAGTCGCCGTGTTCAACGACATGCCGCCGTTCACCCGCAACCTGTTGTGGGCCAACGTCATTGTTTTCCTGCTGCAGCAGTTTCTGGGTGAAACCGCATTCTTCGACCTGATGCTGTGGCCCTGGGGTGAAGTCACGGATTACGTACCGAACGTCGGACAGGTGACGGTGGGCTTCATGCCCTGGCAGTTGGTGAGCTATGCCTTCCTGCACGGCGGCTTTGCCCATTTGTTCTTCAACATGTTCGGCCTGCTGATGTTTGGCTCGCAGGTGGAGCGCGTATGGGGCCAGCAGCGCATGGCGCTGTTCTATTTCGCCTGCATCATCGGTGCCGGTCTGACCCAACTGCTGGTTGCCAGCCTGTCCGTGCGCAATGGCGGAGGCTTCTATCCCACGGTCGGTGCATCGGGCGGCGTGTACGGCGTCCTGCTGGCCTACGGCCTGCTGTTTCCCAACGCTCGCGTCATGCTGCTGTTCCCGCCAATTCCGATGAAGGCGCGGACGCTGGTCATCATCTTCGGCGTGATGGAGCTGTTCTTCGGCGTCACCGGAACCGTGCAGGGCGTAGCCCACTTCGCACACCTTGGCGGCATGCTGTTCGGCTTCCTGCTGATCCAGTACTGGCGCGGCAAGCCGCCGTTCTCGCGTCGGCGGCGACCGCCGACGCTTCACTGAACCTTCCTATTCGTATCGAAGCGCTTCGATCGGATCGAGCTTCGCCGCCTTGGCGGCCGGCATCAGCCCGAACACCACGCCGACCAGCGTCGAGAAGCCGAAGGCCACCACCACGGCCCACCACGGCACCACGGCATCCGGAAAGCCGGGAATCAGCTTGGCGACACCGAAGCCGAGGCCGTAGCCGATCGCTACGCCAATGGCGCCGCCGAGCAGTGACAGCACGGTGGCCTCGATCAGGAACTGCAGCAGGATGTGATGGCGCTTGGCGCCCAGCGCCTTGCTGATGCCGATCTCGCGGGTACGTTCGGTCACCGACACCAGCATGATGTTCATGATGCCGATGCCGCCGACCAGCAGCGACACGCCGACGATGCCGCCCAGCACCACGGTGACGCTGCTGATGACGCTGGAGAAGGTTTCGGTCAGCTGGCTGGCGGTCTCGACCTTGAAGTCGTCCGCCTGTCCCGGCTTCAGCTCGTGCAGCTGGCGCAGCAGACCGGTAATACGATCACGTACGGCGTCGATCTGCGCCACGTCGGTGACGTTGAAGCTGATCTGGATGTCCTGCCGCAGCGGATCGCTGGACAGCGCCATGCCAGTGCCGAACGGAATCACCGCGTAGTCGTCCTGGCTGAAGCCGAACATCTCGCCGCGGGTCTCGGTCATGCCGACGATCTTGAACCACTCGCCACCCAGCTCGATGAACTCGCCAACGGGATCGTCCGGCAGCTCCAGGTTCTCGCGCAGCTTGCTGCCGATCACCACCACGCGGCGACGCGAGCGGTCGTCGGCATCGGTGATGAAGCGGCCGAGCTCGGTGTAGATCTGTCGCGAATCCTGGAAGTTGCGACGCGTCGCCAGTACCCGGCTGACCGTCGACTGCGCCCGGTAGCGGATGGTGCCGCCGAAATCGCCGCCAGTCTGGAACATCGGCGTCACGTCGCTGATGTCGTCGATGTGGTGGGTGATGGCTTCGAAGTCGCGCAGCGTCAGCCGGTTGCGCTTGCCCTGGATAGCCTCACTGAACGGAGTCTCCGAGCGCAGCGTCAGGCTGTTGCTGCCGAGTCCTTCGAACTTGCTGGTGATCGAATAGCTGAGGCCCTGGATCAGCGACACCACGGCGATGACCGAGGCCACGCCGATGATGATGCCCAGCGTCGTCAGGAAGCTGCGCATCGTGTGTGCGCGGATGCTCTGCAGCGCCGAGCGCAGCGATTCAAGCAGGCTGTACATGGCCGGGCACCTTGGGGTTTTCGTTGCGGATATCGCTGATGACCTTGCCGTCCGACAGGCGCACCACGCGCTGGCAGTGTTCGGCGATGTCCGGTTCGTGAGTCACCAGGATCACGGTCTGGCCATCCCGATGCAGCTGGTCGAACAGCGCCATGATTTCCTCGCTGGTCGCCGAATCGAGGTTGCCGGTGGGTTCATCGGCGAGCAGGATCGATGGCTCACCAACCAGTGCGCGCGCCACCGCGACACGCTGGCGCTGGCCGCCAGAGAGCTGGTTGGGCAGGTGGTCGACACGGTTGCCCAGACCAACACGCTCCAGTGCTGCGCGGGCGCGCTTGTGGCGTTCCGCCGGGCGCACGCCACGGTAGATCAGCGGGTGCATCACGTTGTTGAGCGCGCTGGCCCGCGGCAGCAGGTTGAAGCTCTGGAACACGAAGCCGATTTCCCGGTTGCGCGTGTCCGCCAGCTCGTTCTCGCTGAGCGTCGCCACGTCGCGGCCATTCAGCCAGTACTGTCCACTGGTCGGGCTGTCCAGACAGCCGAGGATGTTCATCAGCGTCGACTTGCCGGAGCCCGAGGAGCCGATGAAGGCGATGCTCTCGTTGCGCGCGATGTCGAGGTCGATGCCGCGCAGGGCGTGCACGGTCTCGCTGCCCATCTCGTAGACCTTGGTGATGCCTTGCAGTCGCAGCAGGGGCGGGGTGCTCACTGAGCGTCCTTCGCTTCCGCAGTCTTCTTGGTGTCGTCCTTGTCGTCGCTGGCCTTTACTTCGATCGCCTCGCCATCCTTCAGGTGGCGCAGGATCTTGTACGGGCCGGTGATCACATGCTCGCCTTCCTTCAGGCCGCTGGTGATCTCCTGGTAACTGTCATCGGACAGGCCAACCTCGACCACACGACGCTCAGCCTTGCCGTCCTTCTCGACAAACAGATGGTGCTCGATGTCGACTTTGCCCTTGCCGGGCGTGACATCCGCAGTGGCCTCGTTGTTGCTGAAGACGGCCTGCACCGGCACGGCGATGGTTTCCGCTGCGCTGGCGGTGAATATCTCGGCACGACAGGTCATGCCGGGGCGCAGCGCCAGTCCCTTGGTATCGGTCAGCGCGACTTCCACAGAATAGTCACGTGCCAGCGAGCTGGTGCCGCCAGTGCCACCATTTCGCGGTGCCAGCGGGATGCTGCGCACCTCGCCATCGATGGCGGTGTCGGGGAAGGCTGCCGCATAGACCGATACCGGTTGGCCTTCACTGATCTTGGCGATGTCCGCCTCGTCGACGTTGATCTCGGTCATCAGCGTGCCAGTGTCGGCGATGGTCATCAGCGACGAACCGGCGATGCTGGTGGCGCTGGACACGGCGGTTTCACCGACTTCAATGTCCACCGCGATCACCGTGCCGCCGATGGGAGCGCGGATCTCGGTCTTGGCAAGGCGCTCCCTGGCCTGGCTCAGCATGGCTTCGGCCTGGCGAAGGCCCTCGCGGCTGCCGCGCAGATCGACTTCCGCCAGCTCGAAGGCATGGCGCGCATTCTCGAAGCTGTTGTCGTCGAGCAGGCCGCGAGCGTGCAGGTCCTCGCTGCGCTTGGACTGGCGACGTTGGGTCTCGACATTGAGCTTCTGGCGGTCGATGTTGATGCGCTGCTGGCGCACGTTGGCTTCCTGCTGGTCGACCTCGGCGCGGAACACCTGCTCGTCGAGGCGCATCACGACCTGGCCTTTCTCGACCAGATCACCTTCCTCGACCAGGATTTCACTGACCTTGCCAATCACTTCCGGTGACAGCTGCGCCTGCTCGCGGAACACGAGGTTGCCCGAGGCGAGGATGGATGCCCGCACCTGGCGCTTGGTCACCGGTTCGACCGTCACGGACTTGGCGTCGCTACCCGCGCCACCGCTGAATACGAAGGGCAGGGCGAGTACCAGCGCAATCGCGCCGATGCCGATCCAACGCTTGTTCATTTGCTACTCCAGGTCAGGCCGCGCTGCGCAGGAAGGCGAATGCCGCCCAGCCACCGTAGATCACCACCAGCGGAAGCAGCACCACGATGGCGCTGGTGACGGTGCTCTTGGCGGTCCACAGCTTGTAGCCGATGATTGCAACGACAGCGGCCCAGATCGACGGAATATGGATGGCGTTGGCCAATCCTGACCAGGGGCTGCTCATCGGCAGATGGAAAAGAAGTTCGTTGAGCGACAGCGGATTCAGCGCCTGCTGCGTAAGCTGCCCGTTGCCAGCCATAAGGATCTTGATGACACCGGCCGGTATCAGCAGCAGCACCGGAACCGAAGTCCAGATCGAGAAGGCGAACCACTTGCCGAAGCCAATATCGCTGCCAACAACTTTGGCCGACAGCAAGTAATAGACCGCGCTGATCAGCATCATCAGTGGCAGCATGATCAGGATGCTGATGACGGTGCTTCCCATGAGGAAACCACGGCTCATGAAGCTCTTGGCGGCTGCCATTTGCTCGGCCGGCATGTTCTGCCCGCCAAGCATCTGATCCTGCAGCCAGTCAATATCAACAATCTGGAAGTACCAGACCCAGAGCAGGGCGCTGCCGACCATCAACAACAGCAGCGGCAGCCAGATCATGGATTTCTCGCGAACGGCCTGCATGGCCTTCGCCGGCTCGACAAAGATCGCGAGCAGGGTGGAGGTTGGTGACATGGTGATTCTCCCTTGAAGATGCCGTACAGGACGCCGGTTGACCGCGGGTGTGACACGGCTTGCCTGTCATCGGCCAGTGCCGGCGAATCCCCCCCGCCGACATTGGCCCCACTGGCGGCGAATTCCTTTCGGTTATCGCCGCCCCCTTGGCGCGGATGGTCGCCGGATACAAGCGCCGTATTGTATTCCAGGCCGTCCATGGCCCGATGTGCCGATGGTTAGGGCGGGTGCACAAAAGCCCTTCCAACCCGCTATACTTCGCGCCCCGCGCCGAAGTGGCGGAATCGGTAGACGCAGCGGACTCAAAATCCGCCGCCCTTAAAAGCGTGTGGGTTCGAGTCCCACCTTCGGCACCATGCGGGCATTTCAGGCGGTCTCACGCCATCCCTCAACCCCAGTGAAACCAAGCGTTTGAGCCATTTCCGTGGCTCACGGTGTCCCGGCGTGTCTCAGGGAAGCTCTTGACTCGGTGAGTAACGAGGTGAGTAACATCGGTTCCAGTCCCATGATGACAGGCACCGACAGATGGCCCTCACTGACACCCGTATCCGCAAGCTCAAGGCTGGAGCGAAGCTCTACCGTGAAAGTGATGGCGACCGCCTGTACATCGCCGTGATGCCATCGGGCACGAAGGCGTGGCACTACCGTTACCGCCGTCCCGTGACGAAGAAGGCGAACACCATCAGCATGGGTGAGTACCCTGCGCTGGGTCTGGCTGACGCGCGTCAGAAGCGCGACGACTTCAACAAGCTGCTGGTGCAGGGTATTGACCCGGACGGGCATCGTAGAGCCGCACAGGCAGCCGCACAGGCTGCACATGACAACACGTTCCGAGCGGTCGCTGGGCGGTGGCTTGATGAGCAGACGTTCGGTGACAAGACGCGGCAGAAGGCTGAGTGGATGTTCGGGTCGCACGTCTTCCCGGAGATTGGTGACCTACCCATCGGCGACATCAAGTACCGACACCTGCGGGATGCGTTGCTGGCGATACAGGCGAAGGGTGGCGCTGACTCCGGCCACTCGATGGGGCATACGGCACGTCGGGCACGCTCGCGTATCCGTGAAGTATTCGCGTACGCAGTAGCCCACGAGATCATCGAGAACGATCCATCATCTGCGCTGAAGAACAACGTGCTGGCCCC
>JACKOX010000004.1 GCA_024233975.1 Rhodanobacteraceae bacterium
CCCAGCACTTCACCGTGCCGTCGTTCATCCGCGCGCAGCTGTGCCGGTAGCCGGTGCGCACTTCGGCGACGCCACTGGAAAGCCCCGATACTTCCACCGGCAGGTAGCGATGGGTGGTGCTGCCATCGCCCAGCTGCCCGTATTCGTTGTTGCCCCAGCATTTCACGCCGCCACCGTTGGTCAGCACGCAGGCATGGCCATCGCCCAGCGCCAGTTGCTGCACGCCCATGATCGGCGACAGCGTGGCAGCGGATGTGGCACTGGCGAACAGCCCGCCCAGCAGCACGACAACCCAGGCGCCCAAAGATCGGCGCGCTCTGGGCGTGGACACGGCAAATAGCGGCTGGCTGGCGTTCATCGCGGTAATCCGGTCTGGGCGAAGCGGGTTCTGCCTCCTCCCGCATCTGTTCTAGCGCAGAAAGGGCAGGGAATCGATCAGCCAGTTTCGATTTCCGACCGCCGGTACATCGCCACCACCTAGTCAGCCACGTCGCTGGATGCTTCAAAGCCGCCGCTGAATATCTGTGTATCGTTGTCGACAATCTCGATCCGTACCTGGTTCGGTTCGCCCAGCGTGGCGCCGCCCGTCGGTGCGTCGATGATCAGGTAGAAGTCCTCATCGGGCTCCAATTCGTTGTCATCCAGCAGGTTCAGGGTGATGTCTTCGATGTGACTCTGCCCGGCGCCCCAGACAAGCGTGCCGCTGGCGGATTCGTAGTCGAAGCCGCCGCCTTTTGACGTCGTCCCCGATTTGCCGGCCCAGTCGTTGCTGTCGAGGAAGCCGGTGGCGCTGCCGTCCACCGTGGCGTAGGCGATGCCGACTTCGCCACTGTCGCCGTCGATGCGTTCCATCAGAACCGGGACCTCGTCAGCCGATTCGTCAGCACGGATGCTGGTGCTGTGCAGCAGGCGCAGGCGACCCGGCGAAGGTTCGTCGTTGCGGATGGTGCCGATGCCCTGCTGCCGACGGATCACCGCACCTACTGGCAGGCCAAGTCGAAGCGCGAACGTTTCGTCAGGTTCGGCTTCGTCGTCGCCGATCACCGTGACATCCACGAATTTCCGGGTCTCGCCCGCGGCAAAGACCAGCACGCCGCTGTCATTGATGAAGTCGATGGCGGCACTGGCATCGGCAGTCGCTGACGTCGTCCAGGCGACTCGCACTTCGCTGTCGGATGGCGGTGACAAGGCCACCTCGAAGCGCATCGTGGTCTCCTCGCCGCTGTCGGCTTCCAGCACGCTGGCGTCGCCGGCCCAGAGTCCGGCTCCGCCCACGTCGTCATCCATGATGGTGATCATGGCGCTGCCTTGCGAACGGCGGCCGACACCTGAGTTTTGTGTGAACAGAACCAGTAGCAGGCTTTCCGGGCCTTCGTCGGCGGTGTCACCGACAATCTGGAGAGGGATCGTCGTGGCGTTTGCACCCGCTTCGATCTGCCAGCCACCGTTGAGGGTAGCTGCCTTGCGGCGCTTGGGGTCCACTTCGCCCGGTATGCTGTCGATCTCCAGCACGTCAATGCCGACGGTAGCCGGCTGTTCGCCATCACCGTAGAAGGTGAAATTGCCCTGGAAGCCGGCCTCGCTTTCGCCCTGCAGGGAAATCGCTACCTCGCAGAGCGTGATGCCACTGTTGCCCTCATCGCATAGCACCTTGCCAATGTTCAGGGGTGGTGGATCGTCGTCATTCAGCAGCGTGACGTAGGAGAAGTCATACAAGGCGAAGGTAGCGCCGCTCAGCTCGTCCACCCGCGCGCGTAGCGATTCATCTTCTTCATGGCGGCGGTCGCCATGAAAGGTCACCGGGATATCGATGTGGAGGTTGCCGGCCGGGATGTTCCAATGCAGGTTGTCGAGGGGCACGAAGTCCTCGCCGGGAGTGGCGGGTCGCGTCATGCCCTCGGGCACATCCAGACTCAGGTTGCCGCTCACGCTGGTTTTACTCGGGCCGGAAAGGCTGAGGCGCAGCAGGCAGCCGCTGTCGCTGACGTCACCCTCCGGGCATTGCGGGAAGGACAGGCTGAGCGTCGGCGGTGGTTCGGCGGCATGCACCGGATTTGCCAGCAAGGCTGCCAGCAACAGCAGCAGTGAGACGACGCAGGTGTTGGCTAAACAGCGCAGGGTCACGAGAATTCTCCATCGAGGTCTTCCCGGTCCATACGCAGAATCGGGACGAATCCCCGTCCGCCAGTCCTGACACGGTTATCCTCTGAGCCCAGGCACGGTGTTTCCGCAGCCCCTGATTGACCCTGTCCGTCGATATCAACGCCATGACCGATGCCAATGACACCGATGTCACCGGCCTGCTGGCCCGCTGGGGTGAAGATGCCCAGGCGCGCGAGCAACTGGTCGCGATGCTCTACGCCGAGCTTCGCCGACTCGCGCGCGGCCTTTTGAGCGGTAGTGGCGAGCAAACGCTGCAGCCCACCGCACTGGTCAACGAGGCCTTCCTGAAGCTGCTGGGTGCGGATGCCGACAGCTTCGACAATCGTCGGCACTTTTTCGGCGCCGCCGCCCGCGCCATGCGTCAGGTTCTGGTAGATCGCGCGCGCCGGCGGCATTCGGACAAGCGTGGCAGTGGCGTCAGGCCGCTGTCGCTGGATCACGCGCTGGGCATTCCGGTGGCCGACGATGCCGAACTGCTGGTCCTCGACGATGCTTTGCGTCGGCTGGAGCTGTTGGACCCGCAGGCGGCCCGGGTGGTCGAGCTGCGCTACTTCGGCGGGTTGACTCTTGAGCAGACCGCGGAGGTTGTCGGCATCCATACGTCGACGGTCAGTGCCGAGTGGGCGCACGCACGCGCATGGCTGCGCCAGCACATGAGTGATCCGGCGTGAGCAGCAGTTACGCACGGGCAAAATCGCTGTTCATCGCGGCGCTGGAAAAGCCTGAAGATGAGCGACGCTCGTGGCTGCGAACGCAATGCGGCAGCGATGCGCGCTTGCTGGCCGAGGTTGAGGCTCTGCTGGATCAGGCAGTCGGGCAGCAGGATGACGGCACGGCGGATCCCGAAGCGAGTGAGTCCGCACCGGAGATTCCCGGCTACCGCCTGCTGCGACCGTTGGCGCGTGGCGGCATGGGCCGCGTCTGGCGGGCCGAACGCGACGGTGACGACTTCCGCCAGGAGGTCGCGATCAAGCTGATGAGCGTCGACATTCTGCGTGACGGTGATGCGCGGGCGCGCTTCCGCATGGAGCGGCAGATCCTCGCCAGCCTTGATCACCCGAATATCGCGCGTCTGCTCGATGGAGGAAGCTGCGGTGACGGGCTTCCCTATCTGGTCATGAAGTATGTCGAGGGTGACCGTATCGATCAATGGTGTCGATCGCGCTCGCTGGACGCGCGCGGCATCATTGATCTGATGGCCCGCGTGGCGCACGCCCTGCAGGCGGCACACCGACAGCTGGTGGTGCATCGTGACCTCAAGCCCGGCAACGTGCTGGTGGATCGTCATGGCGAGCCAAAACTGCTCGATTTCGGTATCGCCAAGTTGCTCAATGGCGATGCCTTCGATCTCACCCGGGCCGATACCCGAACCGGTGCCCAGTTGCTCACGCCGCGCTATGCCGCGCCGGAACAGGTTCGCGGGGAGGCCGTCGGTACCGCCGCGGACGTGTATGCGTTTGGCGTGTTGTTGTATGAGCTGCTCTGCGGTGAGTCACCCTATGGCGATGTGGCCAACACGCTGCGGTTGCCTGCTGCGGTCTGCGACGAGGAGCCCCTGCCGCCCAGTCAGCGCCTTGCGCAGCGGTTACGCCGCGAAGTGTCCGCTTCAGCATTGCCGGTCGAGCCGCGACAGCTTCGCGGCGACCTGGATGCCATCATCCTGAAGTGCCTGCGCAAGCGCGCTGGCGACCGCTACCCGGGCATGGGCGAATTGATCGCCGATCTCGATGCCTGGCGACGTGGCGGCATCGTCGCCGCGCGACGAGGAAGCCGGCTTTACCGGGTGCGGCGTTTTGCGCGTCGGAACTGGTTGGGGCTGGCTGTGACCGCCGGTGTGCTTCTATTGACGCTGGGCTTTCTGTTCCAGCTCTCGCGACAGCTGGAGGCCACGCGTGTCGAACGTGACCGGGCGACCGTGGAGCGCGACAAGGCCAATCGCGTCACCAGCTTCATGGTCGACCTGCTGAAGAACGCGGACCCCAGCCGTGCGCTGGGCCAGGACGTCACCGTGCGGCAGGCGCTGGACCGTGGCGTCGCCCGGCTGGATGACGGTTTTGATGACTATCCGGCGCTGAAGAGTCAGTTGCTGGCCAAGCTGTCCGCCATCTACCTGGAGCTCGGCGACAACCCGAAAGGACTGGCGCTGGCAAGACAGTCCGTTGACGAATTGTCCGGGTTGGAAAATGTTGATCCGCAGCAACGCCTGACGGCTGGCTATGCGCTGGCATACGCGCTGGAAGCCAATGACGCGGATCATGCCGATGTGGTCGATCGATATCGGTCGCTGCTGCGGGACGCGGGTGCACTCAACGACGATGCAACTGCCGAGATGGTGCTCAATCGACTGGCAACGCTTGCCACAGAGGACGGTCGCGGTGACGAAGCCGCGAAAAGCTATCGGGCGTTGCGGGGACTGCTGCTGAAGCGGCTTGATCTGGCTTCGGCCGCCTCGGCGGTCGACCAGGTGCGGCCGCTGGCCGAGGCCGACTCCGCGAACTCCAGGCGACGGACGCGTGACTTTGAATGGCTGGCGGTGAACGCGCACAACCTGTGTCGAATCGCGCTCCAGGATTCGAGGCTGGACGAGGCCGAGTCGGAGTGCCAGCTGGCGCGCTCGCTGAAATCAACGCTGTACCCACCCCTGCATCCCGCGCACATCGCCACCGAGGTGGTGCTGGCGCATATCGCCGAGAAGCGCGGTGATCTGGATGCCACCATTGCTGCCGAACGCCGGATTCTCGACATGACGGCACGAACCTATGGCGAGGATCACTACCGGACCGCATACGTGCAGGTGAATCTGGCGTCATCACTTGGCAAGGCGAGGGATTTCGAGGGCGCCGGAGTGCTGTTTGCAAAAGCGCTCACCACGCTGGACGCCAAGCTGGGCCGGTCTCATGGCGATGCGCTGGAAGCGCAGCTGCTATTCGCCGCGATGCTGCTGGCGCGTGGTGACGACGCAGGCCTCACTGCGGTGGTCGACGGCATCGATGAACGCGCGTCCGGCAATGTACGATTGGCCGGCTATCGCGGAGCTGCGGAGTTCCTGTTGGCACGCTCGCTGTGGCGGCAAGGGCATCTCGAGAAGGCACGGCAGGCGGGAATCCATGCTCGGGCACAGCTGGCCGATAACCCGGTTTCCATCGCGAGTCCCGATGACGTGTCCCGATGGCTGGAGAGTCCCGGCACCTACGAAACGGACAAGTCGCTCGGCCCGACCAGCCGGTGAACAAAAGGGGCGTCAGTCTTCGCGGTGACGGTGCCTGTCAGACTCGGTCGAGTCGTTCGCTGGTTTCGCCGGCTGTGTGTCGGCTGTTTCCACACCGCCACAGCTGCCGGCTGCCGGATCACCGCAGACGACATCGTCTGACGGACGGGTGATCAGTCCCCCGCGGTCCTGACTGCCGCTGGCACCGGGCAACAACATGGATCCCCCGGCTGGATCGTTGTCCGCATCGGCCTTGGCGTCTGTGTCTGTGATCGGTGCCGAGGAGTTCGCTTCACTACGTGTAGCGATGGGCTCGCTGGCCTGCAGCGTTGATGTCGTGGCTGCGAGCATGGCAATGCAGAAGAACAGAGTGCGTCGATTCATCCAAAGGGCCTGCGGGAAATCCGGCGGGCAGTATAGCCGTGCCCGCCAAGCTGATAGACTGCGCGCGCCCTCGGTGATCCACCGTCCTGTTCCGGATGGGGATTGAAACGGGAATCCGGTGAGTGCCAGCCATCCTGGCTTGCGCAATTCCGGAGCTGCCCCCGCAACGGTAGGCGAGTCCGCCGGTCCGCAAGACGCCACTGCACGTACGTGCGGGAAGGCGCGGTCCGGGAAGGTCATCCGACTTTCACTCGCGAGCCCGGAGACCGGCCTTTGGCAACGTCATGACATGCGGTGGGCGTGTTCGTGGACCGTCGTCGCCTGCGTGCCGTCCGTCCTCGCTCCGCCATTGCCTGTCGCCTTGAAATCTTTCCGCGCGGGCAGGCGCGGACCAGGAGCCTTGCATGAATCCGTCTCGCCATAATCGATCCACCCTGAACTCCCTGACCATTGCAGTGGTCGCCACCTTGTCACTGTTCCCGATCGCGGCGTTCGCGCAGCGGGGTGGCGATGCACAGCTCGATCCGGTGGTGGTCACCGCCAGTCGTAGCGAGCAGTCGCTGGAGAAGACGTTGGCCGCGGTCACCGTCATCGACCGTGAGGACATTGATCGACTCGAGCCAGACTCGTTGCCGGAACTGCTGCACCGCATCCCCGGCGTGTCGATCAGCAATAACGGTGGTTTCGGCAAGGAAAGCTCGCTGTTCCTGCGTGGCGCCGAAGCCGACCAGACGCTGGTGCTGATCGACGGCGTGCGCGTGGCTTCCGCCACCGCCGGCAAGGCCGCGCTCCAGGACATTCCGGTCGATCAGATCGAACGCATCGAAGTGGTGCGCGGACCATATTCCAGCCTCTACGGTTCCGACGCCATCGGTGGCGTGATCCAGATATTCACCCGTCGGCCAAAGGGCGAGACCACGATCAACGGCCGCCTCGCCGTCGGCAGCTACGACACGCGCCGCGCCAGCGCGGGCATCAGCGGTCGTGGTGAGCGCGGCTGGGCTTCGCTCCAGCTGGCGCATCAAAGTACTGACGGCATCAATGCCTGCCGAGGCTATGGCGCCCCCATCTTCGCTGGCTGTTACATCGACGAGCCGGATCGCGATGGCTACCGAAACAACTCACTGTCGCTGAACGCCGGCTTTGACTTCAGCGACTCATTTCGTGCCGAACTGAATGCGCTGCGCGCCGATGGCTTCAGCGAGTTCGACGGTGGCTTTGCCAACGAAGCGGACAACGCGCAGCAGGTGCTGGGCGGCAGGCTCAACTATCGGACCGAGGGTGGCGCGAACGTCAGTCTGCGCTTTGGTCGACAGTCCGATCTGGCCGACAGCTTCCACGACGGCGTGTATGCCAGCACCTTTGACACGCATCGTCGCGAAGCCTCGTTGCAGGCGGACAGCGCGCTAGCCGGAGGTCGGCTCACGCTCGGTTTCGACTGGCGCGGCGAGCGCGTCGACAGTGACACGCCGTTTGATCGCACCCGTCGCAGCAATCGCGCGCTGTTCGGCCAATGGCTGCGCAGCACGGAGCAGTGGTCGCTGCAGGCAAGCGTGCGTCGAGATGACGACAGCCAGTTCGGCGGCGCGACCACCGGTAGCCTGCTCGGCGGCTGGGCGCTGTCGGATGGTCTGCGACTGACGGCGAGCTACGGTACGGCCTTCCGTTCGCCGTCCTTCAACGAGCTCTACTACCCCGGCTTCAGCAATCCGGACCTGCAGCCGGAGCGCTCGCGTAGCACCGAGCTGTCGCTGCGTGGCGAGGGTGGCGCGCTGGACTGGTCGATCAACGCGTTCCAGACGCGCATCCGCGACCTGATCGCCTTCGACGCCAGTTTCCTGCCGGCCAATATCGACCGCGCGAGGATTCGCGGCTTGGAACTCGAGGCCGCCGCCGACTGGGCAGGTTGGCGCTGGAACGGCAACCTTGCCTGGCTGGATCCGCGCAACGATGGTGGTGGCTACAACGACGGCAACCTGCTGCCGCGTCGCGCGCGCCAGACCGCGCAGCTGGAGGGCGACCGTGATCTTGGCGATGACTGGCACGTCGGCTTCAGCGTCAACGCTGCAGGCCAGCGCTTCGACGACGGTGGCAACTTCAGCCGGCTCGGTGGCTACGCCACCACCGACCTGCGCCTGGGCTACACGCTGTCGTCAGTCTGGTCGCTGCAACTCAATGCCTACAACCTGTTCGACCGCGACTACGAGACGGCGGCCTACTACAACCAGCCGGGGCGGCATTGGCTGCTGAGCGTTCGATACGGCACTCCCTGAGCTTCGCTATCTGGAAGAATCGGGTGTCGGGACGTATCCGACACCCGGTTTGCCATCAGGGTGATGTCGGGTTCATCTGCACACGGATGGTTTCGGCTACGGCTTCGGCGAATTGGCCCTGTTCGGGGTCGCGGTGTTCGTCGAGGAAGGTTTGCCGCTGCGACAGCAGTGAGCGGATCACGCGCTTGAGGTTCTCGCGCTCGGCGCGGATCTGACCAAGGTGCGCGGTCAACTCTTCGGCAGTCATGCTGCGCAGCTTTTCGGGCAGCAGGTCGGGATTCAGGTCTTGCACGCTCAGTTCGCCGGCATCCAGCGCTTCGATCAGGTCGCGACCACCCTGGGCAATACGCCGGGTGGCGCGGTTGTAGCGCAGGCGGTCGGCCACGGTGGCGTCATCCATGCGCTCGGAACGCGTCTGGTTGTCGTGCAGCGTCTGGCGCAGCTCCTCGTTGCCATAGGGCAGAAGGGTGTGGCCAAGGCGCTGGTTGAGCGCGGCCAGGTCCTGGTCCATCGGCGTGCTCTGTTGTTGCTCGTGCACCTGCGGTAGGGCGATGAAGCGGCCACGACCGCGCTGCATGCCGCGAAACGCCTTTTCGCTGTCGACGTAGCTGCCACAGAGCACCGGGTTCACCAGGATGCCGCGCCGGTCGGCGCTGGCGAGGATGGCCGGCAGTTGCGGTTCGTCGTAGTCGGTATGCGGAGGCGCGTCCCCAACCACGAACACCAGCTTCAGTACGTTCGGATCGTCGCTCCAGGCGATGTCCTCGATGGACTCGCGCAGGGCCTGGTTTACCGATTCCGGAAAATCGCCGCCGCCATCGGCCTCGAAGGCCTTGAGGTCGGCGTAGAGGCGATCCATGTCCGGCGTTAGCGGCGTGGTTCGCGTCACATAGGCGTCGCCGCGATCACGGAAGCCGATCAGGCAGAAGCGCACGCTGGGTTTTTGTGGTGCATCAACGATCTCGCTGGCGATGAACCAGATCTTCTGCTTCGCCGCCTCGATCAGGTTCGACATCGAGCCGGTCGTGTCGAGCACGAAGCACACTTCGACCGAGCGGTATTCGCCGTTTGATGGCCGATCAGCGGCACGCAAGGTGCTGGCTGGAAGCATGGCGATCAGCAGCAGCGACAGCATGGCGAGCCACGACGGCAGGCCTTCGGCATTTCCCGGCAAACGCATGATCGACTCCCCGATGGATGTAACGGCAAGCCTGTTGCGAGCTTCCGATGGTTGGCGGACAAACGCTGTCGATACGGCGGCGGGAAGTGGCGGAACGCGGGCAATGACTTCGTCGACGCGCATGGTACGGTGGCAGCCTCGTTTCGCATGACCTGCCGCGGGGAGGCGGATCCGGATGCGCAATCGCTTTGCTTTGGCCGCCACGCTGGCGGGTCTGTTGTTCGTTTCCTCGATGCCGGTGACGGCAGGGGAGGGCGTTTCGCTGCTGGTCAACGCGCGGATCCACACGGTCGACCCCTCGCAGCCCGAGGCCAGTGCCATGGCCTGGGATGCGAATGGTCAACTGCTGGCGGTCGGTGATCGCAAGGTGCTGGAACAGCGCTTCCCGGATGCGAACCGCGTTGATGCGGGTGGTCATGCGGTGACGCCCGGCCTGATCGACGCCCACGGCCACCTGCTGGGTCTCGGTCAGAGCAAGCGGCGCGTGGATCTGGTTGGCGCGGTCAGCCTGGAGGAAAACGTCGCGCGTGTGGTCGCTTTCGCACGCGACCAGCCCGGCGACGGCTGGCTGCTCGGTCGCGGCTGGGACCAGAACGATTGGCCGGTGCAACGCTTTCCGACGGCGGCCGATCTCGACAAGGCATTTCCCGATCGACCGGTGTGGCTGCGCCGCATCGATGGTCATGCCGGTTGGGCCAACAGTGCGGCCATGCGCATCGCGGCAAGAGCGGCCGGTCGCGATCTCGATGGCGACTGGCAGCCCGACGGTGGCCATATCCAGCGTGTGAACGGCAAGGCGACGGGCGTGTTTATTGACAGCGCCGGCGATCTCATTGGCAACGTGGTGCCGCAGGACGATCCGGCTGAAGTGGAAGCCGCGCTGGCGGCCGCCTTCGATGCGGCGGTAGCGGTTGGCCTGACCGGCGTGCATGACGCCGGCACGCCGTTGTCCGAACTCGGCGTAATGCGGCGCATGGCCGATGCCGGAAAGATTCCGCTGCGCGTCTATGCCATGGCCGATGCCGACAACGCCGCGCTGGACACGCTTTGCGCGCTGGGACCATACCGCCATCCCGGCGGTCGCCTGCAGATGCGTACGGTGAAGTTCTACATCGATGGCGCGCTGGGCAGTCGCGGCGCTGCGCTGCTGGCCGACTACAGCGACGATCCGCACAACCGTGGCCTGCTGCTGGTCAAGCCGGAGGAATTCGAGCGTGTGGTGCGCAAGGCCAAAGGCTGCGGCGTGCAGGTCGCCACGCATGCCATCGGCGATCGTGGCAATCGGCTGGTGCTCGATACCTACGAAAAGGTGCTGGGTGCGGATGCCGATGGCGACCTGCGCTGGCGCGACGAGCACAGCCAGATCATCGACCCTGCCGACATCCCGCGCTTCGCGAAGCTGGGCGTGATCGCCTCCATGCAGCCGACCCATGCGACCTCCGACGGTCCCTGGGCTGAAACGCGACTGGGTGCCGCGCGCATGGCGGGCGCTTATGCCTGGCGCAGCCTGCTCGACAGCGGCGCGCGACTCGCCTTCGGCTCCGACTTCCCGGTGGAGTTCGAAAATCCGATGCTGGGTCTTTATGCCGCCGTCACCCGCCAGGACCGCGAAGGCCACCCGCCCGGCGGCTGGCAACCGTCGCAGCGACTCACACCTGCCGAAGCCCTGCGCGGTTTCACGCTGGATGCGGCCTATGCCGGTTTCGCCGAGAACGAAGTGGGTTCACTGAAGCCCGGCAAGCGGGCCGATTTCGTGATCCTGTCGGATGACCCGCTGAGCATCGATGCATCGAAGATCGATGACATCAAGGTGCTTTCGACCTGGGTTGATGGCGAGGCGGTGTATCGCGCTGGCGACTGATCGTCCGCTACTGCGTCGAGAGGCTTCCGGAGCGGCCTCGAGGCTACTCCGGAGAGCTGATCACGAAGCCGGCTGACTGCAGGTCCGCGAGATAGCTGTCGTCGCCAAGCAGCTCTTCCATGGTCAGGATCGAAAGTGCCGAACCGTGCTTGGCGAGCGTTTCCTCGACAACACTGAGCCAGTTTTCACGCTGTCGTTTCGGCAGTTCATCGATCCCGCGACTCCGGAAAAGGTCGTTCTGCAGCAGGCTGTGGATGCAGGCGCTTCTTGAGCGTTTGGTCGCCAGTTCGTGGAGGCCGCCGATATCACCCTCGGCCCAGGCATTGGCTCGGGCGCGCATCAGGTCGAGATCACGCTCCAGCCATTCCAGGGTCTGCTCGAAGCAGGCCTGGTCATCGATCTGGCTGCTGCGGAACTCGCTCAGCATGGCCTTCGGGTCGTCGATGCTGAAGGTCGTTCCTGCGTTGACCCATGAAACCTTGCGCTTCTTTGCGAGTTTCCGGAGCTGCACCTCGACCTGGTCGTCGCTACTGAGTCTGGATTTTCTCAGCGCGGCCTTGACAAGGTAGTCAGCGGCGAACAGGGGCCTCCAACGCTCTGTTTTTCGACTGCTGCCAAGATAGCGTTCACGCAATGCCGACCAGCGGGCGTAGACATCGGCAGGGAGCTGCTGCTCCAGCGTCCGGCCCTCGGGATCCTTGCGGGCACCCAGCGCCTTGGGTGCCAGCGCGAGTCCTCCCCAGAAGCCGACATTCGCCTTGACGCTGATATAGGGAACGCCGATCAACGCGCCGGCTTCGTCCAGCACGGCACTGACGTCCTCGGCCTCCCATTCCATGTGCCTGGGCAGGGGCGTGAGGCTGCCGAGAATCCACAGTGTCTGCCCATTGCGGTCGGCACGCCAAAGGCCAGGTCCGCTGACTTTTCCGGAGACGACGACAGGTGCCAGCAGGGTTCCGGTCGGCTCGCCGGCCGCCTTGGCAATCACGGGCGCGGATGACTGGGGTTCAGCTTCCTCGGTCTGCTGAGCCAGAGCCGGGGAAAACGTACCGGGCAGAAGGAGAAGCAGGGCAGCGAGGGAGGTAGGTTTGAGCATGTCCTGTCCGTGGACGCCAATGACGGCTGCGAAGCCTAGGCCATGGAAGCCACGAGAGTGTTAGTGAATTGTTGGCCGCTGGTGGCGGCCCTGAAACGCTCAGTCCAACCGGATCACGCCGTCAATCCGCGTCAACGTGCGGCCTTCGATCTCGATGGCGCCATCGTCGTCGATGTGGACGGCGACGCGGCCTTCGCGGCCGACTTCGCGGCCCTGGCTGACGGCGTAGTCGCGGGCGGGCAGGGCGTTGCCGGCCTGCAGGAAGGCGGCGATGGCGGCATTGCCGCTGCCGCAGACCGGATCTTCGGCGATGCCGTCGATGGGCGTGAAACTGCGAACCGCGAACACGGCGTCGGCGCAGGGTTTCTCGGGCGTCGCAGTGCCGGGTGCGGACTCGGCACCGAACACGGTGACGCCGGTGGCCTTGGTCTGGCGGCAGATCTCGGTGAGCCGGGCATAGTCGGGTTTCATTGATCGCACAGTGGCAGCATCGGCGTAGCCGGCGATCAGCCACACCGGGCCGACATCGATGGCGCGCGGCGGCAGGTCGTCGCGGGGTACCGCGCCTAGCGCCTTCGCCAGTGCGTCGGTGGTGGCGTCATCCGGGTCACCGACCTTTGCCGGCGGCACGCGAACCGAACAACGGCGTGAGCGCTGGCCCTCGGCGATGCGTACCGGCAGCAGGCCGGCCTCGCACTGCTGGATCAGGACGCCGTCAACGGGTCGTGCGAGGTCGCCCTCGATCACTGCGTGCGCGGTACCGAGGCTGGGATGCCCGGCGAAGGGCAGTTCGCCGCCGGGCGTGAAGATGCGTACCCGGTAGCTGGCGCCGGCGGCGCTTGGCGGCAGCACGAAGGTGGTTTCGGACAGATTGGTCCAGCGCGCGATCTTCTGCATGTCGGCGTCACTCAGATCCTCGCCATCGAGGATCACCGCCACGGGATTGCCCCCGAATTCGCATTCCGCGAACACGTCCACCTGCTTGAATTGCACCACGCGCATGATCGGCTTTCCGTCAGTCGTTGCTGAAAACGTCGAGGGTATCACCGTTCAGGCATATGGCTGCGGTGGCGACGAGGCCGATATGCGATCATCGCGCGCTCATTGGCGCGCAGCGCCCTTTCCGATTATCCAAGGTCATGTCCGAACGGTTTGTGGTCCTCAAATTCGGTGGCACCAGCGTGTCTCGACGCGCGCGCTGGGACACCATTGGTCGCCTGGTGCAGCAGCGCCGGTCGGACGGTTTGCGCGTGCTGGTGGTGGTGTCGGCGCTATCCGACGTCACCAATCGGCTGCAGGCCAGCAGCGAGGGTGCCGAATCGCCGCAGGATGTGTTGCCGGGCTTGAAGCAGCGTCACGCTGAATTCGTTGCCGAGCTGGGCCTGGAGGTCGATGCCGTGCTGGGCGAACGCTTCGCGGAACTGGAGCGGCTGGCCGCCGATCCGCGCGCTGCATTGCGTGACCTGGACTGGTGCGCCGAATGGCAGGCGCAGGGCGAACTGCTGTCGAGCACACTGGGCGTGGCCTACCTGAAGTCGCAGGGCGTGGACATTGGCTGGACTGACGCGCGCGACTGGCTGCGTCCGCTGGATGCGCCGAACCTCAGCGAGTGGTCGCGCCGGCTGTCGGTGCGCTGCCGCCTGGATGCCGATGACGACTGGCGTTCGCGTTTCGCGGCGCAGGGCGAGGCGCTGCTGACGCAGGGCTTCATCGTTGGTGATAGCGAGGGCGGCACCTGCCTGCTCGGTCGTGGTGGTTCCGACACCAGCGCCAGCAGCTTCGGCGCGCGGCTGAAGGCTGATCGGGTCGAGATCTGGACCGATGTCGCCGGCATGTTCAGCGCCAATCCGCGCCGCGTGCCGGAGGCGCGACTGCTGGTCGGTCTCGACTACAACGAAGCGCAGGAAATCGCGACCACCGGCGCCAAGGTGCTGCATCCACGCTGCATCGCACCCTGTCGCGAGGCCGGCGTGGCGCTGCATATCCGCGATACCGACCACCCCGAATTGCCCGGAACGGTGATCGGTGGCGGCCAAGTCGCGGTGCCGGGTGTCAAGGCCATTAGCACTCGACGCGATATCGTGCTGGTGTCGATGGAATCCGTGGGCATGTGGCAGCAGGTCGGCTTCCTCGCCGACGTGTTCGAGCAGTTCAAGCGCCACGGTCTGTCGGTGGACCTGATCGGTTCCTCCGAAACCAACGTGACGGTGTCGCTGGATCCCAGCGAGAACCTGGTCAGCAGCAACGTGCTGGAGGCGCTTTGCGCCGATCTGGAGAAGGTCTGCCGGGTGAAGGTGATCGCGCCCTGCAGCGCGGTGACGCTGGTCGGCCACGGCATCCGGTCGCGGCTGCATCGGCTCACCGACGTGCTGGCCGAGTTTGGCCGCGAGCGCGTGCATCTGATCTCGCAGTCGTCGAACGACCTCAACCTGACCTTCGTGGTCGACCAGGATCTGGCTGAGGAAATGCTGCCGCGCCTGCATGACCTGCTGATCCAGGCTGGCGCCATGCCGGTGCGCGAGTCCGCCGTGTTCGGTCCGAGCTGGCGTGCGCTCAACCTGCCGCCCGACGCGGTGGAAACGCCGTGGTGGCGCGGGCAGCAGTCCGTCCTGCTGGAGCGCGCGGACGAAGTGACGCCGCAGTATGTGTATTCGACGGATTGCGTGGAATCGCGTTGTGACGCCATGCAGTCGCTGGGTGCGGTGGATCGGCGCTTCTTTGCCATCAAGGCGAACTCGCACCCGGATCTGCTGCGGCAGATCTACGACGCGGGTTTCGGGCTGGAATGCGTGTCCGCGGGCGAGCTGCGACATGTCTTCGACAGCATTGACGGTGTTGACCCGAGTCGCGTGCTGTTCACGCCCAGCTTCGCGCCGCGTGTCGAATACGTCGAGGCCTTCGAGCGCGGTGTCTGGACCACGGTGGACAGTGCGACGCCATTGCGCAGCTGGCCGGAGCTGTTCCGGGGCCGGACGATCTGGCTGCGCGTCGATCCCGGCTTCGGTCGTGGCCATCACGAGAAGGTGCGTACTGGCGGCCATGACGCCAAGTTCGGCCTGCCGGTATCGCAGCTGGATGATTTCCTCGCCGCCGCGCGCGCTGTCGACGCCCGCGTGTTCGGCATCCACGCGCATCTCGGCAGCGGTATCGTCGATCCCGGTCATTGGCGCGAGGTGTATGCGCAGCTGGTCAGCATTGCCGAGCGGGTTGGCACCGTGGTCGCGATCAACATTGGCGGCGGCCTTGCCGTGCCGGCCGATCCGGCGCAGCCGCGCTTCGATATCGACGCGCTGGGCCGCGAACTGGCGGCGGTGAAGACGGCCTGTCCCGACTACGCATTGTGGATGGAGCCGGGGCGCTACCTGGTGGCTGATGCCGGCGTGCTGCTGCTGCGGGTGACGCAGGTGGTCGACAAGGAAGGCCTGCTGCGGATCGGCGTGGACGGCGGAATGAACACGCTGCTACGGCCGGCGCTGTACGGTGCCTGGCATGAGATCGTGAACCTGAGCCGCCTCGACGACACCGACTGCGACAACTTCGATGTCGTGGGTCCGATCTGCGAAACCGGTGACGTGCTCGGTCGTCGTCGCCTGCTGCCGCGCGCCACCGCCGAAGGCGACGTGCTGCTGGTCGCCACCGCCGGTGCTTACAGTGCGGTGATGGCCAGCAATTACAATCGTCGCGGCCTGCCCGCCGAATCCCTGCTATGAGCCATCCGTTGTGAGCCACTTCGATCCAACGTCCATCAGCCGCTTCCGCTTTGTCCGTCGCGCTTTCGATGCAGCCAGCGGTCGCGTCGAGCTCGCCTATGCCTTCGACAATGGCGCGGAGATGGTGGAGACCCTGGTCATCCCCGGCGCGCCATTTGCGCTGGATGCCGCGCGGCAGTCGGCCGTGGACGCGGCGCTGCGGCTGCTGCACCTGATTGCCGGTGTCAGCTACTTCAAGACCGCGGTGCCGCCGGAAATCGTCGTGGAGGACGGTGCGCTGGATGCCGAAGCTGCCGCGCTGCTGACCAGCATCTACGAGAACGGTCTGGGCGAATTCGCCTACAACAATGGCCTGGCACTGCGCGGAAAGGTTCGCTTTCCTGTTGATCGGAATATCGATGCCGTTGCCGCGCCGGCGCTGGGGCTTGGGCAACGCGCCCTGGTCGCCATCGGTGGTGGCAAGGACTCGCTGGTCAGCATCGAAACGCTGCGCGACGCCGGTGTGGCGCAGACCGTGGCCTGGATCGGCGGTTCGCAGCTGATTGCCGCCTGCGCCGCGAAGACCGGGTTCCCGACGCTCAACATCGAGCGCAAGCTGGCGCCGCGGCTGTTCGAGCTCAACCGCGAAGGCGCGTTGAACGGTCATATCCCGGTGACGGCGATCAATTCGGCGATCCTGGTGCTGGCCGCGCTGCTGACCGGGCACGACCAGGTGGTGTTCTCGAACGAGCGTTCCGCCAGCTACGGCAGCGTGATTCCGGGCACCGGCGAGGTGAACCACCAGTGGAGCAAGGGCTGGGATTTCGAGCGCGCCTTTGGTGACTTCATCGGGCGCCATGTCGCTGCCGACCTGCGCTACTACTCGCTGCTGCGTCCGCTGTCCGAACTCGCCGTGGCGCAGCGCTTCGCGCGTATCGATGCCTATGATGGCGTGTTCTCCAGCTGCAACCGCAACTTCCACATCCTCGGCGAGAAGCCCAGCAGTCGCTGGTGTGGCCATTGTCCGAAGTGCCGCTTCGTGTTCCTGGCACTGGCGCCGTTCATGCCCAAGCCACGCCTGCTCGGGATCTTCGGTCGCAATCTGCTGGATGAGCCCTCGCAGATCGCGGGTTTCGACGCCCTGCTGGAGTTTCGTGACCACAAGCCATTCGAGTGCGTGGGCGAGGGCGTGGAGTCGCGTGCAGCGATGAATGCTTTGACCCGGCGGGCCGAATGGCGCGAGGATGCGCTGGTTCGCCGCTTCGTCGAGGAAGTGCTGCCGCACCTGGATGCGGAGGCGCTGGAACTCGCGGAGCAGTTGACGCCGCGCGGCGATCATCGCCTGCCGCCGGCGCTGGCGGCGCGCATCGCACAGGCGTGAACGACTGACCGTGGCAAGGAACAAGGCAGCAGCGAGTGAAGATTTCAGACCTTGAAGGCAAGCGGGTAGCGATCTGGGGCTATGGCCTGGAAGGCCGCGCCGCGCTTGCCGCACTGCGCCAGAACCTGCCGCGCCAGCGCGTGACCATTTTCTGCAACCGGGCCGAGGCGGAAGACCTCGAGTTCATGGATGACCCGGATCTGGATATCGTTGCCAGCGAGCCGGATGTCGAGGCGCTCAGCGCTTTCGAGGTGGTGATCAAGTCGCCGGGGATTTCGCCGTACAAGACGCCGGCGGTGGAAGCGCGGGATTCGGGCGTGCAGTTCACGTCGGGCACGGCGCTGTGGTTTGGCGACCATCCCGAGGCGCTCAGCATCTGCGTCACCGGTACCAAGGGCAAGAGCACCACCTCGGCGATGGTGGCGCACCTGCTGCGCCAGGCAGGTCATCGCACCGCCTTGGCCGGCAACATCGGCATGCCGCTGCTGGATCTGAATGACGTGGATCCGCCACCCGACTACTGGGTGATGGAGCTGTCGAGCTATCAGACCCGCGATGCCGTGCTGCCCGACGTGGCAGCGGTAACCAATCTGTTTCCCGAGCACCTCGACTGGCACGGCTCCGAGGAGCGCTATTTCGCCGACAAGCTGGCGCTGGTCCGCGAGGCCATGCCCGAGCGCATCGTGCTCAATGCCGCCGATGACCGTCTGGCGGACCTCCGCCTGCCGGGTGCTGATGTGCGCTGGTATTCCGGCGTCGATGGCTGGCGGCAGAAGGGCATCGAGCTTTGGCGCGCCGACCAGCGCGTGATGGATATCGGCGAATTGCCGTTTTCCGGCGAGCACAACATCCGCAACCTCTGCGCCGCACTGACCATTCTCGACGCGCTGGAGCTGGATTCGGTGGAGATGGCCGGCTTCGCGCGCAGCTTCCGCACGCTGCCGCATCGCCTGCAGAGCTTCGGCAGCAAGGAAGGCATCGAATACGTCAACGACTCGATCAGCACCACGCCGCATGCCAGTGTTGCGGCGATGAAGGCCTACGCGCATCGCCGCGTCGCCATCATCGTGGGCGGTTTTGATCGCGGCCTCGACTGGTCGGTGTTCGAGGAATACGTGGCCCGGCATCCGCCGGTGGCCATCATCACCCAGGGACAGAACGGGCCGAAGATCGCCCGGCAGGTGGGTGGTCTGGCGCGCAAGGCGGCGTTCGAGCTGCGTGAAGTGGGCGAGCTGGAAGAAGCGGTTCGTCTTGGCGAGCGCTTCCTCGGTCACGGAGGCGTTGTGCTGCTCTCGCCTGGCGCTCCGAGTTTTCCACGGTACAAGAACTACATCGACCGCGGCCGCCATTTCGCGAGCCTTGCCGGCTACGATCCGCGCATCATCACCGACATTCCCGGACTCGGCGTCGCCTAGGTCGGGTCTTCGAAACCATTGCGGAAGACATCCGGAACCAGCGCCTGGATCCGTTCCGCACTGAAGTTCAGGTAGAACCACCAGCCTCTGACGCCTTCGAGCATGTCGCGATCATCGTGTGCGGCGCAGTTTCCCGTGCCGCCCGGCAACAGCGCGGACAGGGGTAGGCCGCCAATGATCGGCAGCCCTGCCGGCAGGATGGTGTTGTCGGCATCGGTCTCGCTGACGAAACCCCGCATCACCCCAAGGTCCAGTGAGCTGGCGGGGGAGTCCACGAACCGTGCGCCGACGCGGGCGGCCTGTAGCGGCAGCGGAATACCACCAAGGTCCAGCGTCAGTGCCCCTGTCGGCGATGCAAAGCACGGTGCCTCGCTGTCGACCAGCGCCGGTACGTAGCCATGCAGGCTGCCCGGCTCCGCGGAGAGGCAGGTGATTGACGAGGAAAGCGTCGCATCTCCCGCCAGCTGCGACTGGCTGATCGGGCCGCACTGCGTGCCGGCCATCGGTGCGCTGCAGTCCGCCGGGCCGGTTTCCATGAGGTTGGCCGACTGGTTCTGGTCCAGCGGCAGGAATTCGATCAGCGACGAGAAATCCAGCAGGCCATCTCCATCCCCATCGGACTGGATGGCCGCCTGCAGCTCGCCATTCACCGAATAGCCAAGCGGATTGTCGTCGGTTACGTCGAAGCAGCTGATGAAGTCGACGAACACATGCGGGTCGCGCAGCGCCATGTCGTTGATGCGGAAGCGGTCGTCCTGTGCCGCAGCCAGCAGCGGGCAGGTCAGGGCGGTGAACGCCAGCAGGGCGCGGGTCAGGTGGGGCATCGGCGGTCAGGCGCCCGGATCAGGAATGGTGCCGGCAGGCTGGCATGTGCCCGACCGCCGCGCAAGACAGGCTTGTCGCGACTAATGCTCATTGTTAGCATATTGCACATAGTCTCGTTGTGAGCATAAGAAGAAGGGTGGTTTCGAAGTGCAGGAAATGAAGGGAATCGGGAGCCAGGTCGACCTGCGCAGCAGGCTGGCCGGCGTGATGCCGGCGCTGGACGTGGAAATGGCGTTGCCGCTGATCGCGGAAATCCAGCAGCTCAAGCGCGAGCGCAACGCGGTGGTGCTCGCGCACAATTACCAGACGCCGGACATCTTCCATGGCGTGGCCGACATCGTCGGTGATTCGTTGGCGCTGGCGCGACGTGCCATTGATGTCGATGCGGACGTCGTGGTGATGTGCGGCGTCCACTTCATGGCGGAGACGGCGAAGCTGCTGAACCCGTCGCGCACCGTGCTGATCCCGGACGCGCGCGCCGGCTGTTCGCTGGCCGAATCGATCACTGCCGCCGACGTGCGCGAGCTGCGCGCGAAGCATCCGGGGGTACCGGTGGTGGCCTACGTCAATACCAGCGCCGCGGTGAAGGCCGAGGTCGATGTCTGCTGCACCTCGGGCAATGCCGTCGAGGTGGTCGAGTCGCTGGGTGTGCCGAAGGTGATCTTCCTGCCGGATCGCTACCTGGGTGAACACGTTGCCAGCCAGACCGGTGTCGAGCTGATCCTCTGGGACGGCGCCTGCGAGGTGCATGAGCGTTTCACCGGCGCCGAGGTGCGCGCCTTCCGTCAGCAGCGCGAGGGCATCTATGTGCTGGCGCATCCGGAATGCCCGCAGGACGTGCTGGCCGAGGCCGATTTCGTGGGTTCCACGGCTGCGATGATCGATGCCGTGGCGCAGGCTCGGCCGCCGGAGGTGGTGATGATCACCGAGTGCTCGATGAGCGATAACGTCGCGGTCGAATTTCCCGAAGTGCGCTTCACCCGACCCTGCAATCTGTGCCCGCACATGAAGCGGATCACCCTGCAGGGCGTTCGCGACTGCCTTCGCGACTTGAGCGGCGAAGTGCGGGTGGATGCCGCTGTCGCGGCGCGTGCCCGGCAGTCGGTGGAACGCATGCTGGCGGTTGGTCGGCGCCGTGCCGCCTGAGCCGCGCATGTCGCGCGATTCCCGGGATGTCCCTGCCGAGCGCGTGGATGTCCTGGTCATCGGCAGCGGTGTTGCCGGACTCAGTGTTGCCCTTGGCGCGGCCGGGCGGCGGGTGTGCGTCGTTACGCCGCAGCAGCTGGGTTTCGATGGCAGCAGCATGCTGGCGCAGGGTGGAATCGCCGCCGCCATGGGCGAGGATGATTCGCCCGGACGGCACGCCGGGGACACGCTGGCCGCCGGTGCCGGGCGCTGCGACCCGACGCAGGTAGCGAGGCTGACGGCCGCCGCGCCAGCCACCGTCGAATGGCTCGCCGGGCTGGGCTGTCCGCTGGATCGATTCGAGGACGGTCGTTTGTCGCTAGGGCTGGAGGCCGCGCATTCGCGTGCCCGCATCGTGCATGCCGGCGGTGATCGCAGCGGCGCGCTGCTGATGGCGGCCCTCGTTCAGGCCATCGGCAAGCAGGAAAGCGTTTCCGTTCGGGCGGGCTGGCGCGCCGTGGCGCCGCTGCTTTCGGCATCCGGGGTTACAGGCGCTCGCGTACGGGCGCGAGATGGCAGCCTGCGTGACATCCATGCCGGCGCGACGGTGCTGGCGACGGGTGGGCTTACCGCGCTTTTCGAGTGCTACACCGGATCGCCACAGGCGGACGGCGGTGGACACTGTTTTGCCAGCGAGGCCGGTGCCGCGTTGAGCGATCTGGAGTTCGTGCAGTTCCATCCGACCGCTTTTGCCGGCGCGGGATCGCCATCCGGCGCCATGCCCCTTCTTACTGAAGCGCTTCGCGGCGCCGGAGCGCGCCTGCGTCGGCGTGACGGCAGCCTGTTGTTCGGACTTGACGACGGCGAAGGCGGCGATCTCGGTCCGCGTGACCGCGTAGCGCGTGCGGTTCACGAAGCGAGTCGATCCGGTGGCGCCTTTCTTGATCTTCGTGGCGGACTGGCCGGCAGGCTGGCGCAGAGCTTCCCGACGGCCGCGGCGCTGTGCCGCCAGCAAGGCATCGATCCGGCGCGGGAGCTGGTTCCGGTATCACCGGCGGCGCACTATCACATGGGTGGTATCACGGTGGATGCCGCGGCTTCGACCAGCGTGCCGGGACTGTATGCGGTTGGTGAGGTCGCCTGTACAGGCGTACATGGGGCCAATCGTCTGGCGAGCAATTCGTTGCTCGAAGGGCTGGCCTTTGGTCGTGATCTGGGGCAGCGGCTGGCGGCATCCGAGCGACTTTCCCCGGCTGTAGGTGGGCGTTTCAAGGTCGGCGCGCCGGTCGCGGACATGCTTGCGCCAGACGTCCATCAGCGGCTTGGCGCCTGTCTGTGGCGGGCTGTCGGCCCGGTTCGTGATGCCGGAGGACTGCTTGCGGGTCTGGCCGAGCTGGAACAACTGGCATTCCAGGTTGGTGATGCGCCCGCCGCGATGGCGCGCATCCGGCTCGCGGAGGTGTTGCTGCAGGCTGCACTTCGGCGTACAGACAGTGTCGGCGCGCATTGGCGTAGCGACGTGAACGGCGCCGAAGCGGTCCCGGTTCTGCACGCGGCCTGAGTCCGGCGGTTTTCACTTTGCCCGTCATCGGGCAGACTGGACGGATCGGCAAGGGAGCCGGGGATGCAACGACGCTTTCCGCGAATTCTGGGGCTGTTTCTGCTGGCGCTGACCACGCTGGTGGCCTTCCATGCGCTTGCGCAATCGGAGGCCGGTCCGGGCGTGATGACGGTCAGCAGTTTCAGCACCATCAATGGTGGCGCGGACGACACCAAGATCCTCGATGGTGAGTTCGACGACCAGTTCCTGCCGGTTGCCGGCGCCATCCAGTTGCGCGGTGGTAGCGAATACACCCATTGGCTGAAGCTCACGCCGAACCCGGAGGCCGTGGCCGGCGACAACGGCTGGCGCCTGCGCCTGGAGCGGCTGCCGCTGGATCGCCTGAGCCTTTACCTCCCGCGGCCGGGCCAGCGTCCGGAGAGTCGTTACCTGTCCTTCTACTACCCGAACGAGCAGGACGGCGTGCTGGCCAATGGCTTCGTCTTCGAGTTGCCGGACCCGCTGCCGGCGAGCATGTACCTGGCCATCGACACGCGGATCGACCTGAGCGTCACGCCGAGCCTGCTGGTGGATAGGCAGTACCACGTGGACGAGCGTCGACTGGCCAGCCTGTATGGCGCGGTCTATGCCGCCATCATCGTCCTGGTGCTTGGCAGCCTGGCGCTGTTCCTCGCCTTGCACGAGCGGGCCTACCTGCATTTCGTCGGTGTCAGCGCTTCTCTGGTGGTGCTGCTGGCGGCGCTCAACGGCCACCTCTTCGCCATCCCCGTGCTGAAACTGACCGCCTGGTTCGGCCCCGGCGGGGTTGGTGGGCTGATGATCCTCTTCGCCGCGCTGGCGCTGGGTTTTGGCCGCTACTTCCTGCGCCTCGCGGAACACATTCCCGGGTTGGCCAGGCAGCTCCGCCACGTGGAGTGGGCGCTGCTGGCGCTGGTCGCCCTGAGCCTGTTCGGCATCGATGTGCTGCATGGCTGGCTGTTCCGGATCGGCAGCCTGCTCTGGCCGCTGGCGTCGCTGGCCGTCGCCATCCTGGGCTTCATGGCCTGGCGTCGTGGTCAGCGCGGCGCGCTGGCCTTCGGGCTGATCTGGCTGGGCATGGCCATCGCCGCCGGCATGCGCATCGCGGTGATGCAGGCCTGGTTCGACAGCGTGGTTCCCGGCCTGGTCGGATCGCAGCTGATGCTGGCGGTAGCGGTGTTCCTGCTGTCCATCGTGCTCGCCGACCGCGCCATGGAGTTCCGCCAGCGGCATGAGAAGGCGCAGGAAATCACCGAGCAGAGCACGGCGGACCTGCAGCTTGAACAGCGCCGTCGTGACCTGATCGAAGGGCTGCAGGAGGCCCTGCGTGGCGCGCCGCCGGGCGATCTGCAGTGGATCGCATTCCGCCGACTGCTGAGTACGCTGTCCGGCCTGCTGCCCAATGAAGGGATCGCGCTGGTGGCCTTCGGCTATCACCAGCTGGACCTGCTGCTCGCCGAGCCGGGTGATCGCAGCGATCGCTTCAAGCAGCTGCTGGGTGAACGTGGCGGCAACATCAAGGGCATCTGCCGTGGCCGCACACCGATGCAGCTGCGTTTCACCGAGAGCGACAAGGTCATCGTCGAGCCTGGGCAGACGCCGCCCGAGGAGCAGGTCTGCGGTCGTTTCGCTGTCGTGCCGCTGGAAATCGGCAAGCCGGGCTGGGGTGGCGTGATCATTGAAAGCGAGGGCGACACGCAGTACAGCAACGCGGACCTGCGCCGCGTCGCCGAGCTGTCCACGATCGCCATCGAGATCACCGACGAGGCGGTCAGCCAGCTTGACCTGCGACGCCGCGCGGAGATCGACTCCCTGACCGGCGCCTTCAATCGCCGGGCTGGCGAGGCCATGCTCGAAGCCCTGTTCGAACGCGCCCAGCAGGGGCGTCTGCCGCTGTCCGCGCTGTTCCTCGACATCGACCACTTCAAGCGCATCAACGACGAATACGGCCATCCGGTGGGCGACGAATGCCTGCGTCTCGTTGCCGAATGCCTGCGTCGCCAGCTTCGCGGCGAGGACGTGGTGTCGCGCTACGGTGGCGAGGAGTTCCTGGTGCTGCTGCCGGGACAGTCGCAGGACCAGGCGCGCAAGATCGCCGAGCGCATCCGTGAGGCCTCAGCGGCGCTGCGCGTCAAGCACGAGAGCGGTCTGGTCAAGTTCACCGTCAGCATCGGCGTGGCCGCGCGCAAGGGTGACGAAGGCGCCGCCGCCGAACTGATCGAACGCGCCGATCGCGCCATGTACCAGGCCAAGCGCAATGGCCGGAACCGCGTGCAGCTGGCGTCCACCACGCCATCGGGCGGCGATTTCGATCCCGGTGATCTCATCCTCTGATCGCTGCGCACCAACTCTCGACTCTGGAGATCGCATGACCGACCTGCGCCAGTACATCCGCGATGTCCCGGATTTCCCCAAGCCCGGCATCCTGTTCCGCGACATCATGCCGCTGCTGGCCAGTCCGCAGGCCATGGCGCAGGCCATTTACGCGATGGCGCAGGGCGTTCCCCCGGGCGGCATCGACCAGGTGGTGGCGATCGAGTCCCGCGGCTTTCTGTTCGGCGTGGGCATCGCGCAGCAGCTGGAGCGTGGCCTCGTGCTGCTACGCAAGCCGGGAAAATTGCCGGGTGACATTCGCCGTCACCAGTACGCGCTGGAATATGGCAACGACAGTCTGGAAGTGCAGGCTGACGCCATGCGCCCCGGCAGTCGCGTACTGCTGGTGGACGATGTGCTGGCTACCGGCGGCACGCTGGCCGCCGCAGCGCAGCTGGTGCAGGATTGTGGTGCCGAGCCAGTGGCCTCGACGGTGCTGATCGAACTGGAGGCGCTGCGGGGCCGCGAGCGCCTCGACGGCATGGCGCTGCACAGCGTGCTGCGCTATTGATGCCGCTTGCGTGGATCAGGCTTCAGTAAAACGCGCCCATTTCGCCGAACTTGCGTAGCACCGCACAGGCGGCTTCGCGATGGATGTCGCGACGGACGCTGATGCCGCGGTTTTCCAGCTCGCCCTTCCAGTCCGCCGGCAGCGGGCCTTCGTCGAACTCGGTCAGTGACATCACGTCTTCCGAGCGCGCGCCGATCAGCAGGGTATCGATGCCGGCCCAGAAGCTGGCGCCATAGCACATGCAGCAGGGCTGGGCGGAGGTGGCCAGCGTGATCGGGCCGCCATCCTCGTTGAGGCGGAAGCGCTGCAGGCGGGTCTGCGCGGTCATGAAGGCCATCATCTCGGCATGCGCTACCGAACAGGTTTGCGGCACCACGCGATTGACGCCGATCCCCAGCAGGCGACCTTCGCCATCGAATACCGCCGCACCGAAAGGACCGCCGCTGCCGTGCTCGACGTTGAGCCGCGACAGCGTCACCGCCAGTTCGACCTTCGCTTTGTCGTCGTCGTAACGATCACCCGCCCGAGCTTCCTCGTGGACCCAGGCGGGCAGGGTCAGATGCACCTGCGAATAGAGCATCACTTCTCTCCCGTGGCTGGCAGGGCAGCATTCGAGCCGCTGACGCCTTCACAGCGGTTCGCCACGCACTGGCAGGCATTGATCGCCGGAAAGCCGCATATGCTCATTGTGCCATCGCGCTCACAGGCCGCTTTCACACCGGCAGGGTCGGTTGGGCTGTCGATGTTCACGCAGGCCGGGCGATAGCCACAGCAGCTGCCGATGTCCTTGATGACGCACTGCTCATCGCTTTCGCAGTGGTAGTCAACGTGATCGATCCCCGGATCAGCAGCAGGCGCGACTTCAGCTGCAGATGCGCCGGGCGCCGCGGGTTCCACGCTCGGCGAGTTCGATGACGACTTGCCGCCATCGCCGGCGCAGGCGGCCAGCAGCAGGCAGAGCGCCATCGCTGTCAGTCGCGTTGTTCGTGATCCCTGCGGCATCGGGTGGTTTCCTCAGGACTTGCCCGACAGTTTGGCCCAGGTGTCGCGCAGGGTCACGATGCGGTTGAACACCGGACGACGCGCGCCGTGGTCGCGGCGGTCGGCGACAAAGTAGCCGAGGCGCTCGAATTGCAGGCGCGTCTCCGCGTCGACGTCCGCCGCCGAAGGTTCCACATAGGCGTCGACGCGCTGGATCGAATCCGGATTGATGTGGTCGCGGAAGTCGGAACCGTCGCTGTCATCCGACGGATCCGGCACGCTGAACAGGCGATCGTACTGGCGCACCTCGGCGGCGACGCCGTGCTTCGCACTGACCCAGTGGATGGTGCCCTTGATCTTGCGGTCCGCGTCCGGCTGCCCGGGACGCGTGGCCGGATCGAGGCTGCCGCGCAGCTCAATCACGGCGTCGCCATCCTTGACTACCTCGTCGCAGCGCACGATGCCGATGCCGCGCAGGCGGACTTCGCCGCCCGGGATCAGGCGACGGAATCCCTTCGGCGGCACTTCCTCGAAATCATCGCGCTCGATCCACACCTCGCGGGAGAACGGCACGTTGCGCTCGCCGGCGTCCGCGTTCTTCGGATGATTCGGGAAACGGATCGTTTCCTCGTGATCTTCCGGCAGGTTGGTCAGCGTGAGCTTGATCGGATTGACCACCGCCATGCGGCGCTCGGCGCGGGCGTCGAGGTCATCGCGCACGCAGCCTTCCAGCACCGAGAAGTCGATCAGCGAGTTCTGCTTGCTGATGCCCACGCGCTGCACGAGCAGGCGCAGCGACTCCGGCGTGTAGCCGCGACGGCGCAGGCCCTGCAGTGTCGGCATGCGCGGGTCGTCCCAGCCGTTCACCAGCTTCTCGTGCACCAGCGCGACCAGGCGGCGCTTGCTCATCACCGTGTAGTTGAGGTTGAGGCGCGAGAACTCGATCTGTCGTGGCTTGGCGGCCTGGTTCGGCAGGCCGGCATCGAGCAGCGACTGCAGCAGTTCGGGATTGCCGGCCAGATCGACGCGATCCACGCACCAGTCGTACAGCGGGCGATGATCCTCGAATTCCAGCGTGCACAGCGAGTGGGTGATGCCCTCGATGGCGTCCGACAGCGAATGCGCGTAGTCGTACATCGGGTAGATCGGCCAGGCGTCGCCGGTGTTCTGGTGCGCCACCTTCTTGATGCGGTACAGCGCCGGATCGCGCAGGTTGATGTTGCCGCTCGCCATGTCGATCTTGGCGCGCAGCGTGCGCGCGCCATCGGCGAACTCGCCGGCGCGCATGCGCTGGAACAGGTCGCGGTTCTCCTCGACGCTGCGCTCACGGAACGGCGAATTGCGGCCCGGCTCGGTCAGCGTGCCGCGGTATTCGCGCACCTGCTCCGCGGTCAGGTCGCAGACGTAGGCATCGCCTTGCTCGATCAGCTTCAAGGCGGCGCGATAGAACACCTCGAAATAGTCCGAGGAATGCCGCAGCTCGGCCCAGTCGAAGCCCAGCCACTGCACGTCGTCCTTGATCGCAGCCACGTATTCCGGGTCTTCCTTGGCCGGATTGGTGTCGTCGAAACGCAGGTTGCACAGCCCGCCGAACTCCTCGGCGACGCCAAAGTCCAGGCAGATCGCCTTGGCGTGGCCGATATGCAGGTAGCCGTTCGGCTCCGGCGGAAAGCGGGTGCGGATGGACTTGTGCTTACCGCTCTGCAGGTCGTCGTGGATGATCTGGCGGATGAAGTCGCGGCCGGCAGGCTTTTCGGTGGCGTCGGTCATGGTCGTTGCTTTCTTTTTTGTTCGGGCTCCGTGAGAGGTGGCGAAGCCGTCGGAATGTCAGAACTGGCGATCGATGGCGTAGCGGGCCAGGCCGATCAGTGCATTGCGGTAGTCGCCATCGGGGACCACGGACAGGGCGGCTTCGGCGCGGTCGGCGTAGGTCGCTGCCCGTTGTCGCGCGTAGTCGATGCTGCCGCAGCGCTCGATAGCTGCCAATACGGTGGGCATGGCGTCGGTGTCGCCGTTCTGGACGATGCGGCGCAGCTCGGTTTTCGTCGCGTCGTCGCTGTGCGCCAGCGCGTGGATCAGCGGCAGCGTGGCCTTGCCTTCGGCGAGGTCGTCGCCGAGGTTCTTGCCCAGCGCCTCGGCGTCAGCGGTGTAGTCGAGCACGTCGTCGGCGATCTGGAAGGCGTAGCCCAGCTGCAGGCCATAGTCGGCCATGGCGTCGCAGGTGGCTTCATCGGCGTCTGCAAGCACGGCGCCCAGGCGCGTGGCGGCAGCGAACAGCACGGCCGTCTTGCGCTCGATCACCCGCAGGTAGGCGGCCTCGTCGGTGTCCGGGTTGTTGATGTGCAGCAGCTGCAGCACCTCGCCTTCGGCAATGGCGTTGGTGGTGTCGGCGAGGATGCGCATCACCTCGGCGCGCTCCAGCTCGACCATCAGCTGGAAGCTGCGGGAATAGAGGAAGTCGCCGACCAGCACGCTCGGTGCGTTGCCCCACAGCGCGTTGGCGGTGTCGCGGCCACGACGCAGGTCGGATTCGTCGACCACGTCGTCGTGCAGGAGGGTGGCGGTATGGATGAATTCGACCACCGCGGCCAGCTGGTGGTGGTCGCGGCCGTCGTAGCCCAGTGCACGCGCCGCCAGCAGCAGCAGCAGCGGGCGCAGGCGCTTGCCGCCGGCGGCGATGATGTGCTCGGCGATCTGGTTGATCAGCACCACGTCGGAGCTGAGTCGGGCGCGGATCAGCGTGTCGACGGCCGCGCGGTCCTCGGCACTCAACCGTTGGATGTCGGCCAGGTTCAGGCTGCTGGCTTCATGGGGCCGGGGCTGGGCGGCGACAGATGACATGCGTGAGGACAGGTTCGAAGGCGGATCGCGGATTATACGGGGCAGGCGCCGCACGGACATGGGTGCGTCCCTTCACGGGCTGCCGATGCAGGCTTTCGTCCTGTCGCGGCGGGGCGGTGGAGCCTTGCATCCGCTACCGGACGGCACCATCTTGTGATCCCGGCCCGATGGTGGCCGATCCCAGCCTAGAGGTGCCCATGTTGTGTGAACTCCCGGGCGGCAGCCTGCGCATCGCACCCAGCCAGTTTCCGGACCCTGAGCGCGACGTCGCGCTGGACAGCGCGTCCACCGAGCGTGAAGCCGTCCTCGCCGGCGGCTGCTTCTGGTGCACGGAAGCCGTGTATCGGCAGATCGACGGTGTCCTTGACGTCACCTCCGGCTATGCGGGCGGTCATGCCGAAACCGCCAACTACAAGCGCGTCTGCCAGGGTGACACTGGCCACGCCGAAGTCATCCGCGTGCGCTACGACGGCGCGCGGCTCAGCTATGGGCAGCTGCTGAAGTTCTTCTTTTCCATAGCGCACAACCCGACCCAGCTTAATCGCCAGGGTGAAGATCGCGGCAGCCAGTACCGCTCGGCGGTGTTCTATGGTGACCAGCAGCAGTGTGATATCGCCGAGGCTTACATCGCGCAGCTGCACGCCGCAGACGTGTTCGATGCGCCCATCGTCACCGCGTTGGAGCCATTGAAGGCTTTCTACCCGGCCGAGGACTATCACCAGGACTACGCCCGCATCAATCCGGACCAGCCTTATATCCGTGCGGCGGCGGCGCCCAAGGTCGAAAAGTTGAAGCGCTACTTCGGCGACCGCCTGAAGGGCTCGGACTCGTGAGCGGCCGGCTGTCCGCCAGCGGCTACACGCTCGACCCGATAGACCAGGCCACGCGTGAGCGGCTGGCCGAGCGGCTGACGCCCGAGCAGCGCCGCATCCTGCTGGAATCCGGCACCGAACCGCGCTTCTGTGGCGGCTTCGAGGCCAACGGCAAGGACGGCGTCTATGTCTGCCGGCTCTGCGCGCTGCCGCTGTTCAAGGCCGACGCCAAGTACGAGTCGCACAGCGGCTGGCCAAGCTTCTGGCAGGCCTTTGATCCCGAGCATGTCGCCGAAATCCGCGACACCAGCCATGGCATGATCCGCACCGAAACCCGCTGCGCCCGCTGCCAGAGCCACTTGGGCCATGTCTTCCCCGACGGCCCGCCGCCTACCGGCCTGCGCTACTGCATGAACTCGGCGGCGCTGGAATTCGTGACTGACGGCGAGCCGCTTCCGGATCGCATTGGTGGCTGAACAGGTCGCGGCCCGGCCGCCCGCAGGACGCATGTTAGAATCCGCCTCCCGCCGTCGCTGGCGGTACATGCACTAAGGAAATCAAGCACATGGCGCGCGGAATCAACAAAGTCATCCTGGTCGGCAACCTCGGTGCGGACCCGGAAACCCGCTACACGCAGAGCGGCACGGCGGTCACCACCGTCCGTCTGGCGACCTCCGAACAGTGGAAGGACAAGCAGACCGGCCAGATGCAGGAGCGCACCGAGTGGCACCGGGTGAAGTTCTTCGGCCGTCTCGCCGAGATTGCCGGTGAGTACCTGCGCAAGGGCCGCCAGATCTACGTCGAGGGCAGCATCCGCACCGACAAGTTCACCGGCAACGACGGGCAGGAAAAATACTTCACCGAGATCGTCGCCAACGAGATGCAGATGCTTGGCGGACAGGAAGGTGGTAGCGCGGGTGGCGGCATGCGCAGCAACGGCCCGCCGCAGCAGCGCAACCAGCCGCAGCGCCAGCAGCCCGCGCAGGATCAAGGCGGGTCGAGCCGCAACGACGCCTTCGACGACAGCGGCTTCAACGACGACGACATTCCGTTTTAGACACTCCCAATTACCGTCGGGGCGAGGGGGCGCCGTTGACGCAGCAGACAGGCCAAGGACTCTCTGACCATGCAGACTATCCTGGTGACCGGCGGCGCCGGCTTCATCGGCGGCAACTTCGTGCTCGACTGGCTGGATCGTCACGCTGACGGCACGGTCGTCAACCTCGACGCGCTGACCTACGCCGGCAATCTCGACACGCTGGCTTCGCTGAAGGACGACCCGCGCCACGTGTTCGTGCACGGCGGCATCGGTGACGCTGAACTGGTCGGCAGGCTGCTTGCCGAGCACCGTCCCGACGCCATCGTCAACTTCGCCGCGGAGAGCCACGTTGACCGCAGCATCGACGGGCCGGCGGCCTTCATCGAAACCAACGTGGTTGGCACACTGAACCTGCTGGAGCGCGCGCGCGACTACTGGCGCGAGCTGGACGAAACGGGTCGCGCGGCATTCCGCTTCCTGCACGTGTCCACGGATGAGGTCTACGGTTCGCTGGGCGACGAGGGCGCGTTCACCGAAACCACGCCGTACGCGCCGAACTCGCCGTACTCGGCGTCGAAGGCCGCGTCCGACCATCTGGTCCGCTCTTTTCATCACACCTACGGTCTGCCGGTGCTGACCACCAACTGCTCGAACAACTACGGGCCGTTCCAGTTCCCGGAGAAGCTCATCCCGCTGATCATCAACAAGGCGGTGAACGGCGAGCCGCTGCCGATCTACGGTGACGGCAAGAACGTCCGCGACTGGCTGTTCGTCACCGACCACTGCCGCGCCATTGAGACAGTCCTGAAGAAGGGCCGAGTCGGCGAGGTGTACAACGTCGGTGGCGACGCCGAGCAGCAGAACATCGACGTGGTCAACACGCTGTGTGCGCTGATCGACCAGCGCCGTCCGCGCGAGGACGGCCAGCCGCGTGCGTCGCAGATCACCTACGTCAAGGATCGCCCGGGGCATGATCGTCGCTATGCGATTGATGCCAGCAAGTTGAAGAGCGAGCTTGGCTGGGCGCCGAGCGTGGACTTCGAGACCGGCATGGCGCGCACCGTCGACTGGTATCTCGACAACAGCGAGTGGGTGGCCCGCGTGCTCGACGGCAGCTACCAGATGCAGCGCATCGGCACCGCCGCCTGATTCATCGACAACGGACCCGACATGAGCATCAGCAAGGGCATCATCCTCGCCGGCGGCAGCGGCACGCGGCTGTATCCGATCACCCAGGGCGTCAGCAAGCAGCTGCTGCCGGTGTATGACAAGCCGATGATCTACTACCCGCTCAGCACGCTGATGCTGGCAGGCATCCGCGACGTGCTGATCATCAACACGCCGCACGAGCAGGCGCTGTTCCAGCAGCTGCTGGGCGACGGCTCGCAGTGGGGCATGAACATCGATTACGCCGTGCAGCCGAGTCCCGATGGCCTTGCGCAGGCCTATCTGATCGGCCGTGATTTCGTTGGCGGCAAGCCGTCCTGTCTGGTGCTGGGCGACAACATCTTCTACGGCCACGGCTTCCGCGATACGCTGCGTCATGCGGCCACGCAGGTCGATGGCGCGACGGTGTTCGGCTACTACGTGCGCGATCCAGAGCGCTACGGCGTGGCCGAGTTCGATGCCGACGGCAAGGTGATCGGTCTGGAGGAGAAGCCCAGCAAGCCGCGCTCCAACTATGCTGTTACCGGCCTGTATTTCTACGACGGCCGTGCCAGCGATTTTGCTGCCGACCTCAAGCCGTCCCCGCGTGGCGAGCTGGAGATCACCGACCTCAATCGCTGCTACCTCGAAGAGGGCAGCCTGCGGCTGGAGAAACTGGGTCGTGGCTATGCCTGGCTCGATACCGGTACGCACGAATCGATGCTGCAGGCAGCAAACTTCATGGAGACGATCGAGCAGCGCCAGGGTCTGCGCGTCAGTTGCCCGGAAGAGATCGCCTACTACAATCAGTGGATCAACGCCGAACAGCTGGAAGCGCTGGCGCAACCGCTGGCGAAGAACGGTTACGGCCAGTACCTGCTCAGCCTGCTGAGCCGCGGCGAAGCGCCCTGAGACTGGCGACGTGAAGATCATTGAAACCAAACTGCCTGGCTGCGTGGTGATCGAACCGCAGGTGTTCGGCGACTCGCGCGGCGCGTTCTACGAGAGCTGGAACCGCCAGCGCTTCGCCGATGCCGGTATCGACTTCGATGTGGTGCAGTCCAACGTCAGCACCTCGACGCGCGGCGTGCTGCGCGGCCTGCACTACCAGTGGCCGAATCCGCAGGGAAAGCTGGTCAGCGTGCTCGAAGGCGAAGTCTACGACGTCGCGGTGGACATCCGTCGCGGCTCGCCGACCTTCGGGCAATGGGCTGCCGCCGTGTTGACCGAGGAAAACCGCCGCCACTTCTGGATTCCCGAGGGCTTCGCGCATGGATTCTGCGTGCTCAGCGAGCGCGCCACCTTCACCTATCTGTGTACCGCGGCCTACGACCGCGAAGCTGACGCGGGCATTCGCTGGGATGATCCGCAGGTCGGAGTGGACTGGCCAATTAGCAAACCGCTGCTGTCTGCCAAGGACGAGAAAGCACCGCTGCTGGCGGATGTGGCCGAGGACCGGCTGCCGCTGTTCGAGGACTGAATATGCGCATTCTGCTGTTGGGCGCGAACGGTCAGGTGGGACACGAGCTGCGCGGTACGCTTGCGCCGTTGGGCAAGCTGACCCTTGCCACGCGCAGTGGAGAGCTTATTGATGGCGCGGCGTGCATCGCCGCCGATCTTGCCGATTCCGCATCGCTGGCGAGGGCGCTGACCGATGCCGATGCCGATCTGGTCGTCAATGCCGCGGCCCACACGGCGGTGGACAAGGCCGAGTCGGAACCTGAGCTCGCCCATCGCATCAATGCCGAAGCCGTTGGCGAGATCGCAGGCTGGTGTGCTGTGCATGGTCGGCGGCTGGTTCACTACTCCACGGACTATGTCTTTCCGGGTGATGGCAGGCGTCCGTATGTCGAAGACGACCCCACCGGACCGCTTGGCGTCTATGGCGAAAGCAAGCTGGCTGGCGAGCATGCCATCATCACCAGCGGCTGCAATCACCTGATCTTCCGCACCGCCTGGGTGTATGCAGCTGATCACGGGCATAACTTCCTGCGAACGATGCTGCGGCTCGGCGCGGAGCGTGATGAGTTGCGCGTCGTCGATGACCAGGTTGGATCGCCGACGCCGGCGTCGCTGATCGCCTCGCTGACGGCCGACGCCATCAGCAAGCCCGCCGCCAGCGGCACCTACCACCTGACGACATCCGGCCAGACAAGCTGGGCCGGCTTCGCGGCGCGGATTTTCGAGTTGGCCGTCAACGCAAATTTGATTCCGAAGGCGCCACGGGTGACAGGGATTCCCAGCGCCGACTATCCGACTCCGGCACGGCGGCCGGCCTATTCGAGACTGGACTGCGGTCGGCTGGAGTTGCTGCTCGGCCATTCCCTGCCGGAATGGAATTCATGCCTTGAGGAAGTGCTGAACGGCTAAGCCACGTTCCGGGTGAATCCGGCGTTTTTCGCGCAGTTGGTTGTTCCAGGTGACGCTTTGACGCCTATCCATCTGCGCTGGAGGGCCCTGACACAATAAATTACCTCAGTAAAAACAGGTGGTTGTGCCGTTTTTGCAAAAATTTTCACAAAAAGGCCGTGCTATTCCCTGAGTGCATGCCCCCGCTGTGAAAAACTTATGTGAGCAGATTTCCGGGGAATTTCGGTTGTCATGTCGTTCCAGGTCGGCCGACCTGGTGGCTTCGTGCGGCGTTGCGTTCGGGCAGAACAGCTTCGCGTTCTGGTTCTGTAGCCAGGAACAGCAGCCCCGGTAGTTGCAGTGTGGCGACCGCGTCGATTCAGACGGCAGGTCGTCGGCAGCAGTTTTCCAGGAGACAAGTTGCATGGTAGCCGTCACTTCTCGCGCAGGTGCTTTCCTCTTTGGCTCGAAGTTCCGTTCCGGTCGCGTGCGTCACGCGCTGACAGGATGGAGCCTTCTGCTGCTGTCGCTGTTGTTCGCGACGTCCGCCTCAGCGCAGCAGGCCTGTGCGTTGCCGGGCTCGGATCCGGCCAGCACCGCGAGCGGCATCGTCAACACCTACTACGCGGGGCCAACCGGAACGCTCGCTGCTGGCGCTACCCAGTTGACACTGGGAGCTCGCAACGCACAGGGACCGCAGACCAATATTTCCGTTGGCGACCTGCTGCTGGTCATCCAGATGCAGGATGGCGTGATCGACAGTTCGAACAACGCCAACTACGGTAGCGGCACGGGCGTCGGTACCGGGACCACCGACATCGCCAATGCCGGCAACCATGAGTTCGTCGTTGCGACCAGCGCTGGTGGTGTGGGCGCCAACATCAGCTTCTCGCCGGGGCTGTCCTTCAGTTACACGACGGCGGCTGCAACGGTGACGCGCGGCCAGCGTCGCTACCAGGTCATTCGCGTGCCGCAGTACGCCGCGGTCACTGCGAACGGTGTCGAGGCGGCGTTGTGGAACGGTGTCAGCGGTGGCGTGGTCGCGCTTGATGTCCGCGATACCTTGACGCTGGGTTCTGCGACGGTCGAAGGCATTGCCAACCGTGCCGTGTTCGCGGCCGGTCGAGGTTTTCGCGGTGCGGCGGGCATCAACGGTACCGGCGGTGGAACAGACACGGCGTGGCGCGCCGCGGACGGAACCATCGAGTCGGGTATCACGCACGGCGGCAAGGGCGAGGGCATCGCCGGAACGCCGCGTTACATCGCACGCAAGACCAATAATTTTGGTGTGCCTGTACCGAATGTCGCGGACCTGGTTCGCGTCGACAACGGCGCCCAGGGTTATCCGCAGGGTGATCGAGCCCGAGGCGCGCCGGGCAACGCCGGCGGCGGCGGTACGGACGGCAGCGCATCCTCTGCATCGAATTCGCGCAACGCGGGCGGCGGCGGCGGCGGCAACTATGCGCAGGGCGGTTTCGGTGGGCGTCCGTGGAACGCGCCGCTCAATGACACCAACGGACGCGGCGGTGCCGGCTATGCATCGGTGCTGGCGTTCAATCGCGCCATCCTCGGTGGTGGCGGTGGAAGTGGCGGCACCAACAACGCCACCGATGACGCCAACACCTATCTGAACAACGGCATCAGTTGTGGCGTTCGCACGGACAATGCGAGCAGCAGTGGCCCGTTCTCGGTTGGCATCTGTTCCTCGGGCGCCTCCGGTGGTGGTCTGGTCATCCTTCGTGCTCGCAATGTCACCGGCACCGGTGTCATCGACGTGCGCGGTGCGCACGGATACAACGTCCGCAACGATGCCGCTGGCGGCGGTGGTGCTGGTGGCACCGTGGTCCTGCATACCGTGGAAGGCGGCACCGCCACGGTTGATGCGCGTGGCGGTGATGGTGGTAATGCGTGGGCCGGAAACACGGGCGGGCTTGCGAACCGGCACGGTCCGGGCGGCGGGGGCGGTGGCGGCTTTGTCGCTTTTTCGCCGGCATCGATGGCCCTCAACGCCAGTGTTGGCGGCGGCACGCCTGGCTACACCACCAACGGCAGCGGCGATACCTATGAGTCGGGCGGTAACAACGGTGGTCTGACGACGTTCCAGACGCCCAATGTTCCCGGTGTAATCCCGGGTGCAGAGTGTGCGCCGGATCTGATACTGCGCAAGAGCAACGGTATCGACATCCAGCAGACCACCGGCAGCACCACCTATTCGCTGACGGTCACCAATCAGGGTGCCGCTGCGACCTTCGGCAGCATTACCGTGGTCGATGTCCTGCCGGTCCAGCTCAGCGTGCCGGATGGCAGCGTCGCCCTCAGTGGTCCGCAGGCGGCGAACTGGAGCTGCAATGCGGCCTCCGGCGTGATCACCTGCACGTCCGCGGTTTCGATCCCGGGCTCGGGCACCAGCAGCTTTGCTTTCAACGCATTGGTATCTGCCGCCAATGGTTCCGCCATCATCAACCGGGCGCGTGTCGGTGGTGGTGGCGATCCGCGTAAGCCGGTGCCTGATGCCGGCAATACTTCGGCCTGCTCGGCCAATGACATCGTGCCCGGCTGCGCCATTGATGCCGATACCGTCAATGCGCCCTACCTGCAGCTCTCGAAGTCCAGCAGTGGCGGATTCATCGCCGGTGGTAGCGGCAGTTACAGCCTCACCGTCACCAACATCGGCTCCCAGCCGACCAGCGGCAATTTCCGCGTGGTCGACGTGCTGCCGGTCGACCTGAGCTTTGCGACTGGCTTCACCACCACCGGTGGCTTCAGTTGCTCGCACGCCGCGGGTGTGGTGACCTGCAACAGCACCACGCCGCTGGCGCCTGCGGCATCGGCGTCGATTTCGTTCGACGTGACGATCTCCGCTTCGGCCAGCAGCTCGGTGGTCAACCGTGCCGCGGTCGGTGGCGGTGGCGATCCGATCAAGCCCGGTTTGCCGACATCGGCTAGCGCGTCGGCCTGTCCGGCACCGGTACCGCCGGCAACCCAGGCCAGCAGTGCTTTCACCGGTTGCGCGTCGGTGCAGGATCCGGTGCGCCGGGTGAACCTGTCGCTGGCCAAGACCGACAACGACACCGGCCTTCCCGTGAACGGGCAGACCACCTATGTGTTCACGGTCAGCAACAGCGGCGACGCGGCTTCCGTGGGCACGATTTTCTTCCGCGACGAACTACCGGCGCCGATGACCTGGTCGAACCCGCTGGTGGTCGCCGGTCCCAACGCCGGCAACTGGTCGTGTACGCGCAACGACAACAACACGGCAACCTGTACCAGCGCCGTCTCCATCCCTGCCGGTGGTTCCAGCAGTTTCAGCATTGTGGCGAACGTCAACGCCGCCACCAATGGCACCGAGTACGTCAATCACGCCCGCATCGGTGGTGGCGGTGATCCGGACCTGTTGCCCGGAGCACCCACGGCCGGGCAGACCAACGCCTGTACCGGCAACAACACCCCGGCTGGCTGTGCACTGGATCTGGGTGTCGCACAGAGCAACATTGTCCAGCTTCGGGTGGCGAAGTCACATGCGGACCCGCAGGCGCGTAGTCCAGGCGATACGGTTGGCTTCAATCTGCTGGTGACCAACTCCGGCAACACTGCCACATCCGGTCAGATGCGCGTAGTGGATGTCATTCCCGTGGGTATGGCCTACACCGGTGCTGCGACTTTCAACAGCGGTGGCTTCAGTTGTACCTACACGGCGGCTCCGGCGCCGGGCTTCATCACCTGCAACCGGACCACCCCTGTGCTAGCTGCTGGGGCCAGCACCACGATTTCGTTCAACCTGCTCGTCCAGGCCGGTGCCGGGAACAGCATCGTCAACCGGACGCAGATCGCAGGCGGCGGCGATTCGGACTTGGGCGCCAGTACCAGCGTCACCAGTACGACGGCGGGCCAGTGCGCCGGTAGCGCTACACCGTTCCCAGGCTGCGCCGTCGATCCTGTGCCGCTGCTCGCCGACCTCTTTGCCGAGAAACTGCAGTGTGCCGGTCCCGCATGCGGCACGGCCTACGCCAACTACAGCAGCTCTCTTTCCGGTTCGCTGTTGCCGGGTACCGAACTCCGCTACCTGATCCGCATCGGGAACAATGGTGCGGCGACGGTTTCCGGCGCCACGGTCAGCGACACGCTGCCGGTCCAGATGACGGCAGCGAGCATCGTCACGGTGACGCCCGGCGCTGGCGCCAGCTGTGCGCCTGCCAACGTCAGCCTTGCAGGGAACGTGCTCAGCGGCACGATTCCCAGCCTGCCTGCGGGTGGCTTCTGCGACATCGTCATCAGCACGACCGCCAGCACGCGCGGCGTCAATATCCCGAATACCGCCAATGTCGGTGTGCCTGCCGGTATCGTCGATCCGACACCTGGCAACAACCAGTCCACGGTGACGACCTCGGTGTCCTCGTCGGATGTCGTGGTGGTCAAGGACGACGGGCTTGCCTCCGTCACCCGGGGCGGATCGACCGTCTATGCGATCACCGTCACCAACTACGGGCCGGATCCTGCAACGTCCATCCAGGTCGTCGATAACGCACCTGCCGGAACCAGCATCACCGCCTGGAGCTGTACCGGCGCGGCATGTCCTGCTGCCAGCGGTAGCGGCAACATCAACCAGACTATTTCGGCGCTCGCCGTCGGTGCCAGCGTCCAGTACAGCGTCACGCTTGCGATTCCGTTCGCCTACCCGAATCCCACGGTCGCCAACACGGCGACTGCAACGCCGACGTCGCCTGACCCCAATACTTCCAACAACACATCCACCGACACCGACAACGTTGTCAACGTGACGGTGACGAAGGCGCTGACCAGCGAGTCGATCACGAGTGACGGCATTGCGGAGGACGGCGAGCAGCTGACGTACACGATCACGCTGACGAACAGTGGTGGTACGGACGCGAGCTTTGACCTGACCGACACGCTGAGCGCGGGTCTGACGTACGTGTCGTCGAGCAACGGCGGCGTGAACGCGGGCCAGACGACGACGTGGACGGGTCTGGTGGTGCCGGCGAGCGGTTCGCTGGCGGTGACGGTGACGGCGAGCGTGAGCCTGGCCTCGGCGGGTGCGAGCGTGACGAACCTGGCGAAGCCGACGGGCGATCCGGATCCGTCGTGCCCGAGCGCGACGTGCGTGGTGACGCCGACGCCGGCGGCGGTGACGGTGGCGAAGACGCTGACCAGCGAGTCGATCACGAGTGACGGCATTGCGGAGGACGGCGAGCAGCTGACGTACACGATCACGCTGACGAACAGTGGTGGTACGGACGCGAGCTTTGACCTGACCGACACGCTGAGCGCGGGTCTGACGTACGTGTCGTCGAGCAACGGCGGCGTGAACGCGGGCCAGACGACGACGTGGACGGGTCTGGTGGTGCCGGCGAGCGGTTCGCTGGCGGTGACGGTGACGGCGAGCGTGAGCCTGGCCTCGGCGGGTGCGAGCGTGACGAACCTGGCGAAGCCGACGGGCGATCCGGATCCGTCGTGCCCGAGCGCGACGTGCGTGGTGACGCCGACGCCGGCGGCGGTGACGGTGGCGAAGACGCTGACCAGCGAGTCGATCACGAGTGACGGCATTGCGGAGGACGGCGAGCAGCTGACGTACACGATCACGCTGACGAACAGTGGTGGTACGGACGCGAGCTTTGACCTGACCGACACGCTGAGCGCGGGTCTGACGTACGTGTCGTCGAGCAACGGCGGCGTGAACGCGGGCCAGACGACGACGTGGACGGGTCTGGTGGTGCCGGCGAGCGGTTCGCTGGCGGTGACGGTGACGGCGAGCGTGAGCCTGGCCTCGGCGGGTGCGAGCGTGACGAACCTGGCGAAGCCGACGGGCGATCCGGATCCGTCGTGCCCGAGCGCGACGTGCGTGGTGACGCCGACGCCGGCGGCGGTGACGGTGGCGAAGACGCTGACCAGCGAGTCGATCACGAGTGACGGCATTGCGGAGGACGGCGAGCAGCTGACGTACACGATCACGCTGACGAACAGTGGTGGTACGGACGCGAGCTTTGACCTGACCGACACGCTGAGCGCGGGTCTGACGTACGTGTCGTCGAGCAACGGCGGCGTGAACGCGGGCCAGACGACGACGTGGACGGGTCTGGTGGTGCCGGCGAGCGGTTCGCTGGCGGTGACGGTGACGGCGAGCGTGAGCCTGGCCTCGGCGGGTGCGAGCGTGACGAACCTGGCGAAGCCGACGGGCGATCCGGATCCGTCGTGCCCGAGCGCGACGTGCGTGGTGACGCCGACGCCGGCGGCGGTGACGGTGGCGAAGGCGCTGACCAGTGAGGACGGCAGTCAGGCGGGTATCGCGGAGGCCGGCGAGACGCTGGTGTACACGATCACGCTGACGAACAGTGGTGGCACGGCGGCGAGCTTTGACCTGACGGACACGCTGGGCGCGGGCCTGACGTACGTGTCGTCGAGCAACGGCGGCGTGAACGCGGGTCAGACGACGACGTGGACGTCGCTGGCGGTGCCGGCGAACGGCTCGCTGCTGGTGACGGTGACGGCGAGCGTGGACAGCCCGGTGTCGGTGACGCAGGTGTCGAACCTGGCGAAACCGACGGGCGATCCGGACCCGTCGTGCCCGAGCAGCGCGTGCGTGGTGACGCCGACGGCGCCGTCGGTGACGGTGACGAAGGCGCTGACCAGTGAGGACGGCAGTCAGGCGGGTATCGCGGAGGCCGGCGAGACGCTGGTGTACACGATCACGCTGACGAACAGTGGTGGCACGGCGGCGAGCTTTGACCTGACGGACACGCTGGGCGCGGGCCTGACGTACGTGTCGTCGAGCAACGGCGGCGTGAACGCGGGTCAGACGACGACGTGGACGTCGCTGGCGGTGCCGGCGAACGGCTCGCTGCTGGTGACGGTGACGGCGAGCGTGGACAGCCCGGTGTCGGTGACGCAGGTGTCGAACCTGGCGAAACCGACGGGCGATCCGGACCCGTCGTGCCCGAGCAGCGCGTGCGTGGTGACGCCGACGGCGCCGTCGGTGACGGTGACGAAGGCGCTGACCAGTGAGGACGGCAGTCAGGCGGGTATCGCGGAGGCCGGCGAGACGCTGGTGTACACGATCACGCTGACGAACAGTGGTGGCACGGCGGCGAGCTTTGACCTGACGGACACGCTGGGCGCGGGCCTGACGTACGTGTCGTCGAGCAACGGCGGCGTGAACGCGGGTCAGACGACGACGTGGACGTCGCTGGCGGTGCCGGCGAACGGCTCGCTGCTGGTGACGGTGACGGCGAGCGTGGACAGCCCGGTGTCGGTGACGCAGGTGTCGAACCTGGCGAAACCGACGGGCGATCCGGACCCGTCGTGCCCGAGCAGCGCGTGCGTGGTGACGCCGACGGCGCCGTCGGTGACGGTGACGAAGGCGCTGACCAGTGAGGACGGCAGTCAGGCGGGTATCGCGGAGGCCGGCGAGACGCTGGTGTACACGATCACGCTGACGAACAGTGGTGGCACGGCGGCGAGCTTTGACCTGACGGACACGCTGGGCGCGGGCCTGACGTACGTGTCGTCGAGCAACGGCGGCGTGAACGCGGGTCAGACGACGACGTGGACGTCGCTGGCGGTGCCGGCGAACGGCTCGCTGCTGGTGACGGTGACGGCGAGCGTGGACAGCCCGGTGTCGGTGACGCAGGTGTCGAACCTGGCGAAACCGACGGGCGATCCGGACCCGTCGTGCCCGAGCAGCGCGTGCGTGGTGACGCCGACGGCGCCGTCGGTGACGGTGACGAAGGCGCTGACCAGTGAGGACGGCAGTCAGGCGGGTATCGCGGAGGCCGGCGAGACGCTGGTGTACACGATCACGCTGACGAACAGTGGTGGCACGGCGGCGAGCTTTGACCTGACGGACACGCTGGGCGCGGGCCTGACGTACGTGTCGTCGAGCAACGGCGGCGTGAACGCGGGTCAGACGACGACGTGGACGTCGCTGGCGGTGCCGGCGAACGGCTCGCTGCTGGTGACGGTGACGGCGAGCGTGGACAGCCCGGTGTCGGTGACGCAGGTGTCGAACCTGGCGAAACCGACGGGCGATCCGGACCCGTCGTGCCCGAGCAGCGCGTGCGTGGTGACGCCGACGGCGCCGTCGGTGACGGTGACGAAGGCGCTGACCAGTGAGGACGGCAGTCAGGCGGGTATCGCGGAGGCCGGCGAGACGCTGGTGTACACGATCACGCTGACGAACAGTGGTGGCACGGCGGCGAGCTTTGACCTGACGGACACGCTGGGCGCGGGCCTGACGTACGTGTCGTCGAGCAACGGCGGCGTGAACGCGGGTCAGACGACGACGTGGACGTCGCTGGCGGTGCCGGCGAACGGCTCGCTGCTGGTGACGGTGACGGCGAGCGTGGACAGCCCGGTGTCGGTGACGCAGGTGTCGAACCTGGCGAAACCGACGGGCGATCCGGACCCGTCGTGCCCGAGCAGCGCGTGCGTGGTGACGCCGACGGCGCCGTCGGTGACGGTGACGAAGGCGCTGACCAGTGAGGACGGCAGTCAGGCGGGTATCGCGGAGGCCGGCGAGACGCTGGTGTACACGATCACGCTGACGAACAGTGGTGGCACGGCGGCGAGCTTTGACCTGACGGACACGCTGGGCGCGGGCCTGACGTACGTGTCGTCGAGCAACGGCGGCGTGAACGCGGGTCAGACGACGACGTGGACGTCGCTGGCGGTGCCGGCGAACGGCTCGCTGCTGGTGACGGTGACGGCGAGCGTGGACAGCCCGGTGTCGGTGACGCAGGTGTCGAACCTGGCGAAACCGACGGGCGATCCGGACCCGTCGTGCCCGAGCAGCGCGTGCGTGGTGACGCCGACGGCGCCGTCGGTGACGGTGACGAAGGCGCTGACCAGTGAGGACGGCAGTCAGGCGGGTATCGCGGAGGCCGGCGAGACGCTGGTGTACACGATCACGCTGACGAACAGTGGTGGCACGGCGGCGAGCTTTGACCTGACGGACACGCTGGGCGCGGGCCTGACGTACGTGTCGTCGAGCAACGGCGGCGTGAACGCGGGTCAGACGACGACGTGGACGTCGCTGGCGGTGCCGGCGAACGGCTCGCTGCTGGTGACGGTGACGGCGAGCGTGGACAGCCCGGTGTCGGTGACGCAGGTGTCGAACCTGGCGAAACCGACGGGCGATCCGGACCCGTCGTGCCCGAGCAGCGCGTGCGTGGTGACGCCGACGGCGCCGTCGGTGACGGTGACGAAGGCGCTGACCAGTGAGGACGGCAGTCAGGCGGGTATCGCGGAGGCCGGCGAGACGCTGGTGTACACGATCACGCTGACGAACAGTGGTGGCACGGCGGCGAGCTTTGACCTGACGGACACGCTGGGCGCGGGCCTGACGTACGTGTCGTCGAGCAACGGCGGCGTGAACGCGGGTCAGACGACGACGTGGACGTCGCTGGCGGTGCCGGCGAACGGCTCGCTGCTGGTGACGGTGACGGCGAGCGTGGACAGCCCGGTGTCGGTGACGCAGGTGTCGAACCTGGCGAAACCGACGGGCGATCCGGACCCGTCGTGCCCGAGCAGCGCGTGCGTGGTGACGCCGACGGCGCCGTCGGTGACGGTGACGAAGGCGCTGACCAGTGAGGACGGCAGTCAGGCGGGTATCGCGGAGGCCGGCGAGACGCTGGTGTACACGATCACGCTGACGAACAGTGGTGGCACGGCGGCGAGCTTTGACCTGACGGACACGCTGGGCGCGGGCCTGACGTACGTGTCGTCGAGCAACGGCGGCGTGAACGCGGGTCAGACGACGACGTGGACGTCGCTGGCGGTGCCGGCGAACGGCTCGCTGCTGGTGACGGTGACGGCGAGCGTGGACAGCCCGGTGTCGGTGACGCAGGTGTCGAACCTGGCGAAACCGACGGGCGATCCGGACCCGTCGTGCCCGAGCAGCGCGTGCGTGGTGACGCCGACGGCGCCGTCGGTGACGGTGACGAAGGCGCTGACCAGTGAGTCGATCACGAGTGACGGCATTGCGGAGGACGGCGAGCAGCTGACGTACACGATCACGCTGACGAACAGTGGTGGTACGGACGCGAGCTTTGACCTGACCGACACGCTGAGCGCGGGTCTGACGTACGTGTCGTCGAGCAACGGCGGCGTGAACGCGGGCCAGACGACGACGTGGACGGGTCTGGTGGTGCCGGCGAGCGGTTCGCTGGCGGTGACGGTGACGGCGAGCGTGAGCCTGGCCTCGGCGGGTGCGAGCGTGACGAACCTGGCGAAGCCGACGGGCGATCCGGATCCGTCGTGCCCGAGCGCGACGTGCGTGGTGACGCCGACGCCGGCGGCGGTGACGGTGGCGAAGACGCTGACCAGCGAGTCGATCACGAGTGACGGCATTGCGGAGGACGGCGAGCAGCTGACGTACACGATCACGCTGACGAACAGTGGTGGTACGGACGCGAGCTTTGACCTGACCGACACGCTGAGCGCGGGTCTGACGTACGTGTCGTCGAGCAACGGCGGCGTGAACGCGGGCCAGACGACGACGTGGACGGGTCTGGTGGTGCCGGCGAGCGGTTCGCTGGCGGTGACGGTGACGGCGAGCGTGAGCCTGGCCTCGGCGGGTGCGAGCGTGACGAACCTGGCGAAGCCGACGGGCGATCCGGATCCGTCGTGCCCGAGCGCGACGTGCGTGGTGACGCCGACGCCGGCGGCGGTGACGGTGGCGAAGACGCTGACCAGCGAGTCGATCACGAGTGACGGCATTGCGGAGGACGGCGAGCAGCTGACGTACACGATCACGCTGACGAACAGTGGTGGTACGGACGCGAGCTTTGACCTGACCGACACGCTGAGCGCGGGTCTGACGTACGTGTCGTCGAGCAACGGCGGCGTGAACGCGGGCCAGACGACGACGTGGACGGGTCTGGTGGTGCCGGCGAGCGGTTCGCTGGCGGTGACGGTGACGGCGAGCGTGAGCCTGGCCTCGGCGGGTGCGAGCGTGACGAACCTGGCGAAGCCGACGGGCGATCCGGATCCGTCGTGCCCGAGCGCGACGTGCGTGGTGACGCCGACGCCGGCGGCGGTGACGGTGGCGAAGACGCTGACCAGCGAGTCGATCACGAGTGACGGCATTGCGGAGGACGGCGAGCAGCTGACGTACACGATCACGCTGACGAACAGTGGTGGTACGGACGCGAGCTTTGACCTGACCGACACGCTGAGCGCGGGTCTGACGTACGTGTCGTCGAGCAACGGCGGCGTGAACGCGGGCCAGACGACGACGTGGACGGGTCTGGTGGTGCCGGCGAGCGGTTCGCTGGCGGTGACGGTGACGGCGAGCGTGAGCCTGGCCTCGGCGGGTGCGAGCGTGACGAACCTGGCGAAGCCGACGGGCGATCCGGATCCGTCGTGCCCGAGCGCGACGTGCGTGGTGACGCCGACGCCGGCGGCGGTGACGGTGGCGAAGACGCTGACCAGCGAGTCGATCACGAGTGACGGCATTGCGGAGGACGGCGAGCAGCTGACGTACACGATCACGCTGACGAACAGTGGTGGTACGGACGCGAGCTTTGACCTGACCGACACGCTGAGCGCGGGTCTGACGTACGTGTCGTCGAGCAACGGCGGCGTGAACGCGGGCCAGACGACGACGTGGACGGGTCTGGTGGTGCCGGCGAGCGGTTCGCTGGCGGTGACGGTGACGGCGAGCGTGAGCCTGGCCTCGGCGGGTGCGAGCGTGACGAACCTGGCGAAGCCGACGGGCGATCCGGATCCGTCGTGCCCGAGCGCGACGTGCGTGGTGACGCCGACGCCGGCGGCGGTGACGGTGGCGAAGACGCTGACCAGCGAGTCGATCACGAGTGACGGCATTGCGGAGGACGGCGAGCAGCTGACGTACACGATCACGCTGACGAACAGTGGTGGTACGGACGCGAGCTTTGACCTGACCGACACGCTGAGCGCGGGTCTGACGTACGTGTCGTCGAGCAACGGCGGCGTGAACGCGGGCCAGACGACGACGTGGACGGGTCTGGTGGTGCCGGCGAGCGGTTCGCTGGCGGTGACGGTGACGGCGAGCGTGAGCCTGGCCTCGGCGGGTGCGAGCGTGACGAACCTGGCGAAGCCGACGGGCGATCCGGATCCGTCGTGCCCGAGCGCGACGTGCGTGGTGACGCCGACGCCGGCGGCGGTGACGGTGGCGAAGACGCTGACCAGCGAGTCGATCACGAGTGACGGCATTGCGGAGGACGGCGAGCAGCTGACGTACACGATCACGCTGACGAACAGTGGTGGTACGGACGCGAGCTTTGACCTGACCGACACGCTGAGCGCGGGTCTGACGTACGTGTCGTCGAGCAACGGCGGCGTGAACGCGGGCCAGACGACGACGTGGACGGGTCTGGTGGTGCCGGCGAGCGGTTCGCTGGCGGTGACGGTGACGGCGAGCGTGAGCCTGGCCTCGGCGGGTGCGAGCGTGACGAACCTGGCGAAGCCGACGGGCGATCCGGATCCGTCGTGCCCGAGCGCGACGTGCGTGGTGACGCCGACGCCGGCGGCGGTGACGGTGGCGAAGACGCTGACCAGCGAGTCGATCACGAGTGACGGCATTGCGGAGGACGGCGAGCAGCTGACGTACACGATCACGCTGACGAACAGTGGTGGTACGGACGCGAGCTTTGACCTGACCGACACGCTGAGCGCGGGTCTGACGTACGTGTCGTCGAGCAACGGCGGCGTGAACGCGGGCCAGACGACGACGTGGACGGGTCTGGTGGTGCCGGCGAGCGGTTCGCTGGCGGTGACGGTGACGGCGAGCGTGAGCCTGGCCTCGGCGGGTGCGAGCGTGACGAACCTGGCGAAGCCGACGGGCGATCCGGATCCGTCGTGCCCGAGCGCGACGTGCGTGGTGACGCCGACGCCGGCGGCGGTGACGGTGGCGAAGACGCTGACCAGCGAGTCGATCACGAGTGACGGCATTGCGGAGGACGGCGAGCAGCTGACGTACACGATCACGCTGACGAACAGTGGTGGTACGGACGCGAGCTTTGACCTGACCGACACGCTGAGCGCGGGTCTGACGTACGTGTCGTCGAGCAACGGCGGCGTGAACGCGGGCCAGACGACGACGTGGACGGGTCTGGTGGTGCCGGCGAGCGGTTCGCTGGCGGTGACGGTGACGGCGAGCGTGAGCCTGGCCTCGGCGGGTGCGAGCGTGACGAACCTGGCGAAGCCGACGGGCGATCCGGATCCGTCGTGCCCGAGCGCGACGTGCGTGGTGACGCCGACGCCGGCGGCGGTGACGGTGGCGAAGACGCTGACCAGCGAGTCGATCACGAGTGACGGCATTGCGGAGGACGGCGAGCAGCTGACGTACACGATCACGCTGACGAACAGTGGTGGTACGGACGCGAGCTTTGACCTGACCGACACGCTGAGCGCGGGTCTGACGTACGTGTCGTCGAGCAACGGCGGCGTGAACGCGGGCCAGACGACGACGTGGACGGGTCTGGTGGTGCCGGCGAGCGGTTCGCTGGCGGTGACGGTGACGGCGAGCGTGAGCCTGGCCTCGGCGGGTGCGAGCGTGACGAACCTGGCGAAGCCGACGGGCGATCCGGATCCGTCGTGCCCGAGCGCGACGTGCGTGGTGACGCCGACGCCGGCGGCGGTGACGGTGGCGAAGACGCTGACCAGCGAGTCGATCACGCTGGACGGCATTGCCGAAGCGGGCGAGACGCTGACGTACACGATCACGCTGACGAACAGTGGCGGCACGGACGTGACGTACGCGATCGGTGACATCGGCGAGACGGTGCCGGCGAACACGACGGCGGCTGGCGGCGATGACTTCAGCTGCTCGGCGGGTGATCCGGCGAGCACGCCGTGCACGAACACGGCGGCGGTGCTGGTGGCCGCGGGCAGCAGCGCGACGCAGACGTTCCAGGTGACGGTGGATAGTCCGCTCCCGGCGGGCGTGACGCAGATCGCGAACGCGGTGACGGTGACGGGCCTGAGCTGTGCGGACGCGGCGAACGACTGCACGGAAGTGACGCCGACGCCGGGCGCGGTGACGGTGTCGAAGACGCTGACGGGCGAGTCGATCACGCTGGACGGCATTGCCGAAGCGGGCGAGACGCTGACGTACACGATCACGCTGACGAACAGTGGCGGCACGGACGTGACGTACGCGATCGGTGACATCGGCGAGACGGTGCCGGCGAACACGACGGCGGCTGGCGGCGATGACTTCAGCTGCTCGGCGGGTGATCCGGCGAGCACGCCGTGCACGAACACGGCGGCGGTGCTGGTGGCCGCGGGCAGCAGCGCGACGCAGACGTTCCAGGTGACGGTGGATAGTCCGCTCCCGGCGGGCGTGACGCAGATCGCGAACGCGGTGACGGTGACGGGCCTGAGCTGTGCGGACGCGGCGAACGACTGCACGGAAGTGACGCCGACGCCGGGCGCGGTGACGGTGTCGAAGACGCTGACGGGCGAGTCGATCACGCTGGACGGCATTGCCGAAGCGGGCGAGACGCTGACGTACACGATCACGCTGACGAACAGTGGCGGCACGGACGTGACGTACGCGATCGGTGACATCGGCGAGACGGTGCCGGCGAACACGACGGCGGCTGGCGGCGATGACTTCAGCTGCTCGGCGGGTGATCCGGCGAGCACGCCGTGCACGAACACGGCGGCGGTGCTGGTGGCCGCGGGCAGCAGCGCGACGCAGACGTTCCAGGTGACGGTGGATAGTCCGCTCCCGGCGGGCGTGACGCAGATCGCGAACGCGGTGACGGTGACGGGCCTGAGCTGTGCGGACGCGGCGAACGACTGCACGGAAGTGACGCCGACGCCGGGCGCGGTGACGGTGTCGAAGACGCTGACGGGCGAGTCGATCACGCTGGACGGCATTGCCGAAGCGGGCGAGACGCTGACGTACACGATCACGCTGACGAACAGTGGCGGCACGGACGTGACGTACGCGATCGGTGACATCGGCGAGACGGTGCCGGCGAACACGACGGCGGCTGGCGGCGATGACTTCAGCTGCTCGGCGGGTGATCCGGCGAGCACGCCGTGCACGAACACGGCGGCGGTGCTGGTGGCCGCGGGCAGCAGCGCGACGCAGACGTTCCAGGTGACGGTGGATAGTCCGCTCCCGGCGGGCGTGACGCAGATCGCGAACGCGGTGACGGTGACGGGCCTGAGCTGTGCGGACGCGGCGAACGACTGCACGGAAGTGACGCCGACGGTATCAATAGGCGTCAACAAGACGGTCAACAGCTTCCAGACACTGGGGCCGGGTCGTTATCGCGTGGTCTACCGCATTGATGTCGCCAATACCGGTGGTGCTGCCACGACCTATACGCTGGTCGACATGCTGGACTTCCCGATCACCGGCGTGAGTTTCGATGGCGTCGCCACGGTCAGCACGTCGGGCGGCACGGTGAATCCGGCGCTGGCCGGCGGCACCTATACACCGGTCAACGGGGCAAGTCAGCAGATTTCGGCAAGCAATACGTCGATCGCGCTGGGTGCCACCCAGAGCTACATGGTCAGTCTGGCAGTTCGCGTGGACAGCAGTACGCTGGCCGACGAAACCTGTGATGGCAGCGCTGGGCATGGTCTGTTCAACAGCGCTTCGCTGTCGGGCACCACGCTGCCATCAAGCGATGCCTGCCAGAGCATTCCGACCGGGCGCGCCGCCATCCGCCTGCGCAAGGTGGTGGAGCTGGGTGTGGATTTGAATGGCAACAACTACGGTGACGTGGGTGATGTCCTCAACTACGCATTCACCATCTCGAACATCGGTAGCCAGCTGCTGACCTCGACCTACCTGCTGGATCCGCAGGTGACCGACCTGGTCTGCGACACGATGACGCTGGGTGGCCAGCCGATCCAGGTGCTGATCAACGACCAGATCTTCCTGAGCGGGTTCGGATCGGGCAGTCTTGGCGATCTGCCGGTGGGTGATGCGGTGATGTGCTTTGCCACGCATACACTGACGGCAAGCGATGTGGCTCGCGGTCGGGTTGACAACACTGCGACGGCGACCGCGCAAGGATCGTCCGATGAAGTCGTATCCTCTACCAGCACAGCAACCTACGGAGCATTCCAATGACGGCGACCGGGCATCGTTCCACGACGCATGACGCTGATCGCAGCCTGCGCCGCACGGCTCTGACGACGACAGCCTGGCGGCGTGCCGTCGGCCTGTCGGTGCTGGCCACCATGCCTTTGCTGGTATCGGCGGGCTCATTGCCGCAGGTTGCGGACGGCAAGGTCACCGCGGTGGCGTATCGCAGCGCCAAGGGCGGCAAGGCCGAGCACTGGGCAAAGACGGTGCTCGCCGCTGATGCCGTGCCGGGGCAGGGCATTGTCCTCATTGCTGGTGCCGCGATCCTGCAGGATGGCAACGACAACGGGCTGCTCGATACCGGCGAGACCATCGACTATCACTACACGGTGATCAACGTGGGTCCGGCGCCGCTGTCCAGTCTGGCGGTCGGGGACGACTTCGGACTGGTGTCCTGTCCGATGACGACGTTGGTTCCCGGCGCGCACATGGTCTGTCTCAGCAGCCATGTGGTCAATGCAACGGATGAAACCAACGGCGCGGTGATCAACACGGTGACGGTGACCGGGCAGGACGACGTGGCCCGCCCCATGCATGCATCCGATGTGTTGCTGACGCAGAACCTGGCTGGCACGGCAGGCATGCATGTGTTCAAGAGTCCGGATCTGGTCACCGATCCGGATAACAGCAACAGCGCATCCATCGGCGACCTGCTGCGCTACTCGTTCGTGATCAAGAACGCGAATGCCGAGGACCTGTCGGCGGTGAGTCTGGTCGAGCCGGATCCTTCGCGGATCGACACGCCCATCACCTGTGCGGCGACCACGCTGGGTGGCAGCGGTTTCTCGGGCCTGGGCAGCGGTGCCCTGGCGTCACTCGACAGCGTCATCTGCACGGCTGACTACACCATCACGGCGGCGGATGGCACGCTGGGGCAGGTGCTAAACAGCGTGGACGCCTCCGCCAACGCAGCGATCGCCGGTGCCATCAACGCCAGCGCCGCTTCGACCGTGGTGGTGCCGACGCCGCCGGTGGCTGACCTGGCCATCGACAAGCAGGGTCCGCCCGTGTTCTACGCGGGGACCGACATCACCTTCACCATCGTGGTGACAAATAATGGCCCGGATACCGCGGTGAACACGATCCTGGTTGATCCGACGCCACCTGGCCTCACCTGGCTGTCGAACAGCGGCGACTGCGTAGGGGCGTTCCCCTGCGCGCTGGGTGACATTGTGCTGGGCGGCAGCCGCACGATCACCTCGGTGTTCCATATCGATGCCAACTACAGTGGCCCGGACCCGTTGATCAATTACGCCAGCGTCAGCAGCGACATCTTTGACCCCACGCCGGACAACGACGCATCCAGTGCCAGCGTGCCGTCAGTGTCTGTTCCGACCGGCTTTGAACCGCCGGCCGCGATTCCGGCACAGGGCAGCTGGACACTCTGGCTGAACAGCCTGCTGGTTGGATTGCTGGCGCTGGGCAGCCTCGCGCTGACGCGACGCAGCTGATCCGCTGTTTCCGGTTCGGGTTTCAATGAAAAAGCCCCGCTTTCGGCGGGGCTTTTTCGTGCACAGTGGAGTTGATGAAGGCGAAGCTATTTCACGCCATTCATCATCCGCTTCAGCCATGGCGAGGCGATCAGGAAGGCCACGCCGAACCCGATACCAAGAGCGGTCAGCAGCCAGAACAGGTGCGCGTATTTGGCGCCACCTTCCGCCATGTCCAGCGTGGCGCCGTCGGCCACGTCCAGGGCGGCCAGTTTGCCGAGCAGGGCGGCTAGGATTTCCGAGAAGGCGGTGGCAAGGAACCAGGTTCCCATCATCAGGCTGACCACGCGTGGCACAGCCAGTTGGGTGACCGCTGATAGTCCCACCGGTGATACGCACATTTCGCCGATTTCGAGCACGAAGTAGGCCAGTACCAGCCACCACACGCTGGCGAGTTGCCCACTGGTACCCGCGGATTCGGAGGCGATCGCCAGCGGGATGAAGGCGAGACCGGCGACGATCAGTCCGAATGCGGATTTCACCGGCTTGGATGGATCCATGCCGCGGCGATCCAGCCACGCCCACAGGGCGCCGAAGATTGGTGCCAGCAGCACGATGAACAGGGCGCCGAGATAGGTCAGCGAACCAGCGGTCTGCGGCAGGACCAGCATGTCGCGCAACATGAATACGAGGATCACGGCCAGCGCACCACCGAAAAGCCACTTTGGCAGTGCGGAGTCGGGGTTGATCTCTGATCGCTGTGCAGAGATCACAAATGCCAGCGGTGCCAGCAACAGCGATACCGTTGACCACGGCGCGCTCTTCATGAAGGCAACGAGATCGGACAGGAACCCGCCACTCCAGTCGGGCATGGCCTGTTCCTGCACCAGTGACGGCACGATGTCCTTTGTCAGCAAGCGATCGGTGAAGGTGACCCAGCTGCCGTAGGTCTGCTCGTACAGCGTGAAGAACACCAGTGCCGCGAAGATGAGCACCATCATGGCCGACATGCGCTGTGCCTGGACACGCGTGCAGCCCCGGGTGACAAAACCGACGTACCAGAAGGCTACCAACAGGAAAACCAGGAGCATCATTGCCAGGGCGATGGTGGTTTCGTCGATGAAGAACTGCAGCACGCCTGAGCGGTCACTGGCCCAAACGAGTGCGGCCGCCAGCAGCGCGAATATCCCCATCGAAGGCAGCCAGCTGGCGAATGGCGATGATTCCTCACCGCGGCGAGATGACTGCCACATCGACCAGCCGATGGCGGAAAGCGACACCACGGCCACCACGAAAAGGGTCGTTACCATGTCTGGGGTCAGCTTGATTGCCGTTACCGCATGCATCAGCCAGGCAACCGGCAACAGGCCGACGATGGCAAGCACGTAGATCAGCCATTCGCGCGGCAGGCCGGCGAACCGCTCGCGAAGGCGCGCAGGATCGGGCGCTTCGGCAAGTCCATGCAGGTAGCGTTGGCCCCAGAGGAACTGCGCCAGGCCAAGCAACATGCCGATGCCGGCGGCACCGAAGCCCCAGCTCCAGCCCAGTGTCTGGCCGAGGTAGCCGCAGACCACCGATGCGAACAGGGCGCCAAGATTGATGCCCGCGTAGAACAGCGAGAAGCCCGAATCGCGACGCGGATCGCCCTCGGCGTAGAGCTTGCCAACGATGGTGGAGATATTGGGCTTCAGGAAGCCGACGCCCATGATGATCAGTGCCAGCGAAAAATACAGCGACCATAGCGCCGGCTGATCCTGCACCAGTACGCCATTCACCATCTGCGCTGGCTCGCCCTCAATCGTCATGCCGAGATGTCCGGCACAAAGCAGCAGACCACCGAAGATCACCGCGCGGCGCATACCCAGATAGCGGTCGGCCAGCACACCGCCGATGACGGGAAGACAGTAAACCAGTCCACCGTAGGCACCGAGGATGTCGAGGCCGGCGCGGTCGCCGAAACCATGGTGCTGCATCAAGTACAGCAGCAGCAGAGCCTTCATGCCGTAGAAGGAAAAACGCTCCCACATCTCGGTGAAAAAGCACACGTAGACACCCTTGGGGTGCCCGAACAGTTCGTTTCGCGGGTCGCGGAGAGATGGGTCGGAGGGCAGCGTGACGGCGTCGGTCATGGGTGAATCCGGTGCGGACAATCGAGCGAGTATGCCAGCCGCCCGGCGACAACCCCAATCCGTGGCTTGCGCGTTGGCGCCGGATCAGTCGCCCGCCACGCGCCTGTCGGCTATGCTCGACGCTTGGTTCGGCCAGCGGGTCGGCCAGTGCCAACCGGGGAGTTCTCCAACATGAGTCAAGCACAGCCCATGCCGCAGCTAACCGTCCGTGCGGTGCTGCTCGCCATCGTTCTTGCCGTGATTCTTGCGGCGGCCAACGCCTATCTCGGCCTGTTCGCCGGCCTGACCATCGCCACGGCGATTCCAGCGGCCGTGGTCTCGATGGGCGTGCTGCGTCTCTTGGGTGGAGGCAGCATCCTTGAAAACAACATCGTGCAGACTGGTGCCTCGGCGGGCTCATCGATTGCAGCCGGCGTGATTTTCACCATTCCTGCCCTGATCATCCTCGGCTACTGGCAGGACTTCCGCTACTCCTGGGTGCTGGCCATTGCCGGTCTGGGCGGCCTGCTCGGCGTGCTGTTCTCGGTGCCGTTGCGTCGCTCGATGATCGTCGAGGAGCCGCTGCCATTCCCGGAAGGCAAGGCGGCGGCCGAAGTGCTGAAGGCGGGCGAGAACCCCGGGCCCGGTTTGCGCATTCTGGCGTTCTCGGCAGCGATTGGCGGATTTCTGAAGGCTGCTGCGGCCAGCGGCATGCGGCTGATTCCCGACAGTGCGGCGGGTGCGGGCTTTTTCGGCAAGTACCTTGGCTACATGGGCACCAACCTGTCGCCGGCACTGTTGGGCGTGGGCTACATCGTTGGCCTGAACATCGGCATCGTGGTGGTGTCGGGCGGCATCCTGTCGTGGAACATCGCCATTCCTCTGTATCACGCGCTGTTCCTGGACAGCGATCCGGTGCTGGCGCAGAGCATCGCCGGTGCGGGCGCGGAAGACGCCGCCTTCGCCATCTGGTCGGCGAAGATCCGCTACCTCGGCGTCGGCTGCATGCTGATCGGCGCGGTGTGGACGCTGTTCTCGCTGCGCAAATCGTTGATTTCGGGCATCAAGAGCGGTCTGTCCGCTGCACGTAGCAGCAACAGCTCGCAGGTGGTGCATCACACCGAGCGCGACCTGCCAATGAAGTGGATGTTGATGGCGCTGCTGCTGTTCACGCTGCCGCTGCTCGCGTTGTACCAGGCCATCGTCGGCCAGTGGTTCGTCAGCATTCCGATGACCATCATCATGATCGTTGCCGGTTTCCTGTTCGTCTCGGTGTCGGCATATCTCGCCGGTCTGGTGGGATCGTCGAACAATCCGGTGTCGGGCATCACCATCGCCACCATCCTCTTTGCGTCGGTGGTGCTGGTGTTCCTGCTGGGCAGCGATTCGCCGATTGGCCCGGTGGCCGCGATCATGATTGGTGCCGTGGTCTGCTGCGCGGCGGCGGTGGGTGGTGACAACCTGCAGGATCTGAAGGCCGGCTATCTGGTCGGCGCCACGCCGTGGAAGCAGCAGCTGATGCTGGGCGTCGGTGCGTTTTCCTGCGCACTGATCATGGCGCCGGTGCTGAACCTGCTGGCACAGGCCTACGGCATTGGTGCGCCGACTGCCGAGCACCCGAATGCCTTGTCCGCACCGCAGGCCACGCTGATGGCGTCGGTGGCCAAGGGCATGTTCGGCGGCGACCTGCCATGGACCATGATCGCCATCGGCGGCGGCGTCGGTGCAGTGATCATCGCCATCGACGAATGGCTGAAGGCGCGTGGTTCCAGCTTCCGCGTGCCGGTGCTGGCGGCAGCCATCGGCATCTACCTGCCGCTGGAACTGATGACGCCGATCTTCCTTGGCGGCCTGCTGGCGCACTTCGTCGAGAAGGCGCGAGGCCTCAAGCCTGGCGACGAGGAAGCCCGCGATCGCATCCATCGTCCGGGCACGCTGTTCGCTGCAGGCCTGATCACCGGCGAAGCGCTGATGGGCATCGCCATCGCCATTCCCATCGTGGTGACCGAGCGCTCGGACGTGCTGGCGCTGCCGCCATCGCTGCAGTTCGGCAAATACGTGGGTCTGGTGGTGCTGGCGGTGGTCGCCTGGCTGCTCTATCGCAGCTCTACGCGCTCTGCCATGGCGCGTGAGTAGGCCGCCAGCCATCATCCTTTGGTCGTAACGGCGACGGCGGCCTGTGACGCCGTCGCCACTCCCGCATCCGCGCTTTTGCCCGCAGACCGCCGGACCACTAACATGGCGGTTTGGTCCCAACGCAGGAGAATCGCCATGCGGCGCGTCCTTACCCTTGCCCTCGGCGTTTCGCTGGCTGGCGCAGCTGTCGCCGAGCCACGCGGCTTCACCGCTACCGATCTGGTCCAACTGGATCGCGTCGGCAGTCCGGCGCTGTCGCCCGACGGCAAGACCGTTGCCTACACCCTGCGCGAGGCCGACCTCGTCGCCAACAAGGCACGCACCGGACTTTGGCGCGTGCCCGTGGCCGGCGGCGCGCCGCAGCGGCTGACCGGCACCAGCAGCACCGACGTCGAGCCGCAGTGGTCGGCGGATGGTCAGTGGCTGTATTTCCTGTCGACGCGCTCGAGTTCGATGCAGGTCTGGCGCCTGCCGATGGCCGGCGGCGAAGCGCAGCAGGTCACCGACTACCCGCTGGACATCGGCAGCTACAAACTGTCGCCGAGCGGCAAGGCACTGGCGCTGAGCATGGACGTGTTCGTCGGCTGCGACACGCTGGAATGCACCACCGCCAAGCTGCAGAAGCAGCCGGGCGACAAGACCAGCGGCATGGTCTACGATGGCGTGTTCATGCGCCACTGGGATACCTGGAGCGACGGTCGTCGCAGCCAGCTGTTCTACACGCCGCTGGATGCCTACGGCCAGACCGCGGACGAACCGATCCGCATCAGTGGTGGGCTCGACGGCGACGTGCCTTCAAAACCCTTTGGTGACGCCAGCGAATATGCCTTTGCGCCGGACGGCAAGTCCGTGGTGTTCTCCATGCGCGTGGCGGGCAGGGAAGAAGCCTGGTCGACCAATTTCGATCTGTATCGTGCCGGTCTTGATGGCAAGGCTGCGCCGAAGAACCTCACCGAAGCCAACAAGGCCTGGGACACCGCGCCGGTGTTCAGTGCCGATGGCAAGTCCCTGTACTACCTGGCGATGAAGCGCCCCGGTTTCGAGGCTGACCGCTTCGCGATCATGGCGATGCCCGTCGGCGGTGGTACGCCGCGTGAAATCGCGCCCGACTGGGATCGCTCCGCCGGTGGCATGAGCCTGTCGCCGGATGGCAAGTTGCTGTACGTCACGGCCGATGACTTGGGCCAGCATCCGCTGTTCGCGGTGTCGATTGCCGATGGCAGCGTGAAGCGCGTGGCCGATCGCGGCACGATTGCCGGCTACAGCGTTGGCAAGGCCGGCATCGTGCTGGCCCGCGACACCCTGACCGCAGCGGCTGACCTGTACTTCGAGCCGGCCACCGGTGGCGCCGAACGCCAGCTGACCGACGTGAACAAGGCGCGACTGGCCGACGTCCGCTTTGGCGACTACCAGCAGTTCAGCTTCAGCGGCTGGAACGACGAGACCGTGCACGGCTATGTGGTGAAGCCGTGGAATTACCAGAAGGGTCGCAAGTATCCGGTGGCTTTCATCATCCATGGTGGCCCGCAGGGCTCGATGGGTGACCACTTCCACTACCGCTGGAATCCGCAGACCTATGCCGGCCAGGGCATGGCGGTGGTGTTTATCGATTTTCACGGTTCCAGCGGCTACGGACAGGCCTTCACCGACGCGATCAGCCAGCATTGGGGCGATCGCCCGCTGGAAGACCTGCAGAAGGGCTGGGCTGCGGCGCAGACGCAGTTCGATTTCCTTGATGGTGATCGCGCCTGTGCGCTGGGCGCCAGCTACGGCGGCTACATGACCTACTGGATCGCAGGCGTATGGAACCAGCCGTGGAAATGCTTTGTCGATCATGACGGCGTCTTCGACAACCGCATGATGGGCTACGCCACCGAAGAACTGTGGTTCAGCGAGTGGGAGAACGGCGGCACGCCGTACGACAACCCGGAAGGCTACGAGAAGTTCAATCCGATCAATCACGTGAAGGACTGGCGCGTGCCTATGCTGGTGATCCACGGCGAGCTGGACTACCGCATTCCGTCCTCGCAGGGCATGGCCGCGTTCACCGCGCTGCAGCGCAAGGGCATTCCCAGCCAGTTCCTGTATTTCCCGGACGAGAACCATTGGGTGCTGAAGCCGCAGAACAGCGTGCAATGGCATGAATCGGTCAATGCCTGGTTGAAGCGCTGGACGGCGGACTAAGAAAGCGAAAGGAAGCGATTGAGTGGGCGAGCCTGCAAAAGTCATCGATCTTGGCGAGCTGCGACGCAGTTGCGCCAGCTGCACCCTGCAGCAGTTGTGCATGCCGGCGGCGATGGATGCCGCCGAGGTCGAACGGCTCGACCGTGTGGTCCGCAGCAAGCGCCCGCTGAGCCGGGGTGAACTGCTTTATCGGCAGGGCGAGCCGATGCGCTCGCTCTACGTGTCGCGCGATGGTGCCTTCAAGACCACGGCGACCGATGCGGATGGCAATGCGCAGGTGCTGGGCATCCACCTGTCGGGCGAGATCATTGGTCTGGATGGCTTTGGCAGCGGCTACCACCAGACCGATGCCGAAGCTCTGCAGGCGGCGTCGGTCTGTGAACTGCCGCTGGAGCGGCTTGAATCACTGCTCGCCCAGCTGCCCAGCCTGCAGCGCCAGGTGCTTCGCGTGGTCGGGCGCGGGCGCGACCAGGACCAGTCGCATCTGGAGATCCTCGGTCGGCGCCATGCCGACGAGCGCATGCTGCTGTTCCTACACAGCCTGCGCGAACGCTATCGCCTGCTGAGCCGCGATCCGGATCGCATCACGCTGCCGATGAGTCGTGAGGACATGGCCAGTTACCTCGGCGTCGTGCTGGAAACCGTCAGCCGCTCGCTGGGCCGCCTGCAGGACGAAGGCCTGATCCACGTGCGTGGCCGCCAGCTGCAGATCCTGGATGCCGAACGGCTGGCCGAACGCGTCCACGGGGAAGCCGCGCGTCGCGCAGGTACCTAGCAGCGGCCTGCATCGTTTGTCGTATCAGGTCGGGACGCTGCAGCCCAGCGCCGACAGCACGCCGTGCAGGGCCTGGACCTGCATCAGCCACGGGCTTCCCGCGGTGATCAGTCCCGACAACACTAGCAGCGCGGCGGCGCCCCGGCGTGGCCAGCCACGCTGCATTGCGCGCATCGCACGGGCTCCGGACCAGGTCAGTGGCACCATCATCGGCAACGTGCCGAGGCCGAACACCGCCATCAGCAGCGCGCCGTTCAGCGTGTCGGCCTGGAACCAGGCGGCCATCAGCATGGTGCTGCTGAGGCCACAGGGTAGCCAGCCCCAGAGCAGCCCGAGGCAGAGACGCTTCCAGCTGCGATCGGCGGGTAGCAGCGTTCGGCTCAGTGGGGCCAGCCGCTTCCATATGGCGTTGCCGGGGCGGTTGAGAAAGGCGAGGCGCCCGCGGCTGTCGATCAGTCGCAGTCCGGCGATGACCAGCACAAGTCCCAGCAGCACGCGCAGCGCGATGCCCAGCGAGGGCGAGCGGAAGGTCTGCAGCAGCACCGCGCCGAGCAGGCCCACCAGCAGGCCGGCCAGCGCATAGCCGCCGATCCGTCCCAGGTTGAACTGCAGCGCTGCGGTCCAGCCCGGCTGGCTGGAACCGAGGCCGGTGGCAATGCCCCCGCACATCGCCGCGCAGTGCACGCTGCCGACCAGTCCCGCCAGCAGCGCCGCCGTCATGACGACCAGATCAACCGGCATGCTCAGTCGTCGTCGGCACGCGGTTTGGTGTCCGGGCGATGATCGCCGTCGGCGAGGATGTCGATCGACGGTGTGTCGAGGTCGTCGAATTGCCCGGAGCGGACCGCCCAGATGAAGGCGCCGATGGCGACGGCCAGCAGGAACAGGCTGATCGGTACCAGCACCAGCAGGATGTTCATGCGGTGATCTCCCGCGCCGATTCCGCCGCTGTCGTTTCGGTGTCAGGCGTGGCGGGTGGTGTCGCCAGGCGTAGCGCGTTGAGAGTGACCCCAAGCGAGGACAGCGCCATGCCCAGTGCCGCCAGTCCCGGCGTGATCAGGCCCAGCGCGGCGACGGGCAGAGCGATGGCGTTGTAGGCCAGTGCCCATGAGAGGTTCTGTCGCACCACGCGCTGCATGCGTCCGGCCTGGGCCAGTGCGGCGGGCACGCGATCCAGACGGCCATTGAGGACGATCAGGTCGGCAGCGCGGTGCGCCAGTGCGGCACCGTCGGACATGGCGATGGAGAGATCGGCGGCCGCCAGTACCGGCGCGTCGTTCAGGCCATCGCCGAGCATGCCGACACGGTGGCCGGCTGCCTGGTGACGGCGGATCGCGGCGAGCTTGTCCTCGGGTGACTGCCGCGCCTGCCAGTCGTCGATCTGCAACGCAGAAGCCACGCGAGCCACCGCGGTTTCGGCGTCGCCGCTGAGGATTGCCAGCGACAATCCGCGCGAACGCAGCGCCTGGACCGTTGCGGCGGCATCCGTACGCAGGCGGTCGCCGACTTCGAAGCGTGCCAGCGCCTGTCCGCCATCGCCCAGCCAGAGTGCGCCGTCGTCTTCGCCACTGGCCGCGAAGTCGGCGCGGCCGAGGCGCAGTGCCCGACCGTCAACGCGGCCTTCGATGCCCAGTCCTGGTGTGATGCGCAGATCACAGGCGTGGACGTTGGCTTCGCCAAAGGCGCGTGCCAGCGGGTGGGTGGAGCCGGACTCCAGTGCGGCGGCCAGGCGCAGCGCGTCGGCTTCGGAGACGCCGTTGAAGCCCTGCGTCGCGAGCAGGCGCGGCTGGCCTTCGGTGAGCGTGCCGGTCTTGTCCATCAGCAGGTCGTCGATGCGGGTCGCCGCGAACAGAGCGCGTTCGCTCAAGGCCAGCACGCCCATCCGCGAAAGGCCGGAATGCGTCGCCGCCAGTGCCGCCGGGACCGCCAGTGACAGGGCGCACGGACAGCTGACCACCAGTAGCGCCAGCGCGGTTTCGAAGCCATGGTTCGCTCCGGCGATCCAGGTCCAGGCAGCGAACACCAGCACCGCCGCGACGATGACCACGGCCACGAAGCGCGAGGCGATGCGGTCCGCCCATTGCGCCAGCGGTGGACGTTGACTCTGCGCCTGTTCCACCAGACGGACCATGTGCGACAGGCGCGTGTCCTGCCCGCAGCGGGTCACGGTGAGGCGCAGAGGCTGGTCCAGGCAAAGACTGCCGGCGAAGACTTCGTCATTCGCGCCGCGCAGGCGCGGCGTTGATTCGCCGGTGAGCAGCGACTCATCCAGCCGCGCATCGCCAAGCAGGTGACCGTCGGCCGGCAGCGGCTCGCCGGCTGCGACGAAGACGCGATCGCCCGGCTGCAGTTCGCCTACCGGCAACTGGCGACGGGAGCCATCCTCCACCTCCCTTGTCGCCAGGGCCGGGCGTGCCCGTGCCAGCGCCTCGACCTGCGCATTGGCACGCTGGCGGGCCATCTGTTCGAGATAGCGGGCGGCCAGCAGGAACAGCACGAACATCACCGAGGCATCGAACCAGACCTGCTCACCGCCGCGTAGCGTCTGTACGAGACTGGCGGCCCAGGCCAGAAGGATGGAGCCGCCCACCAGCGTGTCCATGCCGAGGCGGCGAAGTGAAACCTCGCGCCAGAGTCCGGCTATGAACGGCCAGCCGCTGTAGAACACCACCGGCGTTGACACCAGCACGGCGATCCAGCGGAAGAAGTCACGGGTGGCGACGGGCATTTCGTTGGCGTGGTCGAGGTATAGCGCCTCGGCGAACATCATCACCTGCATGGCGCCGAGGCCGGCGATGCCGAGACGGATCAGCATTCGCCGCCGTTCCTGCCGCCGTGCCGTCTCGAGCTGTTCGCCGCTGGCCAGGAAGGGCCGGTAGCCCAGCTGGTAGAGACGGCCGAGCAGCCTGGAAAGCCGCGTTGCGCCTTCGCGCCAGCGCAGCTCGACGCGACCGGTGACGGCGTTGGCGGACACGTCCTCGACGCCGGCCTCGCGACGCAGGGCGCGGTCGATCAACCAGGCGCAGGCGGCGCAGTGCATGCCATCGACAACGACGGTGATCTCGCGTCCGCCGTCGTCCAGATGGCGCGCATGTGCGGCCTGCACGTCGTCGCGATCCCAGCTCGACAGGTCCGGCGGGGCTTCCTCGACGCGACTGCTGTCGCCCTCGCGCAGCCGATAATAGTCGCCGAGCCCGGCCGATCCGATCCACGCGGCCGCGCTGGCGCAGCCGCTACAGCACATGGCCCGCGGCTTGCCATCGATGGTTGCGAGGATCGGCGATGCCGGCAGCGGATCGCCGCAGTGATAGCAGCGATCCGTGCTCACTGGCGGTCCAGCGCCGGCGCCAGTTCGACCTCATTGCTGCCGCTGCGCCAGCGACCATGCAGGCGCCAGCGGCCATCCGCCGGGACCAGCTGCAGGCGCCAGTCGTTTTCGGGTAGTTGATCAGGCAGCTGGCCGCGCCAGGCATCGCCATCACGCGTGAGCGCGAGCTGGCGGTCCTCGGCGGCGTCGGTGGGGTGGATCAGCTGCAGCAGGAGCAGCGGGTCGGTCGTTTCCGGCGACAGTTCGATGCTCAGCTCGGCACCATTCCGGTGCAACGTGGCGTGGCGCTGTTCGGCGGCGGCGATATGGTCCGGGGTCAGGTCGAGCTGCTGGACCTGCGCGGTGCGCCGCACCGGATCGGGAAGGGCGTCGGCGCCACCAGCGCGGATGGCGATGACCAGCGTGCTGATGCCGGCGATCACCGCGGCCAGTGGCAGGCCGACCACCAGCCACAGCAGCGGCTCGCGATGCGCCCTGCGTTCGGTGTCATGGTGGCTCATTGCGGTGCGAAGAAGGCGCTGTCTTCTTCGCGCAGCAGCTGGTCGTCAGCGCCTAGCACACGGAATCGGATCGGCTGTCGGCCATGCACGGCGCCGGGTGCTGTGCGCAGGATCAGGCCCAGGCTGCGCACCGACTCGGCGTCGAGCTGCAGCGGCGACGGATCGTTGGCCAGCTGAATGGCCGGATTGCCTTCCACTTCGATGCGATAGGTCTGCGCCTGCTGGGTCTTGTTGATCAGCTTCACCGTGTAGACGTTCTCGATGCCGTCGACGGTCTCGCGGTACAGCGCATTGCGGTCACGCAACACGTCGACGATCAGCGGCGAGCGATTGAGCACGCCCCAGGTCCAGGCGCCGAGCAGTGCGCACAGCAGCAGGCCATAGACGATCACCCGCGGACGCAGGATGTGACGCGGTTTGCCATCCATGGCGTTCTGCGTGGTGTAGCGGATCAGCCCGTGCGGGTAGCCGACCTTGTCCATGACCTCGTCACAGGCATCGATGCAGGCGCCGCAGGCGATGCACTCGTACTGCAGGCCGTTGCGGATATCGATGCCGGTGGGACAGACCTGCACGCAGATCGTGCAGTCGATGCAGTCGCCGAGGTCTTCGGGCTGTCGCGTCGCCGGTTCGTCCACCGGTGGTTCGTCGTGGCGCAGCGGGCTGTCGAGATCGACCAGGCCGGTGCTGACCTTGGAATGCAGTGCGCTGTGTTTCCCCAGGCCGCGGCGATAGGCGTTGACCACCTCGGCCTCGGCGCGACTCTGCGGGAGCAGGCCACGGGCACGCTCCAGCACGCTGGCCAGGCCGCGCTTGCGCGGTCCGCGCGGTTCGCCACGCATCGGGTCGTAGGCGATGATCAGCGTGTTGCGGTCGAACATGGCGCCCTGGAAGCGCGCATACGGGCACATGTACTTGCAGACCTGCTCGCGCAGCACCCCGGCGTTGCCCCAGGTGGCCAGCGAGTAGAACAGCACCCAGAAGGTTTCCCAGCCGCCCAAGTCGAACGGCAGCAGGCGTGCGCCAAGGTCGCGGATCGGGGTGAAGAAACCGACGAAGGTGAAGCCGGTCCACAGCGCGAAAATCAGCCAGATGACGTGCTTGCTGCTCTTGCGGCGCAGCTTGTTCCACGACCACGGCGCGGCGTCCAGCTTCATGCGCTGGGCGCGATCACCCTCGGTCCACTTCTCCATCCACAGGAAGACTTCCGTCCACACCGTCTGCGGGCAGGCGTAGCCGCACCAGAGGCGGCCGGCCAGCGCGGTGAAGAAGAACAGCGACAGTCCCGCCATCATCAGCAGCAGGGCGAGGAAGATGAAATCCTGCGGCCAGAAGTTCAGACCGAAGATGTAGAACTTGCGGGCGGGCAGGTCGAACAGCACCGCCTGGCGGCCATCCCAGCTCAGCCACGGGAACAGGTAGTACATGCCCAGCAGCCAGAACACCGCCAGCGTGCGCAGGCGCTGGAAGCGGCCGTTGACGCTGCGCGGATAGACCTTTTTTTCCGCCTCGTAGAAACCGCCGGGCTTCTCGACGAGGGTGCTGTCGATGATTTTGCCCATGCGTCAGGAGTTGCCGCCTGGCGGTCGATTGAAGCGGCTGGCGGGTCGCAGCAGGATCCAGGTGAAGGTGCAGGCGCTGGCCGTGGCCAGCCAGAACATGAAGAAACCGATGGTGTAGCCGAGGCCGCGGCTGATTTCCACGTCGGGGAAGGTCATGTCACGCAGCTGCAGCGGGTCGACGAAGGCGAAGAACACCATGGTCGCAACGCCGGCGGCGAAGAACGACGGCCACAGGATCGCCCCGAGCCGCTGCGAGAGCGGCCGGGGAGGATGATCGAATGGCGCGGCTGCGTTCACTGTACGCCCGATGCTCCGTCGTCCTTGCCGTGGGACAGCGAGTAGACGTAGGCGGCTGCCATGCGAGCGCGGGTTTCGCCGAGGATGGGGCCGTGTGCCGGCATGTTTCCGTTGCGTCCATTCACGATGCCTTCGCGAATGGTGTCAAAGTCGCTGCCGTACAGCCAGTAGTCGTCGGTGAGGTCGGGTGCGCCGAGCGCCATGTTGCCCTTGCCATCGGGGCCGTGGCAGGCGGCGCAGATGCCGGCAAAGCGTGTCTTTCCGGCCGCTGCCAGCGCCGGATCCACCTTCTGTCCGGTCAGCGACTGCACATACACGGCCACTTCGGTCACGCCGGCATCACCGCCAACGGCGGCGGCCAGTGGTGGCATTGCCGCGGTGCGGCCGTTCATCACCGTCTGCTCGATCTGCTGCGGCGTGCCGCCCCAGTGCCAGATGTCGTCGGTCAGGTTGGGGAAACCCTTGGCACCGCGTGCGTCCGATCCGTGGCAGGTGGAGCAGTAGTTGCCGAACACCGAACGCCCGATGCGCAGTGCATCCGGATCCTTGGCGATCTGGTCGATGCTCATGCCGTCGAATCGGGCGAAGGTCGCTGCCAGTCGCTGGTCCGCTTCATCCTGGTCCGCCTTCAGTTCCTTGGCGGAGGTCCAGCCGGAGCTGCCCGCATAGTTGCCGAAGCCGGGATACCAGTACAGGTAGGCGATGCTGAAGATGATCGTCAGGTAGAACAGGATGATCCACCAGCGCGGCATCGGCTTGTTGTATTCGGTGATATCGCCATCCCAGACGTGGCTGGTGTCGGTGGGCGCCGGGTCGCCGGGGCGGCGTTTGCCGGTCCACCACAGCAGCCAGACGCAGCCGACCACGTTGAGCACGACGATGGCGATCACATACCAGGACCATGCATTGCTCATGACAGACCCTCGCGCTTGTCAGTGTTTCTTGGGGGCAGGGCTTCGTCGTCCAGGGGCAGTCTTGCCGCGGCGTCGAAGTCGGGCTTGCGCTTGGCGCTCCAGGCCCAGATCCAGCCGCCGATGAAGGTGACGATCAGGATGGCGGTCACCACGCCGGAGATGACTCCGCTGTCCATGTCACTCGCCTCCTCGCGGTGCGTGACGGCCCAGGCCCTGCAGATAGGCGATCAGGGCGTCCATTTCGGTCTTGCCGGCCACGGCATCGGGGACGCCGGCAACATCCTCGTCGCTGTACGGGTCGCCCAGCGTGCGCAGGCCTTCCATGTGGCGGCGCAGCTTGGTCGCGTCGATGCCGCTTTCCTCAAGCCACGGGAAGCCCGGCATGTTCGATTCCGGCACCACGTCGCGCGGATTGATCAGGTGGACGCGATGCCAGTCATCCGAATAGCGACCGCCAACGCGGGCCAGGTCCGGACCAGTGCGCTTGCTGCCCCACTGGAACGGGCGGTCGTAGACCGACTCGCCAGCCAGCGAATAATGGCCGTAGCGTTCGGTTTCGAAGCGCAGCGTGCGCACCATCTGCGAATGGCAGTTGTAGCAGCCTTCGCGGACGTAGATGTCGCGCCCGGCCAGTTCCAGCGCTGGGTAGGGCTCGACGCCGGGCAGCGGTTCCACCGCTTCGGCCTGGTACATCAGCGGGACGATCTCGGCGAGACCACCGAAACTCACCGCCACTGCGATGAGTACCGCCATCAGGCCGACGTTCTTTTCGACTTTTTCGTGTGCGAGTGCCATGGTCGGTTCCTCAGGCGTGGGCCGGCTCGGCGGGCGGCAGTACCGGGACGGGCTCGGTGGATGCAGCCTGCTGCCAGGTTTTCCAGGTGTTCCAGGCCATGATCAGCATGCCGCTCAGGATCATCACGCCGCCAAGGAATCGCCCGAGGTAGTACGGGTAGGTAGCCTTCAGGGACTCGACGAAGGTGTAGGTCAGGGTGCCGTCGTCATCCGTGGCGCGCCACATCAGGCCCTGCATTACGCCGGCGATCCACATCGCGGCGATGTAGAACACCACGCCGATGGTGTGAATCCAGAAGTGGGTGTCGACCAGTCGCACCGACCACATTTCCTTGAGGCCGAGCAGGCGCGGCAGCATGGCGTAGGTGGAGCCGATGGTGATCATCGCCACCCAGCCCAGTGCGCCGGAATGCACGTGGCCGATGGTCCAGTCGGTGTAGTGCGACAGCGAATTGACCGTCTTGATCGACATCATCGGGCCTTCAAACGTGCTCATCATGTAGAAGCTGATGGAGACGATCAGGAACTTGATGATTGGATCGGTGCGCAGCTTGTACCAGGCGCCGGACAGGGTCATCACGCCGTTGATCGCGCCACCCCAGCTGGGCGCCAGCAGGATCAGCGAGAACACCATGCCGAGGCTCTGCGCCCAGTCGGGCAGGGCGGTGTACTGCAGGTGATGCGGGCCGGCCCACATGTAGATGGCGATCAGCGCCCAGAAGTGCACGATCGACAGCCGGTAGGAGTAGATCGGGCGACCAACCTGCTTCGGCACGTAGTAGTACATCATCCCGAGGAAGCCGGCGGTGAGGAAGAAGCCCACCGCGTTGTGGCCGTACCACCATTGCACCATGGCATCGACGGCACCGCTATATACCGGATAGGACTTGGTCAGGCCCACCGGAATCGCGATGTTGTTGACGATGTGCAGTAGCGCGATGGTGATGATGAAGGCGCCGTAAAACCAGTTGGCCACATAGATGTGCTTCACCCGGCGCTTGGCGATGGTGCCGAAGAACACCACGGCGTAGGACACCCAGACGGCGGTGATCAGCAGGTCGATCGGCCACTCCAGTTCGGCATATTCCTTGCTCTGGGTGATGCCCAGCGGCAGGGTGATCGCGGCCAGCACGATCACCGCCTGCCAGCCCCAGAACACGAAAGCCGCCAGCTTGTCGGAGATCAGCCGGGCATGGCTGGTGCGCTGGACCACATACAGGCTGGTGCCGATCAGCGCGGAACCACCGAAGGCGAAGATCACCGCGTTGGTGTGCAGTGGGCGCAGACGACCGTAGCTCAGCCACGGGATGTCGAAATTCAGCGACGGCCAGTACAGCTGCGCGGCGATGTACACGCCGACCAGCATGCCGACGATGCCCCAGACCACCGTCATCACGGTGAACTGGCGGACGACACGGTCGTTGTAGAACTCCTGGATGCGTAATGCGGACATTGGCTTTCCCGGCGCAGGGTGTGTCGAGTGTCACGGATGGTCGGGGCATAGGATATTCGACAATCGCGATGTCTTCTTGACCTCGATCAAGCGCCGCCCTGTGGACGACTGGTTGCAGGCCATGTCGTTACCGTCATCCGGATGACTGGAAGAGTCGCTTCGGTGACGGCGGTGGATACTTGTCGAGAGTTGCCATAGGCTGCCGCGATGGACAAAACACTGAACGCCAATACGGCGCTGATCACCGACGATACCGTCGTACTGGGGCTTCTCGCGGTCGCACTGGGCGCGGTCTTCTGGACCTCCTCGCGCCCTGACGGCTTCTGGAAGAAGTTCTACACCTACATCCCGGCACTGCTGCTCTGCTACTTCATTCCTGCGCTGTTCAACAGCACCGGGCTGATCGACGGCAACAAGAGTGGTCTGTACCCGATGGCGCGCGACTACCTGCTGCCGACGGCGCTGGTTCTATTGACGCTGTCTATCGATTTCGAGGGTATCCGCCGCATGGGCTGGCGGGCGATCTTCATGTTCTTTGCCGGCACGGTTGGCGTGATGTTCGGCGCGGTGCTGGCCTTCGGCCTTTTCGAGATCATCTCGCCCGCGACCGTCGCCGGTGACACCTGGCGCGGCATGACCACGGTGGCTGGCAGCTGGATCGGCGGAGGCGCCAATCAGGCGGCGATGAAGGAAGTGTTCGAAGTCGACGCCGACCTGTTCGGCCAGTTCGTCGCGGTGGACGTGATCGTCGCCAACGTCTGGATGGCGGTGATCCTGTTCCTCGCCGGTCGCGCCGAGGCTTTTGATCGCTGGACCGGCGCCGACACCCGCGCGATCGACGACATGAAACGCCGCATCCAGGATTTCGAGGCCCAGCACGCGCGCATCCCGACGCTGTCCGACCTGATGGTGATCCTCGCCGTCGGCCTCACTGCCACCGGGCTCTCGCACGCCATCGGCAAACCGCTGGCGGCGTGGATCGGCGAGGTGGCGCCGGAACTGTCGAAGTACAGCCTGACCTCGGGCTTCTTCTGGGTGGTGGTGATTGCCACCACCATTGGCCTGCTGTTGAGCTTCAGCCGCGCGCGCCTGCTTGAGGGTGCCGGCGCATCGAAGATCGGCTCCGCAGCGCTTTACGTGCTGGTGGCCACCATCGGCATGCACATGGACATCGGCGCCTTGTTCGATCGTCCGCGTCTGTTTGCGCTGGGTTTCTGCTGGATCGCCGTCCACGCGCTGATCATGCTGGCGCTGGCCAAGCTGATCCGCGCGCCGCTGTTCTTCATGGCGGTGGGCTCGCAGGCCAACATCGGCGGCGCCGCCAGCGCCCCTGTCGTTGCCAGCGCCTTCCACCCCACGCTTGCTCCGGTCGGCGTGCTGATGGCGGTGGTCGGCTACGCCGCCGGCACCTACTGCGCCTACCTCACCGGCCTGATGCTGCAGGCGATGGCGGGCTGAGCGCAGGGTCGTCGACCGGACCCGAAACCGATCCGTTCGACAGCTGGAGCCGTGCGGCCGGCGGCGTCGCTTCCCGCAGCTTGAGCAGCAGCATCGCCTGACGCCGGCAGTCGGTCTTCGTCATCATCCGCTTGATGTGGTGGCGCACGGTGTCCGTGCGCACCCCTTGGTGGCGCGCGATCTGCTCGGCATCCATGCCCTGCAGCATGGCCACCGCGACCCGGCGCTCTGCGGCAGTGAATCCGAACAGGGCCTCGAAGGGAATGGCTTCGGCAATAGCCGCGCCGATACGCGGCGGCGGTCTTACCATCACCGCACAGCAGGGTTCGCCTGCCTTGCGTCCGGGATCTAGCGACAGGATCGAAGCCAGTTGTGGCGAGCCCATGTCTCCCGTGGACACCACGGTATGCAGCGACCCCGCCAGTTCACGTTCGCCCCGGCAGATCTGCTGCAGGATGTCGTCGCCGTTGCCATCTTCCAGTCGCAGCCGATCACCGCTGGCGATCATCGAATGGCTGCGCTCAAGCCGTTCGGCGACGTCATTGCGGAACAGGGTGCGACCCTCGGCATCCACCAACCACAGCGCATCTGCCGTGGTGCGTCCGGTCGCCGACAGCGCTTTTTCCAGTTTCATCCGCTGTTCGGCATGCACGCGATGACGCAGAGCACCCACTGAAACCTGGATCAGACGGGAAAAAACTTCACCAGCGTTGTCATCGAGCCGGCTGCCCCGTGGTGCAAGAAAGCTGAAGCTGGCCACCAGCCCTGGTTCGATCTCGCGACAGGCCAGCAGGCCGCTTGCCAGATCCCCGTGGCGTTGCCAGTAGCGTTCGTAGAACTCGCTACGGGCAAAACTCTCCGGGTTGATCAGGTCTTCGAATCGCTGAGGATTCTTCTGTGTTAGCAGCCGGCGAAGCATTTCCGGTGTTGCCAGCGGGCTCATCGCCGCAAATTCATCGACGTATTCGCGGATCAATGCTTCATCGGAAGCGACACCGAAAACGATGGTGTTGTCTGGCGGCGTGCCTTGGCGCAGCAGCATGCCAACCCGGACGTCGCCGAAGTGGGTAGCAAACGCCCCATAGGCCTGCTGCCAGGCGGCATCATGTAGCGGCGCATCGTGCAGGCGGAGAAGGTGGTCGAAAGGCTGGAGATTGGAGGGCATCGTCTGTCTTCGCTTCCGTGCTGGACTATCGGGTGTTGCGCCTGATCGATTACGTGAAAATGCCCGGAAACGGCTCACGCTGCGGAAGTGCATCCACCCACATTCGCGCGCCCCCCGGCGCCGCGAAGCTGGAACATAGACGGCCCAGCCGTGCGCGGCAAGCAACGCAACCGGTGTCGTTCGTTGCAGTTGTTCACGAAAGAACCCCACAAATTGGGGGCGACAACCGTGGCTTGGCTGGGTATGGTTGGGCCTTCGGTGCACACCGAAACCGGGGGAATCACCCGGGCGTCCGCGCCCGGTACATCTGATGTTCGGCAGCACCAGCGTCATTCTGGTGAAACCGGCGTCTGCGAATTTTTCGCATCGCGTCGACGGAATGGCGGAGGGTAAGGTGGTCCGCGTCAAGCGCTCGGCGCTTCGTCGGATCAGCGGACAGGGGGAGGGGTCATGCTTGAAGGCAGTTCTCAAACCGGCAGCATTGGTCATGCCGCGGGCGTTCGCGGCCGTCGGCCTGTAGCCGTATCAGAATTCCTCAAATTCCTCGCCAGTGCGGTCATCGCCCACGGCATCTATTCCGTCATTCACAGTATTTCAACGCTGCGCGATTGCGCGGCGTTTTTCGTTTCAGGTCGTCGCCATTCTGGCGATGGCCTTTCCGCACAAACCGTTTCCGCAAGGAATGCCGTCATGAATGCATCCCGCCGCCATCCCGTTGTGCTGGCCGCCCTGCTGTTGCTGGCCTCGCCGCTGGCTCTTGCCGCGCAGCCGCTCAACGATACCGGGCAGGTCACCTGCTACAACGCCAGCGCCGCCACCGGCACGGTATCCCCCGCGACGCAGGATCCGGAACAGGCCGGTTTCAACGAGCAGGACTGCACCCGTGGCGCATCCGCCGCCGATGCGCTGGGCGTGATGACCAAGGTCGGCGCCTCCACCACGCCGGGCCGCGACTACAGCAAGATCGGCAACGACGGCAGCGTGCTGGATGCCAGCGCCGCGTTGGGTAACGGCCCCACTGACTGGGCGTGCACCCGCGACAACATCACCGGGCTGATCTGGGAAGTGAAGACCGATGACGGCGGTCTGCGTGACAAGGACTGGACCTACACCTGGTACGACACCAATGCAGCCATCAATGGCGGCACCGCCGGCACGGCGACGGGCGCCAACTGCAACGCCACCCTGGCGCAGTGCAACACCAGCGCCTATCGCGATGCGATCAATGCCCTGAGCGGTTCCAGCCGCCTCTGTGGCAACACCGACTGGCGCCTGCCCACCGGCAAGGAACTGCAATCCCTGGTCGATTACGGTCATGCCGCCGCGCCTTATATCGACACGGACTGGTTCCCCAATGCCGTGAATACCATCTACTGGAGTGGCCAGAACTACGCCGCCTATGCGGTCGTCGCTTGGGTCGTCCTCTTCAGCAACGGCCACCTCGGCGCCGATAGCAAGAGCATCAGCAACAGAGTCCGTTTGGTGCGAGGCGGACAGTGAATTGACCCTTCTCATGGTATGAAACGACGACCGCACATGGCCTGCTACCAACATCTCCCCATCTGGCAGGACGCCATGCGGCTGGCCGTGTTGGCGTCTGCCGCCAGCCGCGATGGTGGAAACGCCTTTGGCGGTTCCACCCTACCAGGCACGCCATCCGTAGGGCGGAACCCGCGCAGCGGTTTCCGCCGGGCCACCGAGCCACGCATTGATATCGGCGGGATTACGCAAGATGGTCGCGAGGCTACGGCGGAAACACCTTGGGTGGTTCCGCCCTCCCGCCACCGCGTAGGGCGGAACCCGCAAAGTGGTTTCCGCCATGGCCCACAAACAACACCCACGGCGGAAACGGCGTTGCCGATTCCGCCCTACCTGATCCATTGACGAGGTCATGACCATGAACCTGCGTTCGCTGCTGTTCCTGTCGCTGCTGTCCGCCGCCGCCCCGCTGGCCGCGCAAACCTGCCCGGCGGGTAACCCGATGACCGCGCCCGACAGCCGCTACACGATGTCCGAACCCGTCGCTGGCGAAGTGGTGGTCACCGACACAGAAACCGGCCTGATCTGGAAGCAGTGCCGCGAGGGGCAGTCCGGCGCGGGCTGCGCCACGGGCAGTGCAACGACCATGGACTGGAGCGCGGCGCTGACAGCTGCGAACGGCAGCAGCTTTGCCGGCTTCGATGACTGGCGCCTGCCCAACATCATTGAGCTGCAAAGCCTGGTGGAAACCGGCTGCTACGACCCGGCCATCAATGTGACATTTTTTCCGGCAGCACTGGGTGCCTACTGGTCGTCAAGTAGCAGCGCCATCAATGCTGCCTTCGCTGAGCTCATCACTTTCGACAAGGGCTACTCTGACGCTGGCCGGAAGAGCAACTACGGCAGCGTCCGTCTGGTGCGAGGCGGACAGTTGCTTGACACTTTCGCTGCTGAAGACTGGACGGCTGCAGTAGCCAGCAGCACCACGCTCAGCAGTATCAACCCCGGCCAGAGCTATGTCGGGCAGTCGGTGACGGTGAGCTTCAGCGTTTCTGGCGATACGCCCACTGGTACGGTGACCATCAGCAGCGATGTCGATGGCGATCTGGCCGGTTGTACGGCGGTGGGCATCGCTGGCGGCAGCTGCGCTGTGGATGCCGGTGTGCTGACCGTGGGCATGCACCAGTTCAGCGCCCACTATTCGGGCGATGCCGGCAACCTGCCCAGTGACTCCACCAACGTGGCGCACCGCGTTGTGCAGCCCGTCGTGCTGTATCGCGATGACGGCATGCCGTTGCGCGCCGGGAAGGGTGCGGCAACCAGCAAGGCATTGATCGCCGTAGGCAGCTATCCCACCGTGGCCGCCGCGCTGGCGGCGGCATCGGCTGGCGATATCGTCGAGCTGGGCGCGGACACCTACCTCGAAAGCGACCTGCACGTCACGGTGAACAACCTCACGGTGCGAGGTAACGCGACGGCAGAAAGCGACATGAATCCGTGGACGCGCGAGCCGGTGTCGTTCATCGACGGCAGTGGTGCTGCCACGCCGCTGATCACCGTGGATGGCGGTGTTACCGGCGCGGTGTTCGAGGACTTCGAGCTGCGCAACGTCAACAACAAGTGCCTGTTCGCATCAGGTGGCAACAATGGACTGCGCGTGGAGCGCATGCGTCTGGACGACTGTCTCGGCGGTTCGGCAGACGGCGCGGCCTACGTCCAGGGTCCGGTAGACAATGTGCAGTTCATCGATAACGAGGTGCTGGCCTCCAGTGCTCGTGGTCTGCTGATCTGGAACGGCTTCAAGACCAACATCGTGTTCGATGGCAACTACGTCCACGACATGGTCGGCTGCTGCGCCATCGAGCTGCAGGATGGCACCGCTTCGGGCGTGCAGGTCACCGGCAACCGCATCGAGCGCAGCCCGGACAACGCCATCGGTCTGGTTGGCCTCAGCGGCGGCAGTGGTGCGCCGTTCAACGGCGCCAACCTGATCGCCAACAACTTCATCCTCAATGCCGGTCGCTTCGGTATCGAGGTCAAGCTGCCGAATGGCAGCGGCCTCGACAGCGGCGACGGCAGCATCGTGGTTGAAGGCAACAGCATCTACCTCACCAGCACGCCGGATGCCGATTTCGACGGCACGCTGGATGGCGCGCTGGTACCGGGCATCGTGCAGTGGCGTCCCGCGGAAGTGCGCGACCTCGCCGGCATCGCGGTGATGCGCCGCAGTGTGGCCGACGCCAACAACGTGGACGTGCCCACCGGCGTAGTGGTGCGCAACAACACCGTCGGCGGCTACCAGCAGAACAACGGGGCCAGCTCCAGCACCGGTTTCGGCATCGTGCTGGGCGGCGTCAAGCACACAGTGTTCAACAACACGCTGCTGCAGAACGATGTGGGCATCCAGCGGCAGGCAGGCCATACGCCATACTGCGATTTCACTGCGGATCCGCCGCCGCAGGCCGGTGCCTGCGATGGCAACCAGAACAACGTGGCCGACGACTTCTTCGGTCGCGACAACTCACAGCTGACCTGCGTGGCCATTGGCAGCAATACCTATGGCGGCAGCATCATCGCCACCAGTCGCGACGTGGTTGCCGGCAGCGGTGTGCTGATCGAGAACAGCGTGCTCAACTCGACGACCGGCTTGGGCTACTGCTCGCTGCAGGCCGCGATTGACGATCCGCTGACTCTGGATGGTCATACGCTGGTGCTGGGGCCGAATACCTACGCCGAACGCGTGCTCGTCAACAAGGAGCTGACGCTGCAGGGCGCCGGCAATGACGACAGCGGCATGGATCCGGTCACCACCATCCGCGCCCCGGATGATGATGGCGCTGGCGGCGTGGCCGTGATCACCGTGCGTGCGCAGAACGTGCACATCGACAATCTGCTGGTGGTGGTCGACTTCGACGAGGCCGGGCAGGGCATCCGCGCCGAATCGTCAACCTCGCCGGCCTTCAATTCGGACGGCCTCGATATCGCTGGCGTGCGTCTGCGCGGTACGCGTACCGGCGATTGCGTATCCCCGGGCAACGCCTGTGCATTCAGCTATGGCCTGCGCAACGCGATCCAGATCAATCCGCATCCGAGCGCAACCTATGCGCCGGGTCCAGTGGCCTTCGCGGCCAGCGTCACCGGTAGCGTGATCGAGTCCGACCTGCCCGAGCACCGTTTCCGCGCTGGTATCGACGCGCGCAACGTTGGCCTGCTGGCACGGGGCAACGACATCGTGTCGATCAATCACGATGTCTTCGTGCTGGCCCAGCCGGCGGGACAGACCGTGACCATCGGTGGCGCTGATATCAACGATGCGGCCCAGCGCAACACCTTCCGCGGATTCGGTGTCGCCTACTACGATCCGTCCGCAGCCGGTGCGGCGGTCATCCAGAACAACCGTTTCACGGCGGCTGCGGACCTGGCGAACAACACGGCGCCCATTGGCGCTGGCGACTGGTCCGCCATGCGCCTGATCCACAACAACGTGGGACAGACGGTTTCCGTCACCGGCAACGAGTTCAGTGGCTACGAGCGCGGCGTGCTGATCGAGAACTTCCCGGGCGTCACGCTTTCCGGCAACAGCTTCGCGCCGCTGGCGGGGTCGAGCACCTTCCAGCACGTGCGTCTCAGCAACAAGGAACTGTTCAGCGGCGCGGCACCGGCGCCGATCCCCGGCTCGCTGACCCTGACCGCCGACAGCAACACCTTCAATGGTTCGGGCGGCACCGCGGTCTACCTGCTGAACGACAACGCCCAGTTGCCGGCGGACGCTGACCACTACGGCAGCATCACTTTCAGCAACAGCGTCTTTGATGGTGCGCTGGGCAACTACTTCGAGTTGAGCCCGCTGACCTGCGTCAGCACCAATGACGCTGGTTGTCCGCTGAAGCCGGTGTATGACAATGCCATCGGCAACAATCCGGCCAATGGCACCCCGGTCGCACCCTTCGGCGGTGATGTCGATGCGACGACGGGCAACACCTTTGGTGGTGTTGCGCCTTCGGCCATGGACTATGCGCAGTACCAGGACACGCAGTCGCGCACCTATCACAACGATCCGAATGCACCGGAGACCCCGACTGCACCGGCATCAATGGGCATCGTCAACTACGGCTTTGCCAGCAACCTGATCCCGACCACCACTACGGTGGTATCGACCAGTCCCAATGCCAGCGCCATCGGTGCGCCGGTGACGGTGACGGTGAACGTGGTCAATGATCTGAATGCAGTGCCGGCGGGCAGCATCGCCGTCACCGCTGCGGATTCCGCAGGCTGCACCATCGTGAGTTACCCGGCCTCGAACAGCTGCATCATTGCAGGCTTCAGCGCCGGCGGCGTGAAGTTGGTAAATGCCGCGTTCACGCCGAGTGACACGACCAACCAGGCCAGCAACGGCAGCGCGTCGCATGCGGTGACCTTTGATCCGGGAACCACCGTGCCCATCGACCCGGCACCAATGCCGACGCCGACGGACAACGACTACACCCGCATCGACAACGCCATCCAGGCTGCGGGTCCGGGCGTCATCATCGAGCTCAGTGGCGAGTTCAACTGGACCGAGCCGAATGCCTACGCCAGCTGGGAGCTGGGTTCGGATGGCATGCCGGGTACGGATGACGACTGGTCATCCAAACTGCCGGCGGGCGTTGGCAATGTGACCTTGCGAGCGAGTGCCCCCGGCAATGCCGGTATCCAGGGCAACGAGGGCAACGCCCCAGGTGACTTTGCCGCCTTCATCTACAGCGGCAGCATGAACCAGGGCTGGACCTTCGAGAATCTCACGGTGCGTGGATTCGACGTTGCCTTCGCGATGTTCGGCAGCGGAGCCGAGGGACTTAACGGCACGCAGTACCTCAACAACCGTATCGAGATCGGCCCGGACTCCGACGATGACTATGCCAACTACGGCATCTACAGCGGATTTGGCGAGCAGCAGACGGTTGCGGGTAACGAGATCCTGATCGACATCAGCGGTACCGATGGTGACCCGATGGGTGACAACTCGCGTGCAGTGGCCATGCAGATCGGCGACTCCTGCAACGTGGATTGCTTCGACGGCCTGTTGATCAGCAGTAACACGATCACCGTGAGCGGTGTCCCCGGATCGATACCCGCGCGCGTGATCGGTATCTGGGAGAACGCGGTCGACGTGAATTCCTCGATCCATATCGAGGACAACAGCTTTGCCGGCTCGGGTGACTTGGGTGATGGCGTCGAGAACAACAACCAGACCGGCATCATCGCCAGTACGCAGTCCAATGGCGCCCGGCTGTCGGCGGTGACGGGCAACACCGTCAGCGGTGCCGCATTCGGCCTGCGCAGCCAATTGCCGGCCTACGGCCACTACGTCGGTTCCAGCGATCCGTTGACGATCGAGGGCAACACCTTCCTCGACAACGGCACCGCGCTGCGGCTGCATGCGGCCTATCCGAATGCCGGCCGGTACACGCTGCGCGCGAACCGCATTTTCGGCAACGTCACCGGCCTGTTCGCCGAGCGCGCCGATGACCTGCCGCTGCCGGGAGCCCCGGGCTACGGTGGCGACGAACTGCCAAGCATCATTGATGCCGACGACAACTGGTGGGGCTGCAACGCTGGCCCGTCGGACGCCGATTGCGATCCGGTGGTGATCGAATCCGAGGGTGTTCCGGCAGATGACCCGGCACAGTTGACGCTGGGTAGCTGGTTGCAGCTGCGCGCGGCCGCGACGCCAGTCATGGTGGTTCCGCCGGCGGCCTCTGCCATCGGCGTGGATCTGGTCAGCAGCAGCGACGGGGTTACTGTTGCAACGGCTTTCCCGGACGGCACCGGTGTCTCGCTGGTCACGTCCAAGGCATCGTTCAATCCACCCGCGCCGTTTGCCACCAGCAGTGGAGCGGTGGCGACCGATCTGGAAGGCCTGACCTCAGGCATCGCCGTGATGAACGCGACGCTCGACAACCAGAGCATCGACTTCTACGCCATGGTTGCCGGCCCGGTCACGGTGAACGACAACGTCGATGGCGGTGAGACGCTGCCAGCTGGCGCCACCTGCGCTGCACCGGACTTCAACAGCATCCAGGCTGCGGTAGACGCTGTGCCGGACGGTACCGTGATTCTGGTGTGTCCAGGTACGTACATCGAAGGCGATACAGGGGCGGGAGTCAATCTGACCATTGCCAAGCCGGTAGGTCTGCTTGGTGCACAGACGGGAATCGATGCCCGCGGACGTACCGATGTCGGTGCGTCGATCATTGTTCCAGCTGTCGCCAATCCGGCACTGGCCTATGCCGGCAATGACGCGCTGTCGGTGATTGACATCCAGACTGGCGGCGTTGTCTTGGATGGCTTTGTCATCGACGGCGACAACCCAGGCATTACGACAGGACTGCCAATGGGTTCGGCTGATCCGGATGTCGACAGCGGTATCTGGGCTTTCGGTGACTACATTGCCGTGACTAACAACGTCATCCGCAATCTGGTCTATGCCGGGTTCGAGGGTTACAACTACGACTCCGCGCATCCGGCGCGACAGGGCAACCTGTTCCAGCAGAACTGGGTCCACAACCTGGATGCACCGTCATCCTGGGGCATCGGCGTGGTTCTGCTCTGGAACTACTACGCGGACGTCAGCGACAACCTGTTCGAAGACGTGCGTATTGGCATCCAGACCAACTACTTCTTCAAGGAAGCGCCGTTCCCCACGGAAGCGCGCATCGCTGACAACAGCATCGAGGCGACGCGTCTGGGCATCTACCACAACTTCCATACCGCCAGCGGTGGCTCGCAGTCCTCGCCGTTCACGCTGAGCGGGAACAGCATTACTGCCAATGCCAATCCGGCAGGCACCGGCCCATGGGGCGGTGTCTTCATCCAGTCGCTATACCAGGCCAGCACCGTCGTCACCATTGGCAACACGGTGGATGGCTCCGCGCTGGCCGGTAGCGGACGCCTGCGCGTCGGCTACTTCGCCGGTCTGATCCGGAGCAGCGAGGCTTCCAACACGGCGATCGATGGCGGCAGCGTCAGCGGCGTTGATTTTGGCGTGCTGGCGACCGACGGCGCCTACTATGCCGGTGCGGTGGACGACATGCTGGTGCGCAACGTGGCCTTCAGCGACGTCGCCATCGCCGCGATTGGCGTCGAGGACACCGATCTGGCGGGCGTGGAAACTGTCGACAACTCGGTTCAGTTGACGGTCGGCACCGGCAACAGCTTTGCTGGCGATGTCGTCCAGCATGGCTCGCTGTCCGGTCCGAATGGACATATCGAATATGCGCCAGGTGCACCGCTGCTTCAGCGGATGCTGGTCCGAGCCGCAGGCAACGGCCACCGCGATACGCTGCCCGACAGCAGCGGTAACGTGCGCACGGTCAGCCCGGGCACCATCGATGACGCCATTGCCGATGCGGCGATTGGCGGCACGGTAACGCTGGAAGCCGGCGAATTCCCGCAGAACGTGGTGGTCAACAAGTCGGTCACGGTTCAGGGGCCGTTCGCGGGCACGCCGGGACATGATGCGGGTCGCGACGGTACCGGCGAATCCGTACTCAATCCGGCGACCGGCCGTGCGCTGCGCGTGCTGGCAGATGGCGTGACCGTGGATGGCATTGCCATCGACGACGTCAACGACACGGCGATCTCGTCCGGCCAGAACTTTGGTGGGCCGTCGGCCAATGTGCTGATCGTCAACAATCGCGTGACCAACGTGCACAGCGGTTCGGGCCTCTACACCAACGGCCCGGCACCGGCGGTGAGCAACTGGACGGTGCAGGACAACCTCTTCAGCAACATCGAGGACCCGATTGGTTCAGGCGTCAATCTTTGGAAGGTCAATGGCGGTCTGATCAGCGGCAATGTCGTCGAGCAGGCTGCCTGGGGCGGTATCCAGACGAACACCGGCAATGATGTCGAGATCAGCGGCAACACCATTGCCGATACGGGACACAACGGCATCAACGTGGCGGCATCCAGCAACGTGCGCGTGTTCAACAATGCCGTGAGCAACGCGAATACGAGCGCGTCGGCGGAAGAGGCCGGTCTGACGCTATATGGCGGCAGCAGCAACGTCGCCTTCTACTGCAACGCCGTCACCGGCGGCACCAATGCCTTCAGCACTAACAGCGGTATTGCGGCGCCGCTGAGCGGCGTGTCGGTCTACCACAATGCCTTGCAGGCGGCTTCGAGTGTCAGTCACAACCTCGACACGGGCGCTTTCGCTGTCGGCTCCAACTGGTACGGCGGTGGCTCGCCCAGCGTGGTTGGTATCGAAGCTGGCAATGCGCTGGTGGCTGATCCGCTGCTCGCCAGCCCGATTGGCAGCGCGGATTGTGGCGACAACACGCCAGTTGAGCTGGTGCTGTACCCGGCAAGCGGCACACCGCAGTCCGCAGATCTGAACCAGCCGTTCGCGAACCCGCTTCGCGTGCGAGTGCAGGATGCGCTGGGTGGCGCGGTGATGGGCGACACCGTAAGTGTCGCGGCTCCGGGATCGGGTGCCTCTGCACTGCTAACCCCGACCGCCGCGAACGGCAGCCTGCCCAACCTGGTCAGTGACTACAACGGTGTGGTTGAGGTTACGGCCATTGCCAATGGATTTGCCGGAACCTATGACGTTGTCGCCGATCACGCCAGCAATGACGTGGCATTCGAGCTGACCAACGTGGCGCTGCAGCAGGTCCAGTTCGACCTGAATGGCCCGGTAGCCGGCGTCGAGGTTGGTGATGACGTGGCCTACACCGGCTTCATCGGCAACGACAATCCGAATGTGACCGAAAACGTCTATATCCATCTTGACGTGTCGGCCACGGTGGCATCGCTGGATCCGGCGGATATCGTCTTCTGCGTCATCGATCCGATGCCGCCCGGCAATTGCATCCCATTGGTCTGGACGGACAACGGCAGCACGCTGTCGCTCGACTTCACCGACCTCAGCGGCTTCCCGATCACGGCGCCGTATTCCTTCCTGCACAACTTCCGTGCGGTGTTCGGCGAGGCGGGAGTCTATTCGGTGAATGCGCAGGTGATTGGCGCTACGTCCGGCACGGTGTACGCCAGCGACATGCTGTCTACCGAGGTGATCGCTCAGCACGCGGGCATAACGCTGGACATCAACGGCCCGGTGGCTGGTGTCGAGAAGGATGTGCCGACCGCTTACAGCGCTTCGCTGTCCAACGAGGCAGCGGACGTGGCTGACAACGTGCTGGTCGAGTTCGTGCTGACGCGTATCGACAATGGTGGCGATATCGGCACCGGCGATGTGCTGGTCGAGTACGACACCGGGGGCGGCGTCTATGCGCCGATCCCGTTGAGCGACGATGGTAACCAGCTCACCGGTCTGTTCGGTCCACCGGGTGGCTTCGCATTGCCGTCGGGCTACAGCGCCACCACCGCGTTGCGGGTCACCTACTTCGTGGCGCCAGACACCTTCACGGTGGCTGCCACGGTGATTGATGCCGGCAGCGATACGGATGGTGTGCCGACCTACGCGGCGGACAACCTGTCCACCGACGTGGTGCTGGCCGATCCGGATGTCACTCTCGATTACGAAGGTCCGTTCGCCACGCCGGAATCTGCGGCGCTGGTGGGCGTGATCGTCGGTGAGCCGGTGTACTTCCGTTCGAGGCTTGAGAACCATGGCATCGATGACGTGGCGGACAGCGTGTATGCACCGTTCAATCTCACGGCGGATTACAGCCTGACCGCGAGCGATGTCAGCGTGCTGTGGTGGCCCGCTAGCCCGACCTGCGGAGCCTCTACGCCCGGAAGCGCGATGCCGTTGACGCTGACCGAAGATGGTTCTGGTGGCCTGGATGGTGTCGTGGGTGCACCGAGCTTCACCCTCAATGGCGGTGAAGTGCTGGAGGTCTGCTACGAAGTGGTGTTCGCGCATGTCGGCGTGTACTCGACAGCAGCGGAGATTGCCGACTCGGGTGCCGATACCGATGGCTTCACGACCTATGCGGCGACCAACCTGTCAACGGTGGTGGGTGCTGGAGACGCGACCATCGTGCTCAGCGACCTCGGTCCGATCACCTACGACGGCAACCAGCACGCTGCCACGGCGACCGTCACGGCTACGGCCAGTGGCGACTCGCTGACCGTGACCGTGGACATCACCTACGACGGCAACGCTACTGCACCGACGGATGCGGGCAGCTATGCGGTTGTTGCGACGGTGAACGATCCCGACTGGGAGGGCAGTGCCAGTGGAACGCTGGTAATCGATCCGGCATCGGCGACGGTCAGTTTCAGCGACCTGAGCCACGTTTACGACGGCAGTACCAAGGCGGCGACAGCTACGATCGATCCGGTGGGCGTGACCGGTCTCAGCCTCACCTACGCGCCGGTTTCGGCGCCAGTGAATGTCGGCAGCTACGACGTGGCCGCCACGCTCAGTAACCCGAACTATGTGCTGACCGGAACCATCATGGCGACGCTGGAGATCACGCCTGCTGCTTCGGGCATCAATGTCGATGGTACGACTGTCACCTATGACGGCATGCCGCACGCCGCGACGGTGACCAACCCGAATGGTGAGGCCTACACGATCAGCTACGTTGGCACCGATGTGACCTACGGTCCGACCAGCCTGCCGCCGATCCATGCGGGCAGCTACGAGGCGACCGTGACCGTGACCGATCCGAACTACTCGGGCGGGCCGTTCACGGCAGCGGTGATCATCGATCCGGCCAATGTGGACGTCACGTTGGAGAACCTGAGCCAAGTCTATGACGGCAACAACAAGCCGGTCGGTGTCATGACCACACCTGCTGGCGTGGCCGTGTCGCTCAGCTATGCCGGAACCGAGGCGGATGGTGATCCATACGGCCCCAGCGCGATCGCGCCGAGTCAGGCGGGCAGCTACTCCGTGGCTGTCGCCAGCGACGACACGGATTACGTGCTGGGAATCGTCACCCCGCAGAACCCGGCGACGCTGACCATCGCCAAGGCGACGGCGGTGATCAACTTCACCCAGCTGAACTTCGTTGCTAACGGCGGACCGCAGGCGGTGCAGTACACCGTGTCGCCTTCGGGCGTGGGCATTGCCTGCGTGGAAACCTATACACCGCCGGGTGACAGCACCATTCCAGTGGATCCGGGCAGTTACCAGGTCGATGTGGCCTGCTCCGGCCCGAACCATGAAGGCAGCGCCAGCGCGACCATGAACATTGCTTCCGCTCCGGCGGCGACATTGGAAATCGTGGGTGCCAGCAGCTTCACCGGCATTGCCGGCGCAACCTTGCCGAGCCCCGGCCCGACCGTGCGTGTGCGCGACGGCAATGGCGATCCGGTGGAGGGTGCCAGTATCGCCTTCAGCATCACCGCCGGTGACGGTTCGTTGACGGGTGCGGTGGTTGCAACCGACGTCAACGGTGAAGCCGAAGTGGGTGGCTGGACGCTGGATGCGGACTCGTCGGCCAGCAATGGTATGGAGGCGGAAATTGTCGGGCGCGCTGACATCGCCGCCGTGGCCTTCACGGCAAGCGGCGATGAGCAGGCCGACCTGTCCATCTCCAAGACTAGCGACACCACCGCCATGCGCAGTGGCGACAGCGTTGACTACCTGATCACGGTGGACAACGCTGGACCCAGCAACGCGACTACCGCGGATATCTTGGACGCTCTGCCGGTTGAGCTGGATGCCAGTAGTGCAATCTGGATCTGCATCGGCGGTGGTGGCTCCAGCTGCGCTGTGATGAACGGCAGCGGAGACGTGGACGTCGAGGTCTCAATCCCGGTTGGCGGCAGCGTCACTGTGCTGCTCAGCGCTACCGCGCAGTTCGATAGCGCGACCGGTATCGACAACACGGCGATGGTGGATCTCACCAGTGGCGACGATCCGAACAGTGCCAACGACCTGTCGACCTGGAGCATCGGCATCCTGCCGCCGCTGGAGCCGGCCATCTTCAAGGACGGTTTCGAAGGTGATCCCGCGCCACTGTCTGCCGTGACCGGTGGGACGTCCCTGCTGAAGTTGGGTATGGATGGCGCCGGGCTGGTGGACGGGGCCTCTCCGGCTACTTTGCTGGGCATTCCCGGGTCATCCGGTGACACCAAGGTGGTTGTACGCGCCTTCCGTTCCGGTGAGGACTACTGGCTGAGGCTGGAAGGCCGCGACGCGGCTGGCAAGGCGATCAGGAGCGAGTGGATGCGCACGACGGCATCGGATTCGTTGATGTTCGGTTGGCAGTCAAAATCCGGGGCGACCGACTTTGTGGTTGCCAGTGAAACCGATGCCGTAATGCTTGGCTTCGATCGGGTTTCGCCGCTTGTCGTGCAGCCGGAAGTCGGTATCACGATTCACTAGACCGGCCTCGATTGAGCCATGTCGAACGACGAGGCCGCAACAATGCGGCCTCGTCTTTTTTGCAATGCTGGGATTGCGTGCGTTTGTCCCGGTCTACAGCCAGTCTGCTCGCTTGAGGATTCGATAGGCGATGAAGCACAGCGTGGCGGTGCCGACGATGACGGCGGTATAGCCGAAGCGTGTCTGCAGTTCGGGCATGTTGGCGAAGTTCATGCCGTACCAGCCGGTGATCAGCGTCGGGATTGCCGCCAGGGCGGCCCAGCCGGCGAGCTGCTTCACGATCTCGCCCTGGTGGATGGTCACCAGCGACAGGTGCACGGAAAGCGCGGCGCTGAGCATTTCGCGCATGGCGTCGGTGGCTTCGTTGATGCGCACGGTGTGGTCGGCGACATCGCGGAAATACAGTCGGACCTCGTCCTGCACCAGGTTGGGATGCAGGCGCACCAGCTGGCTCAGGATGTCCTGCATAGGGGCCACGGCGAGGCGCATGGTCATCAGGTCACGTTTCAGGCGATATAGACGCTCCACCGTGTCGCGGCTGAAGTTCTCGTCGAATACGGCCGACTCCAACTGCTCGGTGTCGTGCTGGAAGGCGCGGACGATCGGCTGGTAGTTGTCGACGATGAAGTCCAGTACGGCGTACAGCGCATAGCTCGGACCCAGCGCCAGCATCTCCGGCGACTGCTCGCAGCGTGTCCGTGCTTCGGCATAGGACAGCGAGGCGCCATGGCGGACGGTGATCAGGTAGCGCGGACCCACGAAGATATGGGTTTCGCCGAAGCCGATGCCATGATCGACCCGCTGCGCGGTGTGCAAGGCGATGAAGAGACTGCTGCCGAACGCCTCGATCTTCGGACGCTGGTGTGCCTTGTGGGCGTCCTCGATGGCGAGTTCGTGCAGGCCGAACATCTCCTGGATGCGGTCGAGCAGCGCCTCATCCGGTTCGTGCAGGCCCAGCCAGACGAAGCCGGTGTCCATCTTGAGGCGCTCCGGCACCTCATGCAGGCTGATGTGGCGGCTGTTTCCTTCCGCGTCGTAGTAGACGCAGTTCATCAGTCCCGAATCGTGTGGTGCAGAATCGTTCATGGCGTGCTCCGGATGCGGCATCGCCATGATGCCGCATCCCGTTTCATCGTCGGAAATCCCCGTCCCGGCGATCAGAAGCCGCGGTCACCTGAAAGGATGCCACCGAGGCCACCAAGAACGGAGCCTTCGCCCTTGCTGCCGCCGCGCTGGTAGGCTGCGGCATACATGCGGCCAGCCATGCGCGAGAACGGCAGCGACTGCAGCCACACCTTGCCCGGGCCGGTCAGCGTGGCGAGGAACACGCCTTCGCCGCCGAAGATCATCGACTTGACGCCGCCCACCGCGCGTACGTCCATGTCCACCTGCTGGGTGTAGGCGACCACGCAGCCGGTATCCACGTCGATGCGTTCTCCGGCCGCCAGTTCGCGCTCCATGATGGTGCCGCCGGCGTGGACGAAGACCTGACCGTCACCTTCGAGCTTCTGCATGATGAAGCCCTCGCCGCCGAACAGCGCGGTCATCACCTTCTTCTGGAAGTGGATGCCGATGGACACGCCGCGTGCGGCGCAGAGGAAGCTGTCCTTCTGGCAGATGATCCGTCCGCCGAAATTAGACAGGGTCATTGGCACGATGGTGCCGGGGTAGGGCGCTGCGAAGGCGACCTTGGCCTTGCCGCTTTGTCCGGCGTGCGAAAACATGGTGGTGAACAGGCTCTCGCCGGTGATCACGCGCTTGCCGGCGCCGACCAGCTTGTCGAGGAAACCGCCGCCTTGGCCGCTGTGCGAGCCGTCACCGAACACGGTTTCCATCTGCACCACGGCGTCCTTGAACATCAGCGCGCCGGCTTCGGCGACGGCGCTCTCGCCGGGGTCAAGCTCGATTTCGACGAACTGCATGTCCTCGCCGTAGATCTTGTAGTCGATCTCGTCGCTGCGCGGCGCGCCGACAGCAGGCGGGGCCGGCATCAGGCCGGCGGCGGGCTTGTCCGCGGCGATCTCGGCGCAGCTCGCGATCGGCACCCACTCGGCATAGCCCTCGCGCCAGCAATGGCCGTTCGGGTTGGCGCGCGCTTTGGCGACGGCGGTGGCCTGGTCATAGGGGCCTTCCTGCTGGCCGTTGTAGCTGAGGAACCATTGCATGGCGGTCTCCTTGGTTGTCGATAGGCGGATCGGTCGGATGGAGTCAGGTCATCGGATCGGGTCAGGCGTTGCCGTGATCCGTGACGGGTTTGAATTGGCGCTTCCCGGCGGGCTCAGTCCGCGCTGCCGGCAACCTGCTGCTCGAGCTCGTTACGGCGGGCCGGATCGAGGTTCACGCCCTGGGCCAACTGGTCGAGGAAAGCCTGTTCGGCGGGGTGGTCGAGGTCGATGGCCAGCCGCGCGGCGAGGTAGACGCGTTCGCGCATGGCTGGCTGCGTGGTGGCAGTGATGGCGGCCACCGGCCACGGTGCCGCCAGTTCGCGCTGCAGGGCGGCGATGTCATCGGCATCGAGTCCGGCTTGATGCGCCCGCCCCAGTACAGCCTCGCGCTCGCTGTCATCGATATGCCCATCGGCGTTGGCCGCGGCGATCATCGCGCGCAGCATCAGCAGGGCGTCCGCCTGGCGCTGGGCGCCGTCAGCCGGTGGAGCGGGCGGGGGAGGAGGTGGTGGAGCGGCGCTGGCGCCTGCAGGCATTGCTCCCGGAACGGGCGGCGGCGCGGCGCCTGTCGCGCTTGCGGTGGCCTTGGACTGCTGGCTGTAATGTTCGTAGGCGGCCATGGCGATGCCCAGCAGACCCACGCCCAGCGCCGCGCGACTGGCCGTCCTTCGGCCCCGGCGTCCACCGATTCCGAGGCCTCCGCCGATCACCTGTCCCAACAGACGTTCCGGGTCAAACATGCTCACTCCCTGGCAATGCGAATGACTGGCTGTCGAGGATATATGACGACGCGCACGGATTCGCCGTGACCGCGTGCCTTTCCGCCGCCGGTTACTGGCCGCAGGGCCGCGGAATTGGCATCATACGCGGCTCCACAAACCCGGCTAAGTGCAGGCATCATGTTGATTTTCCAGCATTCGCGTTCCGGTCGTTCCGCTTTCGCGCAGCATCCTGAGGCCACTCCGGCGCCGGATGATATTCCCGAGCGCTTCCTGCGTCGTTCCGCTGTCGGCCTGCCGGAGGTTTCCGAGCTGGACGCGGTGCGTCACTACACGCGCCTCAGTCGCAAGAATTTCTCCATCGACACGCACTTCTATCCGCTGGGTTCGTGCACGATGAAATACAACCCGCGTGCCTGCAATTCGCTGGCGATGCTGGATGGATTCATCAACCGCCATCCCTATGCGCCGGACTCGCTGAGCCAGGGCTTCCTGTCCTGCATGTACGAGCTGCAGGAGATGCTGGCCGAAGTCACCGGCATGAAGGGCGGGGTGTCGCTGGCGCCAATGGCCGGCGCGCAGGGCGAGTTCGCCGGCGTCGCGATGATCATGGCCTACCACCAGTCGCGCGGCGACACCGAGCGCACCGAGATCATCGTTCCCGATGCCGCGCATGGCACCAACCCGGCGACGGCGATCATGTGTGGCTGCAGTGTTCGCGAGATTCCGACCAAGGCCGATGGCGACATCGACTTCGAGGCGCTGCAGGCCGTGGTGGGTCCGAAGACCGCGGGCATCATGCTGACCAACCCGAGCACCATCGGCGTGTTCGAGCGGCGCATCCGCGAGATCGCCAAGCTGGTTCACGATGCCGGCGGCCTGCTGTACTACGACGGCGCCAATCTCAACGCCATCCTTGGCAAGGTGCGGCCCGGCGACATGGGTTTCGACGCCATCCACATGAACCTGCACAAGACTTTCTCCACGCCGCACGGCGGTGGTGGTCCGGGTGCGGGCGCGGTGGGCGTGTCCGAGCGGCTGAAACCCTTCCTGCCGATCCCGATGATCGCGCGCGCCGATGACGGCGGCTATCACTTCAAGCGTCGCAAGGACTGCCCGCAGTCGATCGGCCGACTCTCTGCTTTCGCCGGCAATGCCGGCGTGCTGCTGCGTGCCTACGTGTATGCGCGCCTCCTGGGTCGTCTGGGCATGCGTCGCGTCGCCGAGTTCGCCACGCTCAACGCCAACTATCTGGCCAAGCGCCTGCAGGCGGCAGGTTTCACGTTGGCCTATCCGGAGCGTCGGGCCAGCCACGAGTTCATCGTCACCGTGGCACCGCAGAAGAAACAGAGCGGTATCACCGCGCTGGACTTCTCCAAGGCGCTGCTTGATCACGAGATCCACGCACCGACCAACTACTTCCCGTTGCTGGTGCCCGAATGCCTGCTGATCGAGCCCACCGAAACCGAATCCAAGGAAACGCTGGATCGTTTCGTCGAGGTGATGGCCGAGCTGCTGGAGGAGTCACGCAGCAATCCGGAGAAGATGCAGGGTGCGCCTTACACGACGCCGGTGCGGCGCCTGGATGACGTGCGCGCCGCGCGCGAGCTCGATATCGTCTTCAAGCCCGCCGCGTAATGGCCGACGGTCGCAACAGTCTGGTCCCGCGCGGGCCGCTGGGCGTCTGGAAGGCGTTCATCTGGTCAGTGCAGGGGCTGATCGCCGCATTCCGGCTGGAATCCTCGTTCCGGCTGGAGGTTCTGTTGTTCCTGATCGCGGCACCGCTGGGTTACTGGCTGGGCGAGTCGGCCATCGAACGCGTCATGCTGATAGGCTGCCTGTTGCCGGTGATGGCCGCCGAGCTGCTCAACTCGTCAATCGAAGCGCTGATCGAGCGTTATGGCAATGAACGTCATGAATGGGCTGGCCTTGCCAAGGACATGGGCTCCGCGGCCGTGTTCCTGCTGATGATGAACGTGCTGATCTGCTGGGGGCTGATTCTCCTGCCGAGGCTGGCGGGATGAAGGCGCTGACGATGGTCGCGGACAGTCCGCGTGCAACACGGATGGATGGCGATGTTTGACTGGGTATTCAGCACCGAAATCTGGATGGCGTTGCTGACGCTGTCCACGCTGGAGATCGTCCTCGGTGTCGACAATCTGGTGTTCATCTCGATCGCCGTCAGCAAACTGCCGCCGGAACTGCGGCCGAAGGCGCGCCGCTTCGGCCTTGCCCTCGCTGCCATCACCCGCATCCTGCTGCTGATGACGCTGGCGCTGCTGGCGCGCATGGAAAACCCGCTGTTCAGCCTGTTCGGCCAGCCGATCTCCATCCGTGACCTGGTGCTGATCGGCGGTGGTCTGTTTCTGCTGGTCAAGGGCACGATGGAGATCCACGATGCGGTGGAAGGTCGTGGCGAAGACGAGGACATCGACACCAAGCCATCCGCCGTTCTCGGCTATGTGATCGCGCAGATCGCCATCATCGACATCGTGTTCTCGCTGGATTCGGTGATCACTGCGGTGGGCATGGTCGATCACATCCCGGTGATGGTCGCCGCGATCCTGCTGGCGGTTGCCGTGATGATCTTCGCCTCCAATCCCATTGGTGACTTCATTGACCGCCATCCGACGGTGAAGATGCTGGCGCTGAGTTTCCTGATCATGGTCGGTATCGCGCTGATCGCTGACGGCCTCGGCTTCCACATCCCGCGTGGCTACCTCTACTTCGCAATGGCCTTCTCCGCCGGCGTCGAGGCGCTCAACCTGGTGGCCCGGCGCAAAGGTCGCCACTGAATGCCGAGCCTGTGGCCGGATAGTCGTTGCTGACGATGCCGGACCAAGGCGGCGTACCAGCCGTCCTGCGAACCAGAGCCAGATAGCAGAACGCCCGGGCAAGCCCGGGCGTTCGTGTCTTCACTGTTTCGCGTCAGGCCCTACTGTTTGGGAGCGCCCGGGCCGATGTGCCTGCCGAAGAAGGCCAGCAGCTTGCCGTAGAGTTCGACGTTGTTGTCCTCGTCATAGAAGCCATGGGCTTCGCCCTTGGCTGCCATCCATTCCGGATCGTTGCCCGCGGCCTGAAGCGCGGCTCGCATGGCCTTGGCGTGGGCGAAGGGGGCACGCTCGTCGTCCTCGCCGTGCACCAGGAACACCGGGATCTTCACCTGCTCGGCCATCTTTGCCGGCGAATTGGCGGCCAGTTCGGATTCGTCGCGGCCAATCGCCAGTTCGAGGTAGTTAACCCCGCTGTCGCGGCCCTTGATGTCGCCCTTGTCATACATCAGCGACAGATCATAGATACCGGCATAGCCGACGGCGCACTTGAACATGCCGGGAGCGCGGATCGGCGTCATCATCGCCGAGTAGCCACCGAAGCTGGCGCCGAACACGCAGACGCGGTCCTTGTCGGCGAGGCCGCTGTCGATCACCGACTGCATGCCCTCGATCAAGTCCTGCTGCACGCGTGTGCCCCACTGGCGGTAGCCCGACTCCTTGAACTTGTCGCCGCGACCGCCAGACGAGCGGAAGTTGACCTGCACCACCAGGTAGCCGCGGCTGGCCAGCATCTGAGCCAGTTCGTCGTAGTACCAGCTGTCGGCGACGCCATGAGGGCCACCATGCGGCAGGAGGATCGCCGGCAGCTTGGCTTCGGCGCGACCCGGCGGCAGCGTGAGGTAGCCGTGGATGTCCTGTTTGTCGCTGGTGGTGAACTGGAACGGACGGCGATGCGCCATGTTGTCTGGTTTGATCCACGGTTCCGCGTCAAACAGTTTCGCCAGGCTCTTGGTGCCAAGATCAAGCAGCAGGTAGCTGCCAGGGTTGCGGTCGCTGGCCACTGACAGCAGTACGCGCTGGTTGTCGCGACTGGCATTGAGTATGTCTACGGTCTGGCCGGGGAACTTGGCGGCCATCGCCTGCTGGATCGTCGCGCCCGGGCTGCCCTGGCTGAAGTAGGTGTAGGTGGGGCCTTCCTTCACGTAGATGGCGCCGAAGGGAATGCGGCTGCCGATGTCCCACATCAGGTCGGAAGGCGCGAACACCGGATCGCTGGCCAGTTTGATGCGGCCGCTGCCGTCGGGATTCTGGATGACCAGTTCCTCGGGGCCGTCATCCTCGGCGTAGTAGCCGATGATGCGCTGGTTGTCGGGCATGAAGGCACGCGGGACGAATTCGCCGAAGACTTCCTGGTCGAGCTTGACCCAATCCTTGCCCTGGCGCTGGTAGATCTCGTATTCCAGCTCATCGTTCTCACCGTAGGCATAGCGCGCATTGCCTTCGTGGTCGAGCGTGAAAGACATGCCTGTTTCACCGATCTCGGCCAGCGTCTTGCGCGACTCGTTGCTGGTGTCGATGTCGTAGATGCGGCTGTTGCGGTCGGTACCGAAGGGAAGTGCGCGGACATAGACATGGCCGTTGCGCTGTTCCGGCACGCCTTCGATGTAGCCGGCGGCGAAGTCGCGTACGCCGTTGCGGCGCTTCATTCCCGGCATATAGCCGAACAGGTACTTCTGCTTGCCGCCGTCGAAATCGGTGGCAAAGACCTCGCCAGTGGCGCGTGGCTGATCCAGCGAACCGCTCTCACGCGCCTTGGCATAGGCGATGCGGGTATCGCTGACCCAGGTCACGCTGATGGGCAGTTCATAGCGCGGCATCTTCAGCAGGCTGACCGTCTGCATGTCGGACAGCTGCAGCACGGTCAGCGCGTTGAGGCCATCCTCGGTCTTGGTGGTCACGGCCAGCAGCTTGCCGTCGGGAGACAGCCGGGGGCTGAACATGGAAGGTCGACGGGCGAAGTCCCGCAGCGGGATTTCGTCGGCAATGGCGGGTTGCAGGGCCGTCACCAGCAGCAGGCTGATGGCGATTCGTCCAAGGCTTGGCTTGTTCACGGGTTCTCCGAATGTTTCCTGTGTTGATTCCGGCATCGCTTGGCCGGAAGGTGGGGGCAAGGTCTTCCCCCGAAGACCGTGGTCGCGCCCAATACCCCATCGGCGCACAGGCAAAGGCCTGCACGCGGCGGCAAAGGGGAGGGCGAGGACCCGGGCAGATTATAGGGAGCCAGGAGGGCAGCGTCTGCCTTTTTGTGAACCGGGTCACGTCCGACATGCCGGGCGCCGGAAGGGCAAAGTGGGCAACCGTCCTGCGCGGTCCGGGTCCGCTGTGCGAAAATCGCCAGCCGTTCCGTTGCGTCCTGGCTGCCCACGTGTCCGATTCCATTGAATACCCGCCGCTGTTCCTGAAACCCGGCGAGGACGCCCGACTGCGGGCCGGTCACCTTTGGGTCTTCGCCAATGAAGTAGACGTGAAGCGCTCGCCGCTCACCGATTTCCAGCCTGGCGACACCTGCGTGCTCGTCGATGCCAAGGGCAAGGGCATCGGCGTGGCCTACGTGAATCCGGCGTCGCTGATCTGCGCGCGAATGGTCAGTCGTGGTCTCAATCACGACTGGGATCGTTCGCTGCTGGTGCATCGGATCAAGGTAGCGTTGGGCCTGCGCGAGCGCCTGTTCGACACACCGCATTACCGGCTGTTTTTCGGTGAATCCGACGGCGTGCCTGGACTGACGCTCGACCGTTTCGGTGACGTCATCGTCGCCCAGGCCACCACGGCCGGCGTCGAGCGCATGAAGGACGACGTCGCCGAGGCGGTGCAGAAAGTGCTGAAGCCGGCGGCGATGATCTGGAAGAACGACGCCGGTATCCGCGAACTGGAAGGCCTGCCGTCCTACAGCGAGATGGCCTTTGGCGAAATCGACGGCCCGGTGTCGGTCATGGAAAGCGGCGTGGAATTCCGCGTCGACGTGCGTGAAGGGCAGAAGACCGGCTGGTTCTATGACCAGCGCGCCAATCGCGACCTGCTGGCGCCACTGTTCAAGGGCAAGCGGGTGCTGGACATGTTCAGCTACCTCGGTGGCTGGGGACTGCGTGCTGCGGCCGCTGGAGCCAGCGAAGTGGTCTGTGTCGACGCCTCCGCGGATGCCGTCGCAGCCGTCGACGCCAACGCGGCGCTCAACGGCCTGTCGGAGCGGGTCAGTGCAGTCAAGGCCGATGCCTTCGACTTCCTGCGCCAGCTGCGTGAACAGCGCGAGCATTTCGACATCGTGATCCTCGACCCGCCGGCCTTCGTCAAACGCAAGAAGAACCTGCGCGAAGGTCGCGACGCCTATCGCCGTCTCAACGAGCTAGGCATGCAGGTCTGCGGCAAGGATGGCCTGCTGGCGACCTTCTCCTGTAGTTACCACATGCCGCGCGCGATGCTGCTTGATGGCATCCAGCGTGGTGCGCGTCATCTGGATCGGCAGGTGCAGGTATTGAGTCAACTGCAGCAGTCGCCCGATCATCCCGTGCACCCGGCGATACCGGAAACCGATTACCTGAAAGGCTATCTGTGCCGGGTGCTGCCGGCATGAGTCCGCAGACCTGGCTGCTCGATATCGATCCCATCGCGATACCGCTGCCGTTCTGGCCGCACGGTATCCACTGGTACGGCTTGATGTATCTCGCCGGCTTCCTCAGCGCCTGGTGGCTGGGTTCGCGCCGTGTGCGTGACGGTCGTCTGCCCGGAGTCAGTGCGGAAGCTTTCGGCGATCTGATGTTCTACGCCATCCTCGGCGTCGTGCTCGGCGGGCGCATCTGGTACGTACTGTTCTACGCCAGCGAGTCGGTGTTCAGTGATCCGCTGCTGCTGTTCCGGATCAACGAAGGCGGCATGAGTTTCCACGGCGGCCTCCTGGGCGTGATGACGGCCGTCGCGCTGTGGTCACGGAAGCATCGCCTGCATGTCTTCGACACCATGGATTTCATCGCACCGCTGGTGCCGCCGGGCCTGTTCTTCGGGCGTCTCGGCAACTTCATCGGTGGCGAACTCTGGGGCAAGCTCACCGGCGGCAACTGGGGCGTAGTGTTTCCAAGCGGCCTGCCGGCGCAGTTCGATCCCTACGACATGCAGGGCCTGCGCGAGCTGCACGCGACCGGCGCACTGGACAGTACGCGCGGCATCCCAGTCAGCTGTACCAGGCCGGGTTGGAAGGCCTGGTGATGTTCGTGGTGATCTGGCTGTTCTCGCGCACGCCGCGCCGACGCTATGCCGTGTCCGGCCTGTTCGCGCTGATGTACGCGTGTTCCGCATTGCCGTGGAATTCGTCCGTGTGCCGGATGCGCAGCTGGGCTATCTGGCGTTTGGCTGGGTCACCATGGGACAGCTGCAGTCGCTGCCGCTGGTGATCGTTGGTCTCGTGCTGCTGTGGCTGTCGCGTCGCGCGCCAGTGTTGGAGCCGCAACAGCCGCCTGTCCAATCGAAAGAGGAAAAGCCCGCATGAAGGCCTATCTCGACCTGCTGCGCCATGTGCTGGAACACGGCGCCATCAAGGATGACCGCACCGGTACCGGCACGCGTTCGGTGTTTGGCTGGCAGATGCGTTTCGACCTCAACGAAGGCTTTCCGCTGGTCACCACCAAGAAGCTGCACCTGCGTTCGATCATCCACGAGCTGCTGTGGTTCCTCGCCGGCGATACCAACATCGCCTACCTGAAGGACAACAAGGTCAGCATCTGGGACGAATGGGCCGACGAGAACGGCGACCTGGGTCCGGTCTACGGCAAGCAGTGGCGGCGCTGGGAAGGTGCCGATGGTCGCGTGCACGACCAGATGCAGTGGCTGCTCGACGAGATCCGCCGCAACCCGGATTCGCGACGGCTGATCATTTCCGCCTGGAACGTCGGCGAACTGGACCAGATGGCGTTGATGCCCTGTCACAGCCTGTTCCAGTTCTACGTGGTCGACGGCAAGTTGAGCTGCCAGCTCTACCAGCGCAGCGGCGACATTTTCCTGGGCGTGCCGTTCAACATCGCCAGCTACGCGCTGCTGACGCATATGGTGGCGCAGGTTTGCGGTCTTGGCGTTGGTGACTTCGTGCATACGCTGGGTGACGCACATCTCTATTCGAACCACGTCGAGCAGGCGAGGGAGCAGCTCGCCCGCGAGCCGCGCGCGCTGCCAAGGCTTCGTTTGAACCCCGATGTCGATGACCTGTTCGCCTTTCGCTTCGACGACATCGAGATCCTCGACTACGACCCGCATCCGGCGATCAAGGCGCCGGTAGCCGTATAGCTTTAATGTCACCCTCGCGAATGCGGGAACGCTCTAATTCGACCGAAGGTCGAACATCCAGCTCCAGTGAGTCTTGCTCCAGATTGTAACGATGACGCCACCGAGACCGATTGCCATCATCGCCGCACTGGACCGCACCGGCGCCATCGGTCTCGACAACGATTTGCCGTGGCGGCTGCCGGATGACCTGAAGCGCTTCAAGGCGCTGACCACCGGCCACGCCGTGTTGATGGGTCGCAAGACCGCCGAATCGCTGGGTCGCGCCTTGCCCAATCGCCGCAATCTCGTGCTGACGCGCTCCGGCCGCGTGCCCTTTGACGGCATGCAGGCAGTGGCTTCACCGGACGAAGCGCTGTCGCTACTCGATGCCGATGACACCTTGATGGTGATCGGCGGCGCTGAAATCTACGAACTGACGCTTCCGTCCGCGACGCTTGCACCTGACCCACGTCAACACCTTCGTCGAAGGCGCGGATACCTTCTTCCGCTGTTCGACGAATCGCAGTGGCAGGCGACGCACCGTGAAGCGCATCCGGCCGACGAGCGCCACGAATTCGCGTTCGAGTTCGTCGACTACGAACGGCTTGCCGGCGATGACACCGCCCCGCGTTGAAGCGCTTCATCCTGCTGCGCGCGCTGGCGAGACCGGCGCTGGTCCTGCTGTTGCTGCTGGCGCTCTGCTACGGCGGCATCGTTGCCTACCTCTACAGCCATCAGCGCCAGCTGATCTATCTGCCGCAGTACACGCGCCAACCGATGATCGAAACGAACTTCAGTGTCGATGTGGATGGCCTGTCGCTGAAGGGCTGGGTCGTGAACGCCGGAAAACGCGACGCGCTGATCTACTTCGGTGGCAACGGCGAGGCGGTACAGCGCAACGTTGATGATTTCCGGCAGTGGGTTCCGGATCGAAGCAGCTATCTGGTGCCGTACCGTGGTTACGGGCCGAATGCCGGGAGCCCTCGCAGGATGCGCTGTTCGCCGATGCGCTGCGCCTGTTCGACAGCGTGAAGGCGCGTCATCCCGATGGTCGCATATTGCCGTCGTCGGACGCAGTCTCGGCACCGGTGTGGCCAGCTATGTGGCGTCGCGGCGCGATATTGAAAGCTCGTCCTGGTCACGCCTTTCGACAGCATGGTCAGCATGGCCGGGCCCGGTATCCATGGCTCCCATCGACTGGATGCTGGAGGAGCGCTTCGAGTCGGACCACTACTTGTCCGGACTCGGTGTGCCGCTAATGCTGCTGCGCGCGGGTCGTGATGAAGTGATTCCTGCCGCGGCCACGGATCGTCTCATCGCGGCATTGCCCGAAACACCGGAAGTGATCCTGTTTCCGAACGCCGCCCACAATGATATCGACGACTTTCCTGGCTACTGGTCCGCGATTTCCAGATTTCTGGGAACAAATGAAGTGGCGCTCAGGCCTCCCGGCCCGCTACCTGGATCAACCGGACTTCCGGACCCAGGGCCAGCGCAGTGAGCTTGCCGCCCCAGACGCAGCCGGTGTCTATGGCGTAGACGCCGAGGCCCATGAACAACCCCAGCGTGGACCAGTGGCCGCAGACAATGGGCAGGTCGCGCTTGGCCTGCCCGGGCACCTCGAACCACGGATACAGGCCGGGTTTCTGCGTGCCGGGCGTGCCTTTCTCATTGAAGGCGACGCGCCCATTCGGCGAGCAGTAGCGCAGCCGGGTCATCACGTTGATGATGGCGCGCAGGCGTTCCGGGCCTTTGAGGCTCGGTGACCAGTTCGGGCGATCGCCATACATCTGCCGGAACAGCTTGCGATAGTCGCGACCGCGCAAGGCCTTTTGGACCTCCATGGCGCGCCGTTGTGCCTGGTCGATACTCCATTGCGGCGCAAGGCCGGCATGCACCATGGCCCAGCCCAGCTCGCGATCGACGTGGAACAGCGGACAGGCCCGCAGCCACTCGATCAGCGGCGTGCGGTCCTCGGCGTAAAGGATGCGGCGAAGGTCCGGATTGACGCGACGCTGTTCGGGTTCACGCCGTTCGGCAACCGCGAGCAGAGACAGATCGTGGTTGCCAAGAACGACGGTGCTGTAAGCCGAGAGTGAGTGGATCAGTCGCAGGGTTTCCAGCGACTGCCCACCGCGATTGACCAGGTCACCGCAGAACCACAGCTTGTCTCGCGCCGGATCGAAGCGGATGGCGTCCAGCAGGCGCTGCAGCGCGTCGTAACAACCCTGGACGTCTCCGATCGCAAAGGTGGTCATCGGCGCGAAGCTCCTTATGTCAATGCAGTGTCCGCGGAATACTCAGGGTGAAACGCGGAATCGCGCCCTCGACGCTGGCGCCGTCGTCGGTCACCCACTCGTAGCTGCCGTGCATGGTGCCGCATTCGGTTTCCAGCACGGCGCCGGAGCTGTACTCGAAGCTCTGGCCCGGCTCCAGTCGCGGCTGCTCGCCGACCACGCCCTCACCACGCACTTCGCGGGTCTGGCCCTTGGCATCGGTGATGATCCAGTGCCGTGCGTGCAGCCGGGCGGGTTCGTCGCCGACGTTGCGCAGGCGGATGGTGTAGGAAAAGACGTAGCGGTCGTCGTCGGGCTTGGACTGGTCTTCCAGGTAGCGCGTCGCGATCGCGATTTCGATGGAGATTTCTCGGCGGTTCATGCGGCTAGTGTATGCGACGCGCGAAGCGCAGCCCACCGTATACGCGCGTAACAGAGCACGTTCGACGAGACTTGGAGCACGGAGAGTGGTGGCCAGAGAGGGAATCGAACCCCCGACACGGGGATTTTCAATCCCCTGCTCTACCAACTGAGCTATCTGGCCAGAAATGTCGGCAGCGGCGCGTTGTGGACGCCCGTCGCTGCGAGCGCGGCATTATGCCGATGACGGGCCTTGTGGGCAAGGGGCATGCGGTTCTGGGCGCATCCGGCCGCCGTCATGCTGGGTTTAGGCGGGGCGTGACAGTATGTCCGCAGTGAAGTCACCGGAGAGCTGGAGATGAACGTCAGAGTTCTGGATGTACTGCGGCTGGGCTGCCTGCTCGCGCTGCTCGTGGCGGTGTCCGCGTGCAGCAGCGCGACCAAGCGTGAGACTCGCAGCGGAAAGTTGGCCCGATTCGAAGCGGCGGCTGGCGAGCCGGTCAAGCACTTCAACTATCTGAGCCTGTATTCCTGGGAGCCGTTGAGCGACGGCGCGCTGGCGATCTGGACGCGGCCGAAGGAGGCCTGGCTGCTGACCGTGACCCAGCCCTGCCTGGATCTGAGCTATGTGCAAAGCATCGGGCTTAGCGCGTTGCTTGGCCACAACGTGGGCACGATGGACTACGTACTGGCCGGCAAACAGCGCTGCCGGATCCTGTCGATCCGTCCGCTGGATGTGGCCCGGCTGAAAGAGCAGCGCCCGAAGTAATGGGGTCTCAGTCGCCGTCGGGCGCCACGTAGCCCGGCGGCTTTTCGCTGCCTCCGCCGAACAGGAACTTCTCCATTTCGGCCTCAAGGATGGCGCGATGCTTGGGGTCCAGCGGCGACAGGCGGTTTTCGTTGATCAGCATGGTCTGCTGGGCCTGCCATTCCGCCCAGGCTTCGCGACCGATGTGATCGAAGATGCGGCGGCCCAGCGCGCCCGGCCATGGTGCGAAATCCAGACCCTGGGTTTCGCGTTGGTGCTTTTCACAGAAGACGGTTCGGCTCATCCCCGCATGATACCGCCGTGGGTGCCCACTATTCCCGATCCAGCGATTCGATCAGCCGGCGAACGGGCTGGGGCATGCCAACCGCATCGAGCGCGGTAGGTTCGATCCAGCGATGCTGATCGAGCTCGGCAATGGCTGGCTTCGCTGCACCGATAATCCAGCGTCGTGGCTCGATCTCCAGGCGATAGTGGCTGAACACGTGCGTGAACCCGTTTGGTGCAGACAGCGGCTCGGTATCTGCGAAATGTCGCGCCAGCCAGTACTCGGCGTCGGTCTGACGTTGGGCTTCGGGCAGACTCCAGAGACCGGCCCAGACGCCTGTCGGAGGGCGTCGGGTGAGCAGCAAGCGGCCCTTGTCATCCTGGATCAGCAGCATCAGCGTCTGCCGTGTCGGCAGCGACTTTCCGGGTTTGCGGGTCGGTAGCTCTGCTATGAGGTTCTTCTTCCGTGCAATGCAGTTGGCATGTAGCGGGCAGGCATCGCAATCCGGCCGGGCGCGTCGGCAGATGGTCGCACCCAGGTCCATCTGCGCCTGCGTGTAGTCGACGAGTTGGCTCTTTGGCAGGTGCGACTCGGCCAGTGACCATAGCGTCTTCTGCACGCTGCTCGATCCGGGCCAGCCCTCAAGGCCGTGATAGCGACAGAGCAGGCGTTTGACGTTGCCATCGAGGATGGCGACCCGCTGCCCGTGCGCTTGCGCGAGGATCGCACCGGCGGTGCTGCGCCCGATGCCGGGCAGGGCCTGCAGCGTTTCGATGTCGGTGGGCAGCTCACCATCATGTTCGGCCACGCAGATTTGCGCTGCGCGGTGCAGGTTGCGTGCGCGGCTGTAGTAGCCAAGCCCTGACCAAAGCGCCAGCACCTCGTCGAGATCGGCCACGGCCAGCGCGCGCAGGTCGGGCAGGGCATCGACGAAGCGCTGGAAATAGCCGATGACCGTGGCGACCTGGGTCTGCTGCAGCATGATTTCCGACAGCCAGACGCGGTACGGCGTGCGCGGATGCTGCCAGGGCAGGTCATGGCGGCCGTAATCGCGATGCCAGGCGAGCAGCCTGGCTGCGAAGTCGTCACTCATGGATTGCTGCTGGCGGCATTGGTGGCTGGCGTGCTGCCCTCATCGAAATCGATGGTCGCGTCATCCAGCAAGATGTCGCCCTGTTGCAGGCGCGAAGCGGTCAGCGAGCCGGTGACCGGCGGCAGCATCCAGGTGTCTTTCGAGCTGGCGCCGAGCCAGCCCAGCCATTCACCTATTTGCAGTTTGCCGGCAATGCGATCGATATCGGACTGGATGTCGAGGTCGAGCTGGCCCTGGCCATCCGTCCGTCCGTCGAAGTCAAGCTTCAGGGTAAAGCGCTTGTTGTCCGGTGGCAGCGGCAGTGCGGGTAGTCGCTGCGGCCATTGCGGCAGCTGGATGACCAGTCCGGTACGCAGTGCGCCACTGGGACTGAGGAGCAGCGAACCGGAGGTCGATATCGGGTCCTGGTCGCTCTGCAGTTCGGCTTGAAGCGGATCAAGTCGCAGCGCGCCGGTGTCGATGGTGGGTGTGGCCGTGATGTCGAACGTCAGTGGCAGTGGTGGCGTGCTTCCCTCGGGCAGCGGCACATAGCGCAGGCTGCCTTGCAGATGGCTGGGCTGGCCGGCGTGCAGCTCGTCGAGTTCGAGATTGAAGCCGTCAATTTGCCAGCCATTGCCCAGCAGTTGGCCACTCTCGATGGCCAGCGGACTGTCGATGTCGGGAAGTTCGTATTCGCTGGAGGCAGGTCCCAGCCAGGTCATGAATGCATCGAGATCCAGGCGCGGTGAGCGCAAGGTGAGTCCGGTGATGCGTGGCTCCGGCTCGCGGCCAAGCAGGCTGTCGGTGAGCAATGACAGTGGCAGCGACAGATCCAGCGATTCGGCTTGCAGTAGCGCTGCGTCGTTGCCGGGAAGCCGCGCGTCGAGGCCGCTCAATTCGATATGCAGTTGCGGCCACCAGCCCACGCGAGCTGGCTCGGTGGTGGTGACGACCAGGCCACTGCGCTCGTTGATCTGCCGGAGCAGCAACGCGCCGAGCTTTTCTGGCTTCAGCAGGTAGTTGATGCCGAATCCGGCGATCAGCAGCGTTGCCGCCAGCCATAGCAGCCAGCGCCAGCGACGCTTGCGTCGCGGTTTGGTGGGCGCGTCGGTGGCGTCGCTCATCCGGACTCAGCCTGCCGCCAGCGACTCCGGCAGCATGGCCTCGACAAAGCGTTCGGCGACGAAGGCTCGCAGGTCATCGGCCTTCTCGCCGAGCCCGACATAGCGGATCGGCAGGCCGAACTCACGTGCCAGCGCAAACACCACGCCGCCCTTGGCGCTGCCGTCGAGCTTGGTGACCACGAGACCGGTGACGCCAGCCGCTTCGCGGAACTGGCGCACCTGGTTGACCGCGTTCTGGCCGGTGGTGCCGTCAATCACCATCAGCACTTCATGAGGCGTCTCGGCGTCCAGCTTGGCCATGACGCGGCGGATCTTGGTCAGCTCGTCCATCAGGCCGGCCTGCGTGTGCAGTCGGCCGGCGGTGTCGGCGATCAGCAGGTCGCAGCGGCGCGAGCGTGCGGACTGCAGCGCGTCGAAGATCACGCTGGCCGAGTCGGCGCCTTCCTTCTGCGATACCACCGGGACGCCGTTGCGCTCGCCCCAGGTCTGCAGCTGCTCGACGGCGGCGGCGCGGAAGGTGTCGCCGGCGGCCAGCATCACGTCGCGGCCCTGCATGGAAAAGCGCTTGGCCAGCTTGCCGATGGTGGTGGTCTTGCCGACGCCATTGACGCCGACGGTGAGGATGACGAAGGGTTTCTTGGTTGGGTCGATGTCCAGCGGCTGCGCGACCGGCTCCAGCAGTGCTGCGAGATCCGTGCGAAGGGCGCGGAACAGCGCGCGAGCGTCGGCGAACTCGCCCTTGCCAAGGCGGCGCCGAAGGTCATCGACCACCTGCGTGGTGGCCGCGACGCCGACGTCGGCGCTGATCAGCGTGGTTTCGATGTCGTCGAGCAGGTCGTCGTCCAGGGCCGGTCGGCGGCCAAACAGCGAGGCCATGCCACGCGCGAAACCGCTGCCGCCGAGCGGCCGGTTCCAGCGCGCCTGCTCGTCTTCGCTGCCTGCCGATGCAGTCGTTTCGGGGACAGGTGCGGCTTCAACCGGCGGTGCTGCCGCATCGCCCAGCTTGTCGAGGAATGCGTCGGGCAGGGCCGCCGGCGGGTTGTGCTGTTCGGTCGCAGTGGCCGTCGACGCGTCACCATCAGAACCGCCTGACTTGGGTTCCGAGGGCTTTTTCTTCCAGAATTTCAGCATGATGTACGCAATGAAACAGAATCTTGAAATGGTATCACCCGGACGGCGGGCGCCAGATGAACCGTAGCGGCCGAGGGCAAAAGGGCGGTGCGCAGGGGCAGGTCCGCATCATTGGGGGCGATCTGCGCGGTTCCAAGCTGCCGGTGCCTGATCGTGAAGGTCTGCGCCCGACCAGCGACCGTGTCCGCGAGACGCTGTTCAACTGGCTGCAGCCGATGCTGGCGGGTTCACGCTGCCTGGATCTGTTTGCCGGCAGCGGTGCGCTGGGCTTCGAGGCGGCTTCGCGTGGCGCTGGCGAGGTGGTGATGATCGAGCGTGATCGCGAGCTGGCGCGGTCGCTGTCCGATTCGGCGAAGCGGCTGAAGACCAGCAATGTTCGCGTCCTTGAGGCTGATGCGCTGCGCTGGCTTTCGGAACCGCCTGCAGCGGCGGAGCAGCGATTCGACCTGGTTTTCCTGGATCCGCCGTTCGGCGCCGATCTTTGGAGTGGCGTGCTTGCGAAGCTGGATGCCTGGGTCAAGGACGACGCCTGGCTCTACCTTGAGGCCACGCCACAGGCCAGCGCGAGGCCGGACGGTGGATGGCAGCTGCATCGGCAGGGGCAGACGCGCGACGTCGCCTTCTCGCTGTGGCGGCGGTCCGCGTAGGAGGCGGGCAGCTCATAGCCACGGCAGGCAATCGGCTGCTGTTACACTCGCGCCAGTCACGCACGTCGAGCCCGTCACGCATGAGTCCCCGCCGCGTTGCCGTTTATCCCGGCACCTTCGATCCGATCACCGCTGGCCACGTTGATCTGGTGGCCCGAGCCGCGCCGCTGTTCGACCACATCATCGTTGGCGTCGCCGAAAGCCCGGGCAAGCAGCCCTGTTTCGACCTGGATGAGCGCGTGGCGCTGGCTACCGAGAGCCTGGCCGGCATCGACAACATCGAAGTGCGTGGCTTTGATGGCCTGCTGGCGCATTTCGTGGCCGACGTGGGCGCGAGGGTGCTGTTGCGTGGCTTGCGCGCAGTGTCGGACTTCGAGTACGAATTCCAGCTGGCCAGCATGAATCGCCACCTGATTCCTGAGGTGGAGACGCTGTTCCTGACGCCGGCGGAGCAGTACAGCTTCATCTCGTCGACGCTGGTGCGCGAGATCGCGCGATTGGGCGGTGATGTGACCGGCTTCGTGCCGACGGTCGTCCGCGATGCCCTGCGTGTGAAGTGGCACCCACGAGGAAGTGCGGCGAAGGTGTAAGCTTGAAACAGGGCCGGGATGGCTCCAGTCATTGATCACTAACAGAAGGAACCCGCTCATGGCAGCTTGGATTCGATTCTCACTCGCGGCGCTGCTGCTGTTTGGACTGGCGGCCTGCGATCAGCAGGGCAAGGACGCGAAGGACACCAAGGCGAGCGCCGAGCCGGCGGCCGTGCATCCGCCGGCAGATCCGACCGACAAGAAGGGTTGGAACAAATTCATCAACTATGTCGCCGGCCAGAACATGAGCCGCATGCGCGGCCGGCCGACCAGCTTCTTCCTGGCCAGCAGTCAGGAGCCGGAGTGGGAAGGTCGTCTTGATGGCATGCACGAATCGGTCGGCAATTCGCTGGCCCGCGGTATCCTGCCGCGCAGCCTGGTCATCTTTGCATCGCCAGAAACCACGGCAATGGCGGATCTGATGGTCGAGGAATTCGAAGCGACCCAGGCCGGCACCCTGCGTGATGTGCGCATCCTGTTCATCGGTGCAGCCGAGGACGAGGAGCGCGTGAAGGCCGCGGTAGCGCCGAGCGGCGCCGAATTCGTCTTCCACGAAGCGAAGTAACCCCGCGCATTGGACTTGCGCCCGCGGCGTCCGTCGGACGTCGCGGGTCGTCGCGACGGTATCGCGACACGGCACTCTCTCCCATGGCCCTGTTGATCAACGAACTCTGCGTCAACTGCGACGTCTGCGCGCCGGTGTGCCCGAACGAGGCGATCAGCATGGGCGCGGAAATCTATGAGATTGATCCGGCGCGCTGCACCGAGTGCGTCGGCCACTTCCCGGAACCGCAGTGCATCGAGGTCTGTCCGGTCGAATGCATCGATCCGGACCCGGCGTATCCGGAAAGTCATGAAGACCTGCTGCGCAAGCTGGCTGCACTGGGCACGGCGCCGGGCGAAGGCGGGCAGGGTGCCGACGAAGCGGCCTGAACCGTTTCGGCTGTATCGTGCAGCCTGATCCGCCAGAAACCGGAGCAAATCGATGTCCAAGCGTTGCAGCCCGCCTGTCGCCGCTGAGCAGATGCCGCGCGCCCTGAAACGCCTGTCGCTGTTGTTGCTGGTATCGGCAATAGCAGCCTGCGCGTCGACACAGTCGAAGCCAACGTCGACGGATGTCTTGCAGTCGACAACCGCCGTTGGGGTGCTGCATCCACCGGCTGCGGCCATCGCCAGCGCCCATGCCGAGGCCACCGAGGCCGGTTTCGAGACTCTTGACGCCGGTGGCAATGCCTTCGATGCCGCAATCGCCGTATCGGCCGTGCTGTCGGTGGTGGAGCCGATCAGTTCCGGCATCGGTGGCGGTGGTTTCGTGCTGGTGCATCGCGCCAGTGACGACAGCGACGTCTTCATCGATGCACGCGAGACAGCCCCGGCGGCTGCGCATCCGGAGCGCTATCTCGATGCTGACGGCAACCTGGATCGTGATCGCAGCGTCAATGGCCCATGGTCTGCAGGCGTCCCCGGCCAGCCGGCGGCATGGGTGCATCTGGCCGAACACTATGGCCGTCTGCCGCTGTCGCGTTCTCTCGCGCCTGCCATCCGCATCGCCGAGAACGGTTTTGCCATCTATCCGCGGCTGGCGGAAGGCTATGCGCGACGCGCCGATGTCATGCAGCGCTATCCCGGCACGCGCGCCGTGTTCCTCGCGGATGGCGATGCGCCTGAAGTCGGAGAGATCCTGAAGCAGCCCGATCTCGCCCGCACGCTACGCCTGCTGGCAGAGCACGGATTCGACGGTTTCTATCGCGGTGACGTGGCGCGGAAGCTGGTGGCGGGCGTGAACGAAGCCGGTGGCGAGTGGACGCTGGACGACCTGGCCGGCTACCGGGTCCGCGAGCGCGAGCCACTGCGTTTCGGTTATCGCGACTGGCAGGTCGTCACAGCGCCACCGCCGTCGTCCGGTGGTGTGGCCCTGGCCGAGATCCTCAACATGGTGTCTGGCTGGAACCTGGCCGAGCTGCCCAAGGCGAAGCGCGTGCACCTGCTGGTCGAAGCCATGCGTCGCGCCTATCGTGACCGCACGATCTACCTCGGTGATCCCGACTTCGTCAGCATGCCGCTGGCGCGGCTGACCAGTCGTGACTATGCGGCCGGATTGCGCGCCACCATCCACCCGGATCGCGCCACGCCCAGCGAGCTGCTGCCCGGCCAGCCGGCGCCGCTGGAGGACGAGGAGACCACCCACTTCGTGGTGATGGACGAGGAAGGCAACGTCGTGTCCTCGACCCAGACGGTGAACCTGCTCTACGGCTCGGGGCTGATTCCCGAAGGCACCGGCGTGCTGCTCAATGACGAGATGGACGATTTCGCGCTCAAGCCGGGCACGCCCAATGCCTTCGGCGTAATGGGTTTCGACGCCAATGCCGTCGCGCCGGGACGACGCATGCTGAGTTCGATGTCGCCGACCTTCATGCACGACAGTGACGAGTTCGTCGCGCTGGGTACGCCCGGCGGTTCGCGGATCATCACCATGGTGCTGCTCGGCATGCTGGGCTTCGATGATGGCCTGGATCCGCAGGCGGTGACGGCGCTGCCGCGTTACCACCATCAATGGCTGCCCGACGTCATCCTCGCCGAGACCGGCGCGCTCGACGCGGAAACCATCGCTGACCTGGAGGCCATGGGTCATACCGTGACCGTGCGCGAAGACACCTGGGGCAACATGCACGCCCTGTCCTGGAATCGGTCGAGTGGTGAGGTGAGGGCCGGTAGCGACCCGCGTCATCCCGAGGCCAAGGCGATGGTCCGCGCTGCTGCCGACTGAGCCCGAGGCAACCACAACGCGGTACGCGTAGAATCGACGCCATGGTTCCCATGGAGCGTGGCATGAAGTTCTGGTCCATCCTCGGCAATTCACAGAAGCTCGACGGCGGCGCCATGTTCGGCAACGTGCCGCAGGCGATGTGGTCGAAATGGATCGCACCCGACGAGCAGAACCGCATTCCGCTGGCATGCCGCGCACTGCTGATCGAGGACGACGACGGCCGTCGCATCCTGCTGGAGACCGGCATCGGCGCGTTCTTCGAGCCCAAGCTGCGTGAGCGCTTCGGTGTTGTCGAGTCCAACCACGTGCTGCTGGATTCGCTGGCCAAGGCGGGCGTGTCGCACGAGGACATCGACGTGGTGGTGTTGAGCCATCTGCATTTCGATCATGCCGGCGGCCTGCTGACGCCCTGGCGCGAAGGCGAGCAGCCGTCACTGTTGTTCCCGAACGCACATTTCGTGGTCGGGCGCGAGGCCTTCGAGCGTGCGCGCCATCCGCATCCGCGCGACCGCGCGTCGTTCATTCCCGAGCTACCGGGCCTGCTGGAGGCAAGCGGTCGTCTGGAGCTGGTCGATGGCGCCACGTCATCGGTGCTCGGTGACCGCTTCCGCCTGCACTACAGCGACGGCCATACGCCGGGGCTGCTGCTGGTCGAGGTGATGGCGGACGACAAGGGTAGTGGACTGGTGTTCTGCGCCGACCTGATTCCGGGCCGGCCGTGGGTTCACCTGCCGATCACCATGGGCTACGACCGCTATCCCGAGCGGCTGATCGACGAGAAACGGCTGTTCCTCGACGACATGCTGGCGCGGGACGTGCGTCTGTACTTCACCCACGATGTCGACTGCGCGGTGGCTGCGCTCAGCCGCGACGACAAAGGCCGTTTTGCCGGCGTGGCGCCGCAGGCGACGCTTGCCGCGGCCGGCTGGGACAAGCTGCCGGTTGCCGGGGCTGCCTGACGCATGACTCGTCGATCCGTGTTGCCTGGTGCAAGCCTGCTGCTTGGGTTGATGGCCGTCCTGGTGGCGATGCCGGCAGCGGTGGCGCAGGTGCCCGCTGCTCACGAGCCGGTGGACTCTTCGCCACCGCGCGGAGAGCTGTGGCCGCTGCAGCCGCTGAGTGATGACAGTTTCGCGGTTTCGACCCGTGCGTTGGCGCTGCGTCGTGACGTCCGCATGTACCAGTGGCGTGCCGAAACCGGTGTGGACGGTAGCGTCCGCTGGTCACGGGAGTGGGCGGATGCACTTCTCGAGACGCCGGCGGCGCTGAAGGATGACGAGCACGTCAATCCCGGTGTGATGCCGTTTCGCGGGGCGACGTGGCGCGCCAGCGCCGTCGAACTGGATGGTCATCCGGTTGAACCCGCGCTGTATTCGCATTTCGAGGACTGGACGCCGCTGGCTGTGGCAGCGGATACGTTGCCACCGAATCTCGCGGCAAGCTTTCGGGAGGTAGACGGTTGTCTGTACAGCGGCGAAGACGCGAGCGTGCCGGCCATCGGCGACCTGCGCATCTGCTGGGAAACGCTGCCGGCGGGCCCCATCGAGGGTGCGATCCGGCTGGACGGCGGTCGCTGGGTTGCCGGTGTCGAACCGGTCGGGCGTGGCAGTCAGGGCGAGGATTTCGCGTTTGAGGAACTGGGGCGCGGCTATTGGCTGCTCGCAGGGCTGCTGCTTGGCGTACTGCTGATGTATTTCATGTTCCGCGGTCGCGGACGGAGTTGATTCATGACGATCGATAGCAAAGGAAGGCCGGTCACGCCGGCACGGCGCCGCTTCCTCGGAGCTGCCGGCGCTGCATTGGGTGGGCTGTCGCCATTGGGGCAGCTGCTGGCTGCCGCGGGTGATGCCGGGAAGGTCAAGCCTGCAGGTCGGGCCCGCGGATACGGGCCGCTGAAGCCGGCTCGGGACGAGAACACCGGACTCCCCCTGCTGCTCCTGCCGGAAGGCTTCCGCTATCGCAGCTTTGGCTGGGTTGGCGATCCGCTGGTGGACGGCAGCCTGATGCCGGCATCCCACGACGGCATGGGCATTGTTGCCGTGAACGGGAGTCGGGTGACCCTGGTCAGGAACCATGAGGTGACGCGGATCGGTCCCGCCTTCGGCAAGCCGGAATTCCAGTACGACCCCAACGCGCAGGGCGGCACGGTCACGCTGGATTACGACTGCGATAGCGGCAAGCTGATGTCGGCGCACGCCAGCCTCGCCGGCACCATGAACAACTGCGCCGGCGGCGTGACCACCTGGAACAGCTGGCTCAGCTGCGAGGAGTTCGTGTCGGCGGCGGGCAAGACGGTGATGACCAAGACCGGCATCGGTCGACTGGAACGCGATCACGGCTTTGTTTTCGAGGTGCCGGCCAGCGGTCACTCCAATGCGCAGCCGATCCGGGACATGGGCCAGTTCCGGCACGAGGCGGCCGTCGTGTTTCCGCCAAGCGGTGATGTCTACCTCACGGAAGATCTGGAGCCGGTTGCCGGCTTCTACCGGTTTGTCCCGAAAACGCCGGGCAAGCTGTCGGATGGCGGTGCGCTGTTCATGCTCCGCGCGAAGAATCGCCAGGAACTGCGTTCCGGTCTCACCGTGGGCGAGCCGATTGACGTCGACTGGGTTCCCATCGAGAAGCCCGAGCACGGCATCGACGCCGAGGAAGACGATATCCGCGGCGTGCAGCGCCAGGGACTGGTACAGGGCGCGTCGAAGTTCACTCGTCTGGAAGGCATCTTCGTCAGCGACGGGGATGTGTTCTTCACCGCCACCAATGGTGGCAACGAAGGCTGTGGTCAGGTGTTTCGCTATCGACCGAGCGAACAGCAGTTGACGCTGATCTACGAATCCGCCGATCGCGCCGTGCTCGATTATCCCGACAACATCTGCGTCAGCCCGCGCGGCGGCATGGTGATCTGCCAGGACAGCAAGGGCGACGTGCAGAGCCTGTTCGGCTTGACCTCGACCCACGAGCTGTTCGAGTTCGCCCGGAACAATGTCCTGCTGGATGGGGCGACCAAGGGGCTTTCCGGTGATTTCCGTCGCTCGGAATGGGCGGGCAGCTGTTTCACGCCGGATGGCAAGTGGCTGTTCGCCAATGTCTTCAGTCCCGGCTTCACGGTGGCGATCACCGGTCCCTGGGGTGAGGGTCTGGTTTGATGGTCGTGGTTGCGTTCCCGGCCACGGCGGCGATCTATTGCGCGCTGTCCGTGGTGCTGGTCATCGGGTTGGCCTTGCGCGTGGTGCAGATCCGGCGCTCACATCAGATTGGCATTGGCGACAATGGCCACGCCGATCTGGCACGGCGCATCCGGGTGCATGCCAACGCGCTGGAAAACCTGCCGCTGGCGCTGTTGCTGCTGGTCCTTCTGGACATGTCCGGGGTGGCAGCGCCATGGATCCACGGTTTCGGCGCCGCGCTCCTGCTGGCGCGCCTTGCCCACGCGGGCGGCTTGTCGCGACGTTCCGGTTACAGCCACGGCCGCTTCCACGGGACGCTCGTGACCTGGCTGCTGATGCTGGTGATGGCGGCTTGGCTGCTACTGAGGTCGATCTGACGTCGGGATTCACGCAGATGGATTCAGGCGGCGGGTGTGCCGTCCGGGTCATGGTCGACAAAATACAGGCCGGCATAGAGTTTCGGATCGATGGCATAGCCTTCGGCGGCTTTCTGGCAAAGCCAGGCCGCGGCTTCGGTTCGCGGCACTTCGTGGACGATGATGTCCTCGCTGTCATCGCCGCCACCGGGCCCCACGCGCGTGAGGCCGCTGGCCCGTGCAAAGGCGATGATTTCGTTGCTCATGCCGGCGGAGCTGGGTCCCTGCATCAGCAGCCGCACGCGGTCGGCGCGCCAGCCGGTTTCCTCTTCCAGCTCGCGGGCCGCGGCAAGCTCGATCGGCTCTTCCGCATGGATGTCTCCAACAAGCCCGGCGGGCATTTCGATCGCCGGCGCATTGACGGGGACGCGGAACTGCTCGACCAGCAGCAGCCGGTCTTCCGGGGTCACGGCGACGATGATGACCGCGCAGCGGGCATTGCTGCGTTCCGCGTAGTCCCAGCCGTCACGGTGGACCAGGCGAAGGTAGGTGCCTTCGGCAAGTATCTGGGTGGTGTTTTCGACGGGCTTGCTCATCAGGGGCCGTTACCGGGGCGTTCATGGGCTGTTGATGGTAGCGTCTTGCCCCGACTTGCGGCGCGCCGGGAACCTTTGCGCCGGCTTCCGGTCGCAACTGCCCTCCGGCAAATATCGCCGACACCCCTTCCAGAGCCGAGTTTCGAATGACTGTCCAAGCCACCTCACGTCAATCTCCTTCCCATCATCGGCAGGGGCTCCGGCTATCGTCGGCGGCCGCAGTGCTGCTGGCGACCACCTTGTTTACGGCAGCAGTCCCTACGGTAGTGTTGGCTGCCCAGGACGTCGCCGTGCTGGGAACTACTGCCGGCAAGCCGCTTGACCCGGCGATAGAGGACAAGCTGGACGCCATTGACGACGTTGCCAAGCTTCGCGGTATCGCGATGGGCTTCCAGCAGCGGGAGGACTGGTCCAACGCGGCATTCGCCTGGAAGCGCCTTACCGCGCTGCGACCACATATTGGCAAGTACAAGATGGAGCTGGCCGCCGCATACGCGCGGCAGGACAGGAAGAGCGAGGCCTATACCACGCTGCTGGAGTTGCAGAGTCAGGGCTACGCCTATGACATCAAGGACGATCCGCGCTTCAGCAAGGTCGCGACCACAGAGGTGTGGCAGTACATCCTCACCGGCTTCGATGCCAATCGCGTCGCGTTTGGCGACGGCGGGGTCGCCTATACGCTCCCGCGGGAAGACCTTCTGATTGACAGCCTGACTTGGGATCCAACTCGCAAGGCATTGCTGGTAGGCAGTGCGCGCAAGGGCAGTGTTTTCACCGTAGGCAAGGGCGGCAAGCTGAAGCCGCTGGTGGAGGCCAATGCCGAAAATGGCCTGTGGGCGGTGATGGATCTGGTGGTCGACGCCAAGCGCAATCGGCTATGGATAGCCAGCACGGCGATCCCGCACTTCCAGGGCTATTCGCCGGAGAAGGATCTGGGCCGGGCTGGTGTCTTCGAATTTGCTCTGGATAGCGGCAAGTTCATCAAGAGCTACCTGTCGCCGGAAATGCCGGGGCAGAGCTTTTTCCTCTCCAGCCTGGCGCTGGGCGGAAATGGCGAGGTGTACGCGGCTGACGGCGTCAACAATGCCGTCTACATGGTTCGCGACGGCGAATTCAAGCGTGTTTTCCATGCGCCTCGCCTCGCCAGCATCCGCGGCATGACGGTCAGTGACGATGGAAAGCGGCTGTACTTTGCCGACCATGAGCTGGGTGTGATGGGCGTTGACCTGACGACCGGGAAGCCGTTCGACGTGCTGGTGCCGAAGAATCTGGCTTTGGGCGGTATCGACGGCATGCAGTGGTGGAAGGATTCGCTGATTCTGGTGCAGAACGAAATGAATCCAGCGCGCGTGATGCGTTTGCAGCTTGATGACAGCGGGCGCAGCGTGGCAAAGGTGCTGCCATTGGAGGCCAATCAGGCTGACGTCAACTTTCCGACGATGCTGACGATGAATGGCGAGGACATCTATCTGATCGCCAACAGCCAGAAGAACAACTACGACCGATTCGGGCTGTTGCGCGACAAGGGCAAGCTGGAAGGCACGCGAATCTACCGGTTGAGCGTCAATTCCGTGAAGCCTGAGGATGACATCGAGCCGTTCCTCAATATTGGCGCGAAGAAAAAGTAAGTCTCGCTGGCTGAGTCCGAATTCCCGAAGAGTGTCGCTCAGTCCGGCTCCGGCAACTCGTTGATCCGGCGCCGGCTCAAGGCGCCGAAGCGCAGCCTCTCGCAAAGCCTGTCCATGGCTTGCTGATCAACGGGCTGGCGTCGCGCGTCGCCGATGTGTTCGGGGATCGGTGCGTCCAGTGAGATGGTCGCCAGGTCCCGTGATAGGCGTGCCTGCTCGGCATGTTCACGTAGTCGGGCAGCGTGGGCCTTGGCACCGCGCAGGCGCAGGAATTCCACCTCGTGGGCGCGTGCCAGCAGGCTGTCCAGATCGTGGAAATGCTCCAGCAGTGCTGATGCGGTTTTCGGGCCAATTCCCGGGACTCCGGGAATGTTGTCGCTGCTGTCGCCGGTGAGGCCGAGGAAGTCGGGAATCTGCTCCGGTCGCACGCCATAACGCTCGCGCACGCCATCATGATCCCAGCGCTGGTTGCGCGCGTAGTCCCACTGCTGGTCGCCTTCGCGCAGCAGCTGTGACAGGTCCTTGTCGGCGGAAAGGATCAAGCCCTTGAAGCCGGCTTCGCGCTGGCGGACCAGCAGGGTGCCGATCAGGTCGTCTGCTTCGTAGCGCGGGTCGACGACGGTGGCGAGACCCAGCGACCGGGAGATCGCCTGGCATTCCTGGAACTGGCGTTTGAGGCTGTCAGGCGCAGGATCGCGATTCGCCTTGTAGGCCGGATAACGCTCATTCCGAAACGAGCTCTCCAGTGCTTCGTCGAACGCAACGGCAATGTGCTGTGGTCGCTGGCGCTCCAGCAGCTCCAGCAGAAAGCGGGTGAAACCATGGACGGCATTGACCGGATGGCCATCCACGTCGATGAAGTCGTCAGGCATCGAATGCCAGGCGCGGAACACGTACATGCTGGCGTCCACGAGAAACAGCGTCTCGGAACGCTTCATCTCAGGCTTTCCAGCGGTCGTAGATGTCGCTCAGCGCTGGACGTGCGCGCTCCGGTACCGCCTGGCTCGCCGTGCCGAAGTGCATGAAGCCAAGTACGCATTCGTTCTCCGCGAGACCGAGCAGCCTGGCGATGCCAGCATCGTAGGCTGCCCAGCCGGTCAGCCACTGGCCAGCAAAGCCCAGTGCCTGGGCTGCCTGCAGCAGCGCGAAGCAGACACAGGCGCCAGACAGGGTCTGCTCGAATTCCGGCACTTTGTGGTTCTCATGGATGCAGGAAATGACGACCAGCAGCATCGGGCTGTTGCCGAAGCGCTGAGCGTCTTTTTCCAGCGCGGCATCGGTGACGTCGGGATCGCTGGCGCGATGGCAGTTCTGCACGGCGGCGGCGAAGCTCTCGCGCCGCTCGGACGGAATCTCCAGGATCCGCCATGGTGTGAGTCGCCCGTGATCGGGCACTCGCGTGGCAGCGGCGATGATCTGCGCCAGCGCCTCCGGGTCGGGCGCCGGGGTTTGCAGGGCCAGAACCGGTGTTGACCGGCGTTCATTGAGCACGGTCAGCCGGGGATCGGGCTGCGAATGGGGTGAGATGTCCTGGGTCATGGCAGCGAAGTCTAGACCATCGGCGTTGATGCCCGGTTTCGGTCTGCGCCTTGGCTCTGGCGGGGCCGTCAGGCAAAGGCAGACGAGCGGTCAGTTTTGTGGATTGAGCGGCAAAACCTGACGAAATTTGTCAGAGTTCCGCGAGTTGAGTCACGATACGTCCCAGAACCGCGCCCTACAATGTCAATCAAGGCAAATCACCGGACCTCTCCGCGTCGGAGTTGTTTCAGCCGGAAGCGCGCCTTGGAGCACAGGACATGACGCAAGCCATGACGAACGACGGAACCGCCAACATTGTCGACTTCGCTGCCAGGGGGAACCGCATGAGCCAGAGTGCTCCGCTTCTCGACAGCATCCGAGCGCAGGCGCTGGCGACCTTGCCGCGCATACTGGCGGCGGTTTTCGACAACGCGGATGACACGCTGTTCGACCTGCTGAACAACGTCCCGGCGGAAGACCATCAGGAATACATGGACGCCATGCGCGAACTGCGCCTGCGCCGCAAGGGCAGCGAGGCGAAGTTCCGCGGGCATTTCGAGCAGGTGTTCCAGTCGCTGGCATCGGGCAAGGCGCTGAATGCGGACGAGGTCAATCAGAGCATTTCCAGCGGCTTTGGCGAACTCAGCCTGGTTACCGAAGACGAACTCGAAGAGCAGTTGGGCGAGAACAAGATCGCGCAGGCGATCATGCGCGATTTCGGTCCCGCGCTGAACCAGCTGGACCAGCGCATCGCCATTGTGGCCAGCAATACCAAGCTGGACGAGAACAGCAACCCTATCGGCAGCGCGCATATCGCCAAGGCATTCGGCACGGCATTGGCCGAGTGCGATATCGCGGTGTCGGTCAAGATGATCCTGTTCAAGCTGTTCGAGCGCGAGGCGCTGGATGAGCTGGAGGATCTCTACGGTGGCATCAACAAGCAGCTGATTTCGGCCGGCATCCTGCCGGAAATCAAACTGGTGCCGACGCGTTCGCCGGATGCCCCCAAGCGCAAGGCCAAGGCGCGCAAGGAGTCCGATGACGACGCCAATGCTGCTGGCAGCAGTGGTTCCGGTGGTGGCGGCGGGCTGAGTCCTGACGAGCATGCGCTGTTCAGCAGCCTGCACAAGCTGCTGCAGAGTTATCGCAGCGAGTCGCAGCAGCCGTCGGTGTCCGACACCGGCGATGGCCAGCGTCGCGCCATGAGCTCAGAGGAGGTGCTGACGGTTCTTGGTCTGTTCCAGAACGACACGCCGCCCGGTCTCAGCGGCGCCATCAATGATCCGTCGCAGTCGCTGGCGCAGCGCCTCAAGCAGGAGCTGCTGAGCGGTGCTGGCAAACTGGGCATCGATCCCGAGCAGAGCGCCATGAGCGCGGTCGATGAAGACGCCGTCGACCTGGTCGGCATGCTGTTCGAGGTGCTGCTGGACGAGCGTGATCTGGATGGCGACATGCGTGGCACCATCGGCCGGCTGGTGGTGCCGTTCATCAAGGTCGCCATGCTTGATCGGCGCATGTTCCTGCAGCGCTCGCACCCGGCGCGTCGCCTGCTCAATTCGCTGGCGGAAGCCTGTGAGGGCAACAAGGGCGAAACGCCGCAGGAGCGTTCTCTGCAGGAGAAGGTCAACAACGTCGTCGACCGCCTGACCAAGGAATTCAACGAGAACATCGCGATCTTCGAAACGCTGGAACAGGAGTTCAAGGCGTTCATCGAACAGCATCGCAAGCGTGTCGAGCTAGCCGAGAAGCGCGCCGCCGAAGCACAACGCGGGCGCGAGCGCCTGGAGCACGCGCGCAATATCGCCAATGCCGAGATCGCGGTCCGCGTTGCCAACCACAACGTGCCGCCGACCATGAAGTCGGTCATGGACCGCTACTGGGCGCACCACCTGACGGTGACCGCGCTGCGTCAGGGCCATGATTCGGCGGAATATCGCGAGGCCGTGTCCACTGGCGAGTCGGTCTTGAAGTCGCTGACAGCCGCGCTTTCCGGTGAGTCCGCGCTTTTGCCGACGCTGGCGCCGATGCGCCAGGCGCTGGAGAAAATGCTGGCCAGCTCCGGCTGCGTGGGCGATGCCGCCAAGGACGTGATCCGTGCGGTGGCGGAAGAACTGCGTCGCATGATCCGCGGCGAGAGCACGGACCGCGTCGACGAGGTCGTGGCTGCCACTGAGCCGCCGCAGGTAGCGGCGCCGGCGCCGCAGACGCCCGACCCGAATGACGTCAAGCTGGGCCTGTCGGCCGATCCGGAAGATCTCGACTTTGATGCGGCCGATGTCGAGACGCTGCGCACGATGCCGGTGGGTACATGGGTGGAGATCAAGGACGAGAATGGCGAGTCGCAGCCGGCCAAGCTGTCCTGGGTCAGCCCGATCTCCTCGCGCCTGCTGTTCGTCAATCGTCGCGGCATGCGCTGTTGCGTGGCCTCGCCCGAAGAGCTGGCGGCGATGATGCGCGAAGGTCGCTTCGCTGTTCGCGACAGCAGTTCCGCGTTCGAATACGCGATGAACCAGGTGCTGGGCAAGCTGCGTGCGGATGGCCTGAGCGGCGAGCACTTCGCCACCTGAGTGACCCGCTGAGCCCGTGCTGAAAACGCCGCGATCCGTTCGCGGCGTTTTCATTTGTGCCTGCAGGCAAGGTAGGGGCAGGCAATTACTTGGCTGCATATCGTGCTTCACGAGGAGCTGGCGACATTCTCCGCCCATGCTAGGATCGCCAGCGGGGTCCGTTCTTGAGGTGCGTCCATGCCGGTAACGGTGGCGGCGGTAGGAGAGAACACACCGGGTGAGCGCCGTTCGGCGATCACGCCGGAAATCGTCAAGAAGCTGCGCGCTGCTGGCGTGCGGGTCGTCTTGCCGCCGGGTTATGGCGCGTCGACCTGGTACACGGCTGCCGATTTCGGCGACGTGGAATGGCGCGACGACGCCATTACCGATGCCGATGTCGTGCTTTGCGTGCGCCCACCCGACGAGGCAGCCCTGCGCAGGATGAAGCCCGGCGCCTTGCTGATCGGCATGCTGCAGCCCCATGGCGGCGACGCGGGTATCCGCGCAATGGCCGATGGCAAGCTCGGCAGCTTCTCGCTGGAGCTGCTGCCGCGCACCACGCGCGCGCAGGCCATGGACGTGCTGAGTTCTCAGGCCGGCATGGCCGGCTACAAGTCGGTACTGATTGGTGCCGAACTCTGCGACAAGTTCTTCCCAATGCTGACCACGGCCGCCGGAACGGTTCGCCCTTCGCGGGTGCTGGTGATCGGTGCAGGCGTCGCCGGCTTGCAGGCCATCGCCACAGCGAAACGGCTGGGCGCACAGGTCGAAGGCTTCGACGTACGTCCCGAGACGCGTGAACAGATCGAATCACTCGGGGCCAAGTTCCTCGACCTGGGGGTGTCTGCGGCGGGCGAGGGCGGCTACGCACGCGAACTCACCTCCGAAGAGCGCGCCGAGCAGCAGCGTCGCCTCGGCGAGCAGTTGAAGCGCATGGACGTCGTCGTCTGTACCGCGGCCGTGCCGGGCCGCGCCGCGCCGCGCATCATCACTGCCGGGATGGTCGAAGGCATGAAGGCCGGCAGCGTGATCGTCGACATGGCCGCGGAAACCGGCGGCAACTGCGAACTGACCGAACCCGGCAGCACCGTCGAGAAGCACGGCGTGCGTATCGCGGGTCCGCTCAATCTGCCGAGCAGTGGCGCGATCCATGCCAGCGAGATGTATGCGCGCAACCTGTTCAACTTCCTGTCGCTGATGCTGGACGACAGCGGCGAGCTGAAGCTTGACTGGGACGACGAACTGGTCGCGAAAAGCTGTCTCACCTTTGACGGCGAAATCCGCCACGAACCCACCCGCAATCGCCTGAACGGCGCTTCCTGAGGGAAACGGCAATGATCGACGGCTTCCTCGCGCTGTACATCTTCATGCTGGCGGCATTCACGGGTAAGGAAATCATTGCCCGCGTGCCGGTGATCCTGCACACGCCGCTGATGTCCGGCTCCAACTTTGTCCACGGCATCGTGCTGGTCGGTGCCATGGTGGTGCTGGCCGAGGCCGACACCACGCCCGAGCGCATCATCGGCCTGCTGGCCGTGGCCCTGGGTGCGGGCAATGCGGCGGGTGGCTACGTGGTCACCGAACGCATGCTGGAGATGTTCAAGTCCAGCAAGCCGGCGAACAAGGCGGGAGGCAAGGGCTGATCATGATGGGCATGACGCTCGAACAGTCGCTGCACCTTCTCGCGAAGGCCAGCTATTTCGTCGCCGCACTGCTGTTCATCCTCGGCATCAAGCGCATGTCGTCGCCGGTGACAGCACGACGCGGCATCGTGCAGGCGGGTATCGGCATGCTGGTGGCCACGGCAGCAACCTTTGCGCTGACCGGCACACACAACCTCGGTTGGATCATTGCTGCGCTCGCGATCGGCGTGATCCCAGCCTGGCTGTCCGGCAAGCGCGTGGCCATGACCGACATGCCGCAGATGGTCGCGCTATACAACGGGATGGGTGGCGGTTCGGCGGCCGCCATCGGCGCCGTGGAGCTGCTGCGTTTCTCCGCGGCCGGGCATAGCCCATCGACGTCCCACCTGGTGTTGGGCGTGATCGGTGCGCTGATCGGCTCGATTTCCATGTCCGGCTCGGTGATTGCCTGGGCCAAGCTGGATGGTCGTCTGGACCGGCGCTTCAATTTCGCCGGGCAGCAGATGGTCAACACGCTGTGTTTCCTCGCAGCAGTCGGTGCCGGCGTGGCCCTGGTGTTCCATGGCCTTGATGTTCGCGTGATTGCCGCCTTCTTCGGTTTGGCGCTGCTGTTTGGTGTGCTGATGACGCTGCCCATCGGTGGCGCCGACATGCCGGTGGTGATCTCTCTGTACAACGCGCTGACCGGTCTTGCCGTGGCTTTCGAAGGCTACGTGCTGCAGAACGAGGCGCTGATCATTGCCGGTACTGTCGTTGGTGCGGCGGGTACGTTGCTGACCCAGTTGATGGCCAAGGCCATGAACCGCCCGATCAGCAACGTGCTGTTCTCCAACTTCGGTGGCGGCGGCGAAGGCGAGGCCATCGAAGGCAGTCAGAAGCCGATCGACGCCGCCGACGTGGCCTCGCTGCTGTACATCGCCGACAAGGTCGTCATCGTTCCGGGCTACGGCATGGCGGTGGCGCAGGCCCAGCACAAGATCTGGGAACTGTCCAAGCTGCTGATCGACGCCGGCAAGGACGTGAAGTTCGCCATCCATCCGGTGGCGGGCCGCATGCCCGGCCACATGAACGTGCTGCTGGCCGAAGCCGGCGTGCCCTACGACCTGATCGCCGACATGGACGACATCAACCCCGAGTTCCCCAACTGCGATGTCGCCATCGTGATCGGCGCCAACGACGTGGTGAACCCGGCAGCGCGCACCGACAAGAGTTCACCGATTTACGGCATGCCGGTGCTCGACGTGATCAACGCGCGGCAGGTGATCGTTATCAAGCGCGGCCGCGGCGCCGGCTTTGCCGGCATCGAGAACGCCCTGTTCTACGCCGACAACACGCGCATGCTGTTCGCCGACGGCCAGGCTGCGGCGGCCAGTCTGGTCAGTGAGTTCAAGGCCATAGAAGGTGGCGGCAGCCACTGAGGCGCGGCTTCAGGTGGTCGGCTTTGCCCGCTGAAGCCAGAGGCACAGGCCCAGAGCCAGCAGTAGTGCCAGCCAGTCCCAGCGGGTGCCGGCCTGCTTGGCGATTTCCAGAGCGAGCATCGGATCCATGCGCTGCAGGGAGTCCGCGGGCGACATGCCCATGACGCGGCCGATCCGCGTGCCGGCAGTGATCCATACCGCGATGCCGGCGGTGACCAGGGTGGCCATAGAGGCGAGCAGCTGGCTGACCGGCCCGCGCCTCGTGCCGGCCAGTCGCAGCAGGAGCACGGCATCGAGTGCGGTCGGCAGTGCCAGCCAGCCATTGAGATGGCCGTTGTGCAGGTTGATGGCCGACCAGAGCGCAGTCATCGCCGCGACCGCGGCCAGCATGACCACGAGGCCGAGCCAGTAGCCATTGCGGGCCTGCATCGGCGCCCTATTGCGGGTGGGTGTGCTTGAAACGTTGATATTCATCGGCTCGCGGCAGTGGACGCTGCCGTATCATACGCACCATGTACAGTCGAACCAGCGAACCCGTAAAACTCGAGCGCGACTGCGACGCCATCCTGGTGCCGCAGGGCGAGAAAGTCAGCCTGCCTGCCGGCAGCATTGGTTACATCACCCAGGCACTGGGTGGCAGTTTCACCGTCTTCATCGAAGGCAACCTGTTCCGCATTGCCGGGGCGGATGCCGACGCGTTGGGGAAGGAGCCGTTGCCGCGCCCGGAGTTGCCTGACGACGCATCGGACCAGGACGTCGAGAAGCTGGTGTGGAAACAGCTGCGCACCTGCTTTGATCCGGAAATCCCGATCAATGTGGTCGAGCTGGGCCTGATCTATGAGTGCGACGTGGTTCCCTTGCCGGACCGGCAGCGTCGCGTGGACGTGAAGATGACGCTGACAGCCCCGGGCTGTGGCATGGGCGACGTGCTGGTCGAGGACGTGCGCAGCAAGCTGGAGCTGATTCCGACGGTGGCCGAAGCCGACGTGGAGCTGGTCTTCGATCCGCCCTGGAACCAGAACATGATGTCGGAGTCGGCACGACTGGAAACCGGCATGCTGTAAGAACCAGGCGCGGCAGATGCGCGAGCCGTCCCCTTGCGCCAGAAACCCGAGGAGATCCATGCATGAGTCCCATCGTGATTGCCCGGCGCGTCGTCGCTGCTCTCTTCTGGCTGTTCCTGCTGATCGACCTGTACGCCTGGGCGGGCTTGAGCCGCGATCCGGAAGTTGGCATCGCGGTAACCAAGTCGATCAACCATGAGGGCGTTCTGGCCTGGGGCTATGCCAGTGCTGGCCTGGCGGTCGTTGATGCGCTGGGGATCGAATCCGCTGCCGTGGCCTTTGCGGATCAACATTTCGCAGACGCTCGCGCCGCCGTGGCGGCCAATCCGGCCGCAGCGATGGACCTGACCGGCAGCCACATGGGGCTGGGCATGCGAATGACGCACTACGGTGCGCCCGTGCTCGGCATCCTCTGGCTGCTGATGTGGTGGCGTCGCCCGCGGACGGTCAGGACATTTGGTCGTCGCTGAGCGGCTGGCTCGACCGTTTGTCGGTCAACGGCTGCCGCTCATTTCGATTGAGGCGGGTTTCACCCCGAATCGGAACATAAATTTGCGCGTTTCTGACGTGGATGGGCAGCCGCACCCGCAGAATTCCACTGTTACCGAACTCCGGATTCACACCAATTTACAAAAATGCGGATGGCCGTTCGTGCAGCGCAACATATTGTTTCATGGGTAACCATCCCTTCAGTATCGCGGTTACCTGATGCTTGTGCTCAGTTTGAACACAAGTATTCCGCGACGCAACATTGTGACTTTCTGTTAACTGTGATGAACGCCCCGTAACCGTATTGACGCATTTCTCAGAGCGTTGATAGGTTCTGGTCCGCTTTGTTCCGACGGGGCAAAGCCGTGGTCCGGACACTGGGCGGCATCAGGCAAGTCACGATGACGCCATTCGGGTTTGACGACAGTCTGGGATCTGGCCGATACGGCAGGTTCCAAGGGAAGTCGCGTGCCGCTGAAAGGGGAACGGCATGATCCGGGACACGTATGGATATCTTGGGGTCCGATTTGGACCAGGCCCGTCGAACATCCTGTTTCGGGGAAATCACAACGTGAATCGCAATCGCACTCGCTTGACCCGCTTGCACGCTCTCGCAGCGGTCACTGCAGCAGCGCTGGGCTCCATGGCTACTGCGCAGGCCGCCAATCTGGTGGACCTGCACGCACGCAACGTCAACAAGATCAACAGCGACTACCTGCAGGCAACGGCAGGACTCGGCCAGGCAGTCAATGCCGCCGACCGTCATGCCGAAATGCTGATGATGAACGCCAATGCCGGCCTCAAGCTGGTCCGCTCCACCGAGGAGAAGGGTGGCGTCAAGCACTATCGCTACCAGCAGACCATCAACGGCCTGCCGGTCTGGGGCGAAGGCATCGCCATCAGCGAGAACGCCGACGGCACGATCCGCAGCCTGTTCGGCCGCATGGCAACCGAAGTCAATGTCGTCAACGGCAATGGCATCAACGCCAAGCGCCGTGGCACGGACATCGGCCTGGATACGTCATCCGCGCTGGAGCTCGCCAAGGACGTGGCGCTGGGCAAGAAGCGCCCGAGCGACACCGTCTTCCAGAATGAAAGTTCCGAGGAGATGATTTACGTTGATGGCAACGGCGACGCGCATCGCGTCTTCGTCAGCTCCTTCTTCGCCGATTCGATGAGCGGCGCGCCGACCCGCCCGTTCGTGATCGTGGACGCCGTGAGCGGCGCCGTGCTGAAGCAGTGGGACGGCCTGGCTCACGCCAACGGCACCGGTCCTGGCGGCAACCAGAAGACGGGTCAGTACGAGTACGGTACCGATTACGGTTACCTGAACGTGTCGCAGAGTGGCACCACCTGCACCATGACCAACACCAACGTGACGACGGTCAACCTGAACAACGCCAGCACCAACACCAGCAACACGGCGTTCTCGTACACCTGCCCGCGCAACACGGTCAAGACCATCAACGGCGCCTACTCGCCGCTGAACGACGCGCACTTCTTCGGTGGCGTCATCTACAACATGTACCAGGACTACCTGGGCACCGCGCCGCTGACCTTCGCGCTGAAGATGAAGGTCCACTACAAGTCCAGCTACGAGAATGCCTTCTGGGATGGCTCGGCGATGACCTTTGGTGATGGCGCCAGCACGTTCTATCCGCTGGTCAGCCTCGACGTGTCCTCGCATGAGGTGTCGCATGGCTTCACCGAGCAGAACTCGAACCTGACCTATTCCGGCCAGTCCGGCGGCATGAACGAGGCCTTCTCGGACATGGCGGGTGAGGCAGCCGAGTACTACTTCAAGAGCTCCGCTGGCGGCACCAACGACTGGAAAGTCGGCGCCGATATCTTCAAGGGCAGTGGCGCACTGCGCTACATGAACAACCCGACGCAGGATGGTTCGTCCATCGACAACGCGGCTGACTACTACAGTGGCCTCGACGTGCATTACTCATCGGGTGTTTACAACAAGGCGTTCTACAACCTTGCCACGACCAGCGGCTGGGGCATCGTGAAGGCGTTCAAGGCGTTTGCCCGCGCCAACCAGAACTACTGGACATCCAGTTCGACCTTTAACAGCGGCGCCTGCGGTGTTGAAACCGCCGCCGATGATCTGGGCTACACCGTCGCTGATGTGACCGCAGCGTTCGACGCCGTTGGCGTGAACTGCCCGACCTCGGGTGGTGGTGGCGGTGGTGGTGGTGGCACCGGTGGCACCCTGACCAAGGGCGTGCCGGCGACCGGCCTGGCCGCGACCAGCGGCAACTCCATCAGCTACACCATGGCGGTGCCAGCCGGTGCGACCAACCTGACCTTCAACATCTCGGGCGGCAGCGGTGACGCCGACCTGTATGTGAAGTTCGGTAGCGCTCCGACCACCAGCAGCTACGACTGCCGTCCGTACAAGTCCGGCAACACGGAGAGCTGCAGCTTCGCTTCGCCGTCTGCTGGTACCTACTACGTGATGCTGCAGGCCTACAGCACGTTCTCCAGCGTGTCGCTGGTGGGTGACTACACCGCTTCGGTGCCGAACAACGCGCCGACCGCGAACTTCACCTTCACCACCAGTGGTCTGGCCGCTTCCTTCTCCGACGCTTCCTCGGACAGCGATGGCTCGATCGCATCGCGCTCCTGGAACTTCGGTGACGGCAGCACCTCGAGCTCGACCAACCCGAGCCACACCTATGCGGCCAGCGGCACCTACACCGTGACCCTGACCGTGACGGACGACGATGGTGCGACCAACAGCAAGTCCTCCAACGTGACCGTCAGCGGCGGTGGCGGCGGCGGTGGCGGCAGCAGCGAGCTGCAGAACGGCGTGGCAGTGACCGGCCTGTCCGCTTCGCAGGGCAACGACGTGACCTACACCATGGTCGTGCCGGCTGGTGCCAGCAACCTGAGCTTCGCCATCTCCGGTGGTACCGGTGACGCCGACATGTACGTCAAGGCCGGCAGCGCGCCGACCGACAGCAGCTACGACTGCCGTCCGTACAAGTCCGGCAACGCCGAGACCTGCTCCTTCGCTTCGCCGTCGGCGACCACCTACTACGTCCGCGTCAAGGCATACAGCACCTTCAGCGGCGTCAGCCTGGTCGGTAGCTACGACACCAGCGGTGGCGGTGGTGGCGGTGGTGGCAGCTGCGGCGGCTCCGAGCTGTGCAGCGGCCAGGGCGTGAGCCTGGGTTCGGTGGCCAAGAACAGCTGGTCCTCGACCTACACCATGGCGGTTTCGGCTGGCCAGAGCGTGACCTTCAGCATCGCTGGCGGTAGCGGCGACGCCGACCTCTACGTCCGCGCCGGCAGCGCTCCGACCACGTCGAGCTACGATTGCCGTCCGTACAAGAGCGGCAACAGCGAAACCTGCACGTTCACCCCGTCCAGCAACACGACGTACTACATCGCGGTTCGCGCCTACAGCGCCTACTCTGGTGTAACCCTGACGGGTACGACGAACTGATCCACCGCGATCACTAGTCGATTCATTGAAGACCCCGGCTTCGGCCGGGGTCTTTTTTTGTGCGTGTGTCGCGCTGCTGCTGGCTAGCTGCACCGCAGGTCAGTCGGTACGGGGCAGGGCGGCGCTGCGGAAACCGGATGGACGGCTTACGAGGGGGCGAAGTGCGGCAGGTCGTTGTGGTTTGGCCGATGGCAGGTCGCTGCGCGGTGGCCGGGGATACCAGGCTGGATTCGGCGTTAGAGGTGTTGTTCTAGCGGCAACGGAAGACCATCAGCTGCGAACTCATGCGCTGCACGACCTGACCATCCTGGTTCAGCGTGAGGCTTTCCGCCGTGACGATGCCGCGATCCGGTCGCGATGCCGACTCGCGGATCTCGGTCAGGGTGGACTCGACGCGAAGGCGATCGCCGGGTCGTGTCGGGTTTGGCCAGCTGATCTCGGCGCCGAGGCCGATCAGGCCGCCGGCAATCGGCACGCTCCCGACCAGAAGGCGCATGGTGATGCTGGCCGTCTGCCAGCCGCTGGCAGCCAGTCCGCCGAAAAGGGAGCTGGCAGCTGCCGTCCCGTCCGTATGGAAGGGCTGCGGGTCGTAACGGGATGCGAATGCCAGCAGCTCGTCACGTTCCAGCAGGAACTCGCCGCTGCGGAATATGTCGCCGACCCTCAGGTTCTCCAGGTACAGGCGATCGGGTTGGGCTGCTTCGATGTCGCCTGGAGCATCCGACGGATCTTTGCTCATCATTCGACCGCTTCGAAGCGGTTGGCCTCGACGTTCTTGCGGACCTTTGCCGGATCCCAGATGCGCCCGTTCATGGCGATGTACACGCCCGGCGGCAGCGCCTGCACGGCGCCGACGGCGGTGCCGATGTTGAATTCGGCGTCCGAGCCGCGGAAACGCGCCGGGTTGAGCGCGCCGGTGAGGACGATCGTCTTGTCGCTCAGGGCCGAGAGCACCCGCGCGGTCTCGACCATGGTGTCGGTGCCGTGGGTGATCAGGACGTGCTTCGCCTCCTGCGCGGCGATGGCCTGACGGATCAGCTCGCGATCACTGTCGCTGATGTGCAGGCTGTCCTTGCGCAGGATCGGTATGACCCGGAAACGGAAGGCCACACCCAGCTCTTCGAGGATGCGGCCGATTTGCGGTTCACCGATCTGGTAATCCGACTTGTCGTCGAAGTAAACCTTGTCGATGGTGCCGCCGGTGGTAACGATGAGTAGCTCTTCCATCCGCATATTTTGCGGGAAAAGCGCGGTCGCGGCGATCTGTGTCGTTATATGCCGAGGGCGCGTCGCAGCGGATCGAGGCGTGCGCCATAGGCAGCGGCGCGCGCCGTGTCGCGTCGCAGGGGTTGCCGGACCTGGGCGGCGCTGGCGGTGCGAACGCTGCGCGAGGCTTCGTGGAAACGCAGGCAGGCCTCGTCGAAGGTCAAGCCGCAATCGGCCAGCAGTCGGCGGATACCGGCTTCCGGATCGTCCAGCAGGGCTTCGTAGCGATGCAGGTGGATGCGCCCTGGGTCGCGATCCCGGAAGCGGTCCATGGCGTGTTCGCAGGTGCGCAGGTACCTGCCGACGTCATCGAAGTCGCTGGCGAAATGCGGCAGGCGGTAGAACTGCTGCCGGAAGCAGGACCAGGCGGTCTCCAGCGGGTCGCGACGGGCATCGATGATGGTGGCGCCGGGAAGCATCGCGCGCAATACGCCGACGAAGCGCCAGTTCTCCGGCATCTTGTCGGTGAAACGCGGGTGCCGCTCGCGCCAGCGTGCCGTTCGCGCCAGATAGTCGGCGCCCAGTCGCTGCCAGTCGTCATTGCCGGCGTCGGCAATCCAGTCCGGGAAGGCCTTGCCACGGCAGGCCGATTCCTGCTCGATCACAGCCTCCAGATCGGGAAGCTCGCTGGCGCCCTCGATATTGGGATGAGCGGCGAGGATCTGCTCGAACAGCGTCGATCCGGAGCGCGGCATGCCGACGATGAAAATCACTTCCGTGCCGAGTCCGGTATCTGCGGGTTCCGGCAGTGTGGCGGTTGCCTCGATGTTCGCTTCGACCTGCCGTTCAAAGGCATCACGTCGCCAGGGTCGCCGGTTGTTGAGCGCGCGGTTGGCCTGCGCCAGCTGCTCGAAGGCGGCGTCATGGTTGCCTCGGTCCTCCTCCAGCTTGCCCAGGGCATAGCGCATGGCGATGCGATCTTCGTCAGCGATGCCCGGTCGCGCCAGCTGTGCGGCCATCGCCTCGGCATCGGCATCGGTCAGCGGCACGGTCTTGATGTTCGACAGTCCGCGCCAGGCGTCGCCGCAGGACGGCTCGATGCTTAGCGCATGACGATAACGGGCGGCTGCGGCATCGAAGTCGCCAGCGTGCAGCAGGGCATCCCCCAGCAGGATATGCGCCGGCAGCCAGCGCTCGTCGCTTTCGCAGGCGCGGCGCAAGGAGTCAATGGCCGCCGCGGTATCGCCCTGCAGCTGCTGGTTGCGGCCCAGGTTGTACCAGGGCATGACCCAGCCGGGTGCCAGTCTGGCAGCCTCGCGCCAATGGTCGAATGCCTCGGCGCCACGCCCGGCCGCCGCCATTGCGTTGCCGAGGTCGTTGTGCAGCCATGCGTCGTCGGGATGGCGCTCCAGGGCGAGCTCGAAGGTCTTGAAGGCTTCGTCATGCCGGCCGGCCTGCGCATGCAGCGTGGCCATCAGTCGCATGGCTTCCGGGTGGCGGCGATGGCTGGCGAGCACGTCCTTCAGGAGTCGCTGGGCGACCGGCAGCGCACCATCGCGAATGGCGCGTGCCGCGGTGTGCATCTTCTCGATGGCGCTGGGCGGCAGGTCGCGCAGGCGCTCATCGCCTTGATGGGCATGGAAGGCGGTCATGGCGTGAGGCTCAGTCCCCGTCTCGTGCCGCCGTGCCGCGACGCTTGGTGAAGCGCGCGCGCAGGCCTGGCAGGCTGGCCGCGAGGATCACCACCAGTGCGAGCGCGGCTTCGATCAGCGCCAGATCGCGATGCTGTGGCGCGGCCCAGGCTTCCATGACGCCGTGGCAGAACCACAGCAGCGCCAGCAATCCGGCCCAGAACGGCGCCTGTCGTGACCCATGCAGGGTGCCGACGAGCAGCAGCAGCGGCGGTGCCGCGAATACGACGAACAGCGCCCACAGGCCCGGTACGGCAAACCACACGGCAAACAGGATCAATAGCCCGGCAAGGCCCAGCATCAGCCACTGGCGGGCGCTCATGACAGACGCTCCGCCAGTCGCGCCACGCGCTCGCCGAGCACGCGGGCCAGATGCGCTTCGTCATCACTGGGCCGGGTCACCTTGCGGTCACGGGCGAGGTGGCTGGCGCCGTAGGGCGATCCGCCGCCTGTGGTGTTGGTGAGCGCAGGTTCGGTGAAGGGAAGGCCGACGATCACGCAGCCGTGGTGCAGCAGTGGCAGCATCATCGACAGCAGCGTCGATTCCTGTCCGCCATGCGGCGTGCCAGTGGAGGTGAATACCGCCGCCGGCTTGCCGACCAGCGTGCCGGAAACCCATTCGGCGCCGGTAGTGTCGAGGAAATGTTTCATCGGCGCGGCCATGTTGCCGAAGCGGGTCGGGCTGCCGAGGATCAGGCCGGCGCAGTCATCGAGGTCCTGCTTGTCGACGTAGGGCGCGCCTTCTTCCGGTTCCGGTGGCGCTGCTGTCGTGGTTACCGGCGCCACCGGCGGCACGCTGCGCAGGCGCGCTGACAAGCCTCCGGCCTCGACGCCGCGAGCGACCTGCCGCGCCAGCGCGGCCGTGGAGCCATCGCGGGAGTAGTAAAGCACGAGGATTTCCTTCATCCCGCAAGCGTAGCCGATCCGGTGCGTCCGGCGCTCGATGACGCGGTCAAGCTGCTAGGCTTTGCGGATGGATCGCGCGTCGAAACCCTCGTCTGCAAACCTTCCCGGTCGGCTGCTCGACTGGCTTCGGGGTGTTCTCGAGCGGCATCCGCGGGAGCGCTGGCGCGCGTTCGCCAGCTTCCTATGGCACCGCTTCGTGGATGATCGCTGCTTCGAGTCCGCCGGTGCGCTCAGCTACACCACGGTGTTTGCGCTGGTGCCACTGACGGCGGCCGCGTTTGGCGTGGTCGCCGCATTTCCCAGCTTCCAGGTCTGGCTGGACCAGTCGACGGACTTCATCTTCGCCAACTTCGTGCCGGCCTCGGCGCGTGCGGTGGAAAAGTACCTGCGTGAGTTCGCCGACAGCGCCCGCGGCCTGACCAGCATCGGCGGCGGCGCGCTGCTGGTGAGCGCACTGCTGACCATGGCCAGCATCGAGGACACCTTCAACCGCATCTGGCGCGTCGAGGCGCCGCGATCCAAGCTGGCGCGCTTCCTGGTGTACTGGGTGGCGCTGACGCTGGGACCGCTGCTGGTTATCGCCAGCCTGGCGATCAGCTCGTATCTGTTCTCATTGCCGTTCATCTCCGATGCCGCGCAGAAGTTCGGCCTGCAGGAGTGGCTGCTGGGACAGGTGCCCACGGTGGTCGAGCTCAGCGCCTTCACCGCCGGTTATCTGGTCATCCCCAACCGCTCGGTGCGCTTCCGCTACGCGCTGGTTGGCGGTGTGCTGGCCACGCTGCTGTTCGAGCTGGCCAAGTTCGGATTGGCGACGTACATCAGCAACGTGCCGTCCTACACGCAGGTGTACGGCACGCTGGCGGTGATTCCGATCTTTCTGATCTGGATCTACCTTTCCTGGGTGTCGGTGCTGCTGGGTGCGTCCTTCGCCGCCTCGCTCAGCGCTTTCCGCTGGCAGCCGCTGGAGCAGCGCCTGCCGGTCGGTCACGAGATGTACGGCCTGCTGCGCCTGCTGGCGCGCTTCGCGATGGCGCAGCGCGCTGGCGTCGGTCTGCATTCCAACGAACTGCCGATGATGGAACCGAGCCTGACCGACGACCTGCTGCAGCGTTATCTGGCTCTGCTGGAGCGCGAGAAGGTTGTGCAGCGCAACGAGTTCGGCGAATGGGTGCTGGTGCGCGACCTCAATTGCGTGCGCCTGGAAGATCTGTATCGCAGCGGCAATCTGCGGGTTCCGGTGGCGCGGCTGACCATGCCGTTTGCCGACGACGACATCGGCCGTTGCGCAGTGGAGGCGCTGAACCGCCTGCGCGATCCGTTGTCCGAGGGACTGCAACGCACGCTGGGCGATGTGTTCCAATCCCTGCCCAGCGACCCGTCGTTCGCCGACGAGCTCGAAACGGGCTGAGCGACGGCGTCAACTTCCGGAGGATTCCCCCATGCCGCTTTTCCGCCCGCTGCTGGCCAGCCTGATGTTCCTCGCCTTCGCCGGCAGTGCCGCCGCTGTCGTCACCGAGACGGCCGAACGCCCGAGCCTGGAGGTGAAGACCGTCAATGGCGAGGACTGGCGCCTGTCCGATCTGCGTGGCCAATGGGTCATCGTCAACTTCTGGGCGACCTGGTGTTCGCCCTGCCTGGCGGAAATGCCGGACATCGACGAATTCGACCAGTCGCGCGATGACGTCAGCGTGATCGGACTGGCCTTCGAGGAGATCGAGCAGGCGGACCTCAAGGCCTTTATCGAGAAGCATCCGGTGAAGTACCCGATCGCCTGGGTCGACACCTGGGACCCGCCCGCCGACTTCGCCGAGCCGCGCGGTCTGCCGACCACCTACCTGATCGACCCGGAAGGTCGCGTCGCCAGGCAGTTCCTTGGCCCGGTCACCGGCAAGGCACTGGGGCAGGCCATTGATGCGGCGAAGGAAGCGGCCAGCCAGCCAGCCGCGGACAAGCCGGCAGCAAAGACCGCTGGCGAATGACTCGGCTTGCCGCCCGCTTCCTGGTCGAGGGTCGCGTCCAGGGCGTCTGGTTCCGCGCATCGACGCAGCAGCAGGCGCGGCGCCTGGGCATCGTCGGTCATGCCATCAACCTGCCGGATGGCCGCGTCGAGGTGCTGGCCTCGGGTGATGCCGAAGCCGTCGAGCAGTTGGCTGAATGGCTGAAGCAGGGACCGCCACAGGCGGATGTTCAGCACATCGAGCGCCACGCGCTGGTGGCGGCCTCCGTGGACTCCAGCGATGACTTCACCACCGGCTGAGCGCCGCCAACGAGCTGCCTCGCGGCAGGGCGCATCGCCCACGCGACAGGACGAGTCAGCGCCGGCCGCCGCGGCGCTAGCATCATTCGATGCCGCCGCGATCGACCAGGCCGTGAACCGATCCATCGAAACCAGTCCATCCCCGAAGCTGTTCTGGCTGCTGCAGATTGCCGGCTGGGCAGGCTATTTCCTGCTCGACTACGTCACCGGCATGGCGCAGGACAAGCCCATGGGCTACTGGAAACTGCCGGTGACCACGGCGCTGGCGGGTTTCGTCATCACGCTGGGCCTGCGCTACGTGCTGCGCTACTTCTGGCGGCTGCCGCCACGCCAGCTGATCCTGGTGATGTTGCCGGCGACGCTGCTGGCGTCGGCGCTGATCGGCTGCGTGTTCATCGCCGTGCAGATCGACTGGTGCGGCGAGATGTGCCGCCCGAAGTCGGCGCTGGGTTATGCCGCGCGGCTGTTCACCTACCTCTACGTGGTGCTGGCCTGGGTGGGCTTCTACATCGGCATCAAGTACTACCGTCAGCTGCGCAAGCAGACCGAAGCGGCTCTGGCGGCCAATGCGATGGCGCACCAGGCGCAGCTCAAGATGCTGCGCTACCAGCTCAATCCGCATTTCCTGTTCAACACGCTGAACGCCATTTCGACGCTGGTGCTGGATCGCGACAACGGCACCGCCAACCGCATGGTGCAGAAGCTGTCGGCCTTCCTTCGGCATTCGCTGGACAACGACCCGATCCAGCGGGTGACGCTCAAGCAGGAGCTGGACGCGCTCAACCTCTACCTCGACATCGAAAAGGTGCGCTTCGCCGAACGCCTGCGCATCGAGTTCGATATCGATCCCGCCTGCGAGGACGCGCTGGTGCCGAGCCTGCTGCTGCAGCCATTGATCGAAAATGCGATCAAGCACGCGGTGGCCAAGCAGGTGCAGGGTGGCTGCCTGGAGATCGGCGCGCGTGCCGGCGATGACGGCATGCTGCGGCTCCGTGTCGCCGATGATGGTCCCGGTGCGCCGGAGCTGGCACGGCTGATGAGCGGCGGCGACAACGGTCGCGGCGTGGGTCTCGCCAACACGCGCGAGCGTCTGCAGGTGCTTTATGGCAGCCGGCAGCGCGTGCGATTCGGCAATCGCCAGCCGCATGGCGTCGAGGTGCTGATCGACCTTCCGCTGGAAAAGGCCGTGGCGGCGAAGGAATAATGGCCGCCGAGAGCCAGCGCGCGCCTTTTTCCCGATGACATGAGCGATCCGATACGAGTCCTGCTGGTCGATGACGAGCCCCTGGCGCGTCGAGGCCTGTCGCTGCGGCTGGCCGGGCAGGACGATGTGGAGATCGTCGGCGAGGCAGGTGACGGCGAGGCGGCCCTGGAACAGGTGAAGTCGCTGGCACCGGACCTGATGTTCCTCGACGTGCAGATGCCGGGACTGGACGGTTTCCAGACCCTGAAGGCGATCCCCGCCAGCCGCATGCCGCTGGTGGTGTTCGTCACCGCCTTCGACCATTACGCCATCCGCGCTTTCGAGAACAGCGCGGTCGACTACCTGCTGAAGCCCGTGGACGAGGAGCGACTCGCGCAGGCGCTGGATCGCGTGCGCGAGCAGCGTCGCGAGCGCGAGGCTGGTGAGCACTGCGACCAGCTGCTGCGCCTGCTGGGCGAAGTTGCCGGACGCCCGGACCTGACGCTGGAGCAGGCGCTGGAGGGCGAGGTGGCCGCCGGGCAATCAACGGCGGCCACGCAGCGGCTGACCATCAAGGATGGCTCACGCATCATTCGTGTGCCATTCAACGACATCCGCTGGATCGATGCTGCCGGTGACTACATGTGCGTGCACACCAGCAACGAAACGCATGTGCTGCGCTCGACCATGGCAGCTCTGGAAAAGCAGCTGACCGATCCGCGCTTCCAGCGCGTGCATCGCTCGACCATCGTCAACGTCGAGCGCGTGCGCGAGATGCGCCCACATATCAACGGCGAGTATTTCCTGACCCTCGACTGCGGACAGGAGCTGAAACTGTCGCGAAGTTATCGAGATCGGCTACCGGCACTGAAAGCGTAAGTTCGCCGACCAGACAGCAGCTCAATCGTCGTCGCTTTCATCGGTTCCGAAACGATCCTTGATCGGCTGCACCATGCCTTCGAAGGTTTCCTTCCCGGGTTTGCCGTCCAGCGGTGGCAGGTCGATGTCGCGATCCTTGAGCTTGGGGATCGGCAGACGGTCGAGCAGGTCGCGGATCAGGTTCAGGCGGCCGCGCTTCTGGTCGTTGAACTCCACAACCGTCCACGGCGCCCACTTGGTATGCGTGGCGGCGAACATGGCCTGGCGGGCGTGGCCGTAGTCGACGTACTTCTCGCGTGCCTTGATGTCGATGGGTGACAGCTTCCAGCGCTTCAGCGGATCGGCGGCGCGTTCGGCGAAGCGTTCTTCCTGCTCTTCCTGGTCCACGCTGAGCCAATACTTGATCAGGATGATGCCGTCGTCCACCAGCTGCTTCTCGAATACGGGCGCCTGTTCGAGGAAGGCTTCGCATTCCGCCTCCGTGCAGAAGCCCATCACCTTTTCCACGCCGGCGCGGTTGTACCAGCTGCGGTCGAACAGCACGATCTCGCCTTTCGTGGGCAGGTGCGACACGTAGCGCTGGAAATACCACTGACCCTGTTCCGTTTCCGTCGGCTTGGGCAGCGCGACGATGCGGCAGGCGCGCGGATTCAGGTGATCGCTGATCGCGCCAATGCTGCCGCCCTTGCCGGCGGTATCGCGACCCTCGAACAGCACCAGCAGCCGCTGCCCCGTCTCCTGCACCCAGCGCTGCAGCGACATCAACTCGGACTGCATCGGCTTCAGGTGCTTGCGGTAGTGCTTGCCTTTCATCTTTTCCATGGAATTGAACTACCTTTGAAGTTGGTGCTGGTGCGGAATTTGCCTCTGGATTTCTGGATCGGGTTTGTTCGGTTCGCACTGATGTACAGGCGCTATGGATCGCCGTAGTCGTGCTGCGCCCAAACCTCACCGGACGAGGTAAACCACTCGTAAATTCCAATGCGTTTGCCTCGCGAGTATGCTCCTCGTTCCTTTGGTGAGCCGTTGGTCCACCAAGATTCGTACCGACCGTGAAGTTGGCCGTCGAGAAATTCGGCTCGTTGCGTCAGTGTTCTCGGAAGATGCCATGTCTCTTCAAGTCCGGACGGGACGTCGTCTGCCAGTTCTAGGCGATATGACGGGCTGCCGTCCGGATGAAACAGCTCCATGACTTTCTTGACGGCCACGAATCTAGTCCTCGGATACTCGCTGGTTCGGCTGCAAAGTCTTAGTTGCTGATTGAAAGCCCATGCCAACTGGCTTGCTGCAAGGCGAGGTGGCCGATATGAAGAACACGCGGCTATCCACTACATCCCACTGCAGCACATACATTCCAGAGCCCATTTCTCTCACCGCTGGGCCAAGAATCTTGACGGCGGCCTCGATGGACGTGGTTGGCGTAACCGTATCGAACTTTTCTGGCGCCAACGCGACTGCATCAGGCGAAACGAAACTCCCTTTCCACTCGCATTCCGTCGAAATCGCTGTCGATGCGTAGAGCGCAGTTGGGAGGAGTAGTGCTATTCGCATGCAGACGACCTCAGCGCTCAGTCAATCGTGGCCTCAGCGTGGCCAGGTTGCAGGGTCGCGTGCGGGCATCCAGCTGCTGCCGGATGATCTTCTCCCAAGCGGTGCGGCAGGCTGAGGTGGAGCCGGGCAGGCAGAACACGAAGCTGTTGTTGGACAGGCCGGCGAAGGCGCGCGACTGCAGCGAGCTGGTGCCGATTTCCTCCACGCTGACCTGCCGGAACAGTTCGCCGAAACCGGGCATTTCCTTGTCCAGCAGCGGACCGATCGCTTCCGGCGTCGAGTCACGGCCGGTGAAGCCGGTGCCACCGTTGACCAGCACGCCGTCGATGGTCGGATCGGCGATCCAGGCGGCGACGGCGGCGCGCACGCGATAGATGTCGTCGGGCAGCAGTTCGCGCGCGGCCAGCTCGTGACCGGCTTCGCCCATCGCGCCGGCGAGATAGTCGCCCGAGGTGTCGTTGTCGCGGCTGCGCGTGTCGGAGACGGTCAGCAGCGCCAGTCGCAGCGGGATGAACGTGTCGCTCGAGCTCATGTGGTCGGTCTCGCGTCGTCAGTTGCCGATGCCAAAGGGCGCGTCGGCGCGCTGGCGTCCGCGCTCGCTGTCGTCCAGCGGCAGGTTGAACCAGATGGTGTCGTCCGGCGCTTCCCAGCCGAGTCGCGTGTACAGCGACTGCGCCACGCTGTTGGTGCGCTGGGTTTCCAGCTGCAGGGCAGCGGCGCCATCGTCTTCCGCGAAAGTCTGTGCGGCTTCCAGCAGGGCACGACCGGCGCCGCGCTGGCGATGGCTGTCGTCCACGAACAGGTCGTTGAGGATCCAGATCCGCGCCATGCGCACCGAGCTGAACAGCGGATAGAGCTGGGTGAAGCCGATGGCTTCGCCGTCGTGCTCGGCCAGCAGGATCACCGAATCGCCGCTGTCGAGGCGCGCCTTCAGGAAATTGCGGGCGGCGTCGGGGTCGCCTTCCTGCTCGTAGAAGCGGCGGTAGCCGTCGAACAGGGGAACGAGGCGGTCGAGATCGTCGGTACCGGCGCGACGGACTTGCACGGACATGAATCCTCCACGGATCGAAATCAGTTCGGCCACTTTAACGCAGCCCGTGGCGGCACTGCTGCCAGGCCGGCCGGGTTTCAGTTCATGCCGAGCGCGCGCAGCTGGTCGCCCTGTTCCTCTTCGGTGAGTCGCTGCACCAGCTCGTCGAGGTCGCCTTCCATCACTTCGGACAGGCGGTAAAGCGTCAGTCCTTCGACGCGGTGGTCGGTGATGCGGCCCTGCGGGAAGTTGTAGGTGCGGATGCGCTGGCTGCGGTCGCCGCTGCCGACCTGCAATTTGCGCGATTCGGCCTGTTCGGCGGACTGCTTGCTGCGCTGTTCGTCCAGCAGTCGTGCCTTCAGCAGCGACAGGGCGCGGGCACGGTTCTTGTGCTGGCTGCGCTCGTCCTGGCACTCGACCACGATGCCGCTGGGCAGGTGGGTCATGCGGATGGCGGAGTCGGTCTTGTTGACGTGCTGGCCACCGGCGCCGGACGCGCGGAAGGTGTCGACCTTGAGGTCGGCATCGCGGATCTCGACGTCGGCGATGTCGTCCATCTCCGGCAGGATGGCGACGGTGGCAGCAGAAGTGTGGATGCGGCCCTGCGATTCGGTTTCCGGCACGCGCTGTACGCGGTGGGTGCCGGACTCGAACTTCAGCTTCGGGAAGGCGCCGGCGCCTTCGATGCGGGCGATGACTTCCTTGAAGCCGCCGTGCTCGCCCTGGTTCGCCGACAGCACTTCGACCTGCCAGCGATGGCGCTCGGCATAGCGCTGGTACATGCGGAACAGGTCGCCAGCGAAGATCGCGGCTTCGTCACCGCCCGTGCCAGCGCGGATTTCCAGGAACAGGTTGGCGTCGGCATAGGGATCCTTGGGCAGCAGCAGGACATGCAGCTGCTGCTCCAGCGCTTCGATCCGGCTCTGCTGCGTGGCGATTTCCTCGTCGGCCAGCTCGCGAAGGTCGGGGTCATCACGCATCGCCTGCGCGCCTTCGAGGTCATGCTCGGCGCGATCGTGTTCGGCCAGCGTGTCGGTGACCGGCTCCAGCTGCGAATACTCCTGGCTCAGCTCGCGCAGGCGCCGGGGGTTGTCGGCAAGCTCGGGTTCGGCCAGCAGCCGACCGACTTCCTCACGCCGCTCCGCCAGCAGCTCAAGTTTGCGACGGATGCTGGGTGCGATCGGCATGGGGTTCGGTGGCCTTGTCGTGGTCTTCGTGGTCGTTGGCGTCGTTGCTGTTTTCGCTGTCGCTGCCGTAGAGGCGCTCGGCGGCACGCAGCAGGTCGCGATCACCGCGTCGTGCGGCATCCCGCAGGCGCGCACTGGGTGCGTGCAGCAGGCTGTTGGTCAGGCGATGGGCGAGCGTCTGCAGCACGGCTTCCGGATCCTGACCCGAAGCCAGTAGTCGTTGCGCGTGGTCCAGCGCATCGGCACGGCGGCGATCAGCATCATCGCGCAGCTGACGCAGCACCTGGTGGCCGTCGCGGCCGCGCCACCAGGCCATGAAGTGGGCCACGTCCAGCTCGATGATCGCCTCGGCCTGCTGCGCGGATTCACGGCGCGAGCGCAGGCTTTCGTCGATCACCTGTTCGAGGTCGTCGACGCTGTAAAGGTAGACGTCATCCAGCTCGGCGGCGCTGGCCTCGATGTCGCGCGGCACGGCGAGGTCGAGCAGCAGCATGGGCCGGTAGCGGCGCTTCTTGAGGGCACGCTCCAGCATGTCGCGTTTCAACACCGGCTCACGTGCGGCGGTGGCCGAGAGCACGATGTCGGCCTCGGCCAGGTGCTGCTCCAGCGCGTCCAGCGGCAGCGCATAGCCGCCGACCTGGCTGGCCAGCGTCTGCGCGTGGGCGAGGGTGCGGTTGGCGATCAAGATGCGTTTGGCGCGGCGATCCTGCAGGTGCTTGGCGGCCAGCTCCACGGTGTCGCCGGCGCCGATCAGCAGCACGGTGGCGGCGGCAATGTCGGTGAAGGCCTGTTCGGCCAGCCGCACGGCGGCGAAGGCCACCGACACCGGATGCGCGCCGATGCGGGTGTCGGTACGCACGCGCTTGGCGGTGGCGAAGCACTGCTGGAACAGTCGCTCCAGACCCATGCCCAGGCCGCCGCCGCGTCGCGCGCGCTGGTAGGCATCCTTCACCTGACCCAGGATCTGCGGCTCGCCCAGCACCAGCGAGTCGAGCCCGGTGGCGACACGGAACAGGTGCTGGACCGCGGCGTCACCTTCGTGGCGATACAGGTAGCCCTCGAGTTCGCCGGCGTCGATGCCATGGTGCTCGGCCAGCCAGCGGGCGGCGGCGGTTTCCTCGCCGGGATCCAACTGGCAGTAGATCTCGGTGCGGTTGCAGGTGGACAGCAGCGCGGCTTCGCGCACACCGGGGTGGCGCAGGAGTCCGAGCAAGGCCGCGTCATTCGCCTCGGCATCGATGGCCAGACGCTCGCGCAGGTCCAGCGGCGCGGTCTGGTGATTGAGTCCGGTTACAAGCAGCGGCATCGACGGTGTTTGGCTGTGCGGTATCGGGCGGCGCAGGCCGCGTGCTGGCTGGGTGGATAACGATCCAAGGACCGGTGGTTTGGCCTGATAGACTGGGAACCGCCTGGCTTCCGCCGGGTCTCAGTCCTGACCCACAACCAACACACGCCTTGACCTAGATGCGCATTATGCCTTGTCGAAACACCCTCCCGCTGCTTCTGGCCTGCCTGTTCGTCCTGCCGACGAGCGCCGTGGTCGCCTCTGAAGCGGTTGACTCGCGGGCCGCTGCGGCGTCGGAGGACGGGCTGGTTTCGCTGCTCAGTGCCGAGTTCGAGCTGCAGGGAGGGGAAACGGCCAGCGCGGCGGCGTCCTACCTCAAGGCTGCCGAAGGTTCCGATGATTCAGCTCTGGCCGAACGCGCGGCGCGCGTGGCTTTGGCTGCCGGCGAGCCCGATATTGCGCAACGGGCGCTGGCTCGCTGGGCCGAACTGAAGCCGGAGGCCGTCGAGCGCCTGCCGCTGGAGGCCAATCTGGCGCTCAATCTGGGCCAGCGGCAGGTGGCGGTTGACAGCCTCCGTCAGCTGCTGAAACAGGACGACGGTTCGCAATGGCAGCTGGCGCTGCAGGCGATGGCGCAGACCGAGTCGCGCGAGCTGAGCGCCTCGGTGCTGGGTGATCTGGTCGATGCCGATGCGCTGCCCGCGGAGCCGGATGCCTGGTACGGCTTTGGCAGCCTGGCCCGCGACCTCGGCGACGACGCGCTGTCGGATCGCATGGCCGACATCGCCATGCAGCGCTTCCCCGACCGCGCGCGCGTATGGCTTTGGCAGGCGGACCGGCAGCGTCGGGCCGGCGATCTGAGTGCCGCGCGTTCGGCCGTCGACAAGGCATTGGCGCTGGAACCCGAAGACACTCGCCTGCGCATGACCGCCGCCACGGAGCTCAACACCCAGGGCGACCCGGCAGCGGCAGCGGCGATCCTGGCCAAGGGGCCGCAGAACGCCCTTATCCGGACCGGTAGGCTGGCCTATTTGGCGAGGGCGCATGATGAGGCCGGTCTGTCCGCACTCTACGAAGAGATCAAGGCCGAGATCGCCGAAGATCCATCGCGTCTGGATGATCCGCAGCGCTTCCTGTTGGGCCAGCTTGGCGAACTGCTGAAGCGACCGCAGGAGGCCATGGAGTGGTACGAGGGCGTGCGCGACCCGGCGCGCCGCGGCGAAGCCGAGCTGCGCATTGCCGTGCAGCTGGAGGCGCTGGACCGGTTGGATGATGCCGAGGACCGGCTGCGTGAAATGCAGGCCTCCGAAGCAGAGGACGGACAGGCGGTGCGCGATAGCTACCTGCTGCAGGCCGAGTTGTTGCGCAAGCACCAGCGCGCCCAGGACGCCGTCGATACCTATAGCCGCGGACTGCTCATCTTCGAGGACGACCCGCAGCTGCTCTACGCCCGCGCGCTCACCTACGAAAGCCTGGACCAGGTCGACAAGGCCGAGGCTGACCTCAAGCGTCTGGTCGAGCTTGATCCTGAGGATGCCAACGCGCTCAACGCGCTGGGCTATACGCTGGCCGACCGGACCCAGCGTTTCGAGGAGGCGCTGGGCTATATCCGTCGTGCGCTGGAAATCGAGCCCGAGGCAGCGGCGATGGTCGACAGCCTTGGCTGGGTCATGTACCGCATGGGCAACGCCAAGGAGGCACTGGTCCAGCTGCGCAAGGCCTTCGAGCTGCAGCCCGATCCTGAAGTGGCGGCGCACCTTGGCGAAGTCCTCTGGCAAAGCGGGCAGCGCGAGCAGGCCCGCGCCATCTGGCAGCGTGGCCTGGAGCTTGATCCAGACAACGTGGTGTTGAAGGACACCATGCAGCGGCTCGACGCGTGATGCATCAGGTGATCGTGCGCGCCGCATTGCTCGGCGCGCTGCTGACGACCGCAGCCTGCGGTCGGCTGGCGACCCGTCCCCCCGACATGTCGGCAGCCTCGGAATCGGCCAGCGGGCTGCAGTCCGAAGCCTACCGGCAGCGTCTGGCCGCGCTGGAAGGTCGGGATGATTGGGCTTTCAGCGGACGAATCGCCTTTGCCAGCCCCGAGGACAGCGGCAGTGGTCGAATTGACTGGCGGCAGGAAGGTGGCCGGGTCGATATCCGCCTGAGTGCGCCGGTGTCGCGGCAGAGCTGGCATCTGGTCGCCGATGGCTCGGGCGCTCGGCTGGAAGGGCTGGAGGACGGCCCGCTTCGGGCTGGAACCACGGACGAGCTGCTCTCCGCCCAGTTCGGATTCGATGTGCCGATGCAGGCGCTGGCGCTGTGGCTGCGCGGTCTGGCCGCCGAAGGCGAGGTCGAGGAGGCGCGCGTCGACGCCCGCGGACGACCGCTGGAACTGCACCAGTTTGGTTGGGTGATCCGTTTCCCTGACTGGCACTCGATGTCACCAGCGGACCTGCCGCGCCGTGTGTTCGCCGAGCGCGTCGTCCCCGGGGGAAAGGACCGCGTCCGCGTGATTGTCGACCGGTGGCAGGGTGATGACGGCCGCCACTGAAGGCTGGAGCTGCTGGCCGGCACCGGCCAAGATCAACCGCTTTCTGCACATCGTTGGCCGGCGGGAGGATGGTTACCACCTCCTGCAGACGGTTTTCCAGCTGCTCGACTGGGGCGACGACATCCACCTCCGGACCCGGGAGGATGGTGGCATCCGGCGGATCGATGGAGCCAGCGACTATGCGGTCGCTGCGGATGATGACCTCGTGGTCCGGGCTGCGCGGCTGCTCCATGAGGCAGCGGGAATCGGTGCTGGCGTCGACATCCGGGTCGACAAGCGCATTCCCCTGGGCGGCGGTTTTGGCGGTGGCAGCTCGGATGCTGCGACGGTTCTGGTGGCGCTGAACGCATTGTGGGGTGCCGGCCTTTCCCTCGCGGAACTGGCGGATCTGGGGCTGCGGCTCGGCGCGGACGTGCCGGTGTTCGTCCACGGGCACACCGCCTTTGCGGAGGGTGTCGGCGAAAAGCTGAGTCCATTGGCCCTGCCACCGCGCTGGTTCGCGCTGGTCGACGCGGGAATCCACGTCAACACCGCGGAGTTGTTCGGGGACCCCAAATTGACACGGGATTCGCCGCCCCTGAAAATAGGCGGCTTTCTCGATGACGACGGGTTCGAAGGGCAGGACAACGCTTTCGAATCGCTGGTGTTGCGCCGATATCCGCGGCTGGCCGCGTTGTTCGACGCGATGCGGGCTTTCGGTCGGCCCAGGCTGACCGGCACCGGCGGCGGTAGTTTCCTGGTCTTTGCTGACCGCGAAGCCGCCGAAGCGGCGCGTCGGGCGCTCCCCGAAGGGGTGCGATGCGTGCTGGCGCGCGGCCTGGACCGCTCGCCGCTGCATGAAAAGGTCGCGGCAAATAGTTGAGTAAAAATAAAACGTTGGGGCGTCGCCAAGCGGTAAGGCACCGGGTTTTGATCCCGGCATTCGCAGGTTCGAATCCTGCCGCCCCAGCCAGCTTCGCTGAAAGGGCGGGGCTCTTAATATCGTCATGGCGCGTATTCGCGACTTGGCGGCGGCGCTGGTCGATGGACTGGCGTACGCAGACTGGCGCGGCCTGCGGGTGGCGACGGTTCGGCGACCGGGTAATGCCGAGGCGCCGGAATGCCCAATCACCTGTTGAACACGGATGCGGGACGTGAACACAGACGGTTTGATGGTATTCAACGGCAACGCCAACCGGGCTTTGGCCCAGGCGGTGTGTCGCGAGTTGGGCATTCGTCCGGGCAAGGCCCTGGTCGGGCGCTTTTCCGACGGAGAGGTGCAGGTCGAGATCGAGGAGAACGTCCGTGGTCAGGACGTTTTCGTGATCCAGCCGACTTGCGCGCCGACGGCGGAAAACTTCATGGAATTGCTGGTGCTGATCGATGCGCTGAAGCGCGCGTCGGCCCAGTCGGTGACCGCGGTCGTGCCGTATTTCGGCTACGCCCGGCAGGATCGCCGCCCGCGTTCAGCGCGGGTGCCGATCACCGCCAAGGTCGCCGCGAAGATGTTTGGTGCCGTGGGCACCGGCCGGGTGTTGACGGTGGATCTGCATGCCGATCAGATCCAGGGTTTCTTCGACATCCCGGTGGATAATGTTTACGCCTCGCCGCTGCTGCTGGCCGATGTCTGGCGCAGCCGCGGTTCGGACGAGCTGATCGTGGTCAGCCCGGACGTGGGTGGTGTGGTCCGCGCGCGGGCCATTGCCAAGCGCCTGGATGACGCGGATCTCGCGATCATCGACAAGCGCCGGCCGCGTGCGAACGAGGCCACTGTGATGAACATCATCGGCGATGTCGACGGCAAGGCCTGCGTGCTGGTCGATGACATCGTCGATACCGCGGGCACTCTGTGTGCGGCGGCGGCGGCGCTGAAGGATCGCGGCGCCAAGCGCGTGGTGGCCTACTGCACGCATCCGGTGTTGTCGGGGCCTGCGGTAGCCAATATCAGCGGTTCCGCGCTGGATGAGCTGGTGGTGACCGACACCATCCCGCTCAGCGATGCGGCCCGCAATTGCAGCAAGATCCGCCAGCTCAGCGTGGCCGAGCTGCTGGCCGAGACGATCCGTCGCATGGCGTTCGGCGAGTCGGTCAGTTCGCTCTACGTCGACTGAGCAGGCGCCGGAAAAGCAAGGTTTTCAACGTCTCTCCTGGTCGCGGGAGAGACCAATCGCCGCCGCAAGGCGGTTCAACACTGAAGAGAAGTGGTAACGACAATGTCCAATTCGCATGAAATCCAGGCGGAAGTCCGCAACGACGAGGGGAAAGGTGCGAGCCGCCGCCTGCGTCGCAGCGGTTTTGTTCCGGCCGTCGTCTATGGTGGTCACGAAGACCCGAAGAGCATCCAGCTCGAGCACCGCGTGGTGTGGCACGCCTCGCAGAACGAGTGGTTCTACTCGTCGCTGCTGAACCTGATGGTCGATGGCAAGGGCGAGCGTGTCCTGCTGCGTGACATGCAGCGCCATCCGTACAAGCAGCAGATCATGCACATCGACTTCCAGCGCATTCCGCAGGGCGAAGTCATCCGCGTGCGCGTGCCGCTGCACTACACCAACCAGAAGGGTTCGCCGGCTGGCAAGACCTCGGGCGTGGTGATCTCGCACAACCTGAACGACGTCGAAGTGTCGTGCCTGCCGCGCCACCTGCCGGAGTTCATCGAGGTCGATCTGTCCGCGCTGAAGCCGGGTGAGCTGGTCCACCTGTCCGAGATCAAGCTGCCGGAAGGCGTCGAGATTCCGGAGCTGAAGCTGGGCAAGGAGCACGATATCGCCATCGTCGCCGCCACCTACGTCCGCGAAGAGGCGGAGGAAGAGGCTGGCGACGCCGATGCCGACGTGCCGGCCAGCAAGCAGGCCAAGGACGAAGACTGACCGGATGCCGCCGACGCCAGATGGCGTCGGCGGCTTTCCCGGTCGTGACGGGTCGTGGCGCAGATACGCCTGATTGTTGGTCTGGGCAATCCGGGTAGCGAATACGAAGCCAGCCGGCATAACGCCGGATTCTGGCTGGCGGATGCGCTGGCCGCGAGCGCGCATGCGGGTTTCACCGCCAATGCCAAGCTGCATGGTCTGGCGGCGCAGGTCGACGTGGGTTCAAATGGCGTCCGCCTGCTGAAACCCAGCACCTTCATGAATCGTAGCGGGCTTTCGGTGGCGTCGACGCTGCGTTATTTCGGTATCGCGCCCGAGGAAATGCTGGTGGCGCACGATGATCTCGACCTGCCGCCGGGCACGGTCCGCCTGAAATTCGACGGCGGCCACGGCGGACAGAACGGGCTGCGCGACATCTTCAGTCATCTCGGTCACGGCAAGTTCCATCGCCTGCGCATCGGTATTGGCCATCCCGGCCATCGCGACCGGGTCACGCCCTGGGTGCTTGGGCGCCCGAATCGCGAGGATGCCGTGCTGATCGAGCGGGCAGTGGATGACGCGGTGGCCGACATGCCGGCAATCGTGTCGGGCGATTTCGAGGCCGCCATGCGGCGGTTGCATACGGCCCGATAGGCGGGCAGCAGGCTCCACCCGGGAGAGTGCAGGGCAAAGCGCGGCGAATCGCCATCCTTTCCCCTTCATTTTTCGAACTCAGCAGGCGTTCCCATGGGCATCAAATGCGGCATCGTCGGCCTGCCGAACGTCGGCAAGTCGACCCTTTTCAACGCACTGACCAAGGCGGGCATCGCTGCGGCCAACTTTCCCTTCTGCACCATCGACCCCAACGTTGGCGTGGTGCCGGTGCCGGATCCGCGCCTCAAGGTGCTGGCCGACATCGTCAAGCCGCAGAAGCTGATCCCGACCTCGATCGAGTTCGTCGATATCGCCGGCCTGGTCGCCGGCGCCAGTCGCGGCGAGGGTCTGGGCAACAAGTTCCTGGCCCACATTCGCGAAGTGGATGCGGTCTGTCATGTGGTGCGCTGCTTCGAGCATGGCGACATCGTTCACGTGGCTGGCAAGGTCGACCCGATCGCCGACATCGACACCATCGATACCGAGCTGGCGCTGGCGGACCTCGAGTCGGTCGAGAAAGCGCTGAATCGCGTGCAGCGCACCGCGAAATCCGGTGACAAGGACGCCATCGCCCAGCAGGCCGTGCTGCAGAAACTGCAGGCGGTCCTCAACGAAGGCCATTGCGCCCGTACCGCGGAGCTCGATGACGATGAGCGCCTCGCCGTCCGCGACCTGTTCCTGTTGACGCTGAAGCCGGTGATGTACGTGGCCAACGTTCGCGAGGACGGCTTCGAGAACAATCCGCACCTCGACGCCGTGCGCGCCCGCGCAGAGGCCGAGGGGGCGGAAGTCGTGCCCGTCTGTGCCGCCATCGAGGAAGAGCTGTCGCAGCTGGACGATGCGGATCGCGACGAATTTCTTGCCGATCTTGGTCTCGATGAGCCGGGTCTCAATCGCCTGATCCGCGCCGGCTACCAGTTGCTGGGCCTGCAGACCTATTTCACTGCAGGCGTGAAGGAAGTCCGTGCATGGACGGTGAAGAAGGGCGCGACCGCGCCGCAGGCCGCGGGCGTCATCCATACCGATTTCGAGCGTGGCTTCATTCGCGCAGAAACCATGTCCTTCGACGACTTCGTCAAATACCGCGGCGAGGCGGGCTGCAAGGAAGCCGGCCGCCTGCGCATGGAGGGCAAGGCCTACATCGTCAAGGAAGGCGACATCCTGCATTTCCTGTTCAACGTCTGAGCAGGCTTGGACGCAGCTGGCCATAGCGCTTAGGCTGGCCTGCGAATTCGGAGTCGGAGACCGTCATGCCCGGTACACAACGCGACGTCACGCTGCGCTTCCTGGCCGAGCCGACCGATGTCAATTTCGGCGGCAAGATGTTCGGTGGCGCGGTCATGAAGTGGATCGATCTGGCCGGCTACGCCTGCGCAACCGGCTGGAGCGGTAGTTATGCGGTCACCGCCTACGTGGGCGGCATCCAGTTCGAGCGGCCGATTTCGATTGGCCAGCTGGTCGAGGTGCGCGCGCGCATCGTGATGACCGGGCGCACCAGCATGCATATCGCGGTGGAGGTGTTCTCGCGGGAGACCCGGGAAGAGACCTGGGGGCGCACCACACAGTGCCTGATGGTCTTTGTTGCCATTGATGACGCCGGAAAGCCAAGCCCGGTGCCATCCTTCCAGCCTGAAAACGAGCAGGAGAAGCGGCTGGCTGACTATGCCGGGCGCATGAAGGAGCTTTCTCTCGCGTTGGAAGAGGAGCGGAATCGCTGGCTCAAGGGCGAAATTCCGGCTTCCTGACCTCGGGCGCCGCCGCGATTTGCCTGGCTCAGGCAAAAAACATGCCCAATGCTGTTGACTTTGCCTCGGCTGCAACAGAAAATAAGCGGCTCTTTGTTGGAGGGATACCCAAGCGGCCAACGGGGGCAGACTGTAAATCTGCTGGCTTACGCCTTCGGTGGTTCGAATCCACCTCCCTCCACCAGTTTCAAACGTGCTGTTCCGCGATGCGGGAGTAGTTCAACGGTAGAACCTCAGCCTTCCAAGCTGATGGTGCGGGTTCGATTCCCGTCTCCCGCTCCATTGAATTCCCGATGGTAGAGCACAAAGTTGGACAGGCCGGTTTTCCGGCGCGCGACACCGGTGGGTGGCGCGGAAATGGTTGCAAGGCTCACGTAGCTCAGTCGGTAGAGCACTTCCTTGGTAAGGAAGAGGTCGCTGGTTCGATTCCAGTCGTGAGCACCACTTCAGGCCCGGGCAATGGCCGCGGGGCGCAGGGAAGGGTGTTGGCACAGGGTGTGCTGGTTTCCCGGTCCGGCTGGATGATCTGGTCCGGACGACGATTTCGAATCACATCAACATACTCCACGGAGTCCTGAACGCATGTCCAAGGAAAAGTTTGAGCGCAAGAAGCCGCACGTGAACGTGGGCACGATTGGTCACGTTGACCATGGCAAGACCACGCTGACCGCTGCGCTGACCAAGGTTGGCGCCGAGCGTTTTGGTGGCGACTTCAAGGACTATTCGTCGATTGACGCGGCGCCGGAAGAGAAGGCGCGCGGCATCACGATCTCGACCGCTCACGTCGAGTACGAGTCGGAAACCCGCCACTACGCGCACGTTGACTGCCCGGGTCACGCCGACTACGTGAAGAACATGATCACCGGTGCCGCGCAGATGGACGGCGCGATCCTGGTGTGTTCGGCCGCTGACGGCCCGATGCCGCAGACCCGCGAGCACATCCTGCTGGCCCGCCAGGTTGGCGTGCCGTACATCGTTGTCTACCTGAACAAGGCGGACATGGTGGACGACGCCGAGCTGATGGAGCTGGTGGAGATGGAAGTCCGCGAGCTGCTGAGCAAGTACGAGTTCCCGGGCGACGACACCCCGATCGTGTCGGGTTCGGCCCTGAAGGCGCTGGAAGGCGATCAGTCGGACATCGGTGTGCCGTCGATCCTGAAGCTGGTTGAGGCGCTGGACACCTGGATTCCGGAGCCGGAGCGTGACATCGATCGTCCGTTCCTGATGCCGGTGGAAGACGTGTTCTCGATCTCGGGCCGCGGCACCGTGGTGACCGGTCGTGTCGAGCGCGGCATCATCAAGGTGGGCGAGGAAGTCGAGATCGTCGGCATCAAGGACACCATCAAGACGACCTGCACGGGCGTCGAGATGTTCCGCAAGCTGCTGGACCAGGGTCAGGCAGGTGACAACGTCGGCGTGCTGCTGCGTGGCACCAAGCGTGACGAAGTCGAGCGCGGCCAGGTTCTTTGCAAGCCGGGTTCGATCAAGCCGCACACGAAGTTCGAGGCTGAGGTGTACGTGCTGTCGAAGGACGAGGGTGGTCGTCACACGCCGTTCTTCAAGGGTTACCGCCCGCAGTTCTACTTCCGCACCACGGACGTGACCGGCGCTTGCGAGCTGCCGGAAGGCGTCGAGATGGTGATGCCGGGTGACAACGTGAAGATGGTGGTGACGCTGATTGCGCCGATCGCCATGGACGATGGTCTGCGTTTCGCCATCCGCGAAGGCGGTCGTACCGTCGGCGCCGGCGTCGTCGCGAAGATCTTCGAGTAAGCAACAGCCGGTCGCCCCTTCGGGTGGCGACCCGCGCGACAGGTTCGCCTGGGCGCGCATCGGCAAGGCGGACCGGTGACGGTCCGCCGTGCCCATTTTCAAGGCCGGGAAATTTCGGGTGTGGTTGCCGGGCTTTCCAGGGTGTTGCCAAGAACGGATACGCCAGTAGCTCAATTGGCAGAGCAGCGGTCTCCAAAACCGCAGGTTGGGGGTTCGAGTCCCTCCTGGCGTGCCATTCCGGTTGTGGTCGGCTGCTGGATGTGGTCGGGACGACGCCGGACAGCGAGAAAAGACAGCGATAAAGCATGAAAGCCAAGGTTGAACATCAAACAGGAAGTGCGGCTACCGATTTCGTGAAGTACGCGCTGTCGCTGCTGATCCTTGCGGCGAGCATCTACGGGTTCTACATGCTGCAGAGCTGGCCGGCGCCGCTGCGTTCGCTGGTGCCTGTGGTGGGTGTGATCGTCGCCGCGCTGGTGTTCGCGTTCACCGCGAAGGGTCGGCAGACGCTGGAGTTCATGTCCGAGGCGCGCTTCGAGCTGCGCAAGGTGATCTGGCCGACGCGTCAGGAAACGATCCAGGGCACCGGCATCATTCTGGTGGTTGTGGTCATCGTCAGTCTGATCCTGTCGCTGATCGACTTCCTGCTCTCCGCGGGTATCCGCGTCGTGCTGAGCTGAGGTGGCGGCAATGAGCAAGCGCTGGTACGTCGTTCACGCCTACTCGGGCTTCGAGAACCAGGTTCGCAAGTCGCTGCTGGAGCGCGTCGTGCGCTTCGACATGCAGGATCGCTTTGGTGACGTGCTCGTCCCGACCGAGGAAGTGGTCGAGATGCGTGGCGGTCAGAAGCGCAAGAGCGAGCGCAAGTTCTTCCCCGGTTACGTGCTGGTGCAGATCGAGACGCGCGACGACGGCGGCATTCCACTGATGGATGACGAGTGCTGGCATCTCATCAAGGAGACGCCGAAGGTGCTGGGTTTCATCGGTGGCACGGCTGACCGTCCGCTGCCGATCAAGGACAGCGAGGCCGACGCGATCCTGCAGCGTGTGCAGGACGGCGTCGAGAAGCCGCGTCCGAAGGTGTTGTTCGAGCCGGGCGAAATGGTCCGCGTCATCGATGGTCCGTTCAATGATTTCAACGGCACCGTCGAGGAAGTGAATTACGAGAAGAGCCGACTGCGCGTGTCGGTGCTGATTTTTGGTCGTTCCACCCCGGTCGAGCTCGAATTCGGTCAGGTGGAGAAGGCCTGAGGGTCCGGGGCGCTGGTCGTCCCGATTTACAACTGACGGGGAGCCGCAACGACCGCGGTCGCGAGGCGCTTGAACCCGAGGAGTTCAAATCATGGCAAAGAAAGTCGCAGGCTATATCAAGCTGCAGATCAAGGCCGGTCAGGCCAATCCGAGTCCGCCCGTGGGTCCGGCCCTGGGTCAGCGCGGTGTCAACATCATGGAGTTCTGCAAGGCCTTCAATGCGGCCACGCAGCAGCTGGAAGCCGGTCTTCCGATCCCGACCGTGATCACGGTCTACTCGGACCGCAGCTTCACCTTCATCACCAAGACCCCGCCGGCCAGCGTGCTGCTGAAGAAGATCACCGGTATCCCGAAGGGTTCGTCGCGTCCGAACACCGACAAGGTGGGCAAGGTCACCCGCGCCCAGTTGGAAGAGATCGCCAAGATGAAGGAGCCGGATCTGACGGCAGCCGATCTCGACGCCGCGGTGCGCACCATTGCTGGTAGCGCCCGCAGCATGGGTCTGGTTTCGGAGGAGGGTTAAGCCATGGCGAAGATCAGCAAGCGTTTCAAGCAGCTCAACAGCCTGGTCGTGCCGGGCAAGGCCTACGCCATTGACGAGGCCCTGGGTATTCTGAAGAACAACGGCAAGGTGAAGTTCGTCGAGTCCATCGACGTCGCCGTGCGCTTGGGCGTGGATGCGCGCAAGTCCGACCAGCAGGTTCGCGGTTCCACCGTGCTGCCGGAAGGTACCGGCAAGTCGGTCCGCGTGGCCGTGTTCTGCCCGGCCGGCGAGAAGGCCGATGCCGCCAAGGAAGCCGGTGCCGACGTGGTTGGCATGGAAGACCTGGCCGAGGCCATGCAGGGTGGCGACATCAACTATGACGTGGTCATTGCCACGCCGGACGCGATGCGCGTAGTTGGCAAGCTGGGTACGGTGTTGGGTCCGCGCGGCCTGATGCCGAACCCGAAGGTCGGCACCGTCAGCCCGGATCCGGCGCAGGCCGTGCGCAATGCCAAGGCGGGTCAGGTGCGTTACCGCACCGACAAGGCCGGCATCATCCACTGCACGATTGGCAAGGCCAGCTTCGAGGTCGATGCGCTGAAGAACAACCTGACTGCGCTGCTGCAGGACCTGGTCAAGGCCAAGCCGGCCAGCGCCAAGGGTCAGTATCTTCAGAAGATCTCGGTGTCCAGCACCATGGGTCTGGGCATCACCGTTGATCAGGCGACCCTGTCGCTGTAATCGCAATGTTTTTCCGGTCCGTGCTGGTCACGGATCGAGCGGAGAACTGCTCCGCACCATTTTGAGGGAAGCGCCGGATCCGTCCGGCGCGACCGTCAAAGACCGCTGGTCCCTTTTGCTGTCGTCAGGATGACGCGACACCCGCAGGATGCGACGTGGAGTGAAGGGGGTAATCGCGAGATCTGGTTTACCCAATCGGGTTGATCGGAGATCCGGCCAGCGTAGATGGTGAAGCCCTTCTGGAAATGTTCTGGATAGGCCACCACCGGGATGTTCCGCATCCCCGGCGTCAGGGATCGACGCCGCCCCGGACCGCAGACGGCAGGAGCCGCGAGCGGAGTTCATTTGGAGGAGTGCAATGGCGCTTAGTCTTTCTCAAAAGCAAGAAGTTGTCGCCGAGCTGTCAGAAGTCGCAGCCAAGGCTCACTCCCTGGTCGCAGCCGAGTACGCAGGCACCACCGTCGCTCAGATGACGGAGATGCGCAAGAAGGCTCGTGAATCCGGTGTGTACTTGCGTGTTGTCAAGAACACCCTGGCCTCGCGCGCTGTGGCGGGCACCGAGTTCGAGTGCGTCAAGGACGCTCTCGTCGGTCCGCTGCTGTATGCGTTCTCGACCGAGGAGCCCGGCGCTGCCGGTCGCCTGATCAAGGAGTTCGCCAAGGGTAACGACAAGCTGCAGGCCAAGGTCGTGTCGATGGGTGGTCAGCTGATGCCGGGTTCCGACCTGGAACGTCTGGCCTCGCTGCCCACGCGCGAAGAAGCCCTGGCTATGCTCGCCCGCGTTCTCGCCGAACCCGCAGCCATGTTTGCCCGCGTCATCAAGGCGGTGGCAGACAAGCAGGGTGGTGGCGAAGAAGCTGCGGCCGAAGCGACGGCGGAAACGGCCTGATCGGGATTCCCGTCAGGTAACTACAGTTTTGAAATTCAATTTCCAGAGGTAAACACAATGTCCCTTACCAACGAGCAGATCGTCGACGGCGTTGCCGCCATGTCGCTGATGGAAGTGATGGACCTGGTCAAGGCCATCGAAGAGAAGTTCGGCGTGTCCGCCGCCGCCCCGGTCATGATGGCCGCTGGTCCGGCTGCTGGCGCTGCCGCTGCTGAAGAGCAGACCGAGTTCAACGTCGTTCTGGCGTCCGCCGGTTCCAACAAGGTTGGCGCCATTAAGGCCGTCCGTGCGATCACCGGCCTGGGTCTGAAGGAAGCCAAGGACATGGTCGAGAGCGCTCCGGCCGTCGTCAAGGAAGCTGTCAGCAAGGAAGATGCCGAGAAGTTCAAGAAAGAACTCGAAGAAGCTGGCGCCACGGTCGAGCTCAAGTAAGCGACGCTTGCGTCGCTTGGCTACGACCGAGCGTTTCGCGAAGGCTGGGGGCGCAAGCCCCCGGCCTTTCGCCGTTGCACCACGGGCGAGTTGTTGTCGCCTGTTTGAAATCGCGAATCGTGAACCGCAATCCATCGCAAGGCTGCACGCGATGACTTGCGGTTCCCGATTTGCCTGATGTCGATCCTGAAAGGCCGCTTGCGGTCGACAGGGATCCAAATCGGGCCATATGGCCAAAGGTGAAACCACGATGACGACATATTCCTTCACCGAGAAGAAGCGCATCCGCAAGGACTTCGGCAAGCGCAGCTCGATTGTTGACGTGCCATACCTGCTGGCGATCCAGGTGGACTCCTACAAGGAGTTTCTGCAGCTGGACGTCAAGCCGGAGCAGCGTCGCGACCGCGGTCTGCATGCCGCGCTGAAGTCGGTCTTCCCGATTTCCAGCTACTCCGGTAGCGCCGCACTGGAATACGTCAGCTATCGTCTCGGCGAGCCGCCGTTCGACGAGCGTGAGTGCCGCAACCGTGGCATGAGCTACGGCGCGCCGCTGCGCGTGACGGTTCGCCTGGTCATCTATGACAAGGAAAACAACAACAAGACCGTCAAGTACGTGAAGGAGCAGGAGGTCTACATGGGCGAACTGCCCCTGATGACCGAGAACGGCACCTTCATTGTCAACGGCACCGAGCGCGTGATCGTGTCGCAGCTGCACCGTTCTCCGGGCGTGTTCTTCGACCACGACCGTGGCAAGACGCACAGCTCCGGCAAGCTGCTGTACAGCGCCCGCATCATTCCTTATCGCGGTTCCTGGCTGGACTTCGAGTTCGATCCGAAGGACGCGCTGTTCACCCGTATCGACCGTCGCCGCAAGCTGCCGGTGACGATCCTGCTGCGCGCGCTGGGCTTCGGCAACGAAGAGATGCTGCAGCACTTCTATGAGTTCAACAGCTTCAACCTGCTGGACAAGGAAGGTGCCGAGCTGGAGCTCGTCGCCGAGCGCCTGCGTGGCGAAACGCTGAACTTCGACCTGGCCGCTGGCAACAAGGTCATCGTCGAAGCCGGCAAGCGCATCACCGCGCGCCACGTGAAGCTGCTGGAGCAGGCCGGGATCGACACCCTTGAGGTGCCGGACGAATACCTGCTGGGCCGTATCCTGGCCCATGACGTGGTCGATACCACCTCGGGCGAGGTCATCGCCGAGGCCAATGCCGAGCTGACCGAAGACCACCTGGAAGCCTTCCGCAAGGCCAAGGTGGAGAAGATCAGCACGCTGTGGGTGAACGACCTTGATCGTGGTCCGTACATCTCCAACACCCTGCGCATCGACCCGACCCGCACCGAGCTGGAAGCGCTGGTCGAAATCTACCGCATGATGCGCCCGGGTGAGCCGCCGACCAAGGAAGCGGCACAGAACCTGTTCAACAACCTGTTCTTCACCGAAGACCGCTACGACCTGTCGGCCGTCGGTCGCATGAAGTTCAACCGCCGTGTGGGTCGCAAGGAAGTCGAAGGTTCGGGCGTGCTCGACAACGACGACATCCTCGACGTGCTGCGCGTACTGATCGACATCCGCAACGGCCAGGGCACCGTCGATGACATCGACCACCTTGGCAACCGTCGCGTGCGTTCGGTCGGTGAAATGGCCGAGAACACCTTCCGCGTCGGTCTGGTGCGCGTCGAGCGTGCCGTGCGTGAGCGTCTGTCCGTCGCCGAAAGCGAAGGCCTGACTCCGCAGGAGCTGATCAACGCCAAGCCGGTGGCCGCCGCGATGAAGGAGTTCTTCGGCTCCTCGCAGCTCAGCCAGTTCATGGACCAGAACAACCCGCTGTCCGAGGTTACCCACAAGCGCCGTGTGTCGGCCCTTGGCCCGGGCGGTCTGACCCGTGAGCGCGCCGGCTTCGAAGTCCGCGACGTGCACCCGACCCATTACGGCCGCGTCTGCACCATCGAGACGCCGGAAGGCCCGAACATTGGTCTGATCAACTCGCTGGCGTGTTTCGCGCGCACCAACGACTATGGCTTCCTTGAGACGCCGTATCGCAAGGTGAAGAACAGCAAGATCACCGACGATGTCGAGTTCCTGTCGGCGATCGAGGAAAACGAGTACGTCATCGCCCAGGCCAACGCCATCATGAACCCCGACGGCACCTTCGCCGAGCAGTTCGTGCCGTGTCGTTACCAGGGTGAGCCACTGCTGAAGCCGCCGGCGGAAATCCAGTATATGGATGTGTCGCCGATGCAGACCGTGTCGGTCGCGGCAGCGCTGGTTCCGTTCCTCGAGCACGATGACGCCAACCGCGCACTCATGGGCGCCAACATGCAGCGTCAGGCCGTGCCGACCCTGCGCGCAGAGAAGCCGCTGGTCGGTACTGGTATCGAGCGTGAAGTGGCGCGCGATTCCGGCGTGATCTCGGTTGCCCGTCGCGGTGGCGTGATCGACCAGATCGACGCCGCGCGCATCGTCGTGCGGGTCCATGAAGCCGAGATCGGCGAGGACGATCCGGGCGTCGATATCTACAACCTGATCAAGTACACCCGCTCCAACCAGAACACCTGCATCAACCAGCGTCCGCTGGTGAACGTCGGTGACCAGGTTGAGGTGGGCGACATCCTGGCTGATGGCCCGTCGACGGATCTCGGCGAGTTGGCGCTGGGCCAGAACATGCTGGTCGCCTTCATGCCCTGGAACGGCTACAACTTCGAGGATTCCATCCTGATCTCGGAGCGCGTGGTCCAGGAAGACCGCTACACCACGATTCACATCGAGGAGCTCTCCTGCGTCGCCCGTGACACCAAGCTGGGACCGGAGGAAATCACCGCCGACATCCCGAACGTGTCCGAGCAGGCGCTGGGTCGTCTGGACGAGTCCGGCGTGGTCTACATCGGTGCCGAAGTGCGTGCCGGCGACATCCTGGTCGGCAAGGTCACGCCGAAGGGCGAAAGCCAGCTGACCCCGGAAGAAAAGCTGCTGCGCGCGATCTTCGGCGAGAAGGCCTCCGACGTGAAGGACAGCTCGTTGCGCGTGCCGCCGGGCATGGACGGCACCGTCATCGACGTGCAGGTCTTCACCCGTGACGGCATCGAGAAGGACAAGCGCGCCCGCCAGATCGAGGACTCCGAGATCAAGGCGATCAAGAAGGACCTCGACGATCAGTTCCGCATCCTCGAAGACGCCATCTACGCGCGTCTGCGTGGCCAGCTGGTTGGCAAGGTTGCCAACGGCGGCGCGGCCGGCATCAAGAAGGGTGACAAGGTCACCGACAACTACCTCGACGGCCTGAAGAAGGACGACTGGTTCAAGCTGCGCATGAAGGACGAGGACGTTGCCGAGTTCCTCGAGCGTGCGCAGAAGCAGGTCGAGCACCACAAGTCGGAGTTTGACAAGAAGTTTGCCGACAAGAAGGGCAAGATCACCGCGGGTGACGATCTGGCGCCGGGCGTGCTGAAAATGGTCAAGGTCTACCTGGCCGTGAAGCGTCGCATCCAGCCGGGTGACAAGATGGCTGGCCGCCACGGTAACAAGGGTGTCGTGTCGATGATCGTCCCGGTCGAGGACATGCCGTACTCCGCGGATGGGCGTCCGGTCGACATCGTGCTGAACCCGCTGGGCGTGCCGAGTCGTATGAACATCGGTCAGATCCTGGAAACCCACCTGGGTTGGGCGGCCAAGGGTCTGGGCCATCGCATCAGCGAAATGCTGGAAGCCAACGAGAAGGCTGCCTCGATCCGCAAGTTCCTGGATGAGATCTACAACCACGACAAGGACGCCGGCTACAAGCGCGTAGACCTCAAGCAGTTCAGCGACGAGGAACTGCTTGGCATGGCGAAGAACCTGACCGGTGGCGTGCCGATGGCAACGCCGGTGTTCGACGGCGCTGCCGAGTCGGAAATCAAGCGCATGCTGGAGCTCGCCGGCTTGCCGAAGTCTGGCCAGACCACGCTG
>JACKOX010000005.1 GCA_024233975.1 Rhodanobacteraceae bacterium
CAGCATGCCCTTGGCGACGTCGTCTTCGCTGATGCCCTGCGCCTTGGCCTTGGAGGTGATCAGACTGGCGAGGCGGCCGGTACGGGTGAAGCCGGGCAACACATTGTTGACGGTGATGCCGAACGGGCCGAGCTCGGTGGCCAGCGTCTTTGCCCAGCTCGCCACCGCGCCGCGGATGGTGTTGGAGACGCCAAGGCCGGCGATCGGCTCCTTCACCGAGGTCGAGATCACATTGACCAGTCGGCCGTAGCCGGCGTCCTTCATGCCCGGCAGCAGCGCCTGAAGCAGGGTCTGACCGGCAACCAGGTGCTGGCGGAATGCAGTGAGGTATTCGTCGATGGACGCTGCATTCGCGGGACCACCCGGCGGGCCACCGCTGTTGTGGATCAGGATCTGCGCCGGTCTTGCGGCGACCAGCGACTCGACAGCGGTTTTAAGCGCAGCGGTATCGCCGACATCCTGTGCGATGAAACCGTGCTGCTGGCTGCCGTTGTTCGGCAGTTTCGCGACGATTTCTTCCAGCACGGCTTCGCGACGCGCCAGGACGGTTACCGAAGCGCCCAATCCAGCCAATGCCATGGCCGAAGCGCGACCGATGCCTTCCGAAGCGCCGCAGACCAGCGCATGGCGGCCATGCAGATCGATATTCATGAGGTTTCTCCGTTGTCGTCGAAGCGCATCCAGTCCGCTACGGCGAAAGCTTCGCTATTGCCGAGGCCGACCAGCGCATCATGAACCGCCTTCTGGTTGGCGGGCGGGTGATTCTGGCTGAGCTTGGCCTTGAACTCGATCCGCGTCACCGTCAGTTCGAAGCCGACGATGCCGCGCAGCTGTCGACGGAAGCGGTCCTCCATCGGATCGAAGTCCCAGTCGCCCCCGACGCTCGGTTCGAAGTGCCGACTGAGGTCGTGCACCAGCGCGCCTAGCTGCGCGTCGTCGTCATACCAGCTCAGCCGGCCATGCAGATGGGCGACCACATAATTCCAGGTCGGCACGCGGGCGGCAGATTCCTTGTCCGGATTCCAGCCCGGCGACACATAGTGCTGCGGACCGTGCAGGATCAGCGTCAAATCGCCATAGTGGTGGCAGAGCGGGTTGGGTTTGGCGAGATGGCCCCGCAGGCGAATGGCATCGCCATCGCGCCGATAAAGCACCGGTGCGTGCGCGATGATCGGTTCTGAGCCGGTCGCGGCGATCAGCGTGGCAAAGGGGTTCTGTTCGGCCAGACGATCCAGCGCAACGAGGTTGTTGAGTTCGAATGCGCGTGGCAGGTAGGTGCTCATGTCGTCGCCGATCTGCCTAGTCGCGAAGGAGTTTGGCTGCGCCAAGCAACAGACCGCCAAGTATTCCCGTCGTCAACGCAGAGGCCACGAATCGCCGCCGCCAGGCATTGAGCCGCCGTGCTGTCGGATCCCGCAGGGCCTCCGCGCCGCTTTTCTCAAGCCATGAGCGCAAGGCGAAGTAACCTCGCAGATTCGCATCTTCGGAGCCGGAAACGATGGACTGCCATGTCCCGGGATGCAGGGTCCGAAGGCGATCAAACAAACGGTTGCCCTGGCGAAGGGCCGCGGCTGAAAAAAGCGCCGCAAGAAAGACCAGTGCGACGCCGCCGACGATCAGCCAGTACCTGGCCGCATCCAGATTTGAGTAGAAGTGCTCAGCCACGGCCGGTGGGCTGGCGAATCATCTGCGCTAGCAATCGCGTGTCATCCTCGCCCTGCGGTGGTGTCAGCTCGTCGAGCAGGAAGCCAAGCTCGGCGGCGTCGCTTTCGTCCAATCCTTCGCGCTCCCGGAAATCGGCGTCGAGTAGCGCACTGCGCGCCGAATCCTCGCTGTCATACGGAAAGGTGTTGCCGGCGCTATCGAACACTTCCGCTGTACCGGCTTCCAGCAGCCGCAGCCGCGCCCACACCTGGGTACGGCCGAGGAAGCTGATCCACCAGCTGTCGTGATGCCCGCTCTGCGTGGCGAGATCGTTCAATATTCTGCTCCGCCGGGCACGCGCGGGTAGGGAATGGCGTCGCGGATGTTGGCAAGACCGCAGACGTACACCACCAGACGCTCGAAGCCGAGGCCAAAGCCGGCGTGCGGCACCGTGCCGTAGCGACGGAAGTCGCGATACCAGCCGTAGTGCTCGGGATCGAGGCCGAACTGCGCCATGCGTTTGTCGAGGACATCGAGACGCTCCTCGCGCTGCGAGCCGCCGATGATCTCGCCGATGCCGGGCGCCAGCACGTCCATGGCGGCGACGGTCTTGCCGTCGTCGTTGAGGCGCATGTAGAAGGCCTTGATGTGCTCGGGATAGTTCATCACCACCACCGGGCGGCCGACATGCTCCTCGGTGAGCCAGCGCTCGTGCTCGGTTTGCAGGTCGAGGCCCCATTCCACCGGGAAGTCGAACTTCTTGCCGGACTTCTGCAGCAGGTCGATGGCATCGCCGTAGTCAATGCGCTCGAACGGTGCCTTGATGAAGGTTTCCAGACGGGTGATGGCGTCCTTCTGCACGCGCTCGGCGATGAAGGCCATGTCGTCCATGCGCTCGTCGAGCACGGCCTGGAACAGGTACTTGAGGAAAGCTTCGGCCAGGTTGGCGTCGTCATTGAGGTCGGCGAAGGCGATCTCGGGCTCGATCATCCAGAACTCGGCCAGATGGCGGCTGGTGTTGCTGTTCTCGGCGCGGAAGGTCGGACCGAAGGTGTAAACCTTGCTCAGCGCCAGGCAGAAGGCTTCGACGTTGAGCTGGCCGGAAACCGTCAGGAAGGTCTCCTTGCCGAAGAAGTCGCGGCTGAAGTCGACAACGCCCTTGTCATCGCGCGGCAGGTTGGCCATGTCCAGCGTGGACACGCGGAACATCTGGCCGGCGCCTTCGGCGTCGGAGGTGGTGATGATCGGTGTGTTGATCCAGTAGAAGCCCTGCTCGTGGAAGAAGCGATGCACGGCCTGCGCCAGACAATGACGGATGCGCGTCACCGCGCCGAACAGGTTGGTGCGCGGGCGCAGGTGGGCGACCTCGCGCAGGAACTCCAGCGAATGCGCCTTGGGCTGTATCGGGTAGGTTTCCGGGTCCTCCACCCAGCCGACGACTTCGATGCTGTCGGCCTGGATCTCGTAGCCTTGCCCTTTGCCCTGCGACGCCACCAGCGTGCCGCTGGCGATCACCGCACAGCCGGCAGTCAGGTGGGCGACCTCATCGGCGTAGTTGGGCAGGGTGTTAGGCGCCACCACCTGGATCGGATTGAAGCAGCTGCCATCCGACACATTGACGAAGCTGAGGCCAGCCTTGGAATCGCGACGGGTGCGAACCCAACCCCGGACGCTGACCTTGCTGTCGGCGGCGATCTCGCCCGACAACGCCTGTTTGATGCTTACTACGTCGATGGTGCCCGCGCTCATGAACCACTGTCTCCGGCTTTCTGGGGCCGCCCGGGATTTCCGGCCGGCATAAAAACGAACCGTGAATGATAACCGACCCCGGCACCCGGATTGGAGCCGGTTGAAGGCTTCCGCACGGTAGAATGACTCCATGCAGAACGTCACCGACACCACCATCCGCCTCAGCGACGCCGCCATGCAGCGCGTCCGCCACTTCCTGTCCACCGATAAAAGCGCTCTAGGCCTGCGTTTCGGGGTCAAGCGCACCGGCTGCTCCGGCTGGGGTTATGCCTTGGATCTGGCCCGCGAACAGCGTGATGACGACACCGTGTTCGACGTCGACGGCGTCCGCGTGCTGATCGACGCCCAGAGCCTGCCGCTGGTCGCCGGCACCGAGATCGACTTCGTCCGCGAAGGCCTCAACCAGCAGTTCGTGTTCCGCAATCCCAACGCGGCGGGCGAATGCGGCTGCGGCGAGAGCTTCACCACCGAGGACATGGGCGAGATTGGCGAATCGATTGGTGCGTGAACAGGGTCCTCCCGGTTCTCAAGGATGCGGCTAGGTAAACCGACTGGCACCATCTGTTGACATGGCTCCGTAGGCATTGGTGTCAGGGGCGAGGTAGCGAAATAACGATACCAGGGCTGCAACACGCCCCGTGAAGCGCTGGAGTTCCAGTTCGGACATCGGGTCGATATCGGCCACGCCATGTATCGAACGCCCGTCGTAGACGACGACGTCGCCGGCATGGGTGAAGGGCTCGTAGCGGAAGCGGTAACCGTCATGGTCGACGTAGCCGCCACCTTCATCGTAGTCGCGCCCCTGTTCGGTCATCAGCATCAGCAGCTGGTAGTAGCCCAGATCGGCCGAGGTCGTCGCCAATTGCGAGTACACATCGCGATGCGGAACCATGAAACCACCGCCAGCCGGGTATTGCAGCAGGCGTGAGCAGGTCCAGAAGCCTTCCTGTGTGCCGGCGACTGCGAAATCGTCCGCAAGGCCATACAGGCGGTTGCGCAGCCTGCCAGGCGGATGAAATCGTTCCGCATCCCGAGCACATCATCAGCAAAAATCGGTTGTAAATGGCACGCATGAAGCGGCCCAGCGTGCGCATGCTGTTGACCCCGGAGTTAGCGCCGATCTGGAGCTTCTGCAGGTTGCCTCTGACTGCCTCACTGTCGGCAGGGTCGTGCTTGCGGTCATTGCCAGCATCAAAGCGCTCGCGGATGCGGCGTAGCGCTGTTTGAACCTCGCTGCGCGAATGCAGCCCACGAATGCAGGCTAGGCCATTGCCTTCGACCGTATTCTGCACCTGCATCGGATCCAGTGTGTCCAGATCATCCGCTTCGATGAGGACTCGGCGAACTGGTTCTGGTCGGAGACCCCATTCAAGCGGGGCCGCCCATATTATTTGCGGATACCGTGCTGGGTTTGTGCATCACGATTGATTGAAAGGCTTCATCGACCTCGGCACAAATGGCTCCAGCATGCGCTCGCGATTCCATTTGCCGAGCCAGTTGTAGGCGCACGGGGCAGCGAGCCGTAGCGCTCGATACTGAGCCCGGTGAAGCCCGCCAGTCTCGCGGCTGTGTTCAATCGTTTTGGCGTGAGCCCATAGATTCCCCTGTTCGGCGGCCCAGCGCATGCCGGGCGTCAGCGTGATCTGGATCGGGAATAGCGGACACCAGGGATTGGGCTCGACAAACACCATTCGTCCACCCGGCTTGAGAGCGGTAAACGCCTTGCGGAAATAACTCCCAAGCTCTGGCAAGTGATGCAGCATGAAGTATCCGACCATGGCGTCGAAGCTACCGTCGAGCTGCTCCAGCTGTTCACCAACATCACCGCAGTGCATGCGGAAGTCGGATTGGCGCCGATGGCCTGCCGGCATTCGGCGGTCTGTTCTGGCGACAGTTCGATCGCGTCGACTTTTAGGCCGCTTGCGAGCAGGAGTCGTGAAAAGCGGCCGAGTCCGGCACCCCATTCACAGATGTGGTGTTCGCCCGCAGCCAGCATGCCCCGTCGCATGACCTCCTCATGGTGGCGGCGCACGTATGGCGTATCGAGGGGCAGCATGCGGATCGGTCGTCGCTGCGCGAAATAAGAGCGCTGGACGTCGAAGTCGCGTTCGTGCCTGGCGTTGCTGTTGTCGGAATTTCCGGGTCTAGTCATGGCGGTCAAGCGGGTCTCGAGCAGCAGCTGGTCGAGGTCGAGAAAAGTAGCGCAGGCGCATCATTTGCGACAACGTTCCGGCAGCCTTGCGCAGTCGCCGCCAGCTGCTATGGCCGGAACGGCTGCTCGGGCGCGCTTCGCGGTTGATGGGGATCGCGACGAAGTGGCGACCGAGGCGGCGATCAGCGGCATCAGCCAAGATGAGCTTTCAGTCTGACTGACGATTCGATTGACAGCTGGTCGTGACAGCAGCGCGAAAAGACAGGCCCCCTGACGGAGTCCGCCAACCCAGCGAATACTCTGGCGATAAAGCAGGGAAGCCAGTCTCCGGTCCGGTCGGCTGCGGCTGCCGGTACGGCGCGCGAAAATGACGTCGATGTCGGGATGGCGGTTGGTCCAGAGCGCCGTGACGGCTTCGGGAGGATCCTCGAGATCGGCATCCATGATCAGGCACCATTTCCCAGGCTGGCCATGAGGCCGTGGAGCAGCGCCTGGTCCTGGCCGCGATTGCAGCGGGTTTCGAGGATGCGCACGCGCGGGTCGTTGCCGGCAATCGCACGGGCTTGTGCCGCGCTTCCTGTGGACAGGCGTCGTCGACCAGTATCAGTTCATAGCGGACATCCAAACCCTCGGCCATCTGTGCGGACTCGTCGCAACAGCTCTTCCAGCATGTCGGCGGTGCGATATATCGGCATGATCCAGCTGAGCTGGATAGCGTCGTCTTCCCGGATTGAGCTCGGCGAAGCGGTAATCGGACTCATGGCGTCTGCAGGAGGAAGTTTCTGCCTGCGGGAGTCTGCGCCCACGCCCAGCAGCGGAGCAGGCCTTCTTCCAGACAGATGCTTGGCGACCAGTCAAAACCATCCGAGGCAGAAGGCGGGATGCCTGCGCCGACCTGGCCATAGGCGTCACCGCGTTCATACGGCTGCGGGCTGGTCAGTTGAAGGCCGGTGATGGCCTCCAGAGTTTGCGCGACCTCGCCGACCGTGTTCAGGCGACCAGCGCAAAGATTGAAGGCAGGAACCGAACATGAACGGACTCGCCGAGCAACAGCACCGCGCGCGCAATATCGTCGAAATAGAGCCAGTCGCGTACTGCTTGGCCTCGCCCACGGAACCTGTGTGCCGCCTAGCGCGGCCCTGAGCAGTGCTGGTGGTACAAGGCGGTCGCGCTGTTCGTAAGGGGCCATAGCCGGTGAACAGGCGAAGTTCAGTGTATGCGATGCCCAGCTCGTCCGCGCGTTGTTGTGCGAGGATTGACTCGGCCGCCTTGATCGCACCGCGGAAGGTTTCCGGCTGCAGGTGGTTCGTCACTCGCCGTGGAATGGGCGCCCGGCCATACATCATCGAGCTGCCAAACCAGGTCAATCGTCCGCTGAAACCGGCCTGTTCCAGCGCATCGAAAACGCTGAGCAGGTTCTGCCCCATGGTCTGCAGAGAATCAGATCGATCGCTTGGGCCCGATGAGTTGCGGGTGCAGGGAAGGCTGCCATAACCACCAGGCGTGGCTGCCTGCGGACGAGCAGACTCCGCAGTGCAGCGGTGTCAGAAAGCGACAACGTGTGGCGAGCAATTTCGAATGCATTTCCAGCCGGACAGTGCGGAGCCGCTACATGAGCCACCACGTCTACCTCAACCCCAATGCTGGAGGCATACCGGGCGATCGCCGAGCCGATTGCTCCGCTCCCTCCAAGGATCAGGATGCGCATGCTGACGGAAGACCACCGGATAGCGGATTGGCACTAAGACCGGGTTCCACCAGACTGCGAAGCGCCTCGTGGTCGATGGCAATTTCGGGCGAGCGAGTACCCAGCGATTCGATGGCTGCATCCAGCTCTGACAGGGTTTGCCGCAAGATTTGTGTTGGTACCGAGGCGCGAAAACTCCGGCGAGAGCGACACCAAAGCTACAGTCAAGGCGGAGCATGGCAGCGAGCAGATGCGTTTGCGGATCGGTTGGCCGCCATCCGGGCGCGTGATGCCAGCGAAGCCGAAGGCGCCCCTGGTACGCGTCCCGGAAACGGTCCAGTGTGCCGTCAACCAGAGGCTGGAACAGGTCGTGGTTGCCGGTGTCGATCCGGTAGTCGTGCAGCCCCACGTAGACACGGGAAAGTGGCAGATGCTCCAGATCGCGACCCAGTTGCATCGCATCGACGGTTTCGACCAGCACGCCAAGGCGGGCACGGCCGTCCAGGACATCTAGCAGCCTCTCAACCTCTTCGATACGCCGGAACATCGGCAGGAGAATTTCATCCGCTCCATGCTGCACGGCGAGTGAAGCCTCTTCATGCAGGAACGCCGGGTGGTTGTTGACGCGGCAGATCACGTCACAGTCGACCGCCTCGCGGATGGCGATCAGGTCGTCGACGCCGCCGCGATTGATTTCGGTGTCGTGCTCTGCCTGGCGGTCGGGCTTTCCCCGCCATTCCCAGTCAATAATGATCGCCGCCATGCCGGCGGTAGCAGCCGCTCGGGCATAGTCAGCGTCATGCGGGTGAAGAGCAGATAGTCCATCACGTCGAGACTGCCGGGTTGCGGGATGCTCCAAGCGGTTTTCTTCGCGGTCAGCACCAGGTTGCTGCCAGTAGGCGGCCTTAGCAGCCGCCCAATGCTGATCTCTGCGCGATTGACCGTGCGTAGAAGTGTGTTGAACGCACTGGCGGGTCGATCTTCCAGCATCGTGTCGCGTGAGCGCATCAGCCGCATTCCCAGGCGGGAGGCGCCGATCAGTGGAAGCAGCAGGAATTGAAGCCGAACAGCTGCTCGATATGGAAGCCGGCATCCCGGACACGTTTGGAAAGCAGGGATCGAGAATAGCGACGTTGATGTCCGGCGAGCTCGTCGCGGCGGCTCCAAAGCCAGCGATGTGCCGGTACGGTCAGCAGCAGGCGCCCTCCAGGACGCAGGATGCGATGCATCTCGCGCAGGCCGGTGTCGTCATCGACATGTTCGAGCACATCAAATGCACAGGCGATACCTGCGCTGCCATCCGGCCAGGGATAGATTCCATCTCTCCGCTGCGAAAACGTTCGCTCAGTGGGTGGTGCTGGTCTGTCCATGGGTCGACGCCGTGGGCATCCACGCCGCGTGCAAGCAGGGCCTCGACCAGCGCGCCGGTTCCGCACCCGATGTCCACCACAGGGCGTTCCACGTGGTCGGCAGTCAGATGGGGCGGGGCTATCAGGTCCAGCAGCAGCTTGCGTCGTGGCGCATGCCAGTAATGACCGGACTCGTCGAGTGCAATACGATCAAGCCGCTCCCGGGGAAACGTTGATCGAGCTGATTCGATGGCGACCGTCATGGAATGGCGGTCATTGCGGGTGGAGCAGGGCATGATTTGCCGCGGGAACAGCTACAGGGACGCTGCATGGTAACCAAGTTCGTGGTTGTTCGTTCGGCATTTTGGCTTGCCCAGGCTATGGATGAACGGGCCGTGGAAGGCGCACTGATGGCGGAACCATGGATTTGCATGGTGCTGGCGCTGGTGGCGGTGGTCGCGACCTTCGGGCTTCGTGCCCGGGCGGCGTTGGGAGCTGACGAGGGTTATCTGTGGTTCGGCGTCCAGCAGCTGCTGAAAGGGCGCTTGCCGCATAGGGACTTCAAGTCCCTATGAGCCTGGACGCTATCTGTGGTCGGCACCTTTGACCTGGCTTTTCGGGGGCGACTGCTGGGCGTGCGTGTCTCATCGCACCTATTCTTTGCCTTGGCACTTGGGCTTGCGCTGATATGCCTGCGCGACCTGGGTACGGCCTGGCCCGGAGTCATTCTGGCGGCGGGCGTGCTGGCTGCCTGGTCGCATCCGCAGCACAAGCAGTATGAACATGGCTGGCTGTTGCTGATCTGGTCCGCGTTTGCGTTGCTCGTGAAGACGCCTGATGTGTCCACGGCATTCCAAGCAGGGCTGGTTGTCGGCGTTGCGCTGTTTTTCGGCTTCAATCTTGCCCTGTACGCCAGTGCGGCCCTGTTCGTCACGGTAACCGTGGCTGCCTGGTTCGACCTGGTTCCGCTTGAGCGCAATTTGTCCATGGCTTTGCTGCTAGGGTCAGTCGTGGGGATATTGCCGTTTGTCCTCATGCTCTTCTCTGCCGGGTTTGCCCGACATTTCGTCGAACGCCGGATCACATCCGTGCTGGCACGTGGCGGGCCAATCTGTCCCTACCTCGGCCTTGGCCCGGCGTTTGGCTAACCCAGCTTTTCAGGGGGTGTCGTCAGCGCGACGAAGCGCCTTTCAGTGGCTGTTTCTGATCCAGCTGTTGTTGCCCATCGGCGTACTGGTAGCCATTGTCGCCGGGGCGTGGTGTGACGATCCGGTGGTGGCGGGCATGCTGTCCGCCGCGAGCCTGGGCATTTTCGTCTTCCACCATGCGGCGAGTCGAGCCGATGCGTCGCACATTGCACAGGCCGCCACTCCCGTGATGCTGATTACGTTTATGTACTTCCCGGTGGCGATGCAGCTTTTGCTATCACTGATGCTGCTGTGGCTGATCGCTCCGTTCTACCGGCATCGCCCTCATCGCGCGGGTTCTCGCCCTGATGCCGGATTGGCCGGTAGTCGTTACCGGTACGATGTCGGCAACCCTGCGTTGTTGGCAGAAGCGGTTCGATTGTGTACAGGCCAGCCTGAAGGCGTGCCCTGCCTGTTCGCGGCTCCCTCGCTGCCTTGGCTTTACGCCGTGCTCAGGCGCGATGCGCCGGTTTATGACACGTTCTGCGTGCATCCAGCCCAGCCCACTTGCAGGAGCAAATGATTGGCCAGTTGCGGGCCTCTGGCGCTGTCTTCGCGATGATTTCCAATGCGCGGCTCGATGGTCGTGATGATTTGCGCTTTACCAACACCCATCCAATGGTCTGGAGCTATCTGAACCAGCATTTCCACCGGGTGGTTGGGCACGATCTGGGCAACGACATCCATGTGTTCAGGAAATGTGCCCAGACCATCGAATGTCAGGGACTGGCGTGAAGTCACCCGCCGGTTCAACGCCACTTGCACGCAAGTCACTGATTCCGCGATAATGCGCGGCTCGCTGGCCGTTCCGGCTGCGAGACTCGCCTCACCGGTGCTGCCGGGAGGCTGCCGACCGGCAATTCCGCCGCCGGCATCCAAGAGGAAACAACATGCGTCATTACGAAGTCGTGTTCCTGGTCCACCCGGACCAGAGCGAAAACGTGCCCGCCATGGTCGAGCGCTACCGCTCGATGATCGAAGCCGATGGCGGCAAGGTTCACCGTCAGGAAGATTGGGGTCGCCGCCAGCTGGCCTATCCGATCGAGAACCTGGTCAAGGCCCACTACATCATGCTCAACATCGAGTGCAGCCAGGCTGCGCTGGACGAACTGGTGTCGGGCTTCCGCTTCAACGATGCGGTGCTGCGCCACCTGGTCATCAAGCGTGACGAGGCCGTGACCGAGCAGAGCCACATCCTGAAGATGAAGGACGAGAAGCCGGAGCGTGAGCGTCGCCCGCGTCGTGACGAGGAAGGTCGCGGCGGTCGTGATGACGACGATTCGTCCGACGACGATTCCGACAACGACACCGAATCGGCCGACGCCGAGGAAGCGACGGCCTGAGCCGGCGCCTGACCTGAAGGAATACGAAAATGTCCAAGTTCTTCCGCCGCCGCAAGTTCTGCAAGTTCACCGCCGAGGGCATCGTCGAGATCGATTACAAGGATCTCAACACCCTGCGCCAGTACATCACCGAGACCGGCAAGATCGTGCCGAGCCGCATCACCGGCACCAAGGCGAAGTACCAGCGCCAGCTGTCGACCGCCGTCAAGCGCGCTCGCTACCTGGCTCTGCTGCCGTACTGCGACAGCCACTTCTAAGCAACGGCTAGCCGTTGCCGGTGCAGGGATGCACCGACGCAATCCGGAGCTCGGCGCCGGATGCGAAAACGTGACGCGGCTTCGCCGCGGCCGTTTCCCGCAAACCGCGGCAGGATGCCCGGCTTTGCGGACTCGAACCCATCCGTCCTTTTCGGACAGCAACGGTTGCGGCGGTGGTCATTGATCGTCGTCGCTAACGAAAACGGAGCAACACCATGGAACTGATTCTTCTGCAGAAGGTGGCCAACCTCGGCAACCTGGGTGACAAGGTCACCGTGCGTGCCGGCTACGGCCGCAACTTCCTGCTGCCGACCGGCCGTGCCGTGCCGGCGACCACCGCCAACCTGGCTGAGTTCGAAGCGCGCCGCGCCGAGTACGAAGCCAAGGCCAAGGCCGTGATGGACGGTGCCGAGGGTCGCAAGGCTCGCCTCGAAGGCCAGTCGGTGACCATCGCCGCCAACGCCTCCACCGAAGGCAAGCTGTATGGCTCGATCGGCCCGCGCGAGATCGCCGAAGCCTTCACCGCCGCTGGTCACGAGCTCAACAAGAGCGAAGTGATCATGGGCGAAGGCCCGATCCGCCACGTGGGCGAGCACGAGGTGCTGGTGCACCTGCATGCTGACGTCGAAGTCACCGTCATGGTGAAGATCGAAGCGGAAGCCTGATTTCGACGGCCACACCGTCGTGTCATGAAAAGGGCGCCTTCGGGCGCCCTTTTCGTTTGTGGGTCGGGGCTTGCGTGCGTTGCCCGCAAAAGGCCCGATGAACTCCACACGTTTTCCACAGGGTTGTTGTCTTATCCCCTGAGACACGAGTCCGTATGATCGAGTGTCGGGTGACTCCCGACCCGTAGCGCCGCCATCGGCGGCGCGCCCCACTTCCATCGCGATTCGTCCGTGATGCCAAGGAACCAGCAGCGACATGCCCAACAGTCCCGTCAGCGAGCCCTACGAATACGAATTCGACGAATCGCCGCGCCGGCTTGAAACCGCGCGCGTGCCGCCGAACTCGGTGGACGCCGAGCAGTCGGTGCTGGGCGGCCTGATGCTGTCGCCGGACAAGTGGGACGTCATCGCCGACCGCATCACCGAGGAAGACTTTTACCGCCGCGATCACCGGTTGATCTTCCGAGCCATCGCCGAGCTGGCCGAGGGCAGCAAGCCGTTCGACGCGGTGACCCTGGGCGAATGGCTGGAGTCGCGCGGCAAGGACGCCGAGATCGGCGGCAGCGCCTACCTGATCGAACTGGCTTCAACCACGCCCAGTGCTGCGAACATCAAGGCCTACGCCGACATCGTTCGCGAGAAGTCGATCCTGCGCCAGCTGATCGAAGTCGGCACCGACATCGTCAACGACGGCTACCAGCCGGAAGGCCGCAGCAGCTCGGAAGTGCTGGAAAAGGCCGAGCAGGACGTGTTCCGCATCGCCGAGGCCGGGTCGCGCGGTCGCCAGGGCTTTGTGCGCATCAATGGTGCGCTGAAGGACGCCTTCGAGGTGCTGCAGCAGCGCTACACCAATCGTGGCCAGCTGACCGGCCTGCCGACCGGTTTCCGCGACCTCGACGACATGACCTCGGGCCTGCAGCCCAGCGACCTGATCATCCTCGCCGCGCGTCCGGCCATGGGCAAGACCTCGCTGGCGCTGAACATCGCGCAGACCTCGGCGATCAAGACCAAGAAGGCCGCCGCCGTGTTCAGCATGGAAATGTCGGCACCGCAGCTGGCCTTCCGTCTGATGTCGTCGCTGGGTCGCATCGACCAGGGCCGGCTCAAGACCGGCAACCTGGAGGACGAGGACTGGCCGCGTGTCACCTCGGCGATCACTTTGCTGTCCGAGGCCAAGATCTTCATCGATGACACGGCGGCGCTGTCACCGATCGAACTGCGTTCACGCGCGCGTCGCCTCGCCCGCGAGCACGACCTCGGCGTGATCGTCATCGACTACCTGCAGTTGATGCAGGTGCCCGGCAACAAGGAAAACCGCGCCACCGAGATTTCGGAAATCTCCCGATCCCTGAAGGCGCTGGCCAAGGAACTCAATGTCCCGGTGATCGCGCTGTCGCAGCTCAACCGCTCGCTGGAATCGCGTACCGACAAGCGCCCGGTGATGGCCGATCTGCGCGAATCCGGCGCCATCGAGCAGGATGCCGACATCATCCTGTTCATCTATCGCGACGAGTACTACAACAAGGAATCCGCCGAGAAGGGCGTGGCCGAAGTCATCATCGGCAAGCATCGTAACGGCCCGACCGGTTCGGTGAAGCTGGCCTTCATGGGTCAGTACACGCTGTTCGGTGACTTGAGTCGCGACGAGTTCTCCGGTCACTTCGAATGAGCCGAGCCACCGCGGCCAGCATTTCCCACGACGCCCTCCGCCACAACCTCGCCGAGGTCCGCCGTCGCGCGCCCAACAGCCGGGTGATGGCGGTAGTGAAGGCCGACGCCTACGGCCACGGCCTGGAGCGCGTGGCGACCACGTTGCGCGATGCCGATGCCTTCGGCGTGGCGGCGCTGTCGGATGCCGAGCGCATCCGCTCGGTCGGACTCGACAACCGCATCGTGCTGCTGTCGGGTTTCGATGAACCGGCTGATCTGCCGATCATGCGACGTCTGAAGCTGGATGCCGTGGTCCACTGCGACGAACAGCTGCGTATGCTAGAGCTGGACGCAGGCGATTCCGTTTCCGATCCGCTCCGCCTCTGGGTGAAGCTCGACACCGGCATGAACCGTCTGGGCTTCCGGCCCGAGCGGGCGGCCGAGCTGCAGCAGCGTCTTCGTGGCCTGTCCAATGTCCACCTCGACCTGCAATGGATGAGCCACCTGGCGCGTTCGGATGAATTCGACGTGCCAAGCACGCCGGAACAACTGGCAGCTTTCGATGCCGCGCTGCGCGACATCGATGGTGATCGTTCGCTGGCCAACTCCGCGGCCGTGCTGGGTTGGCCTGCCAGTCATCGCGACTGGATACGTCCTGGTGGCGCGCTGTATGGCATGTCGGTCGTCGACGGGAAGACTGGCGCCGACTTCGGACTCAAACCTGCCATGAGCCTGCACACGCGGTTGATTGCGGTAAAGCAGGTGCGGGCCGGCGACTGCGTTGGCTACGGTGGTGCCCACGTCTGCGATCGCGAAGGTCGCATCGGCATCGCGGCCATCGGTTACGGCGACGGCTACCCGCGCCTGGCGCCTGCGGGTACACCGGTGCTGGTCGATGGCAAGGTCTCACGCATCGTCGGTCGCGTTTCCATGGACCTGATGGCAGTCGATCTCGACGCCTGTCCCGAGGCGAAAGTCGGTTCGCCAGTGCTGCTCTGGGGTCCAGAGCTCCCCATCGAAACCATCGCCAGCGCCGCCGGTACGATCAGCTACGAGCTGGCCTGCGGCATTACGCGGCGCGTGCGGTTTATCGACGCCTGATCCGATGGCCTCTGCTCTGGTCTGGTTTCGCCGCGACCTGCGCCTTGCCGACAATCCGGCGCTTCAGGCGGCATTGGATGCCGAACTCGCGCCGATTCCGGTCTACCTGCATGCGCCGCACGAGGAAGCCCCTTGGGAACCAGGCGCGGCCAGTTGCGCTTGGTTGGCGAAGTCGCTAGCTGTGTTGTCACAGGATCTGGCCTCGCGTGGCTCACGGCTGGTCGTCCGTCGCTGCGACAGCAGTCTCGACGCGCTTCTGCAGCTGCAAGTGGAAACCGGTGCAGAGGCAGTGTTCTGGAATCGCCTGTATGAGCCTGCGCTGATCGCGCGGGACAGCGAGATCAAGTCGGCGCTGCGCGGACAGGGCGTGCGCGCCGACAGTTTCGGTGCCGCGCTGCTGCGCGAGCCATGGGAAGTCGAAACCGGTCAGGGTGAGCCTTACCGCGTGTTCACGCCGTTCTGGAAGAAGCTCAGCGCGGAACTCGGCAGCGTCTCGGTTTCCGATGCGCCGAAGCGCTTGCCCAGCGTGCCGGATGGCATCGAAGGTCTTGATGTATCGCGTGGCGATCCACTGGAGCTTGTTCCGTCGCCGCGCTGGGACAAGGGTTTCTGGGAGCGCTTCGAACCCGGCGAGGCTGGTGCCGACAAGCAACTGAAGGCTTTCCTCGACTCCGCCGTATCCGGCTATGCCGAGGACCGTGACTTTCCAGCGGAAACCGGCACATCGCGCCTGTCGCCTTACCTGCACTTTGGTGAGATCAGTCCGCGTCAGGCACTGGCCACCATCCAAAGTGCCGGACTGGATGCGGATGGCGATGCCAAGGCCTTCGTCCGCGAACTGGGCTGGCGCGAGTTCAGCCATCACCTGCTGTACCACTTTCCGAAAAGCGCGGAGGCGAACTTCAATTCGCGCATGGATCCGTTCGAGTGGGCGGCGCCGGAGAAAGACAAGCTGGAAGCGTGGCAACGTGGCCGAACGGGCATTCCAATTGTCGATGCCGGCATGCGCGAGCTATGGGCGACCGGCTGGATGCACAACCGTGTGCGCATGATCGTCGCCAGCCTGCTGACCAAGAACCTGCGCTATCACTGGCGCCACGGCGCCGACTGGTTCTGGGACACGCTGGTCGATGCCGATCTCGCCAACAACACGCAGGGATGGCAGTGGACGGCGGGCACCGGCGCCGATGCCGCGCCATACTTCCGCATCTTCAATCCGGTGACGCAGGCCGAGCGCTTCGATCCCAACGGCGACTACATTCGTCGGTGGGTGCCGGAATTGGCCGGGCTCACGGGCAAGGCGCTGTATGCACCATGGACCGCGGTCGACGCGCTGCGACGCATGGCGCCGGGCTATCCGTCCGCCCCCATCGTCGACCTGAAGCACAGCCGCGAAGCCGCACTCGCCGCCTATCAGCAAAGTCGCGTAGCCCTTGCCGAAAAAGACACCTGAGGTGCGTCGTTTCGTTGACGCTTCCCGGGGTGCGTGCTACACCGGGCGCATCGTCTGGGGAGCACGGTCATGACAGCTTTGGGAAGGCGCAAGGGGCGGCGCGAAGCCATGTCGCGGGTGGATACCGCCTGGCTGCGCATGGAAAAGCCGACCAACCTGATGATGATCACTGGCGTGCTGATGTTCGCCGAGCCACTGGAGCTCGTGCGCCTGCGCGAGTTGATCCGCGACCGTTTCCTGGCCTTTCACCGGTTTCGTCAGAAGGCTGTCGACAACCAGTCATCGGCGCACTGGGAAGACGACGAGGACTTCGACCTCGACTGGCATATCCGCCTCACCGCGCTCCCGGGTGCCGCCGGCAAGAAGGAGCTGCAGCGTCTTGTCAGCCAGCTGGCGTCGACGCCACTGGATCACTCCAAGCCGCTCTGGCAGTTCCACCTGGTGGAGACCTACAACGGTGGATCGGCGCTGATCTCGCGCATCCATCACTGCTACGCCGATGGCATCGCGCTGATCCAGGTGTTGCTGTCGCTGACCGATACGCACCCCGACGCCAAGCCGGGCAGCGATCTGCCGCAGGCCTGGCTGAAGGCGGATGGCGAACGCGTCACGCGCAAGTTCTTCGACCCGGCGATGGCAGGTATTGATCGTGCCATGAAGCTCGGCGGCAAGGCGCTTGAGAAGGGCATGGAGATCTACCGGGATCCCACCTTGGCGGCGATCCTCGCCAAGGATGGCGGTGACATCGCCATGGAGTTGGCGCACGCCCTGAGCCTGCCGGACGATCCGGAAACGCTGTTCAAGGGGCCGTTGGGCGTCAGCAAGCGCTGTGCCTGGGCCGACCCGCTGGATCTGGAGGAAGTAAAGACGGTCGGCAAGGCATTGAACTGCACGGTCAACGACGTGCTGATGGCCGCTGCCGCCGGTGCGCTTCGCGCCTATCTGCTGGAACAGGGCGAGGATGTCGATGGCCTGACCATCCGCGCCACCGTGCCGGTGAACCTGCGGCCGCTGGAACACGCGAAAAAGCTGGGCAATCACTTTGGTCTGGTGTTCCTTGAGCTACCCGTGGGTGAACCCAATCCGCTGCGTCGCCTGGAGCGGGTCGCAGCCTGCATGCAGGAGCTGAAGAATTCCCGGCAGGCCATCGTTGCCTTCGGTTTGTTGGCCGCATTGGGCATGACGCCGGCGCCGATCCAGCGAGTGGCGCTGGAGCTGTTCTCACGCAAGGCCAGTGCCGTGGCCACCAACGTGCCCGGGCCGCAGATGCCGCTTTATCTGGCCGGCTCGCGCATCAGTGACCTGATGTTCTGGGTGCCGCAGTCCGGATCGCTCGGCCTCGGCGTCAGCATCCTCAGCTACAACGGCGAGGTGCATTTCGGCCTGATTTCCGACGCCAAGCGCATCAAGGAGCCGGAATGCGTCATCGTCCGTTTCAAGGCAGAGTTCGAGAAGCTGCTCTACGCCACGCTGATGGAAGACTGGGAAGAACCCATCACCCCAGCTGATGCCAGGGCTACGTTGGAACACTACGTCGGGGGAAGTTCTGCGCGCAGGACGGCGACAGCTTCCAGCAGAGCACGACGTCGCAGCAGCAAATCCACGTAGTTTCCGCCCAGCTGGCGCCACAGGACGGCGCTGCGGACGGCGGCGAGCAGCAGCGAACGCACTTCGGCGACCACGCTGGCCTGCCCGAGGTATTGCGGGTTTCCCTGCACCATCACGCGCGGTCGCAGCGTGCTGATGGTCTGCGCGTAGAGCTCGCCCAGCGCGTTGAACACGGCCGGATGCAGGCCGCCGAGCTGCTGTCGGCGGTGGGCGCAGTCGGCGATGCCTTTCTGCAGGGCCGCCTGCATGGCGCCATCGCGATTCAACTTGCGCTCGACATGCAGCACGGTGACGGCGATTCGTGACGGTGGCGGTTCGCGGTGCGTGCCGACCAGTCGGTCATGCAGGGCGTTGATGCCCAGCGACAGACCGTCCAGCCCGGCAAAAACCGCGCGGGTATCGTCCGCATCGATCCGGAAAATGCTGTCGATGCTGCATTCCAGTGCCTTCTGGTCGGCGCTGCCCACGGTGGCAATGCCGTGTACCAGCTGGCAGGCCTGCAGCAGGCCAGCCAAGGCAATGGCGCGTTCTTCCATGGGATGTGGGTTGTGCTGGCTCATGCGCATCCGTGGCGTGGTCAGTGGACGTCTAGGTCCGGTGGAAGGCCGCCGAAGCGGGCATTGCTGGCGGCAATCACGGCGCCGCCCAGGCATTCGTCGCCGTGATACAGGACCAGTGACTGCCCTGGCGTTACTGCTCGCTGCGGCTCGCTGAAGCGGACATCGATACCGCCATCGTCGCGCACCTCGACGCGGCAATGCTGATCGGGCTGGCGATAGCGGGTCTTGGCACTGGCCTCGAATCGGTCGGATGGCGGACTGCCGGCGACCCAGGTTGCGGCTTCAGTAACCAGCTGGGTCGACAGCAGGGCGGGGCTGTCGTGGCCCTGATCGACCCAGAGCACGTTGTCGCTGACGTCCTTGCCCACGACGTACCACGGCGCGGCATCGCGGCCGCGAACGCCGCCGATGTTCAGGCCTTCGCGTTGGCCCAGGGTGTAGTAGAAGCTGCCGGCATGTTCGCCGACCAGCGTGCCGTCCAGCGCGCGCATTTCGCCGGGCTGCGCCGGCAGGTAATGGCCGAGGAACTCACGGAAGTCGCGCTCGCCGATGAAGCAGATGCCGGTGCTGTCCTTCTTGTCGTGCGTGGCAGGCCGGCTTCCTGCGCGATCCGGCGGACTTCGGATTTCGGCAGTTCGCCAATCGGGAAGCGCGTATAGCGCAGCTGTTCCTGATTCAGTGCATGCAGGAAGTAGCTCTGGTCCTTGGCGTTGTCGACGCCGCGCAGCAGGCGCCAACGTCCGTCCATCTCATCGACACGCGCGTAGTGGCCGGTGGCAATGCAGTCGGCGCCGAGCGCGCGGGCATGGTCGAGGAAACTCCTGAACTTGATCTCCCGGTTGCAGAGAACGTCCGGGTTCGGCGTGCGGCCTGTGCGGTATTCATCAAGGAAGTGCTGGAACACCTGATCCCAGTACTCGCTGGCGAAGTTCGCACTGTGGAAGGGGATGCCGAGGCGCCCGCAGACGGCGACGGCATCACGGCGGTCGTCTTCGGCGCGACAGCCGGAAAGGCGTTCGTCCTCTTCCCAGTTTTGCATGAACAGGCCTTCGACCCGTTCGCCGGCCTGTTTCAGCAGCAGCGCTGCCACCGACGAGTCCACGCCGCCGGAGACTCCGACCATGATGCGTCCGCCTGTCACCATCACAGGCCCTGCAGGTTGCGCAGCGCCGCCAGTGGCAGCCTTGGACCAACGAGATAGTCACGGACCGCCGCCAGCACCAGCGGGCTGCGCAGCCGCTCGCCCAGCGTTTCGATGTCGTCCACCGCCATCCAGTGCGTGGCGATGATGCCGCTGTCCAGCGGCTGCGACGGATCGTGCCGCAGCGGCTCGCCGACGAAGACGAAGCGCAGGAACTCGCGACCCGGGCCATCCGAGGGATCGCGCCGTTCCGGGCTGTCGTCGTCCAGCACCGACCACTGGTAGGCGCCGGTCCAGGCGGTAGGCTCGACATGCCAGCCGGTTTCCTCGCGGGTTTCGCGGACGGCGGCGTCGACCAGGCTTTCGCCGACGTCCACATGCCCGGCCGGCTGGTTGAAGACACGACGGCCACGGACTTCCTCTTCCACCATCAGAAAACGCCCTTCGCGAACCACGATGCAGGCGACGGTAAGGTCGGGCCGCGCGTCGCGCGTGGTCGGGTTGCGGTAAGTCATTGATCGTTCGGGGCGGGTGTGGTCTTCATGCAAGTGGGTAATGTTAACGGTTGTATCGAATCCGATCAGCCCTTGCTTTCGGCCGGACGACAGCCCATATATTGAACTCGACCGACCACCACATTGAGCCATGGCAGGCAAGGAAAAACCGGAAAGCGGACACGAACACGACCATGCCCACGAATTGGGCGCCGTCGTCGAGACAGCCAAGCCGGAGGTGGCGAAGCCGCCGCTGTTCCGGGTGCTGTTGATGAACGACGACTACACGCCGATGGACTTCGTCGTGCAGGTCCTGCGGATTTTCTTCAACATGGACCAGGAAAAGGCGACGCAGGTCATGCTGCATGTGCATACCCGCGGTCGGGGCGTCTGTGGCGTGTTCACCCGCGAGGTGGCGGAAACCAAGGTGGGGCAGGTCAATGACTTTTCCCGCGAACACCAGCACCCGCTGCTGTGCACGATGGAGCCGGCGTAGGGCCGCGGCATTGAAGCAGTGAACGAGCGGCCGCTTGGAGCGGTCGAAGCAGTACCAGCCGGATGACCGGCTGGCAGGAAGGATCACCGGAGCAACGTCCATGTTCAGCAAGGACCTCGAATTCACCATTGGCCAGTGCTACAAGCAGGCGCGCGAGGCACGTCATGAGTTCATGACGGTCGAGCATCTGCTGCTGGCGCTGCTGGAGAACGAATCGGCGGCGGGCGTCCTGCGCGCCTGCGGCGCCGATATCGACAAGCTGTCCAATGACCTGCGCAGCATCATCGCCGAGACCGTGCCGCTGCTGGCCGGCGACGACGCGCGCGACACGCAGCCGACGCTGGGCTTCCAGCGCGTGCTGCAGCGAGCCGTCTACCACGTGCAGTCGTCTGGCCGGAAAGAAGTCACCGGCGCCAACGTGCTGGTGGCGATCTTCGGCGAGAAGGATTCGCATGCCGTCTATTTCCTCGGGCAGCAGGAGATTTCCCGCCTCGACGTGGTGAACTACATCTCGCATGGCGTGGCGCGGATTACCGACGAGTCTGCCGCCAAGACGGATGCCGAAGGCAGCAAGGAAGGCGAGGCCTCCGAGGAAGGCAAGAGCAATCCGCTGGCCGAGTTTGCCAACAACCTCAACGAGCTGGCGCTGCAGGACAAGATCGACCCGCTGATCGGCCGCGCCGAGGAGATCGAGCGCACCATCCAGGTGCTGTGCCGTCGTCGCAAGAACAACCCGCTTTACGTGGGCGAGGCCGGCGTCGGCAAGACCGCGCTGGCGGAAGGCCTGGCCAAGCGCATCGTCGATGGCGAAGTGCCGGAAGTGTTGGCCGATGCCACCATCTTCGCGCTGGACCTCGGTGCGCTGGTCGCCGGCACCAAGTATCGCGGCGATTTCGAGAAGCGCCTGAAGGCGGTGCTGGCCGAGCTGAAGCAGCATCCGGGCGCGGTGCTGTTCATCGACGAAATCCACACCATCATCGGTGCCGGTTCGGCATCCGGTGGCACCATGGATGCCAGCAACCTGATCAAGCCGGTGCTGGCATCGGGTGAGCTGCGCTGTATCGGTTCGACCACGTTCCAGGAATACCGTGGCGTGTTCGAGAAAGACCGCGCGCTGGCACGGCGCTTCCAGAAGATCGACGTGGTCGAGCCGTCGATGGCCGAAGCCGTGCAGATCCTCGAAGGCCTGAAGTCGCGCTTCGAGGAACATCACGGCGTTTCCTACAGCAGCGAAGCACTGCAGGCTGCAGTGGACCTGTCGGTGAAGCATATTGGCGACCGCCTGCTGCCGGACAAGGCCATCGACGTGATCGATGAGGCCGGTGCGCGCCAGCGCCTGCTGACCGAGGACAAGCGCGTGTCGATCATCGGCGTCACCGAGATCGAGCAGATCGTCGCGCGCATGGCGCGGATTCCGGAGAAGCAGGTCAGCGCGTCGGATCGCGACGTGCTGCGTAACCTCGACCGCAACCTGAAGATGGTGATCTTCGGGCAGGATCCGGCCATCGACTCGCTGGCCGCCGCCATCAAGATGTCGCGTTCCGGTCTTGGTGACGGCGACAAGCCGATCGGCAGCTTCCTGTTTGCCGGGCCGACCGGCGTCGGCAAGACCGAGGTCACGCGGCAGCTGGCGATGCAGCTTGGCATTGAGCTGGTGCGCTTCGACATGTCCGAGTATATGGAGGCGCATTCGGTATCACGCCTGATTGGCGCGCCTCCGGGCTACGTTGGCTTTGATCAGGGCGGCCTGCTGACCGAGAAGATCGTCAAGACGCCGCATTGCGTGCTGCTGCTGGATGAGATCGAGAAGGCGCATCCGGATGTGTTCAACATCCTGCTGCAGGTGATGGACCACGGTGCGCTCACCGATACCAACGGTCGCGAGGCGAACTTCCGCAACGTGATACTGGTGATGACCACCAATGCGGGCGCGCACCAGGCGGCGCGGCGCTCGATTGGCTTCACCAAGCAGGATCATTCCACGGATGCGATGGAAGTCATCCGCAAGGCCTTCACGCCGGAATTCCGCAATCGACTCGATGCCGTGATCCAGTTCGGTGGCCTTGGCTTCGACAATATCCTGCGCGTGGTCGACAAGTTCATCATCGAGCTGGAAACGCTGCTGCAGGAGAAGCAGGTGTCGCTGAACGTGAACCCGGAAGCCCGCCAGTGGCTGGCCGAGCACGGTTTCGATCCGGACATGGGTGCGCGACCGATGGCGCGCGTGATCCAGGAGAAGATCAAGCGACCGCTGGCCGACGAACTGCTGTTCGGCAAGCTGGCCGGCGGTGGACGCGTCAACGTGAGCGTTCGCGACGGCGATCTGCATGTGGAGGCGCTGTCGGAGCCGGAGCGCCTGCTGCCGGCGACGGTGGAGTAAACGTGCTTGGGCGCGCCGGTAGCTTGAGGCCTCCGGTGCGCCGGAGCAGCTCGGCGCTGGTAGTGGCGCTGCTGTGTACGGCCGCCATGATGGAGAGTGTGGCCGCTTCGACAGTCGAGTGGGCGGACTCTTCGACACCATCCGATCCCTCACCCTTGATTCGCACGATTTCGGCCACCGGCTGGCTGGATATCGACTTCAATCCCGACGTGCTGCAGGCCATGGGGCTGACCGTCACCGGACAGTCGCGCAGCCATCTCCGCCTGCCCCTATTGCCCGGCGCCGATCCCTTGCAGGTCAAGCTGGGCGATGGAGCGCCAACGGCGGCAGGGAAGGGTGGTTTACGGGTTGAGGGCCTGATCTTCCATCGGGCCGATGGCGCCATGACGCCACCGCTGCAGCTGGGAAGTGATGGTGAAGGGCTGGATCTCAGCCTCCGTGATGCGGACGGTCGCGAATGGGCTCGCATCGAGCAGGTCATGCGCTCGCCGGATGTCGCCAATGACGGCTTCCGGTACGTCACGGCCAACTTCTCCGCTGCGGCATCGCTGGTCGATTTCGCGGGTGCAGGAGCCAATCGGGATCTGCTCGGCAACGTCAGCCTGCAGGTGCCGATGAAGGCGTCGGCAAGTGCCAAATCGGAAGCCATTCCGGTCTGGCCCGGGACGCCGGGCACGATCACCGATGTGCTGTTGATCGATATTCCCAGCATCACTACGGATGTGCCGGGCATCGCCACGTCGCGTTGCCGTGTGCTTGGTGGTGGAGCGCCTTGCGACGGCCCCGGCGGCAGCGAGGGCGAAGTGGTGATCACGCCGTCCGCGCGCTTGCGTAACAGCCAACATGCCAATACCACTGACGTGCCGTGGTACCGGATGTTTTCCGAGTCCACGTCGCTGTATCCGGACATTGGCCCGAAGGTCGACCAGCACCCTTATCTGGTTTGGAACCTCTACCGGTTTGATCCCGACGGCTCGATCAGGCAGATCGCCCGCAGTGGCGTGAAGCATGCCTTCGCCACCGGCAACGAGATGTGCACGGGTTATACGCCATACGGCCATGTTCTAGGTCCCGGTTGCAGCGATCTTTACAACCTGACGAGCAACGACTGCGACCGCTTTCTTGGTCCGCGCAGCGAGATCATTCCGGCTACCGGGCAATGGGGGCGCTGTGGTTCCATCCAGGACCCCGACTGCGACGGCGTTACCGAGCCGGCGATACCCGCCGGCTTCAGTTGTGCCGCAGCCTACAGCTCACCGGCCAGCGACAAGTACAGTTACCGGCTGCTGGCGCGGGAAACCGATATCGACCCTGACCTGCACCCGGACGCGCGCTGGTTCATGGACGCCTGGTACGTCATTCGCGATGACGAGAACATCGAGAACAGCATGGGGTTCCGCGAGCTCACCTTGGGGTGGCAGCCGTCGTTTTCGCGCTGGAACGTCGTATCGACCGGCGACTATGCGCAGGGCGCGGTGCTGGATCGTTGGCTGGCGGAGGCCGGTGGTAGCGAGACAAGCTATCGGGCGACATTCGACACGCCTGAAGGGCATGTCGGCGTCGGCGTGCGGGTTCGCCGCATTGGTGCGGGGCAGTTCCGCTATGACTACGCCGTGATGAACTTCGACTTCGCCCGTGCGCAAACCGATGCGCTGACTGCCGAGCCCAACCTGCGTGTGCTCGGCAATCGTGGCTTGTCCGGGCTTTCCGTCGACCTGCTCAACGGCGCTGCTATGGCGTCTTCCGGCTTCGATGATGGCAATGCCGATGCTGCGGATGACTGGAGTGGCGCCGTGGACTCAGGCAAGTGGCGCTGGGATGCGCCGGGCGTGGCCGGCGCGACGCTGGATTGGGGGCAGCTGCGGTTTTTCCAGATCACCAGCAGCAGCTGGCCCGGTAGCGGCTCAATGACGTTGTTCGTCGCCGATACCGGTATGCCATCCAGCTACGCGACCACGCTGCCGGTGCCGGATGGCAGCATCGGCGTATTCGGAAGTTCATTCGAATAGCGGCTATCGCCCAGGTCATTGGGCGGTGAGAATTGCCGTCGCGCCGGAGGCGCTGCTCCGGCAGAACGATCAGGCGAGTTACCGCAAAGGAGTCCGCTGGGGACTCACTTCATGCGATAGGTGATGCGACCCTTGCTGAGGTCGTAGGGAGTCATCTCGACCTTCACCTTGTCGCCGGTGAGGATGCGGATGTAGTGCTTGCGCATGCGGCCGGAGATGTGTGCGGTCACCACGTGACCATTCTCCAGCTCCACGCGGAACATGGTGTTGGGCAGGGTCTCCAGGACCGTGCCTTCCATTTCGATGACGTCGTCTTTAGCCATGCAATATCAGTTCGATGATCGGGCGCCGCGGTGAGCCAGGTGGCCGCCGACGAGCGAAGCGCGGCATTTTGCCACGTTGCAGCCCCGAATTGAAGGAAATCGCTGAATTGGCGTTCAGACGACTTCCGACAGCGCCAGCGAGCCGAAGCGTGTCGCCCAATTGCCGGCGGTCGAATCTGTTCCGGTAAGCGTGTCGAGTTCGCCGAGGAAGTCCCGACGGGAAACCAGGCTGGCGCCCATGCGCAACAGGTGTGCCGACTCCACCTGCGCGTCGAGCAGCGGCATGTTCCACTCATGCAATCGGTGGCAAAGTCCGGCCAGGACTGCTTTCGAACCACCGCTTTCGATGCTGAGCATGGATTCGCCGAAGAAGGCGCGGCCAATGGCAATTCCGTAAAGGCCGCCGACCAGGTCGCCATCCGCATTGCGCGCTTCGATGCTGTGGGCATTCCCCAGCGCATGCAGGCGCTGGTAGGCGGCCAGCATGGCCTGGTCAATCCAGGTGCCTTTCTGGCCGGGCCGCGGCTGTGTGGCGCAGGCGCGCATGACGCTTTCGAAATCCCGGTCCGCGACAATCGTCCAGTCCTTGCGTTTCAGCGTGCGCCGATCCCGCCGGCTCAGCTGGAAATCGGCGGTCCGGAATACGCAGCGCGGGTTCGGACTCCACCAGAGGATCGGTTCGCCGGGCGAATACCAGGGAAAGATGCCGTTCCGGTAGGCATTCAGCAGGCGTGGCGGGCTCAGATCGCCGCCCCAGGCCAGCAGACCGTTGGGCTCGACCAGCGCAGCGTCCGGATGGGGAAACGGCGAGGTCGGCGGGAAGCCCAGTTCCGGCAGACGGATCATGTCGCTGTTCCCGCTTCACGGAATGGCAGGTGGCGGCGCAATTCCTCGCCATAGCGTTCCACCCAAGTGGCCTCGTCATCCAGCCAGTCGCGCACGGCGCGCTGCATGTTCGGGTCGTAGAGGTGATGGAAGGAACGGGTCGGCACCGGCTCGAAGCCCCGGGCGATCTTGTGTTCGCCCTGCGCGCCGGGTTCAAAGCGCCGCAGGCCGTGGGCGATGCAGTAGTCGATGCCCCGGTAGTAGCAGAGTTCGAAGTGCAGGCCGGGCACGTCCACCTCCGCGCCCCAGTAGCGGCCGTAGAGGGTGTCGGCCGATCGCAGGAAGAGGGCGCCGGCGACCGGTTCGTCGCCATCGAAGGCCATGCTGATCAACAGGCTGGGGCCAAAATGCTCGGCCAGCCAGTCAAAGAATGCGCGGTTCAGCACCGGGAAATTTCCCTTGTGCTGGAACGTGCTGGCGTAGAAGGCGTGCATGGCGTCGAGTTCGCCCGTTGTGGCCGACTCGCCGTCGATCATGCGGACATTGAGGCCGCTGGCGGCAACCTTCGAGCGCTCCTGGCGCACGTTCTTGCGCTTCTTGGCGCTGAAGTGCGACAGGAAATCGTCAAAATCGGTGTAGCCGCGATTGTGCCAGTGGAACTGCCAGCCGCCTCGGCGCAGCCAGTCGCCACCCGGCAACGCCTCGCCGTCGCTGTCCGCAGCGAAGTTGATGTGGACGCTGGAAACGCCAAGCTCGCGACCGCTCAGCAGCAGCGTTTGTGCCAGCGTCGCGCGAAGTGAGCCAGCATCGTTACTGTCGCCTGCCAGCAGCCGCGGCCCGGGCACGGGCGAGTAGGGCGAGGCAATCAGCCACTTCGGGTAGTAGTTCATCCCGTAGCGATGATAGGCCTCGGCCCAGGCATGGTCGAAGACGAACTCGCCGTGCGAATTGGCCTTCAGGTAGCCGGGCGTGACGGCGACGCAGCGTTCGCCATCGAACAGCCCAAGGTGCAGAGGCTTCCAGCCCAGTCGCGGCTGCAGGCAGCCGCAGTGCTCCAGTCCGTGAATGAATGCATGGCTGACGAAGGGGTTGTCGCCAGCCAGTGCATCCCACACCGCCGCCGGGATGGCGGCAGCTTTGGTCAGGGTGCGGGCTTCCAGCTCCAAGGCAGCGGGCGGTCAGGCGCCTTGATCGAGGAACTTCTCCGCGTCCAGCGCCGCCATGCAGCCGAAGCCGGCGGAGGTGATGGCCTGGCGATAGACCTGGTCGGCCACGTCGCCGGCGGCGAACACACCGGGCACGCTGGTCATGGTGGCCATGCCGTCGAGACCGCTCTTGATCGTGATGTAGCCGTTCTTCATGGCCAGCTGGCCGTCGAACAGGCCGGTATTCGGTGTGTGGCCGATGGCGATGAAGACGCCGGTCAGCGCGATGTCGCGCGCATCGCCACCATCGCGCGGGGCGATGCGGATGCCGGTGACCCCGCTGTCGTCGCCCAGTACTTCCTCCAGCACGTGGTCCCAGATGATCTCGACCTTGCCTTCCTGCTCACGCTTGAACAGCTTGTCCTGCAAGATCTTCTCCGCGCGCAGCGTGTCGCGGCGGTGCACCAGCGTGACCTTGCGGCAGATGTTGCTGAGGTACAGCGCTTCCTCGACGGCCGTGTTGCCGCCGCCGATCACCGCCACGTCCTGCTCGCGGTAGAAGAAGCCGTCGCAGGTGGCACAGGCGGAAACACCCTTGCCCTTGAAGGCCTCTTCGGATGGCAGGCCGAGGTACTTGGCAGAGGCGCCGGTGGCGATGATCAGGCCGTCAGCGGTGTAGCTGCCGTTGTCGCCCTTGAGCTTGAACGGACGCTGCGACAGGTCGACCTCATTGATGTGGTCGAACACGATCTCGGTATCGAAACGCTCGGCGTGCGCCTGCATGCGTTGCATCAGCGCCGGGCCCTGCAGCCCTTCCACGTCGCCTGGCCAGTTGTCGACCTCGGTGGTGGTCATCAGCTGGCCACCCTGCTCAAGCCCGGTGATCAGCACCGGCTTCAGGTTGGCGCGCGCCGCGTAGACGGCAGCGGAGTAGCCGGCGGGGCCGGAACCGAGAATAAGCAAATGACAATGGCGGGGCGTGGAACTGGAGGTCGTCATGTATAATCCTGACCGCCTTCGGCGGCTTGAAATGTCGAGGGGAATTCGGTCATCCGGGGCGTCCGCCGCCAGCTTCCACAGTCGAAACCGACGACTCGTCAGACGCACCGTCGTCGCTATGCGAGTCGCGATTGAGCATGGGGGCTTGTGGGCATCGAATCAAGATGCGGACACCACCGTGACCGGGAGGGGCGGGTGCAGCACCCGCAGACAAAACGAATGGCCGTTCCCGGCCCGGCGAGCCCGCCGGTCGGCGGTCTTTATTTCAGCAGAGGCAATCATGCGTATCGGTATTCCCCGCGAAACCAAGACTCTGGAAGGGCGCGTCGCGCTCGTGCCGGCGGCCTGCGCCGACCTGGTCAATCGCGGACACGAGGTCTGGATCGAAAAGGACGCGGGCGTCAAGAGCGGTTTCAGCGACGCCGAGTACACCGCCGTTGGCGTCAACATCGCGCCGGATGCGGCCGCGCTCTACGAAAAGGGCGAGATGATCGTCAAGGTGAAGGAGCCGATTGCCGGCGATCTCCAGCACCTTCGCAAAGACCACCTGTTGTTCTGCTACCTGCACCTGGCTGCCGAGCCGGAGCTGACCCGCAAGCTGCTGGATATCGGCCTGACTGGTATCGCCTTCGAGACCGTCGAGCTGGATAACGGCGACCTGCCGCTGCTGGCTCCGATGTCGATCATCGCCGGCCGCATCGCCACGCAGATCGGCACGCACCTGCTGCATATGCCGGCTGGTGGCAAGGGCCTGCTGCTAGGCGGCCTGCCGTCCACCGAGCGTGGTCGCGTGGTGGTGCTGGGTGCCGGTGCCGCTGGTGGCAACTCCGCGCAGCTGGCTGCAGCTGGCGGCGCCAATGTCGTTGTCTTCGAGAAGCGCCAGGACCGCATGGCCCAGATGATGGCGCTGGGCGCCAACGTCACCGCGCTGTATCCGTACGCCGAAACCGTGGCCCGCGAACTGGCCCGTGCCGATCTCGTGATCGGCGCCGTGCTGGTCACCGGTGCCCGCGCGCCGCACGTGGTTTCGCGTGAAATGGTGTCCGGCATGCAGCCCGGCAGCGTGATGGTCGACATCTCGGTCGATCAGGGTGGCTGCTTCGAGACGACCCGCCCGACCACCTACGCCGATCCGACCTACGTGGTCGACGACGTCACCCATTTCGCCGTCACCAACATGCCGGGTGCGGTGCCGCGGACCTCGTCGCAGGCCATTTGTGCAGCGATCCTGCCGTTCGTGTCCAAGCTGGCGGATGGCGGCTGGCGCGACAACCAGCCGCTGGTACGCGGCATCAACGTGGAAGACTGCCGTCTGGTTCACCCTGCCTTGCAGGACATGAACGTCTAATCTGTCGTAATATCAGCTACTAACGACAGGTTATTCAGGTCAATTATCACGGTGGCACGCGCCTCGAAAGACGCCAAATCCGCCGCGCCCGAGACTCCGGACCGGGCGCGGCGGCTTCGCAGGGAAAGCCTGATCCTGCTGCTTGCGCCGGTGCTGCTGTACCTGCTGGCCTGCCTCGTGACCTACAGCCCGCAGGATCCCGGCTGGTCCCATGCAGGCAACATCACAGGACGAGTGCAGAACTTCGGCGGTAGCTTTGGCGCGTGGATGGCCGATATCGCGCTGTATTTCCTGGGCTACGCCAACTACCTGGTCATCCTGCTGTTCGGCCTGCTGCTCTGGCAGGCGATGCGCGGCTCGGACCGCAATGACGACCACGGTTTCACGCCGGCCTGGCGGCTGGTCGGTGCGGTGGCGCTGGTCGTTTCCGGCGCGGCGCTGGCGCACGCGCGCATGGTGGCGCTGTCCGACCTGCCGGAAGGCAGCGGCGGCATCCTGGGGCAACTGGTTGGCGGCAGCCTGTTGCGGATCTTCGGTCCGCTGGGCGTCAACCTGCTACTGGTCGCGCTGTTCCTGGTGGCGGTGACGCTGGTCACCGGACTCAGCTGGTTCCGCCTGATGGACCGCATCGGGCAGGGCGTGCTGTGGTTGTGGGAGAAAGCCGGCGACGCCCGTCATGCCTTCCGTGAATGGCGCACCGCCCGTGCGGCCAAGGTCGAGCGCGAGGAAGTGCGCAAGATCGACACCGAAAAGCGCGCCAAACGCGAGCCGGTACGCATTGAGCCCAAGATCAAGCCGATCGAGAAGAGCGAGCGCGCCACCCGGGACACGCAGATCCCGCTGTTCAACATCGAGCGCCAGGATGGCCTGCCACCGCTGTCGGTGCTGGACGATCCCAAGCCGCAGCCGGCCGGCTATTCGGCGGAAACGCTGGAAACCCTGTCACGCCAGATCGAGCTGAAGCTGCGCGACTTCCGCATCGAGGCGCAGGTCGAGGGCGTGTTTCCCGGTCCGGTGGTGACCCGCTTCGAGCTGGAACCGGCGCCCGGCGTGAAGGGCAGCCAGATCAGCAACCTCGACAAGGACATCGCCCGCGGCCTGTCCGTCACCAGCGTTCGCGTGGTCGACGTGATTCCCGGCAAGTCGGTGATTGGTCTGGAAATCCCCAACGCCAACCGGGAGATGATCTACCTCTCGGAGATCCTGCGTTCCAAGGAGTACGACAAGCTCAACAGCCCGCTGGCGCTGGCACTGGGCAAGGACATCGCCGGCCGACCGAGCGTGGTCGACCTCGGCCGCATGCCGCACCTGCTGGTGGCCGGCACCACCGGTTCCGGCAAATCCGTTGCGCTCAACGCCATGGTGCTGAGCCTGCTGTACAAGGCGCGCGCCGCCGACGTGCGCATGCTGATGATCGACCCGAAGATGCTGGAGCTGTCCGTCTACGAGGGCATCCCGCACCTGCTGGCGCCGGTGGTCACCGACATGAAGGAGGCCGCCAACGGCCTGCGCTGGTGCGTGGCCGAGATGGAGCGCCGCTACAAGCTGATGTCGGCCATCGGTGTTCGCAATCTCGCCGGCTTCAACAAGAAGGTGAAGGACGCCGCCGACGCTGGCCAGCCGCTGATGGACCCGCTGTTCACGCCGAACCCGGAATTCAACGAGGCGCCGCGCGAGCTGGAGCAGCTGCCGTACCTGGTGGTCATCATCGACGAATTCGCCGACATGATGATGATCGTCGGCAAGAAGGTCGAAGAGCTGATCGCCCGTCTCGCGCAGAAGGCCCGCGCCGCTGGCATCCACCTGATCCTTGCCACGCAGCGCCCGTCGGTGGACGTCATCACCGGCCTGATCAAGGCGAACATCCCGACCCGCATCGCCTTCCAGGTCAGTTCCAAGATCGACTCACGCACGATCCTTGATCAGTCAGGCGCGGAAACCCTGCTCGGCCACGGCGACATGCTCTACCTGCCGCCCGGCACCGCCATGCCCGAGCGCGTCCACGGCGCCTTCGTTAGCGACGACGAAGTGCATCGCGTGGTCGAATACCTCAAGCAGGTCGGCGGCCGCCCGGACTACATCGAAGGCGTGCTGGAAGAAGTGCAGACCATGGCCGACGGCCAGGTCGTCGGCCCCACCGGCCTGCCCGAAACCGCCAGCAGCGGCGACGACGAATCCGATCCGCTATACGACGAAGCCGTCCGCATCGTCACCGAAACCCGTCGCGCGTCGATTTCCGGTGTGCAGCGTCGGCTGAAGGTCGGCTACAACCGCGCGGCGCGAATGATTGAGGCGATGGAGGCCGCCGGCGTGGTCAGTCCGCCGGAGCACAACGGTGATAGGACGGTGTTGGCGCCGCCGCCGCCGAAGAATTAGCTTTTCGGAGGCGTTGCCGTGATTCATGCCTTCGTTGCTGCAATTGAGTCTCCCGCCAGTAGGGATTTGTTGGACGGGCGAACGGAAGGAAGAGCGCTGTGTGAGGCACTGACACTGGCGGGCATTCCACATTCCGCTGCCTGACAGAACGAGATACTTAAGGAGTCTCTGAAGGTCGAATCAGTGCCAGTATGATATTTCATAGCAACACCCATCATTCCATCTTTTCGATGGAAATGATTTTGAATTGAGTCACGAAGGAGATTTCTCGTGAGCCCGGTAGCGTAAATCTGTTTCCTCCGAGATGAAATGGTTCACTCTCGTGTGTCTTGCTTTGAAGCTCAGGCTGCTTGGAATCCAATCTGAAGTGCAACACCTTCCTTGTAGGTGACCCCAGGAGGTATGCATGTCGAACAGGTATTGCCAACTCAGCGCAGAGGAGCGCGGTGTGATCATGGCCCGGGTGGTGGACTCGGTCAGTATGCGAGCGATTGCGCGGGAGCTGGGGCGCGCGCCCAGCAGTATCAGCCGCGAGTTGCGTCGCAATGGCTACAAGCCGCCTGCGGAGTGTGGCGTGATGGGTCGACCTCGGATCGCCGGTGGCTATGACGCGGCCCGCGCCGGCGCGCGATGCCGTCGCCTGCGCCGGGCCGCCCGGCCTCCGCGCAAACTGCATCCCGACTCGGCCCTTTGGGCGTCGGTGCGGCTCTGGCTGGAGGCGGGATGGTCGCCGGCCCAGATTGCCGCCACACTCAAGCGCCTGCACCCCGAACAACCGGCCCTTCGAGTGAGTCACGAAACCATCTACACCGCGATCTACGCCGCGCCGCGTGGCGCTCTGCGGCGCGAACTGGTGTCCCTGCTGCGGCAAGGACGTGGGGCGCGACGCCCCCGCAGTCGAGGCACGGATCGGCGCGGGAAGCTGAGCGACATTGTCAGCATTCATGTCCGCCCACCGGAAGTCGAAGACCGGGTGATGCCCGGCCATTGGGAAGGCGACTTCATCAAAGGCGCGCGTAATCGGTCGTCGGTGGGTGTCCTGGTCGAGCGTCACAGCCGACTGGTGCTGCTGGCAAAAATGGATGGCGCAAGCGCCGAAGCAGCGCTGGAAGGCTTTACCCGCAAGCTCAACAGCATTGCTGCTCCCATGCGCCAGACGCTGACGTACGACCAAGGCAAGGAGATGGCCAAACATCGCCAACTGACGGAGAACACCGGCGTGCGGGTGTACTTCTGCGACCCGCACAGCCCGTGGCAACGAGGCAGCTGCGAGAACACCAACGGCCTGCTGCGCCAGTACCTGCCCAAGGGTGCGGACTTGTCGGTGTACAGTCAGGAGGACCTGGACGCGATTGCTGACCGGCTCAACACTCGCCCGCGCAAGACACTGGACTGGCGAACGCCCCTGCAAACCTATGCACAGGCGCTGGCCCTTGCCGATGCGCCGACCGGGACGCCTCAGTAACCCATGTGTTGCACTTCGGAATTGACTCCGCCTTACTTTTCTTTTGGGCAAGCAAAGAAAAGTGACTCGCTGGCCCGAAGGGACAGTGAAAGCTCCTGATCTTGGTCCAGGGACCCGAAAGAGCTGGATGCTCAGCCTGCGGCTGAGTTGAAGCGTTCCCGCCGACGCGGGGATGCCGAGCATGACGCAGCCGAATGGCGCTGATGTCGCCGATTCAGCCTACCTCCGGCACACTGCCGCCATTCCCGCCTCAGGAAACCCCGTGAAGCACATCCTGCCTTTTGCTCTCGCCACGATGCTCTTGCCAGCGTTGGCGGTCTGCGCCGCAGAAACCCCGGCAACAGCCTTCCTCGAAAAACAGACCCAGAACCTCAAGGGCCTGCACGGCGAATTCATCCAGACCGTGTACGACGCCGACGGGCAGGCGGTGGAAGAAACCAGCGGCGAGGTGTCGCTGCGGGCGCCAAGACAGTTCCGCTGGGAGTACAAGGCGCCGTTTCCGCAGCTGATCGTTGCCGACGGCGACCGCGTGTGGATCTACGACCCGGACCTGGAGCAGGTCAGCGTGCGCCGACAGGGCAATGCCGAGCAGCAGAGTCCGCTGCTGGTGCTGATCGATCCCTCGGAGCTTGAGCGCCAGTTCAACGTCGAGGGTCCGAAGCCACTAGAGAACGGCGTTTCCCGGCTGGTGCTGACGCCACGCAATCCGGAAGCCGGCATGACCCGCGCCGACCTCGACTTCCGCGACGATGGTCTCGATCGCATGTCGCTGGTCGACAGCATTGGCCAGCGCACCGAAATCCGCTTCAGCGCGTGGGAGCGCAATCCCGCATTCGCCGACGGCTGGTTCGGCTTTGATCCGCCGGATGGCGTCGACGTGGTCGGTGACCTGGGCGAAGATCCCGAAGTCACGCCGCTGGGCGAGTAACCGACACCGCCGTCAGGGCGTGATCCGTCCCGGCCGGAAATTCCGTTTCCTCAGGCAATCGCTTCTCTGCCTTGGGAAACCACCATGTCCTGCCGCGCCCGTTACCGTCGCTGGTTCTTCGCCGCTGTTGCCGCTTTCGCTTGTTCATCGGGCTGGGCCGCCGACTTCATCGTCACCAACACCCTCGATGACGGTGACGTAATCCCGGGCGATGGCAAATGCCAGGCGCTGGGCATCGATGACCTAGCGCATGCCTGCACGCTGCGCGCCGCGATCATGGAAGCCAATGCGCTGGGTGGCAGCAGCAACATCGCCTTGCCGGAAGGCAGCTACGCCCTGACCGTGATCGGTATCAACGAGGACAACGCCTACACCGGTGACCTCGACATCCGCGCCGACATCACCATCGTCAACGGCACCACCAGCTTCCCGGTGATCAAGCAGACCATCAAGGATCGCGTGTTCGACGTGCATCCGGGCGGTCGGCTGGTGCTGCGCCACGTCTACGTGCGCGACGGGCGAGCCCAGGAACTTGCCGATCCGCGTGGTGGCGGTATTCTCGGCGCCTACGGTTCGGAGCTGACGCTGGAGCGGACGCATGTCCTGCGCAACTGGGCCAGGCAGGGTGGCGGCATCTTCAGCGAGGGTGCAGTGACACTCATCGATTCCAACGTTCGCAGCAATGCCATTGTCGATGCCACGCCGGATGCCACCAGCAATGGATCGGGGATCGCGATGGAACGTAGCATCATCGGGCCGGCCAAGTTGACGATGACGCGCAGTTCGATGACCTTCAACGGCCAGTTGTCGTCCGTAGCCAACGTCGTGCCGAACACCTACGCGCTGGTATTGTCGGATGGTGCCACCGCGCAGCTGGAAAACAGCACGCTGGCCTACAACGAACGCGGTGTGTGGGCGTACAACGGCAGCCAGTTGGACATGCGCCACGTGACGATCGCGTCGAATTATGGTTTCGGCCTGCGTTTCGACGAGGGCCCGGGCAGCGAGCTGCAGCTGTTCGTCCGCCATAGCGTGATTGCCGACAATGAGGGAATCGCCGAATGTCGCAGCGCTGGCGCGATGTTCCTGGCGCCGGGTCTGGTACAGCTGGACATCGCTGACGGTTCCAATGCCTCGACGGATCCGTCCTGCGGTTTCTCGGGCGTATCCGATGTCGCTCTGATGGATTCGCCTTTCCTGACCGGACTGCATTCGGCTGATGTTGGCCAGTACATCGTTCCGGACCCGACCAAGGGCCTGGTTGACGCGGGTGACGTGGCCTGTTCGTCAGCGGAGGACCAGCGCGAATTGCCGCGCCCGATCAACAGCCTGGGTCTGGAACAGGCGCATTGCGATATCGGCGCCGTCGAATACGACGCCCTGATCGATCCTGCACCGTCGGCGGACATCTTCTCGGACGGGCTGGAGGACTGAGCCTCGCTGACGAGTGGATGGGACGCGCTGCGCGACAGGAGCGGGACGCTACACTGTCGGGGTGAGCACCGCGAATCCCTCCGCTACTGATCTTTTCAACGCTTCAGGCGACGCGCTGCGCCCGCTGGCCGAGCGCATGCGGCCGCAGTCGCTGGACGAAATGGTCGGGCAGCGGCGGTTGCTGGCGGAAAGCTCGGCGCTGCGGCGGGCGATTGCTGGCGGGCATCTGCATTCGATGGTGCTGTGGGGGCCGCCGGGCTGCGGCAAGACCACGCTGGCGCTGCTGCTGGCCAAGTACGCCGACGCCGAGTTTCGCGCCGTCTCGGCGGTGCTTTGCGGGCTGCCCGAAGTGCGCAAGGTGTTGGCCGAAGCCGAAGCCAACCATGGGCGAGGCCGACGCACGGTGCTGTTCGTCGACGAGGTGCATCGCTTCAACAAGGCGCAGCAGGATGCCTTCCTGCCGCATATCGAGCGTGGCCACATCCTGTTTGTGGGTGCGACCACCGAGAACCCGAGTTTCGAGCTCAATTCGGCGCTGCTGTCGCGCTGTCGCGTGCACGTGCTGGAGGCGGTGATCGCCGAGGACATCGAGGTTGCGCTGCGCCGCGCGCTGGATGATGAGGAGCGCGGGCTTGGCGGTCGCGGCCTGCATATCGAAGACGTCGAGCTGCGCCTGATCGCACAGGCTGCTGACGGCGACGTGCGCCGTGCGCTGACGCTGCTGGAGATTGCCGCGGAGTTGGCTGATGGCAGCGGGGCTGAAGGCGAGGGCGGCCTGATCGATGCGGCAACGGTCGAGCAGGTATTGGCTGATCGCACGCGTCGCTTCGACAAGGGTGGCGACCAGTTCTACGACCAGATCTCGGCGCTTCACAAGTCGGTGCGCAGCTCCAATCCCGATGCGGCGCTGTACTGGTTCGCACGCATGCTGGATGGTGGTTGCGATCCGATCTACCTGGCGCGGCGCCTCACGCGCATGGCGGTCGAGGACATCGGCCTCGCCGATCCACGTGCGCTGGCAATGGCGACCGATGCCTGGGATGCCTACCTGCGTCTGGGTAGTCCGGAGGGCGACTTGGCGCTGGCGCAGGTTGCTGTCTATCTCGCCGCCACCGCCAAAAGCAACGCGGCCTACATGGGCTTCAAGGCAGCGATGAACGACGTTCGCGAGTTCGGCACGCAGCCGGTGCCGCTGCATCTGCGCAATGCGCCGACCAAGCTGATGAAGTCGCTCGGCCACGGTGATGGCTACCAGTATGACCACGATGCCGAAGGCGGCGTGGCGCTGGACCAGAGTGGCTTCCCGGACGCGATGGGTGAGCGCGTCTACTACCAGCCGGTCGAGCGCGGGCTGGAAATCCAGCTGAAGCAGAAGCTGGATGACCTGCGTCGTCGTCGCGAGGCGGCGCGACGTCAGGTCGACGACTGACGAGGTTCCCGGTTCAGGCGTCAGCGTTGCCGACGACACCGAACGTGACCGGCGTGCGCGTGTAGAACAGTGGCATGTCTTCGTCCTTCAGCAGCGCCAGCAGGTGCCCGCATTGTTCCTCGTCCAGGAGGAATTCCACCAGCACCGGGACTTCACCGGCCAGCTCGAAGAAGCTCTGTTCGTGGATGCGTCCATGGCGGCCGAAACCGGCGATGGCGCGGAAGGCCGAGCCACCGTGGATACCCAGGCCGCGTGCCTTTTCCAGCAGCCATTCGTAGCTCAGCTCGCCATGGATGCGGCGGTTTTCGTAGGTGTAGAGGCGAAGGTGGATGCCGTTCATGTCTGCGCTCCGCTCAATGCTTGATGATCAGTTGCGCCAGCCCGAGGCCGGCCAGTGTGGCGACGATCGAGCCAATGGTATGGACGACGACGATGCCCGCGGTCCATGCGTATTGCTGTCGCAGCAGCAGCGTCACCGTTTCCGCCGAGAAGGTGGAGAACGTGGTCAGGCCGCCGAGGAAGCCGGTGGCGATCAGCAGCCGAAGGTTTGGCGGCACCGTCTGGAACTGTTCGAACAGGGCCAGCACCACGCCCATCAGGAAGCCGCCGGACAGGTTGGCCGCCAGCGTCCCCAGCGGCAGCGTGGGAAATATCGGATTGAAGGCCAGCCCGAGTAGCCAGCGGCAGACCGCTCCGCAGCCGGCGCCGCAGAAAATAGCGATGGCGGAAGTCAGCGACATGCGCGTTCTCCGTTTGCTTGGACGCGCGGCGGCAGGGAATACCCGGCGATGCCGCGCAGCCATGGGCGGGCGGGACAGGCATCATCAGCCGGGTGGCGGTTTGCCCGCGTGAACCAGTACGCTGCGGGCCGGAGGCATGCCATCTCCGAGCGTCGATGGTATCGCCCTGACCGCGGATGCCGTCAAGCCGGCAGGACGATGGCCGCGCTCTTGCCTGCCGCGCGGTTTGCGCGTGGAAGCATGCAGCGCGGATAATCGCGGGCCGAATTTTCATCCGCTTTCCGATAACAGGCCGTTTCCATGCTTGACCCCCACTACCTGCGCAGCCATCCCGCCGACATCGCCGAACGCCTGAAAGCGCGCGGTTTCGACTTCGATGCAGAGGCCTATTCGGCGCTGGAACAGCAGCGCAAGGCGATCCAGTCGCGCACCGAGGAGCTGCAGAGCCTGCGCAACTCGCGCAGCAAGGCCATTGGACAGGCCAAGGCCAAGGGCGAGGACGCCAGCGCGATCCTGGCGGAGGTTGCCGGCATCGGTGACGAGCTGAAGGCCAAGGCCGAGGAGCTCGCGGCCGTGCAGCAGCAGCTGCAGGACGTGCAGCTGGGCATCCCGAACCTGCCGGGCGAGGATGTCCCGGTCGGAAAGGACGAGAACGACAACGCCGAAGTGCGTCGCTGGGGTGAACCGCGGTCCTTCGACTTCGAGGTCAAGGATCACGTTGATCTGGGCGAAGAGCTCGGTGGCCTGGATGCCGACGCTGGCGCCAAGCTGTCCGGCTCGCGCTTCACCGTGATGCGCGGCGGCGTGGCGCGGCTGCACCGCGCGCTGGCGCAGTTCATGCTCGACCTGCACGTCAACGAGCATGGCTATACCGAATGTAACGTGCCGCTGATCGTCAACGACGACAGCATGCGCGGCACCGGCCAGCTGCCGAAGTTCGAGGAAGACCTGTTCTCGACGATGGTCGGCGAACACAAGCGCTACCTGGTGCCGACCGCCGAAGTGCCGCTGACCAACCTGGTCCGCGACGAGATCGTCGAGGATGCGCAGCTGCCGTTGCGTCTCACCGCGCATTCGATGTGCTTCCGCGCCGAGGCTGGCAGCTATGGCCGCGACGTGCGCGGAATGATCCGCCAGCACCAGTTCGAGAAGGTCGAGCTGGTCGCCGTGGCGCGTCCGGCCGAGTCCGAGCAGGTGCATCAGGACATGGTCCGCCACGCTGAAACCGTGCTGGAAAAGCTGGGCCTGCCGTATCGCACCATGCTGCTGTGCACCGGCGACATGGGCTTCGGCGCGCGCAAGACCTATGACCTGGAAGTCTGGCTGCCTGGCCAGAACGCCTATCGCGAGATTTCCTCGGTGTCGAACTGTGGCGACTTCCAGGCGCGGCGCATGCAGGCGCGCTGGCGCAACCCGGAAACCGGCAAGCCTGAGCCGCTGCATACGCTCAACGGTTCCGGCGTCGCCGTCGGTCGCGCGTTGGTCGCCGTGCTGGAGAACTACCAGAACGCCGATGGCTCGATCACCGTGCCGGAAGCCCTGCGTCCGTACATGGCGGGTGCCGAGAAGATCGGCTGACCTTTAGAAGAACCAGCGCAGCGACAGCTGCGTCTGGTGATCGATCACGTCCTCTGGAAAGCCGGCCTCAGGTCGCGAGGTTCGTGAGCTGTCGACGCGCAGCCATTCCGCACTGATCCGCCAGCGTGGGGCCGGGCGCCAGACCAGCGCCGCCGTGACCGCGTTGCCGTGTTCATTTGTGGTGCCGCCGCTGCCATCGGAATGCTCGCGGGTGGCGAACTGTTCGAAGCGGAGCATCGGGCGCCAGTCGCCCCGTGATCGCGCCAGCGAGACAAAGCCCGACCAGAAATCCGTGGTGCTGGTGAAGCGACCGCCGGGCTTGAAAGTGGTGTCGCCAAGCATGGCCTGTGCGGTCAGCGTCATGCCACCGATCTCACGCTGGTGGCCCAGCGACCAGAAGCGGGTGTGCCACGAGTAGACGTGTTCGCCATCGTGCTCGCGGAAGGTGGTCGGGTCGGTGCGGTTGTCGTAGTACATCGCGCGCCAGCGGCCCTGCGAGCGCGAGTCGATATCGATGTCGGCATGCCAGCCGGCAGCGTGGTCGTTTTCGACAAAGGGATCGAAGTCGCGCGGCGGCGGTGCGTTGCGCGCGGTGATGTCGGGTTCGCGCAGGCGGCCGCCAAAGCCCTGGTAGCGGTCGCTGAGCGACCATCCGCGTGCGGCAAGGATCTCGCCGGCCGGATCGTTGCCACCAAATACGGTCAGCCCGGCGCTGATCGTTCGCCGCAGCGCGCGATGTTCGATGCGCCATTCGATGCCGGTGGAACGCAGCTCCTCGCCGACCCAGCTGTTGATCGCCGAGGGCGTGATGCCGGCCGGCATGCTCCAGCCAACGCCGTCGTTCTCCAGCGAGATCGGCGGGAAGAAGGCGCCGGCGCGCAGCGACCAGCGCCAGGGCGAGGTCGATACCGGGCGATAGCGCAGCCAGGCTTCCAGCGTCTCGATGGCCGCATGGCTGTCCGGCTGCGCCTGCAGCGAGGCGTTGGCCAGCCATTCCGGCGCCAGCTGTGCGTGGATATTGACGGCCGCGCTGGGAGCGACGCTGTCCGCGCCATCGCCCCAGCGCAGCTTGCCGAGTCCGCCCTCGATCCATGAAGGCTCGCGGGCCGTGTCGACCAGGCGCAGGTCGATGTAGCCTTGGGCGCCGATGTCGGTTGCCTGCGCCAAACCGGCGGTAAGCATGAGCACCATGGATGCTGACAGTCGGCTGACCCTAGCCATCGGCCTTTTCCGCGCGACCCACGTCGTCAAGCAACGCGGCGAAGGCGTCGCCGGGCATGGGCTTTGCGATGAAGTAGCCCTGCGCCAGGTCGCAGCCCACGTCGGCGAGGAAATCCAGCGACGGTCGATCTTCGACGCCTTCGGCAGTGACGGTGAAGCCCAGCCGATGGCCCAGCTCGACGATGGAACGCACGATGGTGCGGTCTTCCATGTTTTCTGCCAGCCGACGCACGAAGCTCTGGTCGATCTTCAGTTCGCGCGCGGGTAACCGGCGCAGGTAGGTCAGGGACGATTGGCCGACACCAAAATCGTCGATGGCGATGGTGATGCCGAGGTCGGCAAGCTGGCGCATGATGCCGATGGCGTTGTCGGGATGGCGCATGGCCGCGCTCTCGGTGACTTCCAGCGTCAGCGCGTCGCCACCGACCTGGTGCGCCGCCAGCAGGTTGGCGACGTGGCGCGGCAGATCGCGGTCCTCAAGGTCGCGCACGGACAGGTTGAGCGCCAGCTTCAACTTGCGGCCGGCCTCCTTCCAGCGACGGGCTTCGGCGATGCCGGCAGCCAGCACCCAGCGGGTCAGTCGGCGGATGTTGCCGGTTTCTTCTGCCAGCAGCACGAACTGGTCCGGCGGAATCGGTCCACGCAGCGGATGCGGCCAGCGCACCAGTCCTTCCGCACCGGCAACGCGACCAGTGCCGATCAGCAGCTTGGGCTGGTAGTGCAGCGCCAGACCGTCGCCGTCGATGGCAACGCCCAGTTCGCTCATCAGCTGCAGGCGCTCGGGGCGGTTCGGGTCGCGCGCCGGGTCGTAGGCGCGCACGGGCTCGTCTAGAGCAGAAGCCTCGAACAGGGCGACCTCGGCACGCTGGGCGAGGACACTGGCATCGCTGCCCTGGTCGGGCGCGACGGCAATGCCCACGGCTGGATCGAGGCTCAGGCGCAGATCGCCATCGTGGATGACCTCACTGAGCTGCTCGCGCAGTCGGAACGCCTGCTGGATGGCGCCGTCGCGGCTGCAGTTGTCCAGCCAAAGCAGCAGGCGGCTGTCACCGGCGCGTGCCACCAGCACAGCGTTGGCGTCATGCTGTAGCTTCGCCGCCGACGCCTGCATCAGGCGATCACCAACCGCATGACCGAAGGTCTTCACGATGTCGGGAAGACGGGTCAGGCCGATCATCAGCAGCGCGTCCGTTGTTGATCCGCGTTGATCCGACAGCTGCTGGTCGATGCGCCGCAGCGCTGCGGGGCGATTGAGCAGGCCGCTGCCGGCGTCGTGTTCGGCCTGGTGGCGGATCCGCGACTCGCGCTCGCGGATGGCCTCGCTCATTTGCTGGAAGGCATGCGACAACCTTCCGATCTCGTCGTGCCGCGCGGCCTCGGGCACGCCGTCCGGCGCGCTGTAGTCGCCCGATTCGATGCGTGCCGTGGCAGCCGTGAGGCTTTCCAGCGGTCGTGCCACGCCGCGGGCAAGCAGCCAGGCGCCGATGGCGCCCAGCAGCAGGCCGAGCGCGACCAGCAAGGCCCAGGTGGCGGTCATTTCTCGGAAGGGTCGCAGGGCATCGTCCAGCGAGTAGCCGAACAGCGCGGTGACCGTCAGGTCGCTGGTGGACTGCAGCAGCGGTCGTGACAGCAGCACGAACTCGTGCTCGCCAACCTGCGTGAGCGCCGGCTGCGCGGGCAGGGCGGCCGCCTGTGAACGGGCGGCGCCGAGCAGGTCCAGCGAGGCGTCTCCGCGGGCAATCCGCTGCGGCGGTCCGATGCCGGTTGATGCGACCAGCTCAATAGACTTGGGCAGGGCGGACAGTCGCTGCAGGCGCTGCAGCAGCTTGTCGTCGATCGGTATGCCGGCGGCGATCAACGCCACCGGCTGCGGTGCGTAGACCGGCACCACCACCAGCCAGTATGCGCGGCCTTCGATGGCCACCACGGCGGCGACCGGATGGTCATAGACATCGTCCAGCAGGCCGGGGAACAGGAACCCCGGCGCGACCGCCGGCTCATCGCCCGGCGCATGCGCCGTGTCGGTGCGGATGCTGCCGTCGAGGTCGAGCAGCAGCATGCGCTCGGCGCCGACACGGCGGCCATGATTGCGCAACGCCGACCAGATGGTGTCCTCGTCGCGCTGGGCAATGGCGGCACGCAGCGGGTAGTCCAGCGACAGCACCTGCACGCTGCCGGCGATGCGCGACGAGACATCCTCCATCTGCTCGATGAAGGCGTCGGCGGCGGCTGACAGCTGGCGTTCGCCTTCCGCGATGGAAGCCTTGCGCGTGGCGCTGTAAACCATCGCCCAGGTGATGCCCTGCACCAGCACCAGGATGGCGAGCAGGAACAGGCTGAGGCGGGCGCGGAAGGTCATGATGCTCAGTAGTCGAGGCGTTCGCGGTCCCCGCTGCCCCGTGGGTCGGGCCCGAGGTCGATGCGCACCTGCAGCGACTGCGAAGCGCTGCCGATGTCCAGTTCGCGAGTCTGCGCCTTGCCTGCGGGCCTGATCTGCGGATGCCAGATGCCGAGCCGATAGTGTCCCGGCGGCAGGTCATCGGCCTGCCATTGTCCCCGCGAATCGGTCTTGCCCTGGCGCAGGGCGTCGGCGACCACGAGGTAGGTGATCATCTGATCGTGGATGTTGCAGCCCACCGCGATGGTGCCTGCATCGGGCAGCGTGATCGGGTCGGAACTCTCGCCCGGTTTCAACACCATCTCAAAGGCGGCTTCGGGCGCGAAGGAATAGGCGTGATGGCGCGTGTTGTCACTGTTGCGGAACACCACGCGGTCGCCGGGACGGAACAGTTCCACGTAAGGTACGAAGCGCTCGTCGCGCTGGTCGATGGTATGGGTTGCCGGTGATGCCGCGGAGCTGCTGGCACTGGCGTCCGGATCGGAGGCTGTCGCGCCATCTGGCAACAGGGTGAGAACAGCGTCGGCGACCGCCTGTCCGCGCTGGTCCATGACCTGCATGGATAGCGTCCCCGCGGCGGCGGGAAACACCGGCAGGCATAGCAGCGCGAGCAATGACAGCCACCTTGTGGTCACGATCGGAAAGCCTTTCGTGCAGCCTCGGGGCAGTGTAGCCGAGTTGGACGATGGCGTTGGCTCGCGGGCAACGCTTGGGCCTGCCTCGCCCACGCTTGGGCGAGCAGGCAAGTGTTTGTGCCGTCGATCACTCGTTGCCGCGGCGGGCTTCGTACTGGCGGATTCGCGGATGGATCACCCGTCGCCAGATCGGCGGAACCAGCGCCAGCAACAGCATCGCCGCATAGCCGCCGGGCAGCTGCGGGCTGTCATCGTGGTGGCGCAGCGCCTGGTAGCGACGACGCGCATTGGCGTGGTGGTCGCTGTGCCGCTGCAGTTGGAACAGCAAGCGGTTGGTCAGCCAGTAGCCGGAGTTCCAGGAATGGTGGTGGGTGACGCGCTCGTAGCGGCCGTTGCCCAGCGGTTCGCGTTCCAGTCCGTAGTGCTCGATGTAATTGATGATTTCCAGCGTCACACCGGCCAGCAGGCCCTGCGCCAGGAAAAACAGCAGGCCGGGCAGACCGAGCCAGAGCGCGAAGCCGACAGCCATCAGCGCCCACAGGCCATACCAGCCAATCAGCTCGTTGCGCCAATGGATCAGCGGCAGGCCGAGGCGCCGCAGGCGTTCGGCCTCCAGCCGCCAGGCATTTCGCTGGTTGCGCCACAGCGCGCGCGGCAGGAAGTGATACAGCGACTGCCCGTAGCGCGCGGATGAGGCGTCTTCCGGCGTCGACACATGGACGTGGTGCCCGCGCAGATGTTCGACCTTGAAGCCGCAATAGCCGACGCAGGCCAGCAGCGCGCCACCAATGGCCTGCTCGAAGGCTTCGCGCTTGTGGATCAGCTCATGCGCGACGTTGATCGCCAGCACACCGCCGATCACGCCCTGTGACAGCAGCCAGCCAAGGCGCGCCCCGATGCTGTCCAGTTGCACCCACTGCGCGGTCGACCAGATCAGCAGAGCCACATACATCGGCAGGCACAGCCAGGTCAGCACGCGGAACGACCAGCGGGATTCCAGCTGCTCGGCGGTGTGCTCGTCGGGCGGGTTTCGCGCATCCACGCCAATCAGATAGTCCAGCGTCGGTAGCAGCACGAACAGGAAGAACAGCGGGAACCAGGCGCCGACCCAGCCCGGCAGCCCCGACTGCGTCATCAGCACGCCCATCGGCAACAGCAGCGGCACGACAAGCACCGGGAAATAGCTGGCAAGCCGGATGGCGACATCTGGATGGGCGGGTGTGGTGGCGGCAGTCATGATCGCGGTGGTTCGCCTGAACGAGGTGGATTACGTTCGCAAGTCTATGTGTTTGCGGGGAAAAAGCATGCGGCGGCGCGTCAGAAGCGGGTCGGTGGAGGTGTTTTTCCTGAACATGGAGTGTGAACCGATTCTCGTTTTTCCGTGCCTGTCTGCGGGGATTCAGTTGCACTGGGTTGGGATGGTGTCGCGTTCACGGAGCCCCGTGGCGCAAACCAGACAACGACGTCCACAGAAGGAGAGAATCATGAACCGCAAGATGCTGACGCTGATGACCGCGGCCGCGATGGGCGGCCTGGTGCTTTCCGGATGCGATACGCAGGCAACCGGCCCCGAGTTTGCCGTGGTGGAGAAGGTAACCCCGATCAAGGTGAGCACTTCCACGCCCAAGCAGGTCTGCGAGGATCGGGCCGTGACAACCCGTCTGCCGGAGCGCGACGGCAACACTGGCGGTACTGTGGCCGGCGCCGTGATTGGCGGCCTGCTCGGCAACCAGGTGGGCAAGGGTGACGGCAAGAAGGCCGCGACCCTGGCCGGCGCCATTGCCGGTGGCGTGGCCGGCCACGAGATCGACAAACGCCACGAGGGTGGCCGCGAGGTCGCCGAGATCCAGCAGGACTGCCGCACGGTGCAGCAGACGCAGAGCCGCATCGATGGTTATACGGTCGAGTACCTGTACAAGGGCCAGCGCCATCAGGTGCGCATGGCCGAGGCGCCGAAGGACGGCCGGGTCGAGGTCCGTTCGGATGGCAGCCTGATCGACAGCTGATCCTGGCTGAAGGCGCGGGGCAGCCATTGGGCTGCCCCGTTGCCATGCCCTGTGCGTCGCGTTGATGCGCGGCGCGGGCGTCACCGATACAATGTGCGGCTTACCTCACATTTTCTGGAAGTCTCCCCGATGGCGCTCAATCCCTACGACCTGTTCGATGTCCGTTCCCTGCTGACCGAGGACGAGCGCGCCGTGCAGGACGCCGTGGCCCGCTTCACCGATGAGCGCGTGATTCCGATCATCGGTGACGCCTTCGATCAGGGTCGCTTCCCGAAGGAGCTGGTGCCGGAAATCGCCGAGCTGGGCTTGCTGGGCAGCTCGCTGCCGGAGCAGTACGGCTGTGCTGGCCTCAACGGCGTGAGCTACGGCCTGATCTGCCAGGAGCTGGAGCGTGGTGATTCCGGCATCCGCAGCTTCGTCAGCGTGCAGAGCTCGCTGTGCATGTACCCGATCTACGCCTACGGCAGCGAGGAACAGCGCATGCGCTGGCTTCCGGACATGGCCGCCGGCAAGGTCATCGGCTGCTTTGGCCTGACTGAGCCGCACGGCGGTTCCGACCCGGCCAACATGAAGACCAACGCCAAGCGCGACGGCGACGACTGGGTCCTCAACGGTTCCAAGATGTGGATCACCAACGGCAACCTGGCCGATATCGCCATCGTCTGGGCGCAGACCGAGGACGGTATCCAGGGCTTCGTGGTGGAGAAGGGCATGGCCGGCTTCACCGCGCAGGAGATCAAGCACAAGATGTCGCTGCGAGCCTCGGTGACCAGCTCGCTGTTCTTCGACAACGTGCGCGTGCCTGACGCCAACCGCCTGCCGAACGTGAAGGGTCTGAAGGGCCCGCTGGGCTGCCTCACCCAGGCGCGCTACGGCATCACCTGGGGCCCGATCGGCGCTGCCATCGCCTGCCTGGACGAGGCGCTGAACTACTCCAAGGAGCGCATCCTGTTCAACCGTCCGGTGGCGGCCACGCAGAGCGCCCAGATCAAGCTGGCCGACATGTCCCGCCGCATCACGCTGGCGCAGCTGCTGGTGCTGCAGCTGGGTCGCCTGAAGGACGCCGGCAAGATGGCGCCGCAGCAGGTCAGCCTGGCCAAGTGGAACAACTGCCGCCTGGCCATCGACATCGCCCGCGAATGCCGCGACCTGCTGGGCGGCGCCGGCATCACCACCGAGCACGCCGCCATCCGTCATGCGTTGAATCTCGAGTCGGTCATCACCTACGAGGGTACGGAAACCGTGCACCAGCTGGTGATCGGCCGTGAACTCACGGGCATCAACGCGTTCTGATTCGATTCCGGCAGCGTCGCGCGATGCCGCCGGCTGTAATTCCCGCGTTGAGGTCGCCACGCCAATGGGCCGGGCAGGCTCCCCATCATCGTTGCCGTCGTCGATTCGCGGAGCCTTGCGCTTCGCGTTGGGGCTTTGCCTTGGCCTGTGGTCGATGATGTCGCACGCCGTGCCCATCTTCGCCGACGGTTTCGAGTCTGCGCGGGCGCAGTCGCGTGGCGGCAGCAATCTGGTCTGGTACCAGGTCGACAGCGCCTGTGTCGCCGAGCCGCAGGCGGTTCTCACCGACTACCACCTTCCGGATGTCCGCTCGCAGGTCGTCGATACGCTGGCGGCCATGCGTGCCGCGGGACAGCGCCGGGTGTCGGTGATCATCTTCCATGCCCACGGTGACAACAGCAATCCCGATGGCACGGTGAACGAGCTCGTGCTGGATTCGACTGGCGGCACGCTGGCGAAAACCTACCTGTACAACCTGCGCGACCTGCTGGCCGACATCCGCAGCGGCGGATTCGAAGAAGTGCTGCTGCGTTTCGCGCCGCAGTGGATCAACAACCCGCAGGACTGGAAGGACAATGGTGGCTTCAATGAAGCCCTGTTTGCCGAGAACTGGAGCGTGATCCAGCAGGTTCGCCCCTACGTCGTTGCCGCCGGCATTCCCTATCGGATCGACCTGATGGTGGAAGGCCTGCCACGTGCGCGCATCTTCGCCGGCCAGATCATCGCGAATGATCCGGACAACGACGAATGGACGGAGTACGCGCAGCGCCTGTGGGAGAACTACGTCGACGCCTACGGAAAGGCCGACAGTATCGGCTTCTCCAGTGTCGCCGGCCCGGACCTGCAGAAGACCGATGCGCGCGTGGAGCACCTCAACACGGTGTACCGCGTGCATGGCGTCGTCGATCGGCCGAACGTGATAGGCGTTGATTTCTATCCGGCCAACGGCATAGACGAAGGCCAGTTCTTCAGCAAGTGGTCCGAGGAACTGGACAAGGAAGGGCTGACCGACCTGCCGATCATCATTCCCGAGGCCTATTACGACGATGCCTCCAGCGCGGCGCTGCTGCAGTCGGCGATGACCGAAACCGGCCGACCGGTTCCCTACCTGCTGCAGTGGCCGCTGCAGCGCGATGCCGGCTGCTATCCCGGCGACCCGGTGACGGTTCCCGTGCCGACCGCATTCCAGCACTATCTCGACCACGGCTTCTGACCGGCCGCGGCTACCTTCATTTGAATCCGAACGACGACAACCGACCATGAGCACTGCCGCCATTCCCGCCTGGAAAAAACAGTTCAACCGCGCCGACGTGGTGGACCGCAACTTCACCGAAACCGTGCAGGCCTGGCGCGGCGAGGTGATGCCGAAACCGGCGCCGCAGGAAGCCATCCTGCCGGGCAGCAGCCTGTCCGCGGCCGACTTCGACCAGCTGCTGGAATCACAGATGATCAGCCGCCAGCTGGACCTGATGGCGCGCGTGCTGCGCGTGCAGAACAAGGTGTTCTACACCATCGGTTCCAGCGGTCATGAAGGCAACGTGCTGACCGGTCGACTGACCCGGCACACCGATCCGGCTTTCCTGCACTACCGCAGCGGCGGTTTCATGGCGGAGCGTTTCCGCAAGCTGCCTGGAATGGATCCGGTGATGGATTCGGCGCTGAGTTTTGCTGCCAGCAAGGACGACCCGATTTCCGGTGGCCGCCACAAGGTCTGGGGGAGCCGCCCGCTGTGGGTGCTGCCGCAGACCTCGACCATTGCCTCGCACCTGCCGAAGGCGTTGGGCACGGCGCTGGCCATCGAGCAGGCGCGGCGCATCCGCCACCAGTTGCCGGTTCCCGATGACAGCATCGTGGTCTGCAGCTTCGGTGACGCGTCCGCCAACCACGCCACGGCGCAGTGCGCCTTCAACACCGCGCAGTGGACCGCCTACCAGGGCCTGCCGGCGCCGGTGCTGTTCGTCTGCGAGGACAACGGCATCGGTATTTCGGTCAAGACGCCGGGCGGCTGGATCGGCGAGAACTTCAGTCGTCGACGTGACCTCGACTATTTCTACGCCGACGGTCTCGATCTGGCCGAAGGGCATGCGCAGGTCGCCCGCGCTGTCGAGCACTGCCGCAATACGCGCCGTCCGACTTTCCTGCATCTGCGCACCACGCGTGTGATGGGCCACGCCGGCACCGACTTCGAGATCGAGTGGCGCAGCATCGAGGAAATCTGCTCGGTCGAGTCCACCGATCCGCTGCTTCGTTCGGCTTGCATCGCGCTGGAATCCGGCTGGCTGACCGCCGATGAGCTGCTGGCCCGCTACGAGGCCATCCGCCAGCGCTGTTTTGCCGCCGCCGAATCCGCGGATGCGCGTCCCAAGCTGGACCGCTTCGAGGATGTGATCGCGCCGCTGGCGCCGTACACGCCGGACAAGGTGAAGGCTGAGGCCGAGCGCGCCGATTTCGACACCCAGCGGGTCTCTGCTTTCGGCGGCGCCGACAAGCTGCCGGAAAAGCAGGCACCGCGGCATCTGGCGATCCAGATAAACAACGCGCTGCACGACCTGTTCTGCAAGTACCCGGAAGCGCTGCTGTTCGGCGAGGACGTGGCGCAGAAGGGCGGCGTCTACACCGTCACCAAGGGCCTGCAGAAGGCGTTCAAGGGCGCTCGGGTGTTCAATACGCTGCTGGACGAAACGACGATCCTGGGATTGGCACAGGGTTTCGCCAACATGGGCATGCTGCCAATGCCGGAGATCCAGTACCTGGCCTATTTTCACAACGCCTGCGACCAGATCCGCGGCGAAGCCTGCTCGCTGCAGTTCTTCAGCAACGACCAGTACCGCAACCCGATGGTGATGCGCATTGCCTCGCTGGGTTACCAGCGCGGCTTCGGTGGGCATTTCCACAACGACAATTCGATTGCCGCACTGCGCGACATTCCGGGGCTGGTGGTCGGCTGTCCCTCGCGCGGCGACGACGCGGCCACCATGCTGCGCACGATGATGGCGCTGGCCAAGGTGGATGGGCGCGTCTGCGCCTTCCTGGAGCCGATCGCGCTGTACATGACCAAGGACCTTCACGAGCCCGGCGATGGCGGCTGGTTGACCGAATACCCGAGCCCGGACCAGGCCATGCCGCTGGGAGAAGGTCGTGTCTACGGGGCCGAGAAGGGCGATGGCAGTGATCTGGTGATCTTCAGCTTCGGCAACGGCGTGCCGATGAGCCTGCGTGCCGCGAAGTCCATTGCCGAGCAGCGTGGCTGGTCGGTACGGGTGGTTGACCTGCGCTGGTTGCAGCCGCTGAACGAGAATTTCATTGCCGGGCAGGCAGCAGCGTGCAAGCGCATTCTGGTGGTGGACGAAGGCCGCCGCAGCGCCGGCGTGGGCGAGGGCATCATCACCGCCATCGTCGAAGCCGGGCAGGGCGGCAAGCCGCTGAAGCGCGTGGTAGGCGCCGATACGTACACGCCGCTGGCGGGGGCTGCCTTCCTCGTGCTGCCGTCGGATGCCGACATCGTCAGCGCTGCGCTGTCGATGGATTGAGGGCCTGACAGCGGCAGCCCCGTGACGTCAGCCATGCGATTGCCTATCATCTGGCCGTCATGACGAAATCCACGCCGCTCACCATCCTGTTCGCCGACGTCAGCGGCAGCACGCGGCTGTTCGAGCAGCGGGGCGACGTCGAGGCCCGTGCGATCATTGCTGCCGTGTTGGGCGCCCTGTCCGAGGTGGTTTCCAGCCATGGCGGCGGGGTGGTGAAAACCATCGGCGACGAGATCATGTGCACCTTCCCGGGCGCCATGCAGGGCGTGCTGGCCGGCTGCGACATGCAGCGCCGCGTGGCGCACGATCCACAGTTCGTCCGCGACAACATCGCCATCCGCATTGGCCTGCACCACGGTGACGCGCTGGTCGAGGACGGCGATGTCTATGGCGACGCGGTGAACACGGCGGCGCGCATGGCCTCGCTGGCCAAGCGCGAGCAGATCGTCACCACGGCCGCCTCGGTGAAGAACCTGACGGCGGCTGGGAGCCTGAACGTGCGCAGCCTCGGCAAGGCGCGCGTGGCCGGCAAGCTGTTGCCGATCGAGATCGTCGACGTGCTGTGGCAGGAGGACACCTCCAATGTCACCACCGTGCAGCGGGCGATCCGCGTCGAGGAGGCGGTCGGTCGTCCGCGGCTGACGCTGCGCTTCCGCGGGCAGGTCATCGAACTGGATGACCAGAGCCAGCCGTTCTCGCTGGGTCGCGAAGACAGCAACACGCTGACGGTGGAAGCCGAGTGGGTGAGCCGCAACCATGCGCTGATCGAATACAAGCGCGGCCATTTCATGCTGTCCGACCGTTCCACCAATGGCACCTACGTGAAACTGGGCGACGACGACGAGTTGCGCCTGCATCGCGACGAGGTGCATCTGCGCAAGAGCGGGACGATCAGCCTCGGCCAGGCCGTCGCCCTGAACGAGCGCGATGTCCTGTACTTCCAGTGCAGTGAAATGCCGTCGGCAAGCTGACTTCGCCGGATCTTCCACTGATTGAACCATGTAAAGAGGGCCGCGATGCGGCCCTTTTCGTTGCTGCTGATCGCTGTCGAGACGATCAGCCGCCGGGAGGCGGCTTGTAGCCGAAGGTGCCCTTGAGGATGTCCTCGCTGCCCGTGTAATCGCTGGCAGCTGCGGGTACAAAGCGGCTGGCGCCGATCTCGACCAGTACTTCGTACAGGCTTTCGTCCTCGTGCAGAGCGAGCAGGGCGTCGCGGACGGCGCTCTGTACTTCTTCCGGCACGGTGCTGGCGGCCGAGACGGTGATGCCCGGATAGTCCTTCGAGGCAGCGACCTCAACCAGGTTCGGGTAGGTGTCGGCGATGTGCTTGGGCACCATGGCCGCCTCGCCCTCACCGGCGAAGACGATCTCCACCGCCTCGCGCCAGGACGTGGCTTCGGACTTCACTTCCGGCTGCGCCAGTGGATTGGTGTACATGCCGGTCAGCAGCGCAATGCCCATGCTTGGTGACGGCAGGCAGACCACGCGGTAGCCAACCAGCCCTTCCGCACCGTTATTCGCGTAGTCGGGCTGCGCGATCAGCCGGTAGCTGGTCGGCTCTGCCACACGGGCCAGCGGGACGAACTGCTGGCGCAACATGCGGTATTCGACGAACGGCGCGTCCTCCATGGTGAAGTCGACCGGTGTCGCGTTGCGCAGTTCGCGCCAGTAGAAGTGGTAGTTGCGGGCCGTCACCAGCACGAAGTGGTGCCCGGTTGCCTTGTCGAGATAGTCGAGCAGTGGCTTGTAGATATGTTCGACCTGGTCGGGCGGATAATTCGGCTCGATGGTAATGCTGTATTCGTCGGCCCGCGCCGTCGAGCTGGAAAGGCCACCGACCAGTGCGGTCAGCAGGATGGCCAGTCCGGCGGGGCCGAAAATCCGGCTGCCGAAGAGTTGGGCTCGTTGCGTTGCTGTGTTCATACGGCCTCCATCCCCATGTTTGTGTCCGGTGATAGCACGAATGCCGGTTTTTCGCCACGTTTGCCGTGTTCGGTTGCGCAGTTTTTGCCAGTTCTGCGCATCGCCGGACGACCTGTGGCACGCGGACGTCGATGGGCGGTGCTCAGGTCGGCAGGAGATCCAGCAGCGGGAGCCGCTCAAGCTGTTGATCCCTGAAGTATGCAGGGGCGCTTTCATCGAGGATGGCGAGGGCTTCGCTGTGGCCATCGCATTCCACGACGTTCAACAAGGTCGATAACGGTTCGCCGTTCTCGTTGCTGATGGCGACGCCGGGTTTCACGTCGGTCCCCGCAGGCATCCGGAAGCGCTGCAGGCGGCGCTTGGCCTTGCCCAGGTAGTGCGTGCGCGACACCACTTCCTGTCCGGGATAGCAGCCCTTCTTGACGCTGTAGGCGCGCAGGCGGTCAAGCGCCAGCATCTGCGGAGTGAATTGCTCGCGCTGCTGCTCGTCGAGACGGGGAAGGCCGGCGCGAAGGTCGGCCAGCAGCCAGCGCGACCAGGATTCCATATCGGTCATTACCGCATCGGCACCTGGCGGCAGTAGCAGTAGCTGACGCCAGCTGATCCGGCTGTCATCGAGCGGACCCAAAGGCAGTGTCAGTGCGCCATCGCTGCCTTCGCGGATCGCGCATTCCGTCACTTCGCAGGTGACAGTGATCCGGCCGGCAGCCTGCCAGTCGGGCAGCGGCGCCAATACCACCTTGCTGCGGAAGACATAGCGGCGCAGGCCATCGGCAAGCTCCTCGGCAGGCATGTCCGGCAGCAGCAGCCACAGCGATTCCGCGTCGCGGCGCAGCGCAATGCAGAGCGCAATCACGCGACCCTTGGGGTTGAGCCAGCCGTTCCACTGCCATTGCCCATCCGCCAGTCGCGTGAGGTCATTCATCAGCTGCGCCTGGGCGAAAGCCAGTGCATCGGTGCCTGTCAGCGACAGAATCGACCAGCCGGGAAGGGCGAAAACGGGGGCAATCCCGTCGTTCTGTCGTGCGCCTTCAGGGGATTCCAACTTGCCGATCATGGGGGTGCGTATTAACCTTTCCGCTTCGATTGAACCCCACAGATGATAGGCCAGAGCTTGACCGCGAAGCAGCAGGACGCCGAAACGCAGGCCAACGACGAGACGTCGCCGGCCCCGGAAAAGCCTCCCACGCCCAAGGTCGAGCACGGTGGTCGTGACGGTCCGGAACCCACCCGCTTCGGCGACTGGGAGAAGAACGGTCGCTGCATCGACTTCTAGCATCTGCGGCGCGCGTTTCGCGTCATTCGTTCCACCAGCCCAATCCGTCCACCCTTGACCGGAAGTCGCCATGGCGTCGCCACAACGACCGCTTTCCCCCTTCATGCTGGGTTCGTACTACCGCTTCCAGCTGACCTCGGTAACCTCGCTGATCCATCGCGCCACCGGCGTGGTGCTGGCGCTGGCCGTCTTCGGACTGGCCTGGTGGCTGCATGCGCTGGCTGCCGGTCCCGATGCGCTGCAGCGCTTCAATGACTGCGCGGGTAGCGGCCTTGGTCACCTCGCCGTTGCTGGTGTGGTGTTCAGCGTCTGCTACCACTTTTTCAACGGCCTGCGTCACCTGCTCTGGGATACCGGCTGGGGACTGGAGCTGAAGCAGGCCTATGCGACGGGCTGGGCGGTGATCGTGCTGTCTCTGCTGAGCGCACTGGCCATCTGCGGCGCCGCTTTCGGATGGCTGGGAGGTGTGGCATGAGCCTGAAGACTCCGCTGGCCCGCGTGCGTGGCCTGGGTTCGGCCAAGAATGGCAGCTCGCACTGGTGGGTGCAGCGCCTGACTGCACTGCTGCTGCTCGTCACCCTGCCGTGGTTGGTATGGCTGCTGTTGTCGACTGCCGGTGCCGACTTCGTCACCCTGCGTCTGACCGTCGCGCAGCCATTCAACGCGATGATGATGACCCTGCTGGTCATCGGCGCCTTCTGGCACGCGCAGCTCGGCCTGCAGGTGGTGATCGAGGACTACATCCACGGTGGCCTCGAGATCGCGCTGCAGATCCTGGTCAAGTTCGCCTGCCTCGCGGCGGGCATCGCGTCGGTGATCGCCATCGGCCGCATCGCCTTTGGCACCTGAGAATTCGAGGCACGGACAGCTAATGCAAAGCTACAAGATCACCGAACATTTCTACGACATGGTCGTCGTCGGCGCCGGCGGTGCTGGCCTGCGCGCCACGTTTGGTCTCGCCTCGAAGGGTCTCAACACCGCCTGCATCACCAAGGTGTTCCCGACGCGCTCCCATACCGTTGCGGCGCAGGGCGGCATTTCCGCCGCGCTTGGCAACATGGGCGAGGACGACTGGCGTTTCCACTTCTACGACACCATCAAGGGTTCGGACTGGCTGGGTGACCAGGACGCGATCGAATACATGTGCAAGGAAGCGCCGGCTGCGGTGATCGAGCTGGAGCATTACGGCGTGCCGTTCTCGCGCACCGACGAAGGCAAGATCTACCAGCGTCCCTTCGGCGGCATGACCACGCACTATGGCCAGGGCACGGCGCAGCGTACTTGTGCTGCGGCTGATCGCACCGGTCACGCCATGCTGCACACGCTGTACCAGCAGTCGCTGAAGCACGACGCGCGCTTCTACATCGAATACTTCGCCACCGACCTGATCATGGACGAGGAGGGCGTGTGTCGCGGCGTGATGGCGCTGGACATGAACGAGGGCGAGCTGCACATCTTCCGCGCCCAGGGCGTGGTGCTGGCCACCGGTGGCTACGGTCGCGCCTACTTCAGCTGCACCTCGGCACACACCTGCACCGGTGACGGTGGTGGCATGGTACTGCGCGCCGGCTTGCCGCTGCAGGACCTGGAGTTCGTGCAGTTCCACCCGACCGGTATCTACGGCGCTGGCTGCCTGATCACGGAAGGCGTGCGCGGCGAGGGTGGTTACCTCACCAATTCCAAGGGCGAGCGCTTCATGGAGCGCTACGCGCCGAACGCCAAGGACCTGGCCTCGCGTGACGTCGTCAGCCGCGCCGAGACCATCGAGATTCGCGAAGGCCGAGGCGTCGGCGAGCATGGCGACCACTGCCACCTGAACCTGATGCACTTGGGCCCCGAGGTCATCCACGAGCGCCTGCCGGGCATCGCCGAGACGGCTAAGATCTTCGCCGGCGTCGATGTCACCAAGGAGCCGATCCCGGTGCTGCCGACCGTGCACTACAACATGGGCGGCATCCCGACCAACTACCACGGCGAGGTGCTCACCATCCGGGACGGCAACCCGAACTCCGTGGTGCCGGGCCTTTACGCCATTGGCGAGGCGGCCTGCGTGTCGGTGCATGGCGCCAATCGCCTGGGTTCGAACTCGCTGCTGGATCTGGTGGTGTTCGGGCGTGCCGTGGCCGACCGCTGCGCCGAGACGATCAAGCCGGGTGCTTCGCAGAAGAAGATGGCAGCGTCCGCCTACGACGGCGCGCTGGGTCGATTCGACGGCCTGCGCAACGCCAATGGCGGCACGCCAACGGCCGAGATCCGCAACCAGATGCAGCGTGTGATGCAGAACCACGCCGCCGTGTTCCGCACCGGCGAGACGCTGGAAGAGGGCGTCAAGCTGATCGCCGAAACCTACGACAGCTTCGCGGACGTCAAGGTGTCGGACCGTTCGCTGGTCTGGAACTCGGACCTCATTGAGACCTTCGAACTGCAGAACCTGCTGGGTCAGGCCGTGGGCACCATGGCCGGCGCCGCCAACCGCAAGGAATCGCGCGGTGCCCACGCCCGCGAGGACTACAGCGACCGCGACGACGAGAACTGGATGAAGCACAGCCTGATCTTTGTGGACGACAAGGGTGCGCCGCGCATCGACTATCGTCCGGTGCACATGACCACGCTGACCAGCGAGGTCGAACCAGTGCCGCCGAAGGCGCGCGTTTACTGATATCGAACGACCAGTGAACGGCAACCCTCACTACTACAGTGGCGGCGTCATTGCCTGGCAGTGGCGCTACTACGCGGCCTGGCACCAGGATCGCCTGAACCTGTTGCTGCACATGGCCACCGTGCCGCTGTTTGCGGCAGGCGTGCTGGCGGCGGCGCGGCAGGCCTTTTTCGGTGAATGGTTTGGCGCATCGATTGCCGCCGCGCTGGCGCTGGTTGCATTGGGCATTCAGTGGCTGGGTCACCTTCGCGAACCCGCCAGGGCCCCGGACGCCGGCAACCCCATTGACTGGCTTCGCCGCGTGCTGGCGGAACAGTTCATCACCTTCCCCCGTTTTGTCCTGAGCGGTGGCTGGCTGCACCAGATGGTGTCGCAGCCCCGCATTGATCCGAGGTAATCCGATGGCCGAGTTCACCCTCCCGAAGAACTCCAAGGTGCAGAAGGGCCGCCACTTCCCGGCGCCCGAAGGCGCCAAGCGCGTGCGCACCTTCAAGATCTACCGCTGGACGCCGGACGACGGCGAGAACCCGCGCCTCGATACCTACGACGTCGACCTCGACCGCTGCGGCCCCATGGTTCTGGACGCACTGATCAAGATCAAGAACGAAGTCGACCCGACGCTGACCTTCCGCCGTTCCTGCCGTGAGGGCATCTGCGGCAGCTGCGCGATGAACATCGATGGCAGCAACACGCTGGCCTGCACCCGCGCCATCGAGGACTGCGGCAAGAAGGACGTGCCGATCTATCCGCTGCCGCACATGCCGGTGGTGAAGGACCTGGTGCCGGATCTGACGCATTTCTATGCGCAGTACGCGTCGATCAAGCCGTGGATCCGCACGCAGAGCGCGCCGCCGCCGGATCGCGAGCGCCTGCAGTCGCCGGAGGAGCGCAAGCACCTCGACGGCCTGTACGAGTGCATCCTCTGCGCCTGCTGTTCGACCAGCTGCCCAAGCTACTGGTGGAACGGTGACCGTTACCTCGGCCCGGCCATCCTGCTGCAGGCCTACCGCTGGATTGCTGACAGCCGTGACGAGGACACCGGTGCGCGCCTGGACGAGCTGGAAGATCCGTTCCGCCTGTATCGCTGCCACACCATCATGAACTGCACGCGGACCTGCCCGAAGGGCCTGAATCCGGCCAAGGCCATCGCCGAGATCAAGAAGCTGATGATCCAGCGCCGCGGCGCCTGAGGACAACGACATGGTCGACACGCGCATCTTCCTGCCGGCGCTGGCGATGGTCGCACTGACCTTCATCGTTTCGATGCGCATGCTGTTCCTGCGGCTTGGCGAGATGAAGCGCGAGCGCATCCATCCGCAGGCGGTGGCGACGCGCGCGCAGCTGACCGCGAAGGTGCGCGACAGTCGTGCCGCCGACAACTTCGCCAACCTGTTCGAACTGCCGGTGCTTTTCTACTTGGCGCTGGTTGTCGCCGCGCTGTCCGGGCTGGTGAACGATGTAACCCTAGGGATCAGCTGGGCCTTCGTCGCTCTTCGCGTCGCCCACAGCAGCATCCAGTGCAGCTACAACCGCGTCATGCACCGTTTCGTCGTGTTCCTGCTCGGGGTGGCCTGCCTGATGGCACTTTGGGGCTGGCTGGCCTATGGGCTGCTGCATTGAGCAGCGACGCGATCCTGCGCCGCCTGCAATGGCGCTGTCGTCGAGGCATGAAGGAGCTGGACCAGCTGCTGACCCGCTATTTGGAGCAGCGCTGGGCGTCGGCTGACGCCACCGAACGCCAGCATTTCGAGAACCTGCTCGCCTGCGAGGATGACCAGCTGTGGCGCTGGTTCCTTGGTCGCGAGGCCGTCACCGACCCGGAGCACCGCGCGATTGTCGACCGCATCCTCCAACTGGCTTGAGCTGCCGCTGACGCCGCCGCGCTGGTTGATCCCGACCTTGATGGTGCTGGCCTTGCTGGCCCTGGTCGCGCTGTGGATCAGTGCAGTCCCCCGTGTGGCGGTGACGCTGCCGCTGCTGCCGTTTGGTCTGCTGCTGCATCGTCTGAACCAGTTGCCGCGCGGGCTGCTGCACTTTCGTGATGACGGCGGCCTGGTCTGGATCGACGAGCATCGACGTGAACACGATATGCGGCTGATCGCTGCCAGTGCGCGCGGGCCCCTGCAGGTGCTGCGCCTGGGCGAAGGAAAGCATCGTTTCAGCGCGATCTACTGTCGTCCCGGCAATCTCGACGCCACGCAGCAGCGACGATTGACGCTGTGGCTCCGTCGCCATGCCAATGCCACCTCTACCGCCAGCGACACGGTGGCCACGCCATGATGCGTTCGCTGGCGATGTGGATCGGCCTGCGCTACACACGGGCCAAACGCCGCAACCACTTCATCTCCTTCATCTCGCTGGTGTCCATGCTGGGCATCGTGATCGGCGTCACCGCACTAATTACTGTGATCTCGGTGATGAACGGGTTCGAGAGCGAACTGCGCACGCGCATCCTCGGCATGGTCTCGCACGCGACGATCAGCGCCGCTGATGATCAGACCGGCATGGACGACTGGCAGAAAGCCATCGATCTGTCCGGCACCGATCCACGCGTGCTGGGCGCCGCACCCTATGCCGAGCGAGAAGGCCTGCTGCAGGGGCAGCGTGGCCTGACCCAGCCCGCGCTGCTCCGCGGCATCGATCCGGTCCAGGAAGCCGGGGTCTCGCAACTGTCCGAAAAGATGATTCGCGGCGACATGGCCTCGCTTAGGCCCGGCGACTTCAATATCGTGCTTGGCAAGGAATTGGCACTGTGGCTCAACGTCGATATCGGCGACACGGTGACGGTGTACGTGCCGGAGTTCCGCACCACACCGGTTGGCGTGCTGCCGCAGATGAAACGTTTCAAGGTCAGCGGCATCTTCGAGGTCGGCCTGCAGGAGGCCGACCTGCAGCTTGCGCTGATCAACCTTGGCGACGCTCAGAAGCTGCTGCGGCTGGGCGACAAGGTCAGCGGCGTGCGGCTCAAGTTGACCGACATGTTCGATGCCTGGAACGTCGCCCGCGACCTTGGTGATCGCTTGGGCGGCTACTACCGCATCCGCGACTGGAGTCGCGACCACGCCAACTTCTTCCGCGCCATCCGCATGGAAAAGACCGTGATGTTCGTGATCCTGTCGCTGATCATCGCGGTGGCCGCCTTCAACCTGGTGTCGTCGCTGGTGATGCTGGTCACTGACAAGCAGGCCGATATCGCTATCCTGCGCACCCTTGGCATGACGCCGGGCACGGTGATGCGAATATTCATGGTGCAGGGCACGTTGATTGGCGTGGTCGGTATTGCGATCGGACTGGTCTGCGGCGTCCTGCTGACCTTGAACCTCAGTCATGTGGTCAGCGGACTGGAGTCATTCCTTGGCTACGAGCTGATGCCCGAGGACGTCTACTACATCAGCGGCGTGCCGTCCGAACTGCATTGGGGTGATGTTGGGCTGATCGCGGTGATCGCCTTCGTATTCTGTCTGCTGGCGACGATTTATCCGGCCTGGCGCGCGGCGCGAACCGATCCGGCGGAGGCGCTGCGCTATGAGTGATCGCATGAGCGACGCCGTGATCCGCTGCGAAGGCCTTGGCAAGACCTATGCCGAAGGTCGCCTGCGCACGCCGGTGTTCGATGGTCTGGACTTCCACGTAGCGCGTGGCGAGACGGTGGCCATCGTTGGCGCCAGCGGCGCGGGAAAAAGCACACTGCTCCACCTGCTTGGTGGTCTCGATACGCCGACGGCGGGCGAGGTCTGGGTTGGTGGGCAGCAGATGTCGGCGGTCAGCGACAAGGCGCGCGGCCAGCTGCGCAACCGCGCGCTGGGTTTCGTCTATCAATTCCACCACCTGTTGCCGGAGTTCACCGCGCGCGAGAACGTGATGATGCCGCTGCGCATCGCCGGCGTCGGCATCGCGGAAGCCGCCAGGCGGTCCGACGAATTGCTGGAACGCGTCGGTCTGGGCGAGCGTCTCGAGCACAAGCCCGGCGAGCTGTCCGGTGGTGAGCGCCAGCGCTGTGCCGTGGCGCGTGCGCTGGTCACGCGACCTGCCTGCATCCTCGGCGATGAGCCCACCGGCAACCTCGACGAGCACACGGCTGCGCAGGTCTATGCGCTGATGCTGGAGCTCAACCGCGAGATTGGCACCAGCTTCGTGCTGGTCACCCATGACCGCGGTCTTGCGCGCCGCATGGATCGCACGCTGGAACTCAGCGCCGGAAAGCTGCGGCCGCTGGATTGAGCTGCCCGGCGCCTCGCGTCAGGCGCGTCTTGCCACGCAGGAAAAGCAGCCGCGGCCGGCGTTGTGCAGCTGCACGTAGCTGGTAGCGGGATCGTCGAACAAGGCATCAAGCGCGCCCGACACCCGGCTGCCCTCGACAATGTCACCGCCGAGCATCCGATGCCGGGCGTCGTAGGCGCGCAGCGACATCGTTCGCTGGCTGACATAGGGCGGTATCTCGCCAGGTTGCAGCACGCATCGGGTCGCGCCGCGACGAACGAAGATCGGACCGGATGACCGATACGGCGAATCGGTGTCCAGATGCTGGTAGGGCAACAGCAGCAGTTCGTCGCCGATGTCGGCATCACGCAGGCTGATCCGGCAGGGAAAGCCGAAACCGGTGTCGGCAATAACGCGGATTGCGTGGTGTCTCGCGAGTTCTTCATCACCAAGTTCGAACAGGTTGGCGAAAGGCTCGTGACGAATGCCGAGTAGCTGGAAGCTGGCCATGTGAGGCTCCTGGATGGAATGCCCACATGGTCGCTGCAGCGTGTGTGTCGTTCTCGCCGGATCCGGACATGCATGTGACCGCGGTTCGTCTGGATGCCGGATTTTTCCTACCTCGGGACGCGGCGCGTGCCGATGGTTGGCGTTTCGGGAAATGGGCAGATTGTTCGCGATGAGCCATCCGCTGCCGTCGCCCCAAGAACAAACTGTCTCCGGGTCCGTGCTGATGACCGAAACTTCCGGTCATCACTGGGCGGGGCCGACGGCTATGCTCGCGGCGCTGCTCGGGGCATTGTCGGCGACGCTGCTGCCGGCGCTTCCATCAAGCCTGCTGCTGACAGGGATCATGTCGCTCGCCGGGCTGGCGTTGTTTTCAAGCCGAATGCGCCTGCCTGCCATTGCGCTGCTCGCTTTTTGCTGGCTCTGCCTGCAGGCGGGCTGGGGAATGGATGCGCGGCTGCCTTCGGAGCTGGAAGGCGCCGACCTGACGATCGATGGCCGGGTCGATGGGCTGGTCTGGCCTGAGGCGCGGCGGCAGCGCTTCGACTTCATCGTCGGGCACGGTGAAGGCGAGGCGTCGGTGCTGGATGGAAGGCGCGTTCGCCTGTCCTGGTACGAGCACGAGGCGCCGCTACCGGCGGGCAGTGACTGGCGCTTCGTCGTCCGCCTGCAGCGCCCGCATGGCGGTCGCAATCCCGACGGATTCGACTTCGAGCGCCATGCGCTGCAGCGCGGGCTGGTGGCAACCGGCTATGTGAGGTCGGCGATGGCGATGGCCGGCTCGTCGCACGGGAAGGGCATCGACGCCTTGCGTGATCGTCTCGCCACGATGCTCGAACAGCGCACCGGCCAGCGCGCCAGCCGCTTCCTGCGCGGGATCGGTATCGCGGATACCCGTGGCCTGGATGACGGCGACTGGGAAGCGCTGCGTGCCACCGGAACCTCGCATCTACTGGCGATTTCCGGCCTGCACCTCGGGTTGCTGGCCGGTCTTGCCGCCTTGCTGGTGCGTCTTGCCTACCGGCTGATCCCGCGACTCGGCCTGCGTCTGCCATTGCCCCAGGCGGCTGCATTGGTTGCACTGCTGGCCGCCTCCGGCTATGCCGCACTGGCCGGCTTCGGGCTGCCGACAAGGCGTGCGCTGCTGATGCTGGGCTGCGTGCTGCTGGCACGCCTGCTGCGACGAGCCAGCGGCATCGCACAGGGACTGTCACTGGCGTTGCTGGTGATCCTGCTGTTCGATCCGCTGGCCATTCTCGGCGCGGGGTTCTGGCTCAGCTTTGCCGGCGTCGCCTGGCTGCTGTGGACGCTGCCGTCGGTCGGTTCGGCGAACCTGGATGGATCGCATGGCCGCGCGAAGCGCTGGTTGCGCGAGGCCGTGCTGGCGCAATGCGTGCTCAGTCTTGGTCTGCTGCCATTGAGCCTGGCTTTCTTCGGGCAGGCCTCGCTGCTGTCGTTGCCGCTCAATCTGGTCGCGGTTCCGGTTCTGGGGTTCGTCGTCCTGCCACTGACCATGATCGGCATCGGGCTGTTGTTGCTGGGGCTGCCGGCTTCGGGCGTTCTGCAGGCTGCAGGTGCAGCGATGGAAGGGCTCTGGTGGCTGCTGTCGCGGGCCGCCGATCTGCCGGTGGTCCAGCTTCAGCTGCCGACGCCTTCGATTCTCGCGCTGCTGCTGGCCGGACTGGCGGTGGTCTGGATGCTGATGCCGCGCGGCATGCCCGGCAAGCCACTGGCTGCGCTGCTCTTGCTGCCCATGCTGCTGCCGCGCGGGAATGATCCGGCTGCCGGCCAACTGGACGTGCAGGTGTTGGATGTCGGTCAGGGGCTGGCGGTGGTTCTGCGAACCCGCAACCACGCGTTGCTTTACGACGCCGGTCCGGCGTCGCCGGGTTCCTTGGATCGTGGCCAGGCGGTGGTGGTGCCGGCGCTTCGGGAACTGGGCGTCCACCGGCTTGATCGGATGATCATCAGCCACGGCGACAATGACCACGCTGGCGGTGCGGCTGCGGTGATTCGCGCCATGGCGTCGATCGACGTTCTCGCGGGCGAACCCGCGAAACTGCCGGATTCCAGTCACTGCGAAGCCGGAACGCGTTGGCAATGGGACGGCGTGGACTTCCAGCTCCTGCATCCGCCGCCGCATTTCCCGGAGCTGGGCAACCAGAGTTCTTGCGTGCTGCTGGTCGAGGTGGGCGGGCGGCGTCTGCTGCTTCCTGGCGACGTCGATGCGCTGATCGAATCGCGACTGCTCCGCGAATATCCGGAACTGAAGCACGTCGACGTGCTGCTGGTTCCGCATCACGGGAGCAGTGGCTCCTCGTCGCCGGCTTTCGTCGAAGCGCTGCATCCGCGGCTGGCGCTGGTTTCCGACGGCTACCGCAATCGCTTTGGCCACCCGCGGGCGGATGTCATCCAGCGATATGTCGACGCGGGCAGCCAGCTGCATGACACGGCGGGTGGCGGTGCGCTGTCGCTGCGCCTGGGAACCGGCAACGATTTGCCGGAAGTCCTTGCCGAGCGCGAGCAGCACCGGCATTTCTGGGCCGAAGCGGCGTATCGCCCGGGCACGACCCCGCTGAACCAGCGCCCGCCGGAATCGCGCTAGGCGGTCCGCAGCGGCTATCCTATCGGCTGTCCGGCGGGCCTTGCGTCCGCACCCGTCAATCAAGGAGTGACCTGTGCTTGAACTGCTGATGGCCGGCGGCTGGGTGATGTGGCCGATTCTCATCTGCTCGGCGATTGCCCTCGCCATCATCCTTGAACGTTTCTGGACGTTGCGCCGCAGCACGGTGCTGCCGCCGCGGCTGGGTGACGAAGTCCGTGCCTGGGCCAGCAGCCACCAGATCGACGACGCCCATGTGGCGAGCCTGAAGCAGAACTCGCCGCTGGGCGAACTGCTGGCCGCCGCACTGGTGGTGCGCAACCGTCCGCGTGAGGTGATCAAGGAGCGTGTCGAGGATGTCGGCCGCCACGTCGTGCATCGCATGGAGCGTTTCCTCAACACGCTGGGCACGATTGCCGGTATCGCGCCGCTGCTGGGCCTGCTCGGCACGGTGTTCGGCATGATCCGCATGTTCCTCGGCATCCTCGAAAACGGCGTGGGCGACGCCAGCCGCCTCGCAGGTGGCATCGGAGAGGCGCTGATCAGCACCGCGGCCGGCCTGTGCGTGGCGATTCCGGCGCTGATGTTCTATCGCTACTTCCGTGGTCGCGTCGCCGAGTACGTGGTGGAAATGGAGGAACAGGCCATCGCCCTGATCGACACCATGGACAGCAAGGCGGCGGCTGCCCGCCCGCGCCGGAGCAGTGCTGCGTGAACATCGGTTCCGCACGCCGCCTGGAGGAACCGGAGATCAGCCTGACCTCGCTGATCGACGTGGTCTTCACTCTGATCATCTTCTTCGTGGTGACCACGACCTTCGATGATCGCAGCGCGCTGCAGCTGCAGCTGCCGGAGGCCAGCCGCCAGGTCGCCAAACAGGCGGTCGAGCCCTTCGTGGTGGTGGTTGACCACGAGGGTCGCTATTTCGTCGGCGGCAACGAAGTACTGAAGCGCGATGCGAATTCGCTGCGTGAAAGCATCGGCCGCGTGGCCGGGGATGATCGCGATCGCCAGATCGTGCTGCGCGCCGACGCCCGCGCGCCGTACCAGGCGGTGATTACCGCCATGGATGCGCTGGGCCAGCTGGGTTTCAGCAAGGTGTCGCTGGCGACCAGCCCCAGTTCCGATGGCGACAAGGGCGGGACGGATGGCGAATAGCCCCGAAGGCGTGCTTGCCGCGGCCAGCAGCGCCGGCGGCAGGCGCGGTACCTATCGGCGCCTGCTTGGAGTGGCGTCGCGTTACTGGCCGTTCGCCATACTGGCCGTGCTGGGCATGCTGTTCGACGCCGGTGCCGCTGGTGCCTTCACCTACCTGATCAAGCCGATGCTCGACGAGCTGTTCGTGGCGCGCGACGAGCAGGTGATCTACTGGATGCCGATCGTGCTGGTCGGTCTGTTCCTGCTGCGCGGCATCGCCACCTTTGCGACCGACTACAGCATGGCCCGGGTCGGCCGCAGCGTGGTCCGCGACCTGCGTGGCGCGGTGTTCGCGCACTACCAGCGCCTGCCGGCCAGCTATTTCGACAGCCAGCCTTCCGGCGAGCTGGTGTCGCGGGTGATCTATTCCGCCGAACAGGTTGCGCAGGCCACGGCGGACGCGCTGAAGAACCTGGTGCTGGAATCGCTGATGATCGTGGTCATGGTCAGCGTCATGCTCTACCACAGCGTGTCGCTCACCCTCTACCTGGGGCTGATGGTGCCGGTGACCGGCATCGTCTGGCAGTTCGTCGGTCGTCGCTATCGGCGCATCAATCGCGGCATCCAGGGTTCCATGGGGTCCGTCACCGGAATGGTCGAGGAAGCCGTGGAAGGTCACCGGGAGGTGCGTGTCTACGGTGGACAGGAGCGCGAGGCGAAGCGCTTCAATGCCGCGAATGCCGAAAACCGGCGACTTAACCTCAAGGTGGCCAGCACTGGCGCGCTGAGCACGTCGTTGATCCAGTTGGTCGCTGCCGCGGCCCTGGCGGCGATCATCTGGCGCGCGACGCGACCGGACCTGCTCGATAGCATGAGTCCTGGCACCTTCATGTCGCTGATCAGCGCCATGCTGCTGATGCTGCCATCGCTCAAGCGCCTGACCACGGTGCAGGCAACCATGCAGCGCGGCATTGCTGCCGGTGATGAGCTGTTCGCGGTGCTCGACAGCGCGCCGGAAACGGACAATGGCCAGCGCCGGCTGGATCGGGCGCGCGGCGATATCGAGTTCGAGAACGTGGTGCTGCGCTATAGCGACAGCGGGCGTCCGGCGCTGGACGGGCTCTCGTTGCATTGCCCGGCAGGCAGCGTGACCGCGCTGGTGGGGCGTTCGGGCAGCGGCAAGACCACGCTGGTCAGCCTGCTGCCGCGCTTCTATGAACCCAGCGCAGGGCAGGTTTGCCTCGATGGACATCCGCTGGGCGAGTATGTGCTCGATGACCTGCGTGGGCAGATCGCCCTGGTCAGCCAGCGCGTGGTGCTGTTCGATGGCAGCATCGCCGACAACATCGCCTACGGCGGCTTGGCCGATGCGAGCGAGGCGGAGATCGAGCGCGCCGCCGAGCTGGCTAATGCCATGGAGTTCATCCGGCGCATGCCCGATGGCATCCACAGTGCCGTGGGCGCGCGTGGCGCCAAGCTGTCCGGTGGCCAGCGCCAGCGCATTGCGATTGCCCGTGCGCTGTTGAAGGACGCGCCGATCCTGATCCTCGACGAAGCGACCAGTGCGCTGGACAGCGAGTCCGAGCGTTTGATCCAGGACGCGTTGTCGCGGCTGATGGACAACCGCACGACGTTGGTGATCGCCCATCGCCTTTCGACCATCGAGCATGCCGACCAGATCGCCGTTCTCGATGAAGGCCGGCTGGTGGAGCTGGGACGCCACGAGGAGCTGCTTGCCCGGGACGGCATGTATGCCTCGCTGCATCGCATGCAGTTCCGGCAGAAGGCTGCAGGCACGGTTAGCAGCCTGGACTGAGCGCCATGGCCGTTCCCGACATCTGGTCGTCATCGCCACCGCCATGGCATCTGCGTCTGCTGGCGAGCGTTTTCGGCGCGGTGGCGAGCACGCGACGCTGGCTGTACCGGAAGGGCTGGCTGCCTTCGACCCGCGTTCCGGCGCCGGTGATTGTGGTGGGAAACCTCACCGCCGGTGGCAGCGGCAAGACGCCGCTGGTGATGGCGCTGGTGGAGCTGCTGCGGGCACGCGGCTGGCGGCCTGGCGTGATCAGCCGGGGTTACGGGCGTGGCACGAAGGGTCTGTACGTGGTCGATGCTGACAGCGACGCCGCGGAAGTCGGTGACGAGCCGCTGCTGATCGCCCGACAGTGCGGTGTGCCAGTGGCAGTCGCCGAATGGCGAGCTGATGCCGCCATGGCTTTGCTGAGTCGCCGCGACTGCGACGTGCTGATCGCCGACGATGGATTGCAGCACTATGGCCTGGTGCGCGACATCGAGATCGCCGTCATCGACGGACAGCGCGGTTTCGGCAATGGCTGCCTGCTGCCCGCCGGGCCGCTTCGGGAGCCGGTTTCGCGACTGGAGCGATGTCATTTCGTGGTGGTGAATGGCGATTCCGGATTGTCGCTGCCGTCATCGGTGCGGACGGCCAGCATGCACATGGCGCTTCGCGAGCCGCGCGCGCTCAAGGATCATGTTTCCCGCCCGTGGAGCGCATTCACTGACCGGCCGGTGCACGCATTGGCCGGTATTGGCAATCCGGAGCGCTTTTTCACGCAACTGGAAGCAATGGGCCTGACCATCCATCGTCACCCAATGCCCGATCACCACGCCATTGTCGCTGCCGACCTCCGCTTCGATAAACCGGGCGCGCTGCTGATGACAGCCAAGGACGCGGTCAAGTGCGCCGGCATCGCACCGGATGACAGCTGGGTGGTTGATGCTGAGGCCGCCTTGTCCGAAGGCTTTGCCGCGTCCCTGTATGCTCTGCTCGACGCGCTGCCCCGAGCGCAGCACGAGGATGTTTGATGGCCGCTGCCGTTACCGACATCGATTTCGTGGTCGCCATTCCGGCTCGCCATGGTTCCAGCCGCCTGCCGGGGAAGCCGCTGCGGCTGATCGTCGGCGAGCCGATGATCAGCCACGTGGTGCGTCGCGCCGTCGAGGCGGGTGCGGCCGAGGTGGTGGTGGCTACCGATGATCAGCGCATCGCCGACGTGGTGTCAGCGCTGGGCATCACGGTATGCATGACATCCAGGGACCACGCTTCCGGCACCGACCGCCTGGCCGAATGCGTGGCACAACGCGGCTGGCGTGATGATCGTATCGTCGTCAACTTGCAGGGTGACGAGCCGCTGGCGCCGCCGGCGGCGATCCGCGCGGTCGCGCAATGCCTTGCCGCCAGCGATGCGCCGATGGCAACGCTGGCCGTGCCCATCAGCCACAGCGAACAACTGTTCGACCCGAACTGCGTGAAGCTGGTTCGCGATGATCGGGGCAAGGCGCTGTGTTTCTCGCGTGCGCCGCTACCGTGGGCACGCGATGCCTTTGCCAGCAACCGGGTTGACCTGCCGCCGGTCGGAGCGGGCGAGGGCTGGCTGCGACATGTCGGCCTCTATGCCTACCGCGCCGGGTTTCTCCCGCAGTTTGCGGCGATGCCACCAGCCTGGCTGGAACACGTGGAGTCACTGGAGCAGCTGCGCGTGCTGCAGGCCGGCCTGCCGATTGCGGTGGATGTCAGCCCGGTGGCGATCCCGCACGGCGTCGACACGGAGGCCGATCTTGCCGCCGTCGAGGCGCTGCTCAATCCCTCGAATTGATTGGATGGATGATCCCTGAGGCAATGAAAAACATACTGATTGTCTGCATGGGAAACATCTGCCGCTCGCCGACGGCCGAAGCGGTTTTCCGGCATGCGCTGGAGCAGGCCGGCATCGGTGGCGTGCGGGTCGATTCCGCCGGCACCGAGGCATATCACGTCGGTCAGGCACCAGATCGCCGCGCCATCGCGACGGCGCGGCGGCATGGCATCGACATGAGCGGGTTGCGGGCGCGGCAGGTGGGCAGCAACGATCTGGACGATTTCGACCTGCTGCTCTGCGCCGACGAAGTCAATCTCGCCGCGTTGCATCGGCGTTTCAGCGATGCCGGACGCGCGCAACGTGGCCTGCTGCTGCCGTGGCTGGGAATCGCGGCGCCACGCGAGGTCCCAGATCCCTACTACGAGGACGATGCCGCCTTCGAGTCCGTTTTCGTCCTGCTGCAGCAAGCCTCCGAACGCCTGTGTGCCCGCCTGCGGGAGCCGGCATAATGGCCGGGCCACGGGGCAGGGCGAGGAAGCAGACGGCATGAATGCGGTGCGCATGGCGACGGAGTTGAGCGACCGGCTGGACTGGCTGAACGTGTCCGGCCTGCGACTGGAGCGTCTCCGCGGCCGGGTGGTGGCGCTCGGCTTCTGGCATGCCGGTTCGGTGGTCTGCAGCAACCTGATGCGCGACCTCAACCTGATCCAGGGCAGGCATTCGGACGGCCTGACCGTGGTCGGCATCCACTGTCCCAAGTTCGACGCCGAGCGCGAGCGTGACTGCGTATCGAAGGCGGTGAGCCGGCTCCAGCTGCGCTTTCCCGTGGCGTCGGACCCGGACTTCGTCGCCTGGCAGCACTACGGCATCCGTGGCTGGCCGTGCACGGTGCTGATCGACACCCAGGGTCGCATCCGCCGGCAGTTCGCCGGTGATCTCTGCCTGGCCGAGCTGGATGCCGCTGTCGACGAGCTGCTGCACGAAGCGGGTGAGGACGACAGCCGCGTCTTCGAGACGCTGCAGCTGGCTTCGCAGCGCGAACCACGACTGCCGCTGTCGTATCCCAGCGGGTTGGCCATCGACGACAACCACGTTTACGTTGCCGACAGCGGCCACCATCGCATCCTTGAATGCACGCACGAGGGGCGCGTGCTGCGCCAGTTCGGCTCCGGCAATCCGGGGCTGCTGGATGGCAACAGCGCTGATGCCGGCTTCAACTTCCCCTGCGGTCTGTCGTTGAGGAAGGAATCGCTGTACGTCGCCGATCGCGAAAACCATGCCTTGCGGCGGATCCGGCTGCTGGATGGCGATGTCGAGACCGTGCACGGCACTGGCAAGCCAGGTCCCGCCGTCACCGCGCGCGGCGAGCTGGACGCCGGCACGCTGATGAATGCGCCCTCGGATGTCGCCGGGACGCTCGACCAGCTCTACATCGCCATGGCCGGCACGCACCAGATCTGGGAATACGACCTCAACCAGCGGCGGATGCGCGTGCTGGCCGGCAGTGGCCGTGCCGGATGCCAGGATGGCGTGGGTCACGATGCGCGCTTTGCCGAGCCGACCGGCCTGGCCCAGGTGCAGCAGACCCTCTATGTCGCCGACGCGCAGGGTTCGGCGCTGCGTAGCGTGCATGTCACCGATGGGGCCGTGCACACCATGGTCGGCAAGGGCCTGTTCGACTTCGGCGACCAGGACGGTACGCGCGCCTCGGCGCTCCTGCAGCAGCCGCAGGCGCTGGTGCTCGACAGCGGCGCGCCGCTGCTGTGGATCGCCGATTCCTACAACAACATCATCAAGACCCTGCGACTGGGCGGCGGCGACGTGGTGCGCCACGAGATCGACTATCGCCTGCATCGCCCGGCGGCACTGGCTGCCCGCAAGGGTTCGCTGTGGATCGCCAACACCGATGCCCACGAGCTGCTCTGCCTGGACATCGAGGCCGGCAGCGTGCGACGCGTCGCCGTCGGGGAGTGAGTCGCGGACGCATGGGCCGCTCGAAGTCACCAGAAACCGGTGAAGCCGGCGAGGCAGGCGAGAATTCCCGGGAGTTCGACGGAAAGGCCTTCGTCCGGCGCCTCAGCGACGCGCCCGGCGTGTACCGGATGCTGTCGGACTCTGGCGACATCCTCTACGTCGGCAAGGCTTCTTCGCTGAAGAAACGGGTGGGCAGCTATTTCAGCGGTCGTCCCCACAATCTTCGAATCAGCCGCATGATCGCCCAGATCGCTGGCATCGAGGTCACCGTCACCCGCAGCGAGCGCGAAGCGCTGCTGCTGGAGGACCGCCTGATCAAGACGCATCAGCCGCGCTACAACGTGCTGCTGCGCGACGACAAGAGCTTCCCGTACATCCGCGTTACCCATCCCGACACCTATCCGCGGCTGGCCTTCCACCGCGGCTCGCGCAGCGCGCCGGGACGCTATTTCGGCCCTTATCCGGGCGCCGGGCCGGTGCGTGAGGCGCTGAACCTGCTGCATCGCCTGTTCCAGCTGCGCAGCTGCGAGGACAGCGTGTTCGCCAACCGCAGCCGGCCCTGCCTGCAGTATCAGATCAAGCGCTGCAGCGCGCCCTGCGTTGCCCTCATCGGCGAGTCGGACTATGCCGCCAGCGTGCATCGCGCCGAGCTGTTCCTGGATGGCCGCAACACCACGCTGATCGATGAACTCACCGCCGACATGCACGTCGCCAGCGAGCGCCAGGATTACGAAGAAGCGGCGCGCCTGCGTGACCTGGTGGTCGCGTTGCGTGGTCTCACCAGCCGGCAGTACGTCGAAGGCGAGGGCGGTGACCTGGATGCGCTGGCCTGCGTGCTGCGCGAGGGTCGTGCCTGCGTGATGTTGCTGGCGGTTCGCGGTGGGCGCAGTCTCGGCACGCGCTCCTTCTTTCCGAAGACCAATGGTGCCGAGGATGCCGCCGAGGTTCTTGCTGCGTTCCTCAGCCAGTACTACCTGTCGCAGCCGCCGCCGCGCGAGATCCTGATCGACCGCGAGCTGGAGGATGTCGATACCCTCGCCGAAGTGCTTCGCGAGACGGCGGGTCACAAGGTTGCGATCCGACATTCCGTACGCGGCGAGCGCGCCCGGCATCTGGAAACCGCGCGCCACAATGCGGAGCTGGCGCTGGCCAGCGACCTGGGAAGTCGCGAAGCACAGGAGGCGCGGGTCAACGCCCTTACCGCACTGCTGGAGCTGGAGCAGCCGCCCCAGCGCGTCGAATGCTTTGACATCAGCCACACGGCTGGCGAGGCCACCGTGGCCTCCTGCGTGGTGTTCGATGTCGAAGGGCCGGTGAAGTCCCAGTACCGTCGCTACAACATTTCCGGCATTACGCCGGGCGATGACTACGCGGCCATGCACCAGGCGCTGACGCGGCGTTTCCGCCATGCCCAGGACGAGGGCGCGGTGTTGCCCGACTTGCTGCTGATCGACGGCGGGCCAGGTCAGCTGAAGCAGGCGCAAGCGGTGCTTTCCGAACTCGGCGTCGTCGGCGTGCCGATGCTGGGCGTGGCCAAGGCCGAAGGGCGCCGGCCCGGTCACGAAACGCTGGTGCTGGATGATGGACGTCGCCTGCGGCCGGGACCTGACTCGCCGGCCATCCACCTGATCCAGCAGGTCCGTGACGAGGCCCATCGCTTCGCAATCAGTGGCCACCGTGGCCGTCGGGCCAAGCAGCGGCGGCATAGCGTGCTGGAAGACATCGAGGGCATCGGCTCGCGCCGGCGTACCAGCCTGTTGCGGCATTTCGGCGGCTTGAGCGGCCTGAGAGCCGCCGGCATCGAGGATATCGCGGCGGTGGAGGGCATAAGCCGTAAACTTGCCGAACGGATCTATGCCACCCTGCACGATTCGCCAACCGCCTGACGGCCAACTTTTCGCCAGCCAATGGACGACCTGATTTGAAGCTCACGATTCCCACGCTGCTCACCCTGTTCCGCATCCTGCTGATCCCGGTGCTGGTGGTCGTGTTCTACCTGCCATTCAAATGGACCAATTTCGCCGCGGCCCTGATCTTCACCCTCGGCGCGGTCACCGACTGGCTGGATGGCTGGGTGGCGCGTCGCTACGGCATGTACTCGGACTTCGGCGCCTTCCTCGACCCGGTAGCCGACAAGCTGGCGGTGACCACCGCGCTGTTCGTCATCGTGCAGAGTCACCCGACCATCCTGATGGCCCTGTTGGCGGCGGTGATCGTCGGTCGCGAGATCACCATTTCGGCGCTGCGTGAGTGGATGGCGGAAATCGGCGAGCGCGGCACGGTCAAGGTCGCCTGGGTGGGCAAGATCAAGACCATCGTGCAGATGCTGGCCCTGATCGCGCTGCTGTACCGGGAACCCTGGCAAGGCATCAATGTCCAGCTGGTCGGCGAGATACTCCTGGCGATCGCCGCGGTGCTGACGCTGTGGTCCGGAATCGCCTATCTGCGCGCCGCCTGGCCGGCGATGCGCCGTTGATGGATGGCGCGACGCAACAATTTCTGCATTTTCCTATTGACACCGCCGCGCCGATCCGTAAACTGCGCTGCTCACGCGGGAATAGCTCAGTTGGTAGAGCACGACCTTGCCAAGGTCGGGGTCGCGAGTTCGAGTCTCGTTTCCCGCTCCAGATACAGCGAAACCTCGGTCCGCCGAGGTTTTGTTTTTTCCGGGCTTCGTAATGTTCGATCAGCCCTGAGATTCGGTCACCGGCCTGGTGGCAGAGTGGTCATGCAGCGGCCTGCAAAGCCGTGTACGCCGGTTCGATTCCGACCCAGGCCTCCACATCGACAACGTTTCGATTCGTGGCGAAAACCCTGCAGAAATGCGGGGTTTCTTGTTGTCCGGGGTTTCTGTACCTGCTCCGCTCCGGCAAACTGCGCGCATGCCCGGGTGGCGAAACTGGTATACGCAAGAGACTTAAAATCTCTCGACCGCAAGGTCATGCGGGTTCGACCCCCGCCCCGGGCACCACGTCGCGACTGAAGTTGCCGCTCCGGTACACGGATGTGCCGGCGAATCAATCGCGATGGTGATTGATTCGAAAACATGGCGTGACCATGTCACGATCGTTTTCTCCGCAAATCGCGGCAGGATGCCCGGCTTTGCGGTCATCGAGGAGCTGCGCATGCAGGACGGACCACTGTCATTGCGTTACCTGACGCTATACATCTGCCTTCTGCTGTTCGCGGGCGCGTTGGCGCTGGCGATCCATGCCGAGTCCGGGTGGTTGAGTATCTGGAGCGTACTTGCCGTCGTCACCGGATTTCTGAGTCTGGTAGGCCTGCGCGACGTGTTCCAGCCGTCGCATGCGATCAATCGCAACTACCCGATCCTCGTCCACTTCCGCTATTTCTTCGAGATGATCCGTCCGGAGATCCGCCAGTATTTCGTCGAGGCGGATTCCGACGAGCTGCCTTATTCGCGCGTGCAGCGCTCGATCATCTACCAGCGCGCCAAGGACACCCTGGACAAGCGGCCGTTCGGCACGCAGCTGGATGTCTACGCGCCGCGCTATGAATGGATCAACCATTCCGTCGCTCCGGGCGAGCCAGCCAGCCACGACTTCCGCGTGCAGATTGGCGGCAGCGACTGCAAGCATCCATATTCGGCCAGCGTGTTCAATATTTCCGCGATGAGCTTCGGCTCGCTGTCGGCCAACGCGATTCTCGCGCTGAACGCAGGCGCCAAGCGCGGTGGTTTCTATCACGACACTGGCGAAGGTTCGATTTCGCGACATCACCTGAAGCATGGTGGCGATCTGGTCTGGGAGATCGGCTCCGGCTACTTCGGCTGTCGTGCCGACAACGGCGGATTCGATGCCGGCAAGTTCACCGAGAACGCACAGCGCGAATCGGTGAGGATGATCGAGATCAAGCTTTCCCAGGGCGCCAAGCCCGGTCATGGCGGTGTGCTGCCAGGTGCCAAGGTGTCGCCGGAAATCGCCGAGGCACGCGGCATTCCGGTCGGCCAGGACTGCCTTTCGCCGGCGCATCACACGGCCTTTTCGACACCGATCCAGCTACTGGAGTTCGTCGCCAGCCTGCGCGAGATGTCGGGCGGCAAACCCACCGGTTTCAAGCTGGCCATCGGTCATCCCTGGGAGTGGTTCGCGATCGCCAAGGCCATGCAGAAGACCGGCATCCTGCCGGACTTCATCGTGGTCGATGGCGGGGAGGGTGGCACTGGTGCGGCGCCGCTGGAGTTCTCCAACCACGTCGGTGCGCCGCTGGTCGAGGCGCTGGTGTTGGTGCACAACACACTGGTCGGCCTCAATTTGCGCGGCAAGGTTCACGTTGGCGCGGCCGGCAAGGTGGTGACGGCGTTTGATATTGCCCGCACCATTGCACTGGGCGCGGACTGGTGTAACGCGGCGCGCGGCTTCATGTTCGCGCTGGGCTGCATCCAGTCGCAGCACTGCCACACCGACAAGTGCCCCAGCGGTGTTGCCACGCAGAATCCCTGGCGGCAGCGTGCCATCGTCGTGCCGGACAAGGCCGAGCGGGTGTTCCACTTCCACCAGAACACGCTGAAGGCGCTGAAGGAGCTGCTGGCGGCCGCCGGACTGCAGCACCCCAACGAGCTGGGACCCGAGCACATCATCCAGCGCGTGTCATCGAGCGAGGTGCGTTCGCTGGCGGCGCTGCAGCACTGGGTGAAGCCGGGCGAGCTGCTGGATGGCGAATCCGATCACCCGGTATTCAAGGTGTTCTGGCACAACGCTGATCCGGAAACCTTCAGCGCGCCGCCGAGCGTGCTGTCGCTGCGTACCAGCAAGATGCGTTGATCGCTTCGATCAAGTTCGGTTCAGAGGCCGACGCCGCCCACGATTTCCAGCACTTTCTCCGGTGGACGCCCGATGCGGGCATGTCCTTCGTACAGGAAGATCGGTCGTTCGATCAGGCGCGGGTGTTCGACCATCATGTGGATCAGGTGGTCGGGCGACAGCGAGTGATCGTCCAGCCCCAGCGCCTTGTACTCGTCCTCGCCGGTACGCAACAGGTCGCGGGCGTGGATGCCCAGCCGCTCGATGATCATCGACAGGAACGCGGCGTCCGGCGGTGTTTCAAGATACAGGATGACCAGCGGATCGATGGCATGCTGGCGGAGCAGCTCCAGCGTGGCCCGCGACTTCGAACAGCGCGGATTGTGCAGCAGCACGCCAGTGCTGTCGTCGAGCCTTCTCCAATCAACCATCATTCAAATCCATTGGCGAAAATATCGTTGGGACCGGGACCACTGCCGGTGGTATCGGTCTGGTTGAAGTACCAGTCCTCGGTGATCTCAAAACCGGCGTTGCCCGTGGTGATAGTGAAGTTGTTCCCGGCACCCGAAGCGCTGACATTGCAAATCCCAAAACCGACTCCAGTGCGGAACTCGATGGTGATGTCGCAGCCGGTGGTGGTTTTTCCTTTGTAGTTCATCTGGATGGTGTAGTCATCGCTGTTGCCGGCCGTACCATTGTTTCCTGCCTCGCCAATGCGCAGTGTGGCGACGTCATCCAGCGAAAGCTGACGTACTGCATTGTTCGTGCAGAGAACCGGATACATGACGGCAGATGTCGGCGACTGGCCACGCAGGTTGGATGTGCTGCCACCGTTCGAACAAGGCAGGAAGTGGGTAGCTGCTTCCGGGAATGCGTGTGTGCCCGGAAGGTCAGTCACGTCGTGGGAATAGGTTGTCTGGTCGACTGTCACGGGCAACGCCGCAAACGGATCATTTACCCCCACGCGAAACCAGTTACGGTTCACATCGTCGCCGCGTGCGTCATCCCGACTCGCTCTTACGTTATCCACACCATCGTCCGTGTTGAACGTCGTGTTTGGACCGGCAAACGTGTTCATGTAGTACAGCTGGGGATTGTTGAAATCGCTGGTTCCGACTTCGCTGGGACCAAGCACGCTGTGATCCAGTCCAATGCAATGCCCGAGCTCGTGCAGTGCGACCGACTCGAAATCGGAGCGTCCACCCGTCACACCAGCCGAAGCGGCGCTGACGACATTTCCGTTGGTTCCCTGCATCCGGTTGAACTCGGCGACGACGTTTCGAATGGCCTGCTCCGGGTCGGAGAAGGCCGGGTTCGCATCAGGCGTTGGGAGTTTTGCCGGGTTCAGGCAAACCTGCACGAGCCTGACGCCGCCACCCTGGTTCGTACCGCCAGCATGGATGACAAGATCCGGGTTGTTCTGGCCGAATCCTAGGAACGTGCCAGCCAGGCAGACATGCGGAAGTCCAATGGTCAGCAGGATGCCAGCCGAGAGCAGTGTCGCTGCAGGTTTCATGGCGATACCTCCGCTTTCCGAGAGGCGATTGCCCGCAGCAGAAGGCCATCCATGGTTTCTTTGGCCTGATGCAGCACACGGACTTCGGCGTTTTCCGGATGATTCGCCCAGTCCTGCTGAGCAGTGGCATATAGCAGAGTGCCCAGCGCCTTGCCGTGCTGAAGTATTTCGAAACGGATCAGTGGTTCATCCCGCACTGCTGTTACCGACACCTGCGACTTCTGGCTGAGGCGCTGCTTCATGGCCGTATCCAGAGTATTCCGCAATTTTCGCGTATCGATCTGCTGCAGCTGCCAAGCGGCAATCTGTTGGTGGATCGCAGCGGTTTCCTTCTTGTCGAGCCGCATGGCGTGAGTACCGCTCAACATGGAACGTTCGGGAAGTTGTACGACGACGCAGCCATCGTCGTGGACGCTGATCCGGGTGGCCGTGTGCTCGCCGCCGCCAAGGAGTGGCGGAAAGGAGGCGTAGCGAAGGATCACTGGCGCATTCGTTTGGGCACAGGACGCATCGCCGCTGGTGCTGGCAAGGGCGCACAGGGGCGCGAAGAGCAGCGCTGCAAGAAGCAGGTTGCGATGACTCACTGGAACCTCCCGCTTACGCGTTATGCCGGCAGCGGCCGGCCACATGGAGAACGAGTTTCGGCGCGGGTTCAGGATAGCGCGCCTCATGCGCTGAGTCAGCTCCGGGCAAGCCGATATTGACCTTGTACAATGCTCCCGCGTATCATCCGCGGCCCATTTGGGCGGTTAGCTCAGCGGTAGAGCACTGCTTTCACACGGCAGGGGTCACAGGTTCAATCCCTGTACCGCCCACCAGATGCATCAACGACTTAGGCCAATCCTCTCGGGTTGGCCTTTTTCGTTTATGTACCGTGCAGGCGCGGCCTGTGTTCCTGTGGCATCGCCAGTGAAGGTCGTGTTCTTCACATGCAGGTCTGAACTCGCCCTCGCGGGTGATTGCGCCGTCTTTGGATAGATCGCCGTCAGAATTTCGCCATCTGAGTCATCGACACTGTCGCCTTGTTGCACTGCTCTGCGAGGCGTCGCTTGAGCGTTTCCGGTTAGCGGTGCACCCTCTGAGGTTTGATGACGACCCCAAGGCAGGCGCGATGAACAGGATTCGGGCGGGTGTTGTGGCATGGCTTTTACTGATGTTCGTCGGCTCGCAGGTCGCCAGCGCGGCGGCGACAGCCGAGCTCATCGGGTTCTCGCCGAGGGGCACGGTCAGGGACGTGCGTCAGGTCACCGCGCGATTCTCGGTGTCGATGGTGGCGCTGGGCGATCCGCGCCTTCCAGATCCCTTCAACATCGACTGCCCGGCAAGCGGCAAGGGTCGATGGGCCGATCCGACCAACTGGGTCTACGACTTTGATGAAGACCTGCCGGCAGGCCTGCGTTGCCGCTTCCGTTTGCGGGACGACCTGCGCACGGCCGACGGTCGCGCGGTAGCGCCGGCAGCAGTGGCCGAGTTCGATACCGGCGGACCGGCGATCAGGGCCTCGCTGCCGCGCGAAGGCAGCTACAGCGTCGATGAGCGCCAGGTGTTCATCCTCAAGCTGGATGCGCCGGCACTGGCCGATTCGATCACGGCGAACAGCTACTGCGCTGTGGATGGTCTGGCCGAGCAGATCCCGGTGGAGCTGGTCGTCGGCGATGAGCGCGAACACCTGTTGGCGGCGCGTCAGCAGATCGGGTTCGACCGCTTCTGGCTGCTGTGGAAGGACGGTGTGGTCGGCAGCGCACGGGTGCGCAACCCGCAATGGCAGGGTGACGAAGACGACCTGGTGGTGCTGCGCTGCCGTCGTACCCTGCCACCGGCAACCCGGGTGGAGCTGGTCTGGGGCAGCGGTGTCAGCACGTCCTCCGGCCTCAAGACCCGCCAGGAGCAGCGTCTGGCCTTTCGCGTGCGACCGGCGTTCACCGCCAGCGTGGCATGCAGTCGCAGCAATGCGCGTGGTGGCTGCCTGCCGATGCTGCCGATCACGGTGCGGTTCAGTGCACCGGTGCCGCGCGCGCAGGCGATGGCGCTTCGACTGCGCGCATCGGATGGGACGCTGTTCAGTCCCAAGTCCGAGCAGGAAGCGGCGGCCGTGGTCGAGCAGGTGATGTTCGAGCCGCCGTTCCCCAGTCGTTCCACGCTGGTGGCGTTAATGCCCGATGGCCTGCAGGACGACAGCGGACGAACGCTGGAGAATGCGGCGCGCTTTCCGCTCGACCTTCGCATCGACGCGTTCCCGCCGCTGGCCAAGTTCGCGGCCAAGTTCGGCATCCTAGAAGCCGGCGAGGGCGGCGTGCTGCCGGTGTCGCTGCGCAACCTCGATCCGCGCCCGGCAGGGGAGAAGCCGGCCGCGTCCAGTAGCGGTCAGGAACGTGCCGCTGTGCCCGCGCGCTCACTGAAGGTGGCGAACGATCCGACCTCGATCGCGGAGTGGCTGCGACGGGTCGACGTATCTGACCAGGGTCGTGGCGAATGGGTGGATGCGGAGCCATCCGAAGACGAATCCGAAGAGGGCAATGGTCGCGACCAGTGGCGCGAAGAAACCGGCAACCGCTCGGTCTTCACGGACGACGACCGGCCGAAGGCGTTCGAGATCAGTGCGCCAAGCGGTGCGATGCCGATGGAGGTCGTCGGCATTCCGCTGGAAGGGCGCGGTCTGCACGTGGTGGAGCTGGAGTCGCGGCTGCTGGGCGAGTCGCTGTTGGGTCGTCCGGAATCGCGCTTCGTGGCCAGCGCCGCGCTGGTCACCAACCTGTCGGTGCACTTCAAGTGGGGTCGCGAGCGTTCGCTGGTGTGGGTCACCAGTCTCGATCAGGGCGAGCCGGTGGCCAATGCCGAGGTCGGTATCGTCAGCTACTGCACCGGGCGCTCGTTGTGGCAGGGCCGCACCAACGCCGATGGCATTGCCAGCGTGGATGCGGAGTTGGGTTCGCCGCATGGCAGCAGCTATTGCCCCGAAGATGACGACAACCCGCCGCTGCTGATCAGCGCGACCACCGCCGATGACTTCAGCTTCAACCTCAGCAGCTGGGCCGACGGCATCGGGCCTTCGCAGTTCGGTCTGCCGCAGGGCGGACCCTGGGAGCTGATGCTGGTCCACAGCGTGCTGGACCGCGCGCTGTTCCGCGCCGGCGAAATCGTATCGATGCAGCACTACCTGCGGCGTCACGACATGCAGGGCGTGCAGTTCGGCCTGATGCAGCCCGGGCCGCACAAGGTGGTGATCCGGCATGACGGCAGTGGGCAGGAGTTCAGCAGCACGGTGGATTTCCGCGCCGATGGTACCGCCGATCAACAGTGGCCGATTCCAGCGGACGCCAAGCTCGGCGAATACAGCATCACGATCGAAGACGAGGAGGGGCAGGCTCACTACAGCGGCAGTTTCCGGGTCGAGGAATACCGGCTGCCGTCGATGCGTGCCAGCGTGACGGGGCCCGCCGCGCCGCTGGTGCGCGCCAAACAGGCGGATCTGGATCTGCACGTGGCCTATCTGTCCGGCGGTGGCGCCTCGGGCATGGCGGTGAAGCTGCGCACGCTGGTCGAACAGCAGCCACAGCATTTCGCTGACTACGCTGACTACGAGTTTGGCGGTGAACCGGTGAAGGTTGGTCGATTCACCCAGGCCGACGGCGACGGTGATGAATCCGGTGACGATTCCGCGACGGGCGTGCAGAAAGCACAGGTCATGCCGGTCACGCTGGATGCGGCCGGCTCGGCCCGCGTCAGCGTTTCCGACCTGCCGGACCTGCGCTCGCCAGCACGACTGGTGGCAGAACTGGAGTACGCCGATGCCAACGGCGAAATTCTGACCACCAGTTCGCGCATCCGCCTGCTGCCGTCGGCGCTGAGCGTGGGCATCCGGCGAGAAGGCTGGGTGGCCAGTCCGGAGCAGGTCCGCTTCAAGGTCGTGGTGCTGGATCTGGACGGCAAGCCGAAGGCGAAACAGAAGGTCGACGTCGCGTTGTATTCAAGTGAAAGCTATAGCTACCGCAAGCGCATGATCGGCGGCTTCTATACCTACGACACCACCACTGAAACGCAGCGTCTGCCGGTGAGCTGCGAGGGCCGTACCGACAAGCAGGGGCTGTTGTCCTGCGAGGTCGCACCCGGCGTATCCGGGCAGGTGCTGATCCGCGCGGAGACGTCGGACAAGGACGGCAACAGCAGCGGCGCGACCAGTTCGGTATGGGTGGTTGGCGACGACGACTGGTGGTTCGGCGGTACGGCGGGTGATCGCATGGACCTGCTGCCCGAGCGCAAGGACTACGAGAGCGGTGAGCGCGCACGTCTGCAGGTGCGCGTGCCGTTCCGCAAGGCCACCGCCCTGGTGACGGTCGAGCGCGAAGGTGTGCTCAGCGGCTTCGTGACCCGGCTGCGCGGACGCAAGCCAGTGGTTGATGTGCCGATTGAGGATCGCCATGCACCGAATGTGTTTGTGTCGGTGCTGGCGGTGCGAGGACGGGTGCCGCGAGCGGAACCGAAGCGCGACGATGCCGACACCGAGATCACTGGCCTGGTCGATCTGCGCAAGCCGGCGTATCGGCTGGGCATGGCCGAAATCAAGGTCGGCTGGAAGCCGCATCGGCTCGATGTGAAGGTGCAGCCGGATCGCAGCGAATACCGCGTGCGCGACACGGCGCGGATATCGCTGAAGGTGGCGCGCGCCGATGGCAGGCCGCTTCCACCGGACACCGAGTTGGCGCTGGCGGCGGTCGACGAGGCATTGCTGGAGCTGTCGCCCAATCCCAGCTGGAAGCTGCTCGACGCCATGATGGGCGAACGCGGTCTGGAGGTGTGGACATCGACCGCGCAGATGCAGGTGGTCGGCAAGCGTCACTATGGCCGCAAGGCAGTGCCACATGGCGGTGGTGGCGGTCGCGAGGGTGATCGAGCACGCGAGCAGTTCGACAGCCTGTTGCTGTGGAGCGCGCGGGTCAAGGTTGATGCCGACGGGCAGGCCAAGGTCGACGTGCCGCTCAACGATTCGCTGTCGTCGTTCCGCATCGTTGCCATCGCTCATGCCGAAGCCGGTCTGTTCGGCACCGGCAGCGCCAGCGTGGCGACCACGCAGGATCTGATTCTGGTGTCCGGATTGCCGCCGGTGGTGCGCGAAGGTGATCGGTTCGACGCGACCTTCACCGTGCGCAACACCACCCGCCAGCCGCTCGACGTGACGCTGGATGCGGCTGTAGAACCCGCGCCGGATGGGGAGGCGCTGGCCGCGCAGTCGCTGCGCATTGGCGCCGGCGAGGCACGCGACGTGCGCTGGTCGGTGACGGTGCCGGTCGACCATCCCGCGCTGAAGTGGGACGTGCGCGTGCAGGGGACTGATCCCGAAGCCCGCGACCGCATGAAGATCGAGCAAAAAGTGATTCCGGCCTTTCCGGTCCGCACCTACCAGGCCACCATCACCCAGCTCACGCAGCCATGGTCGATGCCAGCGGCACTTCCGGCCGGCGCGATTGCCGGTCGCGGCGGGCTGGAGGTGATGCTGCAGGACAAGCTCGGCGGCAGCCTCGACGGTGTTCGCGAATACATGCAGTGGTATCCCTACGTCTGCCTCGAGCAGAACCTGTCGCGCGCGGTGGCGCTTCGCGACCGCTCGATGTGGGATGCATGGATGGCGCGGCTGCCCGTCTACATGGACGGCGATGGCCTGTTGCGTTACTTCCCGACCGATCGTCTGCAGGGGGACGACACGCTCACCGCCTACGTGATGGCCATTGCCGATGAGGCGGGCTGGCCGTTGGGTGAGTCGAATCAGCAAAAGCTGAGCACAGCGCTGAAAAGGTTCGTGGCCGGCAAGCTACGGCGTGATTCGGCGCTGGCGACCGCCGATCTCGGCATCCGCAAGCTGGCCGCCATCAATGCACTGTCGCGTTACGGCGATGCGAAGCCCGGCATGCTCGACAGCCTGCGGATCGAACCCAACCTGTGGCCGACATCGGCACTGATCGACTGGGCCGGCATTTTGAAACGCGTGCCGAAGATCGACAACGCCGCAGCACAGCGAAAGACGGCACTCGGCCTGCTGCGCGCGCGGCTCAACTTCCAGGGCACAGTGATGGGTTTCTCCACCGAGCGCAGCGATGGCCTGTGGTGGTTGATGGTGTCCGGCGATTCCAATGCCAACCGCATGCTGCTGACCGTGATGAACGAGGCGGACTGGGAACAGGACATTCCGCGACTGGTTCGCGGCAGCCTGTTCCGCCAGCATTTCGGGCACTGGAACACCACGGTGGCGAACGCCTGGGGCGTGATGGCGATGGAGAAATTCTCCGCTGCGTTCGAATCAACGCCGGTGACCGGTGAAACCGTGATTGACTACGGCGATCAGTCGCGCACGCAGAACTGGGACGACGATGCCAACGAAGTGCAGGCGGACGCAAAGGATTGGACCGAGCGCAACGAGGTCGACCTGCCGACCGAGGGCGTCCAGCTGCCATGGCAACCCGGTGAACAGATGCTCAGCATCACCCATCAGGGCGAAGGCCGTCCGTGGGCAATGGTCCGTGCGACCGCCGCACTGCCGCTGGAGCAGCCCCTGTTCACCGGCTTTTCGATCAAGCGCAGCGTGACCGCCGTCGAACAGCAGCAGGTCGGGCGTTGGACCCGTGGCGACGTGGTTCGGATTCGACTGGAGCTGGATGCGCAGTCCGACATGAGCTGGGTCGTGGTCGACGATCCGGTGCCGGCCGGCTCGACGATCCTCGGCGGCGGCCTGGGTGGTCGTGGCTCGCTACTGGCCGCTGACGATAGCAGCGAGGGCTGGGCCTGGCTGGCCTATGAAGAGCGCCGCTTCGATGCCTACCGCGCCTACTATCGGTTTGTGCCAAAAGGAAAATGGAGCGTCGAGTACAGCGTTCGCCTGAACAATCCGGGCGAGTTCCTGCTGCCAGCGACGCGGGTCGAAGCGCTGTATGCGCCGGAGATGTTCGGTGAGCTGCCGAATCCGCTGTTCACGGTCGACGCCAGTCCGACCTCGGCGGCCGCGCAATGATCCAACGCCGTCGCCGCGCGCTGGTTGCTCTGGCCTCGCTGCCGGCACTGGCGGTGCTGCTGTTTGCGCTGTGGCTGCGTTGGCCCCAGTCGGTGCCGACGTTCGACCAGGTACGCGACGCCTACCAGCCGTCCGAGGCGTTCCTGCTGGATCGCCATGGCCGTGTGCTGGACAGCGAACGGATCAATTTCGGTGTGCGTCGGTTCGCCTGGGTGCCGCTGGCGGACGTTTCTCCCGCGCTGGTGGACGCGGTGATTGCCGGTGAGGATCGACGCTTCTTACAGCACGGTGGTGTCGACGTTCGCGCCGTGCTGGCCGCGCTGCGTGACGGCGTGTTGCGCCAGCGCTGGCGTGGCGCCAGCACCATCAGCATGCAGCTGGCCTGGCTGCTGCATCGCCAGCGCGATGGCGATGCGCCGGCAAATCGACGACGCTCCTGGCGCGACAAGCTGGAACAGGTGCGGATGGCCTGGTCGCTCGAGGCAAGCTGGAGCAAGTCGCAGATCTTCGAGGCATATCTGAACCTGCTGTCCTACCGCGGCGAATGGCAGGGCATTGGTGCGGCGTCGTTCGCGCTTGCTGGCAAGGCGCCCTCCGGACTGACCACCGATGAAAGTGAGGTGCTGGCAGCGCTGCTCCCGGCACCTTCATCGGGCGCTGATCGGGTGGCGCGGCGCGCCTGCGCGCGTGCACAGCTTCGCGATGCGCAGGCTTCCTGCGTGGCCATTGAGCAGGCCGCGGAACGGCTGCTGAGCGGACCTCGTGAGTCGCGAACATCGGTGCGACTGGCGCCACATCTGGCCCGGTCGCTGCTGCGCGTGCCCGGTGAGCGCCTGCAGACCACCCTGGATCGTGATCTGCAGCGACTGACCCTCGATCGCCTGCGCCTTCATCTTGCCGGTCTGGCTGATCGAAACGTGCGCGATGGTGCGGCGCTGATCATCGACAACCAAAGCGGCGAGGTGCTTGCCTACGTCGCTTCCGGCGGACCGAACTCTCGCGCCGCCGCGGTCGATGGCATTCGCGCGCATCGTCAGGCCGGCTCCACGCTGAAGCCGTTCCTCTACGAACTGGCAATCGAGCAGGGCTATTTGACCGCCGCCTCGCTGCTGGACGATTCTCCCATCAGCCTGGATACCGCCAGCGGCGCCTATCTGCCGCAGAACTATGATCGCGACTTCAAGGGTCTGGTCAGTGCGCGTACCGCGCTGGCGAGTTCGCTGAATATTCCTGCCGTGCGGACGCTGGTGCTGACCGGCGTGGAATCCTTTCGTGATCGTCTGGTGGCGCTGGGCTATGACGGCATCACCGAGGACGGCGCGTTTTACGGCTACTCACTGGCGCTGGGATCGGCGGAGGTGAGCCTGTGGGAGCAGGCGCAGGCCTTCCGAACGCTGGCTAGGGGCGGCCTGTGGTCGCCGCTGCGCGTATTGCCTCTGGAACCCGCCGAAGCCTTGGTTGACAGTCGACGCGTGCTATCCGAAGACGCCGCGTTCGTGGTCGGCGACATGCTCAGCGACCGCGCCGCACGAGTTCTGACCTTCGGTCTCGGCAGCCACCTCAACACGCCGTTCTGGAGCGCGGTCAAGACCGGCACCAGCAAGGACATGCGCGACAACTGGTGCATCGGCTTCTCGGATCGCTACACCGTCGCCGTGTGGGTCGGCAACTTCGAGGGCGATGCCATGCAGGGCGTCAGCGGCGTGACCGGTGCTGGCCCGGTCTGGAACGATCTCATGTCGGCACTGCATGCGACGCTGCCGTCGAAGGCGCCGACGCCGCCGGCTGGCGTGGCGCAGCAATCGGTCAGTTTCGCCAATGCATTGGAGCCGCCGCGCAACGAATGGTTCTTGAATGGCACCGGCATGCAGCGCATGACACCCGTGGCGCATCGTGAGCCGCGTATCGACAGTCCTCCGAATGGACTGATCATCGCGCTGGACCCGGATATTCCCGAACGCCTGCAGCGGGTGCGGATCAGCGCCAGCGACGGTAATGATCAGCTGCGTCTCAAGCTCAACGGCAATCTGCTCGGATCGGCCGCCACCGAAACCTTGTGGCGCCCAATTCGCGGCAGCCACCAGCTGGAACTGCAGGATCCGCAGGGAAAGGTACTCGACCGCGTGCTGTTCACGGTGCGCTAGCATCGCGTTTCGAGGTTGAATCCACTTGGGGACATAGCCTCAGACATCGCCGGCCGCGTTTCTCTTGCTGGGGTTCGTGGCTGTCTATCTGAACGTCTCGAACCGTTACAAGGTCGGTTGGGAGGTGCCTCATGTCGCGACAGCGGGATTGCAAGGTGAAATGGCTGTCTGAGACCGTCGGTTTGCCGCGCCGGATCGACGGTGTTGTCGAGCGGCATTCAGCCGAACGCCCAATCGATGGTGTCTTGCTCGATGGCGTCTGATCCGCAATCGATGACGCGAACAAGGATCCCGCCCGCCATCTGGGTGCTGGGCTTCGTCAGCCTGTTGATGGACGTCTCGTCGGAGATGATCCACAGCCTGTTGCCGTTGTTCCTGGTGGGCTCGCTGGGTGCGAGCGCGTTGATGGTCGGGCTGATCGAAGGCCTGGCCGAATCGACGGCGTTGATCGTCAAGGTGTTCTCGGGCGCGCTCAGCGATTACCTCGGTCGGCGCAAGGGGCTTGCGCTGTTCGGCTATGGACTGGCGGCACTGACCAAACCGCTGTTCGCGATCGCGCCGACGACCGGCATCGTGCTGACGGCGCGGTTGCTGGATCGTGTCGGCAAGGGGGTGCGTGGTGCGCCACGCGATGCATTGATCGCCGACATCGCGCCCGCGAACGTGCGCGGCGCGGCGTTCGGGTTGCGGCAGTCGCTGGATACGGTGGGTGCTTTCGTGGGTCCGTTGCTGGCGGTCGGGCTGATGCTGCTCTGGGCCAATGATTTCCGCGCCGTGTTCTGGGTGTCCGTCATTCCCGGATTGCTGGCAGTGTCGCTGCTGCTGTTTGGCGTGCGTGAGCCGGAGCAGCATGTCGGCGAAAGGCGTGCCAATCCAATTCGGCGCGAGAACCTGAAGCGACTGAATCCAGCGTACTGGTGGGTCGTTGCTGTTGGTGCAGCGTTTGCGCTGGCGCGCTTCAGCGAGGCATTCCTGGTGCTGCGAGCCCAGCAGGGTGGCGTTGCCGTGGCACTGGTGCCGCTGGTGATGGTGGCCATGAACGTGGTCTACGCGGCGTCGGCGTATCCGTTCGGGCGTTTGTCGGATCGCATCAACCGGAAGTCGTTGCTGGCCTGGGGCCTGCTGGTGCTGGTCGCCGCTGATCTGGTTCTGGCGATGGGCAATTACTGGACGACCGTTCTCGCAGGCGTCGCGCTGTGGGGCATCCACATGGGCATGACGCAGGGCCTGCTGGCGACGCTGGTGGCGGACACGGCGCCGGCCGACCTGCGCGGCACGGCGTTCGGCGTGTTCAACCTGGTCAGTGGCATCGCGCTGCTGCTTGCCAGCGCGATGGCGGGACTGCTCTGGGATCAGTTCGGCGCGGCGGCGACCTTCCATGCCGGCGCGGCGTTTTCGGTGATCGCGCTCATCGGCCTGCTCGCCAGGCGACAGGGCAGGGGCCGCGTCGCGCGAAGGTGATCGGGAGGTCAGGCGTCCTTGAGATGAACCGGTGTGAGCGTCACGCTGGCGACATCGCCAATGAGCTGGACTTCGCCATCCTGGATCAGGCACTGCAGCTGCACGTTGCGTGCATACAGTCCGGGCAGGGCCTCGACGGCATCGGCGGGGATTTCCAGCACGGACAGGTTTGCGTGGCGCGCCAGCTGTCCGCCGTTCTTCTCCCACCAGATCGAAAAGGCGCGGCCGCCATAGCCGATCACGATCACTTCACGAGCACGGCCGCAGGCTTTTCGGATTCGGGATTCGTCGGGTTGTCCGAGATCGATCCACTGTTCGATCTCGCCATCCAGCGAGGTTCGCCACAGGTCCGGTTCGTCGCCGCTGCTGACGCCACGCCCGAAGGTAAGTCGTTCGTCGGCGAACAGAGCGAAGGCAAGTAGCCGAACCATCAGGCGCAGGTCGGTTTCCGAGGGGTGCTGCGCCAACGTGAGGTCGTGGCTGGCGTAATAGTGCCGGTCCATGTCGCTGACCTGCAGTCCGGCCTTGATGACTGTGGCTTTGAGGGCCATCGCTTTTTCCATGCTCGTCGAGGGAGCCGAGTGTAAGCGAGCATCGCGTCGCACGGCCGGGTTCAATGGCGAGCGACTTTGCGCGGGATCAAATCAGCCGGTATCCCCATGCGGCACAGTGGCATGGCGTCATCGCCGAATGCCTCGGTAAGATGAGGCGGATTGCGGAGCTTGCTTCATCGTGGCGCCTCGTGGCGCTGGACATTCCGTCGCGGAGATCGGATGCAGGAGCCAACCGTCAACTCGGGCCAGGAAACCTATGCAGGCGTCGTGCTGGCCGTGCATGGTTCGGTGCTGGACCTGCGCTTTTCCGATGGCGCGCTGCCACCGTTGGGAACGGCAGTGATGGTCGAGCGCGACGCGAAGCCGGGCCTGCTGGCGGAAGTGCAGCTGCATCTCGACGCGCATACGGTGCGTGCGGTGGCACTGGACCACACCAGCGGACTGAGACGCGGTGGCGCGGTGCATGGCAGCGGCAGGCCACTGGAAGTTCCCGTCGGGAAAGACGTGCTGGGGCGTCTTCTGGATGCGGTGGGAATGCCCGTGGATCGCGGTCCGCCCTTGCCGGACGATGTGCCGCGAAGGCCTGTCCACTCCGCGGCACCTGAGCTCAGCGCACAGGGCGGAACGCCGCGTTTCTTCCACACCGGCATCAAGGTGATCGACCTGCTGGCGCCGCTGATTGCCGGCGGCAAGGCGGCCATGTTCGGCGGCGCCGGCGTCGGCAAGACGGTGCTGATCATGGAGCTGATCCGCAGTACGGTGGAGCGCCATGCCGGCATCTCCGTGTTCGCCGGCATCGGTGAGCGTTCGCGTGAAGGACACGAATTGCTTCTGGAACTGCGCCAGTCCGGCGTGCTGGAACGGACGGCGCTGGTATTTGGGCAGATGAACCAGCCGCCCGGCGCGCGCTGGCGGGCAGGGCTGACCGCCCTGGCCATTGCCGAATACTTCCGCGACCAGCGACATGAAAACGTGCTGCTGCTTGTGGATAACGTCTACCGGCTGGTACAGGCCGGCGGTGAGGTTTCCGGGTTGCTGGGTCGGCTGCCGTCGCGCGTGGGCTACCAGCCGACGCTGGCCAGCGAGATCGCCGAGTTCGAGGAACGCATCGCCTCGGTGGCGGGCGCGGCGATCACCTCGATCCAGGCGGTATATGTGCCGGCGGATGACTTCACCGATCCGGCGGTGGCGGAAATCTTCAGCCACGTCGATTCATCGATCGTGCTGTCGCGCGACATGGCGGCCGAGGGCATGTATCCGGCGGTCGATCCGCTGTCTTCCAGCTCGCGCCTGCTCGACGCACGCCTGCTGGGTGAACGGCACTACCGCGTTGCCCAGGAAGTGCGTCGCAGCATCGCGCACTACCGTGAGCTGCAGGAAATCATCGCCCTGCTGGGCATGGAGGAGCTGGGCGCGGAAGACCGGCGTACAGTGCGACGTGCGCGCCGCCTGCAGCGCTTCCTGACGCAGCCCTTCCTGGTTACCGAAGCCTTTACCGGGCAGGCGGGTCGTCGGGTCGAGCTTTCCGACACGCTGGATGGCTGCGCGGCCATTCTCGACGGCGAGGCGGACGACTGGGCCGAGGCCTCGCTGTACATGGTGGGCGATCTGGACGAGGCACGAAAGAAGGAGGCCGCGACGGCATGAAGCTGGTCGTCAGCACGCCGCTGGAGATCGTTGTCGAGGATGACGATGTCGCACACGTGCGGGCCGAGGACGCCAGCGGTGCCTTCGGCATCCTCCGAGGTCATGCTGATTTCCTGACCGCCCTGTCGGTCTCCGTGCTGAGCTGGCGCGACCTGCGTGGACGCGAGCGCCACGTGGCACTGCGTGGCGGCGTGCTGGAGGTTCGCGATGGTGAACGGGTCGAGGTGGCCAGCCGGGAAGCCGTGGCCGGTGATGACCTGCGCCGGCTACAGGACGAGGTGCTGCGACGCTTCCGTTCCCGGCAGGAAACCGAGCAGAGTGCGCGCAGCGACGCGCAGCGTCTGTATCTCGCGGCCATCCGGCAGATCTACAGCTACCTCCGCGGCACGCCGCCGCCTGCTTTCCCGCGCGTGGGAGACGAATCATGACCGCGTCGCCGAAGCCGCCGGACAGGCTCGACCAGGCCGTGCAGCAGCGCGAGGCACGTCGCGAGATGTGGCGCCGCGAGGGTGAGCGCTCCGTGGCGCAGAACCTGGCGATGATCGGTGCCCTGGGCTGGACCGTGGTCACGCCTACGCTGCTGGGCGTGTTCGGTGGTCGCTGGCTCGACCGGCATTTCGATTCCGGCCTGTTCTGGACGCTGGGCCTGCTGACGGTAGGTCTGGCCGCCGGCTGCTACCTTGCCTGGAAACGCTTGCTGCACGATTGACCCTCATGCACATGACGATTGCCCCAATGACCATCACGCCGCAATGGCTGCTGACCTCGCTGCTGTTTGCCGTGCTCGGCGCGCTGCTCGGCTGGCTGTTCTTCGCCGCGCTGCGGCGGAGCAGTGAGGGGCTGGTCGATGGCGCGGGCGCAGGGCGCATCGTGGCGCTCGGAGTGTTTCGTCTGTTGCTGGCGTTGGGCCTGTTTGGCGCCGCAGTGCAGTTTGGCGCGGTGCCGCTGCTGGCGGCGCTGCTGGGTTTCACATTGGCACGCATCATCACGGTACGGGCCGTGAAAGGCGATCGCGCGTGAAGCCGTCGCCGCTCGATAACCCGGTGATCTGGCAGCTCGGCCCCGTGCCCGTCACGCGGCCGGTCGTCACCACCTGGGCTATCATGGGGGTGCTGGCACTGGTGGCCTGGCTGATCACGCGGCGACTGCGACCTGACCCCGCGCGACCGCAGATGCTGCTCGAGCTGATCGTCAGCGTGATCCAGGAGCAGATCGAGGCCATCACCCAGCGACCGGCGCGCAACCTGCTGCCGCTGGTCGCGACCCTGTTCGTATTCATCACCACGGCCAATCTCAGTGGCCTGCTGCCGGGCGTGCAGTCACCCACCGGCGCACTGGAAACCACGGCGGCACTGGCGGTGATCGTGTTCTTCTCGGTGCACTATTTCGGCATACGCGCCCGCGGCTGGCGTGGGCACTTGGCCAGCTTCGCGCAGCCGAAATGGATGATGTTGCCGCTGAACCTGCTGGCCGAGGTCACGCGCACGCTGGCGCTGTCGGTGCGCCTGTTCGGCAACGTGATGAGTGGCGAATTCGTGATCGCCATGGTCGCGGCGTTGGCCGGCCTGCTGGTGCCGATCCCATTCATGGCGCTGGAGCTGCTGGTTGGCGTGATCCAGGCCTATATCTTCACCGTGCTGGCCACCGTGTTCATCGGTGCGGCGGTCAGCGGCATCGAAAGTGGCGATGCCGCCGCGGTCGACAAAACCCCATCCCGATAACGACGGAGGCCCCATGGATGTACAACTCATCAGCCTGATCGGCGCCGCGTTCACCGTTTCCTTCGGCGCGCTGGGTCCGGCGCTGGCCGAAGGACGTTCGGTGGCGGCGGCAATGGACGCCATCGCCCGACAGCCGGAAGCCGCGGGAACGATTTCGCGCACCCTGTTCGTTGGCCTGGCGATGATCGAGACCACCGCCATCTACTGCCTGGTGGTGGCGCTGCTGCTGCTCTACGCCAACCCCTACACGGGCTGACCATGCACTTCGACGTCTGGACCTTCGGGTTGCAGCTGATCAACTTCATCATCCTGGTGTGGTTGTTGCAGCGCTTCCTGTATCGCCCGGTGCTACGCCTGCTGGACCAGCGCCGCCAGGCGACCGAGCAGCAGGTCGCGGCGGCGGCCGAGGCGCGGGCGAAAGCCGAGCAGGCATTGGCCGATCTCAACGCCGAGCGCGCCGGCATCGAGTCCGAACGACAGGCTGTGCTGGAAAAGGCGTCGGCACAGGCCGAGAAGGCGGCGACCGAACGCCGCCAGCGCGCCGAGGCCGATGCCCAACAGCTGCTGGCGGAGGGTCGCAAGACGCTGGATGAGGAGCGTCGCCAGGCCGAGCTGCACACGCGCGAAGCGGCACTCGATCTGGGCGGTGACATCGCGCGGCGCCTGCTGGCCGAACTGCCGGAAGGACTTCGCGCCGACGCCTGGCTGGGCAGTATCGAAAAGCACCTGCAAGGCCTCGAACCTCCCCGCCGCGAGGCGCTTGCACACAGTCTTGATGGTGGCTCGCTGCGCGTGGTGACCGCCAACGAACTGCCGACCGCCACCCGTCAGCAATGGCAGTCGCGGTTGTTGGCGGCGTTGGGCGTACAGTGCCCGGTGACGTTCGAGACCGATCCCGCCCTGATCGCGGGCTGCGAGCTGCATTTCCCGGATGCGGTGCTGCACTTCTCCTGGCGCAAGGCGCTGGCCGCCCTGCGCGAAGGCATCGGGCACGATGACGACGCTCACTGATTCCCTCCAGGACTGGCTGGAGCGAAGTCGCGAGCAGGTCGATCAACTCGCGCTGCATCCATCGTTGGAACCCGTGGGCCGTGTGCTGCGCACCGGCGACGGCGTTGCCACGCTGGCCGGTCTTCCCGCGCTGCGCCTAGATGAACTGGTGTATTTCGAGAACGGCGTGACCGGCATCGTCGTCGATCTCGGCGCCGAGGAAGTGGGCTGCGTGCTGCTCGACGATGCCACGGCCGTCAGTGCTGGCAGCGTGGCGCGCGGCAGTGGTGGCGTGATGCAGGTGCCGGTTGGCGAGGCCCTGCTGGGTCGCGTGGTCGATGCACTGGGCCGACCGCTGGATGACGCTGGTCCCGTTCGCGCGTCCGACTTCGCGCCGGTGGAGCAGCCAGCGCCGGAGATCGTGGATCGCGATCTGGTGACCCATCCACTGGCGACTGGCCTGCTGGTCGTCGACGCCATGATTCCGCTGGGAAGAGGGCAGCGCGAACTGATCATCGGCGACCGCGAGACCGGCAAGACAGCGGTGGCGGTCGACACCATCATCAACCAGCGCGACAGCGACGTGATCTGCGTCTACGCGGCCATCGGTCAAAAGGCATCGTCGGTTGCCGAAGTGATCGAAGCGGTGCGCCGCGGTGGTGCGCCGGAACGCTGCCTGTTCGTGGTCGGGGCAGCGGATGCCGCACCCGGCCAGCAGTGGCTGGCGCCGTACGCGGCCTGCAGCATGGCCGAGTACTTCATGCGCGCCGGCCGCGACGTGCTGCTGGTACTCGATGACCTCACCAAGCACGCTGCGGTGTACCGGCAGCTGTCCCTGCTGCTGCGTCGTCCGCCCGGTCGCGAAGCCTATCCGGGCGACATCTTCTACCTGCATTCGCGCCTGCTGGAACGCGCCGCGCGACTGGCGCCGGAACTGGGCGGTGGCTCATTGACCGCGCTGCCAATCGCCGAAACCCAGGCCGGCAACATCAGCGCCTACATCCCGACCAACCTGATCTCGATCACCGATGGACAGATCTATCTCGACCCGCGCCTGTTCTACGACGACCAGAAGCCGGCGGTGGACGTTGGGCGCTCGGTATCACGGGTCGGCGGCAAGACGCAGTCAGGCGTTCTCAAGGGCCTGGCGCAGCGCTTGCGGCTCGACTACACGCAGTTCCTCGAGCTGGAAATCTTCACCCGCTTCGGAACTCTGGTCGACGACCGCACGCGTCGGGTCATCGAGCATGGACGACGGATCCGCGCGGTGCTGGCCCAGCCGCAATACTCGCCGCTGCGACTGGGCGAGGAGGTCGCCCTGTTGCTGGCCCTGTCGGAGCGGGTACTGGATGACCTGCCGCTGGCACAGATGCCGGCGTTCCGGCGCGAACTGCCGGTCCGCCTGCGCCAGCAGTTCCCCGAGCTGCTCGCGCTCGACGACAGCGCCACCGAGCTGGAGGAAGAACAGCACGCAAGGCTGCTGAAGATCCTGCGTGAGCTGGCCCAGTCCTTGACGGACAGCGCAGCCGCTTTGGAAACGACGCCATGAAGCGGCTCGCCGAAGTGCAGTCGCATATCGCCAGCATGGGTTCGCTGAGCGACCTTGTCGGCGCCATGCGCGCGCTGGCCAGCATGCGCATGCAGGAAGCCCAGCGCGCGCTGCCGGCTGCGCGGCGCTATGCGCAATCCGTGGCTGGCGCGGTTGCCGACAGTCTGTTGCTGTCACCACCGGTTTCAATGGAAGTCGGCCCGCGCACTGCCTGGGTGCTGTGCCTGGCCGAACATGGTTTCGTCGGGGCATTCAATCGGCAGTTGATCGATGCCGCCGCGGCAGTGCGCGCCAAGGGTGATCATTGGCTGGTGCTGGGAAGCCGCGGCGCCGCCGTCGCGGAGGAGCACGGACAGGTCGTGCAATGGCTGCGCCCCATGGCCAGCCACTGCGCGGCCGTGCCGGAGGCGGTTGAAGCGCTGGCCGGGGAAATCTACCGGCTGCTGGCCGAGGGTCATGTTGACCGGGTGGAGCTGTTGAACATCCGTTTCCACGGCAATGCCCCGGGCCAGGTGGCGCGGCGGCGGCTCTTGCCCGTTGAACCCACGGAGTCTGAGACGCCTGAGGAGCCCGGAAAGGAGCGCTTCCGGCAACTGCCGCTGCACAACCTGGCGCCGCGCCAGCTTCAGGAACAGCTGCTGGCCGAGTACGTGTTCGCGCGCCTCAGCGAGGCCGCCGTCGAATCACTCGCCAGCGAAAACGCCGCCCGCTTCGCCGCCATGGCATCGGCCTTCGACAATGTCAGCGGCAAGCTGCAAACCCTGCACCACGAAGCCAACCAGGCGCGCCAGGAAGAAATCACGACCGAACTACTCGACCTCGTCGTCGGCGCCATGGCCCTGGAGCCCGGGCACGATGGTCGAGTGCCCGGATAGCGAATGGACAATCGAACAGGAAGTGCGATTTCAGTCGAAAAGGCAACAAAAAACCCCGCAATAACGGGGTTTTGAGGGCTTCTCGGGATGTTCCGGGATGCTGAGTTGGTGGAGCGGAGGAGGATCGAACTCCCGACCTTCGCATTGCGAACGCGACGCTCTCCCAGCTGAGCTACCGCCCCATGATGCAATCCGCCTGGTGGCGGAGCCGCGAATCATAAACCCGTGGGTCAGTCTGCGCCAAGTCCTGACTTTTGCAGGATTGGCGTCAATTCCGATTCCAGCAGCTCACGGCGCCAGCCCTGCAGGGCGTCGGGCCATTCGCCGCTGGCGACCAGTTGTTCTGCCAGCTTGCGGTTGCAGAGCAGGCCTTCGGGGATCTCCAGCTTTTCCGCGAGATCGGCAATCGCCTTGCGCACCGGCTTGCTGCGTTCGCGAAGCCACGGACTTTGCGGCTCCGACAGCGGGATGTCGGTTTCCTCGGTGCTGAATTCGGTGTTGATCAATTCATACAACTCATCGCGGGCGCGGCGCGGGGCGCGCTTTTGTGCGTCCAGCAGCTGCTCGAAGTCGTTTCGTGACTTCGGCTTGCGGTAGATGAGGGCGAGCAGGCTGTCGTTGTCGATCACCCAGGTGCGTGGCAGATCGCGGGAGCGGGCACGCTGGTCGCGCCAGCGCAGCAGGCGGCGCAACAGGCGTTGCTGGTCGGCATTCATGCGTTCGGCGGGACGGAAGCTGAGCTGTGGCTCCGGGTCGGGGACATCCTCGCCAGTCGCCAGCAGACGCTCGCAGTCGGCCTGCAGCCAATCCAGCCTGCCGAGGGCCACGAGCTTGTCGCGAAGGATCTCGTAGGCGGCGAGCAGATGCGTCACATCTTCGGCGGCATAGTGCTGCTGTGCTTCGCTAAGCGGGCGACGCAGCCAGTCAGAGCGCGTCTGCGACTTGTCCAGTTCGGCGCCCAGCAGTTCGGCGATCAATCGCTGGTAACCCAGCCCCGGGCCCATGCCGCAAAGCGCGGCGGCGATCTGGGTGTCGAACAGTGGTCTTGGCAGGGCATTGCAATAGCGCAGCAGCGCCTGCAGGTCCTCGCTGGCACTGTGCATGACCTTGATGATGGCGGCGTCACTGAGCAGACGCGTGAGCGGTGTGTCCGGGCGCGGATCGCGGCCGTCCTCGGCTTCCGGCAGCGGGTCGAATAGCGCGGCCTTGCCGTCAGCGTCGCCGATCTGGACCAGGGCCAGTTGTGGATAGAACGTCTTCTCGCGCATGAACTCGGTGTCCAGGGCGAGGGCGGGCAGGGACTTGCGAGTTTCCAGCCAGGTTTCGAGTCCGCTCTGGGACGTGATCCACTGATTCACAGATTTCTACGTTTCGCGCGGTTGCGGAGGCCGCGACAATAGCCTACTTTTCATGCTGCAACGCAATGACGGGGCCGTTGGGGCTTGATTGGCCGGCCGAATTCGGAGATTTCCGGCAATCGCGAGCCTCGTCTCTCTCGGATCAGGAGGATAGTGTGCGCACCAAGCTATACGTTGGACTGATGGCGGCTGGAATCTCGGCGGCCATGCTAGGGGGATGTGGTGGTGGCGACGAAGCGCCGCCGGCGCAGCAGTCGACGCCGCAGCAGAGCGCACCGGCGCAGACGCAGCCTGCGCAGCCCGCGCAGCCGGCTGCGGGTGACCAGGCCGCCGCGGGTGATGCGGGTGGCCAGCAGGAAGAGCAGTTCGAAATTCGTCGCCGACTGGTCGACGCCACGGCCGCGCAGGAAGACTGGGTGCCGGAACTGTCCTCGCAGCCGATCGACAACGTTGCCGATACGCTGAAACTGGCGCAGCAGGCCGAGCGTGCCGGTCGCCTGCATGAGGGCGATGGCAACGCGCTGAGCCTGTATCTGTCGATCCTGGATGCGAACCCCGACAACGCCGATGCCAAGGCCGGTGTCGACGGGATCGTCGAGAAGCTGGTGGCGCAGGGCGAGGACTCCCTGTCGCGCGGTCGTTTCAACGATGCCGCCCGACTGCTGCCGGTCGTGACCAAGCTGCGTCCGGATGACGAGGCGGTGAAGGCACTGCAGAACAAGATCGAGGCCGGTCGCGAGATCGCGCTGCAGATCGCCCAGGCCGAGCAGATGGCCGCCTCCGGCAATGTCGTCACGCCAGACGGCAACAACGCGGCGGCGGTGTATCGCAGCATTCTTGCGCGCTATCCGGACAACACCGCGGCGCAGGAAGGCCTGGCCAAGCTGGAGTCCGACCTGATCGCACGCGCCACGGCGGCTGCCGAGGCGGGCAACTATGCGGAATCCGACAGCCTGCTGGCCGATGCCGGCAAGGTCCGTCCAGGTTCGCAGAGCGTACAGAACGCCAGCACCCGCATCGTGGAAATGCGTGAAGGCGCCGCGGGTAACCTGGAGCAGCGCATCGACGCCGCGATCAACGCGGGTCAGTTCGACCAGGCTGAGTCCCTGCTGGGGCAGCTGGAAGGCGTTTCTGCGCAGGGTAAGGCCGTGGACGATCTCCGCGACAAGATCCGCAATGCACGCGCCTACGCCAGCATGCGCCCGGGCCAGAGCTTCTCCGACGCCCTGCGTGCGGGTGGCAACGGTCCGGAAATGGTGGTCATTCCCACCGGCAGCTTCACCATGGGCTCGCCGTCCGGCGAGGCTGATCGCAAGACCAATGAAGGCCCGACGCATCGTGTGACCTTCTCGCGTGGTTTTGCCTTGGCCCGTACCGAAGTGACCGTTGGCCAGTTCCGCACTTTCGCCAATGCCACCAGCTACTACGGTACGGCGGCAAACTCCGGTGGTTCGTCGATCTACGACGAGCGCAGCGGCAGCATGGCTGACAAGAGCGGTATCGACTGGCGCAACGACCATGCCGGCAAGACGGCCGACGCCAACCTGCCGGTGATCCACGTTTCCTGGGTTGATGCCAAGGCCTATGCCGACTGGCTGTCCGAGCAGACCGGCAAGAAGTACCGCCTGCCGTCGGAGTCGGAGTTCGAGTATGCGCTGCGTGCTGGCGCCCAGACCCGCTATCCCTGGGGCGACAGTGACCCGACCCGCGTGGTCGGCAACCTGACCGGTGATGGCGATCGCTCGGCCTCGCGCCGCAACTGGGTCAACGCCTTCAAGAAGTACGACGACGGCTTCTGGGGTCCGGCGCCGGTGCGCAGTTTCGAGGCCAACCGTTTCGGCCTGTATGACATGTCCGGCAACGTGTCGGAGTGGGTCGAGGATTGCTGGCACGACAGCTACAACCGCGCGCCGGCGGATGGCACTGCCTGGGTTAATCCGGGCTGCGTGCAGCACGTGATCCGTGGCGGCTCCTGGGCCAGCGCGCCTGACCAGACCCGTTCGGCGTTCCGCCTGACCTCCAGCGCCGGCACGGTGAACCCGCGTTTGGGTTTCCGCGTCGCGCGGGATCTGTAAGCAGGACGGGCCGCCTTGCCGTTCCGTCTGCCTTCAAGTCGCATGCCGTCGGGCGCCCAAGCGGGCGCCCGACGTCGTGGTGGCGTTCGCTGGTGGGTGATCCTGCTGTTCGGCGGCTACCTGCTGTATTACTGGGTGTCGCACCAGCAGGAAGCATCGTTCACCGGCCGCACGCAGCTTGTGGATACCACCGCGCAGCAGGATGCGGCGTTGGGTCTGCAGGCCTACCAGCAGATCCTCTCGCAGTCCGACGTCGTGCGTGGCGGTGAGTTGCCGCAGCAGGTCCGGCAGATCGCCGAGCGGCTGATCCGCGTGGCGCCGCAGGTGGAGCAGGAACTGGCCCAGCAGAAGGGTGTGCCGGCGACGACCGACTGGAGCGCCTTCGACTGGGACGTCAATGTCATTGATTCGCCGCAGGTGAATGCGTTCTGTTTGCCGGGCGGCAAGATTGCGGTCTACACCGGCATCATTCCGGTTGCCGAAAATGCCAATGCCCTGGCCGCGGTGATGGGACATGAGATCGCCCATGCCCTGCTGCGGCATGGTGCCGAGCGCATGGCTCACCAGAAGCTGGTGCAGATCGGCTCGGTGGCTGCGGGGGTCGCGGTTGGCGACATGGACCCGCAGCAGCAGCGTATGGTGCTGGCCGCACTCGGCGCCGGCGCGCAGTATGGCGTGCTGTTGCCGTTCTCGCGCGACCACGAGGCCGAAGCCGATGAGGTCGGACTGATGCTCGCGGCAGCCGCCTGCTTTGATCCCAACGAAGCGCCCAAGCTGTGGGAGCGGATGGGCAAGGCGTCGGGCGGGCAGAACCCGCCGGAGTTCATGTCCACGCACCCGAGCCATGCGTCGCGAATCCAGCACCTGCAGTCGCTGATGCCGCAGGCCATGGCCTTCTACCGCGCCCACTGCGGCGGCTAGCGGACCGTCCGGGTTGGCGCGGGTGCCGACCATGTCGATACGTTTCCCCCCACGCAGCGCCCTCATCGGGCGACGCATCGGTGGTCTCGTTGCGCTATTGCTGTGGCTGGCATCGCTGAACGCGCTGGCATCGCAGAACCAGCGCCTGCCGCTGTCGACCTGCTCGCCGGCGGACCTTCTCTTCGTCGGTGGTTTCGAGTCCACGCCGCGGCTTCCGGTGGATGACAGCGGCGGGTCGGGCGGTGTTTCGGGTGCGTTCTCGGCAAATACGCATGTCGCCGGGATCGGCAGCGGCACGCAGACCTGGTACGGCTATGCGCCAGTCATCGCATCGCAGCGGCCGGTGCCGCTGCTGCTCCTGCTGCATGGGGGTGCCGGCAGTCCCGCGGCGGCGAATGCCGCGGCCATGCAGTTGCGCGATCTATGGCAGCCGTTGGCGGCGGCTCGGGGCTTCGTGCTGGTCGCGCCGGTGGCAGGTGGCAACTCCGGCGGCTGGCTGGCGCCGTTCGGGCCAGGCGTTCATCCCACGGACTACGACGTGATCAGCGCCGCCCTGGCTGATGCCGAGGCCATGTACCGCATCAACCGCACGCGTCGCTATGGCTGGGGTTTTTCCGCTGGCGGCCACGTCATGCACGACCTCGCCCTGAACGGTTATGCGCCGGCATTCAGTGAGACGAACATCGCCGCTTATGCGGTCAGTGCGGGACTGCTGCCCGCGGTCGCCTGTTCCGGCCTGTCATCCAGCCAATGCAGCGCCTTGCTGGCCAGCCTGCCGCGCCGCTTGCCGGCACTGATCCGCATCGGCAGCAGCGATGGCTATCTGCCGTATGCGCAGTCCGATCGCAATCGTTTCGCCGCTACCGGCTGGACGCAGGGAGACGATCTTGGCTATCAGGAGTTCGCCGGTGGGCACGTCATTGACGTTGCCGAGCCAGCGCCAAGCTGGTCCTTCCTCTGCCGCTTCGCGGTCATTCCCTGAGCAAGGGCGCTGGCGTCGGTCGTCATCGGCAATGCCGGCCAATGCCGGAGGCGAGTCTCCGCCGTGAAACCTGCCTCGCCGACGCCGCATCGAGCGACATCGGCGAAGCAGTGCCGCTCATCAGCGCAGTTCGAAATCGGCGGCGCAGCCGTTGTCGACCCAGATCACCCCGCGATTGAAGCCCCAGCTGCGGCCTTCGATGCAGGCCGAGTCACTGACCTGGCGCACGAGTCGTACGCTGCGGACGTTGTAGCCGACCCGGCACTGCGCCTGGCGATAATCACGCGATTCGCAGCGCATGTAGTTCTGGCCCTGACCGGGATACCAGCTGTTGCCGGCACCGATGTAGTCGATGCGGAAAGTGGCGCGGCAGCCACGATCCACCCAGACGCCGCGGCTGTCGAAGCCCCATGTGCGGCCGAACATGCAGCTGGAGCGGCTGTGCTGCTCCAGCAGTGCGGCGCGGCCGCGACCAATGTCGGCGGGGCAGTAGCGCTTGCGGTCGTCGATCGATTCGCAGCGGAACTCGTTGGGCCGTACCGGACCACCGGCGCCCTGCGAGGGCGGCCACTGGTAGGCATCGTCGCGGTAGCCGATCTGGAACTCACCGGCGCAGCCCTGCGTGACCACGATGCCGCGCTCGTCGCGCCACCAGGTCCGGCCACGCACGCATTCCGAGCGCGAGATCTGGTTGATCAGGCGAACGCCCATGCTGGTCGGCGCGGGGCAGAACTGGCGGCGATAGTCTTCGGAGGCGCAGACGATGATGCGGCCATCGTCGTGGCCCCAGCCGTAGCCATAGCCGAGATCGTCGCCGTAGTCGTTGCGGTAGCCGTAGTCACCGCCGGGCCGGCCGATGTTGCCGATCTGGAATTCGGCGTCGCAGCCGTCGTTCACCCAGATTTCGTTACGCGTGTAGCCCCAGGTGCGGCCCAGCCGGCAGCGCCCGCTGAAGTCGCGCGACACGCTGACGCCGCGCCGCGTGTCCGCCGGGCAGGTGCTGTAGCGACCGCCCGGCGACTTGCAACGGATGACGCCATAGACGGTCTGCTTGGCGTTGGCCTGCGGGGGTGGCGACGCATGCACCATGGGACTGGCCAGCAGGAACAGGACGGGCAGAGCAAGAAGGGCGATAACGCGTTTCATGGACGACTCCCGGTTCACGGTGGAGGGCGCATTCCGCGCCGCGCTCCACCGTGGTGCGAAGCGGCACGACGACGCCTGACGATGTCAGGGAAACCATAGCCGCTGCGTGTTTGGATGTACATGCTGCGGCGGCCGTACCGTTCAGGCTGGCTGATCGGCATGGATTCAACTGCCGGAGGTGGCTGAACGTGACATGTCGTTTCCGGGCGCGATTCTCGATTTCCCGGTTGCGGCCGCGCAAAATGGGGAGAACCGGATGACAGGAGACGCACATGGCAACCGGATGGGCCGGCGATGGTGCCGTGCAGGATCAGATCGATGCCACGGTCAAGGACGCGATCAAGCGCGCCCTCAGCCACCTGAAGCAGGGACCGGGGCTGACTCACTGCGAGGACTGCGATGCGCCGATTCCCGAAGCACGGCGCCGCGCCGTGCCGGGCGTACGTCTGTGCATCAACTGTCAGGAGGCAGTGGACCAGAGCGAGCGTGCCGCGGGCAGCGTCAACCGTCGCGGCAGCAAGGACAGCCAGTTGCGATGAGTCATCGCTGTATTCCGCGGCCGGTTTTTCATCGCGGAATGTGGCGATCGTTGTCTCGATTCGTTGTGCCTGCAGTGTCCATGGCGCCGCTGTCGGCGATGGCGGGGGCATCGCCGGTTCCGCTGTTCCAGGACGGCTTTGAAGCCAGCTGCGGCGCGCTGCTCTATGTCGAGAGCTTCGATACCGACGCCAGCGTGTGGCCACTGCCGTGGCTTGAACTGGCCGACAGCGCCGAGGTGGCGGATGTCGTCGCTGGCGAAGCGCGCCTGCGACCGGTGCCATCGGGCAATCCCTATCCGCTGGCGCGCATGGCGGCCGATGTCAGCACCACAGATGTCGACGTGCGTTTCCGTCTGCGCATGGATGACGCTTCGCGCAATGGCGTCGGATTCTATGTTCGCCAGAATGGGGGACACATGCTGAACACGGTTCCGCATGGCAGTGGCTATGCGGTTTTCGTCGAAGGCACGTTCACCGGGCGCCCGGGCGTCGGCCTTTGGCGTGAGGAGGACGGCATCGAAACGCTGTTCGCGCATTCGGATACCTCGCCAGTACCTGCCGTCGCTCCGCAGTCCGGCGTCGACTACGAAGTGCGCTATCAGGTGCGACAGGTGGACGCCGCTACCACGGCGCTGCGTGCGCGGGTCTGGCCCAGCGGTGATGCCGAACCCGTGGCATGGCACGTCGAGGCAACCAGCACCCAGTTCGACCTGCAGGGCATCAGTGGCGGCATCGCCATCGATTCCTGGGACAGCAATCCGGGCAGCATCACGCCCGCGCATACCTTCGTCGACAACATCGAGGTCCGGGAGCTCTGCGAGGTCTTCTGACCGGGGCGTTCACCGCTCGGCAAACCCGGATGCGATGGAAGGATGGCGTGCTGCGGCGTTTGGAATAGTGCGGACATTCCCCTGCCAGCGTCAGCCACTACGCTGTGCGCATGGAAGGCTTCAGCCGCAAATTGAGGGCATCCGGCCATTCGCTGATCCTGTTCGCCGCCTGTGTGTCGGTGATGGGAGCAGTCAGGGCCGCAGCGCCTGATACGGCGGCGGACTGCAGTGTGGTCAGTGGCGAGGTCATCCGGCCTCTGGTCGAGCTCTACACCTCGGAAGGCTGCAGCAGCTGTCCGCCGGCAGATCGCTGGCTGTCACGGCAGGCGCCGGTGTCGGATGCCAACTTCCTCGCGTTCCATGTCGACTACTGGGATTACATTGGCTGGGCGGATCCCTTTGCTTCGCCCGCTTTCGCGGCGCGGCAGCGGGCAAGGGTGGCCGCGCAGGGCGCCCGCACCGTGTACACGCCACAGGTGATGGTGGGCGGGCAGACTCGGGTGCGCTGGCACGACCCGGTGGCCTTCAAGGCGGCCCTGGGCGATGTCGCTGCCATCGCTCCGGTCGCGCTCAGCATTCGCCTGCAGCGTGACGGAGAAGTCTGGACAGCGGCCGTTGGGGCGGCCTGGCACGCCTTGCCGTCGTCGTCGCGACTCTGGCTGGCTCGATACGAGGATGGTCAGCAAAGCCGCGTGCAGGCCGGTGAGAACGCGGGAGCCACGTTGCGGCACGATCGCGTGGTGACCGCGCTTTTCGGTCCGTGGCCACTGACTGGCGATTCGCCATTGGCAGAGCGACTGGATCTTGATGACGTTGATTCGCGCTGGGGACTGACCGCCTTCGTGCAGACCGAGCGTGGCGAGATCCTGCAGTCACTGTCGCTGGATACAGGTCAGTGCCAGACGGGAAATGCCGCTCCGGATTGAACTGGCGGGGCGTCTGCATCGCAACCTTATGATTTATAGGATATTTTCCCGCAAGGCAGGCTGGGTTCTCAGCGTCGGTCTTGAAATGCCGACGATCGTCGCCAACTGTGAACACAGGCCCGGGCTGTCCCGGTGTCATTCCGCGTCGGCATTAGCGCCGATACATGCACACGGTTAGCCGGCTTCGGCAGATGACTGCCAGGCGGCTTTCCGTCGACTATTTCGAGGTATTTCCATGCAAATCGCCGAGCGCTGTGTCGCTTCCTTTCACTACACCCTGACCGACGACGCCGGCACGGTGATCGATTCATCCGAAGGTCGCGAGCCGCTGGCCTACCTGCATGGCGCGGGCAACATCGTGCCGGGTCTGGAGAAGGCCATGACCGGCCGTTCTGCCGGTGACCAGTTCAAGGTCACGGTGGCGCCGGAGGAAGGCTACGGCCTGCGCAACGAGCAGCTGATCCAGTCGGTGCCGCGCGAGGCCTTCCAGGGCGTGGACAACATCGAGCCGGGCATGCGCTTCCAGGCGCAGACGCAGAACGGCCCGATCAACGTCGAGGTCAAGGAAGTCGCCGAAGCCACCGTCACCATCGATGGCAACCATCCGCTGGCCGGCCAGGCGCTGCACTTCGACGTGACCATCGCCGACGTGCGGGAAGCCAGTGACGAGGAGATGAGCCACGGCCACGTCCACGGCGTCGGTGGCGCGCACTGATTCCAGGCATTGCCTGACCTGACGGACGGGGAAACCTGTCGCATCAAGTCGACGGCCGACCGGTTTCCGGTCGGCCGTACTTGTTTCTGACGCCCGCGTCTCTACACTGGGGCCCCTGGGTTGATGGCCTGTGTGGCCGCCAACTTCGCCATCAACATCGCCGTCAAAGAGGGAGCAGCGGATGAGCGGGATCTACGACATCGACGTCACCACCATCGATGGCGAACAGCGTTCCATGGGCGACTACCGTGGCAAGACGCTGCTGGTGGTCAACGTCGCCTCGAAATGCGGTTTCACGCCGCAGTACACCGGTCTGGAAAAGCTCTATCGCGACCTTCGCGACAAGGGCGTGGAAGTGCTCGGCTTCCCCTGCGACCAGTTCGGCCACCAGGAGCCGGGCGACGAGGCCGAGATCAAGAATTTCTGCTCGCTGACCTACGACGTGACGTTTCCGATGTTCTCGAAGATCGACGTCAACGGCAGCCACACCGCGCCGCTCTACGCCTACCTGAAGAAGGAAGCGCCAGGGCTGATGGGTTCGAAGTCGATCAAGTGGAACTTCACCAAGTTCCTGGTGGATGCCGAAGGCCGTGTCCGCCGTCGCTATGCGCCGACGGATACGCCGGAAAAAATCGAGAAGGACATCGAAGCGCTGCTCGGCTGAGCGGCGGCAAGGGAGGATCTCAATGAACTGCACACCGGTACTGGGTCTGGCGCTACTGATGGCGCCGGCATTTTCATTGGCCGCGGACGCGAAAAGCGGCGATGCGACGGCCGAAGGCACCATCACGGGCTTCAGTGAGGTGGCCGCCTCCAGGGGCGCGGCGTCGACCTACTACATCGACAAGGGGGCAGGTGGCGACCGCGTGATGATGCCGGCTGGCGTGGCCGCCGGTGACGTGGATGATGACGGGGATGTCGATCTGTTCGTGTTGCAGGGTGATGGCTCGTTGGCCCTGATGCTGCTCAACGATGGCAGCGGAAATTTCAGTTCCCCGGCCGCGTTCCCCGCGTTTCCGGCTAGCGAGCACCCCGCAGGCGCTTCGATGGCTGATGTGAACGGCGACGGGCGGCTCGACATCGTGGTCACGCTGTTGACTTACGTCGATGCGGTTGATTTCAGCCACGTGGGACGCGGCACGCGCCTGTTCCTCAACCAGGGCGGCACGCCAGTCACCTTTGTCGATGCGACGGACAGCTGGAACCTGCTGCATCCGGCAGACGCCTTCTCGGCGTCTTTCGCGGACATCAATCGCGATGGCTGGCTGGACATGGCCGTCAGCCATTGGGACAACGCCGCGCATGCAGGTGACCAGCCCTACGGTCATCTCTGGATCAATGGCGGTGGCAGCGGCTATACCGACATCAGCGTCAGCGCCGGCATTCAGGTGAAGCACGATACCGGCAGCGGTGTGCCCATCGATACCACCTTCACCCCGACGCTTGCCGACATGGATGGCGATGGGCTTCCCGACCTGCTGTATGCCGCGGATTTCTGTGGCACCCAGGCCTTCCGCAACAATGGCGACGGCACCTTCACCGAATGGGACAGCAACCAGTTCGACGACGAGAACGGCATGGGCTCGGCGGTGGGTGACTACGACGGCGACGGCGACCTGGACTGGTTCGTTTCATCCATCTGGAATCCCGTCGACGACAGCACCAATCGCTGCACCAGCGGTGGCACCGGCATCGGCCAGGGACACACCGGCAACCGCCTGTATCGCAATGACGGCAATGGCGTCTTTACCGATGTCAGTGCAGCGGCCGGCGTACGTGACGGCTACTGGGGCTGGGGCAGCTGTTTTGCCGACTTCAACAATGATGGCTGGCTCGACCTTTTCCACGTGAACGGTTCGCCGGCGCCTGACCCGGACAACGGTGGTGTCAGGCACTGGGATCACGATCCGGCGCGGCTGTTCATCAACAACCACGACGGCACCTTCACCGAAAGTTCCGACAGTCTGGGTATCGCTGATACCGGCCAAGGTCGCGGCATCGCCTGCTTCGACATGGAGCATGACGGTGACATCGACGTCTACATCACCAACACCTTTGATTCGGTCAACGATACCGGCGTCGGCAAGCTCTATCGCAACAATAACGTTTCGGGTAACAACGCGATCTCGGTACGGCTGCGTCAGGCCGGGCCGAACCGCAATGCCATCGGTGCAGTGGTCAGGGTGACCGCCGATGGCCACGTGCAGACCCAGCACATGCTGGCCGGCAACAACTTCCAGTCATCGAATCCGCAGGAGCTGCATTTCGGAATCGGTGCGGCGACCAATGTCGAAAAGGTCGAGGTGATCTGGCCGGGCTGCACAAAGGGCCGCTACGCGGTGCACGATGTCGCGGCGGGCACGCAGCTGCTGCTCGACCAGCGCGAAGGCCTGCCCTTCATCGGCGGTTTCGAGGACGGCAATTGTCAGTAGCCGCCGGTTAGAAGCGGAGAGCGTGGAAAGGGCGCGACACGCCATGTGTCGCGCCCTTTCTGCTTCCGGGGAGATGTTCTGACGACTAGGCCTTGCTGGCCTCACCGTCGCTGAACTGCAGCCGCGCCAGCTCCGCATACAGCCCGCCGGCGTCGACCAGTTCGTCGTGGCTGCCCTGGGCGACGATGCGGCCGTGATCCAGCACCACGATGCGGTCGGCCTTCTTCACCGTCGCCAGTCGATGCGCGATCACCAGCGTGGTGCGTCCCTGCATCAGCCGCTCCAGCGCCTGCTGGATGCTGCGTTCGCTCTGCGCGTCGAGCGCGCTGGTGGCCTCGTCGAGCAACAGCACCGGGGCATCCTTCAGCAGCGCGCGGGCGATGGCGATGCGCTGGCGTTGGCCGCCGGACAGTCGCGTGCCCTGTTCACCGAGATAGCTGTCGTAGCCGTCGGGCAGGGCGCGGATGAAGCCGTCGGCTTCGGCCAGCTTCGCGGCTTCCTCTACCTCGGCATCGCTGGCATCCAGGCGGCCGTAGCGGATGTTGTCGCGGGCGCTGGCGCCGAAGATCACCGGGCTCTGGGGTACCAAGGCGATATAGTCGCGTAGCTCGCGCGGGTCAAGACGGCGGATGTCCTCGCCATCGAGCCGGATCGTGCCCTTGTCCGGATCGTAGAAGCGCAGCAGCAGCTGCAGCACCGTGCTCTTGCCCGCGCCGGAGGGCCCGACCAGCGCCACCGTTTCGCCGGGCTTCACCGTCAGGTCGAAACCTTCCAGCGCGGGCGCATCCGGTCGCGACGGATAGTGGAAACGAATGCCGTCAAATCCCAGTTCGCCGCGCAGTGGCGATGCCAGTCTGACGGGCGATGCTGGTGCCGTGATGCCCGGCGTTTCAGCCAGCAGTTCGCCAATGCGCTGCATGGCGCCGGTGGCTCGCTGGATTTCCGACCAGACCTCGGTGAGTGCGCCGATCGAGCCGGCGCCGAGCATGGCGAAGAACACGAACTGGGTCAGCAGGCCGGGCTGCATGGCGCCGCTGATGACGTCGTGCGCACCGAGCCAGAGCACGCTGGTCACCGCGCCAAAGACCAGCAGGATGACCACGCCGGTGAGCGTGGCCTGGCTGCGGATGCGTCGTTTGGCGGCCTTCAACGAGGTGCCGATGGCCTCGCTGAAGCGGCCGGACTCGTAGTCCTCGCGGGCGTAGCTCTGCACCGTGTGCATGGCGGACAGGGTTTCGCCGGCACGCGCATTGGCGTCGGCCACGCGATCCTGGCTTTCGCGCGAGCGCTTCTGCACATGGCGACCAAACAGCACGATCGGCAGCACGGTCAGCGGAATGCCGATGGCGGCGAAACCGGCCAGACGCGGACTGGTCACCACCAGAGCGACCATGGAGCCGACGAAGGTGATCACGCTGCGCAGCGCCACCGACATCGTTGAACCGACCACGCTGCGCAGCAGCTCCGCATCGGCCGACAGTCGCGATAGCAGCTCGCCGCCGCGGGTCTGCTCGAAAAACGGCATGTCCAGCCGCAGCAGGTTGTCGTAGACGCGCCGACGCAGGTCGGCGGCCACGCGTTCGCCCAGCAGGCTGACGAAGAAGAAGCGCGCCGCCGTGGCCAGTGCCAGCAGCAGGGCCACGCCGAGCAGGATCTCGAACCAGGTGTTGATGGTGCCGGCGTCGCTGGCGCCAAAGCCGCGGTCGATGACGTAGCGCACCGCCACCGGCAGGGCCAGAGTAGCGCTGGAGGATAGTGCGAGCGCGCCGAGCCAGGCGGCGATCAGCGGGCGGTGTGGTCGTAGTAGCGGCAGCAGTCCGCGTAGCGGCGCCAGGCTACGCCTCGGTTTTCCAGCGTCTCTGGCTTCCTTGTCGTCCGAGGCGAGGGCTTTGCTCGCCTCTGCCTGGTTCGCTTCCTGCTGGGTATCGGTCATTCGGAAATTCGATGGCGCGTCTGAAAGACGATCCAGACACAATCGGGTCGATCGCGGCGGTTCTCAAGCCGTCCGGGCGTCGCCAGCGTTCCGGGCAAGGACTTGGCCGCTGTCCATCAACTGTTCGAAAATGAACAGATAACCGGACGCCTGACTGGGCGCTGGATGACAAGTTATTGATTTCAATAGCCAGTTCCTGCCGGCCGTTGGCTGGCGCGTCACTTGCTAGGCAGAGGTCCACGCACAACCATGAGTCCCAACGCATGACCGAGCCCCTGATCCGGCTGGAACACGTCGAAAAGTCTTTCCCGCAAGGCACGCAGCGCAGCTGGGTGTTGCGCAACATCGGCATGGAAATACCGGCCGGCGATTTCGTCAGCATCACCGGTCCGTCCGGCTCCGGAAAGAGCACGCTGCTGGCGATCCTCGGCCTGATGGATGGCAACCACGAAGGCGAATACTGGCTGGATGGCGTGGCCGTGCATGAAGCCAGCAAAAAGCAGCGCCAGGACCTGCAGCGCGACAAGATCGGCTTCATCTTCCAGCACTACCACCTGATCGATGACCTGACCGTCGCCGAGAACCTCGAGCTGCCGCTGCAATATCGTCCGGTATCCACCAGCGAGCGTCGTGCGCGGGTTGCCGACCTGCTGGACCGCTTCCAGATGGTCGGCAAGAAGGATCTCTATCCCAACCAGCTCTCTGGCGGCCAACAGCAGCAGGTGGCGGTTGCCCGCGCGCTGATCAGTCGACCTGCGCTACTGTTGGCCGACGAGCCGACCGGGGCCCTGCATTCGACCCAGGCTGCGCAGATCATGAGTCTGCTGCGGGAACTCAACGACGAAGGCATGACCATCATCCAGGTAACCCACAATCCCGAATGCGCGGCGGTCGCCCGCCGGCAGCTGTCGCTGTTCGACGGCTGGCTCAGCGAGGGCGACAAGGCATGAGTGCCGGCAAGCGGTATCGCGTGCTGCTGGCCGATGACCAGCGCGACGTGCTGGACGCGCTGCGCATCCTGCTGAAGTCCGAAGGCCTTGACGCCAAGTGCGTGGAAAGCCCGGCGGCCGCGCTGGCGGCGCTGGACGAGCAGGCCTTCGACGCCGCGCTGATCGACCTCAACTACAGCCGCGACACCACCTCGGGTCGCGAGGGCATGCAGTTGCTGCAGCAGCTGCGCGAGAAGGCGCCCGAGTTGCCAGTGGTGGTAATGACGGCCTGGGGTTCGATCGAGCTTGCCGTCGAGGCGGTACGACTGGGCGCTGGCGACTTCATCGAGAAGCCCTGGGAAAACCAGCGTCTGCTCAGCGTGCTGCGCAACCAGATCGCGCTGGGTGAAAGCCGCGCCAGGAGCCAGCGACTCGATGCAGCGAACCGGCTGATGAGCAGTGCCGATGGTGAAAGCTTCATCGCCGAAGCACCGGCCATGCAACCGGTGCTGGAACTGGTCGAGCGCGTCGCGCCGTCGGATGCGAACGTGCTGATCCTGGGCGAGAACGGCTGCGGCAAGGGACTGCTGGCGCGGCATATCCATCGACTGTCCAGGCGTGCCGTCGAGCCGCTGATCAAGGTCAACATGGGTGGAATCGCCGAGTCGGTGTTCGAGTCGGAAATGTTCGGCCACGTGCGTGGCGCCTTCACCGATGCCAAGGCCGACCGGATTGGTCGCTTCGAGCTGGCCGATGGCGGCACGCTGTTCCTCGACGAGATCGCCAACATCCCGCTCTCGCAGCAACCCAAACTGCTGCGCGTGCTGGAGGATCGCGAGCTGGAACGCCTGGGTTCATCGCGAACGCTCAGCGTCGACGTGCGCATTCTTTCGGCGACCAACGCCGACCTGCAGCAGGACATCCGCGACGGCAAGTTCCGCAAGGACTTGCTGTTCCGCCTCAATACGGTCGAGATCCACCTGCCGTCGCTGCGCGAGCGCCGCGAAGACATTCTGCCGCTGGCGCGGAGCTTCCTGGTCCGCCATGGGCAGCGCTACCAGCGTGATGGCATTGCATTGGACGAGGGCGCCGAGCGCCAGCTGATGCGCTACGACTGGCCCGGCAACGTGCGCGAGCTGTCGCACGTGCTGGAGCGCGCCGTGCTGATGGCGCGGCGTGATCGTATTGGTAGTGACGACCTTGGCATCGGAACCGCAAGTGCCGATGTCGGCGCTGCTGCGTCGGCAACACCGCTGCCGGACATGACCTTGGAGCAGGCCGAGCAGATGATGATCCGCAACGCGCTGGATCGCTGCAGCGGCAACATCCAGCATACGGCCGACATGCTCGGCCTGAGCCGCGCGGCGCTGTATCGGCGGCTGGAAAAATACGGCATGGAGGCCTGACGCGGCGTGTCGGTAGGCAGCCCGCCGTCCAGCCCGGAACAGCGCCCGCCCGCGCGCGGCTTGCTGCGCATCAGCTTCGAGTGGCGGGTGTTCCTCGGTGCCTTGCTGGTCGCCTTGCCGGGTTTCCTGGTTGCTGCGCTGGTGATCGCCAGCAGCGAAGTGGACGCGTCGTTCTGGTGGGTGCTGATGCTGTTTGCTGCTCTCACGACGCTGGCTCTTGCGGCCAGCCTGCGTCGGCATATCGTGTTTCCGCTCTACACGCTGTCCAACCTGCTGGAGGCCCTACGCGAAGGCGATTTCAGTCTTCGCGGCTCGCGTGCGCAGCGCAACGACGCCATCGGCGACGTGGTCTGGGAGGTCAATGCGCTGTCCCGAACGCTGCGTGACCAGCGCCTGCGCGCCGAGGAAGCCAGCGCGCTGCTGGCCAAGGTCATCGAGTCCATCGACATTGCGCTTTTCAGCTTCGACGCGGAAAAGCGACTGCAGCTGATCAACGCCGCCGGCCTGCGCTTGCTGGGTCGCAAGCGCAAGGACAGCCTTGGCGTCGAAGCCGGCAAGCTCGGTCTTGGTGATCTGCTGGAAGGCGATGCGGTGCAGATGCTGCAGCGCGGTTTTGGTGGAGCCGGTGGGCGCTTCGAAGTGCGTCGCCACCAGTTCCGCGAGGCCGGTCTGCCGCAGGAGCTGCTGGTGGTCACCGACCTGTCACGTGCCTTGCGCGAGGAAGAGCGTCTGGCCTGGCAGCGCCTGATCCGCGTGTTGGGCCATGAGCTCAACAACTCGCTGGCGCCGATTCGTTCCATGGCGGGTACGCTCGCGGGCCTGGTGATGCGCGAGCCGCCGCCACCGGACTGGCGTGATGACATGCGCGACGGCCTGCGCATCATCGGCGAGCGCGCCGAATCGCTGTCGCGCTTCATGATCGGCTACGCGACGCTGGCGCGGCTGCCGGCGCCGTCACGACGCAAGGTCGATGTCGAAACGTTGGTGCGCAAGGTCGCCAGCCTTGAACAGCGCGTGAAGGTTCAGGTGGAAGCGGGCGAGCCCGCGGAACTCCAGGCCGATCCCGACCAGCTCGAACAGGCGTTGATCAACCTGGTCAAGAACGCCGTCGAAGCCTCGCAGGAAGGTGAGGGCAGGGTATCGATCCGATGGCAGGCGGCCGACAACGACCGCCTGCGCATCGAGGTGCTGGATGACGGTTTGGGACTGGCCACTACCGACAACCTGTTCGTCCCGTTCTTCACCACCAAACCCGGCGGTTCCGGCATTGGCCTCGTGCTCGCCAGACAGATTGCCGAAGGCCATGGCGGTAGCCTGCTACTCGAAAACCGCAGTGACGCACGCGGCTGCATCGCTCGGATCGCATTGCCGTCGGGAGGTTAATCGTCGTTGGCCGGAAGTGGGCTGATTTCGGCGAGGACTGCGGTATCGACGGCGGGGAGGTCGATGTCCTCAATGCGTTGTTTGCCGTCACAGAATCGCTTCAGCAGGGCGCGTTGCTGCTCGCCGCGCTCGCGGGCGACGGCGTAGGGGATGCGTCGGAAGCTGACCATGCTGTAGCGCGGCAGGAAACGGTCGGGATGGCGTTCGGCGAGCAGGCGACCGAGTTCGCGTTGCAGCAGGTAGTCGGCGTCGTCGACGCGGTCGCGCATCTCGATGTAGTTTTCCAGCGCCATTTGTTGGATCGCTTCGGCGTTGTCGTGGCGCTCGCGCTCGAAGCGGTCGAACACGGCGCCCCAGTCGGACTCGGCATCGATGGCGTTGGCCAGCGCGACGCAGTCCTCAAAGGCGCAGTTCATGCCCTGGCCATGGAACGGCACCATGGCGTGGGCGGCATCGCCGAGAAGCACGGCCTGGTCGCGGTAATGCCAGCGGTCGAGATAGAGCGTGGCGAGCAGGCCGGTGGGATTGTGGCGGAAGTCGTGCAACAGCTCCGGCACCTGCGGCAACAGGTCGGCGAAGTCGCGCTCGAACAGCGCGGTCACGGCGTCGTCACTACCCAGTTCGCCGAAGTGCGGCTCACCCTGGTCGTTGGCTTCGTTCGGCAAGAACAGAGTCACAGTGAAACTGCGTTCGCTGTTGGGCAGGGCGATGCACATGTAGCCGCCGCGCGGCCAGATGTGCAGGGCGTTCGGTTCGATGCGGAAATCGCCGTCCTCGGCGGGCGGGATTTCCAGTTCCTTGTAGCCGTGACCGAGTGGTTCAAAGCGCTCGCCCAGTTCGGTGACGCCGGACATGGCATGGCGCAGGGCGGAGCCGGCACCATCGGTGCCCAGCAGTACATGGAAGTCGCGCTCCTGTTCCTGGCCACGGCTGTCCTTTAGGCGCATGCGGCGCTGCTCAAAGTCCACACCATCGAGGCCGAGGTTGAAGTGGAAGCGCGCGCCGGCGCGTTCGGCGGCATCGAGCAGGCTGAGGTTGAGTCGCCCGCGATGCACCGACCAGATCACCTCGCTGTCGTCCTTGCCGTAGCGCTGCAGCTGCGTGTGCCCATCGAGGAAGTGCACCATGCGCCCACGCATCATCACCGTCTGCGCGTGGATCTCGGCGGCGAGGCCGGCTTGTCGCAAGGCATGCAGGCCTCGCTCGGCCAGGGCGAGGTTGATCGAGCGTCCGCCTTCGTAGCCGCTACGACGCGGATCACCCCGTTTCTCGAACACTTCGACGTCGAAGCCGCGCTGCGCCAGCAGCGTTGCCAGCAGGGAGCCGGCGAGACCGGCGCCGATGATGGTGATGGGACCGCTTTGCTCGGGCGTCATGCAGGTTCCCGTCAGTTGCGTGTGTCGTGCCAGCGACGAATGCTGTTGACCAGTCGCAGCACGTCCATGTGGCGGTTGTAGAGCGGCGTGGGCGAGAAGCGCATGACGTCGGGTTCGCGCCAATCGCCGACGATGCCATCGGCTGTCAGGTGATCGAACAATGATTTTCCATCGTCACGGCCGCCGCGCACGCGTAGGCTGAGCTGGCAACCACGACGTGCCGGGTCCGCTGGTGTCAGGCGTTCCAGCACGTCACCGAGGTGTTTCTCGATCAGTGCCTCGAGGTAGCCGGTAAGGGCGATGGATTTCCTGCGCAAGGCGTCCATGCCGGCGTCGTTGAAGATCTCCAAGGAAGCGATCAGCGGCGCCAGCGAGAAAATCGGCGGGTTGGACAGCTGCCAGCCATCGGCACCGGAGGCTGGAATGAACTCCGGTTTCATCAGGAAGCGCGTATCGGCGCGATGTCCCCACCAGCCTGCAAGGCGCGGTCGGTCGGTGTCCTTGTGGCGCGAATGCACGAAACAACCAGCGACGGCACCCGGGCCGGAGTTGAGGTACTTGTAGCTGCACCAGACAGCGAAGTCGCAGCCGGCATCGTGCAGCTGCAGCGGCAGGTTGCCGACGGCGTGGGCGAGGTCGAAGCCAACCATGCAGCCCTGCGCATGGCCGAGTCGTGCTATTTCCTTGAGGTCGAAGGCCTGGCCGGTGAGGTACTGCACGCCCGATAGCAGGATCAGCGCGCAGCGATGGCCGTGGGTTTCGATGGCCTTGGCGATCGCGGAGTCGGAGATCGTGCCGCCGGGTTCGTCGCCTTCGATCTCGATCAGGTCGGTTTCCGGATCGAAACCGTGGAAGGCGATCTGCGAACGGATGGCGTGGTAGTCCGACGGAAAGGCGTTCTTCTCCATCAGGATCGCCGGCCGCTGCACCGTCGGGTTATAGAAGCTGGCCATCATCAGGTGCAGGTTCACCGTCAGCGTATTCATCGCCACGACTTCAATCGGCTCGGCGCCTACCACTTTCGCCAGCGGCTCGCGCAGGCGCTCGTGGTAACTGAACCAGGGGCGGCGACCCTTGAAATGTGCTTCCACGGCGTACTGCGCCCAGTCTTCCAGCTCCTCCTCGACCAGCTTGCGGGCACCGCGTGGCTGCAGGCCCAGCGAGTTGCCGCAGAAGTAGATCTGCTCGCGACCATCTTCTTTCGGGATGTGGAAGCGATCGCGGAAGCCGACCAGCGGATCGGCGTTGTCCTGGGCAATGGCCCAGTTTTCGGTGTCGTTGACGGTCATCGGATAGCTGTCGTGTTCGGTGTTGGGATCAGGCGAAGCGCGAGGCGGGCAGGCCCAGCCAGTCCAGCGCGGTGCCGTGGAAGAGTCGGGCGCGTGAGTCGTGGTCTAGACCCAGTGATTCGATCCCGCTGCCCGGCTCCTGTTCGCCCAGCGGGAACGGGTAGTCGGTGCCGAGCATCACGCGATCAATGCCGACCACGTCGATCAGGTAACGCAGCGCCTGTGGATCGTGGACGCAGCTGTCGAAGAACAGGCGGTCGAGGTATTCACGTGGATTGCGCGCGTTGTCGACGGCGACCAGATCGGGTCGCATGCGGAATCCGTGTTCGATGCGACCGATGGTGTACGGGAACGATCCGCCACCGTGCGCCAGCATGATCTTCAGCTTCGGTAGCTTCTCCATCACGCCGCCAAAGATCAGCGCGCAGGCCGCGCGGCTCTGCTCGGCGGGCATACCGACCAGCCAGGGCAGCCAGTACTTCGGCATGGTGTCGGTGCCCATCATGTCCCAGGGATGCACCAGGATCGCGGCACCCAGATCAGCAGCGGCCTCGAAGAACGGGAACAGCTCCGGCGCGTCCAGATTCCAGTTGCCGCCATCCGGTGTTTCGACGTGCGAACCGATCTGCACACCCTGCAAGCCGAGCTGGTCGACGCAGCGTTCCAGTTCCTGGATGGCGAGGTTCGGTGACTGCAGCGGTACGGTGCCAATGCCGGCGTAGTGGCGCGGGTGGTCGCGGCAGAGCCCGGCGCTGTGCTCGTTCAAATGGCGATGCAGCTCCAGTGCCTGATGCGCCTTGGCCCAGTAGGAAAACAGCACCGGCACCGTGGACACGACCTGCGTCTGCACGTCGAAGCGGGCGTAGTCGGCAATGCGCGCCTCCGCGTCCCAGGCGCTATCCCAGACTTCGCGGAAGAACTTGCCGTCCTTGTAGATGCGATGCCGGCCGTCGGTGTGCACGATGACCGGGAAGCGCTCGTCGCCGTACTTCTCGGCCAGGTTCGGCCAGTCGCGCGGCAGGATATGGGCGTGGACGTCAATCTTGAGCATCGGTGGTCGCGGACGTGGTGGCTTGGCGGGCCGCCTAGGATATCAGCCGGGCATCCTGGGCTTCTGCCATGGCCTGTACAAGGCGATCACGCCGGGGATGCATCGCGCTCGGGTTGCGACAGGTGCAGCAGGGCCAGGCCGATCATCAGCAGGAACATGTGCGCCTTGTCCTGGCCGTTCCACACCTTGGATTGCCACATGGCGAACCATTCGCCACCCACGTCCATGAAGGCGACGGCATACAGCAGGGCGCCAAGGCCAAGACCGAGGACGCCGATCACCTTGGCGGCCTGGAATGCAGCCGCGTCGCGCCGCGACTTCCACAGACGGAACACGCCGATGCCGCAGAGCACAGCGCTCAGCAGCTCCCAGCCAATGATCAGCACGTAGAAGGCGTGATAGGCCCAGGGCGTGTCGATGGCGCGCCACATCAGCGCCGGCGAGCGGAAGGTGTCGTCCATCTTCAGCACGTGGCGCACGAAGGCAAAATTGCTGCCGTAGTCGGTGATGTTGCCGAAGGCGACCAGCGCGAAGAACAGCGCGACCGCGAACAGCAGGCCGATGCGGGTCAGGCGCAGGGCGTTTTCGGTGGTCATTTCGCCGCTTCCGCCTTGCGCTGCGCCAGCATCTGTTCGAGATAGGCGAGCAGGGCATCGAGATCGCCATCGCTCAGCGAGGACTCCGGGAATGCGGGCATGCGCTGTTCCGGCCAGTGGCGCAGAGCGGCGGAATCACGGATCAGGCGCCGCAGCGCATCCGGCTGCAAATACTCGTAAGGATTGTGCGGCTGGTTGAGGTCCGGGCCGATGTCCGAGCCACCACCGCCATTCAGTTTGTGACAGGCGATGCACTGCGTGGTGAATACCTCGGCGCCATGCCATGCCGGTGAGTCGGCAGGCAGTGATGGATCTGGCGACAGCTGCGGCCAACGCTTTGTCGGCGATGCCACCGCCTTCAGTTCGGCGACCTGATACGGCCAGAGCTCGCCGCCAACGCCATCCGCAGGCATCCACACGACGTAGAACGGGCCGGCGCTGACGGTTTTGCCGGGCAGGGCAGGCCATGGTGAGTCCACCGGCTCGATGGCCAGCCAGGCTTGCGGCGCATCGGGACGATCATCCAGCAGTAGCGACAGCGGTAACTGCGCAACAAAACCGTCCAGGGCAACCGCCTGGAGGCGATCAAAGCGGCTCTGATCGACACCAGACAGCAGTGACTTCATCGGTATCGCATGAAAGCGCATGTCGCGCTGGTAGGCGACGTCGTTGCCAATCGCGATTTCCTGCCTGGCGGGACTGGCGAGCAGTTCGGACGTCGACAACGTTGCCGGGTTGCTACCTGTCTCCAGGATCAGGTTGGCCGCAAGCGTGCGATGGCTGGAAAAGACCAGCGCCAGGCTCAGGGCAAGAACTGTGGCGAACCGCACGATCGTTACTCCGAATACCGTGCTGGCGCCGGGTTCAGGTGACCGCATTCATCGCAGGTGCGTAAGTCCCTGCTGGCGTAGAAGCGGTCAAACACCGGCGGGAACTGGGTTTCGATGTTCTCGAGCGTGAAGAACTCTTCGTAGAGTTTGTGGTTGCAGCGTTCGCAGAACCACAACAGGCCGTCCTGCTCGCCCGGAAGGCGCTTGCGCTCGATGACGAGACCGACCGAGTTGGCCATGCGCTGCGGGCTGTGCGGCACGCGTGGTGGCAGGTAGAAGATCTCGCCGGCCTTGATCGGGATGTCCTTGGCTTCGCCGTCGTTCTGGATCTTCAGCACCATCTCGCCTTCAAGCTGGTAGAAGAACTCCGGGCCCTCGTCCCAGTGGTAATCGGTGCGCTGGTTGGGGCCGCCGACCACCATGACGATGAAGTCGCCATCGACGATGCACTTGTTACCGACGGGCGGCTTCAGCAGGTCGCGGTGTTCGTCGATCCAGCGCTGGAAATTGATGGGCGGCGTGAGCATGGCGGCTCCGGTATCGGGAAACCGGCACAGTCTGCCATCGCGTCGAGTTTCTGGCACCCGTGGCGGGCGCGCCTACTGCGCTTCGTAGGCTTCGGAGAGATGGTGCAGATGCAGGCGCTCGGCGTCGCGCAGCAGCGGGGCGATCAGCATCATCACCTGCTGGATGCCCTGCCGGATCATCCGGTTTTCGTCGCGATCACCGCGTACGGCCGCGTAGTTCAGCCAGAAGGTGATGGTGAGCAGGATGTTGGTGGCGGTGGCTTCGGCTTCCGCGGCGCTGGCACGCATCACGCCAGCCTGGACCAGTCCGCGGATGACGTCGGTGATGCCTTCGCGACCACGTTTGAGGATGCGCGCGAAATGCAGGCGCAGCTTGCGTGAGCGGCTGAGGATGTCGACAAGGTCGCGATACAGGAATCGGTAGTCGGATACGCACTCGAAGGCCAGGTGCAGCTGCAGCCAGATGTCCTCGAGGTTGGGCAGGCGGCCTTCCGGCATCTGCATGGCGGCATCGATGCGTTCCTCGTAGCCGACAAACAGGTGCTCGATGATGTCTTCCTTGTTGCGGAAGTGGTAGTACAGGTTGCCCGGGCTGATTTCCAGCTCGTCGGCGATGTGATTGGTGGTGACGTTGGGCTCGCCCTGCGCGTTGAACAGCGCAAGGCTGGCATCGAGGATGCGTTGGCGGGTATTGCGCGCCACCGTTCCGGACCTGCGGGTCAGGCGGTCAGCTTGCCGACCAGGGCGATGTAGTCCTTTTTCGCCTGCTGGCTGTCCATGCCCTTCAGCTTTTCCCAGGCCTCGTACTTGGCGCCGCCGACGAAGTCGAAAAAGCCCGGCTTGTCGCCCTTCACGTCACCCTCGCTGCCCTGCTTGTAGAGCGCGTAGAGCTTGAGCTTGACCGTGTTATCCGGCTCCTCCGTGAGGGTCATCACGTCTTTGGCGGCTTGGGCGAACTGGGCGTCGAGGTCGGACATGCGAGGGCTCCGGCGGATGGGAAAGTGCGGCGAACTGCAGCAGCAAAGTTGATAGCACGGCACCCTGAGGGGGTCAACGACCAGCGCTCGTGCGACGGCGAATGCAGCCGCCATCGGGGACGGTGGCTAGGCACGGCGCACCGTGGAGGCTATCTTTGGGGCGACCGTGCGCCGCCGAAGGGTGAAGCGCGGAGCTACGTTACCGAACGCTCGGAGGGGAGCAGGGCATGAGCTATTTCGTCACGGGCGCGACCGGGTTCATCGGTCGCCACTTGGTTGAGAAGCTGTTGGCGCGCACGGGCACCATCCATGTACTGGTGCGCAAGGGATCGCAGAAAAAGCTGGACGCGCTGGTCAAGGATCATGGCTGGGACGCCAGGCGGATCAAGGCGATCACCGGCGACCTGGCCAAGCCTGGCCTGGGCGTGACGCCCCAGCAGGCCAAGGCATTGAGCGGCAAGATCAAGCACGTCTTCCACCTGGCGGCCATCTACGAGATCGGCGCCGACCCGGGAAAACAGCGCGAGATCAACGTCGAGGGCACCCGCCACGCCGTGGAGTTCGCCGAGAAGATCAAGGCTGGCTGCTTCCACCACGTCAGCTCGATTGCCGCGGCAGGTCTTTACCCCGGCGTGTTCCGCGAGGACATGTTCGACGAGGCGGAGGAGCTGGATCGCGATCCCTACCTGCGCACCAAGCACGACTCGGAAAAAGTGGTTCGCGACGAGTGCAAGCGGCCGTTCCGCATTTACCGGCCATCCATGGTGCTGGGGCATTCCAAGACCGGTGAAATCGACAAGGTGGACGGTCCGTACTACCTGTTCACCCTGATCAAGCGCATGCGCGAGTTGTTCCCGCAGTGGATGCCGACCATTGGCATCGAAGGTGGGCGGCTCAACATGGTGCCGGTCGACTACGTGGTCGACGCCATGGACCATATCGCGCACAAGCGTGGTCTGGATGGTGGTTGTTTCCATCTGACCGATCCCGAGCCCCGTCGTTTCGGCGAGATGCTGAATATCTTCTGCCGTGCCGGCCACGCGCCGGAAATGACCATGCGCATTGATGCGCGCATGCTGGCCTTCGTGCCCGGCGCGGTGCGCATGGCGCTGGCCAACCTGCCGCCAGTGAAGCGCTTTACCCGCATGATCCTGCGCGACCTGCGCATTCCGCAGGAGGCGCTGGGTTTCATCACTTATCCGACACGTTTCGACTGCCGCGAGACCGAGCGTGCCCTCAAGGGTTCGAAGGTCAAGCTGCCGCAGCTCGAGGACTATGCCTGGCGCCTGTGGGACTACTGGGAGCGCCACCTCGATCCGGACCTGTTCGTCGATCGCTCGCTGAAGAGCCGGGTCAAGGGCAAGGTGGTGATGATCACCGGCGGTTCGGCCGGCATTGGCCATGCGGCGGCGGTCAAGGTGGCGGCTGCGGGTGCCCACGTGATCATCGTGGCGCGCAAGGAAGAGGAACTGTTCGCGGCCCGCGACGAGATCATCGCCGCCGGCGGCAAGTGCTGGGCCTACACGGCTGACCTGTCCGACATGGATTCCTGCGACAAGCTGGTGGAGGCGGTGCTTTCCGAACACGGTCACGTGGACATCCTGGTCAACAACGCCGGTCGCTCGATCCGTCGCTCGGTCGAGCTCAGCTACGACCGCTTCCACGACTTCGAGCGCACCATGCAGTTGAACTATTTCGGTTCGCTGCGGCTGATCATGGGGCTGCTGCCGAAGATGACGGAGCGTCGCACCGGGCAGATCATCAATATCTCCTCGATCGGCGTGCTGGCGAATTCGCCGCGCTTCTCCGCCTACGTGGCGTCGAAGTCGGCGCTTGACGCCTTCTCCCGCTGCGCGCAGGCGGAGTTCTCGGGCAAGAACATCGCCTTCACCACCATCAACATGCCGCTGGTGCGTACGAAGATGATCGCACCGACCAAGATGTACGACTCGGTGCCGACCTTGAGCCCCGAGGAGGCTGCCGATCTGATCGTGCAGGCCATCATCGAGCGGCCGTCACGCATCGCCACGCGCCTTGGCATTTTCGCCGGTGTGCTGAATGCACTGGCGCCGAAGGCCTACGAGGTGGTGATGAACACCGCTTTCGAGCTGTTCCCGGATTCCGCCGCTGCGCAGGGCAAGAAAGCCATGCGCGAAGAGCAGAAACCGTCCAGCGAACAGATCGCCTTTGCCGCGTTGATGCGGGGCGTTCACTGGTAGCAGGTCACACGGCTGGAGACAGGGAAAAGGCGACCAGTGGTCGCCTTTTCTTCTTTCCGGGGCTTTATCAGCGGCACTGCCGCCAGCGGACCCGCGCTTCGTCCTCGTTGCGCGGGTCGGCGTAGCTGATCTGCAGTCGGGTGTAGCGGAGTTCCTCGTACTGGGTCAGCTCGTCGCAGATGACCTGCACGATGGGTGCCAGCGGGTCCTCACTGGGCGCACCACTGGCCTCCGCCTGGCTGTCGGTCGGGGCGTCGGATTTGATGTCCGCCGGCAGTGGCAGCACCAGCACCATGGTCGAACGCGTGCTCCAGCTGGCTTCACGGACGCCGGTCAACGCCCGAACGGCGCTTTCCGCCAGGCCGCGCCGCTCTTCCGCCTGCGCTTCGGTCATGTTCGGGTCCGGCATGGCGGCGGGCACGCCGGTGCTGGTGACGTCGCTGGTTGCGGGAGCTGCCTGTGGTGCTGGCGGCGGCGCTGTTTCCGGGGCGGGACTGCTTGCTGGCGCGCGCATTGGCGGAGCCGTTACTTCGGTTGGTGACTGGTGAAGGGGTGCCTTCAGCAGGAAGCCGGCGACGCCGCCAATCACCGCGAACAGGCCGGCTGCGGCCAGCGCGGAGCGGCGCTTCTTCTGTAGCCGCGAAGCGGTTTCCTGATGGATGTGCTCGACGATGTCGAACGGCAGTCGTGGTTCCAGCTGCTGCCAGAGCTCCTTGCCTTCAAGTACTTCGATACCGCGCTTGCTGGCAGTGGCGCGTTGGGTCGGATCGGTCATGCCGGCATTGACCAGGATGGCGCCGGCCGCGCCCTGCATGTTGATCAGTTTGACCAGTTCCTGCTGCCCGGCATCGTTCAGGTGGTAGGCGCCGCCGTGCTTGCATTGCACGATGTAGCGCGCATTGCCACGACGCATCATCAGGTCCACGCCGCCTTCGCCGGGCTGGCGGTCCTGTTCGTCGAGGCTCAAGCCGCGCTTTTCCAGCAGGGCGACGACGAAGCCGGCGAACTTGCGCCACTTGAGTCCGCGCAACTGCTCCAGCGCGACGGCCAGCTCGATACGGGACTTGGAGAACATGCCGTTACGCAGGCCGACGGCGATCAGGGCGAGAATGGCGGCGGCAATGGCCGCGCCCAGCGGGAATATCCAGTCGGCGGATAGTGCTTGCATCGAATCACCGGAGGCAGGTTGTCGCCGCCGATGATAAGCCCTCCGGCGGGCAACGCCGAATCGGAATCCGGCATTGCCTGAAATAAGAAGCCCGCCAGCCGAAAAGCCGCAAGGGGAGGGAGCTTGCTGGCGATTCGTACGGCTGGCGGGCGTCAGGGTCGGGAATCGTTTGGGGGCCGATTCCCTGAAGTGCCCTGATCGGTGCGGCGACGGCCTTGGGGAAGGGCTGCTGCCGGCGGCGCGATCAGGCCAATGGGTTCAGACCAAGCCACTCATGGCGTGTCTGGCTCAGGAGGCAGCAGTCGCCTTCTTGGCTGCGGCCTTCTTTGCCGTGGTCTTGCGGGCCGACTTCTTCGCAGTCGCCTTCTTGGCCGTCGACTTCTTGCTGGCGGCCTTCTTCGTTGCCGGCTTGCTGGCCGCCTTCTTGGTCGCCTTCTTCGCCGCCGGCTTCTCGCCATTGAGCTTGCGCACCGCGTCGGTAAGAACCTCGATGCGATCGGTCAGCGACTGGATTTCCTCGCGGCCGGGGACGCCCAGCTTGTTCAGGGCGCGCTGCACGCGGTCCTCGAACACCTTCTCCAGACGGTCCCAGGTGTCGGTGGCGCGCTCGCGGGCCTGGTCGACGCGGGTTTCAACGGCTTCACGGACGACGTCGACCTTGCCGGTCGCCATCTTGCGGGTCTTCTGCTCCAGCGTGGCGCCCTCGCGGACCAGCGCTTCGAACAGCTTGCTGCCTTCGGCCTGTGCGCGGTTGAACGCACCCATGCCGGCCTGCCAGATCTGCTGCGCGGAATCGACGATCGAGCGCGACACGTCTTCCAGCTTGGCCTGTGCGGTGGAAGCGGAGGACTTGCCCTTCGCCGTCTTCTTGAACTTCGCCATGTTTCCCTCCTCAGGATTGAATCGAATGCCGGGCAGATTGACCCGTCGGAGGGAATGCTAGGGCGGTTCCCTAGACTATTCACACTAATGGAAGGGTCCGGATCGAACCCGTTACTTGGCGTTCAGCTGGTGGCGATGGCGCGCAGGTGCGCGTCGAGGTCGTCCAGGGCGCGGCGCAGGCGCGCGGTGCCGTCGGTGCTGCCACGCGGCGGTGGTTCCAGCGAGTCCATCATGCAGGGCTCGGGATGGTCCAGAACCTGTTCGTCGAGGCGCAGGCCATGGCGGGCCAGCAAGGGCGCCAGCTGCTCGCGGCGCTGGCCGAGATCGGCCAGGGTAACGGCGTAGGCATGTTCACTGACGCGCTGCCGCGAGGAGTAGCTGAAGACATTGGTGAAGAACATCTCGGCGTCGTCGGCATTTGGCTCGACGACCAGCTGATCTGTGTCGGGATAGCGCTGGGCGTACTTGGCCAGCCCCACTTCGACGCGCGACTGCAGCATGGCGCGGACGGTCTGTGAGAGCACCGCAGGCAGGCCGCCGCGTGCCAGGCGCTCCGGCATCTCGCCGACGCGATCGCCCTTGGCGTCGAAGGGCACCAGTGGGTTGATGCCGATCAGCAGATCAATGCCCTGGTCCAGCGCCACCGAGGCATGCATGGTGCGGCGCAGGGCGCCGTCGACGAAATGCCGGCCACGGATCTCGACCGGCGTGTACAGCCCGGGCAGGGCCGAGCTGGCCTGGATGGCCTGCGAGATCGGCACGTCGTCCCAGCCTTCGCTGCCGAAGCGCACCGTATCGCCGCTGTCCAGCTCGACGGCAACGACGAAGAGCTTGCGCCCCAGTTCGCGGAAATCATTGCTGCGGCCGCGCTGCGAAAAGCTCTCGCGCAGGAATTCCTCAATGGCCTCGTTGTCGAACAGGCCAGTCGGCACCAGTTCGCCCAGACGTCCGACCAGCTCGCTGATGCGCACGTCGGACGGATGCTTGAACAGCTCCAGCCACCAGTTCAGCAGCACATGGGGCAGGCCGGCGGCGCGACGAACGTATTCGGCGAAGGCCGGGCGCAGGAAGGCTTCCGGGCGGAAGCGGACCTCTTCGGGGCGGTCGCCGGCCGCAAGGAACACGCGACACATGTCCGAGGCTGACATGCGGTTGGCCAGCCCGGCGGCAAGGAAGGCGCCGGAGCTGACGCCGACGTAGACATCGAGATCCGACAGGCGCAGGCCGACAATGGCGCGTTCCAGCGCGCGCAGCGCCCCGAGTTCGTACATGCCGCCAATCGGGCCGCCACCGGCGACCGCCAGACCGATACGGCAGGCGCTGCGCTGGTGGGAACGGGCAGGTTGGATCAGGAGCATGGACGGTCCGCGGGAAGAGGAGGGCGATTGTAGCGGTAGTCGCGGCCGCGGCAAGTACACAGGTCACGACCCGGCTATCATTCCCCCATGCTGTTCGGAAAAAAACACGATACGGCCGGTTCCGCCGGCGAAACACCCGGCCGCCACTGGGTGGTGCATCGCATCGGGCGCCTTCTCGGCATGAACCACCGAGCCCGTGATCCGGAGATCGAGGCGCGCAACAACCTGCCGATCCTGTCCGGGCTGCAGCGCTGGCAGTCGCGGCGGCTAGCGCGGAGTTACGACGACCTGCTGCAGGCACCGGACAGCCAGGCGGCGACGCGTTTCTTCCTCAGTGATCTGTATGGTGACCACGACGTCAGCCTGCGCGACCGGGAAATGGAGCGGGTGATGCCGATGATGCAACGCATCCTGCCGCCGGCCATGCTGATGATTGCCGCCGACGCCATCGAGCTGGCCGTGCTGAGCCACGCGCTGGACCTGCGTGTGGCGGAACAGCTTGCCTTGAAGGGGATCGACGAGGCGGGAATCGATGTCCGCAGCTATGCGGCGGCCTACCGGGCCGCGGGGCATCGGCGGCTGCGCCAGCGGCAGATCCGGCGCATCGAATCGGTCGGGTTGGCGCTGGGTGATGCAGTGAACCAGCCGTGGATTGCCCGGTTGCTCAAGCTCGCGCGTGGCCCGGCGCGTCTGGCGGGGCTGCACGAGCTGCACCGGTTCCTGGAGCGCGGATTCGACTCCTTCGGCCAACTGCACGACGTGCCGGCGTTCATGAGCCGCCTGTGCGGCAATGAACGCCTGGTGTCGGAGCAGCTGTTCGCCGGCCGTGCCGACCCGTTCGGTTTCGGCCGTGACGCGATCGTCTAGGCGGCTTGCCTAGCCGAGTTTTTCGTCGAGGTAGCGGTGGATTTCGGCCTCGATCGGGCCCTTCATCATGCTCAGCATGAAGCCGAGCTGCGCCACGACATGGACGACCTGGTCGCCGATACGGATTTCACCCTCAACCCCGGGGCGCTCGAAGGCCATGATGTCGCCTTCCCAGGCATATTCGACGCCGAAGCGCTCCGCCATCTTCTCGGCCAGCCGTTCAACGGCGTCGCGGACCTCGTCGGCCCCACGCTGGTGGCTGCGTTCGATTTCGATGCTGGACATGCGGGCTTCCCGGATTCGAAGGCCGCTATTCTGCGGCCGTTGCCGCGGGGTTCCAAGCCCTGCCTGGATGGCCCAGGCGCGACGTTGCGGTGGCTTTCGCCTATGCTAGGCGACCATCACCGGATCTTACCCACTGGATGCGACTGAGCTTTCCCCATGGCGAGCATGATGACGTCATCGTCGGCAACGGCGGTGTCCGCATCGGCAGCGCGCGAGACGCCGAAGTCAGTCTCGGGGGCGCCGGTCTGCAGCCGGAGCATGCGCGGATCGATATCAACCCGTCCCGCGGCATCATCCTCCGGGTGATGCCCGGCGCCCGGGAAGTCCATGTGAACGGGCGCCCGGTGACGCGACTGGCCTTCCTGCGGCTGGGCGACACCGTCAGTCTTGGCGCCACGCAGCTGCTGCTTCGTACCGAGCGTGATGCTTCGATCAATACCGATATTCCGGCTGATCCGCCGCCGTCTCCGTCGCCCATCCAGCGCGTGGCGGCCTCGCGCGTGGTGCTGCGAGGTGCCTGCGGGCAGTCCTTCGGACGTTGCTTCCCGCTGACCGAGCCGCTGGTGATCGGCAGTGGTCCCGATGCCGGGCTTCGACTGGACGAGCCCGCCCTGGAAGCGCAGCACTGCCAGCTCGAACACCACAACGACTTCATCGCCCTGCGCGACCTCGGCTCGGAAGAGGGCTCGATGGTCAACGGCGTGCCGGTGCGCAATGCGCGGCTGCATCCCGGCGACCAGCTGGTGGTCGAACAGCAGCGATTCGTGATCGAGGCGCCGGGCCTGCCGCCGCGTGGCGCGGAATCCTATACCTCGCACCCCGGCGCGCAGGTTGGTACGACGCAGACCATGCGTCCAATCACCGACGAAATGCTCGCGGATGCCCGCGCACAGCGGCAGGCCTCGCGCATGGAGCCGGGATCGGAGCGTGGGGGTGGCATGCTCTGGCTCATCGCTGCGGCCGTGCTGATCATGGCGGGGCTCTCGGCCCTGCTGCTCTATGCGCCGGGCTGGCTGGACTGAACTCGCGTCCTCGCGGTTCGTGATCTCGATGGCGCCTTGCGGCGCGGCCAGCGCAGCAGGAAAAGCACTGCCAGAATCGCCGCGTAGACCAGCGGTTCGCGCACGTCGGCCTTGACCAGCCACCAGAAGTGCAGCACGGCCAGCACGCCGATCAGGTAGACCAGTTTGTGCAATTGCCCCCAGCGGCGCCCGAGGCGGCGCATCATCCCGCGGGTTGAAGTCACCACCAGCGGTAGCAGCAGCAGCCAGGCAAGGAAACCGACGGTGATGAAGGGTCGCTTGACGATGTCCTCGACGATCTGCGCCCAGTAGCCGCCGAGGTCCAGCACCACATACGTCGCCAGATGCAGCGTGGCGTAGAAAAATGCCCAAAGGCCGAGCATGCGCCGGAAGCGGATCGGCTCGGCACGTCCGCTGAGGCGCCGTAGTGGTGTCATGGCCAGGCTCAGCAGCAGGAAGCGCAGCGCCCAGTCGCCCGTGAAATGCGTGATCTCGGCGACCGGATCGGCGCCGAACAGGTCGTTGGCGATTCTCCAGCCCAGCCACAGGGCGGGCGCGGCGGCGGCAAGGTGCGCCACCGCCTTGGCGATCTGGACGACCCGCATCAGAAGTACTTCCGCAGATCCATGCCGGTGTAGAGCGAAGCCACCTGGTCGGCATAGCCGTTGAAAGGCAGCGTCGGGACGCGGTTGGCGAACAGCCGGGAACTGGTGCCGGCAATGCGGCGCTCCGTCTTCTGGCTCCAGCGCGGGTGATCCACGGCGGGATTCACGTTTGAATAGAAGCCGTACTCACTGGGCTGGGAGAGGTTCCAACTGGTCAGCGGCTGTTTCTCGGTGAATTCGATACGGACGATGGACTTGATGCTCTTGAACCCGTACTTCCACGGCACGACCAGCCGCAATGGCGCGCCGTTCTGCCGGGGCAGGTCGCGGCCGTACATGCCGGTGACCAGCAAGGTGAGTGGATGCATCGCCTCGTCCATGCGCAGGCCTTCGCGGTAGGGCCAGTTCAGCACCGGATAGCGCGTGCCCGGCATTTCCTGTTTGTCGACCTTGGTATGGAAGGACACGTACTTGGCCTTGGACGTGGGCCGGAATCGCTTCAGCAGGTCGCCGAGCGGAAAGCCGCGCCAGGGAATGACCATCGACCAGCCTTCCACGCAGCGCAGCCGGTAGATGCGGTCCTCCAGGGTGTGCGGCTTGAGGATGTCTTCCAGAGTGAAGCTGCCGGTTTCCTCGGCGTGCCCGGCGATCTGCACCGACCAGGGCGCGGTTTGCAGCGTGTGCGCGTAGCGTGCCGGATCGGCCTTGCCGGTGCCGAACTCATAGAAGTTGTTGTAGGTGCTGGCGTCCTCGAAGCGGGTCTGCTCTTCCTCCGCTGCCGGCCGGGGTGTGGCGGACTGGGATGACGGCGCATCGCTGCTGCCGGCCTCACAGGCGCCAAGGCCCAGCAGGGGCAGGGCGGCGCCGGCCATCAAAAGGCGTCGTCGGGCCTGGTACACCGGTTCCGGGGTGATTTCCGAGGGTGATGGCTGGTTGTGATTGCGTGATGTCATCATGGCCTCCTGAGCATACGCCCTTGGTCCGTCCAACCAAGCGCCAGTTCCCACGGCTGCGATGGCCCGGGCGTATACTGCGACCGACCGAGCTGTCTCACAGGGGAGGCCGAATGGGGTTTGCCAGCGCCTTCGACCGTTGCCGGACGGTAGTGGCGATAGTCCGCCAGGACGACGCGCGTTTCGTCGAGGTCAATTCGGCGATGCGCGAGCAGCTCGGCTGGGAGCCATCCGAGGTGGTCGGCCAGCGCACGGTCGATATCGATCTCTGGCCAGACGCCGACACAAGGTCGCGCATCTATTCGGCGCTGCGGACGCGGCAGCGGGTGGTCGGCCTTCCGCTGTTTGCCCGGCACAAGGACGGACGGCTGATTCCCTCGCTGCTCGATGTTGAGTGCGTCGAGCGGGACGGCGAACTCATGCATTTCTGCCTGCTGCGCGTTGGCACCGATGCCGGTGACGTCGGGTCGGACCCCGAAGTCGAGCAGGAAAGCTATCGCGCGCTCTACCTCGCGGCCACCGAAGGCCTGTACCGCAGTCTTCCCGATGGCGGCTTCATCGACGTCAATCCCGCGATGGCCGACATCTTCGGCTTTCCCTCCGCCACCCACATGCTGGCACGGCAGGATGCCGTGGCCACCGACTACTACGTGGACCCGGCGCACGGTCGCGAAGTGCATCGCGAGCTGCTCGACAAGGGCGAGATTCGCGGCGTCCGAAGCCTGGTTCGCCGCAACGATGGCAGCGAGCGCTGGATTCTCGAGAACGCCCACGAGGTTCGGGATGACCACGGCCAGCTTCGTTTTTACGAAGGGTCGGTTGTCGATATCACCGACCAGGTCGCCGGCGAGGAGGCGCTTCGCCAGTCCGAAGCCATGTACCGGGTGCTGGTCGACAATTGCCGTGATGGTGTGTTCCTGGTGCAGCACGGCGTTGTCGTGTTCGCCAATCCGGCACTCGCCGAAATGCTGGGCTACCAGCAGCAGGACCTGATCGGCAGCAACTACGTGGACCACGTCGCACCCGAGGATCTCGCTGCCCAGGCCGGGCGCCGCGCCGAGCGCGAGGCCGGCTCCATGGCGTTGCAGAGCTACGACCTGCAACTGATCCATCGCGAGGGCCACAAGCGCCTGTTCGCCGTGTTCGCCGATGCCGTGATGCTTCACGGTGAACCGGCGTCCACCGGACTGGCGCGTGACGTCACCGAGGAGCGAGCACAGCAGCGGGCGATCGAGGCCGCGGAGCGGCGCTATCGCGAACTGTTCGAGGAGTCGCCGGTTGGCCTGTTCCGCACCCTGCACGACGGCACCATCGTCGACGCCAACCCCGCCATGGTGCACATGCTGGGCTACGACGATGCCGACCAGGTGATGCGGGAAGCCGGCAACGTCGTGAATCTCTACGCCGATCCCGAAGAACGCGTGCGCCTGGTTGCGCGCATGCTTCGCGACGGTCACGTGACCGATCATGAGACCCGCCTGATCTGCCGCGACGGCCGGCATCGCTGGGTCAACGTCAATGTGCGACTGCAAAATGACGGCGGGACGCGTGATGCCGACGAAAGCCAGCTGCGTTTCGCCGGCTCGGTGCAGGACATCCAGCATCGTCGGGTGATCGAAGAGGCCTTGCTGCGTTCGGAAGCCCGCTACCGGCAGCTGGTCGACCACAGCCAGGCCGGTGTGTTCGTGGCGCGTGGGCGACGCTATGTCTACGTCAACCAGCGCATGGCCTCAATGTTCGGTTACACCGAGCGCGAACTGACGACGATGAGCTTCGACCGCCTGCTCGCACCGGAGTATCGCAAGCCGGCACATGCGCGGCTGGACCGTTTCGACGCCGGAGAAGAGCTGCCGCTGGAGTTCGAGAGCTGCTATCTGCACAAGGATGGTCACCGCATCTACGTGACCGTCAGCGCCGGTCCGGTCGACCTCGATGGCGAGCGTCACCTTACCGGCACCGTTCGTGACATCACCCGGCAGCGCGAGGCAGAGCAGCGACTCCGCTTCCACGCCACCCACGATGCCCTGACCGGTCTGCCGAATCGCATGGTCTTCCACGACCGCCTGAAACAACGGATCGCCGATGCGCGGGTCGGTGGCGACTTCAACTATGCGGTGCTGTTCGTGGACCTGGATGGCTTCAAGCTGGTGAATGACGGGCTTGGGCACGCCGCGGGTGACCGTCTGCTGGTCACGCTGGCGGTCGAGCTGGAAACCGCGTTCCGCGACGATGCGCTGCTGGCCCGCTACGGGGGTGACGAATTCACCCTGCTGTCGCTGGGTCCCTGCGACCGCGCCCGTGCCGAGGGCATGGCCACGCGCCTGCTGGACCTGTTCTCGCGTCCCATGGACCTGGACGGCCATCGGGTCTATTCCGGCGCCAGCGTCGGTATCGTCCTTGGCAGCGACGCCTACGAAACGCCGGACCAGGTGCTGCGCGATGCCGACACGGCCATGTACCGGGCCAAGGCGAAGGGCAAGTCGGCCTATGTGTTCTTCGACGACAGCATGCGTTCCGCCGCGCAGCGTCGGCTGGCTCTGGAGACCGACCTGAGGCAGGCGCTGGAGCGCGAGGAATTCCGCGTGCATTTCCAGCCCATTGTCGACATGGAGGACGGGCGGACGGTGGGCTGCGAGGCATTGCTGCGCTGGCAGCATCCCGAACGTGGCCTGCTGTATCCCGGTGACTTCCTTGAGGTTGCGGACGAGAGCGGGCTACTGGCCACCATTGACTGGTGGGTGATGCGCCAGGCGGCCGGACAGCTGCTGCAATGGCAGCAGGATCACGGAGTGCTGCGACTCAGCGTCAACATGGACGAACGCCAGTTCAATGACCCTCGGCTGCTGTCGCGCATCGAGCGTGTCCTGGCGGACAGCGGTCTTTCCGCCGCCAGCCTGCAGCTGGAGATCACCGAGACGGTGTTCCGGCAGGGGCGGCAGCAGGCGGTTGAGCGTCTGGAAGGCCTGAAGGCGCTGGGCCTGGGGCTGGTGGTCGACGATTTCGGCACCGGCTACTCGTCGCTGGAGTCCTTCACCTCGGCGACGTTCGATGCCCTGAAGATCGATCATAGTTTCGTGGCAGACCTGGTCAGCAATCCGCGGCATCAGGCGATTGCCCGCACCATCGTTGGTTTTGCCGGCGACCTGGGTCTCCAGCTGATCGCGGAAGGCGTGGAAACCGAACAGCAAAGGCAGTTGCTGCTGGGCATGGGCTGCCGCCTGGCGCAAGGCTACCTGTTCGGCAGACCGATGGATTCCGATGCCTTTGGCGAGTGGTTGGCGACGGAATCCGAGCGGAAGATTCGCCGCGCCTGAGCTCCCCGGACGCGGCAACAACCCCGATGTTGCCACCGCTCATATGACCCGCTTCCGTGCTGCGGTGCGGCATGCTAAGTTCGATACCGTCCCGCACGGTCATCTCGGAGTTTCCCCATGTCTCGCGGTTTCAATTTCAGCGCCGGCCCGGCCGCGCTGCCAGAGGCGGTTTTGCGTCAGGCCCAGGCCGAACTGTTGGAATGGGGCGGTGAACGCGCCTCGGTGATGGAGGTCAGCCATCGTGGCAAGGCCTTCGTGGAAACCGCCGCCGAAGCCGAGCGCGACCTGCGCGAGTTGCTGGCGATCCCGGAAAACTACCGGGTACTTTTTCTGCAGGGTGGCGCAACGCAGCAGTTCGCGCTGATCCCGATCAATTTCGCCGCTGGCCAGCGCGCCGACTACCTGGTGACCGGCGCCTGGGGCGAGAAGGCGGTCAAGGAAGCCAAGCCCTACGCCAACGTGCAGGTGATTGCCGACACCAAGGCCGGCAACTACACCGATATTCCGGACGCCGGCTGGTCGGTCGATCCTTCCGCGGCCTACCTGCACTACACGCCGAACGAAACCATCCATGGTGTTGAATTCCATGACATTCCCAACAGTGGTGACGTGCCGCTGGTGGCGGACATGTCATCGACCATCCTGTCGCGGCCTATCGACGTCTCGCGTTTTGGCATGATCTATGCCGGTGCGCAGAAGAACATCGGGCCATCGGGTCTGGCCATTGCCATCATCCGTGACGACCTGATGGCGCGCTGCCCGGATGGCATCGCCAAGATATTCAACTACAACGCCATCGCCGGCTCGGATTCGATGCTGAATACGCCGCCGACGTTCGCCTGGTACCTGGCCGGGCTGGTGTTCAAGTGGCTCAAGCAGCAGGGCGGTCTGGCCGCCATGGCCGAACGCAACCGCGCCAAGGCCGATGCCCTGTACGCCGCGATTGACGGCTCCGGCGGCTTCTACGCCAATCCGGTGGCGCCGCGCGCCCGTTCCTGGATGAATATTCCCTTCACGCTGAAGGACGCTGCGCTGGACGCCGACTTCCTCACCCAATCCAAGGCCGCCGGGCTGCTGGCGCTGAAGGGGCATCGTTCGGTGGGCGGCATGCGTGCCTCCATCTACAACGCCATGCCGATGGAAGGCGTGCAGGCGTTGATCGATTTCATGGCCGATTTCGCTCGAAAACACGGCTGACATTTTCTCTGGCAATCAATGGGTTGAAACATGTTTCGCATCAAGACCATCAACAATATCGCGCGCTCTGGCCTGGACCGTTTTCCGGACGATCGATATTCGGTCAGTGATGGCGAGGACAACCCGCACGCCATCATCCTGCGTTCGGCCAACCTGCACGAGCTGCAGCCGGGCGAGGCCCTGGAAGCAATCGGTCGTGCCGGTGCCGGCACCAACAACGTGCCGGTTTCGCGCATGAGCGAGGCCGGCATTCCGGTGTTCAATGCGCCGGGCGCCAACGCCAACGCAGTCAAGGAACTGGTGCTGACCGGCATGCTGCTGGCGGCGCGCAACGTCAGCGACGCGCTGGGTTTCGTCAGCACCCTGGGTGGCGTCGAGGATCCGGCCAAGGCCATGGAAGCGGAGAAGAAGCGCTTCGTCGGCTACGAGCTGGAAGGCAAGACGCTGGGCGTGATCGGTCTCGGTGCGATTGGCGTCAAGGTCGCCAACGCGGCCCGCGCGCTGGGCATGACGGTGATCGGCTTCGATCCGCACATGACGGTGGAAGGCGCCTGGCAGCTGTCGTCGGACGTGGCCAAGGCGGGTTCGCTCAACGAACTGTTCGCGGCATCCGACTTCATCAGCTTCCACGTGCCGCTGAACGACGCCACGCGCGGTCTGTTCGGCAGCGACGCGCTGGCGGTGGCGAAGCAGGGCGTGGTGCTGCTGAACTTTGCCCGTGACGGAATCGTTGATCACGCCGCACTGGCCGAAGGCCTGGCCGACGGCCGCATCGGTCGCTACGTCACCGACTTCCCGCCGACGAAGCTGCTCGACAATCCGCGCGTGATTGCCATGCCGCACCTGGGTGCTTCCACCCGCGAGGCCGAGGAAAACTGCGCGCGCATGGTGGTCGACCAGATCCGTGATTTCCTCGAAAACGGCAACATCCGCCATTCGGTGAACTTCCCCGACACGCGGATGGCGCGCGAGGGCAGCACGCGCCTGTGCATCGCCAACCGCAACCGGCCGAACATGATCGGCCAGCTGTCGCAGGTGCTGGGTGCGGCCGGCATCAACATCCACCAGATGCACAACGCCTCGCGCGGTGATCTGGCTTACACCCTGATCGATACCGACAGCGACGTCGACGCCGATGCACTGGCTGCGTTGCGCGGCATCGATGGCGTGTTGAGGCTGAGGGTCGTGTGATGGCCAGTCGCAAGACGATCAGGACGGCCGAAAAGCGCGCGGCGGCAAAGGCTGCGGGGAAGGGCAAAGGCACGTCGTCCGGCAAATCAGCGGGGGCGAGCAAGGTCAACAGGAAAGCCGGCGCGAAACCGGCTGCGACAGTCAAACCCGGGTCGGAAAATGCTGTTCCGGCGCTTCCCGAGGTGCGCGCGCGCATTGACAGCATCGACCGGGAGATCCAGCAGCTGATCGCCGAGCGCGCGCGTTTTGCGCAGCAGGTCGGTCGCGCCAAGGGCAAGTTGAAAGCCGCCGTTGACTACTACCGTCCCGAGCGCGAGGTTCAGGTGCTGCGCGGCGTGCTGGACCGCAATGGCGGTCCGTTGTCCGACGAGGAGATGGTGCGGCTGTTCCGCGAGATCATGTCCGCCTGCCTGGCGCAGCAGGAGCCGCTGAAGGTCGGCTTCCTCGGCCCGGAAGGCACGTTTTCACAGCTTGCCGTGCACAAACACTTCGGGCATTCCGCCCACGGCCTGCCGCTGACCAGCATCGAGGAGGTGTTCCAGGAAGTGGAGTCCGGCAACGCCGATTTTGGCGTGGTGCCGGTGGAAAACTCCACGCAGGGCACCATCCAGTCCACGCTGGACATGTTCCTGACCTCCAAGCTCAAGATTTGCGGCGAAGTCGAGCTGCGCGTGCACCAGCACCTGCTGTCGCGCACCGGCCACATCGAGGACATCGAACGCATCTACTCGCACCCGCAGAGTTTCGCGCAGACCAAGGCCTGGCTGCGCCAGCACCTGCCGCACGTGGAGAAGATCCCGGTCTCCAGCAATGCCGAGGCCGCGCGCCGTGCGCGCAATGCCGACGACGCGGCGGCAATTGCCGGCGCGTCGGCGGGCAGCGTCTATGGCCTGAAAGTCGTTGCCGGCCCCATCGAGGATCACGCCGACAACACCACGCGCTTCCTGGTGCTGGGTCGCGAGTTGTTCCCGCCCAGTGGCCATGACCGCACCTCGCTGCTGATCTTCATCCGCGACCGTCCCGGTGCCCTGTACCAGGTGCTGAGCCCGTTCGCGGACCAGGGTCTGTCGATGAATCGCATCGAGTCACGTCCGGCGCACTCCGGGCGCTGGCAGTACGCGTTCTTCGTCGACATCGCCGGCCACGTGCAGGATGAAGCGATGAAAAAGGCCATCGCGCAGCTGGATGCCTCGGCGCAGGAGGTCAAGGTATTGGGCTCCTATCCGGTCGCGGTGCTGTGAGCCAAAGCGAGCAAGCTGGCCAGGGTGATCGGGCGTCCGTTGAGGCATTGGCGCAGCCGGCAATCCAGCAGCTGCGCGCCTATGATCCCGGGCACGACCTGATCGCGCTGCGCCGGCAGTTCGATGACCTGATCGAGCTCGGTGCCAACGAAAGTCCCTATGGCGCCAGTCAACTGGCACTGGCGGCGGCACGCTCGGCCATCGAAGACCTGCATCGCTATCCCGATCCGCTGGGCGGCGACCTGAAGCGCGCGCTGGCCGATGCGTTCGGACTGGAAACCGCGCAGATCGCACTGGGCAATGGTTCGCACGAATTGCTGATGCTGTTGGGGCAGGTCTTCACCGGACCGACTGCCGCGTTGGCCTGTGCCCGGCATTCCTTCGCGGTCTATGCGCTGTCCGCCATGGCGACGGGTGCACCGATCCAGTGGGCAGACGCCAACCCGCGCGAGCACGCCATGCCCTGCGGCCACGATCTCGATGCGCTGTTGTCGGTGATCGACGACCGCACGCGGCTGGTCTGCCTCGCTAACCCGAATAACCCAACCGGTACCTGGCTGACCCGCGAGGAGCTGCGCGATTTCCTGGCGCGGGTGCCGGGTCACGCCATCGTGGTCGTGGACGAGGCCTACCGGGAATACCAGGATGAACCGGAAGCGGCTTCAGCCGTCGGGCTGATGAGCGAGTTTCCTCGCCTGGCAGTGACCGGGACGTTCTCCAAGGCGCATGGCCTGGCCGGTCTGCGCGTCGGATACCTGCTGGCGCAGCCGCCGGTGATCGGCTTGATCGAACGCCTTCGTGAATCCTTCAACGTCAACAGCGTTGGAATGGCAGCCGCGCAGGCCGCGTTTGCAGATCGCACGCATCTCGATCACGTGCGACAGGAGAATGCGCGCGAACGCGAGGCGCTGGCGCAGGGGCTGCGCGAGCGCGGCCTGTTCGTGTTTCCCTCGCGAACCAACTTCCTGCTGGTCGAGTTCGGACCGCATTGCGCGGCGTTGGAGCAACGGCTGGTGGATTGCGGCGTGGTTCTCAGGCCCATGGGCGGTTACGGACTCGGCGACTGCCTGCGCATCACCGTCGGCACGGCCGACGAGAACCGCCTGCTGCTGGAAACGCTGGATGTGCTGATGCCGCAGGTCGCGTCGGCATCGTGAGCGGCAGCGATCAGGCATCGCAGGACTGGATCGCCTCTACTGGGGAGCCGATTCGTGGCGAGATCCGGGTGCCGGGCGACAAATCCGTGTCGCACCGCGCCATCATGCTTGGTGCCCTGGCTGACGGTGTCAGTGAGATCGACGGCTTTCTGGAAGGCGAGGACACCCGGGCCACGGCGGCGGCCTTCGCGGCGATGGGCGTGCGGATCGAGGCAACCGGCGATGGTCGTCGCACCGTCCACGGTGTCGGCTTGCACGGGCTGGAAGCGCCGGCGCAAGCCATTGACTGCGGCAATGCCGGGACCGGCATGCGGCTGCTGGCGGGCCTGCTGGCCGGGCAGGCCTTCGACTCCAAGCTGGTTGGCGATGCCTCGCTGTCGCGGCGTCCCATGCGTCGGGTCACCGAGCCGCTGGCACGGATGGGCGCACGGATCGATACCGCTGATGGTGGCGTGCCGCCACTTCGAATTCACGGCAACAGTGCGTTGCAAGGCATTGAATTCAATACCCCCATTGCCAGCGCTCAGGTCAAGTCCGCGGTGCTCCTGGCTGGGCTTTATGCCCGCGGGACGACCGAGGTCCGTGAGCCGCATCCGACCCGCGACTACACCGAACGCATGCTGTCGGCGATGGGCTGGCCCATCGAGTTCTCGCCGGGCTTCGCGCGGTTGCAGGGCGGTGGTCAGCTGAAGCCGGTCAGGATCAACGTGCCGGCCGACATCTCCTCGGCGGCGTTTTTCATCGTCGCTGCGACCGTGGTGCCGGGTTCGGACCTGCTGTTGCGGGGCGTTGGTCTCAATCCACGGCGCACCGGTCTGCTTGATGCCCTGAGGGCGATGGGAGCCGATATCAGCGTGCTCGATCCCCGCGAGGAAGGCGGCGAACCCGTGGGTGATCTGCGAATCCGCAGCGCGGCGCTGCATGGCATCGAAGTACCGGTCGAGCTGGTGCCCGACATGATCGACGAGTTTCCGGCGCTGTTTGTGGCCGCCGCGGCGGCAGATGGTGTCACCCGCGTTCGTGGCGCTGCGGAGCTCAGGGTCAAGGAATCCGACCGGATTGCGCTGATGTCGACCGGGCTGCGCTCGCTCGGCATTCGCGTGGAGGAAACGCCGGACGGTGCCGATATCCATGGCGGTTTGCTCCAGGGTGGCGAGATCGACAGCGGCGGCGATCACCGCATCGCCATGAGCTTCGTGGTAGCCGCCCAGCTGGCGAAGGGTCCGGTCCGGATCAGCGACTGTGCCAACGTGGCGACCTCGTTTCCCGGCTTCATGGAACTCGCGACCAGCGCTGGCCTGAATGTCGCGCCGGCTGGCGACTGAGTCCAAAACCTGAACCGCAATGCTGGCGCAGACGTTAAACTGCGCGCCATGTCGACCATTCCCGTTCTTACCATCGACGGTCCTTCCGGCTCCGGAAAGGGCACCGTCAGTCGCGCCGTGGCCGATAGGCTGGGCTGGCACTACCTCGATTCCGGGGCGCTGTATCGCTCCGTCGGCCTGGCGGCCAGCTGGGCGGGCGTGGATTTTTCCGACCACGCCTCGCTGGTGCGCTGTGCCTTCGACACCAAGGTGCGCTTCGACACCAGCGGTGACGACGAGCCCCGGGTGATCGTCAATGGCGTGGACGCCACTGATGAGCTGCGTACCGAAACCGCCGGTGCCGCAGCCTCGGCCATCGCGGTGATTTCCGAGGTTCGGGCGGCGCTTCTGGACAAACAGCGGGCGTTTCGGCGCCGTCCGGGGCTGGTCGCGGACGGTCGCGACATGGGCACCGTGATCTTCCCGGACGCCGAGTTCAAGGTGTTTTTGACCGCCAGCGCGCAGGAGCGTGCCGAGAGGCGCTATAACCAGTTGAAGGCAAAGGGCTTGGCGGTTAAAATGGACAGTCTGCTGCGGGAGATCCTTGCGCGCGATGCGCGCGACGCGCAGCGCGCCGTGGCGCCATTGAGGCCCGCGGCGGATGCGATCACCGTGGACAGCACGGGTATGCCGGTCGAACAGGTCATCGATCGGGTGCTGTCACTGGTTCAAACCAAGCGGGGCCGATAAGGGAGGCCCGGCGGAACCAGTACCTCACGGTCACCGCAGGCGGAATCGATGGTTCCGCATCACTTATGGAGAACGAATTTACTCACTCGACGGATCGGGTGGGTTGGTCGCGATGGCGGCCGGCATGCGTTCGCGCATGGCCCAGGCAGGCGTCAGGACGATGCAGGCAAGGGCGAAAACCAGGTCCCGACAACCGTCGGGTTTTTCAAGCAACCGGTGTCATCCGACACCACACAAGGGTGGGCCGCAGCAGTCGGCGAATCAACGCCAAATGCTATCGACAGGCCCGTGTGATCAACGGAAACCAATCCAATGACTGAAAGTTTTGCAGAACTGTTCGAACAGAGCGAAAAGCTCTCCCAGCTCAAGCCCGGCAGCATCGTCACCGCCGAGGTGATCGAGATCCGCTCGGACGTGGTCGTCGTCAACGCCGGCCTGAAGTCCGAAGGCATCGTGCCGATCGAGCAGTTCAAGAGTGAAGACGGTGAGCTCGAAGTGAAGGTCGGCGACCAGGTCAAGGTCGCGCTGGACGCACTCGAGAATGGCTTCGGCGAAACCATGCTGTCGCGCGAGAAGGCCAAGCGCGCCATGGTGTGGGACGAGCTGGAAGAAGCCATGGAAGGCGACGAGACCGTGACCGGCAAGATCTCCGGCAAGGTCAAGGGCGGCTTCACCGTCGACATCAAGGACGTCCGTGCGTTCCTGCCAGGTTCGCTGGTGGACGTGCGTCCGGTCCGCGATCCGGTCTACCTCGAGGGCAAGGAACTCGAGTTCAAGATCATCAAGCTGGATCGCAAGCGCAACAACGTGGTCGTTTCGCGCCGCGCCGTCGTCGAGACCGAGTTCTCCGAGGAGCGCGAGAAGCTGCTGGAACGCCTGCAGGAAGGCGCGATCATCAAGGGCGTGGTCAAGAACCTCACCGATTACGGTGCGTTCGTCGACCTCGGCGGCATCGACGGCCTGCTGCACATCACCGACATGGCATGGAAGCGCGTGCGCCATCCGTCCGAGGTGGTGGAAGTCGGCCAGGAGATGGACGTCCGCGTGCTCAAGTTCGACCGCGAGCGCAACCGCGTCAGCCTCGGCCTGAAGCAGCTGGGCGAGGATCCGTGGGACAACATCGCCCGTCGTTACCCGAACACCACCCGCCTCCTGGGCAAGGTCAGCAACGTCACCGATTACGGCTGCTTCGTCGAGATCGAGCCGGGCGTCGAAGGCCTGGTGCACGTGTCGGAAATGGACTGGACCAACAAGAACGTCAACCCGTCCAAGGTCGTGCAGGTTGGCGACGAGGTCGAGGTCATGGTCCTGGACGTGGACGAGGAGCGTCGTCGCATCTCGCTGGGCATCAAGCAGTGCGCCTCCAATCCGTGGGAAGCCTTCGCGGCAATCCACAAGAAGGGCGACAAGGTGGGCGGCCAGATCAAGTCGATCACCGATTTCGGCATCTTCGTCGGCCTGGACGGCGGCATCGATGGCCTGGTGCACCTGTCCGACATCAGCTGGGCGAGCGCCGGTGAAGACCTGATCCGCGAGTTCAAGAAGGGTGACGAAGTCGAGGCCGTGGTGCTGGCGGTCGATCCGGAGCGTGAGCGCATCAGCCTCGGCATCAAGCAGCTGGAGCAGGATCCGTTCGGCCAGTTCATGGCCGGCCACGCCCGCGGCGACATCCTGACCGGTACGGTCAAGGAAGTGGATGCCCGTGGCGCCGTGATCGACCTGGCTGATGGTATCGAGGGTTACATCCGCGCCAACGACATCGCCAAGGAGCGTGTCGAGGACGCCACCCAGTACCTGAAGGTCGGCGATAGCGTCGAAGCCAAGTTCATGGGCCAGGACCGCAAGAGCCGCCAGCTGCAGCTCTCGATCCGCGCCAAGGACGAGGCCGAGCTGCGCGAGGTGATGGAGGAGTACAAGACCACCTCCGGCGGCACCACCCAGCTGGGTGCGCTGCTGCGCGAGCAGTTGGACAACAAGTCCGAGTAATCTGCTAGTGTCTGGTGTTCGCGGGGCCTTGATGGCCCCGCGAACGTCAGCGACGGACTTGATCCCGATTTTCCCCGCGTGTTCGCCCTGTTGATGGAAGCAACTGCACCGGCATGACCAAATCCGAACTCATCGAGGCGCTGGGACTGCGCCAATCGCATCTCAAGGCGGAAGACGTCGATCTGGCCGTCAAGACCATGCTCGAACAGATGAGCGGCGCGTTGGCGCACGGCGACCGCATCGAAATCCGTGGCTTCGGCAGCTTCTCGCTGCACTACCGCCCGCCGCGCATCGGTCGCAATCCGAAGACCGGCGATTCGGTGGCGCTGCCCGGCAAGCACGTCCCGCATTTCAAGCCCGGCAAGGAGCTGCGCGAGCGCGTCAGCGACACCATGCCGCTGGCAGATCGCTCCAGCCGTCGCGACGACGATTGATTCCCGCAGAGGCCTCATTCGCCTCAAGCTGAACGGCCTACGGCGGCAAGCCCGCTAGGCGGCCTCCATGTTGCACTTCGCCTGCTAAGCTATCCGTTGATTTTCGACGGTGTGACCGCATGCGCCTGCTGTTCTATGTCCTCGCCGCCGCCTGCCTCCTGGCCGGTATTCTTTTCGGCGCACTGAATGCCGAGTCGGCGCATGTCGACCTCTATTTCGTCCAGTTCGACCTCATGCTTGGCGTGGCGTTGCTGCTGGCCATGCTGGTTGGCGCCTTGCTTTCCTGGTTGATGCTGTCGCTGGGCGTCATCTGGCCGCTACAGAGACGGCTGTCAAAGGAACGCAAGCAGTCGCGCCAGGCCGCGAAACTGGCCGAATCGGCCTCGGCGCCGACAAGCGATCCGGTGCTCGGAAGCGCGGAGACCCGCGGCGCGTGAGCGGCTGGATATGGCCGCTGGCCCTGCTGCCGCTGGCCTTTGCCTCTGGTTGGTGGCTGCATTGGCGCAACAGCCGGCGCAGTAGCGGCGCCGCCGTCAGTCGGCTCTCGACGACCTATTTCCGCGGCCTGAACTACCTGCTGAACGAGCAGCCGGACAAGGCCATCGAGGTCTTCCTCAAGATTGCCGAAGTCGACCGCGATACGGTGGAAACCCACTTCGCACTGGGTCATCTGTTCCGCCGTCGCGGTGAGGTCGATCGCGCCATCCGCCTGCACCAGAACCTGGTGATGCGCGACAACCTGAGTGACGAGCAGCGCACCGAGGCGGTGCTGGCACTGGGCGAGGACTACATGCGCGCCGGCCTGTACGACCGGGCGGAAACCCTGTTTACCGATCTCCTCAAGCTCGAATCTTCGGCGCCGCGCGCCATGAAGCACCTGATCAGCATCTACCAGGCCGAACAGGATTGGCAGCAGGCGATCGAGCACGCGAAGAGCTACGAATCGGCCACCGGCGAGCCGATGGGGCGGCTGATCGCGCATTTCTACTGCGAGCTGGCCGAGCGCGCGCGCTGCCAGGGCAAGCCGGATGCTGCGCGTGACAATCTGCGCCGGGCTTTCGATGTGGATGCCAACAGCGTTCGCGCCGGCATGCTGGAGGGGCGGCTGGAGGCGAAGGCCGGCAATGATGTCGCGGCGATCCGCAGCTTTGAGCGCGTGGCGCGGAACGATCCGGACTTCCTGCCCGAGCTGCTGCCGGACCTGCTCGACGCTTATCGACGCCATGGCGACCTGGCTCGCGCGCGTTCCTTCCTCGCCGAGATGATCGAGCGCTATCCCGGTGTCTCGCCGGTGCTGGCCATGACTGCACTTGTGCAGGAACAGGAAGGCGGCGAACGCGCGTTGGAATACCTGACCGGACAACTGCGTCAGCGGCCATCGGTCCGCGGGCAGGGGGCGTTGATCGACCTGAGTCTCGCTCAGGGTGCGACCGCCGAGCGGGACATACTGCTGGTGCTGGGTCAGTTGACCGAAAAGCTGCTGTCCGGTGCACCGACCTATCGCTGCCAGCGCTGCGGATTCGGCGCCCGGGCCCATCACTGGCATTGCCCGAGCTGCAAGAACTGGGGCACGGTGAAGCCCATCCACGGCACGGCGGGCGAGTAGGCCTGTTCGTGGCTGGCGTCGACTTCGCGTCTCTCTCCGGCTTCCTGCTCGTTGTTGCACTTGCATCAGCGATGGGCACTTGGCTTGCGCTGGCCTATGCGCGTCGTCGGGCGCTCTACGACCTGCCGGGCCAACGTCGCAGCCATGTGTCGCGCACGCCACGCGGCGGCGGCATCGCCCCCGTACTGGTCTTCCTGATCGCGACGCCATTGTTGGCGTTGAATATGGCCGATGTGCCGGCATCGCTGTGGTGGCTGCTGGGTAGTACCGCGCTGGTGGCTGCGATCAGCTGGGTTGATGACCATCGCTCATTGCCGATCTTGCCGCGCATCGCGGTGCATCTGCTGGCGGCCGTCCTGCTGGTGCTGGGGGCGCTGGGTGTTGGCGATGATCTGCCGGCGATTGGCCAGCGCCTGTTGCTGGTGGTCGCGCTGGTGCTGGCGACCAATTTCTGGAACTTCATGGATGGCATTGACGGGATCGCGGTGATGCAGAGCGCGGTGACCGCCGCGCTGCTGGCGATGGCGGCCTGGCTGGCGCAGGCGCCACCGGTATTGCTGCCGGCGCTGGTCCTGCTGGCGGCACTGGTAGGCTTCGCGCCGTTCAACCTGCCAAAGGCGCGGATCTTCCTGGGAGATGTCGGCAGCACCACGTTGGGCTTCGGCCTGGCTGGCATCGGTGTGCTGGGTCTCGCCGAGGGCAGCTGGGGCTGGGCGCTGTGGCCAATGGCCGCCGCGCCATTCATGATCGACGCCGGCCTGACGCTGCTGTCGCGGCTGCTGCGTGGGGTCCGATGGTACAATCCGCATCGCGAACACCTGTATCAGTGGCTGCATCGCAGCGGCCTTTCGCATCCCCGTGTCGTCGCGATCTATCTCGCATGCAACCTTCTTCTGGTGGTCCCGTCGGTTCTCCTGCTGCTCCAGCGCCCACAAAGGGGCGTGGCGCTATGGATCGCCCTGTGGCTGCTGCTGTCGATCATCTGGCTGCTGTCGCGCCATGCATTGCTGCGACGCGTGAAGCGAGGGCGGCCTGAGTGAATCGCGTCGGTCGCCTGTTCGCGCTGATCCACCCACGGCTGGCCGTGGTGCTGCATGACCTGTTCATGGTCTGGCTGGCCTGGGTCGGCAGCAACCGCCTGCGCATCAGCATGGCGCCTGACATCCGCGAGGTGCCGTGGTTCTCCAGTGAAGTCCTGATCGTCCTCGTGGCGCAGGGTCTGGTGCTGTGGTGGACCGGCCTGTACCGCGGCCTGTGGCGTTTCGCCAGCCTTCCGGACCTCTGGAATATCGCCCGCGCTGCCGTGGTGGGGTCGCTGGCGATCTCGCTCGGCCTGTTCCTGTTCTCGCGCCTTGATGGTGTTCCGCGTTCGGTGCTGGTGCTCTATCCGATCGCGCTGATCCTTCTGCTGGGCCTGCCGCGCATGGCCTACCGCTTCTGGAAGGACAGCCGTCACGGTGACGGCGGCAACGTGCCGGCGTTGCGGGTGCTGGTGATTGGCGCCGGCCACGCTGGTGAGGCGCTGGTTCGCGATCTCAAGCGTGAAAGCCGCTATCGCTTTGTCGGTTTCATCGATGATTCCCGCGTGCTTCGCGGCGCCCGGCTTCACGGCATTCCAGTGCTGGGCACCATCGAGCGCATCCCGGAGCTGGCCCGCGAGGTCGCCGCGGACATGCTGCTGATCGCCATTCCGTCGGCCAACAACCAGCAGATGCAGCGCGTGGTCGAGCTGTGCGAGGAAACCGGCCTGCCGTTCCGCACCGTGCCGCGGCTGCAGGACGTGGTCGAAGGCCGCTCGCGTTTCAATGAACTGAAACCGGTGGCGATCGAGGACCTGCTGGGGCGCGAGCCGGTGTCGCTGGACTGGACGGCGATCCGTACCGGTATCAGCGGCCGTCGGGTGCTGGTGACCGGTGGTGGTGGTTCGATTGGCTCGGAGCTTTGCCGGCAGGTGGCTCGTCTGGGCGCCGCGTCGCTGGTGGTGCTGGAGACCTCGGAATACAACCTGTATCGCATCGAGCAGGAGCTGCGCGCGGAATTCCCGGAATTGCTGGTGGACATGCGCCTGGGCGACTGCGGCGATGCCGCCACTTGCGACGCGCTGATGCGTGAGCGCCGCCCTGAAATGATCTTCCATGCCGCCGCCTTCAAGCATGTACCGCTGCTGGAGAACCAGCTGCGCGAAGCCGTGCGCAACAATGCGCTGGCGACGCGGACGCTGGCGCTTGCGGCCGTCCGCTACGGCGTCGAATGCTTCGCGCTGATTTCCACGGACAAGGCGGTGAATCCGGCCAACGTGATGGGCGCCAGCAAGCGCGTGGCGGAGATGGTCTGCCAGTCGCTGGCGACGCGCTCGGAGCGCACGCGCTTCATCACCGTGCGTTTCGGCAACGTGCTCGATTCCGCGGGAAGCGTGGTGCCGCTGTTCCGTGAGCAGATCCAGCGGGGCGGACCCGTGACCGTCACCCACCCGGAAGTGACCCGCTACTTCATGACCATCCCCGAAGCCTGCCAGCTCATCCTGCAGGCCGTCGCGCTGGGCGAGGGCGGCGAGGTGTTCGCACTGGACATGGGCGAGCCGGTCAAGATCGCCTACCTGGCCGAGCAGATGATTCGCCTCGCCGGACGCCAGCCGGGCCGGGACGTGGCGATCGCCTACACTGGACTGCGCCCGGGCGAGAAGCTGTTCGAGGAGCTGTTCCACCCGCAGGAAGCCTACGGCAGCACGGCGCATCCCAAGATCATGCTGGCCCGCGCTCGCAGCGTGGTCGGGGAGAGTCTGGACGGAGTGTTGAACCAGGCGCAGCAGGCGGTAGCTGCCTACGATGAAACCGCGCTGGAACAATGCCTGCGTACACTGGTTCCGGAGTTCGACCGCGAGCCGGTGACGGTTCCGCTGCTGGGTGCCCGCGGTGGCGACGCCGCCTAGGCAGCAAACACGCGACAAAAGGATTTGCCATGACCACCGAGATGTCTCCGCCTGCCTTCGGCGTCGTCCGCAAGGCCGTGTTTCCGGTCGCCGGACTCGGGACGCGCTTTCTGCCGGCGACCAAGACCGTGCCCAAGGAGATGCTGCCGGTCATTGACCGCCCGCTGATCCAGTACGCGGTGGACGAGGCCATCGCCGCCGGCTGCGACACGCTGGTGTTCGTCACCAACCGCTACAAGCACGCGATTGCGGACTATTTCGACAAGGCCTACGAGCTGGAGCACCGCCTGGAAGCGAGCGGGAAGGACGAACTGCTGGAGATCGTTCGTGGTGTCCTGCCGTCGCACGTGCGTGCCGTTTTCGTGACCCAGGCCGAAGCGCTGGGCCTAGGCCATGCGGTGCTCTGCGCCAAACCGGTGGTCGGCAACGAACCGTTCGCGGTCCTGCTGCCTGATGACCTGATCTGGAACCGGGGTGACGGTGCACTCAAGCAGATGTGTGACGTGGCGTCCTCGTCGAATGCCAGCGTGATCGCGGTGCAGGACGTGCCGGCCGAACAGACCGGCAGCTACGGCATTGTTGCCACGGAGTCGTTCGAGAACCGTCGCGGCCGCATCACGGCCATGGTGGAGAAGCCAAGGCCGGCGGATGCGCCGAGCACGCTGGCCGTGGTGGGTCGCTACGTATTGAGCCCACGCGTGTTCGACCTGCTGGAATCCACCAGGCCTGGTGCCGGTGGCGAGATCCAGCTGACCGACGCCATCGCCCGTCTGGCGGCGGAGGACAGCGTGCTGGCCTATCGTTTCCAGGGCACGCGCTTTGATTGCGGCAGCCATATTGGTCTGGTCGAGGCCACCATCCGCTACGCGCTGGATCACGAGAAGATCAGCGAGGCCACGCGCGAGGCCATGCAGCGCGCGCTGGACGAATTGGGCGTTCGCGAAGTCTGAGTCACGCCGCTCGTGTAAGCCATACGGCAGCGTGAGTCGTGCGGTCTCAGCCGAGCCAGATCCAGGCCACCCAGGCCATCAGTGCCACCGAGAGCCAGAGCAGGGCGATGGCGCCGGCCGTGTGCCAGCGTGCCACTCGCAGTGCGTCCTTTCCGTGGCGCACCGGGACGTCACGGGTGGTCTTCATCTCCCTCGTGGGAAAGCTGTCGGCCTGTCGGATCTGCTCCGCCCAGCTCAGCGAAAGGCGCGCAAGCAGCAGCATTGGCGCGATCATCACCAGTGCGACCGCGGTGAAGCCGATGCGCAGCAGTTCGTCCAGTCCGCCGGAATCGCTACCGCGCTGACGAAGCTCGTCAAGCCAGCCGGGAAGCAGCAGCACCACGAGGACGGCGCCGAGCAGGCAGGCAGCGAGCAGCAGGAACATGCGCCGGCGAAAGGCGGGATCGGCGCCATGCATCTCGCCTTCGACGCCTGGGTTCGGCGAGCGATGGGTGGTGTTTGACGGCTCGTTCGACATGGTCGGCTCCTGCGCGTCAGATGAAAGCTGCGTTGGCGATGCGCGAATGCGGCACAATCGCAGCCCATCCTAACCAGCCAGAACCGCTGCTCATGACCATCAACCCTGTCAGCTACTACCGCGCGTCGGCCACCGACTATCCGGCTTTCGCCGCGCTGTCGGGTCGGCACGAGGCGGACACGGTGATCATTGGCGGTGGCTTCGCCGGACTCAACACGGCAATTGGCCTGGCCGAGCGCGGTCATGCCGGGGTGGTGCTGCTGGAAGCCGGGCAGCTGGGTCATGGCGCTTCGGGGCGCAACGGCGGCTTTGCCTTTGGTGGTTACTCGCTGGGCGAGGCCGCGCTGCGCCGAAGCCAGGGCGCGGAGCGGGCGAAGCGCATGTACGACGGCACGCTGTGGGGCGTGGACAGCATCCGCCGTCGTGCTGCCAAGTACGACATTCCCTGCGATCCGGTCGAAGGCGGCGTGATCTGGGCCAACTGGTTCCGCGATCCGGAAATGCTGCGCGGACGCCAGCGCGAGTTGGCCGAGCACTATGGTGTGGATTGGCGCTGGATGCCGCAGGCCGAACTTCGCGAACGCATCCACAGCGAACGCTACAGCGACGCGCTATTCGAGTCCTCCGCGCTGCATCTGCATCCGCTGAACTACGCCATTGGCCTGGGGCAGGCTGCCGCCGCTCAGGGCGTTGCGATCCACGAGCGCAGCCCAGTGGTGGAGCTGCGTCGTGACGGCAGTGGCTGGAACATCCGCACGGCCGAAGGCGAGGTGAAGGCCAGGCGCGTGGTGCATGCCTGCGGTGGCTACATCGGCGGTTACGCGCCGCGTCTTGATCGCAGCATCCTGCCGATTTCGACCTATGTCATGGTCACCGAGCCACTGGGCCCG